>CAVZJL010000027.1:0-80923 GCA_963775365.1 uncultured Acidobacteriaceae bacterium | reverse complement strand
CCCAGCAGTAGATGGCACCTGTGCTATCCAGCGCACACGCATGGTCGTAGCCCCCGTCGGCAATCTCGGTGAGCGTCTTGCTCGACAACGCGCCGCCGGTGTCAACAGCGACTGGCACGTTGGAGTCAGCGGTGGTCCCATCGCCGAGGTCGCCATACCGGTTGAAGCCCCAGCAGTAAGCCGCGCCGGCAGTATCTAGCGCGCAGGTGTGATCGTACCCGGCGTCGATTTGTGCCAGCGCACCGCTGGTGTCTACAGTCACCGGGACGTTCGCTTGGAACGCGCTGCTGTCGTCACCGAGTTCCCCGTCGTCGTTGCGCCCCAGCAGTAGGCGGCGCCGCGGTATCCAGCGCGCAGGCGTGGTCTCAGGCGGCGGTGATCTGGGTGAGGGTCTTGCCGGCCAGCACGCCGCTGGCGTCCACGGCCACCGGGACGGCGGAGTCGGAAGTGGTTGTCCGTCGCCGAGTTCGCCATAGTTTGTCGCCCCAGCAGTAGGCGGCACCGGCGCTGTCCAGTGCACATGTGTGAGCGCCAGCCGGCGGTGATCTGGGTGAGGGTCTTGCCCGCCAGCACGCCGCTGGTGTCCACGGCCACCGGGACGTTGGAGATCGGTGGTGCTTCCGTCGCCGAGTTCACCAAAGTCGTTTCCGCCCCAGCAGTAGGCGGCGCCGGCCGTGTCCAGCGCGCACGTTGTTCCAGCCGGTGGTGATCTGGGTGAGGGTCTTGCCGGCCAGCACGCCGCTGGTATCCACGGCCACCGGAACACTGGAATAAGAAGCGGTGCTGCCATCACCCAGCTGCCCGTAGGTGTTCCAGCCCCAGCAGTAAGGTTTCCCGTTTTCGAGGGCGCACGAATGGTAGCCGCCTGTCGAAACAATCGCCGACATCTGCCACTCCGCTTGCGCCGCCTGATGCGCAGGTGCCACCAAGCCCAGTGCTACTGGTAGCGACATCAACACCGAAGTTAGGACTCGGCGCGACAGAATCGTTATTCCAGCTGACATGGCCATCGCTCCCGTCGGGTGTCTGGCTCGCCAAGACCAGAAGTTACTACGATTAGTAGTTGGACGGTTACGTTTTGCTTCGAGCCTTGATGAGGGGCTAAGCGGGGCAGTTCGTATAGATGAGCAGGGAAGCGGGCTCTGTCGCCGCCCCGCGAACCGCCGACCGATCGAACGGCTGGCCACTAGCCTGACCACGGCTGTTACGGAGCGTGAACGCCCAGCAAGCGTGGCGGCCAGATGCTTCCGCGCGTATCGCCGACTCGGCGCGCTGGATCGACGTGTCAAGTCTCTGCCGTGAGCATGCGCAGGTTATCCGGTTCTGCGCGCAACGCGCATTAACCTGAGCAAGGTGCGTTAGCCTCTTTCCGAATGACCGGCGCGGCCGATGCAGAGCCAGGGACATCGGCAATCAATCAGCACCTATTTGATGCCACGAAACAGCGCGGGCATGTGAGGTAATGACATCGCACCGGGACGAGGGAGGACGTCATGGCTGGGTTTAATGTCCTGGGGATCCGGGCCTACGAAGACATCCCCGCGAGCACGTACCTCTACCCGGGCCTGAGCGACGACGAAGGCCGCAGTTCGCCACCGAACCAGCAGACGGTCATGACATCAAGATGGTCTGGACGTCCGGCGTGTCTGTCCATGAGCTTGGCCGGGCTTCGAAGCGGATGGCGGCGGCGTCCCCGTCGCTGGCGGCCGGGTCCAGCCTCGTGCGCACTCCGACGCGTACTGCTGTGTACGTCAGCGACTGCCGAGTCATGCTCGCCTGCGAAAAGTACGAGAAGGGCAGCACCTGGGTCAGCCCGCCGGCCGTCGCGGCGGCAGCCACCGTAGTCAGCACTGTCAGGGCCGCCAGAAGACGCCGGGGCAAGGTCATGGTGGGCCAGATCCGCTACGAGTCGATCAAGCGGATCGGGGCTAGCCCTCCGATCCAGGGGCGGCATCTGCTCGCTATCATCGCTCTCGAATACCCTGACCTGGGCACCACCAAATCGCTGCATCTCCACCTCCTGCGAGGCGGGCCCGAGCCAGTGGTCGTGGCGCAGGACATAGCCCAGCGCGCTGCCGCCTTCCGCCTCCACCATGACCCGGACATGCCTGCGGACGAGCGCACCTCCCTTGAAGCGCTAGTCCATGCCGAACGCCTGGTGCCGACAGCCAAGGTCTGGGGCTACTACGATCTGCCAGGCAGCCAGCCTCCCCGCGCGCTTCCGGGCTGACCAATGCTTGATGGCTGGCCGGAAGATCCAGCTCATCGAGCAGGCTGGTGCTTGATCCCGTGCAATGGCCGGCGCCCAGCTCACGAGGCTGGCGTCTGAGGCGTACGGGGCGTGGCACCGGGCTGCCGGGGATGACGGCAGGTGCCCCGGATGGCGAGCTGAGCCCAGTCAACCTCGGCCAGCCCGGCACACTGCGCGATCGCGTCCACCGACTTCTCCCCTGCAGGCCATCGCCACGCCTACCATCGTCAGCCGGCATGGAGGTCGGCGAGTGCCGAGGCCCGCCTCCAGGAACCGCACCCGTCTGATTGCCGGGGGCAACAGCCAGCCAGCGACCATCTAGCATGACCAGCGCGACACCCACCGGCCGCCTGTCCGGGGAGAGTGAGCCGTGGGCCCGTCGGCGACGGTGCCCAGATCTGGACTGTGCCTCGCCGCTTCTGGTGACCAGCCAGCTGGCATCCAGCGCAACCGCCACCTCGCTCGCCGCAAGTGCTGCGGGTCAGGCTGACCCGTTCCTGCTACGTGGCCGTGCCCAGTTATGGATTCATGGCGCCTAGGAACTGATATGCCGCCCAGATCAGCGGTGGTGCCTGTGAGGGCTGGGCTGGGCGGGACTTGCTGGAGCCGGCTGAAGCCGATGCGCGCCAGCGGTCAAGACATGCGAGCTGCAGTTCGCGCAGGCTGGCTGCCACGTCTGCCGATTCCTGGAGCAGTGCCAGTGCGGCCGCGTCGAACTCTTGCGTGAATGCAGTGTCACGAATCGGCCATGCTGTCGCGATGACCTGTTGCGCTCCGCTGATCAGCGCTCCGGCGGCGACGCCGAGCCATTCGCCGCGGCCGGTGCCGGTGCTTCCGGCCGAGCCGCATGCCGCGAGCAGCACCCGCCGCGGGAACGGTATTGCCGGTGCCTCGTCGACGCGGCTGAACAGCGTGTCGGCGTCAAGCGCGCCGTCCGTCAGTGTCAGGGAACTTTCCAGGTCGGCTCCGGCGGCGCCCTCGGCGGCGTGTCCGGCATATCCGAACACGGCGTCCTGTGACGTCAGGGATTTCATGACGCCGATGAAGTTGCTGCGGGTTGCAAGCAGCATTCCGGGGTTTTCCTGGCATAGCGCTGCGCCGCCGAGCAGGTGCTGGGCGCTCGCCGGCAACCGTGCGTGCGTCAGCACCGAGGTGGGATCCGAACAGCAGACAGCGACTGGGTATGGCGGCGACGTGGCAGCCGGGGTCTGGATGGCTTCCGTGATTGCTAGCGGCGGCGCCATGCGCAACGTGGCCAGTTCCAGCAGGCGTGCAGGGCGGCCGTCAGCAAAATCTGCCGGTGAGAGAAGGGGCAGCGGCAGCTGCGAGAGATAGTTTCCCGCGATGACCAGGGATAGCGGAGCTGACTCGCCCCGTGCTACCGTCTCCAGGCGGCTGGCCAGCGGATGTGGTATGAGCAGTCGGCCCAGCCTGGTGGATATGGTCTCCTCGGAGGCGTAATCTCGGTTGAAGTCGCCGACGTGGGCTTCCTGCGGGTTCATGGCGGCCGGGGTTGCTGCCAAGGCGTTCGCCAGCAGGTGATACTCCGCAGATTCCGTCTGGATGGCGCGGACGCCGCAGCTGAACGTTCCGCCTGGTTCTCGGAGAGCCCAGAACAAGTTGCCGAGCGGGCCGATCCAGCGCCCACCACCAGGCATCCGCGCTGCCGATCTTCCGGATGGAACGCTCAAGATCAAGCGGCTCGGCGAGCGGCAGGGACTGCGGGTAGTGCGCGCACAGCCGCGAAACGCCGCCGACCCTGACCGGATGCAAGGCACTGAGCGACCGGCGTAGCACCGCCGCCGGACTGTCGTCAGCAGTGATCAGCGAGGTAAAGCGTGGTGCGCCCGACCAGTCGGGCAGCGCCGGCAACCTAGCTGTCTCAATGAGCTCTGCAGCCAGCGAAGCGTCGCCGAGTTCACGCGCCAGGCGAAGCGCGATGTAGCGCATCGATGCGGCTTCCCGGCCAGTCACCAGCCGGACAACCGACGCTCCGATACGCCAGGATGCGCTATCAGCCAGGGCTACCGCCGTTAATGCGGCGCTGAGCGCTTCGTCGAGCCGCCCGCGCGACCACAGGGCTACTGCGCGCGCGGCGTAAGCCTGTGACTTATGACCCTCCGGAAGGTGGTCCGGAAGCTCCTGGATCACTTCCGACGTCGCCGCCAGCAGCGCATCCGGTACAGGAAATGGATAGGCAGCATGCTCCGTGCTCTCTGTTATAGCGGCCACACATCCGAGCCGTTCCAGGATGCCGGCCGATTGCCGGTACAGCGCCGTGAGATCGGCGAAGGCCTTCTGAATGTCCGGCATGGTGCCGAACCTCAGCGCGGCCCTCGCGAGCATCTCCACGCGCCCTCGTCTTTCCACTGAGCGACCCGGCCTGGGCAGTGCAGCAACTTGCTGCCGGTAGGCGTCGTAGGTCTCTTGGGTGCAGAACTCCAGGCCGAGGGCGACGCTCTCGAGCGACCGGATATACCGGCTATTCGTGCCGACAGCGGCTTCGCGGGCTTTTCCCAGATAGTGCTTGGCGAGGCCGTCCATGCCCATGTCTGCGAGGGTGACCACCACGTCGTGCAGGAAGCGGATGTACAGCAGGCGCGCCTTGGGAGTGGATCGGTACGCCGACTCGGCCTGCGCGAATGAGTCCATGCAGTTATCCACCTCGCCTCGGCTGAGCTGGACGTCAGCCTGTAGCTGGTAAGCCCTGCCAAGATGCATCCGGGCGAAACCGGACTGCTCGGACCGCAGCATTCCTATCGCCTTGGAGATCAGTACCGCTGCGGCCTGCGGGTCGTGATCTCGCCGAAACTTCCGCAGCGCCTTGTTAGTGAGACGCGCAGCAGTGACGGCGCGGGCGCGTGCCATAGACGATCCTCCCTGCTATCCCTCGGTGGCGCCCACATCGGCATCCGCATGGTCCAACTCCTCCCCGACCACGGCCTGCACCCTCACTTCAAGGCGCATCAGCCCGCCGGGGTTATTGGCCTCCACCACCAGAAGCGTCCTTACCGGACCCTGGACAGAAACTTTAACCTCAGAGGCCTCCTCGGCCGTCTGGCTCGCGTGATGCACAAGACGCCGCACGACCGCCCCGATCGACTCGCGCGCGACTACCACCGCGGTAACGGCCGAGGTGATGTCGGCCGCCAACGTCAACACGCTCACCACATCCGTGCCACGCCAGACCAGCGGCTCGGCGGCAAGACCTTGCTCAAAAAGTTCCGTAGCCAGATCCGATGGCACCCAGAGCGTTATCTCATCCATTAAATCCCCTATGTCCCGGGCGCAGGAAAGCCATTCGGGGCGGTCGGCAGCCATAGCACCGTAGCGGAAACTTGCGAGGCATCTGCGGTCAAACCGCAACAGCAGACCACATCAGCGACCCACCGCAGACATGCGCTCGCCCAGCGTTCAGTATCCAGCAGACCTTCATGCCGTCAGCCCGGGCAGCCCATCTGGCCAGAATCCGAGACCGACGCAACATCGCATAGATCATCGCTACTACAGAACGATCCATCTGTACGCCTTCGGTACAGGCGCCCGGCACGTGGCTGGAGCGGATAGATCAACTCTGGTTGGTTGATTCTAGGTCCGCGCTCTTGCGCCACTCGATCAGACCCGGGCGGACGCAGACCGTGATGGTGGTGAACACGGCTAGGCTGACCGTCTCACAAAAGGGCCGCCACTTGCGGTGAGCGCGCTGGTTTGGTAGATCGCAAGGGCATGCTCGCGTGTTGCTACGTCAGGCAGTGTCGGACGTGGCCGAGGCTTGCTGGAACTTGAGGTGATTGGTGCGCGGCCGTGGATCGCTTCCCGTGGTGGCGGGTGTCCTCGCGTTGCTCACTGTCGTCGCCGCGATTGCCGTCAATGTGGTGAGCGGATACCTTCCGGCGGCAGTTACCGGCCGGCGATCGTTGTGGATCGCTGTTACGTGCGGCCTGGCGGCAGTGATCGCGGCACTGACCTGGTTGTCGAACGTACGCCCAGCCCGTAAGCCCGGAGTGGGCTTGTCGCAGGTACCGCCCACGGTGGGCTGGGTGGACCGGGCAGAGCTGGGGCTGGTGGTGGCGGCCCTGAGGCGCTCAAGCACCGACGCGGTGGCGGTGACCATGGCGTTGGTGGGCGCGGGCGGGTTCGGCAAGACAATGCTGGCAGCGCGAGCATGCAAGGCGCGGGCAATTCGGCGCCGGTACCGAGGCGGTATCTGCTGGGTAACAGTCGGCCGGGACCTGCACGGAACGGGGCTTGCCGCCCGGATCAGCGAGGCGATTACGAACCTTGGCGGAGAAGGGCCGGGGTTCGTTAGCGTTGAGGGAGCCGGGCAGGCCCTTGCGGCGGCGCTGGCGTCGCGGCGAGGACAAGCATTGCTGGTGGCCGACGATGTCTGGACCATCGGGCAGCTGCAGCCATTCCTGGCGGCCGGGCAGGCGGCTCGGCTGCTGGTGACAACGCGGCGCCCCGCACTGCTGTCCGCTGCGGCTGCGTTCCCGATCATGGTCGACGCCCTGCCCGTCGCGGTGGCCCGCCGGCTGCTAGCGCAGGGCCTGCCGCCAATCTCAGCCCAGTTGGAACAGGAGCTGCTGGACCGGACCGGCGGGTGGCCGCTTCTGTTGAACCTGGTAAACCAGCGGCTGGCCGACAACCTTAGGCGTGGTGGGGTGATCGAAATGGCCGCAGCGGACGCTGCGGCCCGGCTGATGCGAGACGGCCCGGCAGCGCTGGACATCGCCGATCCGGATAGTCGGCAGTGCGCTATTGCCGCGACGGTCGACTACAGCCTGGACGCGCTAGAGCCACCACAGCAAGACCGATTCTATGAGCTGTCGATCTTCGCCGAGGATGCCGAGGTTCCGCTGGAGGCGGTTTCCCTGTTGTGGCAAGCCACGGCAGGACTGAATAGCGCCGACGCGCAGGCGCTGTTGGAGCGGCTGGACGGTTTGTCGCTGCTGGCTATTGCATGGGCTGCGAATTCGAGGGTGATAGTCGTGCATGATGTGATCCGCGACCTAGCGGCCGGACGGGTCGGCCCCAGTCGTGGTGCCGCGGTCCACGCAGCGCTACTTGACGCAATACGGCCAGCGGCCGGACCGGATCAGGCGGACGGCGGCGAGCAGCGCCGCTGCATGGTGGCGGGTGCCTGACACTGCAGCGGGCGGTTACCTGCTCCAGCACCTGACCTACCACCTAAAGGCCGCGGGCCTGGACGCCGAGCTGGACAAGGTTTGCTGTGACCTTCGATTCATGGCCGTCCGGCTGTCCAGATCGGGCCCGGCTGCGGTGGAATCCGACCTGGCTCGGTCAGCCGCACCAGCCGCCAGGCGGCTGCAGCGTGCCTTCGCAGCAGACGCCTACCTGCTGAGACCTATCGACCCGCCCAGCGCTCTGACCACCATCTTGACCAGCCGTCTTGGCAACATGCCTGAGGTGGTCAGCCAGCTGCCCGCACTGAGGTCGAGTCTTCACGTGTGGACCGCGGAGCCATCTTGGCCACTGCCAGACGAACCAGCGGACCAACGGATGCGCCGCGTGTTCGGCCACAAGGATTCGGTCTGGGTGCTGGCGATTTCCCCAGACGGCGCCTGGATTGCAACCACCGGCTTGGGTTGGAGGACGCGGACCTGGGACGCCGACGGCACCCCCCGTGGTGGCATCCAGCTCGCGCGCAACATCATGATGTTTGAAGGGCTGGCGATCTCCCCTGACGGCAGCTGGATTGCCAGCGGTAGCAACAGCGATGGGCGTGACGCGCAGATTCTGAGCGCGGACCTCACCGCTCGACATACACTGACCGGCCACAGGAGCGAGGTGAGGGGTGTGGCCATCTCCCCGGACGGTACCTGGATCGCCACCGCCAGCAGCGACCGGACGGCCCGGATCTGGGACGCCGACGGCACTCCCCGCGCCATTCTCACCGGCCACACACATCCGCTACACGCAGTGGCGATCTCCCCGGATGGCAGTTGGATCGCCACCGCCAGCAGCGACCGGACGGCCCGGATCTGGGACGCCGACGGCACTCCCCGCGCCACTCTCACCGGCCACACCGACGAGGTCCGCGCGGTGGCGATCTCCCCGGATGGCAGTTGGATCGCCACCGCCAGCAGCGACCGGACGGCCCGGATCTGGGACGCCGACGGCACTCCCCGCGCCACTCTCACGGGCCACACGTGGTGGGTCCGCGCGGTGGCGATCTCCCCAGATGGCAGCCGGATCGCCACCGCCAGCGATGACGGTACGGCGAGAATCTGGGACGCGGCCCTTGAAAGACCGGCCATCCAATGCCTCACGGCGATACGTATCGTCGGCGGAGTCCACGCCTGCGGCTGGTTCCCTGCCGGATCTGACCTTTGCCTGGGCGGTGACTGGGGTATTTACCGGTTCACCCTGCGCGCGCCTGACGAGTAGCGCCCGTGGCGGATTCCGGTCATTAGTCGCCAATACCACCCGGGCTTGAACCCCAAAAACGAGTAGGTGCGCATCCAGCCGCTCACGGCTCCGCTGCACGACGACACAACGCACACTCGGCAGTCGTGCACCACGACGCGGGAGTTGATGGTCCCGTCAGACTTCGCGCGCGCCGTCAGCGGTCCAGGAGACTGCTGACATACTTGCCGCGACCAGAAACCACAATTACACACTGATGAGCTTTGCCTCGCATCCGCCAGAGACCGGTGCACAGAAATACTCGTTATGGCGCCTTCAAACGAATCGGACCGCAGGGACCGTTCCACTACATAACGGCGGCGATGCGCGCCTCGCTTGAGTTCTGCGCCGATCACTCGCTGTAAGCCCGGTGCGCTGCCCTACGGATCCCGAGCCGATTAGGTGCTAGCGGCAAGAGCGTGGCCAGTGCGCCCAAATGACGCGCATATCGTTCGTTCTCGGGCGTCGCCGATGCTACTCTTTCAGCTTTCCGGCCCGCCGCGTGCATCTTTGGCGAGAATGGAACCACAGGCGACCAGCTCCGGATCATTACTGCCGCTGCCATCGTCGCTGTAGCCTCGGTGATCTCTTATTGTCCATACTGCCGACTCATCGATACCCGCAGCGAGATCGGCGTAGCTGCCGTCCTGGTGACCATACTGAACTACTGGTTTGGGTGCTGGGAGTTCATTGCGGCGAGATGGTCTTGGAGAGCGGCATGACGGAATTGATAGACCGTGCCGGCTTGGCGCAAGAGCTGCCGGTCGAGAGCGTCCTCAAGCAGACGCCGGAAGTTCACCCTGCTGCCTTCTTGGATACCAAGAATGAGTTCGGCAAGTTTCACCACGGACACCTGGACGGCGACTAGCGCAGCGAGCAGGCGTGCCCCGAGCCCGGCAACGATCCCGACGGTGAGACCGAATCCGAAGCCGACCAGAACTCCGGCTACAGTCCCGATTCCCAGCCCGGCGATGACCCCGGTACGGCGGTCGGCATGGTAACTGCTGACCGCGGTTGCTGAAGCTGAGCCAGCAAGCGGAGTGGTACAGACGTAGCCGTAGATGCAAGCGAGCCCTATCGCCAGTCCGAATACGAATCCTGCCGCGAATGCAAACGCCAGCCCTGGGCCTGCCTTGGAGGCGGGTCCTGCTCCGAGCGCGACTGCCAGCCCGGCCGACAGCCAGAGGATCACGCCCATCATGAGCCCTACTCCTAGACTAAATAGGAGTATTGACCCGAGCAACGGCCGTGGTGGCCAGCGCAAGACGAATGCCCGGGGCAGGTGGCGGATGCCCCGGACGCGCTCGATGCCGACCGCGACGAGAGCGCCGAAGGCAGATCCGGCGGCGATTCCCGTCACGATTCCAGCCGCAGGAGTGGCGACGTGCGCGATCGCCAGCCCGACCACTAGCCCGAACAGCAGTCCGGCTGCGACACCGAAGATGAGGCGAAGCTTCCACAGCGGTACCCAGGCAGGGATTTCCCACCACGACAAATCCCGGCTAGTGCCCATCTGGCCGGCGATCCAGGCCATCCAGCGCGTCGCGTGGACCCGCTGATGTTCATCTGTGAAGGCAGTGACCAGCAACTGGGTCAACAGATGCTCGCGCACCGCGTGCACGTTCGGAAACCGGTCGACGTCCGTAAGTACAACCGGGTCCTGGCTGGCGTAAGTATCGCGGGCCGCTGACAGGGCCAGCGGATTGTCAAGGGCGCGCGCGACGATGCTACCCGGGTGTTGCGTCAAGTGAGAGCCGAGGAGTTCCCATCGCTCGCGACCGGGGAGCGGTTGCCCGTGCAGGAGGTAGGCGGCCGCCGCGCTTGGCTGAACCGGTCTCAGCTCTATGACTACAGTGTTGTCCGGTCGGCTGGCCTGCATGGCTTGCGAGAACTCTTCAGGCCGGCTAGTGAGGACGACCCGTACTCCCCGAGCCTCTTCATCGATGCGTCTCATAGCCTGTGCCCGCAGACCCTCCGGCATTTCGTCCAGGCCGTCGAGGAACAACGCGACCCGACCAACGCGCAGCAATTCCCCGGCAGCGTCTGGGCCGTATTCGGACGCGCGCAGGGCAGGATGATCGCGGTTCATCGTTGCGGTCGCCCAGTCCCGCAAGCTCGTTTCAGCAGGGTCCCACCTGCCCATCGTCAGCCACACCGGAACTGGCACCCGCCCGCGCTGGTCGCTGGCGAGCAGGGCGCGACGCTCGAGAGCCGCCAGAAGCAACAAGACCATCGCTCCTGTCTTGCCGGCACCCGGCCCGCCCAGCACCACAAGCCGTCCATGTGGCAGACGTGCGTAGAGCTCGTCGTGCAGGCGTCCTACCACCCCCGAGCCCAGCAACTCTCCCTGCCCCGCCGGGTCAGGCAGCGGCAACGGGCCCGCCCCGGGCACTGGCGGCGCTGCGACATCCGGGCGCGAAGCCGTAACAGCTTCTGCTGACCACCGCCACCGGACGGTTACCGGGCCGGCGTGATGATCCGCCGGATCGCCGCCTCCCGTCGCCATCGGTCCGCCATGACTTCCGCCAGTCGCTCGGCGGCAGCCGCAACCTGAGCCGCCGAACTGATCCCACCTGGCCGCGGACTGTCTTTCCGCCACCATCCGGCGATAGCCAGTAGGAGCGTAACCGCAATGGCTACGGCAGCAAGATCTCCGGAATACACGGTCGCGGTATCTATCGGATGTCTGCTGGACTGAATCCGCACTATCACGGCCACCATCACCGCGATTACCGCGACCGCAGCGAGCAGGGCAGGCAGGCTCCGACGGGGCGATCTCACACCTGGGGATTCTCCTCGCCAAACCAGCATCGCGCGAATTAGCCAGCGACCCACTGCAACCGATGGGCGGGCAGGACCAAACTCTCCTGCAACAATCTGATCTTGCCCCCTGGCCCAGACACCTGACCCGAAGGGTCTTGACCATCAGAAAGGATGCTTTCGGGGCGCACGCCACAACCAGCGGAGTTGCAGCAGCGCGGTCGAGCCAGCACGTCGTTCGAAAGCCCGGGCCAGCAAAGCGGCCGACAGCGGATATGAGAGGCAGCCTATCGGGCCTCCGAACGCTGCGACCCCACCCGTAACGCCTACATCGATTTCTTCAATAAGGCGAATAGTCACCAGCGCCGCAGACCGCTAACTCTCCCAGGCAGAATCGGCAGGGCGGCCACCGCGACGCTATGGCTGGCTGGCCACGTTCCGTGATAAACCTGATCGACTGCGTACTGCTGACTACAAGATCGCTTGGGTGGGGCTCGCTGCTATTGCGTGGTACAAGCTTCACATAGGTCCCTTGGCGTAGCCGTTAGGGGCCCCCTAGCCACATCGGCAGCGCGAACGTGCAACTTATGGCCACGAATATGATCGTTATGCGTAGCCACCCCGGCACGAACGTCTCCGTGCCTGTCGTGGACGCCCTTAGCAGTGTGCAGACTCATCGGTGAAGGCGTGCCCGTTACGCCGGCTGGCGGAGGTGGGCGATGGGACACCCGAGGATACTTGTCGCATCGAACGATGCGGCGCTTAATCGCTGATCAGATGGGTGCATGCCCGTCTCGATGAGACTGACACAACCTACGAGCAGGTCGCGGGTGATGTCCCTACAGCAGGTCGTGGGTCTCGCGGGCGCTATGCGGTCGACGGCTTCCGCCTTGGCACCTCATCGAAACGATAGCCAAGCGCTGCGGGGCGGCGCCCCGCGAGGCAAGGAACCTCTGGGAGGCGGCCAAGCTTCGCGCCTACGACGCCAGGTCCGGCAAATCAACACCTCTCCACCCTCGGACATTGCCTCCTGGCTCGACATGTACTACGCCCTAGGTGACCTCGTCACTAGCAAGGTCGGCTCTCACCGCGAGCTGGTCCGCCGAGACGAGAGCGGTGAACTCACGCGCTCGACTATCGGCGCAATCCTGCGCCATGAACGATCCCTGTCCCACGGCGTGTTGATCCGCGTGCTGACGGTCTGCGAACTCAGCGATAAGGAACGGGAAGCATGGATGGATGCATGGGAGACGCTCGGCCGACCGCGCCGTGAGGCGATGGAAGACCTGCGGTGTGCCATCGCATACAGCCGTCTCAACCCCGGCGCTCCTGCCTCTCTTCCCGGGAGCTCCGGTGAGCACAACAGTAAAGGCAAGAGCCAAACAGAGCCGTCCTATGCCTTGGAAGTGCACATCCGGGACGTCATCCACGTCCAAGTCGAGCGATTGCCCCCCGTAATAGGAACCCTGCTCATGTCGATCAGTCTTCAGCGATAGCGACCTGGCTCGACGGCCGTAGGAATCCATATTCATTAGACATTCCGTAACCAGACGCAGATCGGCCAGCTCTGCAGCTGGATACCCGCTGCTATCCAGGCAGACGACCCCTCCAGCCAGATCGGCGGGGGACTGCGCGCTCATCGACCTTCAGCGTGTGTTGTGTTCTTGTCCCGCAGATGCTGGTTTACCTGTATGTGTCCACGTCGCTAGCGGTCCGTAGCCGTTGGCTGCCAATCGGTGGTCCAGGTCTCGTTAGGGGTTCCGGCGGCTTCGACGAGTGTTCGGGTGGTCCGGGCCGAGGGTTTCCGCGCGGATGCGTAGGGCTCGCCGGTGCAGGGGCTGGGCCTCCTGTCCTGCCCATGGCCGCCAGTGCCCGAGCTGCCCGTGCTGAGGTCGATCTTGGCTACGTAGGGATGGTTAGGGCCGAAGGCTGCCTCATCAATGTGAAGAGCCCGCTGGTGGAGGGGGAGGCCTTCATCGGGGCGGCCCAGGGCGGTAAACGTCCGGCCGAGGTAGCGGTGGTCGTTGGCCAGGTCTGGGTGGCCGGTGCGCAGCGCCGCTTGGTGGATGAGCAGGGCGCGCTGGTGCAAGGGCAGCGCCTCATTTGCCCGGCCAAGGATCGTCAGCGCCCGGCCCACGTGATTGAGGTCGAAGGCCACGTCGGGTGGTCGGGGCCGAGGGCTGTCTCCCGGATGCGCAGGGCGCGCTGGTGCAAGGGCAGAGCCTCCTCGCGCGGTCGAGATCGAAATGCCCGGCCTACGAAGCTGAGGTCTACGGCTACCTCGGGGTGGTCGGGCCGCAGAGCCGCCTCCCGGATGCGCAGGGCTCGCTGGTGCAGAGGCAGGGCTTCGGTGGACGGCCCGGGCAGTCAGTGCCTCAGCCAGTGTGTTGAGGTCCGTGGCCAGATGGGATGGTGGGGGCCGAGGGCTGTTTCGCGCAGGCGCAGGGCGCTGCTGGTGCAGGGGCAGGCCCTCACCGAAGCGGCCGTGCCTTCTCAGGTATGTGCCTGCATTGCTAAGCAGCCACGCGGTCGTGGCCACCGGCGCGGTGCCGGTGTGATGCTGGTTGCCGCCAGGACGCTGGGCAACAGCGCCCTGCCAGCGTGGCCAGCTTTCGGGGTAGCCCAGACATCGTCCGGCAGGTCCGCACGGAAGGAGGGCGAACACCTTTTCCAGCGGCTCGCCTGTCAGGCTGTGGGCTGCCGATTCCGCGCGACGTCCTGGATAAGCCGGTGGATGTTGATGCTGTCGCCGCTGCGCCGGGCGAGGGAATACCCGGTCAGGGCACCGATTGCGTCGGCGAACGTTACTGGGTCTGCGGCGGCGCTGGCGAGTGGCTCGGGAAGCTGACCGCCGTGCCGGGTGAATGAGTTGGAGTTCCTTGTTGGTCAGCCCTTTTGACAACGCCTGCAAGATCTCCAGCTCGCGAGGACTCCGGCTGGAACGCAGCATTCTCTCCGCCAGCTTTCCCCGCGATGTGTTGCGGCAAATATGTCTTGCCGTTGTGCGCTGCCACGATGGCGGCCACCAGCTCTTCCCGCGACGTATCCTTGGATATATAACCTTTCGCGCCGGCCTGGACCGCACCAAAAATCTCCTCCTCGAAATCAAAACTGGACAGGATGACGACCCGTGGTGTGGGGGCGATCTGCCGAAGAGCCTGCAGGGTCTGGATGCCGCTGCAATTTCGGCATGCGGAGATCGAGCAGGACCACATCGACCGCGTTGCGCCCGGCAAACGCAAGGGCTGCAGCGCCGCTTTCCCCCAACAACCTTCAGCACACTCTGCCTGCGCAGCATGCTCATGAGTCCAGCGCGGACGACGGGATGATCATCAACGATGAGCAACCGAATAGCTGAACTAACCGTTTGACTTTCCATTACGTCCTCGTCTCCAGAACCATTGCCAGGCAAAACGCGGCCAGGAAGCATGGAGGAACGGAGGTGGTATCGGCACCCGGTTTTTGCACTTGAGTGCCTTTGGTCCGGAGCGCTCGATATCTCCAGGTCCGCCGAGATACTATGCGCCCGATTCTCCATCCCGCGAATCCCGAAACCCGATGACCCGTTCGATGGGTCAAAGCCCTTGCCATTGTCTCTCACCGTGAGTTGCAAAGCCGTGTTCTCGTAAGCGATGGCCAGTTGCCGGGCGCTCGGGCTGTCCATGGCGAACCGCATTTGCGACCGCCTCCTGGCCGATGCGCAGCAACGTATCTGAAATGGACACGGGGATCTTGCGCTCCGTTCCGCTAAGCGACGTCGCAATGTGAACACTCCCGCCTCCGACCATGCGCTGCGCATCCTGCTCCAACGACTTGAGCAACCCCACCGATTCAAGCGCCTGCGGCCGTAACGCTGCCACACTGCGCCTGGCCTCCTTGTGGCTGTCACAGAAGCCCTGTACAATCGCCCCAATCGAGTTGGGGGCGCAAGGGATTCTCTTCGCTGGTATCGTCGCGCATGCCCTCCAGATGAAAGCCCAGGCCGGCGAAGTTTTGCGCCAGGGTATCGTTCATCTCGTGGGCCAGCCGCTACCGTTCTTCCATGACCGCCTGCAGCCTCCATCGGGCAATGAAACTATTACCAGTTTGCGCGGCCAGCAGCAGAAGGAGAAATCCGAACGTGAGAACCACAAGATGACCGGTGCTCCACCAGGGCGGTGCCTTGATCACCTCTACCTCTTCCACAGACGGGAGTAACAGCGCAAAGGGGGTAAGGTCATGGGTATAAGCGGAATCAACCACGCACACCCCTCGCAGACGAAGGCGGCTTTGTTCTCTGATACGGCGTGCAGTCTGTTTCGGGCTCTTGTCATTCGCGATGGCGCGGAAGGACTGCGCCCCCTCATCCAGGGTAAGAACCAGCATGTGATCAGTGGTGGACTCCAGGCTGCGCAGAACGCCTTCCACCTCGATATATTGGGCGTCGAACGCCCCTGTAGCAGCTTGCGATGGAGAGACGGCAACAGGCGGTACGGGCGTATGTGTCCACAGAGGACGCACATCTGCGTCCTGAGAACGACTGAATCGTGCAGCTTGGCATTACCCTTGGCTTCGATTGCGTCGCCAATCTGAATTGGCTTTGTGGTGCGTGCCTTCGGTATTGCCAATCCACCGGTTGCGTCCTGCACATACAGCACCGGCGAAATGAGTGTTACCACGCCGTGTACCGTGACCTGTGACGGTTGATTGGGAGAGAGCAGGCGCAAGCTACCGATGGGTTGCGCGCTTAAGTCGGAATGATGGTCGCGCATGTCGCGATCGATCAGCTCAATTTCGTTGCGGCGGTCCAGCGCATCCGTATTGCCTGTCCATGCCACACCCCGTTCCGCCGGAAGCCCCGGCGGCGCGATCGCCGATAAGCGAGGTCAGATCCCGCCGGCTTGAACGGCTGACGGTTATGTTGCGCCACAATGCGCCGGAGGCATAAGACTGCAGGCCGAAGCGGCCGGCCTTGACGCACGAGGGATCCCGGATTGCTACCGTCGTTGTTTCCCCAAAGGTGAGATCGTCCTCGCCGAAAGGGTGCACTCGTAAGCAAGAAACGTCAGGTGATACCAGACCCTGGTGTGCACACCGGAGGCCACCGGGATGGCTTGAAATTCGTGCCATCCATAGTCGGCGCGACCGAGGATTAGCGTATTATCCAGGTCGCGAAGGCCGGCAATCGCCATGGTAGGAATCGACGCCCTCCTCTTCCTGAGTTGTGCGCATAACGAGTCCGGCGTCCCCCGCCTTGCCGAGCAGTTGCACATCCGCGTCCACTTTATAGTCCCTCCAATCGGTTGAGCCGGTCATCAACTTGGCTCTTCGCCGCCGGAACTGTCCTGCATGACGCCGTTGATGATTTGCCAGGTCCCGCCGAATGCTGCCATTCGTCCTGCTTTTCCTGGGCAAAAGAGTCGTGATACGACGGTCCATGCTGCGCCAGGGAGCGATAGGCGAGGTATCCAAGGGCTCCAAGCGCGAGGACACTGAGGCAGGCAACGACGATGAAAAAATGCCGCCGATGCAGCTGCCGAATCATTGGTCGTACCACCAGACGAGCGTCAGCATCTGGCGCACTTGAGAGGAGTCAATATTATCGCGGGTCAACAGCAGAGGCTCCAGTGAGACCTGCTGCGCGGGAAACTTCCCGCGCAGCTGCCGTCCATGATCCCCATAGCCCGCCGGCCCATTTCATAGGTGTTCTGCAGGATAATGGAGTCGATGCCGCCGCTTCTCACTGGCTCCAACAGATCCTGATCAAATCCGATGAGCTTAATCTCTCCAATCCTGTTGAATTCGACCAATGCATAATAGGCCCCCCGCGTGGAGGCCTCGGAGAGAGCCACAATTGCGTTTACATGGTCATCCTTGCTGACCAGCTCCTCGGCCACCTGCTGTTCCTGAGGTATTAGTTGGCAGTCCCAGTCGCCGATGATCACTGAATCCCGGGAAACTCTTTGGCAATACGTCTTATCAGGCTGCGCGCTCTGGTTGCGGTGCTCGTCAACTGTGGAGCTGATGCCCACGATGGCGATGGTCTCCTTGCCGCCCAGGATGCGCGCATTGGCGCGCGGCTAATTCACCCCCTGCCTCTTTGTCTGTTCAAGACGTACGCAAGCTTCTTCCCCGGAGGAATGCCCAGGTCGGTCCCGACAATCACGGTGGGTACTCCGCTTTCAACCGCTCTTCGGATGGTCGTGCGGAACGGCAGCGCTTCGACCGGCGAGAGGATGATGCCGTTGCATCCCCGATCGAGTGCCCTCTCGATGATTCCAAGTTGACTCGATAGGTCATCTTCGCGCGTGGGTGCCTGGTAGTAAACGCGCAACCCTTTTTCATGAGCGACCAAGGCAGCGCCTGCGTGTTCGCCCTCCCAGAAGTGTTCCCTGCTGTTCGCGGAACTACGGCGATGACCGGGTGACCGCTGCGACAGGCGGCAAGCGAAAGCAGCAGGACACAATGCAGTACGGCGCGCGATGCACGCCGAGGCGCAAAGGGCCGGTCAAATCGAAGATCAGCCAACCGCCTCTTTGTCTTTTGGCTGCAAATCTTCTTCTCCATTCTCATGCGCGCGTGGATTCCGATGACCAAAGGGTAGGCGAGAAAATCTCCCGGGGCATCGCGCTAGGTTTGGATATATGGGATCCAAACCTGCATGCCCGGTGTCCGCGTCGGCCCACGCGTAGTACGGAATGAGGTGCAGCGCCGTAGGCTTGGTGCCAACCACCGGCGCCACGGGAAAATACAGCGACTTCTCCGCGCTCAGCGTAACCGCGCCAGGATGCTCCAGCACCTCAACTCCTCCAAGCAGTTCTGCATTCCAGACAGCTTTGGTATCGCCTTCGAGCGCAGCTGAAAACGGAGACAGATTCGCCTCGTCTGCATGACCGGGTTGGTCGAGAGATTCCATACAAAAGATAATCGGTCCGCGACGGAATGCGACTCGCCCCAAATCGTCGGCCACCGCCTGGTTGGCTCGGACTTGCTGTGTGGTCATGTCGAAGAACAGGCGTATCTGGTCATGCGCAGCCCAGTGCCGGCGCAGCGCCAGATATTGGCCCGGAACCGCGCCTTCGATGGAGATACCGTTCACCTGCACGCTGTTTTGCTGCGACCAGCCCGGGATGCGAACAAACACGGTGAACTCCTCAGCGGATGCGGGCGAAACGGATAATTCAACCGTACCCTCCCACGGGTATTTTGTGATCTGGCGCAGCACGAGAGGGAGTGCCGTCCTGGGAGATGCCACTTCATCTCCGAGTTGTCGTAGAGATGCACGTAAACCCATCTGCGTTGGTGCTGTAGAAATATCCCGGCAGCGAAGCGAACGTCCGCTCCAGATTCGGCGGGCAACACGTCGTGTCGTACCACGGATTGCGAATCTTCTCCCGTGCCGGTCTCTCGATTCGCCTGCGGATTGAACGCCAGCGGATTGCGATAGCAATAGGTCGTGCCATCCAGCGACATGCCCGAATTGATGCCGTTGTAGAGCGCACGCTCGATCACGTCGGCGAACTTCGCTTCGCCCGACGCGGCCAGCATGCGCCAGTTCCACATCATGTTGCCGATCGCCGCGCAGCTCTCGCCATAGGCCTGCGCATTGGGCAGTTCGTAGCTTCGCCAAACGACTCGCCGCGCTGCGCGCGCCCCACTCCGCCGGTGACGTACATCTGATGCGCGACGAGATCTTCCCAAAGCACGTTCAGTGTCTTCCAATACGCCGGATCGCCGGTCTCGAGGTAATAATCCGTCGCGCCGCAACACGCGTACATCGCGCGCACCGCGTGTCCTTCGAGCTTTGTCCGCGATGTAAACGGAATCCCGCAGTACATGTAGGTGATCTGCTGCGGCGTGAGCGGAATCCGGTCGTCGCCATGCAGGATGTATCCCGCGAGATCGACGTACTTGGCTCGCCCGTCGTGCGGTACAGCTCGATCAGCGACATCTCGATCTCCGGATGCCCGGCGACAATCGGCTTTTGGTTCGCGCCCGGCCCGTAGTTCGGGAATCAGAAAATCATCGACAAATCGCATGCCCGCATCCAGCAGCGTCGTGTCGCCGGTCGCGCGATAATACGCGATCGCCCCTTGCAGCATGTGGCCGATGCAATACAGTTCGTGGCCGGTCGTCTGCGTGTCCGGTACTGCATCCGCTGCGCTTCCTGTCGCCCATCGTAATACGTATTGATATAGCCGCTCGGCTCCTGCACGGCCACCACTTCGCGGATCATCGCCTCGGTCGTCTTCCGCAAGTCCGGCATGGTCGCCGATCTGCAAGCGCAAAGCCAACCGCCTCCGTCCACTTGTAAATATCGGAGTCAGAATAGACCGGCCCCTTCTGCGGCTCGGATGACTTCCCTTGCAGCCGCAGGAAATTGTCCATGCGCCCGTGCGCGAGCAGCTCGTCGCGCATGCTGGGAATGCTTGCTATCGACGTTGGTCTTGCGCCGCTTCGACCAGAAGCCCTCCTCGATCACCACCGCGCGCACCGGCACCGTCTTAAGGCGAGCATGAGGCGAGTTCGAAAGCTCGATGACTCCGGTATTTTTCCAATTTGCAAAGGGAACGGTGGATGGACTCTTCTCTGTCTCTGAAAACGAAAGCAAACCCTCGCTGCGAGGGAAGGCCAGGGCGCTGACTGTTGGTGCAACAGCAGCTGCCGTTGCAACCAGGAAGGAGCGGCGAGAGATGGGAAGTTGCAAGCGAGCGTCTCCTTGATGCGGCTACAGCAGTGAAAATGCTCTAGCGCTATCCTTGTAATCTTTTGTGGTATGTAACGTCAAGTAAACGTTTCCGGAGGCCCGCATCGGGAGCGCTCCTTGACACGGAATCCCCCGCCGCGTAAACCTTTCCCTGTCACGGCTGGGAGGGGACAAGTGCCTTGGAGCTTTACTCGACGGAGCCTCTTGCAAGGTATCGGGGCGGGCGGCGCCGGCATGCTCCTCGAGCTGCATCTGCCCGCCGCCCATGCGCTTGCAACCCAAGTTGCGGGCCCACCCGTCCTCGCACTCACTGTTACCGCCGTAAGTGACAACATCTTGCGGATAACCGTCGCTGCAGCCGGCGAGCCGATGGACCAGCTGTACGGAGACGGCAGCCTGGCCGAAAGGGTGTGGCCTGATCCAGCCATCAGAGCCCTCGCCGGAGGCTCGCGGCAAACCGTGAATTGGGGACCGAGGTCGCTCGAAGTGCAGACGGATCCTCTCCGCATCACGGTTCGTGCGCAAGGCGGCCTGCTCCTTCAGGAACTCCGCTTCGACCAGAATCCGGCGCAGCTTCAATTTCTTTGTGGCGACGGACCCGTCTATGGGCTCGGCGCAGGTGCACACACGCTCGATCGCCGCGGTACCACTGATGCAATGCGAAATGGCCAAGTGGGCGATGACCTCAAAGTCTACGGTGCACATCTTCCCATCCCATGGCTGATGGGCTCCAACGGCTGGGGACTGTTCTTCCACGAGCCGCAAGGAACATTCAATATTGGTATCGAGTCTGGGGTCTTCAAGCCCAACGAGAGTGCCCGGGGCTATGACATTTTCCTGCTGGCCGCGGACACTCCGGCAAAGTTGCTTCGCCAGCTTGCGGAGCTGGTTGGATTCCCCCACATGCCCCCCTTGTGGACGCTCGGATACCAACAATCGCATCGAACGCTCGCCAGCCGCGAGGAAATCCTGCAGGAAGCGAAGACCTTTCGTGAAAAGCAACTGCCGTGCGACGCGCTGATTTACCTGGGAACTGGTTTTTGCCCCGCAGGATGGAATACCGGCCACGGATCATTCACCTTCAATGAAAGCGTCTTTCCCGATCCCGAGGCGATGATCCGCCAATTGCACCAGGACCATTTCAAGGTGGTGCTTCATGTGGTGAACCCTCCTGTGAATCTTCACGGCAAGGTGAGTGACACTGGCGCCGCCGCGGAAGAACCTTCGCATGCAGCGAAGTACTGGTCGCACCACGTTCCGCTCGACCGCATGGGTGTCGACGGGTGGTGGCCCGATGAAGGCGATCCTTTGCCGGCTTCTTCGCGCCTGGTTCGCAATGAGATGTATTGGGATGGCGATCGCCAGGAGCGGCCTAATGTTCGGCCTTTTGCCTTAAACAGAAATGGCTATGCAGGGTTGCAAAGGTACGGGTGGCTGTGGTCAGGAGATGTCTTCTCCACCTGGAAGACGCTGTCGGCGCAAGTGATGGAGGGAATCAACATAGGGCTGAGCGGAATTCCCTACTGGGGCACGGATACGGGAGGTTTTGTGCCCACCAAAGAGTTAACCGCGGAGCTCTTCCTACGCTGGTTTCAGTTCAGTGCATTTTGCCCGCTCTTTCGCGGACACGGCCGCACCTGGAAGCTGCGGCTGCCATGGGGATGGAACCTCGGCGACTATGGTCCCGCGGAGCTGACGCCGGCATTCTCGGTAGACGATCTGCCGCGGCCTGAGGCATTACACAACCCCGCAGTCGAGGAAATTTGCCGCAACTATCTAAACACCCGCTACAGGCTGCTGCCCTACATTTACTCCGCGGTGGCCGAAACGCATGCCACCGGAATTCCCTTGATGCGCGGGCTCTGGCTGCAATTCCCCAAGGACGAAAAAGCACGGTCGATGGATGATCAATATTGTTTGGTCCGTCGTTATTGGTCGCGCCCGTACTGAAAGCAGGTGCAACCACGAGAAGTGTTTATCTACCCGAGGGAATCTGGTGGAATTTCTGGACGCACGAACAGATCTCAGGAGACAAAACTGTGGAAGTGGGCGCGCCTCTCGAAACCATCCCTGTCTTTGTGCGATCAGGAACCACGTTGGCGACCGGTCCTGTTAAGCAATTCGCAAGTCAAGAATCCGATGTACCCATCTCCCTGACGGTCTATCCAGGCAGCGATGGCGTATCTGCGCTCTACAAGGACGACGGGCACACGTTTGCTTTTGAACGAGGAGACTTTTCGTCCACTGAATTGCACTGGGATGACGCCGCGGGAACGCTGGCACTAAGGTCCAGAGGAGGGAAGCCCCAAACCGAACGGCGCTTCACCGCTGGATTAGCCGGGATGGCGCCGAGACAAATTCTGTATCAGGGCAAAGAAACCAAAGTCCATCTTCGATAGCGTAGTTTTTGCCACGCCTGCAACAAATGCTTGGTGCCCCCTTTGCCCCGATTTCCTGCGGAGCCTTGTGGCGTTGATACACCCCATGCGCCTTTCCTTAATGAAAGGCGCACACGCGGACCTCTCTAGCACAGCGTGGCAGGAAACCGGGGTCAAGCCGTACTTTGCCTACCCCGGCGTGCCGTGGGGCTTGAGTGGGATAATGGCTCTCGCTGTGCCACTCACAGGCTAGCCGCGAATCGAGCACGCAGCAATATGCCATGAGCCTATGGAAGAAAGGTTGCCCCACATCGCCTACTCGCCCAAAAGGCTCTCAATATCGCGAGCCCCGTGCATTACGTGGATGATTTCCACGCCGTTGCGTTTGGCCTGATAGAAAATCAGCCAGTTCTCAAAATCCTTTACGCGCCAGCGACGAAGGCGACGGGCCCTCGGTTTACGGAAACCGCAGAGAGCGCCAATCTTTGGCTGAAGGCTCAGTGCTTCAAAACTGGCTATGAGCTGATCCAGAAAACGCTCTGCAGTCTCCAACCCTGCCTCTTCTTCGAGGTAATCAAGCTGTGCGCTGATCTCGCGCCATGCAAGAGGGCGGACTGTAAAATAGGGAACCGAGAGCGGTTTCACAATCGATTTGTGGCTGGTGGAGAAATCGCTCTACCGTTTGGTCCCGTTGCGTTGCGCAGATCGAGTACGGAGCTTTAGCTTTATATCCTCGAGCATTTCGGGGGTAACCTCGAACGGATCACCCGAGTCCATGGCATTGAGCAGGATTTGCTCCATCTGCTCTTTCGCATGACGCTTCTGATCGGCACGCACCAGCTCACGGACATACTCGCTGGCGCTGCTGTAAGCCCCCGCACTAACCCGCTCCTCAACGTACTCCTTCATGGGATCGGGGAGAGAGATATTCATAGTCTGCATAGGAAACCCCTAGAAGACATAGCCTATATTTTATGGCAGATCTTGTCAATTATTGGCCGAGCCTCAACTCTCTACGCACTCTGCGTGGTGGTGACCGAAGCGGGCAAGGGAGCTGATCCGATCCCATCCTCCGGGAAAAACAGCATAAACACCGTGCCCGAGTGCTTCCCGTTCGCCGCTTTTGCCGGGCGGCTGGCGACCCTCACCGTGCCCTTGTGCTTGGCGATGATCTCGCTGCTCACCCACAGACCCAGGCCGGTCCCAGTCGTTTCCTTGGTGGTAAAAAATGGCTCGAAAATCCGCAGGCGCGTCGCCCGCGTCATACCACAGCCATTGTCCGCAACAAACAATCGAATACCGGGTGTGCAGTCCACCCAGGAACGCGACCGCCTCACAGACAACCACAGATGCCCTCCGTGCGCCATGGCATCGATCGCATTGCCGATCAGGTTGGCAAAGAGCTGGCGCATTTCACCGGAAAAACAATAAAGCTCGACATTGGGTCCGATCTTACGAGAGACCTCGATCTGCAGTCCAAGCAGCCTTCCTTTGTTGAGCGCGACCACCGAATCCAACAACTCGGCGATATTGGCAACCACGGGCAAAGTGGATTGGCGGTAGAAACGCAAGGTCTGTTGCGTCATCTCGGCCACCCGCGAGATTTCGTGCTGTGCCAGGTCGGCATAGGAAATGGCCTGCTCATCGAGCGATGACTGGTGGCGCAGCAGGTAGAGCAGATTCGTGACCGCCTCCAGAGGATTATTGATTTCGTGTGCGATGGAAGCCGCCAGCCGGCCCGCGGCCGCCAGCTTTTCCGTTTTCCGCAACGCATCCTCGGCACGCTTACGCTCGGTGGCTTCGACCACGATCGCTCCCACCCATCGAACCGCTTCAGACGTCGTCTTAACTGGATACACGTTGATCAGCCAACTGCGTGTCTGGGTGACATCTCCAGACAGGGGCGTATTCAGCTCAAATTGAGCCACCGGTTCCCCGGTCTCAAAGACATTCTGGATGCGGCCCTGCAGCATCTCCGCAGCCGGCCCGGGGAGCATCTCATCGATGGTGCGCCCCAGGTGCCTGCTTATGGGCACGTGGTTCATCTCCGCCAGAAACTGGTTCACGCGCACGTAGCGAAACTTGCGATCGAAGAAAGCGAACCCAATGGGCGCGTTTTCCAGCATCGAGTCGAGCAGAGCCAGGGTATCGCTGAGCCCCGATCTCTGCTCCTCCATGGAAGTCACCATCAGGTTGAAGGCACGGGTAAGGTCCGCCGACTCGTTGGTAGAAGTCACTTCCAGCGGAAATCCTTCTTTGGTTTGCGGGTCGCGAATCAACCTGCGCGTAGCCGTAAGCAAAGCCCGCAACGGGCGGGTGATGGACCTGGCCAGAGTGCCGGCAATGATGACCGTGCCCAAAGCCCCTAGGCCGGCAAAGATAATCGTGATGCGGATGAGGGAGTAAATCTCCTCCAATGCCGCGCCCGCATCTTCGTAAACCCAGGCAAAACCGCTGAGTTGACCACCAACGTGGACCGGCAGCACGGCTTCACGGGCTCCGCCAGGCACACGAAAAACTGCCGCGCTGGCACTATCCGTCAGGTGCTTCTTTTCCAGGCGTGTCAGCACGTTCTTGCCGTTCATCTTCGGATCACTGCTGGCAATGATCCGGCCGTTGACGTCTGTAACTACCGCTGCACGGATGCTGGGGGAGTTGGTCATGGCGCGGAGGATCGGCACCAGGTATCCCGCCTGGCCCGGGCCAGAGACTCCTGGCTCTGCAGCGCCAGCAGGTTCACCTCCGACTCCAGCCGCAGACGGGCCCTTTCATGAATCTCCAAGGCCTGCTCGCGCACCAGCAGCGTAGCGAAGGCAATCACCAGCAGGCCCTCGAAGAGGACAAGACCGGAGATGAGCTGACCTCGAATCGAACGAGGCTTGAGCCAACTCATGAGACGGCAACCTTTCCTTCAGCGCTTGGGATCTCGTATCAGTCCAAGTCACTGTAACAGTAACAGGTTCAGCCGACCTTCACGGAGGTTCGGCCGGCAAGCTTGGCCTCGATATCCTGGGCAATCTGACGGCCATGAAAACGGCCGTTCTCGATAAAAATCTCGTTGGTTCGCATGCCTGCCACGATCACTCCGGCAAGATAGAGCCCGGGAATATTGCTCTCCAGCGATTGCGGATCGCACGCTGGGCAGCGGTCCTTGCCCTTCCATGCGTACACCGAGGGCAGCCAGAAAATCAAAGTCGGGATGGTACCCCGTCAAGGCAAACATGTAGTCGTTCTCCAGTGTAACGGCTCCCTGCGGGGTCATCAGCT
Organism: uncultured Acidobacteriaceae bacterium; assembly: GCA_963775365.1. Taxonomy (GTDB): domain Bacteria; phylum Acidobacteriota; class Terriglobia; order Terriglobales; family Acidobacteriaceae; genus PALSA-350. Next base: position 55,155 of record CAVZJL010000027.1, on the reverse strand, counting down.
CGACCGAGTCTTCCGAGATGGCTGACCACGGCGCTTGAGAAATACGCACTGACTTCGCCGTTCTTGATGCGATTGTTGATGTCCGGCAGAATCCAGTACTTGACGTGGTGGTGCATGGCCTCGCCCCGATGCACCAGGGTCACATGAGCGCCGTGGCGCCATAGGTCCAGGGCCGCAATCGCCGCCGAATTCTTGCCCCCGATCACCAGCACATTCTGGTCGTAGTAGGGATGCGGGTCGTGGTAGTAGTGCATCACCTTAGGCAGCTCTTCCCCGGGCACTTCCAGGTAGTTCGGCAGGTCGTAGTAGCCGGTGGCGAGAATGACCTTGCGGGCGCCGTATGACCGTTGCCGGGAGAACCGGTCAACGGTCGTGATGGTAAAATCGCCATCCTCCCCGCGTCAGGCTGGATACGGTCTGATATTGGCGCAGCTCCAGCCGGTAATGCTCCGCGACCTTGCGGTAGTACTCCAACGCCTCGTTGCGGCTGGGTTTCTGGTTGGGGCTGGAAAACGGCATGTCGCCGATCTCCAGCAGTTCGGGCGTGGTGAAAAACGTCATATTCGAGGGATAGTGAAAGAGCGAGTTGCAAAGGCACCCCTTGTCTACCAGAACGGTGCGCAGGCCAGCGCGCTGCGCCTCGATGGCGCAGGCCAGGCCAGTAGGGCCCGCGCCACCACCAGTACGTCAAAGCTTTCCTTTACGGCACTGCGGCCATGCTCCATCTATATAGCTTAGACGATGAGAGGCGGCCATGTAGTCGCATTGGGACAGCAACCCCCCGTTCCCGGCCGGTGCTCGAAATCGCTATAATCGAACGTTCTAGCTATGATCCATTCAGGAGCCACCTGCTTATGTCCGATGTCCGCAAAGAAAAAGACTCGCTTGGATTTGTCGAGGTGCCTCGCACGGCCTATTACGGTGCGCAGACCGCGCGCGCCGTCGAGAATTTCCCTATCTCCGGCATGCGCGCCCATCCCCAGCTCATCCGCGCCCTTGGCATGGTCAAGCGAGCCGCCGCGGAAGCCAACAAAGAGCTCGGCCTGATCGACGCCAAGCGCGCCGACGCCATCATCCAGGCGGCCCAGGAAGTTATCGACGGCAAGTGGAATGCCGAGTTTGTGGTCGATGTTTTCCAGGCCGGCGCGGGCGTCAGCCTGCACATGAACACCAACGAGGTCATCGCCAACCGCGCCAACGAGATCCTGGGAGGAAAGCTGGGCGAGTACGCCCACGTTCACCCCAACGACCATGTGAACTACGGGCAGTCGACCAACGACGTCTTTCCCACCGCCATGCGCCTGGCGACGCTGCTCGCACTGGAGACGCTCTACCCTGTGCTGGATGAGCTGGCGGCCACCTTTGCGGAGAAGGCGAAGGAGTTCCACGGCATCATGAAGTCCGGCCGCACCCACATGCAGGATGCGGTGCCGATGCGGCTGGGACAGGAGTTTGCCGCCTATGGCATGGCCATCGAAAAGGGCAAGCAATTCTCGAGCTGGCCTCCGGCACGCTGCGCGAGTTGGGGCTGGGCGGCAGCGCGGTGGGCACCGGCATCAACACTCATCCCGACTACCGGGTGAAAGCAGTCGCAAATCTGGCGCGCATTTCCGGGCAGCAGCTGACGCCGGCCGAGGACATGCGCTGGGCCATGCAATCCAACGCCTGTATGGCCGATGTGAGCTCGGCTCTGCGCGGGATCGCGCTGGAAACGATCCGCATTTCCAATGACATTCGCCTGCTCAGCTCCGGACCCAACACCGGCTTTGCGGAGATTTACCTTCCCAGCCTGCAGCCGGGTTCATCCATCATGCCCGGCAAGATCAACCCGGTCATGCCGGAACTGGCGGCCATGGTCAGCTTCCAGGTGATCGGCAATGATGCGGCTGTCGCCTACGCCGTCCAGGCCGGCCAGCTCGAGCTGAACGTGATGATGCCGACCATGGCCTATAACGTCCTGCAGAGCATCACCATCCTGGCCAACATGCTGCGCCAGTTCGACGAGCGCTGCGTCGCGGGATCACCGCCAACGAGGAGCGCTGCGAGACTCTACGCGCAGAGCACCGTCTCGCTGGCCACGGCGCTGAATCCGTACATCGGCTACGCCAAGGCGGCGGAGATTGTGAAGGAGTCGGTCGCGACCGGCAAGTCGATCATCGAGATCGCCGCGACCAGGAAGCTGCTCACCGAAGAAGAAATCGCGGAGATCCTCGACCCGGTCAGCATGACCGAGCCGCAATATCCGCTGGAAGCCGCCAAAGAACGCGACAAAGCCGTCACCGCCTAAGGCGGTGAGACAAACCCTTCGGCGATACGTGCCAGTCTCCTTTGAGACCTGGCTCTGAAACCGCAGGTCTCCTAACGGAGACCTGGTACCTCTTCACACCACCTACTGCCGCCCAAATCGATAAACGATCCCGGTAGTAAACCCGAGATTCTTCACCTGCGGTGTGCCGCTGAAGGTCGTAAACCAATACCCCGGCTGCAACCGCACGGCGAATCCGGGACCAAGGTTATAGTCGACTGGCACACCCACTGCCGCGCTGAAGTTGGTGCCCTTGCTCCATAGCCCAATAAACGTGCCTGGCGGAACCCCGGAAGTGCTCGCGTTGAAATTGCCTTTAGACCCGCCCACCAGGCCTTGTGCACTGATGGCCCAGTGTTCCCTGCGCACGAAGCGATACTGCGGCCCTGCCATGAAGCTGTACTCGCTGATGGTGGGTTTGAAGATGTTGTACGGATTGGGTGGGATGAAGGCAGTTCCGTAGTAACCGCGCAAGTCTGCCGTAAGCCCGAGGCGCCCCCATAAATAATCCGTCAGACCCCCGTTCCAGGCTGATTCGTTGATGTGCTGGAGCGAACTCCCGGGGCGGAAGCGCGTGTAGCCACCCCCTCCGTAGGCCTCGAATTTGTGGCTGTAAGTATCCTCAATGACACGTTGGGTACGTTGCTGCCGTCGCGCGCGTATTCTGGCCTGCGCCTCCTGGGCCAGGCGAACCTGGTTCTGCTGTGGGTTCTCCGGTTCGGTCTGAGCTGGTGCTGCTGGGGCTGGAGATGGGTTGCTGGTGGAATTCTGCGCTATGAGCCCTGGTACTGCGAGAGTGATCAAAAAAAGAATCGGATACACATGGCATCCAAAACGCTTGCTCTGATGCATGAACCTGAAAGCCTCCACTGCCTGCCGCCGTTCGGCGAAGAAAATAGCTTTTTGCTGTCCTGGTTAGTATTAGAGCATTTCTCCGCTTGCTATATCCTGCTCTGGGACGAACAGTGCAGCTTTTCTTGTCCCACGGGTCTGAGAAAGCCTCTCTTGCTGTGTACAAAATCGAAAGGCGAAATGAAATGAAATTCCTTCTCGGCCTGTTGATCGGCCTGCTGGTAGTGCCGCTTGGCATTGCAGCTTATCTGAATTTCGGCAACCTGCCGGTCGCCACAGGCGACGCGCCTTTTCCCTTTGAGGAGCGGATCGTCCACCTTCCCCTGCACGCGCGCATCGACCGGGAAATGGTAAAGACGCCCCCGGTCGAAGCCAGCCCCACCAACCTGGAGATCGGCGCCCACATCTACCGCCAGCAATGTGCTGCCTGCCACGGGCTTTACGGGCGTCCTGCCACCTTCGCCAAGGGGATGTTCCCTGAGGCGCCCCAGCTTTGGGAACCGCACGGCCACGGAGTAGTCGGCGTCAGTGACGACCCGCCCGGGGAAACCTTTTGGAAGGTGGCCAACGGTATCCGGCTTTCCGGCATGCCTGCCTTCAGCCGTGTCCTGAACCAGACAGAGATGTGGCAAGTATCGCAGCTGCTGGCAAACGCCGATAAGCCGCTACCTCCCGGCGTACTGACGCTATTGAAACAGCCGCTCGATCTCGATCCGGTGGCGCCGCAATAAAAAAGCCCCGGGGCCCTTACTGGCCCCGGGTATCGTTCCGCTGTCTCTACTTGAGGCTATAAGTCACGCCCGCGGTGAACTGGAACGAGTTCTTCTTGCTGCCGGCGGCCGGGTCGTTCAGGAAGTCGTCCAGCGTTCCCACGCTAAAGCCGAAGCGCTTGTACACCGGGAACAACAGCCCGCCGTAGCCACCGCCGAATATGCGTTCGTCTGATTAAACGCCGGCGTGATCACCGCTCCCTGGTTGAAGACCAGCCCATGGGGCAGCTTCAGCATGTAGGTGTCTCCGAAGTCCATCCCGATCAAATTCTTGCTCGGGGTGAGCGGCGGAGGCGGAATGACGTTGGGGGTCACGAAGTACTGCTGTCTCTCGTAGTGGACGTCCAGCTTTACATCCAATTGCTGCTTCGGTTCCTTGATGACGGTGTATCCAATTCCACCGCCATACGACTTGCTGCAAACTCAGGCCTTGCGAGTAATTGTGGTCCCAAGACGCATCCACCAGGAAGTAGAAGCGCGGCGAGACAAACCAGTCATGCTCAGCGTCGAAGTGCATGATGTTGGTCTTTGTCCCCGCCGTGCCGGGCTGGGTGACTTGGCCGTAGGCTCCGGTAAAGTCGAAAATCGTGCGGTCGCGCGGGTCAAGCCAGTCCACGCTGGGAATAGCCCTCACCAGCGCCGCGTTGCCGGTAAAGCCGCGGCTGTTCTGCGTCGCCTCAACCAGAGTCGCGCCCGCTGTGAGCCAGCCGTTCCAGCCGGAGAAGAAGCCTGGATTGCCGCGTAGTTCCTTGGTGTAGGTATCCTTGTCGATCACGTATTGCGCATCCTTCACAGGAATGTCTTTGGTCGCGCCGCCCGTGCCTTGAGTCACCTTAACCTGGCTGTCATCCACCTGGACGCTGCCCACGGCAATATCGGCGTCCGCCGTCTTGCGCGTGACATGCTGGCCCTGTTGAATCACGGCAAACTGCTGTGCAGTGTGAATGGACTTGATCTTGTCCCAAGTCACGGTTATATCGCCCGCCATGTCGCTATGAAAGGTCACGCTGCCGCCGACCTCGCGCAAGAGCTTGCCGGACAGCTGATCGCCATTGGTAAAGACAATGACATCCGGAGCCGGCGCAGCGGCGGCGGGAGTTTGTGCGTGCATGGGCACGGCGAAGGCGAGCACAAGAGTGGCCTGCACCACAGTGGACAAAGTGCTCGGCAGGTGTCGCAAAAAACGGCGACTGATAATTCTGAATTGAGACATTTGGGAACCTTTCACAAGGGAGATAGGTAGCGAAAGACCTGCAGCGCTACTCGGTAATGAATGGCCCACGTTCCTGACACACAATGGTAAAACTTCGGATGCGAACGTACCGTGAGGGTTAGAAGGCAAACCCGAAAATTATTGTGATAGGGCGCAACGGCCTGTTAACGCCTTTTTGCTAATGGTGTAGACCAGGAAACTGAACCTACGCGGCTATTCGCCAAAACCGGAGCCCCCGTGCACGCGATCTTTGCGTACCCGGAGTCGAAACATGGCCGCACATAGCTGATCCGCACCGGACCACAGTATTAGGCTCGCGGTAGACGGACATGGTCCCCAAATCACTCAAATGATCGCTGAGAGTCACGTCTCTTGCACTGTAACACTGGATTGTCGGCTGCCATACCCGTAAAATGTACATGTGGCGATTACCAGGACTCAAGCCCTCGACTACTTCCGCTCAGACGACCTTATCGGCCTGGGCATGGAAGCAGATGCGCTTCGCCGCAAGCTGCATCCTGAGGGCGTAGTGACCTACATCATTGACCGCAACATCAACTATACAAATTTCTGCACTGAGTATTGCAGTTTTTGTGCCTTCTACCGGCCGCTTAAGGGCAAGCTCGCCGCGGAAGGCTACATCCTCGACTTCGAGACCATTTACCAGAAGATCGCAGAGACGGTGGAGATGGGCGGCACCGGCGTACTGATGCAGGGCGGCCTGCATCCCGATCTCAAGATCGAATGGTTTGAGCGCTTGCTCAAGGGCATCAAGCAGCGCTTCCCTCAGATCTGGCTGCACTGCTTCTCCGCCTCCGAAATTCTGGCCATCGCCGAGTACAGCAACCTCTCGGTGCGAGACACCATCGCCCGGCTGCGGGATGCGGGATTGAACTCCATTCCGGGCGGCGGCGCTGAAATCCTGGACGACGAGGTGCGGCATCGCATCGCACGGCTCAAGTGCTCCACCGAGGATTGGGTCCATGTGCACCGCACCGCCCATGAGCTGGGCATGCGCACCACCGCCACGATGATGTTCGGCGTGGGGGAAACCTTTGAGCACCGCGTCAACCACTTCGAGCAGGTCCGGCGCCTGCAGGAAGAAACCGGCGGCTTCACGGCCTTTATTCCCTGGAGCTTTCAGCCCACCAACACCGCCCTGGGCGGCCGCAAGTGGGATGAGGCCACCTCGGTCGAATACCTCAAGGTGCTGGCCATCTCGCGTCTCTACCTGGACAACGTGGAGAATGTGCAATCCAGCTGGGTAACGCAGGGATTGAAGGTGCTGCAGCTTGGCTTGCGCTTCGGTGGCAATGACGTGGGTTCGGTGATGCTCGAGGAAAATGTAGTCAAGGCCGCCGGCACCTCCAACTGCACCACCGAAGAAGAGCTGCGGCACGTGATCCGCGGCGCCGGCTTCCGGCCCGTGCAGCGGGATACCCTGTACACCACCTTTTTTCTCAACTGATCCGTCAATTTGTCTCGGTAAGCAGTATCGGGCCCTGTGGATGAGCATCTTAGCTAATAAGTGACGTGGAGGCAGTGCCCTGCTGGCGATGATTGCTGTTAAGCTAAGCGACCTCCCCATTGCGGCTCTCGCAGTTGCCGGTGGACCCTCGCCTGTGGTCCACGGTCCGCAGCACGGCCTGCAGCATTACTTCAAGACCCATTACGCGGATCGCACCTTCGAGCACCTGTACCACTGGAACTCTTTTGACACCGCCCTGCTGATTCCCTATTTCGTCGTGATGATTGTTCTTTCCTTCTACGGCATTCATCGCTATCAGCTGGTCTATCGCTACTACAAGTACAAGAAGAATGCTGCGCGCGAGCCCGAGTCGCATTTCGCTGAACTCCCGAGCATCACCGTGCAGCTCCCCATCTTCAACGAGCAATTCGTCGTCGACCGCCTGATCCAGGCCTGCTGCAACCTGGATTATCCCGCCGACAAGCTGGAGATTCAGGTGCTGGACGACTCCACCGACAGCACCGTAGAAGTTGCCCAGGCGGCCGTAGAGCTTTATCAATCCCTCGGACACAGGATCGTCTACATTCATCGGGTCAACCGCCATGGCTTCAAGGCAGGCGCTCTGGATGAGGGTTTGCGCGTGGCAACCGGCGAGTTCGTCGCCATTTTCGATGCCGACTTCGTGCCCCCCAGGGAATGGCTGATGCAAGTGGTGCACCACTTCGCCGATGCCAGGATCGGCATGGTGCAGACGCGATGGACGCACCTCAACCGTGACTACAGCTTCCTGACCCAGGTGGAAGCCATCCTGCTCGATGGCCACTTTATTCTCGAGCATGGCGGGCGATCGCGCACCAACGCCTTTTTCAATTTCAACGGGACTGCCGGCATGTGGCGCCGCACGGCGATTGACGGATCGGGAGGCTGGCAGCACGACACCCTGACCGAAGACACCGACCTTAGCTATCGCGCGCAGATGAAGGGCTGGAAATTTCGTTATCTGCAGGATGTCGAGTGCCCGGCCGAACTGCCGATAGAGATGACCGCCTTCAAGACGCAGCAGGCGCGTTGGGCCAAGGGCCTGATCCAGACCTCGAAAAAAATTTTGCCCATGATGTTCCGCAGCGATGCGCCGTTCCACGTGAAGCTGGAGGCGTTTTACCACCTGACGGCGAATCTCAGTTATCCGCTGATGGTGGTGCTCTCCACGCTGTTAATGCCGGCGATGATCATCCGCTTCTACCAGGGATGGTTTCAGATGCTGCTGATCGACGTGCCCGCTGTTCATGGCGTCAACGTTTTCCATCTCTTCGTTCTATCTGGTTTCGCAAAGAGAGCTATTTCCCGGCCGATGGTACAAGACCTTTCTCTATCTGCCCTTCCTGATGGCGCTGGGCATTGGCCTGACGGTGACCAACACCAAGGCGGTCTTGGAGGCGATTTTTGGCATCAAGAGCTGCCTTTAAGCGCACGCCTAAGTACCGCATCGAGAAGCGCGGCCAGATTCCGCAGGCCAGCAAGTACCGCAAGCGGCTCGGCATCGTGCCCTGGATTGAGCTCCTGATCGGCAGCTATTTTGCGTTGACCATCTGGTATGCAATCGTCAATGAGAACTATTTTACGGTTCCCTTCCTGCTGCTCTTCGTGCTGGGTTACTGGTACACCGGTCTGATGTCGTTGCTGGAAGGCCGATTCGAGCGCTTCCGCCTGGGAGCCAACACCGAAGACGCCTCGCCCAAGCCCTTCCCTGTCGGCGTATAAAGGAACTCCATCTGTTGTCGTTCACGAAGGAACCGGAGTGCCCCGACATCACGCTCGTTTTTATCGCGAGTTGTGGGATACCGATCGAGTGCTTCGCACCGCTAAGTGCATCGGACGAATCGAATGTCCGAAGGATAGAGCAGTGCGATGTCCCACATCTCGCAGAAAAACCGGGCGAGATGTGCAGGCACCCGGCATTGCTCATCGCCTGCTCGAGTGCGAGTGTTCGCTTCCGCTTCATCCCGCCTAGTAAAGCCTTACCAGCGAAAGCCGAAAGCTACGGGAATCATGCCGACCGTACCCGTCCCTACCGCATTTGCCGTAGTCGCAGGTGAGTCTACCCAGACGTAGCGAACCTCCGCGTAGAACTTCCCCTTACCGTCCGGATTGGGTTTGTAGGTGACCCCGGTGCCAATGTTCACGCCGCCCTGGTTGCTGGAAAAATGGCTGAGCGTAATGTTTTCGTACTGCGGGTAGCAGCCGTAAAAGTAATCGCAGTAGTCACCCACATAAACCGGCTCGGTGAAGCTTGTCAGCTTGCGGTAAAAGCCGCCGCCGCCGGTCACGTAACCGCCAATGTGTCCGCTGGTCTTGTAGTAAAAGATCGGATCGAGGGTCAGCGACCACACGTGAACATTGCCGTTTGGCTCGCCTACGTTCGTCAGCGTGTTCTGCGGAATATTTGCCGCGATTGAAGCTGTATTCCGCCAGCACTCCGAGTCTGTCGTTGAACATCCAACCACCCCCCAGGTTGATGCTATAGCCGACATTCTGCCAGGTCTTGGTATTGCCGACCGGCACATTAAATCCTGCGCCCGCTTCAATCGCCAGATGGTCGGTGAGTGAGTCGTTATGGTGGGTGCTGTAGCCCTGCCTGTTGTAGCCGCCCTGGTTGGGATACTGATCCTGCACCATGAGCATCGAAGTCCAAATGATTTTGCGCGCTTGAACTTACTTGCGAAAAGGCACCAGGAGCCAGCAGGCAGGAGGAAAGGGCCGACACTATCACTGCGAACCGAACAAAGGAACCGGGACCCGACAACATCGTGTAATCACCCTTGGGAAATGAGATTTGAGAGAGACCCTCAAAGAGGACCTCTTCCTGTTAACACCTATGTGACGGATTTGACGCGCAGAAGTTTACAAAGGATGGCAGCTTAGCGCTATATGGCGTAAAAGGGCCCCGCCTGCCGACAGGGCCCCCTTGTTCCTAGTGGATGTCGAACTGCTCCGGATGCAGCGTGGGATCGCTCTTGACGATGATCGTCTTGCCGCTCATCTCCTCCAGCTCATTGAGCCAGCGGGCATTGCCCAGCTTCAGCGTCTTGACCACTTCAGGATGGACGCGCAGCAACACATCCTGGCGCTCCAGGTGAAGCTGCATCTTGCGCATCTCGATATAGATTTCGTTGCACACCGTGGTCGGGCTCTTGACCATGCCCGTGCCGGCGCAGATCGAGCATTGGATACTCAGGGTGCGCTCCAGAGACTGCTTCACCCGCTTGCGGGTAATCGCGACCAAGCCGAAGTCGTTGAACTGCAACACCTTAGAAGGAGCCCGATCCGACTTGAGCTCGTCCTCCAGTGCCTGCATCACCTTGTTGCGGTTCTTCCGCTCGTCCATGTCGATAAAGTCGATCACGATGATTCCGCCCAGATCGCGCAGACGAATCTGGCGCACGATCTCCGGGATGGCATCGAGATTGGTCTTGAGAATCGTGTCCTCCAAACGCGCCGTCTTGCCCACATACTTGCCGGTGTTGATGTCGATCGCCACCAGCGCCTCCGTCTGATTGATCACGATGGATCCGCCGGACTTCAGCCAGACCTTGGACTTGAGCGCCTTGGTGATTTCGTCCTGAATGCCGAACTGCTCAAAGAGCGGCGTTTCCTTGGTGTACAACTTGACCCGCCGCACCAGCGAGGGCTGAAAACGGTTCAGGAAGCGAACGATGCGCTCGTACTCCGCCTCGGTATCGACCCAGATGGTGGAGAAGTTGTCACTCACCTGGTCGCGCAGGATGCGCTCCACCAGGTTCAGATCGTGATAGATCAGCGCCGGCGCCTTGGCCGTATCGGAACGCTGTTTGATCTCCGTCCATAGGCTGATCAGGAAGCGAATATCCGCGCGCAGATCGTCTTCGCTGGCCCCATCGGCCGCGGTGCGGACGATAAAGCCGCCACTGACGGTTCCCTTCTCGCTGATCAGGATGCGCTTGAGACGCAGGCGCTCCTCGTCCGAGGAGATCTTCCGCGAGACGCCGACATGATTGACCGTCGGCATGAAGACCAGGAAGCGGCCGGGGAGCGCGATGTGGCTGGTGATCCGCGCACCCTTCTTCGCAATCGGCTCCTTGGCAATCTGCACCAGGATTTCCTGCCCCTGCTTCAACAGTTCACTGATGATCGGCAGGTCGCTGGTTTGGGTGTTTTGCCGGCGGCCATTGTGCCGGCGGCGGCCATCGTTGCGCTGCCCTCGGCCTCCGCGGCGCTGATCGTCACGCGGACGGCGAGCCGGCTGCCCGGCCACCGCGGCTACCTGCCCTTCTTCCGACTCTGTTTCCTCGACCCCCTCAGCGGCTCTCCAGCTCGTCTTCCGCTTCCTCCTCCTCTACCGTGAGGCCGGAAGCATCGCCATCAATGCGCTGGTCAAGATGAGCATCGCGCACCATTTCGCCGATCGCACCCCCTGCCGGCAACTTCCTGGTCGAGCGTCTCCTCTTCCAGTTCCTGCAGGTCGTGGTCTTCGCTCTCGACGTAAAGAGGCGTAAAGTCGTACTCCTCTTCCTCCGTGACCTCTTCCTCCTCCACCAGCCCGGTTACCGGAGCTGCAGTGTCCAGCTCCTCGTCCTCTTCGTCCTCTTCGAAGTCCGTCTCCAGCTTCCGCCAGGCCCGCGTGGGGCGCGGCCAACGCGGCAGTCTCTGGCTCACCGGCCTCCGGACGCATGTCCTCAATCTGCTGGAAGGCCTCCTCTTCAGGAGCTACCTCCTCTTCCTCAACCAAGCTGGAGGAGGAAGCGGCAAAACGAAATTCGCTGGGCGCGGAAGGATCGATCCGATAGGAGGCGGAAGCTTCCTCAGGCTCAAACTCGACCGCCGCGTCAGCGGCTCGTCCGCAAGGCTGGCCTGGACTTCTTCCTGCTGTTTCGGCAATCACTTTCGGCTGCAGGCGCCGCTACTTCGGACGTCGATACGGTTTCCTCCGCTTCTGCTTCATGGAGCGCGGGAGCTTCCTCTGCCCCGGCCACAATGGCATGTGGCTCCAAATTCTCGGTAGAGACGGCAATTTCCTCGCTATAGGCCGTCTCTTCGCTCCACACTAGCCGACGACTCGTGGTGAACCGGGGTCTCGTCAGGGGCGCCCCGGTAACGGGAAATGGACTCGCCCGGGAGCAGACCGTCGCCGTTCCATGCGAGTGGGGTCTCGATCAGCGTGGAGGGCTTGGCCAGGATGACACCGGCCCGCGGCTGCGGAGCAGGGGCATCGACCGGCTTCGCGGGCGCAGCGCTCTGACCGCCGTACTTCGAAATCGACTCACCGGGAAGAGAAAACGCAACCGGGGTGCGCGAGCCGGCTTCCACCGATATGGTGGCTCGACGGCTGGGCGTCGCTGCGGGCTGATGCTCGCTGCGGGCTGGAGCCGCCTGGACGTCTGGTCGTGGGCTGGGGCTGCCCTGCTGCCCGCCTTGCTGTGGTGGGCGAAAACCCTTGCGGCGGCCACGCCGGCCACGCCAGCGCCGGGTTCCATCCTCAAACTCTCCTGCCGGCGCCTGGCCGGAGCGCCCCTCCGGAACCTACCGGGGCCACCGTTGCGCCGTGGAGCCTCTTCTTCTGCGGATGCGGCGCGCGGCTGGCGGTTCTGCGATTCTCCTGGCCTGCTGTCCGGCCCTCCTCGTGGCGCCCGTTCGCCGGAATGCGCTCGAAGTCGGAAGAGTCTTCCTGCTCCTCCATGAAATCGGTGACGTAGAGAAAAGCGTCGCGCTCCAGGCCCAGGTCGACGAATGCCGATTGCATTCCGGGAAGCACCCGGGTAACGCGACCCTTGTAAATGGAGCCGGCGAGAGTGTATTCGTTCTCGCGCTCGTAATAGACCTCTGTGAGTTGTTCGTCTTCGAGGATGGCCAGACGCGTCTCATGCGGCGTGCTGGAAATACAAATTTCTTTTGACATGCTGCCTCTCCTGTCCGCAGGTCTTACCTGGCGGACGGCCGGCGCGGCAGATCGGAGGGGAAGCTGCTATCCCACTCCCGGGATGCCGGGAAGGATTAGGTCAGACGAGAAAGCCTGGGCAAAGGCGCGTGATCCATGGGGCGGAATCCAGCGAAATTCTTTGTGCGGGGATACCGGCACACAGGTATGACCGGGATCGGTCTCTGTGCTGGCTGGCGTTCCAAGGCTGTCTGGGCGCAAAGAGTCGGTGACCACTTCAGCCTTGTTTTCAGGCGGGGCCGTTACCCTTCTCTGCGTGCTCATTCCTAATCCTGCCCGGCCCGGTGATTCACCTGGCCGGCGTATCTAAACTACTGAAAAACTTAAACTTACTGACGCCGCCTGTGACGCGGCCCGACTAGCAGGCCGGGACCCTAGCTCTAATTCACAAAGCGGCTCATACGAACGTTCATCGCCATACCCAGAGCCAGGAAAGTGAACAATACCGAGGATCCCCCGTAACTCATTAACGGTAAAGGAATTCCTGTGACCGGCATCAGCCCGATGACCATTCCGACGTTAACTGCAATCTGAAAGATGAGTACAGCGACCACGCCCATGATCAGGAACGTACCGGAAATATCCGCGGCTGTCTGAGCATTTTGAATCAAACGCGTCAATATGAGGAAGTATATCAGGAGTACAAACACGGCGCCGACGAAGCCGTGCTCCTCGCAGAACGCGGCAAAGATGAAGTCCGTATAGGGAATGGGCAGAAAATCGCCCTGGGTCTGCGTACCTTTGGTGGCTCCCCGGCCCCAGACGCCTCCGTCGCCCACCGCGATCAGCGACTGTTTCACCTGGTAACCGCTGCCCTTGGGATCGGTGTCAGGGTTCAGGAAGCTGGTCAGCCGCTGCTTCTGGTAAGGCTTCAGCACCTTGGCCCAGACCGGAACCACCAGGACCAGGCCGGCAACGACCAGGATGACCCCCTTCTTCCACTCCAGGCCGCCCAGGAACAGCCCGATGATCAGCACCGGGATGTAGGTGAGCGAGGTTCCCAGGTCCGGCTGCTTGAGCACCAGCAGCATGGGCAGGCCGACCAGCAGGAAGGCCTTGAAGATGTCGCTCCAGGTAAGGTCCCTGCCCGCCAGGCCGGAGAAGTATCGCGCCATGGCGACGATCAGCACCAGCTTCACCCATTCGGATGGCTGGAAGTGAATGCCGCCGGGAAGCTTGATCCAGCGCCGGCCCCCAGAACCTTGGTGCCAAAGACAAGCACCCCCACCAGGGAGACCAGGCAGAAGCCATAGATCCAGTGCACCGCCTCGAGCAGCCGGTGGTAATTGATCAGCGAGAAGATGAACATCGCCGCCAGGCCGCCGAGCAGCCAGAAGATCTGCTTGGTTTCAAACCCGACAAACTTGGTATGCAGGGTGGCGCTGTAGATCTCAAAGATGCTGATGACCGAAAGCAGCAGCACCAGGCCCAGGAGCAGCCAGTCGAAATCGCGAAATGAGATAAATCGCCGCATCGTTCTCCGTGTCGTTCTTACTTAGGGCTGGGCCTCAGCATTAACGTTCTGTAACTCTGGATACAGCGGCTAAACGAGTTCCTCATGGAAGTGCTACCCCGCCCTTGTCATCCCGAGCGTAGCCGAGGGACCTGCTGTGCGCCTTTCCTTAACGCAACTGCTCAAGCTCGCCTCTCGTCATCCGTTCATCGCGCCGGAACCGTGAAGTGTCCGCCCTGCATGCCGGGCCGGGTCCTTCACGGCTGCGGTGGTGACCTTCGCGGGCGCGCTCCTCCGGCTTCTCCGACCACACCGCGCCCACTTCCACCTTGGCAGGCACCTTGGCTTCCTGCAGGTTGTTGTCGAGCCGGCGCTGCTTATCCACGAAGGCTTCGATGACCCGCGCAGCCAGAGGCGCAGACGCCTCGCTCCCCAGCCACCATGTTCCACCAGGACCACCACGGCGATATCCGGATTGCGGCGCGGGGCGATTCCCACAAACCAGGCGTTGGCGCGCTCAGCACCGGTGCCAAGACTCTTCATTCCGGCACTGTGGTTCACCACCTGCGCCGTGCCTGTCTTGCCGGCAAAGTCGATATTTGTCCAGATGAGACGCCGCCGCCGTACCGCCCTGCTTGGTCGTGAGCCGGCCATGCCCTCGGTGATGGTCTCCCATATTGCCGGACTGATCGGTATCGTCACGTCGCCGCTGCCCGGATACGAGTCATAGATCGCCTGGCGATAATCGGCCGGCAACTGATCGGGCTCGACTACGTGGGGCCGCTTGAGGACGCCGCCGGAAGCAATCCCGGCAATCGCCCGCACCAACTGGACCGGGCTGACGGCAACCGCTCCTTGCCCGATACCCACGGAGATCACTTCTCCCGCATACCATTTCTCGTGGAAGGTCTTCATCTTCCATTCTTCCGAGGGCATGGTGCCGCTGACTTCCCCGGGCAGATCGATGCCCGTCTTCTGCCCTATGCCTACCTTGTGCGCCCAATAGGCAATCTTCTCAATGCCCAGCCGTTCGGCGAGCGTGTAGTAGTAGGTATCGCAGGACAAGCGGGATGGCGTGCAGAATGTCGACCGGCCCGTGGCGCTTATCGCAGGCAAAGAAGCGTCCGTAGAACGTGGCGCCGCCGTTGCAGTTCACCTTCAGCTCCTGCGCGACACATTGCTTTCCAGGCCGGCCAGCGACATGATGATCTTGAAGGTGGATCCCGGCGCCAGCTGGGCCTGAATTGCTTTATCCAGCAGGGGGTGGCGAGGATCCGTGATGAGTTTGTTCCATTCGTCGCGGGAGACGCGCACGGAGAAATCATTGGGATCGAAGGCGGGCCGTGAGACCAGCGCCAGCACCGCGCCGGTATGAGGGTCGATGGCGATAATCGCTCCGTTGCGGTCGCCCATGGCCGCCTCCGCCGCGCGTCTGGATATCCAGATCGATGGTCAGCTTGAGGCCCTGGCCGGGTACCGCCGGTTCCCGGCCCAGGATGCCCACTTCCCTGCCGTGGCTGTCGACGATGATGTCCTGCGAGCCGTCCTGGCCGCGCAGCAGCTGATCGTAGGACTGCTCGACGCCCGACTTGCCGACCACATCGCCCGGCTCGTAGTAGGCGTAGCGCGGGTCGTTCAGCATGTCGTCGCTCACCTCGCCGACGTAGCCGATCAGGTTGGCGGCAAAGCCATTGCGCGGATAGAGCCGGCGCTGTTCGTCGATGGTCTCCAGCTCCGGCAGCTCGTCGCGGTGGGCCTCGATAAACTCCACCTCGTCCGGGGTGATGTCCTGCTTAAGCGGGATGGGCTCATACTTGGGCGCGAGCGCGTAGTGCGCCAGCATGCTCTCCAGCTGCTCCGTGGTCATGTGCAGCCCGCGCGAAATCAGCGGAAAATCCGCCCGCAGGTCGCGCCCTGGCTCGCGGATCAGAAAGCAGGAGACGGAGGGGTAGTTGTCCACCAGCAGCCGGCCTTCGCGATCGAACAGCTTGCCCCGCGGAGCCAGGATGGGCACCTTGCGGATACGGTTCTGCTCCGCCAGGGTGCGGTAGTTTTGCGCTCCAATCACCTGCAGCCGCCACAGGCCCGAGAGCAACACCAGCAGAATGGCCACGATCGCGTACTGCACGATCGTGAGCTTGAATGCCGGTAGTCTCTCTTCCCTGTTAACCGATGAGTAATTTTCCATTTGTATGCCCGCTACAGTTACTGTGACGCTTCTGCCTCAATTCGGTGCAATATTCTCTTTAATCCCGCGGCCGGACGCGATCCAGAATATCGAAGAAAAACACACCCATGATCGAGTTGATCACTGCCTTGATTACTTCATGCAGCCAGTTCGTACTGACATTGAACGCCAGCATGCGATGCATGATGAACAGGTAGATCCCGATGTTCAACAAGGTGAAGGCGAAGTTGATCAGCAGGCGGGTCCCGGGATTCTCCACGTCGATCTTGACCCCCAGCGAGGCGGCAAAGAACCCCACCACGCATTGCGAGATCCCGTTGATTCCCAGCGGACGGCTGGTCAGCGCATCCTGAATAAGCCCGATCACCGCTCCGGTGACCGTGCCGGCAATCGGATTGCGCCACCCTACGGAGAAGTAGATGGTGACCAGCAAGGGCAGATCGAGAATGTCGAACTTGGGGATGAAACGCGGAATCAGAGCCTGCAGGAAAATCGCCAACAACGGGACCAGCACCACTACGATCAGCGGATAGCGCTGCACATCCAGTTCCCGACGCGCTAGTGATGCCGACATTGCCATGAAATCTTTCTCCTACCCTCCTAAACCAGAACCCAAAACTCATCACCAAGACCGGTGACTTGCCACTGCCTGACCTGGGCATGTGCTCTGAACGAGCAACCCAATCTCCTGCCTGGGCGCTACCAACCTCTGCGGGCTTGTCATTAGAAAGCCGCATGAACCGCGAAGCGCAGTGGCAGGAAATCCTGGGGCTCACCAAAGCTCTTCGCCTCATTGCGGCGGAGTCCCGCTTCCCTGGCTGCCGGAGGCTCAGCAGCCGGCTCAGGCGCCGCGGCGGCTGATCGGCCGGCGGCTTGGGCACCTTTGGCTTAGCCGCCGCTGGATGCGTCGTCCCTGGCGACGCCACGTCGCCAGAAGCCGCATTGCAGGTCCCGTAGCGCTGGTCGCAGGCTGTAGCCGTGAGGCTTGGTCCCCGTAGCTTGGCCTGGCCCGCCGCATGTCCTGCTTCCGTCTTTGCGCTGTCCGCTTTCGCGGCGCCTTTGGCTGCAGGCGTCGCAGGCAGCCGGCGCCGTCGAGGCCGGCGGTGCCGCGTATCTTGGATCGACAACCGCCTGCCCCGGGGTCAACGCGCTCAGCCGGCGGCGTCGCATTCGGGGCTGTAATGATCCGGCATGCAAAGCCGGTGGCGGATGAAGCTTGACGCGGAACCGCGTCCGGATTGACCGACCGCGTGATCCGTGGCCGCAGGTCGGCGTATCCGCCAGCGCACTCGGATCATTCAACCCCGGCAGCCGCTCGGCCAGAATATCCGATGCCCGCTGCTGGGTCGCGGCGAGGGCCCCTTCCGCGGCACTCTGCGCCAGATCCTGCTGCTCCTTCTCCGGCATCTGATCCCCAGCCTGGGTGATCACCAGCAACTCTTCCAGGTGCCCCAGATTGGCCGCCGGCTTGATCACAATGTCCATATAAGGAGGATTGGACGTATCCGGAACCACCTGGTCAACCACCCCCACCGGCAGCCCGCGAGGATAAATCTGGTCCCCCCCGCTGGTAACCACCTGTTCCCCCGGTTTGACCCGCTCATCGGGAAGCATGTTGATGATCTGCGGCTGGCCCAGTGCATTGCCGCGCAGAACCCCGCGCAGCCGCGTGGACTCCAGCACCACCCCCGCTCCGCTGGTCTGATCGGAGATCACCAGCACCTGCGAGGTGTGCGCAAACACATCCTTCAGCTTGCCCACAATGCCATCGGGGGTGATCACGGCCATGTCCGGCTTAAGGCCGTCTTTGGAGCCCTTATCGATGTACAGGATGCGGGACTGGTCAGTCCCCGAGGTTCCGATCACCTGCGCCGGCACCGTACTGTAGATGTAGTGCTCTTTGAAGGCCAGCAGCGCCTGCAGCCGTTGCCCCTGGCGAGCATCCTCGAGCAGTGTTGCCTGCTCCAGTTGGAGACGTCTCACCTGCTCCGTCAGCTCCTGATTTTGCTGCCGGACGTGGCGAAGATCGAGATAGTTCGACCACAGGCCGCGCAGGCCGCTCCCGCTGCCATGGATCGCCTTTTCCGGGGGCGACATGATGCCGATGGCCCAATAGCGGATCAACCGCACCGCCGGTGCATCCCCACCATTGGGATTGGGCCTGCGCACCTGCACGGCTAACCCAATGATCTGGGCCACCAGAACTGCCACCAGGAACAGGATGTTCTTATACCGGCTCAAAGCAAATCCATGGCTGCGTTCGCGGACGAATCGACCATCCATCCCCTTGTTGGTTTATAAGTCGACTCGCCGGCTGATTAATCGATCTTGATTTTGCGCAGCAAACGGAAGTCACTCAGCATCTTGCCGGTGCCCAGCACCACGCTGGCCAGGGGATCATCGGCAATCGAAACCGGCAGGCCGGTCTCTTCGCGGATACGCTTGTCAAGATTCTTGATCAGCGCTCCGCCCCCGGTCAGCACGATGCCACGATCACTGATATCGGCGCTGAGTTCCGGCGGGGTGCGTTCCAGGGCAACGCGAATCGCGTTGAGAATCGTCGAGATGCATTCCGTAAGCGCCTCACGGATCTCGCTGTCATCGATGGTGATGGTCTTGGGCACGCCTTCAATGAGGTTGCGGCCCTTGATCTCCATGGTCAGCGGCTTGTCCAGCGGATACGCCGAGCCAATGTCGATCTTGATCTGCTCCGCCGTGCGCTCACCGATGAGCAGGTTGTACTTGCGCTTGAGGTAATTCATGATGGCTTCGTCCATCTGGTTGCCGGCCATGCGGACGGAACGGGAATAGACGATGCCGGAGAGCGAAATAACGGCGATATCCGTGGTGCCGCCGCCAATATCCACCACCATGTTGCCGCTGGGCTCGGTGATCGGCAACCCTGCGCCGATGGCGGCGACCATGGCCTGCTCTACCAGGAACACCTCGCTCGCCTTGGCGCGATAGGCGGAGTCTTCCACCGCCCGCTTCTCCACTTGCGTGATCTCCGAAGGCACGCCGATCACGATCCGCGGGTGCACCAGCATCTTGCGGTTGTGCGCCTTCTGGATGAAGTAGTTCAACATCTTTTCCGTGATTTTGAAGTCGGCGATGACGCCGTCCTTCATCGGCTTGATGGCGACGATATTGCCCGGAGTGCGGCCGAGCATTTCCTTGGCCTCTTTGCCAACCGCCTCGACCTCGCCGGTATTCTTGTTGATGGCGACGATGGAGGGCTCGTTGACGACGATGCCTTTGCCACGCGCGTACACCAGTGTGTTCGCCGTGCCTAAATCGATTGCCAGATCGCTCGAGAATACGCTGAACAGCGAACGCACACCGTGCGTGCGAGAAGAACGCGAATGGAAACCGTTTGATGACATGAATGCCGGACTTTTCCTGACGACGGATTTCATTGTACGGCCACGGTTGCTTTGTTGCACCGCTACTCTTTTGAGTCTTTACCACCACTTTTAGGGCATACGCCCCGTTTTGGACACGTTGCGACATAATCAGTTATGGCTACGAAGATCTACAAAAACCTGATTGGCGGTCAGTGGGTGAGCGCCGAAACCGGCAAGACTTTTCTCAATCACAATCCCGCCAATATCGACGATGTCGTGGGCGAGTTCCAGGCCTCGGGCGAAGCGGACGTGGACCGGGCGGTGCGTGCGGCCCGCGCGGCCTATCGTCACTGGCGGTTAGTGCCTGCTCCCAAGCGGGGAGAAATTCTTTATCGCACCGGTGAGCTCCTTTTGCAACACAAGGAAACCCTGGCCCGGGACATGACGCGGGAGATGGGCAAGGTCCTCAGCGAAACGCGCGGCGACGTGCAAGAGGCGGCCGACACCGCCTTTTACATGGCGGGCGAGGGGCGCAGGCTCTTCGGCCAGACCACGCCTTCGGAGTTGCCTGACAAGTTCGCCATGTCTGTGCGGATGCCGGTAGGCGTCTGCGGCATGATTACGCCCTGGAACTTCCCCATGGCGATTCCCTCATGGAAGCTCTTCCCTGCCCTGGTTTGCGGCAATACCTGTGTGATCAAGCCGGCGGAAGACACTCCGCTGTCGACCTTCAACCTGGTGCAGTTGTTGTTGGAGGCCGGACTGCCGGATGGCGTGGTCAACATTGTGACCGGCTTTGGTCCGGATGCGGGTGCGCCTTTGGTCGCGCATCCCGAGGTAAACGCCATTTCCTTCACCGGGTCGAGCGAGGTGGGCCGGATTGTCGGCCAGACGGCTGCCGGCTTATTCAAGCCCTGTTCGTTGGAGATGGGCGGCAAGAACGCCATGATTGTGCTCGAAGACGCCAACCTCGATCTGGCATTGGACGGGGCCGTCTGGGGAGCCTTTGGCACCACGGGTCAACGTTGCACGGCGACCAGCCGCATCATCGTGCAAAAGAGCATCGTCGCCGAGTTCACCAGCCGGCTGGTGGAGCGTGCGCGGGCGCTCAGGGTAGGCGATGGCCTGGACGACCAGGTGCAGATGGGCCCGCAGATCAACCAGCAGCAGCTAGAGACCTCCGAGCGATACACCGCGATAGCGAAGAAAGAGGGAGCGGGGCTCTTGACAGGTGGACAGCGCTTGGCTGGCGCCGGATTGGGCAAGGGCTATTTCTTTGCCCCCACGGTCTTCGGCGGAGTAGCTGCGGAGATGCGCATAGCCCGGGAGGAGGTCTTTGGACCGGTAGTGAGCCTGCTTGAATGTGACAGTTTCGATCAAGCGATCGCCATTGCCAATGGAATCCAATACGGCCTTTCCACCGCCTTATATTCTCGCAACGTAAACCTGGCCTTGAAGGCGGTGCGCGACCTGGAAGCCGGCATCACCTACATCAACGCGCCGACGATTGGGGCCGAGGTGCATCTGCCCTTTGGCGGAGTCAAGCAGACTGGCAACGGGCACCGCGAAGGCGGCACCGGCGCGCTCGATTTTTACACCTCCTGGAAAGCCGTCTACATCGACTATTCCGACCGCCTGCAACGAGCCCAAATCGATACAGGAGAGTGACGAGTAGGCAAGAAAGCGGCCCGGGGGACTGCGCGGCAGGGGAGCGCGGCCGAGGGACTTGCAGTTCCCTCTCGGCCGCAATCACTCTCAGAACCCTCCATCCAAATAACCAACCCCAAGGTTCACCAACCATTTAAACTTTGTCATCCCGACAGGAGCGACCTGTCCCGTGCGTTGCCGGTGGAAGCTGCCCCTCGGTCGCAATCCAGAACCCTCCACCGAATAACCAACGCCTAGGTCGCAACCATCTCCACTTGTCATCCCAGGAGCGCAATGGAGGAGGGACCTGCAGTTCCCCTCTCGGTCGCAACCACTCTCAGAACCCTCCATCCGAATAACCAACCCCTATCAGCCAACATCTCCACTTGTCTCGGCGGAGTTGCTGCGGAGATGCGCATAGCGCGTGAGGAGGTCTTTGGGCCGCGTGGTCAGCCTGCTTGAATGTGACAATTTCGACCAAGCGATTGCCATCGCGAATGGAATTCAATACGGGCTTTCCACCGCCTTATATTCACGCAATGTAAACCTGGCGTTGAAGGCAGTGCGGGATCTGGAAGCCGGCATCACTTACATTAATGCGTCCGACGATTGGAGCTGAGGTGCATCTGCCGTTTGGCGGTGTCAAGCAGACTGGCAACGGGCACCGAGAAGGCGGCACCGGCGCCCTCGATTTTTATACGTCGTGGAAAGCCGTCTACATAGACTATTCCGACCGCCTGCAACGAGCCCAAATCGACACAGGCGAGTGAAAACTAGGCCTGGAAAGCAGGCTGGTGGTTGCAGCCGAGGGATCTGCAGTTCCCTCTCGGCCGCAACCACTCTCCGAACCCTCCATCCCAATAACCAACCCCAGGGTGCGAAACAGATTTAAACTTTGTCATCAACTGGAGCGCAGCGGAAGGGAGGGACCTGCAGTTTCTATTCTCCACGCGTCACTTAAGTCGGCCCAGGAGGGGTTCGTCTCTTCAATCAGGTCTATTTTCTTGGCGCGCGTCCAGCGCTTGATTTCCTTTTCTCTGTTAATAGCATTGTGAACATACTGATAATGCTCAAACCAGACGAGGCGCTGGCATCGATAGTCCGCGCTGAAGCCTGGAATAGCGCCTGCTCGATGTTCCTCCGTTCTGCGTGCAACGCTGTTGGTCATGCCGCAGTACAGAACGCGGGTTCGACTGGCAACGATGTAGACGTAGTAGTGGTGTTCGCGTTTGCCCATCGTTGACTCCGTTGCGGCGGAGAGGAAACTGCAGGTCCCTCCCCTTCCGCTGCGCCCTCGCCAGTTGATGGGATGACAGAGCTTAGATCCGTTTCGAACCTTGGGATTGGTTATTTGGATGGAAGGTTGCGGCCGAGTGGGAAACTGCAGGTCACTCCTACACTCCGGGATCGCAAACGTGCCCCCAAACCCGCCCCACAAGCGCCCCCAAACCCGCATTTGCTAGCATTCCCTAGCGAGGCAAATTCCAGATGATCATTGGTGTTCCCAAAGAAGTGAAAGACCACGAATCCCGTGTTGGCATCACCCCTGCCGGTGTGAAAGCCCTGGTCGATGCGAACCACACCGTGCTGGTAGAAACCCATGCCGGTGATCTCTCCGCCTTCTCTGACGACGAGTACCAGTCCGCAGGCGCCGAGATCGTTGGCGCGGCCTACAACGTCTGGGGACACGCCGACATGATCGTCAAAGTGAAAGAACCGGTCGAGAACGAGTATCACTTCTTTCGCGAAGGCCTGGTGCTCTTCACCTACCTGCACCTCGCCCCCCTACCCGCACTAACCGACCGTCTGCTGGCCACGAAAGTAACCGGCATCGCCTACGAAACCATCCGCGACCGCGCCGGCACTCTCCCTCTACTCACTCCCATGTCCGAAGTCGCAGGAAGAATGTCCGTGCAAGTAGGCGCAACCTACCTGGAAAAAGAAAAAGGCGGCCGCGGAGTGCTGCTCGGTGGAGTGCCCGGAGTGCCGCCGGCAACCGTCTGCATCCTGGGCGGCGGTATCGTCGGCACCAACGCCGCCAAGATCGCGCTCGGGATGGGCGCAAACGTAACTATCGTTGACTTGAATCTCAACCGGCTGCGCGAGCTCGACGATATCTTCAACGGCCGCGTCTACACCCTGGCCTCAAACTCCTATAACGTCGCTCGCGCCGTGCAAGGCGCCGACCTGGTGATCGGCGGCGTACTGATCCCCGGAGCCTCCGCTCCCAGGATCGTGACCCGGCAAATGGTTTCCAGAATGAAAAAAGGAGCTGTCGTCGTCGACGTCGCCATCGACCAGGGAGGCTGCATTGAAACCGCCCACCCCACCACCCACAGCGACCCTTCTTTCCTGGTCGACGGAGTGGTCCATTACTGCGTCACAAATATGCCTGCGGCTGTTCCAAATACCTCCACCCTGGCCCTCACCAACGCTACTTTCCCTTACGTGCTCCGCCTGGCGCAGCATGGCGCCGCAGCCGCAATCAAGGCCGACCCAGGGATGGCCGAAGGAGTCAATACCTACGCCGGACAACTCACCTACAAGGGAGTCGCCCAATCCCTGAATAGGGAGTGGAAGCCAGTGCTCGATCTGTTGGGGTAATTGCGGTGATCACCGGCGAGTTCCAGGGCCGGAACTCGCCGGTCATTCATTGGATAATTACTGAGCTGCGGGTCCGCCGGCCGGAGCTGCGCCGCGCTCCTGCATCTGCTGCTGTCTCCGCTGTTGATCCTGAGCAAACTTCTGCTTCTGGCTATCGTTCAAGACCGCCTGGATCTTGCTGCTCGAGTCTTCGTGGATGCTCTTCATCTTGGCCATCTTGTCTTCCCGGGACAAAGAGCTGTCCTGACGCAGCGCCTGCATCTGCTGCTGCTGATTGGCAAGGATGGGCTTGATTTGAGCCTGCTGATCTGAGGACAAGTTGTAGCGCTTGGTCATGCGCGCAACCTGTTCATCCGGGGTCTGATGGCCGCCCCATTGTCCGTGGCCACCCCCCTGTTGCGGGGCAGAGGCATCGGGTGTGGGAGCTGCCGTACTATCCTGCTGCGCAAAAGCGGCAGCCGAGCAAAGGGTCAGTCCAGTGGCCAAAAGACCACTGATCGCTAAACGGCAAAGTTGATTCTTCATGGTGTGTCTCCTGCGTATCTACTTCACTGGTAGGAACCCACACTCTGGCGCTTGGTTGCTAAGGAACCCAACACCCTTTGTGACGAGACTCAGGATTTTCGGCGGCATGGGCACGGGAGCGGACCGCAAGCCACAGGAAAGAAGACCTGCCGGCTGGCTGCCGGCCGGCAAGATACGCATAGGCAAAGACCACCTGGTACTCGCGCTCCCCGGGATAAGAGCACAGCGGACAGCCAGGCTTGTACTCGAGCACAGGGTTCTCCTGCTGGCTTTCGATCCATTCCCTGGACTGGTGCGGAGGCACAGTGAGGAGCTTGGTCTCGGCGCCTGCCGGGGGAGCATACACCACCACCCGGCCATGCTCGTTGCCCGCGTCCAGCAGGCTTCCACCCGCTCCATTCGATGCCCTCCACAGCCAGCGGCCCTTGGGCGCGCATACCAATGCGAGCTGGAAGGAACCGGCTCGGCAAGCCTGATCTCCCGGCCCGTCCGGTTGACCAACACAAAACGAAAACCCGGCCCCTGATCCGGGCCGGCCAAAGCAAGATAATTTGCCGATAGAGACACGCCGGAGCAGATAGGAACCGAACGCACCGGCCTGGTGGATGCGGCATCACCACCCGGCAAGCAAGAGAACGCGAGCAAAATTAAGAAACCAATTATCCGTAAATGAGCGGGGGAAGTTGAGATCACACCACCCCTTTCCCTTCCACGATGTGCAGGTAGCGGTTGGGAGCAAGATTGGTGAGTTTCTCGATCTGCTTGCTCGGCGCAGGCCAGTGAATTTCCAACTCATCGATCTGCGTCGCGGCGCCAATTCCCAGCACTTCCCGCGGATCGTGCGAAGAGAGATAGCTGCCGCCATTATTCTTGAGCCGCTCGCCCCTCTTACCCCCTGCCTTCCAAACCATGCGCGCGCCGATCGCGTCACGATTGCAGGTGACCCCTTCCAGCTTCAGATCCCAGCCAGTTGTTGCCCTTGGCCGCGTTGTTTTTCAACAGCACGGGAGGCCCGCCGTTGACGCCAACGATCACGTCCACAGCGCCGTCATTGTCGTAATCGCCTACCGCCAATCCTCGCGCAGGCCAATCCTTTTGAAATGCCGGGCCCGCGTCCGCGCTCACATCGTGCAGCTTGCGATCCGCACCCTGGTGAAACAACAGCAGCGGCTCTTTGTAATGTACCTGCATCGAGTACGAATCGATCATGTCGTCAGGATGGCCGTTGGCCAGTATAAGATCGATCAGGCCATCGTTGTCGTAATCGAAATACTTCAATCCCCATCCGCTCATCAGTCGGGTGCTGCGCGCCACGCCTTCGATCTGCGCCGCATCGGAAAACGATTCGTCTTTGTTGTTGATGTAGACCGAATACATCTCGTGGTCTACGTTGGAGACGAACAGATCCTGCCATCCGTCTCCGTGGAGGTCCGCGGCATCCACGCCCATGCCCGAACGAGGCCGCCCGCTATCGCTGAAACCAACCCCCGACTGCAAGGCGATCTCCTCCCATTTCCACTGGCCATTCGCTCCCGGACCACGATTCACAAAGAGAAAATTCTGCACCGTATCGTTGGCCACAAAGAGATCCATGCGGCCGTCATTGTTGATGTCGGTTGCGACCACGCCGAGGCCTTTGCCCAAAGCAGAAGCAATGGCTGTTCCCTTGGTCACATCCGTAAAGGTGCCGTCGCCGTTGTTGTGGTACAGGAAACTGGCGCTGGGCTTGAACACCCGCGGGACACAGTAATAATTTCTGCCGATCTGGTTATTGCCGCACTCCAGCTTGCGCACGCCGGAATAGTCGACAAAACTGCAGATGAAGAGATCAAGCCGGCCGTCATTGTCGTAATCGAACCAGACCGCGCTGGTGGTGAAGCCGGGCGTGGCAACGCCCGCGTGCTCGGTCACATCGGTGAAGGTTCCATCGTGATTGTTCTTGTAAAGGATGCATCTGCCCGTAGGCGGTGACCAACATGTCCGGCCAGCCGTCGTTGTCGTAGTCCCCTACGGCGACGCCCATTCCAAAATAGGCCCCGGCCACGCCGGCCTTCTCGGTGACGTCGGTGAATGTGCCATCGCGGTTGTTCTTGTAGAGGGCGTTGCGCACCGGCTTGGGCGGCTTCCAAAAATCGCTGGGACCGCTGTTCACCAGGAAGATATCCATCCAGCCATCGTTGTCGTAGTCGAGAAAGGCACAGCCGGGACCCAGCGCTTCGGGCAGGAAGCGGCTGGGAGACATGGCGTTTTCATGCACCCACGCGATGCCGGATGCCGATGCCGGCACTTCGATAAACAATGGCCCATTCGAAGCTGTCGCAGCCGGCGAGGAAACGCGAAGAACATTTGCGGCCCCGGCAAGCATGCCCAATCGCAGAAGCCCGCGTCTGGAAAAAGTCATTGTTCCTATCCTAATCTGCTAGTGCTCAGTTGCTCTAGCCCGGGAAGGGTTCGTTGGGCTTCACGATCCGGATGCGGTGATCGGTGAATTTGTAGTGCGCGCCCGGCAGCTCGATCCTTGGCATGTGGCAGGACACGCACTTGTCTTTGGCGACCGGACAGGCCTTTGCGCGCCGCGGTTTTCCCGCCGCCGCGTGGCAGGCCAGACATTTGGGGTCGAAATTCACCTTCTGCGGGTTGTCGAAGTCGTGGTGCGGGTTGTGGCAGGCCAGGCAACTGATGCGCGCATCATCCGGGTCGTAGCATTTGCTGCCCGTCAGCCGATAAGGCTGGAAACGGATGTTGGCAATACTCGGATTCGGCTGCGCCGCAATTTCCGCCCAGGTGCGGTGACATTGGCCGCAGAAGTTGGAAGCCTGTTCCGCGGAGAGCCCGATCAGCTTATGCAAGTCTTTTGGCGGCGCCAGGTCGTGATTGCCGGCCAGCACTGCGGCAAGATGCGCGTCGATCCCCTGATGACAGTGCGCGCACTGCACCCCGGGAGTCAATTTGTCCAACGTGAGTTGCTTTCCCTGCACAGCATTCGTGGCATGGCATCCAAAGCACTTCAGCTTTTCATCCGCGTGAATCAATCGCCCGGCAGCCTGCGCAATGTCGGCCGGCGTCGTGCCTTCGTACCCCATCGTGGGGCCCAGGCCATTCAGTTCCCGGAACCAGCTCACGCGGCTCTCATACAGCTCGCCGTCCTTCTCCAGGATGTAGGTCTGGCCCAACGCCGAACTGGCTCCCATTGCCCACGCGATGGGCATGGTCACCGTCTCTGTTCCATCGGTAACCGAATATTCGCTCTGGTTTCCTTTGCGTTCAATGCGATAGGTGTACTTGCCCACGGTCGTGGTCAGCAGAGGATGTTCGATGAGAACCTTGCACTTGTCGACTGTCTCGAGCGCGTGCGCCATGTAGGTGGTCGGCTGGGTCAGAGCCTCCACGTGACATTTCGCGCACGCGGCCGGAGCTACAGAATCAGTCTGCGCCACCGTGGCCACAGGCACAAGCAAACACAACAGAGTAGATACCTTCTCATCCGGAACCCAACATCACTGCACCTTAGATCACTGTCAGCTTGGCGCCGGGCTGCTTGGCTTGCGCTTCCGCCGTCAACTTGAGAACAATCTCCCGCTCTCGCTTGCTGTCTTCCGGCCGTTTGAGGCGATAGTAAACCAGCGACAACGAGACGTGCGCCTCGGTAAATTGCGGAGACTGTTTCACCAGACCCTTCCAGAATCTGCCGCGCCTCGTCCAGATGGCCTTCGTCGATCGCGATCAGCGCCAGCTGATAACGAACCCCAGGATCTCCCGGCCTGGTCTCCTCCGCGCGCTCGAAATATTTGCGCGCTTGTTCATAGTCCTGCTCCTGCCTCGCCGCCACTCCCAGTTGCAGGTTGGCCTCAAAGTTGTACGGATCGACGGCCAATTCAGCCTTGTATTCTTTGGCCGACAGGTCGGAGTCGCCGGTGAACATCAATGCCTTGGCATACAGGACATGCACCTCGGGAAGATTGGGATTCAGCGCAACCGCCTTGGCAAACTCGTCCCGGGCGCCGGCAAAATCCTGGACATTCATTTTCGCGGTTCCCAGCATCAGGTGCGCTTCCGCTGAATCGCCATTGCGCATAATTCGATCGACCAGAACCTGCCCTCATCGACCCGCTTCTCACGGATCAATGCCGTCCCCAGCAGGTATGCAATCGCCAGATCGTCGGGATATTTCTGCTCCGCTGGCTCCAGGACGCGAATGACGTCTTCCTCACGCCCCATGCGCAGATAGCAATCTCCCAGCAACAGCACCGCCTGGTGGTTTTGAGGATCCTCCGCATAAACCTTTTCCAGTTCCGTCGCGGCGTCGTCGATCTTGCCCATCTTGTAGTAGACGAGCGCGAGATTGAGCCTGGCCCCCGCCAGCTTGGGCGATTGCTTGAGAGCGATCTTGTATTCAGGAAGAGCCTCTTCAAAGCGGCCCAATCCAGCCAAAGCCGCACCCAGGTTGGAATGAATGGCAGCCGCCTCGGGATGCAACTTGAGAAACTGCCTGTATTCCGTGACCGCGCCCTCAAGATCCCCCGCCTGCTGCTTCTGCATGGCGTCCTGCACCAGTTGCTGCTCCGGGGGCTCATCTGGGCCTGCGCTGCGGCTGAAGGATTGGGGCGAGGATTAAAACAAAAAGAAGTGAGGGCTTCAGCATACCGGCAACTGTTCTCTGTTACCAGAACAAGTATAACGGTACGTCGGAAGCCCTCGGGTTTAATTACGTTGCTGTTTTATGATCCCGTCGAATTAGAAGTAGAACTTCGCTCCGAACTCCATGATGCGGGCTCCCTGCTTCTGGGTGGTGACGCCGAAGTTGGCGTTTGTCTGGGTGATCACTTCCGACACCGGATCCTGCTGAAATGCAGGTTCAGGTTGCTGGTGCCGCTGGGGAACGAATACAGCGGATGGTTGAGGAAGTTGTACGCCTGCGCGCGAAGCTGCAACTTCATACCTTCCCTGATGGTGAAGTTCTTGAACACCGCCAGGTCCGAATCGAAGAATGCAGGCCCGTACGACAGCGGGAAGCAAAGTCGGGCCATTCTGGCCGACCACTGTCGGCGCAGCGAAGCAGTTTCCGTTGATGAACTGATGCGATCCCGTATGCGAGTTCGGATTGCAGGTCAGCTATGGGTGCAACTCCTGGCTACTCGTTCCCAGGATGGATTGGTTGTTGATGGCGATTCCATTTGGGTTCGCCGCGCTGACGAGAACCAGGGATGATCGCGGCCGACTGCGGGCACGCCTCCCCGGCCGTCGCCACGCAGGTGTAGGAGGCGTTGTAGTTGCCGTTGATGGCATTCCCGCCGAAGCCGTTGCCACCATAGGTAAGGTTGGCTCCGCTTTCCAGCTGCGTGATACCGGAGAACTGCCACCCGTTGCCGAGCCCATTCACGAGCGCGATTCGAGTGGAACCGCGTTCCCAGGTCAATCGAGTACGCTGCGTTGAACAACTGTCCGCGGTTCGCAGGCAATGCCCCGTAGTTGGCAGGACAGGTTGAAGGGATCGATGTTGGGCGAAATGATACCCATGGCCTTTTGCCAGGTGTAGTTGGCCTGAATGGTGTACATCCCGGCATGGCGGATCCAGCTCACCTGCATCGCGTTGTAGTTCTGGTAGAGGTTGTTGGTGGCGAACTTGAGGTCGCCATAGCCCTGCAATGGCCGATAGTGGTTGGCATTCGCCGTTGCCGGATTGGTGGCGGTCAGCATGGATCCGAAGGGCACCAGGTTGATGTTGCTGCCGGCGCCGCCCGCTCCACCATTGTTCAGCTGATCCCGGCTGCGATTGCCGACGTAGGCGATTTCCAACAGACCCTGCCAGGGTGTCTGCTGGTCGACGTTGACGCTCCAGCCATCCGTGTAGGGCTGTTTATCGTCGTTCGAAACCACAGCCGAAGGCGTAGCCGGCGTTGCAGAGAGGTTCAAACAAGACAGGTATGCGGTGAACAGAGCCGAACCAGTCGAGGGATTGGTTGGGCAACCCGGTCCACCCTACCCAATTGCTGGGCGACAGAGTGGCAGTGGCTACGCCTGCCGATGCGTCCAGGCCGTTGGTGAACTGGCCGGAGTGATAGTAGAAGCGGCCCCAGCCGCCGCGAACGACTGTCATGCCGTTGCCGGTAACGTCATAGGCGGCTCCAAAGCGCGGTTGATAGAACAGGGCGCGAGTTGGGAAGCCTCCCACGGGAACGGATGCGTCTTTAGCGTGCCATTCGAATCCGCAGAACGTAGGCGCAGAAGCGCAACCGGGCGCAAATTGAGAACGATCAAAGATGGAATAGCCGAAGCCCAGGGCATCTTCCCACGGCTGGAAGTGGGTGAAACGAACACCCACTTCCATGGTCAGCCTCCTGGTCGCCTTCCACGAGTCCTGGACGAAGAACTCGTAAGTGCCATAGTGAATATCGTTGATTCGATTATTAGTTCGTTTCCTGATATTGGATAAGATTGCCGGTCAGCAGGTCAGCATACTCGTTGCCGTAGCTGTATGTGTTACTGGCTGAAACCTGTATGTCTCCGTTGGTGTTGTTGTTTGCCGGCTGCGAGTTCCGAATCCACTCATAGAAGAAGCCGGCCTTGATCGTGTGATTACCCTTCACCTTGGTGAAGGTATCGCTGATGCTGGGCATCCACTTGTTCGCGTATAAGCCCTGCGATAGCTCCGCCAGCTTCGAATCCGCCGGGATTGAAGACCAGCCCCGCCTCGCTTGGCCAGTTTCCGCCGAACGACGGAATCTGAGAAACGCCATTGTTGAACAGACCCTTGTAGCCGTAGCCGACATTGGTAGCGAGCCACCTTCGTCAGGATCCGCAAAGACGTTGGGGAAGCCGACGAAGGTGTAAGCGATGACGGTCTCGTTGGTCATGGTCTGGTTGAAGACGTGGGTGATCGAGCCGGACTATGAGTCCGACTTGTTTTTGCCCTCGATCGGAGTGGGGTACGGTACCTGGTTGGTTTGCCGCCACCAGAGACCGACCGGGAACTGCTGGACCTCGCGCTGGTAGTTATAGCGGACGAAAACTTTGGTGGCTTCGCTGATGTTGTAATCGCCGCGAATCACAAACTGCCGGTTGTTCTGATTGAAAATTTCCGACTGAGTGTAGTTGTAACCCTGGGTGGCAAGTGGATTTGCGTTCGGCGCGGGATAGAGTTTCGCCAGGGCGAGCATATTGGGATCGATGCACGCGCCATTGGCAGGGCCGGTGCAAGGGCTCAGCTGCGTGGTGCCGCCGAACTTGGCAATCGCGGCGGGGGTGAGCTGCCCGGGAGCTTTGCCGGTTGAACCAAGTTATCCGCCTCCACCTTCTTTGGCGATTTCCTCGGGAGAGAAATCGCCTGCAAGCTCGCCCGGGGTCGGCATCGTCGAGCGGAGCAGCCCGGTGTCCAGTATCTGGTAGTAGTACTCAAAGCCGGCAAAGAAGAACAGCTTGTTGCGGTTCTTGTTGAACCGTGTTCCAGGGATGATGATCGGGCCGCCGATCGTCGCCGCCGGGATAGTAGTACTTGTTCGCCGGCTGCTTGACGTTGCTGTTGTTGTTCAACCAGTCGTTGGCGTTCAGGACGTGGTTGCGGGCGGTGAAAAACCCGCTGCCGTGGAACTGGGTGCCGCCGGCTTTGGTGACCGAGGTGATAAGGATCGGACCCTTCTGGTCTTCTGCGCTGAAGTTCGAGGTCAGCACCTTGAATTCCTGCAGGAAGTCAGAGTTGGGGTTCACCGGCGTATCGCAGTTGCAACCGGGATCGGAAACGTGCGCGCCGTCGGCGACGATGTCCAGCGAGTTGGTGGGCAGGCCGTTGTAGGAGGAGGCGGCATTGAGCGGACTCTGGCTGCCTGAATCGCCGTTACCGTTGATGCCGATGGTTTGGCCGGTGTAGTTCGACTTGTTCGAGGTGCCGTTGGTGACGCTGAAGCCGGGCACAATCTTGATGTACTCGGCGGCGTTGCTGCCCACCTGAGCGAAGTTCTCCAGTTCCTTGGTGCCCAGCGAGAACGACCTCTCGCCCGAGTCAGTGGTGGCCAACGCGACGTTCTCCGCGTCTGACGGAGACCGTCTGGTCAGCCGCGCCGATGGTGAGCGCGACATTGACGTTGCGCTTCTCACCGCCGCCCAAGGCGATGTTCGATGCCGCGTAGTCCTTGAAGCCCCCGGCCGCAACCGACAAATTGTAAGTGCCGACCGGCACCGACGCGAAGTTGTAGTAGCCGGCGCCATCGGTTACGGTATCGCGGGCGGACCCGGATCCGGCATCGGTCAGGACAATCTTTGCATTGGGAACAACTGCGCCGGTGGGATCGGAGACGACACCGGTCAGGGTTGCGAAAACGCCTTGGGCTAGTAGGGATTGTTCCGCAAAAGGCAAGTAGGCAAACGAACGCGGCTAACCGCGACAATCTTTGTACGTTCACTGACACACCTCTCCAAAACAAAGCAACTAAAACGATTCTGTAAGAAACTTATTTTGAGATCGACCGCTATCTAAGACCTCGGCATATGGCGTTGTCAAGCAAATTTATGGAAGATGTTTCGCAGCCCGCTGAGAACCGCTTGGCCACCTCTGCAAATGATGGAATTGAGGGCGGTTGTGCCCATGAAGTCCCGCTGAAAGGCTTTTTAACGCGGTCACGGACGGTCCCATAAGTGCCCGGGTTTCAAGGGTCTTGGTATGAGGAAACCGGGCCGGCAGCGCTCCTCTAGTTACGATCCTGGAGCAGCCCCTAAAAACCTCAGTAATTGTTCCCAAAAAGGTACTGCCAGTTACGAAATGTATACGGCGGAGCTATTGGTAGGCAGGACCAGGTGCATTTCTCCGTCCTATTTCCGCGGCCGAGGTTGGAAACAGCAAAGCTACAGCTGCTTTACCATGCGGACAATCGGTAAGGACATCCCTGGTCGAAGCGGAACCTCACGGTGCTCTGCTTCGGTGTAACCGCGGGCGCGGTATAGGGGGACTCCGGTCAGCGTAGCCCCCATCTCCAGACGCCGGAAACCTGCCGTTGCTGCTGCCGCCTCGCAAAGTTCGAGGATCCTGCTGCCGACCCCTCGGCGTGCCCAGTCAGGATGCACGAAGAGAGGCCCGTATCTTGGCTGCATCCTGCTTAGAGTCCAGCAGAGCGTCTTCACGGCTGGCGTAGTGGTCGCTTCCAAAGAGCGTCTTGCGTTTGCTCCACCCTCCGCAGCCGGCTATGACCTGGTCCTGATCCACCTTAGCTTCGGCCACAAAATAGGTGCCGTCCTCGATCAACTGTGTATCCACACCAAAAACCAGCTCCAAAGCCTGTTCCCTCTGCTCTAGGGTATAGTCACCCGTCTGCAGCCCCAGGACGGACGCCCGGATGAGATTCGAGAGCGCCGGAACGTCGGCCATGACGGCTTGTCGGACCAGAAGGAGCATTGGGTTGCAGGATGGCGAAGGACGGTAAGAAGGTTACCCTGGTAACTTATGCCGTCGCGCCCGAAGCTGTTTGGGGGGTGGCCGGGGACTTGAAGTCAACGTTCGCTTACACACTGGAGGCCGCTCATGCCTGGACCCCGCTCTCACGGACTCCCCAGCCCTACCGTCTGCGCATGGATCGTCATTGCCATGCTGGCGATGATCGTTATTCCCGCCGCCATCACTCTGCAAACCGTCCACCATCCTGCCCCGCTCATTCCTGTCGACCAGAACTCCACACCGCATGGCTACACCTTCAGCCTTCTGCTCTTCATCGTTCCCACCGTGATCATCGCCGGCTGGTTCCTGCCGAGCGAGGGATTGCACATCCCCAGGCGGGCTTTCTGCTGGACCCTCGCTATCCTCGTCCCTCTGGGTTTCTTGCTCGATTTCGTCTTCGCCCAGTGGTTCTTCGACTATCCCAACGTGGGCGCGACCCTGGGCTATCGCGCTCCCGCGCTTGGCAGGCCCGTTCCGGTGGAAGAGTACGTCTTCTATTTCACCGGCTTTCTTACCGTTCTTCTTCTGTACGTCTGGCTGGGAGAGTTTTGGCTGGCTGCCTACAACGTCATTGACTACCATGGCGAAGCGAGACAGGTGCGTCGCCTGCTGCAATTCCATCCCACGTCGTTGATTCTCGCCGTGTTCTGATTGGTGCGGCTTGGTTTTACAAGAAGCATCTCGCTCTTCCCGAAGATCAGGCAGGCTTTCCCGGCTACTTCACGTTCCTGGTCGCCGGAGCGTTGTTTCCGGCAATGAGTTTCTTCCCCGTGGCGCGGCGCTTCATCAACTGGCGCGCCCTCAGCCTCACGCTTTTCTTCATGCTGCTCGTCAGCCTGCTGTGGGAAGTGACTCTGGCTGTCCCCTATAACTGGTGGAACTTCCAGCATCGTCAGATGATGGGCATTTTCGTCGGCGCCTGGTCCGACCTGCCCATCGAAGAAGTTTGTGTCTGGATCGCCGTTACCTACGCCACGGCGATCGTCTTTGAAGTAGTTAAGGTGTGGCTGGCCTCCGAACGCACCATGCGCGACGCCTTTCTGGGCGCCAGATAGACTAGTCAACCTTTCTGTACGCGCGGATTCAGCGTGTACGTGCCGGTAACACTGGCTTGCGCCAGCACGTGTCCGGCGATTGCGAGCTTCGCGTTGGCTCCCGTCAGATCGCCGTGAACGTCTACGTGTGGCACATCCAATGCATATAGGGTGAAGACATAGTGGTGAAGCCGCAGGTCGTTCCACGGCGGGCACGGACCATCGTACCCATAGTAGTCACCGCGCATATTTTCATCGCCGGCAAACCACTTGGTGTAATCGTTTAGCCCGTGGCGCGTCCCGTTTGGAGCAGCAGGCCCAGGTTTGCCCTTGGCAGTAATGCTGTCGCTATGGCTGCCGGCAGGAATTTCGTGAGCGGTCGCGGAGATGTCCAGCAGAACCCAATGGAAAAATACATCGCGGGGAAACGACTCTGGAATTTCCCGGTCCTCTTTGTTGACGTCGTCGGCGCGGTTCGGTACATCCGCGTCGTGACAGATCAGCGCGAACGACTTGGTGCCCTCAGGAACATCGCTCCACGCCAGCTGCGGATTGCGGTTCTTACTCAGTGCGATGTGGTTCACGGGATCGATCACCGCGAAAGCGAATTCTCCAGGAATGGGAGCGCCATCGCTAAAACTTTTACTGGTTAGTTGCATTCGAAAACATCCTCTTCTTCTATTATCTACACCCACAGCGCTGCGGATCCACCCACCCACTCGAGGTTTCGGTTGTGATCTACGCCCATCATGATGCCTCGGCCCATGCGCAGCAGGGGCAATACCGGCATTAGCTCTTTCCCTTCAGGCCATACATACATGATGCGGATTTCCGCCTGGGTCAAACCGTGTGGAGTGTCAATCACCGGCTCGAAGCGCATGCGCTCCTGGAGCATGTACTGATGACGCTGCTCCGCGGGTATGGCATCCACATCTGCCTGCGTGGGATTGAACTTGATACCAAGTCCGGCAAAGGAGTAGAGCGGTTTCAATACGTAATTCTCGTTGTCCTGCGGCACGATGCTGTCGCGGTCAAGCAGCCAGGTCTTGGGCACACATGTGTGCTTCAAATACGGAATGGAGAATTTGCTGATGCGGTAATACCAGTTGGGATGCCCCGCCCACTCCACATCGAGCGGCTGCGTCAGGTCGAAGGGCAGCTCGATGCCTTTGCGCTCCAGCTCATCCACGATGCAGCGGTTGTAGATGCGGTGTACTGGAATTTCACGGCCTCCCTTCTCGTAAAAGAGGCGCTCACCGCGTTTCTTCAGATCAAGAATATCCACGATCGCAATGCCAAGCTCTTTCTGCGTGATGAGAAAGTCGCAGAGCGTCTTCTGCTTCTCCGGATGGATCTCCAACAGGATCACATTTTCAGGATCGTGGCCGGCGACGATCAGCTCACGCATCTGTTGCTGATACGTATCATGATCGAGGCCTCCGAGGTAGATTCCCAGGTCAGCGGGCAGCGCATACGACTCTATGTACTGCTGAGCCAGCACCGGCTGGTATGCGTAAAGCGAAGGAAACGCCTGCAGCTCCACCAGTTTGGGCTCAAGCTCGCCCTGCGCGTTGCGCACCAGGCCGAAGTCGACTTGCAGGAACATGGGGCGCGGCGACTCGTTGGCCACGTTATATTGCTTGGGAACGGTGACGTCCGACGCGCGCAGATACTCCGGATTGTTCACCAGCTGCAGAACCAGGTCGCGGCCGTACTCCGCCATCTGGTCAAGCAAAGCCTTAGGCAGAAAGCAGGGTGTCTCCGAAACCCGAAAGGCAATCGGCGTGCCCGCGCTCGCCTCTAGTTTCTTGAGGAACTGCTGGTAGGTCTCCGGGAGGAAATTACGATTGAAAGCCTCGCGCAAAGCGGGGATCATTGTCAGTCCTCGATCAGGAAGCGACCCTTCTCCATAATCTGGCGCCCGTCTACCCAGATATCAAATTGGCGCCCAACCACGTCGATGTGCGTGCCCGAGTACCACTTGGCCCCGGTGTGTTCCCCGTAAGGATTGCCAAAGGCGATGTGGATGCCGGGGAACTTCTCGTCCTGCAGGATCTGCCCGATCACGTCGGTCAATTCAATATTGGTGCCGATGGCGAACTCGCCCACGCGGTCACTGTTTTCGTCGGTGTGGGTGTAGGACCAGAAATCCTGTTCCAGCGCTTTGTTCTCGCTAAAGACTTCGGTGATGCGATTCTCCTTCATGCGGATGGTCAACGGCTGGTGCTCGAGATCGCCGTATTTGTCGCAGAGATAGTCACCAACCACTCCGTCGACTACGTACACGCCATTCACTTCTCCCGGAGAGGTAAAGATTTCGCCCCCGGGTAGATTGCCCCACTTGTCGCGGCTGATAATGCCGCTGGTCTTGATCCAGCGATACTCCGGATTCAGCGCTCCCGTGAAGTGGCAGCCCGCGGCGGTCTTGCCCGTGATCTCCTTCGCCTGGCTGACAATCTCCATCACTTTGCTGCTGAGCGCGTCGACATGGTTGAAATCGGCGCGCATGCCTTCCAGCATGATCCGGCGGTTGATGTTCACCATGTGCGCGTGGCGCATGCGCCGCCGGTTGACGATGGCGGTCATCTCCATGCGCGACTTCAGCTCGTTCGGCTGCACCCGCACGGCGAAGATGCTCACGTCACTGGTCTCCATGTCTTCCGCGATCTCGTGAGGCAGGCCGGCCAGGGGACGGGGAGCGAGATCTTCCAGCAGAAAGGCCTTGAACGCGCAGCCAACCTTGGCCAGCTCCTGCGCGATGCTGGCCGCGATCTCCCGGCAGGCATTGTCGGTAATCAGCGTGACCTTCTCTGAAGGTTGAATGCGCAGGCAGGTGTTCACGGCGTTGTAGGCGCCGGGCGAAAACTGGGGATCGAATTCGATCCGGGTGATGTCGGTCAAAACGGGCTGGGCCAAGCAACTCCCTCTCTTTACTGATTCTACCGGTGCAACGCCGCCGTTTCCTGCATCACGCCCACACGCGTCTCCGCCACGATGTAGTCGACCACCTTCTTCAAATCGCCGGTTTCTTCAAACACCTTGAGTTGCCGGTCTGCGCCCGTGCCCATCCTGAGCATTTCGTGGATGTACGCGATGTCGCGCTCGCAGCCAAGTTCCTTGGCTGCATCGGAGATAAGGTCGATGTATTCCAGCATCAGGTCGCGCATCGGCACCTCTTCTTCCCTGCCGAAGTCGATCAGCTTGCCATCGATGCCGTAGCGGGCGGCGCGAAACTTGTTTTCCATAATGAGCGCGCGCGAATAGATGCGATAGCTCTTGTTCTTGGCATGGAGGTCATAGAGCATGCCCACGGTGGCCTGGATCAGCGCCGCGATGGCCATGGTTTCGTCGAGCCGCATGGGGATGTCGCATACGCGCACTTCCAGCGTATTGAAAAATGGATGAGGGCGAATATCCCACCAGACCTTCTTGCCGTTATCGACGCAGTTGGTCTTGACCAGCAGGTTGATGAAGGTTTCGTACTCCGCCCAGTTGGCATAGATGTCCGGGATGTTGGTGCGGGGGAAGCGCTCAAAGACTTTGGATCGATACGACTTGAAGCCGGTGTTCATCCCCTCCCAAAAGGGCGAGTTCGACGAGAGCGCGAGGATGTGGGGCAGGAAGTAGCGCATCGAGTTCATGATGTGGATCGCGGTATTGCGGTCCTCGATGCCCACGTGGATGTGTAGCCCGAAGACGAGGTTGGCCCGCGCAACCAGCTGCAAATCTTCCACCACTTGTTTGTAGCGGTCATCGGGGTAGATATCCTGCGCTCTCCAGTCGGCAAAAGGATGGGTGCTGGCGGCGGCCAGCCACATTCCACTCTCGCCGGTCAGCGTGATCATCTGCCGCCGCAAATCGAGAATGTCTTCGCGGGCTTCCTGAATATCGCGGCAAACCTTGGTGCCCACCTCCACTACCGCCTGGTGCAGCTCAGGCTTGGCGCGGTCCATGGTCGCAAGCTTGGCTTTGGGCAGAATTTCGGAGTGGATGTGGGAGCGCAGATCGCGGGTTATCGGATCGATCGTCTGATACTCCTCTTCGATGCCTATGCTGAAACTGGGACGGTTCATCGGCTTACCACCTCCTGCTCCGTGCTTTCCGGGATGGCTGAAGGGCCGCCCAGGAAAGCGCTCCAGCGATATTCAGTAACTTTGCCTGTATGTTGCCTGGCCCGCGCCATGGCGAGCTCAGCTACCTCGTTCACGATCCAGTCGAAGTTTGCCTGGCCCACGGAGTGCTATATCCGCATCGGGCGCCGGATTCATGAAGTCGATGGCGTAGGGGATGCCGTCCTCGCAGGCAAATTCCACGGTGTTCAAGTCATAGCCCAAGGCGCGGCACAGCTTTAGGCAGTCGAGTTCCACCCGCGCCAGCAGCTTGGGGTCGACCGGCGCAGGGTTCTTCACATAG
Source organism: uncultured Acidobacteriaceae bacterium (assembly GCA_963775365.1). Classification (GTDB taxonomy): domain Bacteria; phylum Acidobacteriota; class Terriglobia; order Terriglobales; family Acidobacteriaceae; genus PALSA-350. Next base: position 15,947 of record CAVZJL010000027.1, on the reverse strand, counting down.
CGTTCGTGAAAGGGTGCTCCCGGGTCGTACTGCATGATGTGGACCTTCTGCTGCCCGACACAGTAACAGCGAAAGTACTCCTTGAACTTGACTGCCGTCTGCAGAGTCATGCAGAGGTCGCGCGTTTGCTCGTAGGCGTCGAAGAACTCGTTGGGCGAATTGACTTTGTAGACATCTTTCCAACCGCCCCCGTCGAAGGGCTTGAGGAACGCGGGAAAACCTATGTAGTCAAAGATGCTTTCCCACGGCAGGGGATACTGCAGGTTGCGCATGGAGCGCCCGGTGGTTCCCGGTGGATGGTGTTTGTGGGGCAGCAGCACGGTTTTGGGGATGGCTACGCCGAGCTTGGTGCCCAGGGCGAAGTTGAAGAACTTGTCGTCGGCGCTCCACCAGAAGGGATTATTGATGATGATGGATCCGGAGAGCGCCGCGTTCTTGAGGTAGCCGCGATAGAAGGGGATGTCGTGGGAGATGCGATCGATGATCACATCGTAGGGAGAGGGCTCAGCCATCCGCACTTCGCCGATGCTGGCCAATTCGGCCTGCACATCCGGGTCGTTGAAGGAGTTGATCTTGTCGACCAACGCGGGTGGAAAGGTCGACTCCATCCCGAAGATGATTCCGATTTTCTTCACGGCGGCTCCTTGAAAAACGACACGAAACCGAGTGCGCTTACGAGACAGAGCGGGCCCGAAAACATTGCGATGGGTGGGTCGAACAGCCCCATTCTAAAGCATATCCTGCTCCAGCCACATTTCCTTTTTGAACTTGGCCCAAACCGCCCTATGATCGGGAGAAATGATGCGAGTAGTGCGGGCCGGTTGGGAACTAACACGATGGCTGCTGTTGGCCGCTCCCTTGATGGCGTGGGGGCAGACTCCGCTGCCGCAAACTGCGCCGGACAGTTGTCGTGTCCGGCGAGTCACCGACCTTCCTGGAAGCCGCCAGTTTGCCAGTGATTTTCTTGAAGCCATGGCCGCCGATCCCGACCCCAAGGCCAGGGACGCCAACGTAGTGTGGGGTCTTACCGCAGACCTGAGCAGCAAGGTTCCGGAGCAGGATCGGGCTATGTACATATCGAAATCGATTGACAGCGGAGAGACCTGGACGGTAGTGGCCCGCATTGATTCCCAATACTTTGATGCGGACATCGGCGAGGGCGAGCGGAATGGCTTAGGCGTGGTTCCCGGTGGACGCGAGTTTGTGATCACAACCCAGCTGGGAGCCTTTCAGGTTTTGCCTCGGCCGGGCACAACGGAGCCTGTGGTGCGGTCGATCAAGGGTCCCCGCGTCCCTGATACCGATCCGGAGGTGACCATTCCCAAGAAGAAGGGCGACCCCATAACCGCCGGCGTAGTGAAGATCACTGCCGATGGAAGGCACATGATCGTCGGCTATGGCTACTTTGACCTCGAGCCTCAGATCGTTACCTACCGCAAAGGTAGAGATGGATCATGGATCGAAGATAAGCCTCTGCCGCAGTTGCCGACCGATATGGATATTCTCTCCATGGAGTTTGGCGCTGGCTCGCTGTATGTGGGAACGGGCGATCAGGCCTATCGCCTGAAAACCCATGCGCGGCAGTGGACGCAGATTGATGGAGTGGGTGACGACTCGGCAATCCAGGGAATCAGCACCGTGGGCGGCCCGCATCTGGCGGCCTGCTGGGGCGTTTACAACCCGGTGAGCGCGGATGCGGTGGAGCGCGTGATCCATGCGAGCTTTCTGCTGCATCGAGATGAGGATGAGGCCGGCCCCAACATTCGGGCCTTCGGCGTATGGGTCGATGCGGCGAGACCGAGTCACCAGGTGGTCACATCGCTTACCGGTGTTTACACCAGTAGCGATCGTGGGCAAACATGGAGAAGGCTCAATGAGGTTCCCGAAGGAGAATTCCGTTCCGCGCATTTCAATGCGGCAGATGGAACAGTGATTGTTTCGGGAATCTTCGGAACCTACCTGGCCAACCCATTCTCGAAGACCTGTTCGACCCGGCTTCGAACCCGCGATAAGTAGGTCGCTTCTACTCCAGGTACATCCTTACCATGGGCTTCCAGAAGGGCCAGTCGTGGAAGCTGTGATCGCCCCAAACGTATAGCTCGTGCCGTATGCCTTTGTTGCGGAGGACGGCGGCGAAGCGCTCGTTCTTCTCCCAGCAAAAGTCCCATTCGCCGGTGGCGAGCACGGTGCGGATGTGGTTGTACTTCCAGGGGTCGGTGCAGTTGGCGAGGTAGTCGGGAGGGTTGTTGAAGTAGAGGTCTTCGCCGTACCAGCCGTCGACAAAGTCCTTCATGTCAAAGGCGCCACCCATGGTAACGATGCCGGTGACCTTATCGGGATGGCGGAAGCCGAAGTTCGCCGCGTGATAGGCGCCGAAGCTGCAGCCGGTGGCGATCAGCCGCGGCGTCGGGTTCTTCTCGCCCATCAGGGCTAGCACATCGTTGACGATGTAGCGCTCGTACTGCATGTGCCGCTGCACGCGCCAATAGGGGTGGGCGTGCTTGTTGTACCAGCTCTCGCCATCCACGCTGTCTACGCAGTAGAGCTGCAATTGTCCGCTGTCGATGCGGTCGGCGAGTGTCCCAACCATGCCGTTGTTCTCGTATTCAAAGAAGCGGCCGTTGGAGGTGGGGAAGACCAGCACCCTGGTTCCTGCGTGGCCAAAGCACAGCAGTTCCATGTCGCGGCTCAGATCCTTTGACCACCAGCGATAGTATTCGCGCTGCAAGCGTCACTCCTCAGGATTCGGTTTTGCTATGCTAAAGGACCACGGTGCGCGAAGCCATAGCCAAAGACCAAGCTCCGCTCCCGCGGCTGCAGAAGCACGAAGACTTTGTCTCCAGGCTGGTCGAGGACCACCACGACCTCGTGGTCTATCTTCCTCCCATGTATGAGGCCGAAGGGGAACGCCGGTTCCCTGTTTTGTACATGCAGGATGGGCAAAACCTCTTCGATCCCGAGACCTCGTTCATCAAGGGAAACTACTGGCGCATGGGGGAAACGGCGGATGCTCTGGCCGCGGCCGGGGCGATCGAGCCGCTGATCATCGTTGGCATCTACAACGCAGGGGAGAAGCGGGTAGATGAGTACACGCCGGTTGAGGACAAGCGCCTGGGCGGCGGCCACGCAGATGCCTATGGCCGCATGCTGGTGGAAGAACTGAAGCCCTTTATCGACGGGCACTATCGCACGCTGCCCGGGGTGGAGGACTGCGGAATGGGAGGGTCCTCGCTGGGCGGTTTGGTCACCTTGTACCTGGGGCTGCGGTATCCTGCGGTCTTCTCCAGGCTGGCTGTCGTGTCGCCCTCGGTGTGGTGGCGCAATCGGGCGATCCTCAAGACCGTTGCGGCGCTGATTGAAAAACCCGCGTTGCGCATCTGGCTGGACATTGGAACGAAGGAATCAACAAAGGCCGTGCCCGATGCTCGGGTGCTGCGCGACGCGCTGATCGGGAAAGGCTGGCGACTCGGCGACGACCTGTCTTACTTCGAAGCCGACGGTGCGGAGCACACGGAGTCCGCTTGGGCCGAACGCGTCGACCCGATGTTGCGCTTCTTGTTTCCGGCTCGGCCTAGCAAGGGCTGAGGCGGTGTTTCAGGCGCCTTCCGGCTAGGGATCTGAAAATCGCTGTTCTGTGCCGAACAGCTAGAGCTGATCCGGCTGGTTCCGGTGGAGCATCACTCACCTTTGACAGAACACGCTTTAGCTTTTCGGCCGATCCACGCGTTGCCCGAGCTTGCACCCTCGACCAATCGCCGACTCCCTCATTCACAAGCGCCGCTACCAATCTGTCCACGGAGACATGGTCCGATTCTGCCAATTTAGCTGCGCGCTGGTATACATCGTCTGGAAGCTGGATATTCTTCATGGCAGTCCCTTCAACAGTATAAGGAATTCCTTGGGTGTCAACACCGAATTCCAAATCTAGAGCTGTCTGGAAAGTCCCGTTGATTGAAGGTGATGATGAAGTCACTATGGCTGGCAATTGCGGCCTCCAGCACCAAATCGTCATCTGGATCGGACGCGACGGGCCTCCAGAGAAAATACAAGCGGGTGCAACCCGGCCTGTGAACAGATCGCGTCGACAACATCGTCGACGTCCTCTTCGGTGAGACCGAACTGGCGACAATCGCGTTTTAGAACAGCTTCATATTCGAGGACGACCGCGACCGTCACATTGGGGCGCCATTGGTTATCTCCCAGCAGTTAGAGGACTCGGTGGGAAGCGCCAGATCTCGATCGCAGAGCAGCAACCAACACGTTCGTATCGAGCACAACTTGATACATGAAAACTCTTCTCTCGTGCTTTGAGCCTTAGCAGCGGCTTTCTAAGTGTGCAGGTCGTCTAGGTGGGGTAGCAGGACGACGCTTTCCTGTTCGTTCGGGTCGGTGCGGGCGATGACGGCCATTGCGGGTTCCGTCGTGCTTGGGTTGTAGGGCAGGTGGGGCATGTCGGCCGGGATGTAGAGAAATTCCGTGGGGTTGAGGACCACGTGGTGCTCGAGTTGAGGGCCGTACCACATGGCTCCGACGCCGCTCAGCAGGTAGATCGCGCTCTCGTGGGAGGCGTGTTTGTGGGCTTTGGCACGACCGCCGGGCGGGATGGTGAGCAGCTGCATGTGGATGGCTTTGGAGCCTACGGTTTCCGCGGAGATGGCCGGGGCATACATGAGGCCTTGCTTGCCTTGAAATGCTTCGCCGGCGCGGACAAGCCGGCAGGTGGGATGGACGGCGGGAGCTTCGGTGATGGGCGCCATGGCGATCCTCACGGTGTGAATTGTCTACCAAGGTAGCTTAGCGCAGAAGGGCGGTGCCGATGCGCACCCACCAGGGCGCGGTGTGGAGATAGGTATGCATGCAGAAGATCTGGAACATGATGAGCAGGGGAAAGGCGTAGAGATAGACCTTGTGGACGCGGCGGTCGACGATGAGGTCGCGCACTATGCCGAGAAGCACCAGTAAGTCGACTCCGGCGGGCGAGTAGGCCAGAGGTACCAGGGGAAAGCGTGCCCAGGCTGCGTCTGTGAGACCGCTCGAGGCTATCAGCATAAGGCGGCGATGATACTCGGGTCGCCGGCGCCAGTAGATGGCGAGCGCAAACGGGATGGCGAAGGAGACCAGGTCCATCAACTGGATGATGAGGAAGGCTGGTATTTCGGCATCGTGGAAGCGCTGCACGAAGAAGCGGTCCATGCCGGTGGCGGTCAGGTAGCCGATGACGAGGACGCCTACCGCGAGCGCAAGGCCGAACCATCCGAGGGTGCGATGCAGGCGCACATTGTGGGTGCGCACCAGCGCGGATTGGAGGATGAAGAAGAGCACCCAGCCGGGAAAAACGATGGCGTGGATGGTGAGGATGAAGGGCGGAATGGGCGAGGCGTGGAGCAGGTTTTTCCCGATGGTATGGCTGAAGCCGTAGACCGTCACGACGGCAATCAGGAGGGACATGCAAAGGTAGAAGTACTGGCGCAGGAAAGCCGCGGGCTTGGCATGGTGGCGCGGGAGGGCCGCGGGCATAGTCGTCATCCACGAACTCCTGAAGGGGCCCGGGGCGTTTGAGATTTAGTGTGAGGGAAATACTAACATTTCGGCGGCGTTAAGCATGGCCTGCCCCTGTCCCGGGTGGTTTATTTATGATGATGTGCGATGGCGACCGATCCTAACTGCGAAGAGTGCGCGGCGGTTCGGCTGGAATACGAGCGGGCGTGCCTCGAGTTCTGGCAGAACGCTAGCGAGGAAACGCGAGAGGGGTGTCGCGCAATCGGCCGGTTGATTGCGGGGGGCACGGAGGCCGACGTGGCTCGCGCCCACGAAGTGCTTTCTCCATTTAAGCCGTTCAAGCCTTATGCGAACGCCGATGCGCGGATGAGCCCATCCCGCATGGCCGGACTATGGGTTCGAAAGTTCCAGCATGCGGCCAAAACTGGACACCACGTAAGCTTGCGTCCTCCGGGCCTTCGTCCCTTGCCGCCTTCCGACCTTTCGTAGCGGAGTCCTCGTTCTTAAACCAGACCGTTCACTTCGAAGAGATTGGCATGGTACTGTGCCGGATAGAGGACCAGCGGACATTGAATCCAGCACACCTTCTCAACGCACTTGCATTTGCGGCCGATAAGCACCGCCGGCAAAGACGGAAGGACGCTGAAGCATCCCCATACATCAATCACCCGATCGCCGTCGCAACTGTTTTAGCCGTTGAGGGGGATGTATCCGACGAGGCGACGTTACTTTGTGCTTTCTTACACGATACCGTGGAGGATACCCACACCACTTACCTGGAGTTGGAGCAACATTTTGGCGCTGAAGTGGCTGAACTGGTGCGCGAGCTGACGGATGACGAGTCTCTGGAAAAAGCGGAGCGGAAGCGGCTTCAGATTGAATATGCGAAGGGATTGTCGTGGCGCGCGAAACAGGTGAGGATCGCCGATAAGATCTGCAATATTCGGGACATCATGGTCATCCCTCCGGCACATTGGCCGGTACAGCGGCGTCTCGACTATCTGGTTTGGAGCGAGAAGGTGGTGGCTCATTGCCGAGGAGTGAACCCCAAGCTCGATGGCGCCTTCGATGAGGCTGTCAGGCAGGCTCAAGACAAGCTGACCGTCGCGTCCTAAGCCCATGCCGGAGGTAATGTCGTGTGTGGCTCTAAACGCACTGCGGTGGGTGCAAATGGGCTTGGTTTTGCTGGTTTTCCTCTGTTCTGCCCCGTTGGTACTCTGGCGCTTGGCAACTATCGCGATTACTTTCTCCTTCACTCGCAGTAGCGCGAGCATCCTTTGAAAGGTCAACGGAGGAAGCTTTGAAGAGAACTCTACGTGGATTGCCTTGGTATCGTGCGCGGATCACGCATGCTGTGCTTACACGAGCGGACTTCAACAGGGCAAAGGCGCGATCAAGCGGCACGGTCGCTACGATTCTGCTTTGGCGGCCCACCGGTTCCTTTCCTCACGGACCGTAGGTTTTGGCGGTTGGTAAAGCCGCGCGCTTCTTGCGTGGGGCGGGGGCTTTGCCTGGTTGGCAGGTGGGGCACCAGTAGAGGGTGCGGCCGGCCAGGTCTATCCGTTGGATGATGGTGCCGCAGACAAAGCAGGGTTGGCCGTGGCGGTGGTAGACGTAGTGGACCTCGTCGCGCTGTGCTTTGCCTTTTGGGTGGGGGCGGTCTTTGGCGCGCGTGGTCACTATGCGGCGGTCCACCATGCCGTCGGGCATTAGTTTCACTGCGTCTTGCCAGAGGGCTTTCAGGGTTTTTTCGGGAACATCCTTGCCTGGGGCGAAGGGGTTCTGGCGGGCGCGGTAGAGCAATTCGGCACGATAGATGTTACCGATGCCGGCGAAGACGGTTTGATCCATCAGGAGAGCGGCGATGGGGGTGTTGGCTTTGCGGATGTAGGCGATGCCCGGGGATGGGTCGGCGTGGGGCTCGAGGGGATCGGCACCCAGGCGGTCTTCGGACGGCTTGCCACTGGGCATCGGAATAGACGGAGACGTCGGTGGCGCCGCGCAACTCCAGCCAGTCGGTCGCGGTGGACCAGCGCATGCGCAGGATGCCTTTCACTTCGGGATAGGGCATTTTGCCTTCGGTGAAGTCGCCGAAGCGGCCCATGTGGACGTGCAGCTTAAGATCTCGGCCGAAGTCGTAGGCCAGGTGCTTGCCGTGGGCGATTACGGCTTTGAGCTTGCGGCCAGTCAGTAGGGCAGCTCCGGGGAAGCGGCCGTTGGGCGATTCCACGCAGATGGTCTTGCCGACGAAGGTCGCGGTATGCAGTTCGGCGAAGCGGTGTATCTCATTTCCCTCCGGCACTTGTGGTTCCCTTCCCTTCCCTTCCTTGGGCGCTTGATGCGCGAGGCTCAGCCAGTTGCTTCACGATCGGGTTCAAAGCTGATGCGCAGGCGTGTGCGCGTGGCTTTGGCAAACCGCTCCAGAGTGCGCGTCGACGGCAACACTTTTCCACTCTCCAGGCGCGCGACCACAGCTTGCGTCGTCCCCATCGCTTCGGCAACCTGTTCCTGGGTCATCTCTGCCGCGCTTCTTGCTTTGATTAAAGCGGAGGCAAGGGCGAACTCCTCTTCGAGTGCATCGTAGGCGGCGACATATTTTGGATCTTTTCTCCAACGCTTAAAGGACTCTTCTGCCGTAATGAACTTACGCTTCATTGAATCTCCTTTGCTCGTTTCAGCGCTATTTCGATCTCACGCCGATGCGTCTTCTGTGTCTTTTTTTGAAAGACATGGACGATGACAATTCTCTTGCCGACAGCTGTCACGTAGATGGCGCGGGCGATTCCGCTTTTGCCTTTCATGCGGATCTCCCAAAGCGGACCCTCAAGATGTTTCACATAGGGTTCGCGAACTCTTTCAAGGCCATGGGACTGAATCAGTTCCACAATGCGCTGGAAGCTGGCTCGAAGATCGAGAGGACACTCATCAAGCGCCTTCTTCACCTCTTCATTGAAGAATTCGACGAGCCACACCATCTGGCCAGATTATACCTTTTTTGCAATGTTTGCGCTTCGCGTTTATGCGGTGTGCGGGATGCCGCCAACCTTCCCTGGAGCGGGCAGCCTTTCCTCTCCACGAGGATAAATACATCGTCCAAGTCTGTCTTTGCGGCATCTGAGTCCCAGAGGTGGTGAAGGATGGGGAAACAGGAGAATTTGGCGGCGCTGGGGAAGTTTGCCGAGGCTGCGAATACGGGCAAGTTTGATTTGTTCCGCGAGGCGGTGGCGGCGGACTGCGTGGATCATGATCCAGCACCGGGCCAGGGGCCAGGGCCGGAAGGCTACCGCATGTTTTTTTCGGCAACGCGGGAAGCTTTTCCGGATCTGGAGGTTGGGTTGGAAACGATGGTGGCCGATGAGGAGCAGATCGCCATCGCCTACACGATGAAAGGCACGCACCGGGGGCCGCTGATGGGCATACCGCCCACGGGGAAAAAGATCAGCATCCGGGGAGTGCAGGTGGCGAAGTTCCGCGACGGCAAGATGGTGGAACGCTGGGGAAGTTCGGACCAGCTCGGGTTGCTGCAGCAGTTGGGTGTTACGCAGTTGCCGACCGGGTAAAGGCTCTCGAGCAAGTGTGCGCGACGGTAGGCCATGGCAGTGGGGGATGGATGCATCCCCCTTTACCAGGCTCGGTGGACGAGGGGTGGCGTGGTGCACGGGTTGAGAAAGATCGGTCTGTCCGCCCCTTGGGGCGTGCCAGGGTGGCGAGGCCCTGGGTTGGTTTGGGTTTCAGGAATGCTATGTTCCCGTCATTGTTTCCATTGCCGTTCCGTCCTTGCTTCCGTGGTGGGCGGCGGCTAAGTCCTTTGTTTTCCCAAGGTGGCCAAATTTTATTTTTCCCGCCCCCATAAGCAACTTAGGGGACTACTGCGTCCGTAGCTGATTCATTTTCCGGCAAGGCCCAAAACCAGGCGCCGCTGAAGCTTTCCTTGGTGCTCACGACACCCAGATCGAACTTGGCGCGGCGCAAGGTCCTGACGCAGACACCGTCCTGATGGGCGGCACATTCGACGTTGTATTGCGATCGCTCACCCTCGAGCAGATATTGGCGCAGCCATTCGGCGGCGTGCTTGCGTTTGGGGAGGCCGGCGTCGATGGGGCGGTCCATCATGACTTCTTCCGGGGTGAGCGCGGCTGGGTCCGGTCCATGAGAAGGCGCCGGTGTTGTCGATGAGGTAGCCCAGCGAAGGCGCGAGGCAGCCTACGTTGGATTTCACCTGCACCAGCGCGGGCCGGGTGGGCGCATCGGGACTGCTGCCGGCGAGGAATTCGGTGCGGACGGCGGCGGAGAGCTCGATCGAGGTAAGTCCGCGGCCGCGCTTGCGGAGATGGCGGACGAGGAGGATACAGCAGCGATGCTTTTCCGCCAGGCGGGCGAGGGTGTCGAAGGCGCGGGCGGAATCGTTGGCACGGTGGCGATCGAGTGCCCATAGGTAGCTGTGCAAGGAGTCGATGATGAGCAGGCGGGCCTGGGTTCTGTGGAGAGCGTCTTCGAGCATGGGTGTGTCGCGGAGGCTGAGAGAGGCGGGTTGGGCGGAGGCGGTGAGGACTCCGCGCAATAAGAAGAGGCGGGCGGGATCGCCGTCGAGCTGGGCAAAGCGGGGGCGGATGAGGTCGGCGGCTCCATTGGCGGCGGAGGCGTAGAGGACGGTGCAGGGTTGGAGGGTGTGGTTGGTGGAGGGGACTCGACCACGACTGAGGGCGGCTGCTATGGCCAGGGCGACCCAGGTTTTTCCTGAGCCGGGATCGCCGGAGAGCATGGCGAGGGTTCCACAGGCCAGCCTGTCTGGCCACAGCCAATCGATGGGGCGGGGTGGAATGTCTGCAAGGCAGACGAGGTCGGCGTGGCGATCGGTGGCAGCGCCGGGCTCGGCTGGTGCGGGCGGAGGGATGGCCGGTGAGGGCTCGGGCTGCGGTGGGTCGGGGCTTGGGTTGGTGTCTGCCGTTGCATTGGACGGCTGCGCGCGCGGGCTCGGGCGGGATCTCGGCATTTGGATTGATGGGGCCGGGGAGGGTCGAATTGCCGATTCGCGGTCTAAAGATGCTCATCTTGGGGCCTCGGTCAGTGGATAGGGTCGGTCTGCGGTGGGGCGGTGTGCCGAACTCGATGGATCGATCGTCTTTCATTTTTGAGCGCACTTCTCCGTTCCGCATGTTGCGGGTAGTTGGGTTCCTTTGGGGAAGGAGAGCTCGAGTAAGTTGGAGGCTCTTAGTTGGACGGTATTACGGATCCGCTTAGTCGTCCAGAGCAGTTAGAAAAAAGATGAGGAAAAGCGGGGGGTTAACTAGTTAGATAGGGTGTGGGTGGTTGGGATGGCGTGTGGCTTAGGCGGTCCCACAGGGAGCAGGGCCACTGTAACAGCGATCACTTGCTGACTAACTGAAGCGGGATGACCTAAATGGGGGCGAACTTATGGAATAGCCTGCAGGACTGTTAAGAGGCGATGCCTGGAGCACCCGGCGTTACTTCGCGGATGGGGAGTTTTCCTTTTGGGGACATTCCTGCCACAAATCTCTGGATTGAGATTCAGATTGCAAATCCACCTTCGTCGGCGATAGTGGCAATATCGCGGGAACCATGCAGGATGCGAACGACTATGATTTCGTCCGGACGGGAAGGTAGTAGATCGCGTACTGCTCGTAGAAGACCACGCGCAAACCCTGAGAGAGATGGGCGCGGGGGGCGCCGGAGAATGGGAATTGTAAAGCATGATGGAAGCGGTCTGCGATGCGGGTGAGAAGTTCGGTGGCGAAAGATTCGGAGGTTTCTTTTGCGAAGTAGCTCCAGATTTCGGCCAGGTCTATTTCTGCTGTCGCGGTAAGGCGGAGGTTGACCGGTCTGCTAATAGTTTCCTCCCGCGCGCGATGATGCGCTTGGCGTCAAACTTAGCGAGCCGCCCCTCGGCGACATCGGCCAGGCCACGGTCAATGTCGGACTTCAGCTCCGCTAGCTGGCCTAAGCGCAATTCCCGCTTCATCTTCCAGTCGCGCAGTGCCTCGCGGATTACCTCGCTGGAAGAAGCATAATCTCCCTTGTCGACGGCCCCCTTTACTAGCCTCGCCATTTCGGCGGGAAGAGTAATCGTCAAGCGCTCAATATCGGCCATGGCAGGTCCCTCGTCGCACCCATGTCTTGCATACTTTATCATACTTTGTAAGCACGTTTAAGGGCCGGCTCTCAAGGAAAGGAGCCGTGCTTTGGGGTATATCGCGGTAGGGGCAGCTATCGGGGGATTTTGGGGGGAGACGTTCCCGTGTGGCCACAAATCTCCGCGTTCACTCCGGAAGTGTGTATCGGCGGATCGTGATTTCTTCCTCTGGTGTCTCCAGGTCCACTTCGACGACTTCGTTCACCAACTGATCGACATTTCCGATCTCATCCAAAGCAGCCGAGAACAGTCTGCATTGCAGTTCCAAGTTTATTCCGGCTGGACCATTGATACAGACCAGCCCCGCATGGATGGCCACATCTGCGAACTGACCCCGAGTGCCGGGGTGTATGACCGGACCGCGAAAATCTACGCTATCCCGCGTGACAAATGTCCAATCTCCATCGAGGATGAGGGGTTTCAGCTCCCAGTCTTTCCATCCTGCTTTGCCCAGCCATACGACGTGAGAGCTTTGCGTGAAACCACGGTCCCGGGCTACGTCTACCAGATCCTGGCTCAAGCACTCATCAATCAAGAATTTGACCACGCATTCATCCTCCTATGGAGGAGTTGCGCAGTCTTTTTTTCGTAACTGTTACTTTGACATTATCCGGTCGGGGGGCGCGCTTCGGCCTACCCCTGGGCGGGACCGCTCTTGCGTAGAGAGAGGCTAGTTCGACCTGCCATGCCTTCAGGCTTGGATAGGACTTGAGAATTCGCTCCACGGGAGTTCCTGAGTCGAGCGAGGCTGCAACATCGTAAACGGGGATGCGGGTCCCCTTGATGACAGGGGTCCCGCTCAGGATTTCTGGATCTTCTATCACCATTTGATGCGCCTTTGTCAGTTGCCGAAGTCGCTCATCTACGGCCTTCCATATATCCCCAAAGTGAACTGTCAGCGAAGGATATTCAATGTAGCAGGTCCTCCACTGCTCCCAGCTGGGGCAGTGCGCTATCGCGTTTCGGATGGTTCGCAGCCGAGCCTGCGCCGTTAGCGAGTCTGCCGTCTCGAAATAGAAAGCGATGAGAACGCAAGCTTCGGTCCGAAAGGTCCGCATTTGCGTCGTGCTGTAGAGATCTTCGGGCAGTATTTTCTCATCGATGATTCTGTGAATTTGCGGGACTGATACGCCGGCAGCGACTGCCGCTTCGCTGGTGGTTAGCCGTTCTATTAGCGCTTCCATAGGTACCCCCGCCACAAGCATTATAATTGTTCTGACGCTTCGGAACAATTATCTCAAAGAGAGCCAATCGGGAAGTGTCGTGTCGGATCGATGCACCAGGCTGAAGGGGAATGGTGTCCTATCGTCGCGTTTGTCAGGTTTGCGGCATTGGGGTGTGCCGGCAGTCACTCTGGAATTCTTCATCCTAAAAGTGTACACTCACGTGTACACATACTAGGAGGCTCATGCCTACCATCAAAGTCGGGGTGCGGGAGTTCCGCGAACAGATCGCGCGTTTCCTAGAGTCTGACAGCCCTGTTGCGGTGACGCGCCGCGGCGAAACTCTTGGCGTCTATGTGCCTACGCCCCGTAAGGCTAGGAAATCGGCGGACCTTGCCGAGCTGCGAGCCGCCGCGGATCGGCTAGCAGAAGCCCTGTCGGGCGTCGACGCAGAAGAGGTGGTGTCGGAGTTCAAGCAGATGCGTCGTCGTGGGAAGGCTGCCGCTCGTTGAGATGATTGTCCTGGACGCCAACATCCTGATTCGCGCCGTCCTGGGACGACACGTCCGGCAGCTTCTCGAAGCCTACGCAAGTCATGGAATTGACCAGGAATTTTAGGAAAGGCCTCCATCTCGGAGAGGAGACTTTGAGACCACTCTAGTAGGAGGTAAGCGATTGGGCGGAACATAGCGGCGGGGCATGCACAGAGCATTTTTGCTAATACTGTGGTCTGGAGGGACCAGTTATGTGCGGCCATTCTTTCCACCCCAGGCACGCAAAGACCGCGTGCCCGGGGGCCCCGGTTTTAGCGGAATGGCCGCGTCGAGTTCAGTTTCCCGCTCTACACCATTAGCAAAAATGCTCAGCGGCAGAATCGCGATAGGATTGGACAAGGAATTTTCCTTGCACGACGCGATCGCCACCGCGGGCCGCTGCGGGTTCGGCTTGGCACGGTCAGCGAGAAAATGGAAATGCCTTTCGTAGAGGAGAGCCCCATGACGATCGATCTCAAGCCCGAACAGCAGCGCGTGATCGACCTGGCCGTCCGGTCCGGAGCGTATGAGAATGCCAACGAAGTTTTGGATCATGCTTTCGAGATCATCCGGGAGCAACTCGATCTGGAAGATTGGATGCTTGGGCAACGCGAGGAAGTGGCCGCCCACATCGCAGTAGGCTTTGCTCAAGCTGAACGTGGCGACTTGGTCGAAGGGGATGCTGTCGCGGAAATATTGCGGCAGCGACGCAGCAGGCGGCTGAAGCCGTAGGGATGAATCCCCCGTTTCAACTGACGTCGCAGGCTATCGAAGATCTTGACGCAATCTGGTGGACCATTGCGGAAGAAAACCAGGACGCCGCCGAACGAGTTGAAATGGAGATTCTCGCGACCTGTCACCGGTTGGCGAGGCATCCGCGCATGGGCACGAAGCGGCAAGACATCACGATGCTGCCGGTTCGGTTTTGGACTATCACAAAGTTCCCCAATTATGTGATCGTCTACCGTCCGGAGACTGAACCATTGCAGGTGGTCGCCGTTCTGCACGGGAAGCGTGACTTAAAAGAGGTTCTCGGAGAGCGCTCCTAATCTTGGGTGGCCTGCGGCGATTTGCTACCGGCTCGCTTCCTTAGGTGAACAACACTCATAAGTGTTTTCGTCCCGAGTGGGAAGCTTTTCATTGGGTCATTTCCGTCTGTTTGAATGTATAGGCAATCAGAGAGGCGACATGAGAAAGGGTTCTCCCCGAGATTACACTGCTGAAATCGACTGTTTGCAGCAGCCGATTCAGAAATCTCGAACAGGAGAACCCCATGAATGATATCCACTATATCGGATTGGATGTTCACAAGAAAACCGTTGCTTATTGCGTGAAGACCGCGACGGCGAGATTGTGGAAGAAGGCACACTGCAGGCGCGGCGTGTGGAGTTACGGGCTGGGCGGCGGCGCCAGTCCAGCCGTGGAAGGGAGCAATGGAAGCGACGCTGTTCAGTGCCTGGATTTACGACACTCTGAAGCCCTATGCGCAGCAACTCGACATGGGACATCCGGCCAGGATGAAGGCGATTACGTCGGGCAAGAAGAAGAGCGACCGCCTCGATGCGCGCACCATTGCCGACCTGCTGCGCTGCAACCTGCTGCCGACCTGCTATGTGCTCCCGCCGCAGATGCGCGACCTGCGACGTCTGCTGCGCTATCGTCATCTCGTCGTCACCCAATCCGTACGCATGCAGAACAAGATTGCAGGCCTGCTGATGGAATCCGGCGCTCCCTTCGTCAGAGAGCGACTCCATCGGAAGAAGTACTTCCACGAGCTGGTGCAGGCTCTGGAGGAGGTACCGGAGTCGGTGAAGGACCTGCTGAAGTATGAGTCGTGGCGCCATGGAGCTGTTCGAGGCCACGCAGAAACAGCTGATCCGGAGGTTGCTCAACGATCCCGTCCTGCAAGCGGCTCGAGCGATTGATGAGTATCCCTGGAGTGGGCCCGATCACGGCTCTTACCTGGGCGCTCGAAATCGTCGATCCACCGCTTCCCCTCTATCGGCGACGCGGTCAGCTACTGTGGCCTGACTGCCGCCTTCCGCTCTTCCGCCGGCAAGGAGCAGCGGGTCCGCTTTCCAAACAGCGCAATGCCTGGCTGCATCGGCCCTGATCGAAGCCGCCAAGCTCGCTCCCCGCTGGAATCCGCAGTTGGCGGAGGTGCATGAACAGCGACGAAGCGCGGACACGCCAATCGTGCGACCTTGCAAGTGGCACGCAAACTGGTGGCTTACCTGTTGGCAGTCGACAAGAGCGGCCAGCCCTTTCAGGTGCGCACTCCGCCTCCGCGGCCAAAAGCAAAGCCGAGAAGAGAAAACAGTCAGCAGCTCTGGCGTCAGCCGCTTAAGGGAAAAGAAACGGCCGGTTCGGGGCTGCTGGAGTTTTCTCAGGCATGCCGATCTATCGCCCGATGGTCACTCCCAGTTGGTCAACACAAAGGGGAATCCTCCAAAGAGAATCCCCCTGGTGACACATCGGTTGGATGAGTCGGGGCGAGTATCCCTGGCAGGGTGCTCTCCAGCAGAGCCTGCTTCCGTTTCCTCGACCCACTCAGGCTACCAAAGTTCTTATGTTCAATCTGTCAGCGATCCACCGGCCGGT
>CAVZJL010000026.1:0-8988 GCA_963775365.1 uncultured Acidobacteriaceae bacterium | reverse complement strand
GCAGTTGGTCCAGGCATCCCTCCTCCTACTGGCAATTCTCGTTCTTCTCCTCATCGCCTCTGCGCGCTTCACCAGCCACGTGGGCGAGTATTGTGCGCTGATCTTGTTTGCCACTACCGCGATGATGCTGCTGGTGAGCACGCAGAATCTGTTGCTCATCTTCATCGCCATTGAGTTCCTGAGTCTTTCGCTTTACGTCCTTACCGCGTTTGATAAGGAGAGCCGTCCCTCTGCGGAGGCCGGGCTGAAATATTTTCTTTTTGGCGGGATGTCGGCGGGGATCCTGCTCTTCGGTTTCAGCCTGCTCTACGGTCTCTCAGGCTCGCTCGCTCTGCAGGGTATCGCCGCCGCAGTCAACGCTTCGCCGGGCGATACGCTGTTGACGATTGCCATCGTCCTGGTAATAGCAGGATTGGGCTTCAAGATTGCTGCTGCGCCCTTCCACATGTGGGCTCCCGAAGTGTACCAGGGGGCGCCGACCGGAAGCGCCGCACTGGTCGCATCGAGTTCAAAGATTGCCAGTTTCATCGCCTTGTTTGTCTTCTTCCATCTGGGGCTCATGCGGGCGGCGGGCAGTGCCGCCTGGCGAGGCTACGCCGCAGGATGGGCGCTCCTGATCGCCTTGGTCGCCGTGGTATCGATGCTCTGGGGCAATCTGGCGGCAATTGCACAAACCAGTTTCAGGCGGCTGCTGGCCTATTCCGCGATCGGGCATGCCGGGTATATGTTGATCGCGCTAGTGGTACACACCCGCCAAAGCCTGGTGGCCATGGTGTATTACGTCATCACGTACGCCTTGGCGACCGTGGGCGCGTTCGGCGTGCTCGCCGCGTTGGAGAGTGAGAAGGTGGACACCATCGCGGACTTCGCCGGCCTGGGTAAGCGTGCTCCGGATGTGGCGTTTTGCCTGCTGATCTTCTTGCTCTCTCTGGCAGGCATCCCTCCGCTCGCCGGTTTCTTTGGCAAGTTCTATGTCTTCATTTCAGCTCTGAACACAGCGGACCACGTTGCTTTGTTGTGGCTGGTGCTGCTCGCGCTCGCTATGAGCGTCGTTTCGTTCTACTACTATCTAAAGGTTCTCAAGCAAGCCTACGTCTCCGAACCGAACCCGGGCGACGGAGCCATCCGCGTGCCGGTGACCGCTCGGATCGCTTTGTGGGCAACTGCCGCTCTGGTGGTCATCCTGGGCTGTTTGCCGGATTTGCTCTTGAATCGGATTGCCGTCGCGCTTCCATCGGCATTCCGCTAGAACCGGGCGAAGTACTTACAATAGTCTCAATCCCTATCGCATATTCCGCGCCATGCTGGAGGCGGGTGACCCTCCAAACACGATGGAGCAGTTGCTTGCGCGTGCCAAGGATATGAAACACGGATAAAGGTCTCCCGCGCATGAAGCGTCCCAACGAACAAGGCGAAGATTACCTGGCGCGAGGTTTCCGCGACGTGGATGCGGCCGCCGTGGGCAAGATGGCACGCTGCCTGACGTACATGGATGGGCTACCCGAATTTCAGCAATACAAAACCACAATCCTGGACATGATGAAGTCCCAACCGGGCTCCCTCGTTGCCGACCTTGGTTGCGGATTGGGCTTTGATGTTCGGCGCCTGTCCAAGTTGGTAGGACCGGAGGGGCGGGCAATTGGTGTAGACGCGAGCCTGACCCTGATTGAATCCGCGCGTGCCGTAAGCGAGGGTTTTCCGGCCGTCGAATTCATTCAAGCGGATATCCAGAAGCTGCCCTTTGCGAACGGCTCTCTCCACTCCGTCAAGGTTGACCGCACACTACAGCATGTGGAGCGGCCGCAGGAAGTCCTCGGCGAGATCTTCCGCACGATAAGGCCGGGCGGCAGGGTGGTCTGTGCCGACCCCGACTGGGCGACATTCTCCATCGAGGCCTCTTCGCTCGGCAACACCCAGCACCCCATCGCCCGGCAAGTAACTCAACTCTGGAGCGAAGATATCCGCAACCCACGCATCGGGCGTGACTTGAGCAGACTCTTAGCAGAGACGGGCTTCGTCGATGTCGAGGTCACGGAGACAGTATTATCAACGCCAGCCTTTGAGAGTTCCGAAATCGTATTCGATATCACGCAGAGTGCCTTACGCCTGGCGGCTAGGAGCGGAACCGATGAACCCCTTATTTGGCTGGCAAAGTTGCGTGAAGGTGTTAACCCTATTTGCTGCTCCGTCACGCTTGTGATTAACTTCGCCAGGAGACCCTAAAGTCCTGCTCAACCGTTCCCAAGGAGAAACCGGTGAAGACGAGAGATGTCGGTCTGGCCGCGGCATTGGCAACCGCCTTGCTGGCAGCGGGAGCACAAGACACGAAGTATAAACCCAAAAGCCAACAGATCCCGTCTCCGGAATGTCTTACGATGCGGGGCAATTGGTCGGGCGGATACGTTCCGTGCACTGA
The DNA here is from genome assembly GCA_963775365.1 of uncultured Acidobacteriaceae bacterium. Lineage (GTDB taxonomy): Bacteria > Acidobacteriota > Terriglobia > Terriglobales > Acidobacteriaceae > PALSA-350. The sequence goes on along the minus strand of CAVZJL010000026.1, from coordinate 6,572 downwards.
GACCACTCACCAGGAATGGTTGAACGATGTTACCCACTGGCGTGCGGAGCGCCGTATCCGTATCGGCTACGACGGTGCGCGCTACGCGATGCCGCAATTGCTGTGGACGCAATCGAGTTTCATGCAACCGCAGATGATGGTGCAGGACCGGTATTTCTACGACCCCGTGACGGGCAAGTACACCGTGGATCGCTACCTCGACGACCTCGAAAAACGCTATGGCGGCATCGATGCTGTCCTGATCTGGCCGACCTACCCCAACATGGGCATTGATGACCGCAACCAACACGACATGATCCGCTCCATGCCAGGCGGTCTGGAAGGTGTGCGCAAGATGGTGGGCGACTTTCATCGTCGAGGCGTGCGCGTCCTATTCCCCATGATGATGTGGGATCAGGGCACCCGCGAGCCCGGCGAGCCCTGGCCGCAAGCCATTGCCGAAACCATGAAAGCTATCGATGCTGATGGTGTCAACGGCGATACCCAGGATGGCGTGCCGCTGGCGTTTTCGCTGGCTGCAGACCACGTAGGCCACACCCTGGCCTTCGAGCCTGAAGGCGGTCCATCCGACGAGGCTCTGGCCTGGAACGTGATGACGTGGGGACAATATCAATTCCCCTTTGTCCCCGAGGTCGATAAATATAAGTGGCTGGAAACCCGGCACATGGTGAACATCTCCCATCGCTGGGCGCGGAACAAAACCGATGATCTGCAGTTTGCTTTCTTCAACGGGGTGGGCTGGGAAAGCTGGGAGAACGTCTGGGGCATCTGGAATGGCATCACGGAGCGGGACGGGGAAGCGACACGCCGAGTCGCCACGATCGAGCGCGGTGTTGCACCCTTTCTTACCAGCCCTGGCTGGGAACCCTATTACCCAACCCATCGCTACGGCGTCTTTGCCAGCCGCTGGCCGCTGAACGGCCAAACGGTGTGGACGATGGTGAACCGCAACGAGTATGACGTAGATGGGCGCGAGATCTCTGTTCCCGCGGAGGACGGCGTTCGCTACTTCGACCTCTACCACGGTGTTGAGCTCACACCGCAGAAAGAGGGCAACGAGGCGGTCTTGGCCTTCCCCATCGAAGCGCATGGCTTCGCGGCGGTGCTCGCGACCCGCGCAGCTCCAGATGCAAAAATGCAGGATCTGATGGCGCGCATGAAGACGATGACGGCGACGCCGCTGTCATCGTACGCCGATCAGTGGAAGACTCTGGGCCAGCAAATGGTTGCGATTGCGCCGGCAAAAGCAGCGGGGGCTATCCCGGAGGGCATGGTTGCGATTCCAGGCGGAGACTATATTTTCAAAGTGCAGGGAATCGAAATCGAAGGCGACAACGACATTGGTGTCGATGTCCAATATCCGTGGGAGAATATGCCGCGCCGCTTTCATGAGCACCGCATGACGATCCCGCGCTTCTACATGGACAAGTATCCGGTAACAAATGCGGAGTTCAAGAAATTCATAGACGTGACCCATTACCGTCCGGCAGACGCTCTGAACTTTCTACGCGATTGGAAGGATGGTGGGTATCCGCAGGGGTGGGCCAATAAGCCGGTGACCTGGGTCTCGCTCGAAGATGCGCGCGCCTATGCGAAGTGGGCCGGCAAACGGTTGCCGCACGAATGGGAATGGCAGTATGCAGCCCAAGGCGGCAATCCATCGCGCATCTATCCCTGGGGCGACGCCTGGGAGGCGAACGCTGTGCCGGTTCCGGTGAAGGGCCGATCGCTGACGCAGCCGGACAACGTCGATGCGCACCCCGCAGGCGCGAGCTCCCTGGGAGTGATGGATATGGTGGGCAACGTATGGCAATGGACAGATGAATTTGTCGATGACCACACGCGGGGCGGCATTCTCAGAGGCGGAAGCTACTACCAGCCACAGGGCTCAATGTGGTATTTCCCTCAAGCCTACCGTAATGATCAGCACGGCAAGCTATTGCTGATGGCGCCCAGCTATGATCGCTCCGGAACCGTCGGCTTTCGCTGCGTTAGCGATGCTGCATTGAACTAACGTAGTTACCAATAAGGAGACAGCATGCCTCTCGTGCGAATCGATCTTGCTGAAGGCAGATCACTGGAGTACGGCAAACAAGTGGGCCAGATCATCTACCGCGCGTTAACGGATGTGATGAATGCTCCGAAGGATGATCTCTTCCAGATCATCACCGAACATCCCCAATTCGGCTTGCAGTTTGACCGGGAATTTCTAGGTGTTCACCGATCCGACGAATGCATCTTCGTCCAGATCACGTTGAATAGCGGTCGAACCGTGGAGATGAAGCAGCGCTTCTATAAAGCCGTGGCCGACGGACTGCACGAAAGCCTCGAGCTGCGCCGGGAAGATATCTTCATCAGCCTGGTGGAAGTGACAAAAGAAAACTGGTCCTTCGGCAACGGAGAAGCCCAATACGCACCGGCTACGCCATAACGTGATGTCTGTAGTTCCGCGCTTTCGGTGTAACGAATCGATGGGTGCCCCATTCAAGCCCGCTTTTGGCTTGAGTGGGATACCACAGCACTCAACGTTCCTTTTCGGCTTCCCAGGCCATTCGCCATAGTCAGGGGCGGAGAACGAAGCGGAAGCGCATATCTTCGCCGTACCACATGATGTAATTTGTTCCCCAGGCGTTGTTGAAGAGATTGCAATAAACACCCTCGGAGAGATCGGCTTGTGTCCGGGAAAAATTTAGCGGCGATTTTTCCCCAAACGCAATGAGCGGCGAATCCAGCGTCTCCACAAAAAACGACTGCCGTTCATCCTTGTACCCGAATCCCGGTGGAAACGGCGTGCATATGCCGATTGCCGGCGGACACCACGTCAAAGGGCGACACCTGCTCACCTGATTTATCCATCATCCAACCCTGCTGGCTGGGGACGATCGGATGAAAGCTCAGCCAGAGCGCTTCGGGCATGCGAGTCGCGGCCTTTTGAAACCAGTAAAAATTCAGGTCGATGACAGGCTCTGCTTTGGGGAGCAGTAGTTCCAGATACATCGTCTCTGGGAAGGCAGCTCTTCCTGATTTCAATGCTTCAGAATCCCCGATCTGCAGACGGGCCAGCACATGATGAGCTTCAGCATCCTCCTCCACCTGGAGCTCCGCCAAGGATGGTGACCAGTTGCGGCTTTCCGCTCCAAAACGCTCAATGTTGGGTTTACCGAAATCCTTCTTCGCCCAATCCTCTGTGCTGATCACATAATTGGAAAAGAATCGCGCGTAATCCTGCTGGGAAAGCGTTTGGTACGAAAAGAGGGCCAGAGGATGATCGGCAGAGGCCCATTCCCGCCCAGATTTCTTGTTGCGCAGACGAGTGATCGCTCCCGTACCCGGATCCAGCGCGACTATGAAGTGCGCCGTCTCCAATTCCTTGCTGCCCGGCTGACTGGAGGGATGCGACAACTGCGGCGCCTTGGCTTCGAGCTGGCGCACTGAGGCCAAAGCCTGATCACGTAGCGGCGCAGGCAGCGTGGCTATTCCATCAAAAAGATCCTGGCGCTTTTCTACCCAACTGTGCTGCACCACCTCGTAGTTTTTGGTGTGCAGCATCTCGGCCAGATCGTGCGGGGTGTAGTGGTCGAAATCGAGCCAGGTTTTAGTGTCGGTGCCCCAAGTGTGCTCGGCCTCCAGAAGAACGTGGCGAAGCAGAGCCATATCCGTCGAGTCGCCGATGTGGAAGCTCTGTTGCGCGAGCCAGCTCTGACGAAGCCGGGCAACCTCACGATACCTTGCGACCTTAAGAGGATCACTGGCAATGCCGTGAATCCAGGTGTCCCCGATCTCCTGCTTTATTACGGGCAAGTTAGCTCGGTAAGCGTCGACGGCGTTCGCAATCGCAGTGAGGTTGGTGGCGATCACCTGCGCATTGGGGAATTGGTGTTTCAAATCGGCGCAAATCTGAACGATCTCTTCGGGCTTGTGCGGGCCGCTGTTATCATCGCGTACCACAATCGCGATGGCGAGATCCGAGCCCGGAACTCGAGTGACGGCGCCGTACTCATGGTGGTACATAACCACCAGCGATGCCCCACGTAAATCAGTCCACGTAAACAATGGCGGCAGCTCGGCAGTTGTGCTCGCTCCATTCACACCGATGTCAAGAAACTTCACGCCTTGAGCGGCCAGCGGACGGATAAGCCCCCGCGTGTGACCAGGCACATCGGTCATCTTGGCTCCGGTTGTGGTTCTGGGCAAATCGACGGTCCAGGGACTTCGACAAAGCGATGCTTCCGGAAATCATCGACTCATCCATCAGCTCGGTTTGCCAACTAAAGGGAAGAGCATGCCAGGCGATGTCACCGCTGGAAATGGCATGTTCCATTCGCCGCCGATCGTCGGGGGAAGCCTGCTCGAGGTACTCGTAGAGCAGCCACGAACCGGTCGTCCAGACGTAGCGGCAAGAGCCGGATTGGCGCATTTCCTCGGCCACCTTGATCGCCTGGGGAAAGAACTCGGTGAAGTACCGTCGAACCACTGCGGCCTGCGTGTCAATGAAGCCGGCGTCGAAGTGACACTTGAACATGACCAGGACGCGCTTGACCTCTCCATCGGGCGTCGGCGACTGCTGGGAGAAGGCTTGTCCGGCAGCGAGCCCGCCGCCCAGCGCAATCACAGATCTGATAAATTCTCGACGCCTCATCGTAGGTTGGGCTCCAAGTCGCATGATCACGGCAAACCGCTTACCGCATACTGCGACTGGAAAGAATCTTACACGGATGTATGGCGGGATACTGGCCAGGCAGTTCAGGGATGCTTCTCTGTAGACCCGGGTCGCCACCACGCTGGCTTGGGGCGAATCCGAACCGAAGCTCCTGGTCTCAATCAATATCTCGAACGGGTTAAGGGAACCGTCCGCATTGCTGAACTGCCCCAGAAGCGGTCGCATCACAACCTGGTCGAAGAGCGTGTCTATCGCCGCCTCGGTCCCGGCCATCGTCAGCCCTTCCGCCAGAAGGACCCATCCGGTGTCGTCGAGATTAGGAACGAGCCCGATGACCGCATAGGTACGATGCGAGGGCCCGTTCGCATCGTTCTCGTAGATCGGAAGCTCTCCGGCCACAGGGTGCCTGTTCACGATGCGCGAGGCATTCGGATGAGGCTGATATTCGAATTGGAAATTAAGCGTTTTCTCGAACAGCTCAGCCCAAGGATTCGAGAAACTGGACCCCAGAAGAATGACGTTCGCATCCTTCAGGTCGTCCATGTGAAGATCGCGCGAGTAGCGCACCGTCAGCTGACCATGATCTGCCTCAGGCAAATGCGAGAATCTCATCACCGCATTCAGATCTGTAACATTGGTGTAACGCTGCGCGTCCAGGTCTCTCATATTCTGCTCATCGATGTTGTAAGGGCTCTTGAGAGACAAATAATCGCGATCAATGTATTCCGACAACGGAACCAGATGTCCCGTCAGGTTCTGAATCATCACGATTCCATCGTCGGACGGAACGATGAGCGTCGGGCGGCTCTTGTCGAAGAGGCCTGCCCACAATCGCTCGGATGGATCCGCGGAATTTGTGGACACCCGATGTGCGATCGTCCAGGCAATTGCCAGGCACGCGAGCAGCACCAAAACCCCCAAGCCAGGCGCAAGCCAGCGACGACGCCCCGGCTGTACCGGCACCATAACGGGTGCGCTTGGCGCCACGGTCTCCAAAACGCTGCCCGTATCCGTTTCGCGCTCCGTGACCACCAGCAATGGGCGCTCCTGAAAGAGATTAGGGGAATAGACCGGAACGTATTTTCCCCGGGGAATGCTTAGGCGAAGCTCCTCCTCCCGGCCTTCTTCCAGAAAATATTGGTCCAGACGATTGCGCAGCTGCCGCGCATAGTTTCTTACGATATTGTCTTCTCCCGGATGGTAGCCCGGACGCCGCCCGAAGACGTGTACACCGATCTGGTGTTCGCTTATCTCGCCTGTCTTACCGGTAATCTCGCGTTCACACACATAGAGAAGAAAGCGGGACAGGAGAGCCGACTTGGCAAAGCTGCGGCTGGCGACGATGCGCTGAGCCAACTGCCAGCGCGGCTCGGTGGCCAGATTAGAAATGGATTTCCACGCCGAGGCGGTTGGCAAATCACCGTTGACGGCATCTTTTGAAGCTGACTCGAAATCTGGTAGTGAGACGTCGCTCTGGTTCATAGCGTCCACGCACGGAAGGTTAACAGATCCACGAGAAGAAACGGTAAAACTTGCTAAGTTGTTGTCCTGGCAAAATTTATTGAAAGTCTACGGAATTTTCCAACTGTGCTACACATTCCGGGAGAAGTGGAAATCGCATCGCTGCACCCGTCAAACACTCGGTGTAAACACAGGGTAGACCCCTTCCAATTCGCCTCGCCAAAGCGCCAACATGGGCCACTGCGGTCTTTCTGAGAGGCTTGACATGTCAAAGATTGGAATTGTTCCAGCTACCGATGCGCGTCCTTCCGCTGTGTCACAGTTTATTCATCCAGTAACAGACACGGTATCCACACCAGGTTGGACTCAGGTACCCACCCGAAGTTTGATGGTCGGCGGGTCGTCCGCGGCAAGTTATTGGGGTGGCATTCCCGCCCGCATCTCCTATTGT
>CAVZJL010000025.1:0-57523 GCA_963775365.1 uncultured Acidobacteriaceae bacterium | reverse complement strand
CGCAAGTTCACCATGCTCGAGGAGCAGATGGTGTCGTGGGTGCCGTCGGACCCGGGCGACTCGCCGGACCGGGTGGACGCCCTGGTGTGGGGCTGCGCGGCACTGAAGGGCCTGTCGTCGGGGTCGTGGCTGCAGGCCTACGGCGTGAAGCGGTGCGAGGAGTGCGGCAGGGTCTACCACGAGCGCGACGGTGACTGCCCGTCCTGCCACCCGCGAGCTCCCCGGCGAACAGCAGCAGGCGGCGTCCCCGCAGGCCGCGGAGCCGGAGCCGCTGACCGGATGGGCCACCGCCTACGGCGACTTCGTGCGCTGCCCCGCCTGCCAGCGGGCCTACGACACCCGCCATCACAAGTCCTGCCCTCGCTGCGGCGGGGGTGCGGGACTCGCCGCGCTGACGGGCCGCAGCGGCAAGCAGGGCGGCTTTCCCTTCGGCGGCATGCACGGGCTGGCGGGGCTGACAATGCCCGGCATGCGCCACTGACCTGCACGAACGCAAACCCGCAACCATCAGGAGCTGTGTGACCCATGCCCAAGAAAGCCAAGACCCCTGAGTTCAGCGACTGGCATGTCGCCCTCGGAGACGGATCGTTCTCCGAATCCCTCACCGCCCGCGCCTCCTCGCTGATGGTCGTAGAGGGTTCCTACGTGCTGCGGGACACCTACGGCGGCATCCTGTTCGCCGCGCCAGCAGCAGCCGTCCGGTACATCAGGCGGCTGGAGCACGGCGAGGACGTGCCAGCAGCCAGCGAGAAGGCCAAGGCCGCGGGGGCACCGGAGCCCGCACCGGCCCCGCTCCCGGACCTGATGAGCCACGCGCCGTCCGCGGCCCCGGAGCCTGCTGCCGCTGAGAAGGCAGTCCCGGCCCCGCGCCCGCGAGGACGGCGCAAGTGAGCCAGAATCCGTTCCCGGCGCATCCCAGCGCAGTTTGACCGCAAGGTCGTCATCACCTGGCCCCGGCCGCAGAACGGCTCGCTGCGCCCCTGTCTCGCGGCCATCACCGACGCGGACACGGGCGAGCCCATCAGCACCGTGAGCAAGGCCGTCCTGTCGGTGCATCTTGACGCCGACACCTCGCTGACCTGGGCCACGGTGAAGGCGTTCGCCAACCCAGACGGCACCCTTTTTGCGCATGGGCCCGGGAAGATCGTCCCCACCGAACCCGATGGCACCGTGCGGAGCCGGGTGTTCGCGTTCGAGGTCACGGAGATGCGCCTCGCGGAGCGCCCTGTGCTGATCGGCGGAGCGGCCGGCCATGAGTGACGCCCCCCTCACCAACCGCATAGAACTGACCGGCGACCCCTCCTCCGGTGCCCTGCGCATCGACGGCCACCTGCTCCCCTTCTCTGCAGCGGTCCTGCGCCTGGAAGCCCCGAACACGCCCGTCCTGTCCGTGGCCCTGCCCGTCATTGGCGGCGTGGTCGTCACCCTGGACGCCGAAACCGGGTTCGATGACACAACCCGGGCCGCGCTGGTCGCCATGGGCTGGACGCCGCCACCCGAGCCCGGTGGGCACTGGCAGAACGTGGCTGACTGCAACCTGCTAGGCGAGCAGACGCATATGGCGGCCGGTATCCGCTTCCGCCATCACGCGCACTGGGTACCGCCGGAGCCTGAGGCGTGACCGTCATCCGCTGCCCGCACTGCCTGGACGACGGCATCGTCTGCGAGGAGCACCCGGACTTCCCGTGGGACATGGCCGTTGAAGGCCACCGGGCAGACTGCGGGCCGCCAGGGATGCCGTGCCCGCACTGCTGCTCGGACATTCCCGAAGACGGCACCCGCTCCATCGTTGAGGCTTTCGTCCCAGACTGGAAGCGGGAACCAGCGTGACCTACCCCGCTGGCGAACCCGGCCGGCATGCCGCCTCCGCCACCCTCGGCGCAGCACGGGCCAAGATCGGCACGCCCCGCCCCAGCGGCCCCCGCTTTCCCCGCCAGCCCCGCCGCCTCGGCACCGAACTGCGCCAGCAGATAGCCGAACAGTTCACCGAAGGCGCCTACTGCCAGCTGTGCGGCGGCATCCACGCCGGCCTGTCCATGCCTGCCTGCCCGAGGGTGGCCAGTTTCGAGCTCGACGCGGATGGCCAGCTCAAATCCGCGGTGTTCTGGCCAGACGGCGAGTACGACGCCTCCGGTGTCTACGCCGCGTCGGATGCGGAGGCAGCCGATGAGCCCGGCTGAGCACGCCCGCAGGCTCGCGGTCGCCCTCGCCGCATGCGTCCTCCTCGCCGCGATCCTCTACGTCCTGGCGCCCTCGGTATGACCGGCCAGACCCCCGCCGAAGCCGCCGCCGCGTTCGCTGACCTTCTCGACGTCGCCTACGACCCGTCCGCGGATCCCGACGTAGCGATGCTGGAGATGATCGGCACCGCACGGGCCAGCGGCATCACCTGGGCGCAGATCGGCTCGGTCACCATCCGCCGCCGTGACCCGAAGGCAGCCAAGCGCCACGCGCGCGCCCTCGCCGCGAAGGTCCGGCAGCGGGCGTTCGCATCGATGCCGCAGGAGGTGGACGGTGCCTGACTCGCTCGCGCTTACCTGCCCCGAGCACGAGGCTGCGCTCATCCCGTCAACGGTCCAGCCCGGGATGCTCATGTGCCCGGACGCCACCTGCTCCACGGTCGTCTGCCTGTCCGGCACCGCGCCGGCCTCGCCGCTGACGTACCTCGAGCAGGGCGCGGCCCAGCGCCACGAGATCGTCCGCGCCCACGAGGCCGCAGGGTTCTCCCGCTCCGAGGCCGTGCAGATCCTGTGCACCACGATCACGGCCACGATCATGAAGGGCAGCGGTGATGGCTGACGCGCCCGGAACCTTCCGCCCCATCGATGACCCGCAGGCCGAAGTGGACCGCCTCGCCCGGGACCGGCAGATAGCGGGGGGCCAGATCTGCGCCGAGCAGGACCGCCGCGACGGCTGCCCGATGCGGAACGTCCGGCCCCGGCTGCGCGCCCACGACCCCGACCACTGCGACCGGGCCTGGGCGCTGCCGCCGAATGGCTCGAGGACCCGCAGTGTTCCCCGGGGCCGATGAACAGCGCCTGGAGCGCCCATGAGTGACGCCGCCTACCTCGCCGAAGACGCCGAAGACCGCCGCCATGCCCTCGCAGCCGCCGTTGACCTTGCCTCACGCCGCGGCGACATCGGCCTGCACCACGACAAGGAGCCCCACTGGCTCGCCCTGGCCGGCGCCGCCTACCGCTTCCTGCGCTCCCGTGACTCTCTCCGCGCCATCCGGGTATCGATCGTGCCCGGCACGCCCTATCTGGAAGGAACATCTCCGATGACCACCACTTTCAACCTTGACGACACCGACGAAGTCGTATTCAGCCTGACCGGGCTCGACGCCAAGGGCGCGAGCGTGGCACTGGACTCCGGCTTCACCGCCGCGTGGACCCTCGCCGATCCCGACTCCACGGGCGCCGTCCTCACGGTCTCCGACGACACGACCACGGCGACCGTGGCCGCGGGCGTGCCCGACTCCAACCTGCTGCTGTCCGTCGTCGTGACCAACCCGGACGCCTCCACCCTGTCGGGTGCCGAGGCGATCATCGTGCAGGCCACGGCCGCGACGACCGTTGGCCTCGTGGCTGGCACGCCGACCGCGGAGTAACCCCCTCGAGCCGGGAGCGGCGCGCGCTGCTGAGCGGGGAGTTCGCGCCGCTCCCGTCAGGTTCAGGCATCATGGTGGACGTGAGCGAAGCGGACGAGATGGCCGATGCCGTGCGGGCAGACATCCTGCGCGCCTTCGGCCTGAAGCCCTGGGACATCACGGCCACTGTGCGGCCCCCGCTGCCCGTCCGCCTCTGGCGGGCCGTCACGTTCGCCTACCGGCGCGGCAAGGTCATCGACTGGGCGCCCTACGAGGCCGCTGAAGCGCATATGCGCGCGGCTGACGAGGCGTACCGCGCCGCGCTGCCCGGCCAGCTGCAAGACATCGCGGACGACCTCAGCGAGGCACTGCCGGACGGCATGCGGTTCGAGTGGGCACCCGATGAGCGATGACGCCATGGGCCACATCTTGCACAACATCCTGAACCCGCCGGCCGAACCGGGACCGCCGTACACGCACACCCTCAGCCCGCTGTCACCAGACCCGGCCGAGGCCGTGGCGTGGCTGCGCCGCGAGATCGAGAGCGACCTGGGCCGGGCAAGGCACATGCTGGACAAGCGCGGTGCCCATCCCGACCCGCGCCGCGAGATGCACGACGCAATCGCAGACTGCGAAGCCAAGCTGGCCATCCTGGACGGCCACCACATCCTGTCCAGAGACCACGTCGGCGAGGACTACGACGAGTTCTCCGTCGTCTCCATCGGCGGCGCGAACAAGGACCACGGCTGCGTGACCTGCCACTACTACGGCATGGGTGGCGTCAAGGGCCACGGCATCTGCTGGACCGTCCGCTACCTCGCTTCGGCCTACCGCCACCGTGAGGGCTACGCAAGGTTCTGGGGCACTCCGGTCACCCACACCCTCACCGAGGACGGGCAGTGACCGAGACGACCGTCCTTTACCGCGTCCAGTGCGCGGTGATCACGCATGGCTGCCTCGCATGGCTGGTGCTGGACGGTCCGGTGAACATCGACCTTGAGCACCTTGACCGCGAAGTCCCGGAAGACCGGCGCGTTGATTCGAGCCCTGGAAAAGAAATACAGGATTTGCGCTGGCTCCATTAACCCCAATCTTTTCCAGGCACAGGAATACAAGTATGGGTCCATTTGCAACCCGGATCCCGAAGTGCGGCAGAAGGCCTTAGCGCACCTTTTGGACTGTGTGGAGATCGCCCGGCAACTGGGATCACAGGATATTTCCCCGTGGGTTTCCGATGGTTCGAATTATCCGGGAACGCAGAGTATGCGGCAGCGCATTGGCTGGATGGAAGAGGTTTTCAGCCAGGTGCATGCAGCGCTCCAGCCCGATCAGCGGCTGCTAATTGAGTACAAGCCATTCGAACCGGCTTTTTATCACACTGACATTGCCGATTGGGGCATGGCGCTGGAGCTGGCGCGCCTTGCCGGACCGCAGGCCAAGGTATTGGTCGATACCGGCCATCATTACCAAGCGCAGAATATCGAGCAGATTGTCGCGTGGCTCTTGCATCTGGAAATGCTGGGTGGCTTTCACTTGAATGACCGCAGGTATGCGGATGATGACTTGACGCTGGGGTCTATCGATCCTTACCAGATTTTCCGCATCTTCCATGAGATTTTGAGTTACTCCGCAGAGCCCGGCAATCGCACCCAGATCGCCTTCATGATCGACCAGAGCCACAATCTGAAAGGCAAGGTCGAAGCTGTTGTGCAAACGGTCGTCCAGGCGCAGGAACTGTATGCCAAGGTGGCCCTGGTGAATCTGGAGCAACTGGATGCACTGCAGAAACAATGCAGGCTGGTGGAGGCCGAGGAGCTTTTCCGGTCAGCCTTCTGGGAGGATGTGCGCCCGTTGGTGCGCGCTTGGCGTCTCGGCCAGAGCTTGCCAGGAGATCCATTGCGGGCGCTGACTGAGAGCGGGTACGTGGATCGAATCTCCCGCGAGCGGGCGAGTAAGAACGCTAGTATCTCTACCACCTACGCTTAATCTGAAAATCTAGGGTCCCCGATTCTAAGGCGCCCATTTCTCACCTCTCAAAATGGAGATGTGGGGCGCCGACGGTTGTGGGTCGCCCAGTGTTTATTGATAGCAATCCAATGCCGTCCTATTTCTGGCCGGCTCGCAGGCGCGGTGCACATCCTGTGGTTTGATCCGCGTCGACGGGGTACTGCCGGAGGCGTTCTTGCGTTGAGCGCTGTGACGTACGGAATTGGGGCCATACTTTCGAAGTTTGGGTCATATGGAGCGGATAGGAACGCACCCGGTCCTCTTGCTCCCACTAACAGAGTTTTCAGGCAAGTCACCTATCTCAACTTTGTCATCCCGAGCGCAGCCGAGGCACCTGCAGTTTCCTCCAGCCCTCAATCGTCTCTTTATCGATGGAGGTTTTCGAGAGGAGTACGTGCTTGAGCCCAAAAGAGCTGAGGCTGCAAATTGGCCCCGTGGCCCATCACGGTTGTTGTAGGGCCGAGGGAAACGGCAGGTCCCTCGGCTGCGCTCGGGATGACAAAGTTGAGATAGGCGGCTTGCCTGAAAATTCTATGAGTGGGATCGAGAGGGCCGGGGGAACGGTCGACTCGTTTGTGTGTGCTCGGGTGCGGCTAGCACTTCATACGGACGCATCATCTCGTTGTCTTCGTGCTCCAGGATGTGGCAATGCCACACGTAGCGGCCGGTGAAGCCTTCAAAGGGAATGATGATGCGCGTGATCAGGCCGGGGTCCGCCCGGACCGTATCCTTCCAGCCGCTCTCCGTGGGCGCAGGGGGAATCGCAGGGCCGGTGAAACGAACGGTTCCCTTGTCCTGAAATTCGAATGTATCGAAAGGCCGTCGGTCGAGTATCTGAAACCTGACCAGGTGAAGATGGATCGGGTGCGAATCTTCTGTCAGGTTGACCAGCTCCCAAATTTCCGTCGTGTTCAGCACCGGCTTCTCGGTCACCGGCATGTGCCAGGGAGTATTGTTCAACAGCATCCCCATCGATTGCTGAACCAGATCCATGCGCTCATCGAGAGTAAGACGGCGCGTCTTCACCGCGCGGCTTTCGGGAATCTTTGCATAAGACCGCAGCTGCGGAGGAAGAGAAGAGGTATCCGGCGTTCCGCTTGGCCGCGACCCGGAATTGCATGATGTCGAACGCGTCGCTGCGCAGCAGAATATTCTCTCCCGCATGCGCGCCGAAATCGAAGACGAAATCAACCCGCTCTGCCGGAGCCATCACCACGCGCTGGGCCGCGAACCGGCGCGGGCAGAAATCCTTGCTCGGTGCCGATCTGCTGGAAGGGGAGTAGCTTGCCCAGCGAAAAGCGGTAGAAGCGGCCATTCGAGCCGTTCATCAGCCGGAAGCGATACTTGCGCGGCTCAACCTCCAGGTAAGGAAACAGCTTGCCATTGACCAGGATGGCATTGCCGAAGACCTCGGGAACCCACGGCGTCTCCGGCTTAGCAGAGACGGGATATTCGAGCTGGCCGTCGGGCAGAAGAAAACGATCGTAGACCAGCAGCGGTATCTCGTATTTTCCCTGCGGAAGTTTGAGCGCATCTTCCGCTTCATCACGGATGAAATACATCCCCTGCAGCCCGGCATAGATATTCAACCGATTGATGCCCATGGTGTGGTCGTGGTAGAAGAGCATCGCCGCATCTTGCCGGTTGGGATAGTGGAAGGTGGCGGATTTGCCCGGGACGTACCAGTGCTCGGGATAGCCGTCGCTGTCCGGCGGCGTCTTGCCTCCATGCAAGATGAATCACACTGCGCACCTCCGGAAGATTGGCTTCGGCGCCATGCAGAGTATGGTCGATGGGGAGAAAGTGGCGCTGCGGCAGCTCGTTCACCCATTCCACGATCAATCCCTGGTTGCTGCGGGTTTCAAAGGTCGGCCCGGGTGAGGTCGATCCGAAGCCCCACATGCGCGTGGCCGGCAAATCTCGGTGAACCTTGGATTCGATCTGCCGCATGGCCATGCGGTAGTAGGGAAGTTTGCAATCCAGGATCGTCCGGGCTGGGGCGCATTCCGCTGGGTTGCGCGATCTCGGGGAATGGGGAGCGGATCGACGTAGGGACGTCAGCTTGTCAGGATCGAGGGTTGTCTTGCTGCGGGAGACGGCAATTTGCTGACGGACATCCCGGCGGCCAAAATTCCGGCTCGCTCCAGGAACCTGCGGCGAGTAATCAAATCAAAGCCTCACTCAAAGCCAACATAAATTAACAGGGCAAAGGGACGAAGCCCTTTGCCCTGCTCGAAACAAACAGCGAGAGCAGATTCTATCTGGTCTGTTATTCGTCACCAACCCGGTGGAAGCGTTAAGGATGTAAGGCGTGGTGTCGGGATTCTTGAAATCAAACATCGTGTTCAGGCGCCCGGCAAGATTATCAAAGGATCCCGTGATCCGTTGGCCACCCAGCCAGTTGTCCTCGACGAACCGCAGAATCGAGGATCTGGTCGGTCACGGTGTGATCGACGTAGTTTTGCTTCGCGTAGGGCGAGATCACCAGCAGAGGAAGACGTGGACCATATCCGCAACGTCCCTGGGCATGCTCGATGGTGACACCCGGAAGGGCGCCAGTCTCCAGTCCCGCATTGGCCGGTACCGGTGAGGGCATCCATGGCGGTGGCGGACTGGTTCACGATCGGACCCATCTGGTGGTCATACCAGCCGTCAGAGTCGTCGTAGGCGATGATCACAGCGGTACTCGCCCAGTCCTTCTGCTGCTGCAGAAAATTGATAACATTGACGACGAACGTCTGCTCGTCCAGCGGATCGGAGTAGCCGGCGTGGCCATCCTGGTAGCCCGGCGCCTTGAGGATAGCTGACAGCGGGGAAGTTGCCGGCGTTGATGGCGTCGTAGAAGTCGTGCGTGTCGTACTGGTGATTTGCCGGGTCGCCATTGATGCCCACCGTGCTGGGCGAAGTCGGCCGGGTGTGCTTCAGGTTCTGCGGTGGAGGTGTAGTACTGGAAGGGCTGATGATGCGGAATGTAGTCCGCCTTGTTGGTCATCGTCACCGTGGAAGTGGTGCTGCGGCTGCATCCGGTGGTTCCGTTGGCATTCTTGAGGGTCAGGTCGAAGCCGCCTTCGAAGAAGCCCCAGCTGACGCCGGCGGCGTTGAGCATGTCACCGACGTTCGTTCCGCTCATGGCAACCTGCGCGCCGGTGGTGGTGGAGCAAACGTCGCCGATCGGGTCAGCGTCGCTGATCAGGGTGATATCCGCCGCCGCCGTCCGACACAACGTCTCCGCTGGCGTTCGACCTGGTCGCTCACGCCGTTGAGCTGGCCGGAGATCAGGTTGAGCGCGCCGTCGGTGGAGGGACCAAAGTTGGTGTCGTAGGAGTTGTCGCTCATGGCAAACCGCTGCGCGTAATTCCAGAATGCGGTCACGGTGTTGCCGTCGTAGTAGCCCATCACCAGTCCATTCGTCGTCTGGCCGTTGGGCGGAGGACCGGGCGTGCCGGTGTATTTGGGGAACAGGTCCATCAACCCGCCGTCAAATGCCTGCTGTTCCGGCATGTAGTCGTGATCCTGATCGGCGGTTGCGGCTTGGGAACGATCGAGGCGGAATGGGTTGGCCGCGCCAGTTCCGTTGACGGTGTTCAAGGCATTCGGATTGTTGTACAGCAACCCGTCCGTATAGCCGTTCACCGCAGGCGTTCCTGGCTTAGCGATAAAACGCGGCTGCCCGGCAGGATTCAGTGCCTTGGATAGGTGCCGAAGTAGTGGTCGAACGAGACATTTTCCTGAAAGATGACGACGAGATGCTTGATCGGTGTGGTGGTCCCCGATTGCGCCCCCGCGACGGTTGGATTGATAAGTGTCCCGGCGAACATCAGCGAGGCTAACGACGTTGCTACGAGCTTCTGCATCAGTGCTCCCTTCGAGGCCGGCTTTACGACCGCCATTCAGCATTAATGGTCGGATGTTAAAGACCCGTGATCAGGGAGTAACAAGACGTTAAATTCGGCTCTTTTGCACCGTATCGAACAAGTCACCCTACTTACGGTGTGAAGGCGTGATTGAGTCTGCGGATTTTTCCAGAAACTGGATGGCCTTCCGGTAGTCCACGCCATCCGGGACCAGGGAGAAATGGCTGGCTTGCTCGGTGATCTGAAAGTTGAGAGATTTGACCATCAGCGCCTTGCCCTGCATGTTCAACTTCAAGCTCGTCACTTCCCAGTCGTGGCCACCAATATCTGCCTGCTCGATCTGGATGGTTCCCCCTTTGTCGAGCTTGCCGATGATTCCCCAACCGAAATCGACATTTGCGATGAGATGGGCATCCAGGCGGGTGAGCCGTTCCTGGGCTTGATCGATCCAAACCTCGCCTGCCATGCCGCGAAAAATGGCCGCTTCTACATCGGGTGGAGAGAAGCTCGGATTGGGGGAGAAGCTCAGGCGATAGCATTGTCCCGCAGCGCAGCCCACCATGCCTTCAAAGCGATACAGGAACGCATCCGGCAGTTGTTGCATGAGGCGGTTTACGCGATCCGCATCTTTCTGCTCCCGCTGGCGGCGATGTTCCTGGATTTCGGGGTGGGCGGCCAAAGTATTTAGGCGGTCCAGTTCGGCTTGAGCGGCTTCGACGCTTAGCGGTTGCGCATGGATGGCGACCAGGCGAGCTACATCTCCATCCCTGGTTTCGATAATGTCTTTGGTGGTATCGTGCGGTCCATCCATTTTGCGCAGAAGATATCGGAGCGGGCGATGGTTTCGACTGGCGTCCGTGCGATGTTGGATGGCGCGGCGCACAAGCGCGGTGGCATCGATTGGCGTGGGATGTTGCGTTGGTGCAGCCAAAACCCAGGCAGGCGCAAGCGCCAGTAGAATCGGCTCGAGGATGAAGTTGCGGGGGATCATCAGGTCAAAGAGTAAGGCCTGCTCATTAGACGTTGTGGCGTTCCCTGGAGCCAACCTGGAGCACCGACTTTCTTGGCGGCCTCTGCGAGCACGCCAAGCCCTGCTCTGTCACCCTATTTGTGGCATCGCCGATGGTACTTGCGGTCGCATTATTTGTTACTTAGGGCCTGACTGTGCTCTCGCAGCTCCGTGGTAAGGTAAAGCGTTGGAACTATGCAAAATAGGCCTTTATTAGTGACAAATCGCCGGGACTTTCTTCGCCGCGCTGCCTCCAGTTCGATGTTGGCCGTGTTGCCCCGGTGGCTACACGCGGAGCGCGCGCGCACCAAGACGGCAACCCTCTTCGTTACCGATGCAACGGAGAAGCATGCCGCTCGCCCAGCCTTGCCGTGGGCGAAGGCAGAAGGCGGCGCGACGGGAGCCACCATCGAAATTGATAGCACGCGCCAACTGCAGCCTATCCTCGGCTTTGGCGCGGCGATCACTGACGCCTCCTGTTTCCTCTTGAATGGCATGCCGGCTGCCGCCCGCCATGCTTTCCTCACCGACATTTATTCATCCTCGGGATTGAACTTGAATCTAGGCCGTTGCTGCATCGGCGCGAGCGATTACTCGCGTAGTGTCTACTCCTACGACGATGTTGCCGATGACATGAACCTGGATCACTTCAGCCTGAAACAGGATGAGGCCTACATCTTACCGATGCTGCGCGAGATCCTGGCGATCAAACCTGATCTTTTTCTCATGGCCACCCCATGGAGTCCGCCAGGCTGGATGAAGACCTACGGAACAACCTTCGGCGGCCGAACGACGGAGAACTATCTTGACCCCTACGCCCATTCTCTGTGGGAGCTGGCCAACGGCTCCATGAAGGGCGGTTGGATGTCAGAGAAATATCTCGGTGTGTACGCGCAGTACCTATCAAAATTTCTACAAGGTTATGCGCAAGCGGGAGTGCCGGTCCGTGCGCTCAGCTCGCAAAATGAGATTGTGACCACCCAGTATGGAAGGATGCCGGCCTGCCGTTGGTCGCCGGAGTTAGAAGCAGTGTTCATCCGCGATCATTTAGGTCCGCTGCTGCGCGCGCAACATCAGCAGACCCAGATCTGGCTGCTTGATCATAACTACAATTTTTACGAACGCGTGGCATGGCAGCTCCAGGATCAACAGTTGTGCAAGTTTGTCGACGGAGTGGCATGGCACGGCTACACGGGTACACCGGATCAAATGAGTCTTCTGCACCAAAAAGATCCGAACATCCCCTTCTACTGGACGGAAGGCGGTCCCTTTATCGACGACGCCGATTACAGCACGGGTTGGGCGAAGTGGGCCGGCATCTTCACGGACGTACTGGAGAACTGGTGCCGCTGCGCGATCACGTGGAACCTGGTGCTTGATCCGCGAGGGAAGCCGAACCTTGGACCCTATAACTGTGCGGGCCTGGTAACCCTCAAGGATGATGGGAATTTGTGGAGGAGCGGTCAATACCACGCGCTGCGCCACTTTTCGGCGCATTTGCAGAGGGACGGCCGGCGAATTCCCAGCCAGACCGCTGTGTCCGGTCTGCGGCATTTGGCGGTAGAAAATCCTGACGGCAGTTTCGCCCTGGTTATGACCAATCCAGGAGAAGCGAAAGATCTGCGTGTGGTTGTCGCCGGCCAACAGCTTTCTTTCTCTGTCCCTCGCGATTCTGTCGCCACGTTGACATGGTAAGTTTCCCCGGCTAGACATCTTCCATCGTTCGACGTCGCTCATCCCTGAAAACCCCACCAACAAAAAAGCGGCTCTTCCTAAAAGGAAGAGCCGCGTCTGACGACAGGTTGTGTTGGCTAGAAGGCTGGGCCTACGGAGACGCCGGCGGAGGCCGTCTTGTTCAGCCAGATTTGGTATTCGTTGTTCTCCATTGCTGGCGTGATCGGTTGAGCCGCCAGGACGGAGTTGGTGGAGTAGTCAGCGGGCGAGGCAGGGAAGGATTGGTCCTTGCGATAGCCCGACTGGGAGCAAGCGGAGTTCCAGCAGGTCCAACCGATGAGGTTGTCGTGCATGGTGTTGTTGTACATGCTTGGGTTGGCGACGCTAGCGCCGTTGACATCGCCGTTAGCCATGCCGACATATTGCGCAGCGATCCTGGTGCCATCGGCCAGCCGTCCGCTGGAGATGACACGATTGTTAGCGGCAATGTTGTCGTGCCCGGCGGTGAAGGCGATGCCATAGTTCACGGTGCCGACCACCTGGTTGTCGTGGATGTTGTTGAAGGCCGTGGCCTCCTGCGCGCTGTCATCGGGGCTGCCCTCGGTCTTGATTCCGCCGCCCTGATAGTCAGTTTGTGCAGCGGTATAGGGATAGGCACCCTGAATGTAGGTGTCGTGGATTTCCAGTGGCTGATTAGGCGTTCCGCTGGAACGTTTGACGTCGATGTTATCGGCCACAAGGCTACGGCCGGGATAGTTGATGACTTCATTCCATCCCAGGTCGATGCCTGGCACAGCTTGCACCTTATCCAGTTGGATAAAGTCGGACATGCTGTGGTTAGAGCCCACTCCAGGCAAATAACCGCCGTTGCCGTCGCTGAGCCGGCCGTTCAGGTTGCGTGCCCGGTTGGCACGGATCACGATGGTTTGTTGTCCATCGCGATTGCCGGAGTAACCGTGCACCAGTACACCGCCGCCGGCATTTTCAACGTAATTGTTCTCTACATCGAGCCGGGCCGGGGAAGAGGCGTCGAGGAAGACACCGTTTGATTGGCCCTTGACCGCTGGGTTGAGCGCAAGAGCGACACTATTGCGGACGGTTACGTCAGCGCCTGCAATGCTGGTCTTGATCAGGCCGGCAACGCCGCTGATGTGCGAGCTTTCGATAACCACCGGAGCAGTGGTTGCTACCGTGACTGCCGGGGTCTTGCTATCCGTGCTGCGCCAGTTTCCGGAGTAGGTGCCCGCTTCGGTGATAACGATGGGACTGCTCCACTCCACCTGGCCGATGGAGCTGACCGCTGGCACCGACGCTTGGTGTCCCTGGTAACTACCAGTGATGGTTGCTTTTCCGGTAGCCAGTCCTGCAAGCAGGCCGGAAGCGGTTGCGGTGATGGTGCGTGCATCAGAGGACGCCCAGGCGAAGTCTGTCGTGACGTCCTTGGTGGAACCATCGCTGAAGGTCGCAATGGCCTTCAATTGGGTACTGCTGCCAATCGCGACCGTTGCTTGCGCAGGAACGACGGCCACCGAAGTCAACTCCGCTGTCGCAGCTGGGTTAGCACCCGCGTTGGGCTCTCCACCTACGATGGCGTGGGTTCCCGTCACCGCAGAGCTGACCTTCGCGGCAGGCTGAACAGACGTTGCAGCGGCGGTATAGGTAGCACTGACGACCGTGCTGGGGACATAACCGTAGCCCGAAGCGTAGGACGCAGGCTGATTCGCTGCGCCCCACATGCCGACGCACTTTACCGTTGTTGTTGCGGTGACCGTCCCGCCAGATCCACTTGCGTAGTATTGTGCGGTCCCGCTTCCAGGAACTGGAGCGCTTCCGTCTGTGGTGCACCATTCGCCTGTGTTGGTGTCTCGGTTTGTCCCAGGGTTGTTGACGGTCCACGCCTGCGATCCACCAAAACCCCCAGCTGCGGGTGAGATTGTGGGAGCCACAGACGTTAGAGCGGCCACCGTGCTGCTGGAGGTATTGCCGGTCTGCGATGGGTTCGGGTTCGTGTTTTGGTGTTCCTCATTGCAAACAGCGCTTCCATTGCCCTGATACGTGTTGTAGTTGACTTGCCAAGGACTATTGCCATAACCGTATTGAACCGCGCAATTGGAATAGCCTTGCACAAGGTTATAGTTGGACTGCCCAGTGCTCCAGAATTCGATTCCAGGCACAGCACCCCCGTTATACCCGTTCAAAGTGGGGGAGGGAACATTGACGACGGCGATGTTGTAGCTAACGTTACTGTTCAGGTTGCTATAGGACGCGCCTGTACCATCGTATTGCGGTACAGAATAAATCCACGTGCCATATCCCGGATTAACCGGATCGTGCCAGGAGTTGTAGTTATAGTTCATTGTCGGATTGGGCGTATCTTGCGATTCAATCGCGATACGGTGAATTGCAGAGAAGTCGTTGTAGAGAATATTTGCGTTGGTGTGGATGTACTGGTTGGCGCCCAGGTTGTTCGCGCCCACCTGTCCCCCATTGGGTCCGGGTTCTAAGAACTTGAATCCTTCCTCTACGTGGTAGACAACATTGTTCTCCTCTACAAGATTGCTGGTACTGGTGTTAAATGCGACCGCTGCGCAATTGCCACCGGTGTTGTTGTAGTTGTAGCTGTTGTTCCCGGTCTGGCTGGAGGGGTAAAAGAACGTATTCATGACGTTAGAGCACCCGTCCTTGGAGCCGAATTGGTTCCAGGCGATCGTCATGTCGGTCATGGTCGTAAAGCCCTGATTTGTGCCCTTTCCAGCTACGTAGAGCAACACACCAGCGCAGCAGTCATTGTTCTGGTCAGCCTGATTACCGTAAAACCAGTTGTACTCCACGGTGATGCCGGAGGAGTTCCCTGACTGGAAGTAGATAGAACCACCCCCTCCACCCCCATTGCTGCCCCCGTCGGGCAGTCCTCCATCGACCGCCATGTAGGTAAATGAGACTGGCGTTGTGCAAACCGGGTACGAGAACACCCAAGCATTCGTGCCCATGCTGGACTTGATAGTAGCGGTGGGAACATATCCCAAGTGCTTATATCCGTCGCCCGTGGAGTAGGTCGTGAGCGGCACGGTTGGGCCGGTGATCGACACGCCGCAAGGCCAGTTTAAAGTGCTGTTGACGTTGTAAGTGCCCGCAGCGAACACGACCGTGTTCCCACTTCCGCAGGAATTCAGGGTGGACTGTATCGTTGCCTGGCTCGCACCCGCGGGGATAGGGCACGGATTCCCATGCATAGCCGTCGCATTGCCGGAACCCACGACGAGGGTATTATGCGCCGTGGCCGAGGCGTAGTCGGTGGTATCGGTCGGAGTAAACGTAGCAGTCAGTTGCAGAGTGCCGGCTGCCGGCACGTTGCCCGCGGCAGGAGCGTAAGCAAATGCGCCGGGCACGTTTGCAGTAGCGTCGAGCTGCGTTGCGCTGAGTGCTGTGCCTGTCGCGACGGGCGCGAGCGCAGCCCAGGTGATAGTCGGAGTCGCTTGATTCACCCTGAGCTGCACGGTAGCTGTGGCTGCAGAGTAAGTGCCGTCAGTCGGCGCGAAGACGGCGGAAAGTGTCTGTGTTCCTGCCTTGAGCACTGTGCCGGCGGCCGGCGTGTAAGTGAATGTGCCGGCTACGCTGGCGGTTGCATTCAACTGCGTGCTACTCAATGCTGTTCCATAGGGGATGGCCGCGGGCGTGGGCCACGTGATGGTGGGGGTGTTGGCGGAAGACGCAGCGGTGATCGTTACCTGGGTGGACCCGCTGAGATTCGCTGGCGTCGCGGTGGCCGCCGCCGGCGATGTCCCCGCCGGCGCTGCTTCCACATAAGCCGCCTGTACCATCACCGTGCCTGCCGCTTTGGCAGTCACCTTTCCGTTCGCTAACGTTGCCAGGGCAGGGTTCGACAGGGTCCACTGGGTACTGGAGGTTACATCCTGGGTCGTACCATCGCTCAGATGGGCCATCGCCTTCAACACGGACGCGCCGCCTACGCTCACGGTGGAGGGGGTCGCGGTCACGGTCAGGGAAGCCAAGTTCTGGGACGAGGGGTTACTGCACCCGGCAATCAAAATCGATAACACACACAGGAGGCCGGAACACACCTGTGGAAAAGGGGGAATACGCATTTAAGCCTCATGGAGTCTGAATTTCGAAGCACTGCGGCCTGGGGGTGTAGGCCATTTCAAAGGCACGAACGGGTGAGCGCGTCCCTAAGACACGTTGTGCCGACGGCGAATCTTGCTGTCCTATGTCGTTACTTTCGCGTATGTCCCAACTTGGGGCAATCACACTGATTGGCCATTACATTAGTTCCCTAAATAGCTGATTGCAAAGGCTTTGATGTGAATTTTTTGCTCACTGGCTAGGTATTTTGGGGCGTTTCCGTGTGGAATTTGCGTTACTTTCGGATCTCATGACCTCAGACTTGTATTGCATGCGGATGACGGAGTCTGGTTGCAGCTAGAGTCTGTGTGAGAACTGGTGAAGGGACGGTACCAACGACACGGCTTGAGAGATTGCGGAAAAACTCTCTACGAAGGGCAGGGGTTAAGCCGTGCCGTTACCAAGCAACAGTTGATGAGGGCTTTAGCCCCTGAGGTACGTCTTCTGCGGGTTCGCCGGAGACAATCGCCATCTGCCGCAGGCTGTACATACGCTGAGGTCGGTTTTTCTAGGCAATGTAAGCCAGCAAGAAGGACGGAGAAGCTTACCCTAGGTGCTAAACCCCTCAATAGGTAGAATTCTTCATGGCACCGCTGAAGCCATGCCCTTCGTATGGTTCCTCTCGACAGTTCTCACACAGACTCGTTAGTCCTGGGTGAGCCCGAACGCTCCCGAATGCAATGGGCAATACTCCAAACCAACCCGATTCACTTCGCGATTAACAAGGCTCCATAAATCAATGGATTACCCTGCAAATCAAACTCGATCTGCTCGTTAATTTGGACAGCTCAGATTGGCGATCGCAACGACTCTCATTTCAACCTTCGTGTATCCGCGGCGGAAGGGGAGTGCAGGTCTAATGACAGGCATTCGGCCCCAAGATCGCAGCCCCAAAAAAAGCGGCTCTTCCTAAAAGGAAGAGCCACGCATGACTGCAGGTTGAGTTGATTAGAAGGCTGGGCCTACGGAGACGCCGGCGGAGGCTGTCTTGTTCAACCAGATTTGGTATTCGTTGTTCTCCATTTGAGGCGTGATCGGTTGAGCCGCCAGGACGGAGTTGGTGGAGTAGTCAGCGGGCGAGGCAGGGAAGGATTGGTCCTTGCGATAGCCCGACTGGGAGCAAGCGGAGTTCCAGCAGGTCCAACCGATGAGGTTGTCGTGCATGGTGTTGTTGTACATGCTTGGGTTGGCGACGCTAGCGCCGTTGACATCGCCGTTAGCCATGCCGACATATTGCGCAGCGATCCTGGTGCCATCGGCCAGCCGTCCGCTGGAGATGACACGATTGTTAGCGGCGATGTTGTCATGCCCGGCGGTGAAGGCGATGCCATAGTTCACGGTGCCGACCACCTGGTTGTCGTGGATGTTGTTGAAGGCCGTGGCCTCCTGCGCGCTGTCATCGGGGCTGCCCTCGGTCTTGATTCCGCCGCCCTGATAGTCAGTTTGTGCAGCGGTATAGGGATAGGCACCCTGAATGTAGGTGTCGTGGATTTCCAGTGGCTGGTTGGGCGTTCCGCTGGAACGTTTGACGTCGATGTTATCGGCTACCAGGCTACGGCCGGGATAGTTGATGACTTCATTCCATCCCAGGTCGATGCCGGGCACAGATTGCACTTTATCGAGCCGGATAAAGTCGGACATGCTGCGGTTAGAGCCCACTCCAGGCAAATAACCGCCGTTGCCGTCGCTGAGCAGGCCGTTCAGGTTGCGTGCCCGGTTGGCACGGATCACGATGGTTTGTTGTCCATCGCGATTGCCGGAATAGCCGTGCACCAGTACACCGCCGCCGGCATTTTCAACATAATTGTTCTCTACATCGAGCCGGGCCGGGGAAGAGGCGTCGAGGAAGACGCCGTTTGATTGGCCCTTGACCGCTGGGTTGAGCGCAAGAGCGACACTGTTGCGGACGGTTACGTCAGCGCCGGCAACAGCTGGTCTTGATCAGGCCGGCAACGCCGCTGATGTGCGAGCTTTCGATAACCACCGGAGCAGTGGTTGCTACCGTGACTGCCGGGGTCTTGCTATCCGTGCTGCGCCAGTTTCCGGAGTAGGTGCCCGCTTCGCTGATGACGATGGGGCCGCTCCAGTCCACTTGGCCGATGGAGCTGACCGCCGGCACCGAAGCTTGGTGTCCCTCGTAACTGCCCGAGATGGTAGCTTTTCCGGTAGCCAGGCCAGAAACCAGCCCGGAGGAGGTTGCGGTGATGGTGCGTGTGTCCGAAGACGCCCAGGCAAAGTTTGCCGTGACATCCTTGGTGGAACCATCGCCGAAGGTCGCGACCGCCTTCAGCTGGGTGGTGCTGCCAATGGCGACTGTTGTTTGCGCAGGAACGACGGCTACGGAAGTCACCTCGGCTGCCGCCGCGGCCCCGATTGCGCCCGCAGCTTCTGCAGGTGCAATCGCTTCCGTTCCGGTTATTGCCGAGCTGACCTTCGCCCCAGGCTGAACGGCTGTCGCAGTGGCGCCATAGGCAGCACTGACGACCGCGCTGGGAACATAGCCTCCTCCACCCTTAGAAACAGGAACATAAGAATAAGGCTGATTAGGCGCGCCCCACATGCCCAGGCATTTAACCGCACCGCTGCCCGTTGTGTTAATCGTGCCTACGGTCTGCGATGCCGCTCCTGCCCAATAAGGTTGCGCTGTGTTGCCTGCAGAAGCTGCCGCGCCACCGGCAACAGGGGCAGATCCATCCGTGGTGCACCAGAACGTCGTATTCGAGTCTCGTCCCGGATTGGAGCCGTTGGGAGTGGAAACATTCGTATTCGTAATAGTTACTGCGTTGCCAGAGACCGAGAGCACCGGTGCCACGCTGGTGATGGTGCCGTTCGATTTTTGGTTGAAGCTGCCGGGGCAAGTGGGAGTGGTGTACGGGCTCCCGTTCACATTCGCATAGAGTAAACCACAGGATGAATTCGTACCGCCGTTGCCATTGACTGCGGCCGCCATCACTGTATCGTTGGCAAAGGTGTAGTTGCCGTTGGGGTCCCACTGCAGGCTGATGTACGCATAGTCCCCGGACCAGAAGTTGCCATTGGCGGTACTTCCAGTTCCGGCCCAGAACTCGTAGCCCGCATCGCCGGCGCCCTCGGTTGGAGTATCAGCTACAGTTACGTTATAGTCAACGTGGCTGACGCAGTTAGTTTCGTTTACGTTGTTGAAGTTATAGGCACAGCCGTCTGCTTGTGAAATGTCGTAGTCCTGCTGTTTTGGCTGCATCATGTTGTGGAAGCTGTTGTATTGGGTATACTCCAGAACCGGCTCGCTCGGGCCGCCCCAGTTGATCTGCATCTCAACTGCGATGCGATCATATTGCTGAAAGTCGTTGTAGTTGAAATAGCATTTATTACAGTAACCAGCGGAGTTGCCCGCCTCATACATTTCAAAGAACTTTAGTTCATCGTCTCCAGTCTGAAACCTGTTGTTTGAGACGTTCAGGTTAGTGAAAGCGCCCTGCAGCGCAACGCCGTCGCAGGTACCTCCTCCGCCTTCGGTATTTTGATTTTGCGACCACACTGTGGCGGGCCCGCAATCACCAGGAGCGGCCAGAATGTTCCACGTGATGTTGATGTTGTCATCGACGGGGTAACCGCTTGGGAATGTGCAGCAGCCGGGTTGACTGCCGTGGGGGGGCAGGTAAATTAGAGTTGAATGAACATCAGCGCATAAGTAACCGCAGTAGTTTCCGTGGATATAGTTGTTCGTAATGGTAAGATTCTGCGTGCCCGGAGTGACGTAGATAAAGTTGCCGCCCCCCACGCCGCAGGGAACCGAGCCATTGTTTTGGTCAAGACAGCCGCTACCGCCCGGATTAAGATTGCCGTTGTTTGGCCGCCCACCATTCCACTCTAGATACTGGATCGATTGAGACGCGCTGCAGCCGGCAGTTGTTACGATAGGCCCAAATTGACCGACACCGAACGATCCGTTGATGATGGCGGTCTGGTTGTGTGTCTGCGAATAAGGCACCACCGGTCCACTTAGAGACACGCCGCAAGGCAAAGTTAAAGTGCTGCCGATGCTGTAAGTGCCTGCAGCGAGTACCACCGTGTTTCCGCTTCCGCAGGAATTCAGGGCTGACTGTATTGTTGCCTGGCTTGCACCCGCGGATATTGGGCAGGTCTTCCCTTGGATCCCTTGGATCGGATTGTTGGATGAACCCACGACGAGAGTATTCTTTGCCGTGGCCGAGGCGTAGTCGGTGGTATCGGTCGGGGTAAACGTGGCTGTCAGCTGCAGAGTGCCGGCTGCCGGCACGTTACCCGCGGCAGGATTGTAAACGAACGCGCCCGGCACGTTCGCTGTGGCATCCAGCTGCGTAGCGCTAAGGGCTGTTCCGGTCGCGATGGGCGCGAGTGCCGCCCACGTGATAGTCGGGGTGGCTTGACTCACCGTGAGCTGCACGGTGGCTGTGGCTGCAGAGTAGGTTCTGTCAGTCGGCGTGAAGACGGCGGAAAGTGTCTGCGTCCCTGCTTTGAGCACTGTGCCGGCTGCCGGCGTGTAAGTGAATGTGCCGGCGACGCTAGCGGTTGCATTCAGCTGCGTGCTGCTCAATGCTGTTCCATAGGGGATGGCCGCGGGCGTGCCCCACGTGATGGCAGGAGTGTTGGTCGAAGCTGACGCGGAGATTGTGAGCTGAGTAGAGGCGCTGAGATTCGCTGGCGTCGTGGTGGCCGCAGCCGGCGATGTCCCCGCCGGCGCTGCTTCCACATAAGCCGCCTGCACCATCACCGTGCCCGCCGCTTTGGCGGTGACGGTCCCGTTGGCTAACGTCGCCAGCGCAGGGTTCGATAGAGTCCACTGGGTACCTGGAGGTTACATCCTGGGTCGTACCATCGCTGAGATGGGCCATTGCTTTCAACACAGACGCGCCGCCTACGCTCACGGTGGAGGGGGTCGCGGTCACGGTCAGGGAAGCCAGGTTCTGGGACGAGGGGTTACTGCACCCGGCGATCAAAATTACAAATAACAAACCCACAGGAGGCCGGAACACACCTGTGGAAAAGGGGGAATACGCATTTGGAGCCTCGTCTGTCGGAATTTCGAAGCACCGCGGCCTGGGGATGAAGGCCATTTCAAAGGCACGAACGGCCGAGCGCGTCCTTGAGACACGTTGTGCCGACGGCGAATTTTGCTGTCCTATGGTTGTTACTCTCGCGGATGTCCCAATTTGGGGCAATCACACCGATTGGCCATTACGTTAGTTTTGTAAATCACTGATTGCAAAGGCTTTTGATGTGAATTTTTTGCTCGCTGGCTGGGTATTTTGGGGCGCTTTCGTGTGGAATTTTCGTTACTTTTGAATGATTGCCGCCTCCACCTTTTATTGCCTGCCCATGGCGCAGTCTGGTTACGGAAACTCAGAAAACCCAGTTGAAGACGCAATGTAAGGCTGGGGAAAGGGAAGCCGTGCCGAAGAAGCCATGCTCTCTGCACGGCTTAGCCGCTGGGTATGGTTTTTCGAGGCGATTCAGCCGGCAGGAGGGGTTGAAAAGCGCACCGCGGAAGCCTTGACCTTTGTACGATTCCTTTCGCTTGTTCGCACACAGACTTTAGTGGGCAGGCGCGGAACGGCCAATGGAAATACTCGGGCGGAACTTTGGGCGGAGGATGGCGCAGACAATATTGCCGGCTGTATCCCGCTTCCTAACCGCGAGGGTGGAAGCGGGCACGCAGCCGGCATGGCAATCGAATTCTAGGCAAGCACCGGAACAGTAATTTGCTGGCCGACCTGGATCTTGTTCGGATCAGCGATATTGCTGGCAGCGGCGATGTTGGAATAATGATTTGGCGAACCGTAGAAGCGATTGCTTATCTTGGATAGATTGTCACCGCTCTTCACGCTGTAGCTTTGGTTGGGTCCGCCGGTGGTTGCAATTTCGTGATGCAGGTCGGAGTATGTCGGGTCCACCTGCTTAATGACATCCCATACTCGATTGGCAACCACTTCCGAGGGCACCGAACCTTTCAGGTACAGCTTTTCGCCGTCCAGGCTAACCGAGTCCACCTTCGCTCCTAAGTCGCTGAATCCTTCAATCGTCTGGATCACGGGCGAATATTTCTGTTTCAACTGATCGAGATCTGCCATAGCTTTTTCTCCTTGTTTAGTAGCGGTAGAATTGTATCCACATTACAGTCAACCAAAAAATGTTCAGCCGGCGTGCTGGTCGGCGATCTTCTTCATGGCAATCGTCAAGGCAGCCGCACCGAGGCTTTGATGAGCACCGGATGTTGGGCATAGATTGCGCTCGCACGGTCGATGATCGACGGGTCCTGATTCTGGGCGTGGGAGGTAAGCGCTTCGACATCGGCGGGGTTCACGCTTGCCGCCTGCGCAGGAGTAACCGAACCGGACTGCAGAAGGGCGTCCAGCGGTGAATTAGGAGCGCTGTTGGCGAATTTGGCCAGCAGCGCTGGTCCCAGCGTAGCCATCAAGCCGTTCAGCACACCAGAGCGTTGCTGGCTATCTCCGTTGGCAAATAGTTGCGCGGCCATCTGAGGAAACGATGCAGTTTGTCCGGAGCGAAACGCCTCGGCCAATCCGCTGGCAATAGTGGAAGAGGGTACCGCCTGCGCAACCTGGTCAAAGTGCTGTTCCACGCCTGCCGGGTTGGCGCTGCCCGCATACTGTTTCAGCAGATCACCAATTCCTGAGAGAAAACTCATAGATTCCAATCTTTCATGCGATTTGGGTGGTATTTGGGGCCGGCTGTCAGACCACGCCGAGAAGGCTCACTTTGGAGTTGAAGGCCTGATTGCAGAAAACTTGACGGTAGGAAGCTGCTGCCAATCCCGAGGATTATCGCACCGTGGCCTGATCCACGTCTATGAAGTGCAAGTTAAACAACGAGGCCACGCTCGATTTCTCCGGGCCCGGCATCGGTGACGGCAGTCGAGTACCCAAATCTACGTTCGGATTCAACGCAAAAATTCTGGTATCGGAAAAATGCAAGCCAACCTTGTAGCGACGCCTCTCAATGACCAAGGCCAACGATTCCTAAATTGCCGTTCTCCTTCGGTTCTGTTTCATTCATGACGCTGCTCAAACAATTTTGTGGAGGGGACTAAACAACGCGCCATGATCGCGTGGAGTGCTGGGAAGCCGCCCTCGGAAATCAAAAACAACTACATCTGCAGTCCAGTTCAAAAGCAGTTTCATCAAGGAAGACGGGAAACCGGAAAAAATCAGGACGGCGCAGGTTGGGAATCTGATCAGCACCAAATGTGGGGCAATTGCACTGCCCCCACCATTTCGCTGAGTCCCTCTGGTACCCATGATCAACTCGTCAAGGTAACCATTTCAAATGGCGGCTTGACCCATTGGTCCTGTCCCCCGGGGAATACCTCTATTTACTCACTCCGGACGGGCAGTATCCCGACCAGCGCTTCGAACCTGTACGCGTTAAGGGGATCGGAATGTGGAGAAACGGTGCAAATCCAAAAAGTTACCTGCCGCGGTATCGGTCGTGCCCCGCCCATGCAAAGCGCACACTATGCCCGTCGAAGAAAGCAAACACTCGCTGATGAACCGGATAGTCGGAGAGGTTTTGTAATCCCTATGGACAAGCATGAAAGGGTTGATGACCGTAGTAACGTCAGAGGTAACACGTCCGATGAGCGAGCGGTGTGTCTTCCGGAGTGGAAGGTGTTGACACCAGCGGCAGGCACCGCTAAATTACGTGATACAGGCGGTAAATTGGTCGTTACCGTCCAATCATCGAGAGCCCTGCACCGCCCCCCCAAACGCAGAGCTTCCCCCGATTTTGCGTGTACGAGGTCACTTAACAAGTGGTGACTTTCGGGTGAGGCTGGGTCAAGTAGAAGCCTTACACCGACTGAAACAGCGGCCGGGATACCCGCCCGAAATTTTAGACGCCGGCGAACCCCTCGCATGCTGGCAATGGAGATCACGGCATGAGCACTTTCGAAGCCGCACCTCAATATACCAGACTGCGTGATTGGGACCTCTGGTCGAAGTACGTGCTGTTTTTGATGTTCGGGTTCTACCTCACCGGCCGCAGCTTTTCTTATCTTGGCATTCCGCCGGCTAAGCTCTTTATCGGTGACCTGACCCTCGCTGCATTCGTCATCTTCCGCCCACGGCAGCTGTTCGATCGCTGGTTCGGCGCTCTCACCGGCGGTGGTCCTCTGGGGGCATTCAGCTGGGTTTTACTGATTTCAATCACTTATGGTTTCTTCGAAGTAATTCGTGGAGTCTTGAGCGGCTTCTCTCCAATCATTGCCCTGCAAAACCTGGTCTTCAATCTCTATCCGCTTTACTTCTTCCTGGGGCTCTGGGTAGGAGCGCGCAGGCCCGAGCTGATGCTCAAGATCCTCCAGTTTTTTGCTTGGGGGCTATGCATCTACGGCCCGTTCTATTACTTCTTTCTGCACAACATCACGATTACGATGCCGGGTTCGGACTCGGTAACCGTATTTGGTCAGGCTACCGGTGGCGCATTCGTCATCCTCGGGTTGCTGTGTTTGGATCCCAAGCCGAGCCGCTACTGGCTTCCAATGATTATGGGAGCCGTAACCTTCCTGGTCGCACAAATGCGCGCTGACTGGTTTGGCGCAGCGATCTCTTTCGTGATTTGGGGCGTGCTGGAAAAAAAGATGAAGCGGGTTGCGGCCTTCTTTCTCGGACTATTCGCGCTTCTCGTGCTTGGCGCCATTCTAAATGTCGATCTGCCTTCTTCTTCCTCGCGCGGTGGTGCGATATCCACCCGTGAGATCGTGGCCCGCGGATTGTCGGCCGTGAACCCTGAGATGGCTAAGGACCTCACCGGGTCGGAAGATACGGCGATGTATGGTGGGACCATCAAATGGAGAGAAATGTGGTGGCATGCCATCTGGGAGAATTCTCAAGAAAACAAGACCAACCTGATCATCGGACCCGGCTACGGGTTTGAGCTGAGGAAGCTGGTTACGTACTTGAACTACGATATTCGTACGCCTCACAACATCTTCTATTTTGCTCTTGGTTACTCCGGTTGGCTCGGTGTCTCGATATTCTTCGCGCTGCAGATTGCTTGTATATCGTTGCTGTGGCGCCTTTATCGCGTAACCGGGTCTGCCTTTGGACTCGCGGCGTACTCTGCCACGCTCTTTGCCGCTTTCTTCGGGAATGTACTCGAAAACCCGTTCGGCGCCATTCCGGTGTACTGCATGATGGGCTTGTTGGTCGGACCAAACCTTTCAAGAATGGCCCAACCGCTGCCCGAACGGCTTTCCCTTGGCACCCCGTCTCGTGCGTATGCTGACGTCGGAGCTTTTGATGAGGCCTATGCCGGCAAATAGAACGAGTTCCAGGTTGTACGTGAATTTACCGTACTAAGCTCGACTACGACTAAGATTACAAGTAGTTGTCCAGGTGTTTGCCGCTCACGATCGCAAGTTGTGCCGGCCAACATCACCGCTCAGCCGGCTCTCGTAGCGGCCAATAGGTCGGCGGACACGAGTTCTATTGGGGTATATGCGATGCAATCGAAACCGGGGCGAGGTAGAAGTAGCCGGTGCTTAAGGGTGGATGCAGGGCCCGATCAGTAGAAGAGAACTTTAAAACGGAAGCAATTTTAACGGAAGGGAATACTGAAGGAAAGACAGGTTCGCTGAAAGCTTGAATGGCCGATCGTCGTTAAGCCAGAGAGTTTCATTCGAAACTGGCCGGTGAGCGCCTCATCGAGGCATGTGCCAAACAGGGAGCATTTCTCAATCCATGAAGATACTGATAGTAGGCCATGCATGCGGTCCGGGTTTGGGTTCCGAACCGGCATCTACTTGGAACTGGGGTTGGTACTTGTCTGGCGAAAACCAGGTGTGGGTTATTGCACACCCCGAATACAAGAGTCGGGTCGATACCTTCCTGGCGGAGCACCCGAATGACCGAATCCATTTCGTCTGGGTTACTCCCAAAAGCAAATTTGACTACTGGACCCCAGGCGTAAATCAGGAGCGAGGCATCCGCCTTCACTACTGGTTCTGGATGCGCGAAGCCTACAAGCGAGCTGTTCAACTTCACCAGCAAGAGCAATTCGAACTCGTGCATCATGTCAGCTGGTCCACGATTGCAGTGCCGCCACCGTTTTGGAAATTGCCTATCCCGGCAGTCTGGGGCCCGATTGGCGGGGGGCAGTCTTTCCCTTTGGCTTTCATCTCGCAGCTGCGTCAGAACCGAGTCAAGGAAGCTTTCCGGACTTTAAATTTGACGCGTCTATCGTTTTCACCAAAGTTGCGGAAGACTCTTGCTAGTACGAGCCTGGTCTTGGCTACCAATCTCGAGACAAAGCGCCTGCTGGAGCGGGCCGGCGCCAAGCAGGTTCGGTTATTCCTGGATTGCGGAGTCGAGTGCGGTCTGACCACTCCTCCCCGAAAACAGATCGACCAGCAGATCACGATGTTGTGGGCCGGACGGCTCGAGCCGCAAAAGGGGCTAGCCATCGCCTTACGCGCCCTGGCCGAGTGCCGGCATAGAGAAATCCGTCTGCTGGTGGCTGGGTCCGGTAGCGAACAAGTGAAATTGGAGAGACTGGCAAAGTCCCTCAAGCTTGACAATCGCGTGGAGTTCCTGGGGCAGGTTCCGAACGAGAATATGACATCGCTTTTCCAAAATTCTCATGCTCTTGTATTCACATCGTTACGCGATAGTTTCGGCTCGGTAGTGCTGGAAGCCATGTCAAACGGGCTTCCGATTGTTGCGCTTAACCACCAGGGCATTCAAGCGTTTGTTCCTGAAGAGGCTTCGATCAAAGTGCCGGTCAATTCTCCCAGCCAGGTGATCGACGATCTGGCAAGGGCATTCGAGAGGCTAGGGGACAATCCGAAAGCGCTGCAGGCGATGTCGGAGGCCGCCCTGGCTTTTGCAGAGCAGCAGACCTGGAGGCGTCGCGCAGAGGCCATGAACAGGTTGTTTGCTGAGGTCATCAACGGGGCGAGTGGTTCCCCCACCAACATGACAGGTCTTCAGCTCGAAGAAGTTCCCAGTCACAGGTCTGCATGATCGATCAATGTGACTGTAGGGTGGGTCGCGGGTGCAAGCCGCTTGCAAGCAACGAGCTTGCGGGATTCCAAAGTAACCCACGTTAGAGTTATGCACAGCACTTTACAGTATTGACACTGGTCACCGATGCCGCTAGATTACGAGGTGTAGTCATACAAGACCGGAACGACGGACAAGGCGTTTGTTTGCCAAAGCTGTCAATCAGCCGTTAATCCCCCTGATGGTGGTCTTTTATGTCTTTACTCTGGCTACCAACTTTATTTTGGAAAATCAGTCACTGTGACTGAGATGGCGAAGCCTTGAGTGTTACCTTAGGTGACCTTGGTGCCAATATGAGGTTACCAAAATTCACTTTTGGCACCGATTTGGGTGTGTCGCAAGTTGGCGCAGCCATAGGGCTTAGATTGTATTGACACTAGCCCGGCTCTATAGCACCATTTGATTGAACGAGCCGCAAGGTTCAGCAGTAAAAAAATAGACGACGGCATTTTGTCGCGCTGAACCGGATGAAAGCACGATATGTAACCCAGATGGCGGAAGCTCGTCTGGCTGAATAAATGGTTGATCTTAAATTTGCAACATCAAAGTTTCGCATCGTCCCCCCTCGAAGCGAAGTGAGATCCCAAAGGGAATTGCAGCATTCAAGCTCACTCTTGTAACGGAGATACTCATGTATCGCGATCCAGGGTCAAACGAGTCGAACGAGTGGTTTGCCTTCCGCGTCCGGCCAAGACACGAGAAGCAGGTTTCGATTGCACTGCGGGAGAAGGGGTTCACTGAATTTCTGCCCCTTTACAAATCCAAGCGGCAGTGGGCGGATCGAACCAAAGTGGTAGAGATGCCGCTTTTTCCTGGTTACATTTTCTGCTCCACGAGCCGCTCGTTGATCGTGCCGGTTCTGATGACCAGTGGCGTGATCGACGTAGTGCGGGCGGGCACCAACCCCCTGCCTGCGGACAAAGCAGAGATTGAGGCGTTGCAGCAGACAGTCAGCGTAGATGTGCCGCTCGAAGCTTGGCCGTACACCGAAGTTGGAGAGTCTGGTTCCTTCTCCATCCTGCGCGGTCCGCTGGCAGGCCTAACCGGTATCCTGGTTGAAGTGCGGCGTTCGCAGCGGTTGATTCTTTCCGTAAATCTTCTGCGGCGGTCAGTTCTGGTCGAAGTACATCCCGACTGGGTTTCACCCTATGCTCCAGTGGTTGCGGAGCGGATGATGGCCTAGCGGTCAGCTTGCGAAACTTGAATAACTTCTGTCTATCCCGTTTTTTGGTTCTCCCGTAGTAACGTACGCTTTTGCTCCGGTACGTCCCCCTCTGCCGGCTTTTATTGTTGGCACCCTAAGTTTTTTTATCGATCCCCGTCTCTAAGGCGCTCTTTCCCGAGCACGTCCCCGCCGGAGGTATTTCTCGGCGGCATTCCAGGTACATATGGTGAGTGAATCTATGCACAAGTCTCCAGCCAAACTGATTTTGTTGTCTCTTTGCTTTGAGGGCATCATGCTGGTTCCGGTTTCAGCCCAAAGCGTAGTAGCCGCGGACGGCCGGGTCAGTACTCCGCCCGCAGTTTTCGCGGCAGCCTCTGTGCCCACACCGCCGCCACCACCGGCCACAACCGATTCGACCAGCTATCTGTTGGGACCCGAAGATCTGCTCACAGTTCGTGTCTTTGCCGCGGACGATATTCCGGACAAGCCGGTGCAGATCGACAACGATGGCACGCTCACCCTGCCGATGGTCGGGCCGGTGCATGCCGCCGGCTTAACTGTGGGACAGTTGCAGGCCAACCTGGTCACCGCTTACAAGAAGTACTTCAAGGACCCGCAAGTGTCCGTGCAGGTGAACGAATTCCACAGCCAGCCGGTGTCCGTAGCGGGTAATGTCACCACTCCTGGCGTGGTGCAACTGCGCGGCAATCGTGACCTGATGGAAGTGATCAGCATGGCCGGCGGCTTGCGGCCTGATGCTGGTGACACGGTGCAGATTACCCGTAATCTCAGCGAGGGTCCGATCCCGGTCGCCGACGCTTTCACGGATCCGACGGGCAAGTATAGTGTCGCGCGCATCAATATTCGCGCGGTCATGAGCGGCAAGGATCCCCAGGGGAACATCCAGATCAAGCCGCACGATGTGGTCACCGTGCCTCGTGCGCGCATGATTTACGTTCTGGGCAACGTCACCAAGCCGGGCGGGTTTGTGCTTACGGATGATGAGAGCATGTCAGTGTCGAAGGCAATTGCTCTGGCCGGCGGTTGGGACAAGACCGCGAAGCTTTCCGACGCG
Organism: uncultured Acidobacteriaceae bacterium; assembly: GCA_963775365.1. GTDB lineage: Bacteria > Acidobacteriota > Terriglobia > Terriglobales > Acidobacteriaceae > PALSA-350. The sequence continues at coordinate 27,968 of CAVZJL010000025.1, read as the reverse complement.
CGGGTTTTGCGCGCCTCGGGCGGAGCCGAGCGCGAACAGATTCCCGCCAACGTGGGCAAGATCATGCATAACAAAGCTCCTGACATTCAAATGCGTCCCGATGACATCCTGTTCATCCCCAACAGCACCGGCAAGATGGCCGGCGCGCTCGGGTTGTCCACCGCCATCGGGCTTGGGACAGGCCTGGCTATCTGGCGCTAAGAACGATCAATTAACCATCACCCATTCCGAGGCCCCAAGTGAGACCCCCGACTTGACGGGGGGCCGTTCTTCCCAAAACAAATTGCAGCGTGCATGAGATCGGTTCCAGAACAGGAACCGATCAAATCCGAAAGGACTTTAAAAAGATGACTCCGACCCAGCAGATCATTCCTGGACCTCGCTTACCCGAAGGCCGGAACTCCGGACGCGGCACCGCCATAGAGCTGTCGCATCCGATCGCAGGAACTCGGCCCCGGCCTGAGGCCGCGGTCAACTACTCTGCCTTGCTTCGCCGCCACCGCAACGCGGTGGCCGCCATTGTTGGCGGCACGCTTCTACTTAGCGTGCTGTACACGGTGGTCAGCCCGAAGGTTTACAAGTCGGAAGTCATTCTTGAAGTCATGGGGATCAACCAGGACTTCATGAACAGCAAGGAAGTCGATCCGACCTCCAATCAGCTCACGGGCGATGCGTATATCGAGACCCAGACCAAACTCTTGAAGAGCCCACCGGTGATCCACCGGACGGCGCAGGTGCTGGGCCCCAAAGTTCCCGGCGCCATTGCTTCCGGCGGCGGCCTGATCGGCACGGTCCGCGGATGGATCGGCGAACCGGCTGTGTCCACTCCGGCTGAGGGCGAAGCCGTGGTCTTGAAGATGCTCGACGACGCCAAGGTCAAGGTCGACGGGACTTCAGATCTAATTTCGTTGACAGTTCTCGGACCCGAACCGCAGTTGACCGCGGACACGGCGAACACGTTGACGCAACAGTTTATTGAGCAGGCTCAGGACGCCCGCGGCAGCTCCGCCGGGGACACCAATAAGTTCCTTACCGTGCAGCTCAACGACGCGCGCAAGAAGTTGCAGGATTCGGAAAACGATCTGCAAAACTACGCGCGCCAGACGGGTATCGTAATCCCCAGCGAGTCGCAGGAAAGTGTCGCGGCCGATAAGCTGCGCCAGATTCAAACCGATCTGGCCAAGGCTGAGGCAGACGAGGCCGATACCCAGGCCCAGGTGGAGGTTTCGCACAGCAATCCGTCCGAAGCCATGCCCCAGGTTCTGGATGACCCGACGCTGCGCGACAACCGCGCCCGCCTGGCCGACCTGCGCCGCCAGCTTTCCGATCTGAGTGTTACGCTGACGCCGCAAAACTATAAGATCCAGCAGCTGCAGGCGCAGATCGCCGACCTGGAACAACAGTCTGCCCACCAGCGCGCCAACATCATCAAGCGGCTGGGCGTGCAGAACTCGGCCACCGAGCGGCGCAAGCAATTATTGAACCAGGCTTATCACCAGCAGTTGGGCGTAGTTTCCGACCAGTCGGTGAAAGAGGTTCACTACAACATCCTGAAGAAGGAAGTAGATGCCAATCGCGATATTTATCAATCGATGTTGCAGAGAGTGAAGGAAGCGAGCATCGTCGCTGCCCTGCGCTCGAGCGACGTGCGCGTTGTGAGTCCGGGAACTGTGGCTCTCACGCCATATCGGCCTAGCCTTGCACTGAACCTGTCCTTGGGGCTGCTTTTGGGTCTTACGTTCTCGACCTGCTACATCCTTCTGCGCGAGCGCAACGACGCCAGCCTGCGGTCACCGGGTCAGAGTGTCAAGCACCTCAACGTGCCTGAGCTGGCAGTGATTCCGTCCGCCCGCATTGGCAACAGCGAGCGCATCCCGCTCACGCTGCGCAACTTAAGCGGAAGCACGGCGCTTGCCGAATCGAAGAATAGCTTGTCGATTGGCAAGTCCGCCATCATGGACAAGGACATGGTGCAGTACTGCCACGATGAAACGATGATGGCGGACGCATACCGGTCCGCGATCACCTCGATCCTGCTCAGCCGGGTGAACGGAGTGAGTCCGCGGGTCATCCTGATCACCAGCCCGCGTCCCAAGGCTGGTAAGACAACCACGGTGGCGAATCTTGGCATCAGCCTGGCGGAAATCGGACGACGTGTGTTGCTGATCGACGGCGATCTGCGGCGCCCGCGCCTGGGTAAGCTTTTCGGTTTGCAGTTCGCAACCGGCTTGAGCGATGCGCTCATCGATGGCGGAACCGGGGCGGTCACATTGAACTCCGTGATCCGCACCACCCCTGTACCGGGACTGTCCGTGCTGCCTGGCGGATCGGAGCCGGCCAACATCTCCAAGCTGCTTCACTCTACCTATCTCGACAGCCTGATCGAGACCGCGCGGTCGGAGTATGACTTCGTGCTGATCGATTCTCCGCCGATGATGGGTATGGCCGACGCTCGCTTGCTGAGCCGCAATGCGGATGGTGTGATTCTGATCAGCCGCGCCGGCGAGACCAGCCCGGAGCAGTTGGGTGAAGCCAAAGAGCGTCTGGCGGATGATGGCACTCCAGTCATTGGCACCATTCTTAATGGCTGCGATATGCGCATCGAGGACCCGTCCTACGTCAGCGGCTACAACAGCTACGCCGGCGTAAGCCGCAGTTAAACGTAGTTTCATCGGGTCTCATGGATACATGTGAGACCATTTGGTAGAACAACTCGAGTCGGCCCACGAAGTAGATGGTTTCGTTAGCAGCTCCGGCGCGGACCTTCCCCCACCGCGAAGCACCGGCTGCATCGACCGACATCGAGATAGCAAGGGGAACAAAGACGACGGCGAGACTTCGAGCGATTTCGAGTCGCAGGGAAGCACAGGCTGTATCCAATCGGATTTTATGGGGTTGGGTGGGCTGGCTTCATCGAGTGAAGTCTCGTGACTTTAAAAGATCGTCTTGATGTACCGACGTTCCCTCTCCTAGTGCATTTCTCCGGCGACGGTGGCTCATCAAGCCCCGGTTGATCCTCCAGATCGCCAGGAGAAAGGCTCTGACTGCTTTGGTAACTGGAACGCTTCACTGACTCCGTCAGGAAGCGTATGGGGAGAACCGCTCTCATGCACGTCCGGAATTTACGCTTATATCAGACCATGCAATTCGTTCTAGACCTTCTAGCGGTCTCGGTTGCCTGGACCTGTACGATTCAGATGCGGGTGTTGCTAAACCCCTTGGCCACGCGGCACCTTAACTGGACATACGCTTCGATCTGGGCGCCTTCGCTGATGATGATCCTGGTGTTGTGGATCATCATGGCGTGGCGGCTCCGGTTCTATCGTGTGGAAGGCCGGATCCGGCTTTGGAACTGCGTGGTGAACGCAGCCGAAGGCGCGCTGCTGGCCAGCTGCAACATCGTCATCGTCACTTTCTTCTCCCGCCAACTGGGAGCCAATGTATCGCGGTCGTTTTTCATGATTTTCGCGCCCCTGGTCTTTGTTAGCTTAGGCCTGGCAAGGTGCATCAGCGTGTTCGCGACCATGGTGGCTGAGCGGCACTGGCCATCGCCCGTCCGCGCAGCGCTACTGGGAGACGGCTCCCATGCGGGGCGCCTGGTCGACCTCATGAACTCGGCCAACGTGGCCAACGTAATCAAAGGGCCTCATCCTCCCCGAGGGCCACACCACCACGGGTCTTTCACTTCCCTTGCCGGTCCTGGGGACCACGGCGCAGTTAGCCGAGCTGATCAATCGCGAACACCTGAATCGCATCATTCTTTTGAATGGATCGATTTCGCGTGGAGAACTGGACGAATGCAACAAGGTCTTCAAGCGCATGGGCGTGATCGTCAATTGCACAGTGGACTTTGCCCCCGAACCGGGCCGGGTCAATGTGATCACCCAATATGGATTGCCGCTGGTTGAACTGCGGCCGCTGGCGTTCAGCAGGGGCCAGGAGATCGTCAAGCGGGGCTTTGACATCGTCGCGTCCACTCTGGCGCTCATATTTCTGGCGCCGACCATGTTGGTCATCGCAGCCTTTGTGAAGTTCACCTCCGACGGACCCATTCTGTACAAGGCGCCGCGCGTAGGCCGAGGTGGACGCCATTTCATGTTCCTCAAATTCCGGTCGATGTATACGGCAATGGATCGTACCCATGTGGCCCATGCCAATGAAAAGCAAGGCCATATCTTCAAGATCAAACAGGATCCGCGGGTGACTCCGATCGGTCGTTTCATTCGCCGCTACAGCCTGGATGAGCTGCCACAGTTGATCAACGTGTTGCGCGGCGAGATGAGCCTGGTAGGTCCCAGGCCTTTGCCGGCCGGCGATTTGGGACCGGACGGGATGAGCCGCGAATACGCGGACTGGTCCGAGGGAAGATCTGCTGTCTATCCGGGCATCACCGGCCTGTGGCAGGTGAACGGGCGCAGCGAACTTCCGTTTGAAGAGATGGTGCGACTGGATTTGCAATACATTCGCGAATGGTCGCTGCTGCTGGACATCAAAATTATTCTGGCCACCCCTGGTTTGGTGGTGAAGGGAGTCGGAGCATATTGAGTGGTGCGCTGAATACGCCGGGATTCATCAGCAGAGCAGGGTTCCGGACGACGCGGCTGAAAGTAGTTCGCCACCCAAGTGCGTGATGTTGTCTTACCCAAACCTTATGGCCATTTTGGAATCTGAAACTCTCACCGGGCTATATCCTATTGAGCTCCGCCGTTTGCCGGCGGAGCCGCTTGTTTCCATTCTCGTTTCGAACTACAACTACGCCCGCTACATCGGCGAATCGATTCAGAGCGCGCTTGACCAGACGTATTCCAACATTGAGCTCATCATCTGTGACGACGGGTCGACCGATGACTCAATCAGCATTATTGAGGAGTATCAGCGGAAAGACCCGCGCCTCAAGTTGATCCGCAAGACGAATGGCGGACAGGCGTCAGGCTTCAATGCGGCGTTTGCGGCCAGCCGGGGTGAGATTATTGCCCTGCTCGACTCGGACGATCGCTACCTGCCGCACAAGATCGAGCGGGTTGTGGCTGATTTTCAGGCAAACCCTGAAGCGGGCTTCGGCGTGCATCGTGTGATCCGGATGACCGCCGACCTGCGCCGCCAGGGCGTGTGGCCGATGACGGCCGCCTTACCACGTGGCTGGTATGGCACGCGTCTGTTGCACGATGGGGGCATCTTGCCCTTCATGCCTCCGACTTCTGGCTTGAGCCTGCATCGGGATGTGGCTCAGCGGCTGTTTCCTCTGCCGCTGCAAGTTCCGTTGGTAAGCTGTCCCGATCAATTGATCACTCGCCTGGCGCCGCTGATCACAAATGTGACCCGTGAAGACGAGGCCTTGTCGGAATATCGTCTGCACGGCGGAAACAGTTATGGGCTGGACCGGGTGTCGGCAGCATCGTTTCAGCGCGAGATGGACTACTGCCAGGCGTTATGGGGGGCCCAGAAGCGCTTCCTCGAATCCATGGACCCTCGGCTAGCCGAGGCTTTTCAGCCGTTTAGCCTGCATCCGTACTTCGCCTTCACGAAGTATATCCAAGCCAAGCTTGCCCGCGATCCGGACGTTCGCCAGCATTATGATCGCTACATGGCGTGCCTCTCCTTGCCGGACGCAAGGCATGTATGGTTTTGGAAGATCTCTATTTACCTGCCCCACCGGGTCTTTGATTTTGCCGTCAATCTCCTGATTCGGCAAAGTTGGATCAAACAATTGGTTTCCCGGATAAGAAAACTGGCCTAGTCCTGTGACCGTTGGGGAAGTACATCCCGGATCTACGTCGAGACCAGGGGCATTCCCGGATTTCCTGTGGAGCTTGCCGGCGTTTGCGAACTTCATGGGCTTTACCTTAATGAAAGCTGCACACGCACTCGTGGGATGGAGCCAGTACAGGAGATCGGGCACCCAGCGCGTCATAGGTCATACACAATCATGCGGTCACCGATGCAAGAAGCAACCCCTCGAATCGTGGTGGCGTTGCATTCCCTCGTTCTCCCCCTTCCCGTGCGCTGCCTCGCATGCCAGATTGGAGCAATGAATCCATGAGCACCGCGCCTCTCCTTAGTATTGGGCTATTCCTTTACAACGGAGATCGTTTTCTGGAAGCCGCCATCGAATCCATTCTGAATCAGACGTTCCGGGATTTTGAACTTATCATCTCCGACAATTGCTCTACGGATGGCAGCGGGGAGATCTGCCGCCGGTTTGCAGCCCAGGATTCCCGCATTCGGTATTACCGCGCGGAACACAAGATGAGTGCCGGTTGGAACCTGAGGGATGTTTATTTCAAGGCCATCGGCAAGTACTTCAAATGGGCGACGCATGACGACATGATTCAGCCCGACTATCTGCGCCTTTGTATCGACGCTTTGGAAGCAGATGATTCGCTGGTCGTCGCCCACACGCTGACCCGGTGCATCGACGAGAGTGGGCAATTCGTCGAAAGCAATGATGAACGCTTACGCACCAGCTCGCTCGATCCGGTAGTACGCGCACGAGACCTGCTGCTGAAAGAGCACGGCGGTTATCCCATCTCCGGTCTGATCCGTCTCGATGCGCTGCGCAAGCTTCCGCCCCGGGGCAGCTATGCACACAGCGACCGTGTGCTTCTGTTGCAGCTGGGACTGCTGGGACGCTTCTACGAAGTGCCGGAGCATTTGTCTATCTGTACCAAGCACACGGTACCGGCCGTCTCGCCCCAGTGGGAACCAAGCCGCAAACCTGTCTTTCCGGAATGGAACGCGGCCAAGGAGTTCGCTCGTTCCGTAGCCCGCTCCCCGCTGAGTAGAGGTCAGCGGCTCAGATGCTATGGCGCGATCGTGCGCTGGGCCTTGTCCAACCTGCAGAACCGGCATGCAACCGTGGACAAACCCGCACCTCTGGGCTCGCTCGATCTCAACCCGCGCGGAGGGGAATCCATATGAAAGTCGCCATTCTTGCCGGAACCATTGGTTCCTGCCTTGCGGAGGACACAGAACTCAAACCAAAAACGATGGTCGAGATTGGCGGCAAACCAATTCTCTGGCACATCCTGATGCACTACGCACACTACGGTCACGAAGAGTTCGTGATCGCCCTGGGACATAAGGGCGAAGTCATCAAAAAATACATGCTGGATTACTGCTCACTCAACCGTGATCTTAGCGTGTCGCTGAAAACGGGAAGGGTGAGGATGAATGGCGGAGCCGTTCCCGACTGGATGGTGGAGTTAGTCGATACGGGTATGAAGACGGAGACGGGTGGGCGGATCAAGCGGCTGGCTCCCTATCTTGGCAGCGAGACTTTCATGCTCGCCTGGGGTGATGGCGTCGCCGATATCAACCTCCGCGACTTGCTGGCGTTCCACCGCTCACATGGAAAACTGGCTACGCTGACTGCGGTTCGACCGACAGCAAGATTCGGGCATTTGGAATTGGAAGACGACAGGATCGTTGAGGTCTCAAGCCAGCCGCAGACCAAAGAAGGCTGGATCAACGGCGCATTTTTTGTGTTGGAGCCAGAGGTACTTGATTTTATCGACGGCGATAACACCCACTTCGAAAAAGAACCGCTGGAACGGTTGGCGGCTGCAGGCCAACTCATGGCCTATCGCCACAGCGCTTTCTGGCAGTGCATGGATACCATACGCGAGAAGAGATACCTGGAGAGTCTATGGGAAACCGGTCAGGCACCTTGGAAAACCTGGTCGGAAGCCATGATGAGCCCAGGGAGAATCTATCGCACCAGCACGGTTGGAGTGGGAAGCGGGACATGAAGTTACCGGGCTCGCCGGGCCAGACCTCCTCGCTGAAACTGAATCCAAGAAAGCTGCTGCGCAGCGGCGTTGTACACAATGTAATCGCGCTCTATGGAGTGCAGGCTTGTACCTATGCGCTGCCTCTGCTTACTTTTCCCTATCTGGCGCGCGTCCTCGGCCCTTCGGGGTGGGGAGTGGTGGTTTTTGCGCAAGCGATCGGAGAGGTGATCGCGAGCGTGGTGGAGTATGGCTTCGACATCTCGGCAGCCCGAGATACTTCGCGCCACCGGAATGAGCCGAAACATCTTTCCGCGCTGATCTCCGGGGTGTTGGGCGCCAAATTTCTGCTGGCTATTTTATGTATCGCGGGAGCGATCTTCTCCCGGCGGTTTACGCACCACGTCGCTCCGTCGCTGGCGCTGTTTTGGGCCAGCACCATTTGGGGCGTCTGCCAGGGTATCAATATGCTCTGGTATTTCCAGGGTCTGGAGCGTATGCGCCTGGCCAGCATGCTGGAAATCGGAGGTAAGGTTCTTGCCACGCTGAGCATTTTCGTCCTGGTCCATAAGCCCTCCGACGGATGGAAGGTCATGGCGGCCCAGTGTGTCGGCTGCGTCGTGGCCCATGGAGTCACGGTCGTCCTGGCTTATAGGGAAGTAGGTTTTCAGTGGCCTACTCCTCGGTCGGTGTGGGATTCACTCCGGCTGGGCACCTCGATGTTCTTATTTCGCGCGGTGCAGAGTATCTGCTGGTTCAGCCAACCGGTTGATCCTGGGTTCGGTCGCGCCGGTAGCAGCGTTGGGTGAGTACGCCGGCGCAGAACGGATCACCCGGGTCTTCCAACAAGGGATGTGGCCGGTGAATCAGGCCCTCTACCCGAGGTTGACCAAGCAGATGCAAGATAGCCCCGGGAAAGCAATGAAGACGGTGAAGTACAGCCTGCTTCTTCTGGGCGGGCTGGGCATGATCTTCGGCCTGGCTATCTTTCTGGGAGCTCCGTTGCTGGTTCGCTGTTGTGCTGGGACCTGCATTCCGGGATTCGGTGCCGGTGTTGCGCGTGTTTTCCCTGTGGATCCCGATGATCGCACTGACCACCGTGATGATCTTCCAGTTGCTGCTGCCTAATCAGCTGGATACCCAGTTCAACTTTGTCAATTACAGCGCCGGCGGACTGGGCATCGTAATTTCTTTCCTGCTTGTTCCGCGGATGGCGGCGGTTGGTATCGCATGGGCGGCCGTGGTTTCACAGGGGTACACCCTGGTAGCCTTCATCTTCGTGCTGTGGCGAGCCGGCTTGAATCCTTTTGCGAATACCGCGGCGGCACCGGCCCGGGCACCAAGCGTGAGCGATCTGGTTTTCGTCTCGGGGATGGACCATCAGGAAGCGCCGGTTGAATTCCTGGTGGCGGAGCCGGAGTCTGTGGTGCAGAAGGGCTTGGTCGAATAACAGGTAGTTAAGCAGAAGTATCTTCAGCGAAGGCGCAAAGAATTACCGCCTCGTTTTCCAGCATTGTCGTGAAAGGCTGCCTGCAAGAGAGCCAAAGCGACCACCGCCATTGTGCAATTGCATTAGAGACTGTGCCGCCGCCTGATTTTCGCTCCATATCTCGCCAACGCTTGTTTGTCACAGCCCACTCATGGAGTGGGGGTGGGGAGATATGCCCTCTGACCAGTGAAGGACCTGCTGTTTGTCCTTCCATTAAGTTACCAACCGTATGCGGATGAACCGCCTCCACTTTCTTCATCCGACTCCGGACTTCCTGTACGTTGCTTCATCCATGACTGCGTGTGTGGCTTTCAGTGAGGAAAGCCGCATGAGGCTCGCCAACGCCCCCGAGGTCAACAGGAAATCCGGGGAACCGGAAGCCGATTTCGAAAAAATGGGCCTGTCTGCCGAGGTTGTGTCTCGGTTTGATTTCAATCCAGCCTGCCAACGAGCAGAGGCTTCAAAAGGCAATGTATGTATGATTTCGCGATAATCGGTGGAGGAATTGTTGGTCTAGCGACAGGCGCCGCACTTGGCCGCCGTTATCCTTTCGCGCGCATTCTTCTCGTGGAAAAAGAAGTTGGTTTTGCCCAGCACCAGACCGGCCGCAATAGCGGCGTTATTCATTCCGGCATTTATTACAAGCCAGGAAGTCTGAAAGCGCAGATGGCGCAGGCAGGGAACCAGTCCCTGCGCGCCTTTTGCTATGAGTATGGTGTTCCGTTCGAGGTTTGCGGCAAGTTGATCGTGGCCACCAGGCCGGACGAGATTCCTCAGCTCGATGCCCTAGTCGAGCGCGCATTGGAGAACGGCGTACCGGCGATGCGGCTGCGCCCGGAAGAAGTAAAAGAAGTGGAACCGCATGTTTCCTGCATTGCTGCGATTCGCGTTCCCACCACCGGCATTGTCGATTACCGGCAGGTATGCCACGCGCTGGTGCACGAGATACAGCAACAGGGAGGGGAACTGAAGGTGGGCACGGAGGTGCTCCAGGTGGTGCCCACTCCGCTGGGTCATCTGCTGGAGACCTCATGGGGCGCGCTGGAGACGCGCTTTCTGATTAACTGCGCTGGTCTGCAAAGCGACCGTGTGGCGCGGCTGGGCGGTGTGGAACCGAAAGCCATGATTGTTCCCTTCCGCGGCGAATACTTCGAGTTGAAGCCCGAGCGCCGCCACCTGGTGCGTCATCTCATCTACCCGGTGCCGAATCCGGCCTTTCCTTTCCTCGGAGTACACTTTACCCGCATGATGGATGGAAGCATTCACGCCGGCCCTAACGCGGTGTTGAGTATGAAGCGCGAAGGGTATCGCAAGTCAGACTTCAGCTGGCGCGATCTCTCCGAGGTTATGACCTATCCTGGTTTCTGGAAGCTTTCCTCGCGCCATTACCGCGAAGGGTTTCAGGAGATGTATCGTTCCTGGAGCAAGGCCGCATTTACCCGGAGCCTGCAGCGGCTGGTGCCCGAGGTACAAGCCGATGACCTGATTCCGAGCAAGAGCGGCGTGCGGGCGCAAGCCCTGCTGCGCGATGGCAGCATGGTCGACGACTTCCTGCTGGTGGAAGGCAAGAACTCCTTGCATGTCTGCAATGCTCCTTCGCCCGCAGCCACGGCTTCGCTCGAGATCGCCAAGAAGATTGTCAGCAAGGTACCTCGTCCGGGTCGCCTTTCGTTAGTCAAAATGGCTTGACTGGTCCCTCGGACACTGGCCGAAGAAGTCATGCTTCTGTGTCAGGGCAGGACATTAGTCGGGCCGTAAAACGATTGAGGCACACCGGGTTGCAGCCGCTGGTGGGATTTACCACGGACCAGTCCCATGCAAGACGGCTGACAATAGCTCAGAACGTGTCGTGGGCGTCCTCCCGAGTCGTGCCCTGATAGGCAAGACGGTTTACGGCAGCTGTAAAGAATGCCATTTACACATTGATGCATTACCCATCACTAACCGAGAGAAGCTACAAAGGAAACCCCGCGTGCGCATCGCCATCTTCGACTACAAGATAACGCGCAACAACCCAATTGGGAGCTGCCATCTGGCCATGCTCCGCGCGCTTGCGGCGGAGCATGACTTTACCGTTTTTGCGGTGGAGTTCGAGAATCCCTGTCCAGAAAAAATACGGTTCATCCGCGTGCCGTCGCCCATGCGCCCGCTGGCCCTGCTCTTTGTCGTTTATCACTTCATTGCCCCCCTCTGTTACCTGTTCTACCGCCTGCGCGGCGGCGCTAAGTTCGATCTGGTTCAGGCGCTGGAAAGCAACCTTTCTTTTGGCGACCTGCTCTACTCGCACTTTTGCCATCGCATGTACCTCAAGCATCATTGGAGCAAGTCTGGCGCCAAAGGCCTGCGGGGCTGGTTCCGCTGGCTCGACCATAAGCTCCACGCGTGGATGGAAAGCTTTACCTATCCACGAGCAAAACAGGTAGTGGTTCCATCACGCGGCTTGGCGAGGGAATTGCGAGCGGAATTTCCTTATATCGAGAACAAGCTCACCGTGCTGCCCAATCCCATCAGCCTGCCGCGCCTGCAAATGCCGGATGAGTTTGATCGCTTGGCATTTCGTCACGGCTCTGGGCATCGAAGACCAGGACCTGGTAGCCCTGTTTGTCGCCCTGGGACAATTTGAACGCAAGGGACTGCCACTGTTGCTCCAGGCGCTGTGCACCGAAGGCATGGAGCGGGTCAAACTCATCGTCGTGGGCGGCGAAGCAGACCTGATCGCGCGCTTCGGTGGGCAGGCCGTAAGGGATCAGCTTGGTAACCGGGTCAAATTTGTGGGTATGCAGTCCGATGTCCGGCCATACCTGTGGAGCTCGGATGTCTTCGTGTTTCCATCGCTTTACGAGACTTTCTCCTTGGTAACGTATGAGGCGGCCGCCTCTGGCCTTCCGATTGTGGTCTCTCAGCTCTACGGGGTGGAAGATCTGCTTCAGGATGGCGACAACGGCTTCCTGATTGAAACTACGGTTGCCGGGGTGAGAGAGGGCCTGCAGCGCATTCTGGCACTTAGCCCAGCCGATCGCCGTGCCATGGGTCAACGAGCTCGCGCTGCGGCCTCTGCATGCTCTGAAGAGCACTTTGTCGATGCATGGCGTGCCTTTTATCTGCAACAATGCCCAGTCTAACGCCTGCGAGGAATTGAGGGTGGCGAAAGGATCTGCGAGGATGTACGGGAGGGGAAACACGGGCATGGCACTTGAAACTGCACCGCACGACAGAACGGCGCCAGGCGCAAGCCTGAGCAAGCTCGTTCCGTTGGCCCTGAAGACTCTTCCGCAGAAGCCCACGGTTTCCGTCCTGATCACCTGCTTCAACTACGGGGCCTATGTCGGCCAAGCCATCGACAGTGCTCTTGCGCAAACCTACCCTCCTGCCGGAAATTATCGTCAGCGACGATGCCTCACACGACAACTCCTGCGAGGTAGTGGAATCCTATATCAGCCGCGGCCATGGCATTCGGTTGCTTCGCAATCCTCATGGCGGCATGGCGGCCAACCTGAATTCCGCCTATCGCAACTGTACCGGTGACATAATCTGCCTGCTGGATGCGGACGATACCTTCCTGCCGGGAAAAGTCGAAGCCGTTGTAAATGCCTTTCGCGTCTCACCCCCAGGCCGGCTTTGCCATTCATCGCGCCAGCCTGGTCGACAACCAGAAACGTCAACGTGGTATGTATCCTTTGTTGAGCGCTCTTCCTACCGGAGACTGCGCCCAGAGCACTTACGATAATGCCGGTATCCTGATGGGCCTGCCGCCCACGACCAACCTGGCCCTGCGCCGTGAAATTGCCGAACAGATATTCCCCATTCCAGTGGAATACACCGGTTATGCCGAGCAGATGATTCACCGTCTGGCTCCGCTGATGACAGAACTGTGCGCAGTGGATGAGCCTTTGGCCCGCTGGCGATTGCACGGGCAGAATGACCAGAACTCCACCCGCATCACGGCGCGCCGCCTGGAGCGGGAACTCAAAATCATGGAATCGCTCTGGCTGGAGCAAGAGCGCTACCTGAAGAGCGTCGATCCACAACTCGCGGCGTCCTTTCCGGTTGTCGACCGCAACCCACTTTATCTCAAAATGAACTACATCCGGCATCGCCTGAACAACGATCCGGCGGTGGATCAGCGCATACAGCGATTTGTGCCGTTACGGCCTGCGAGAGAATTCGAGAATGGATCGGTTCTGGCGCTACTCCAACCGTCTGCCCCGGCCGCTCTTTCAGCGCGCGGTCGATCTCTTGCTCACCCAGAGTGTGTGGAAGCAAATGGTAAATCGCGCCGTTCGTGGCAAGCAGGGTACGTTATGAAGATTCTTTCAGTGCACAACTCGTACCAGTTGCCAGGGGGCGAAGATCAGGTCTTCGCCCAGGAAGCCGATCTACTACGTTCTCATGGCCATGAGGTGGTTTTGTATCAGGCCAGCAACGATCAGGTGAACGGAATGAACCCCCTGGTCCTGCTCGGGAACACCATCTTCAATAGGCAAATCCATCAGGAGCTTTGCGACCTGATGCGCCGGGAAAAACCCGACATCGTTCACGTCCATAATACTTTCCCGCTCATTTCTCCCGCTGTCTACTACGCCGCCAATGGGGAAGGAATTCCGGTCGTACAAACCCTGCACAATTACCGCCTCCTCTGTCCCGCCGGAACTCTCTTCCGCGATGGACATGTATGTGAGAAGTGCGTGACCAAAAACATTCCCTGGCCAGGTGTGGTACATGCCTGTTATCGCGGCAGCAGACTCGCAACGGCGGCCGGGGCCGCGATGCTGGCGACGCACAACTATAAGCAGACCTATAGCAAAACCGTCTCCGCCTATATTGCCCTGACTGGATTTCGCGCGCGACAAGTTCATCGAGGGTGGCTTTCCCGAGAAGAAGATCGTGGTCAAGCCTAATTTTCTGCAGACCGATCCTGGGCGCGGTGAAGGCAAAGGCAACTACGCCTTGTTTGTGGGGCGACTGACGCCGGAAAAGGGAATCAGCACCATGCTGGAAGCCTGGCAGCAAATTGGCCAGGAGTTGCCGTTGCAAATTGCGGGTGACGGTCCGTCGGCGGTAGAGGTGGAAAAAGCAAGCCGTGAAATGCAAGGTGTGACCTGGCTGAAATGGCTTCCACGAGCCGACATCCTGCAGCGGATGAAGGATGCGTCGATGCTCATACTGCCCTCGACATGGTACGAGGGCTTTCCTATGATCCTGGCCGAAGCCTTCGCCGTGGGCTTGCCCGTCGTCGCCAGTAACCTGGGAAGCATGTCGTCCGTAGTGGATCATCTGCGAACCGGGCTGCACTTTGAGCCTGGGAACGCAAGTGACCTCGCAGAGAAGGTACGTTGGCTGCTCGCCCATCCAGCGGAAGTAGCGTTGATGCGGGCTCAAGCCCGAAAGGAATATGAATCCAAATACACCGGGGAAGAGAATTACGCGCAGATGATCCAGATCTATGAGTCGGTCTTGTCCCCCGGTTTTCCTGTGGGGTCCGGTGAGACCAACGAACTTCATGCGGCTTTCCGTTAAAGAAAGCCGCACACGCGGCGTGCCGGGTGGGGCCTCTCCAGGAATCCGGGGTCTCGGCAGCGCCTCCATGCCCTCGTTCAACCGGACCCTGCATCCGTGGGCGGCGCATCCGTTTACTAAGGCGATTTTCGCTTCTGCTGCACTGAGAACTGCGATTGGGCGGCTTTTCTTAAATGAAAGCCGCCCAATCGCTTTTTAGCGCTTTCCTGAATACGAAACGGTCATGGAGGCGTTGCCGCGTTGCTCAGCTGGCGGCGCTATCTACTATGTTGTTGCCCTTTCTCAGTCGAACCACTTCCTGGCTGAGCCTATCCATCTCTTCATGCATCATCTCCAACTGATTGTTTAGTGTGCAGAGTTCGTGGCCGGTGATCTGCAGTGCCTGATTCGCCAGACGGAGCTGTTCGATCGCTTTTTCTAATCGTTCATTGACTAATTCGAGAGGCGCCGACGCGCCCTCCCCGGCGAGGCCATCGTAATCCGTTGGCAACGCTTGCATGTTTTAGCTCCAGGTTGTTTCGGGTTCGTAAGGCAAATGTAAGCATCCACCTCAAAATTACTAGACGCCCTGAACCTAAGTAGGGTTTTCCCTCATCACCGAGGTGCACGGGGGTGGGGTAGCATACGTCCTAAAGTCACCATTGTAATGGTTACCATAGTCACCTTTTGGTGATCTCGGTTCCTTCGTTTAAGGGATGCAGCGGACGCCGCGGATTGTTCCTGGGTTGGAATGGCAGCGTCGTGCCGGGGTTCCTGCTAGAAGTTGCGGTTGCGGCTGGGTTGACACACAACCTGGATGCGATTCGATTGTGCTGGATCTCAAGTGAACGCCTCAGTTGCTCCTTTAACACTCTGGTTCGCGACGCAAGTTCTGAGGTGTGCAACCCCAGTGTGCTTAGATTTTGGTGGACCCGCATTAGAGTCTTGTCGCTCGCTTCACCGTTCGCGTTCAGTGTGTCTGCTGCGGTACGCGAGAGCCAACGGTCGAGTTCGTCGGTAAACGCGACCACTGCGCTACGATCTTTCAGGGCCGGGCGATGAACCGGCATTCCCAGATGTATTTCCCAACGTTGAGCGGTGCGCACGCCGCGCTCAATGTGGCTGGAGATTTCTTTCCAACCGTTAAGAATCTGTCGATTCATGGAACCTTCCAAAATTTTGTCTGTTTTTACGCGAAACCCTGATACACACTAGGACTGGCGACGAAAGCGAAAAGTCAAGCTGATCCGCGCCACTCCTCAGTGGGATGCTTGAAAGGGCAGATGGGCTTGATCGAGTTTACGTGCGCAGTCCTGTTGATGTCGGTCATCGCCGGGCTGCTCGGCGCCCTGACGGGTCTTGGTGGAGGCGTGGTGATTGTCCCCGCGCTGGCTTTTCTCTTCCATATCGATCTTCGCTACGCCATTGGGGCTTCGCTGATTTCGGTCATCGCTACTTCTTCGGGGACGGCGGTCTCCTATGTACGGGAAGGCTTCTCCAACGTCCGCATCGGAATGTTTCTGGAGATGGCAACCACCGTCGGAGCCCTGGTTGGCGCTTATCTGACTGCTCGCATTTCCAACCACGCTATCGCCATTATTTTTGGCATCACTTTGCTTTACTCGGCGTGGAGCTCATTCCACCATCGGCCAATTGACAGGCCGCCCAAGCCGAATGCACTGGCCGAGAAGCTGGAGATGAGAGGAGATTTTCCAACCGCGACCGGCCGCGAGGCCTATGTCGCGCAAAATGTTCCCGCAGGCTTTGGCATCATGTTTATCGCTGGGATTCTCTCCGGTCTTCTCGGCATCGGTTCCGGAGCAGTTAAGGTCCTGGCCATGGATCACGCCATGAAACTGCCCTTCAAAGTTTCGACCACCACCAGCAACTTCATGATCGGTGTGACCGCAGCGGCGAGCGCCGGTATTTATCTTAGCCGGGGCTATATCGCTCCGGGTCTGGCAGCGCCGGTGATGCTGGGCGTCCTGGCTGGTTCGCTTGTAGGAGCGCGCTTGCTGATCAGGATCCGGGTACCAATCCTCAGGATGGTCTTTGCCGTTGTCATTGTCGCGTTAGGCGTGGAGATGATCTACAGCGGCGCTACGGGAAGGATGTGAGCCAATGGCATCGGATGCCGATCTGAAAATGGAAATTGCCATCAGCCAGATGCTGCGCGCCGGCGTGAGCCTTGCCGCCATCGTGGTATTGGTTGGCGGGTCTCTCTATTTATTGCAGGCCCATGGACTGAAGCCGGATTATCGTCACTTTCATGGAATTGCCAGCCCTGCTGACCGAATTCCGCCGCTCCTCGCCGGCGGTCATCCGGACAGTCGTAGCATCATCCGTTTGGGCATTCTGCTACTGGTCGCCACCCCCATCGTGAGGGTCGCGTATTGCGTCTACGGGTTCGCAGCTCAGAAGGACAAGATCTATATCCTGGTCAGCAGCATCGTTCTCGCGGTGTTGCTCTACAGCTTCTTTCACGCCTGATATGAATTCACAAATGTTGACACTGCGGACCTAAGTATACTTCCCGAAGGGACTGTTGAAAGTCAGATCTGCCCAAATTAGCTGTTGCCGAGCGCACCGTTGTCCCGCATATGTAACCATAACTGCTACCGTCAGCAATGAGCAAGTGCGATTCGCATGGCCAGGCTCTTGACGTTCAATCCATGGGTGTAGGTCTTGACCAGGGATCTGCGAACGAAGGGCAGCCGCATGGCGCGAAATCCGCGGGCTGGATTAGCATAAAAAGCCGCTGCTGCGCGCGAAGAAAAGCGCAGCGTCTGACGATAGTCCGTGAGATGGCCGGCAAAAGCCCCGGCAGCGGCTCTCTCCCCCTGCAGTTCCGCCAGGATCGCCTTTGCTGCCGCCTGTCCACTGGTCAAGGCACCGTAGATTCCCTCGCCCGTGAGAGGATCGGCGAAGCCGCCGGCGTCTCCCACCAGGAAAACGCGATCATGCAAATCCGGCTGAACATATTCGGCCGGACTCTCACCGGCACCGATCCCTAGATATTGCCCCGTCACACTATGCAGGACATCGGTGCCCAGTCTGTTCTTTACATAGCTCAGAAGCCGGCTCCGCGTCAGGCTGGCCGCTGAGGAAAGCGAATAAAGCCCTACGTTGAGATGGTCGGCCTTGGGAAAGATCCACGCGTATCCATTGCTGACGGAGGCAAAATCAAAAGTAAGATCAGGCTCCTCTCTTGGCAAAGCCGTCTGCACCTCCAGCGCAAAGCCCTGGGAAAACCAGGAACCGGCCGCGCACAGCCGCCGTACCTGGCCACTGGCGCCATCGGCGCCGACCAGAAAGCGGCCCCGAAATCGGCCGTCCGGGGTTAGCAGATGAACCTGATCGCAGTCGCGCAGAATCTGCCGCACGCCCTCAATCTTTTTCAGACAGGCACCCGCCGCCATCGTTTTGCGCAGGCAGTATTCATCCAACTCGGCCCGCACCGTCATCACGCAGATGGGCTGGCGGTTCTTTAGCAGAACGGCGCTGGAGGGCGAGCCGTCGCCCTCCAGCCGGACCTGTCCGATCACCTTTCTCACCACTGGGTCAATCGAATAGCGGAGCGCCTTCACCGCCTTGCTCGTCAAACCGCCGGCACATGCTTTTGCGCGCGGGAAGTCCCTCTTATCAAGCAGGAGTACGGATCGGCCAGCGGCGGCCAGATCATAAGCTGCCGCGCAACCGGCGGGCCCTGCCCCCACCACGATTGCGTCCCAAAGGTGACCTCCAGCATCCACAGGCATTTCCCGCTCAGGTAGGATTTGTCAGCCACTCCTCGGAGTGTTTTTCCAGGGCAATACGCACCAGTTGGCTACGGGTGCGCACCCCGGTCTTCTCGAAAAGCTGTTGCAGTACCGCTTTGACCGAGCTTTCTGAGATCTCCAAGCGGGCGCCAATTTCCTTATTGGTGAGCCCCTCGAATACCCCTTTGAGCACCGCCTGCTCACGCTGCGTCAAACCTTGCGCACGCCGGGGCGCGGCGGTGTTGCCGGTGGCCGCGGCGATGATGGAGCGGGTCACCGCGGGGTCGAGCCAGACTTCGCCGGCATAGACCTTGCGGATGGCCTCGACGAGGCGGCTAGGGGGGCTATGTTTGAGAAAGATGCCGGAAGCGCCGTTCTCCAGCATCCGCAGCATCGCCGAATCGCTCATGCCGGCGGTCACCATTAAAATGCGGCCTGGAAAACGGACGCTGCGTGCCCGGTCGAGGAACAGTGTTCCCTGTTCAGGACCGAGATCGTAATCCAACAGCACCACGTTGGCCTCCTCCAGACGGGGCAACGCGAACGCCTCGCTCGCGGAGGCGCAGGTGGCCACGATCTGGAAGTCAGGCTCGGTCTGAAGCAGCCGGCTCAGGCTCTCGCGGAACAGGCTGTGATCGTCGATCAGCAATAGTCGAATTTCGCTGCTCATAGCTATCATTCTTGATTTCCCGTACAGCGGGCGACAACTCCACCACAAAAGTCGACCCCCCGGTTTGCGGTTCGTAGTGCAGGTCACCTCTAAAGCTGCGCATCAAAGCGCGCGAGAGATAAAGGCCCAGCCCGGTCGATTGGGCATCCTGCTGAAAGGGATGGAAGAGCCGCTCCGGGTGGGCGACGCCGCCGCCCGTATCGCGGAAACGAATGGCCACCCCCGAGCTCTCGCGCCGGGCGCTCACAGTCAATTCCTTCCGCGCTTGTTCCTCCATGGCCCGCTCACTGTTTTTGGTCAGGTTGAGGAAGACCTGCATCAGGCTTTGGCGGTCCGCCCACACGGGGGGCAGATCGTCTTCTATTTCCCACCGGCTGGTCACTCCGCTCTCACGCAGTGAAGACTCGATGACGATGCGCAACTCGTCAAGCAAGGACGGCACCTCGGCCCCGGAGGCATGGCTCGCTGTCTGCCGCAGGTCCATTGCGGCAATCCGTTCCAGCGCCAAAACCAGCGTGCCGAGGCTCTCAAAGTCTTTATTTTCTTTCAGTTTGCCGCTACGCGCCAGATTTTCATGGACCAGCGCAATGGCCCCGCATACGTTGCGCACTTCATGCGAAACAGCGGCCACCAGGATGCGCGAACTGGTCAGCATTTGATGAAAAGCGGATTCCTCGTGCGTCCTCAGATCTTCGGAGGTATCCAGCACCATGGCCGCCAACCGCGGTCCGGCGCTGGTTACGTAGGTGGAGAACCAGACGTCGGCCTGGAAGACCTCCCCGTCCGCTCTGCGCCCGCGGCATTGCATAGCCGTGCGAAAAGCCTGGCGGTTGCAATCCAGGGCGGGCACGTTGATCAGCGACGGCAGGTAATTGCGGATGGGCAAGCCGGGAAGCGTGCCGGGTTCAAGGCCGAAAAGGCGATTCGCGGCGTCGTTGGCGAGCAGAACCGTTCCGTCGGAACTGGTGGTGATGATGGCTGCGGGGCTGCTATCCACGAGCACTTTCAGTTGCTCCTCCGCATCCCTTCGTGCCGTCATCTCGCCTTCGATCTGCCGCATGTGCTGGGCGGAAAGCCTCCGGCTGCGCGTCACCTCGTGCATGAAGAGGCCCATCAAAAAAAAGGCGGAGAAATAGAGCAGGTCGCGTGGCAGTCCGGTATTGGGTCCCCAGGCAAACTCATCGAAGGACTCAGCCAGCCAGGCGCAGACGCACGCGACCGCGCCTATCTCCCAGCGGGTCAAGGCGGCGCCCACCACCAGCATCGGAGCCAGATACAAGAAGCCGAGTGGGATCTCCCGCGCGGCATGCGCATCGATCGCCGCAATCAACGCGATCATCAGCCCGGCGATAGGCATCGACGTCCGGCGTGTCCCCAACACGAAGATGGAAAAGAGCCGCATTTCTTCGCTGTCCCCTGTTCCCATCTTCATTCTAACGGCCATGCGAGTCCCCATGCTTTGGACGATTGCGAATGTGTTTGCTGCCTGGACCAGGACTCTAGTGAAAAACAGCATTCCGGGCGAAATGACGCGAGTGCCGGATTGGCGAGGGGGAATCTATCTCGGTTACGATCGAGATGTAAACGCGATGTTCGCTGCTTCTAAATTACTTACAAAAGTTTTATATGGTATTTGCAACTAAACAGGTAGTCTCTAGATCGAAAGATAGCTGGAACTGACCAATCGTGGCCTCTGGCCTCAAGTAACATCGAGCTTGGGTGACCGCGCTTTGTCGCGCGCCGTCTTCGCGTGGAACGCGTGGCGCGCGAAGGGCCTCATTTTGCTGAAGGGGGCTTTCCTTGTACGGGTGGAATAGGATCCGATGATTCGGATACAGCCCATCCGGCAAGCTAAAAAGAGGGTCAACGGTTTCCAAAGCCGCGGGACTGGCCGGTCCGCATTGCCGGCTGGTCCAGGCGCCGTGTGCCCCGCCCTGTTTTCTGCTCCGTCCAACCATGCTCAACAGTATGCAAACCGCCAATCCCGGTTAGTGCAGATTCGCCCCGGGAAAGATAGGAATTCTGCCCTGGAACGCGAGGTTAATTTTCGTGAGGTTTATTCATGAAGCGAACGGTGCTTATCGCAGCCGCTCTCAGTCTTGGCATGTTGAGTGGTTGCGGCGGCGAGAAGCATGATAAAGCGGCTGAGGCCCCGCCTCCCGTGCAGGTGGTGGATGAGGGCGGTGTTAGTCTCATCACCGTCGATCACCCCGACCGCTTTTCTGTAACGACGGCGACGCAATATGCGTCGACCTCCACGCTCAATGTGACCGGTACGGTCAACCCGGATGTTTCCCGAACCATCCCGGTTATTTCGATAGCCTCCGGCCGTGTGATTGCGATTCACACCCAAATCGGCGCCTATGTCAAGAAGGGCCAGCTGCTCATGGAGGTGCAGAGCACCGACATCTCCAATGCCTTTGATCAATACCTGAAGGCGGTCAACGACGAGAGACTGGCGCGGACACAGGACGAACGCGCCAAGATTCTTTATGACAAGGGCGCGATTGCCAAGAGCCAGCTGGAAATCGCGGACGACGCCGAGCAGGACGCCAAGACCGATCTGACAGCGGCGGAGCAGCAGTTGCATTTCCTCGGTGTCGACCCGGCCCATCCTTCGCTAACGGCCAAAGTCTATTCCCCTGCGAGCGGGGTGGTCATCGCGCAAAATGTCACGAATGCCGCCGCAACCGGCGTCACGTATGCGGGATCGTCGACCGCCTTCACCATAGCCGATCTCTCCCAGGTGTGGATCATCTGCGATGTCTACGAGAACGATCTGCCCATGGTTCACGTGGGGCAGACGGCAGATATTCGGCTGAATGCCTATCCCGACCACACGTATCACCGGCACCATCAGTGAGATCGACGCGGTTCTTGATCCCAGTATCCGCACCGCGAAAGTTCGTATTCAGGTGCCTAATCCTGACCACCTGATGCGCATCGGTATGTTTGCCACGGCCACTTTTCACGGCCGCAGGCTCATGGACCACGTGTCGGTACCAGCCTCCGCGATCCTTCACCTGCATGATCGGGACTGGGTCTATGTGCCTGTGGACGGGGGAAAGTTTAAGCGGGTAGGTGTTGTCGGCGGCGCCATGCTTCCTGGCGGAATGCAGGAGGTCATCTCCGGCCTCACTGCCGGCCAGCAGGTAGTGACCAGGGCGCTCGAATTGCAGAATACGGTGGACCAGTAATGATTCGTGGTCTGGTTGATTTTGCACTTAACAACCGGTTCATGATCCTGGCGATTGCCATTCTGCTGTTTGTCTGGGGCGCTATCTCTTTTCATAATCTGCCGGTGGAGGCGTATCCCGATGTAGCCAACAACTACGTCGAGGTGATTACGCAGTGGCCGGGGCGCGCCGCCGAAGAGGTGGAGCAGCAGGTTACGGTGCCCATTGAAGTCCAGATGGCCGGCATCCCGCACATGCAGCATCTGCGCTCCTTTTCGCTGGCCGGCCTTTCCGACGTCAAGATGATCTTCGACGATGATTCGGTCAACGACTGGAATCGCGAGAAGGTTCTGGAACGGCTTTCCCAGGTCACGCTGCCTGCGGGTTTGCAGCCGCAGATCGGCACCGACTGGAGCCCGGTCGGGCAGATCTACTGGTACACGCTGCATAGCACCAATCCCGCGTACGACAACATGGAGTTGAAGTCGATCGAGGACTGGACGCTGGAGAAGCAATTCAAGTCCGTCCCCGGCGTTGTGGATGTAGCGAGTTTTGGTGGAATCACGCGCGAATACCAGGTGCGCGTCGACCCCAGCAAGCTGATCGCTTATGGCCTGAGCATTGGCCAGGTGGAGCAACAACTGGCCAACAACAACATTAACGCCGGCGGCAGCTTCATCGAGCAGGGCCAGCAGCAAATCAATGTCCGCGAGGTGGGCCTCTTTCGCAACGTCCAGGACATCGAGAATACCGTTCTCAAAACAACCAACGGAACCGCGCTGCGGGTCAAGGATATCGCCGAAGTCGTGCAGGGGCCGAAGATACGCCTGGGCCAGATCGGCAAGGCCATTCGTCGTGTCGACGGAAAGGTTATCGACGACGGCGATGTGGTTGAGGGCATCGTGCTGCTGCAGAAGGGTGACGATTCCGACTCGACTCTGGCGGGCATCCACGCCAAGGTCAAAGAGCTGAATGACCTGATACTGCCCAAGGGAGTCAAGGTCGTTCCCTTTCTGGATCGCAGCGACCTGTTGCACTACACCACGCACACGGTGCTGCACAATCTGACCGAGGGCATCATCCTCGTTGTGATCATTCTCTTTCTCTTCCTGGGGAATGTTCGCGGCGCGCTCATCGTTTCGCTCACCATTCCTTTCTCTCTGCTCTTTGCCTCCATCTGTCTCGATCTCGTCCATATCCCGGCCAATCTGCTGTCGCTGGGCGCGCTCGACTTTGGCATGGTGGTCGACGGCGCCGTGGTCATGGTGGAGAACATTGTCCGTCATCTCGGCCGCCGGCGCTCCGATAGCAGCAGCCCCAGCGAGCAGATTCGCGAGGCCGCTCACGAGGTGCAGCGTCCGGTCTTCTATGCCATCGGCATCATCGTGACCGCGTATCTTCCGATCTTTACCTTGCAGGCTGTGGAGGGGCGATTGTTCAAGCCCATGGCCTGGACGGTGGCGTTTGCCTTGCTGGGGGCGTTGATCTTCTCCATGTTGATCGCGCCTGTGCTGTCGAGTTTCCTCTTCTATAAGGGTGCGCGCGAATGGCATAACCCGGTGATGAGCTGGCTCACCGATCGCTATCGCCATGCCGCGACCTGGGCCATTGAACATCGTTCTGTTACCGTCGGCGTCGCTGTGTGTGCGCTGCTGCTGGCGGGTTTTCTGGGGTTGAGTGGAGTCATCGGTTCGGAGTTTCTGCCTCACCTGGATGAAGGCGCGATCTGGGTTCGCGGCACCCTGGCTCCCAGCACCGGCCCGACCGCGGGCGTTGCCACCATGGATAAGGCGCGCGTCCTTCTGGCCTCATTTCCAGAGGTTACGGATGTGGTGAGCCAGGTGGGGCGGCCCGACGATGGCACCGATACGACGGGCTTCTTCAACACGGAATATTTTGTGGATCTGCTTCCCAAAGAAAAGTGGCGCCCAGTCTTTCACCAGAACAAAGATGAGTTGATTGGCGCCATGGATCGCGAACTGGAGAAGATGCCAGGAGTGACCTGGAACTTTTCTCAGCCCATCTCCGACAACGTGGAGGAGGCGGTCAGCGGCGTCAAAGGCGAACTGGCGGTCAAGCTCTATGGGGATGATCTGAAATTGCTGGAGCAAAAGAGCGAACGAGATCGTAGGCATTATGAGCCAGATCCGAGGCAGTCCAGGACCTCGGAATCTTCCGCGTGATCGGCCAGCCCAATTTGAATTACGTTGTCGACCGGACAGCAGCGGCGCGCTTTGGCATCAATGTGGCTGACGTGCAAGATGCCATCCAAACCGCGGTGGGCGGGGGCGCGGTCAGCCAGGTGCTGCAGGGCGAGGCGCGTTACGACCTGGTGGTTCGCTACCAGAAGCCATACCGCGACACGCAGGAGGCGATTGAAGACATTCGCCTGCTGGCTCCTTCCGGAGAACGGGTTTCGCTAGCCCAGCTGACCCAGGTCAAAGTGGAAGACGGCGCCGAGGAGATTTATCGCGAGGCCAACCAGCGCTACGTCGCAATTAAGTACAGCGTTCGCGGCCGCGATCTGGGCAGCACCGTAGAGGAAGCGATCGCCAAGGTCAACGCCCAGGTCAAGCTACCTCCCGGCTACCATCTGGATTGGGCGGGTGAATACCAAAGCCAGAAGAGAGCGGACAAGCGCCTGGCTCTGGTGTTGCCTATCACCATCACCATCATCTTCATCATCCTTTACACCATGTTCCGTTCGGCGAAGTGGGCGCTGCTGATTCTGTGCAACGTTGCCATGGCCCCGGTCGGCGGCATGCTGGCGCTGTTGTTCACGCACACCAACTTCAGCGTTTCTTCCGGCGTCGGCTTTCTCGCCCTCTTCGGCGTTTCGGTGCAGACCGGCGTCATCATGCTGGAGTACATCAACCAACTGCGCGTGCGCGGCCACTCGATCGAGGAATCCGCGGTGGAAGGCGCTGTGCTCAGACTTCGCCCCATCATGATGACCATGCTGGTGGCCACGTTGGGACTATTGCCGGCGGCCACCTCGCATGGCATCGGTTCGGATTCGCAGCGTCCCTTTGCCATCGTCATCGTGGGCGGCCTGATCGCCGCGTTGTTGATGAGCGTCTTTCTGCTGCCAACGCTCTATGTTTGGATCGCGGGTGACCGGGACGTGCTCCCGACGCCGGAAACGGAGTTTGAGAATTGAACTCCCGCAGACGAAACACGCTCGCGTTGTTGCTCTGGATGGGATTTGCCGCCGGGCAGTGCGCCTACGCGCAAGCTCCAGCGCCAGCTCCGGCGGTCCCACCGCCGCCTCCCCCCACCGCGCCGATCACCATGCAGCAGGCCGTGGACATGGCCTTGGCGCACAACCCGGTTCTGCTCGCCGTCCCAGCAGAATCTGCTTTCCATGAAAGGGCAGGAGGTCGAGGCCGGACTGCGCCAGAATCCGGACTTCTCGCTATATGGCACCGATCTCTCGAATCCTGCCAGCTCCGCCACGCCCTACGGTTACAGTTTGCAACTGTCGCGGCTCTTTGAGCGCGGACAGAAGCGGCGCTGGCGTCTGGATAGCGCGCGGGCGCAGACCACCCAGACGGACGCGCAATATCACGATCAGATAAGGCAGACGACTCTGCAGGTGAGGCAAAGCTTCACCAATCTGCTGCTCGCCAAAGCGACCTTGAAGCTGGCGCAAGACAACCTGAGCAGCTTTCGGCATCAGCTGCAAATTAACAATGACCGTTACGATGCGGGCGATATCGGCAAGCTGGATTACGAACGCCTGGATCTGCAACTGGCACAGTTCGAATCGGATGAGTCGAACGCCGAGATGAACCTGGTGCAGGCCAGCGATCAGCTGCAGACGTTAATGGGCTACCAACAGCCGAGCCGCTCTTTCGATATTTCTGGCGATCTGGTTCCGCCGGCGATCTCGAGTAACCTGACGGATCTGGAGCAAAAGGCGCTGGCGGAAAGGCCGGATTATCAGGCAGCCCAGGCCGCCGTGCGCGTGGCGGATGCGAATGTGAAACTTGCCTATGCCAACGGAACCACCGACCCCACGCTCGAAGGGGAGTACGATCACAGCGGCACGCAGAGCAGTTATGGCTTCTATGTCACATTCCCATCCGCATCTTCGACCGTAACCAGGGAAACAAAGACACCAGTAAATACCTGGCGCAGGCCAGCCGGTTCGGTGAGGTAGCGGCGCAGAACCAGGTCTATTCCGATGTAGACCAGGCCTGGATTTCCTACACCACCTCCAAGGTGCTTTCCGACCGCTACAACGGGCACTATCTCGCCGAAGCGAAAGATGTCTTATCGATCGCGCAGTTTGCCTACGAGCACGGCGGGATCGCTTTGCTCGATTATCTGAGCGCTCTGCAGGATGACCGCACCACCAGCCTGAATGCGCTGAATGCCTACGCGCAAACCTGGCTGGCGATCCACCAGTTGAGCTTTGCCAGCGCGACCGATGTTGTACCGTAGATAGCTAGTTCCCACGCTAAGGACGGGTGCCCCGCATTCGCTCGTTTTTCGCGAGATGTGGGATTCTACTAATCCTTCCCTCTGACTCTCGATACATCCGAGGCAGTTAGCGGCCAACCACCAGTCTTAGTAGTTACGACCGGCTCATCACTTCACAACCAGAGTGAGCGGCATCTTCTGCGTTGTAGTGCCGTCGGACGCGACTACCTGGAGGGTATAAGTGCCCTGCGCTACGGCGGCTGGCGACGGGTTACTTGGCGGTGTCGTCGTGCTGGAGCCACCGCCGCCACATCCAGACAAACCCACCATCAAGAGCAGGAAGACAGAGAAGGCAAAGCATGACGCAAGCCAGCGGGGCCTCCACAATGGCAAAGGCAAAAGCAGAAGTCCCGCTAAGCCTACACCGAATTTACCCAACAGCCCGGCGGTGCCACAGTCGGGTCGACCAGGGCCATATATCCCTACAAGGTGCCCGCTAAGTCCGTGGCAGGCATCGGGGCCGCACCCATGTATACGCCGGGGGTGGTGTAGAGGCCGTAGGTAGCGCTTCCAGCGACGTGCGCCCGATGGTTGTTATCGCCGGCAACTTGCGTAAAGGCTCCTTCCATCTCCTTGCGGATGGAGACATTGGATTTACGGTGGAGAGCTACGATCACCAACGTCCGCTGGTGATCGATCCCGTTCTTTCGTTTTCTACTTATCTTTCGACCGACGCTGGCCCGGGCATCCTGGTAGATGACCGGCTTGTGCATGCGCAGGTTTCCGTCGGCAAGGGCAATCGTCAATTCGCCATCGTTGTTAATCGTCGCGTGCGCCTGCTCTGAAAGGTGAAGACGGATTTGCCGGTAGTCTGCACCGGGAGCAATCACAAAGTCATGTTCCAGCAGTTGTCCATTGCCGTAGAACACGGTATCGATGCCGGGATACAGCCCCGCATAGACAACCTGCTTGTAGTTTGGAACGTGGGTACGCCACCGGGCCGCGTCGTTGCCCCGCAGGTAGTTGGTCTGGCTATTCTGAAGGAAACTCCCGTGGGGAACAGCAGCGGATGCACCGGCGAATCCAATGCTCAGCCGGCTGGCGTGCCCGCCCTGCAACTCCATCGTTACCGCCGCCGGTTCGAACGCCACAGTCGCACCCGGGAGCCGTCCAATCATGGTCATGGATGCCGGGGAATGGCTGGGCGCCGACTCAAACAAAATCGGT
>CAVZJL010000024.1:0-87237 GCA_963775365.1 uncultured Acidobacteriaceae bacterium | reverse complement strand
TCTGCTTCCCGGTAAATTTGCGGAATAGGTCTAGGCGAGAGCTCGAAGTTGACCATAAGCCCGGTTGGGGGGATTAAGGGCTCATCAGGGGCTTGAGGTCGTCGCTGGAAAGCTCAGCACCCGCTTGATCTCTATGATCTTGTATACCCGACACGAACTGGAGACTGCCCGCCCCAGGGGTGGCTTAATCGGCAGCCGTACCAGGGGCAACGGCCGCCCGGCTATTTCACCTTTGTCGCCGCGATCGAGCGGTTGAACGTGTCGAGAACTTCAGCGCCCCGGTAAATGCACTCCACCCAATTTGCCGGGGTTGGCAGTGCTACACTGCCGTCTTAGCCCAGGGCCGCTCCTGGCTGGCCATCGCAAGCCAGGTCAACGGCGAAAAGCCCGAGCACTCCTTGTGTTCGAGAGCCCTGGACGAGAGTGCGATTGATAGCAATGACTTCCGATTCTCAGTTACGTGGCGCCGGTCCTGCAGCGGACCCCTCGCACGACGGTTCGCTACTACGCGACTTACGGCACTGGCCGCTCTATTTTGGACTTTGGACTTTGGTGGGATTTTTTTACTACAGCGAAAACCTCACCCAAAGATTGCTTGGGCAGGATCGAACGCCCTGGTGGTATTACTTGCTGGCCTGGCTGGTGGATGTCTACGTCTGGGCGTTCTTAACCCCTCTCATGTTATGGCTTGGCCGCCGCTTCCCCCTGGAGCGGGAAAACTGGTTTCCGCGAGCCGGCCTTCATTTGCTGCTGAGCGCGATGTTTTCTGTTTTTGAAATCACCATGGAAAGCGCGATCTATCCTCGCCTGGGAATTTTTCCCATGCAGATCAAGACTTTCCGCAACACGTTTCCCCTTCTTGCTCGCCAGGGGATTGCAGGGCGGCATACTCACCTACTGGGCGGTATTGGGTGTGCAGTGGGGAGTCCTGTACTACCGCTGGTATCAGGAACGTACGCAACAGGCGTTGGACCTGGAACTGCGCGCGTCGGAACTTCGAACCCAACTGATGAGCGCCCAGTTGAGCGCGATGAAAATGCAACTGCAACCGCACTTTCTCTTCAATACGCTGAACGCCATCATGGTCCTGGTGCGGCAGCAGAATAGCCGGGCCGCGGAAGAGATGCTTTCCCACCTGAGTGACCTGCTGCGCTGTGTGTTGGAGGACGTGGACGCGCAAGAAGTTCCGCTGCACCGCGAACTCCATTACCTGAAACTCTATCTCTCCATTGAACAGGTGCGCTTTGCCGACCGCCTCCGCGTCGAGATCTCCGCCGACGTTGCCATTCAGGATGCCGCCGTGCCCCAGTTCGCTTTGCAGCCGATCGTGGAGAACGCCATTCGCCATGGGATCGGAGCAAGCGGCTCTGCAGGGCGAGTCGCCATCAGTGCCCGGCGGGTAAACGATCCGCTCGAAATTCGAGTCGAGGATGATGGGCCTGGCGTTGGCCCGGCAAAGCGATGCCACACTGAAAAGTGATTCCAATGAGAAGGGAATTGGCCTGGCGAACACGCGAGCGCGTCTGCGAACAGCTTTACGGTAGCGCGGCCAGGTTAACGCTTCAGAACGCGGAAGGCGGCGGGGCGGCAGTGACCATGATTCTTCCTTACCATGCCGCACTCGAAAATGCGCAACCGGAGATGACGGAAGTTGATGCCTTTTAGAACGCTCATTGTCGACGACGAGCCGCTGGCCCGCGAAGGCCTGCGCATGCTGCTGGCGCTCGATCCCGAGGTTTCAGCGATTGAGGAAGCAAAAGATGGCCGGGAAGCGGTCGCATCGATTCGCAATACACGGCCAGATCTTGTTTTTCTCGATGTACAGATGCCGGAGATGAACGGCTTTGCCGTCATGCAGGAAGTCGGCATGGAAAGCATGCCGGCGGTCGTGTTTGTCACCGCGCATGACCGTTATGCGATCGAAGCATTCGAGATCAATGCTATCGATTATTTACTAAAGCCTGTGACCGAAGAGCGGTTTCTCAAGGCGCTGGCACGGGCCAAAACTCGCCTCTACGCGGATCCAGCCGGGGGGACCAACCGGCGCATCCTCTCCTTGCTGGAGACGATCGCCTCCCCGCGACGCTATATGAAGCGGCTAGCCGTAAGATCGGCAGGAAAAACCATCTTTGTCGATGTCGAAGAGGTGGATTGGCTGGCAGCTGCCGAAAACTATGTGGAACTTCATACCGGGAAAACAAGCCACCTGCTGCATGTGACCATGAATACCCTGGAGAAATCTCTCGATCCGGAAATTTTCCTGCGCATCCATCGTTCCACTATGGTCAATCTGAAACGAATCAAAGCACTGCAACCAGCCGCGCACGGAGAGTACCTGGTCACCTTGCAATACGGTGTGCGGCTGCAATCCGGACGAAGCTATTCGGAGAAGTTGAGAGCCTTGGCCGCCAATCCGTTTTGATAGCCTCCGGCCTCTTCATCAATCCATTGGGCCGGTTGGTCAAACTCCGCTTTCGTCAGCTAACCCCGGTTTTCGCCTTCCGCCCCCTCCCGGAAAATGTGCGAACTAAGCGAGCGAAACTAAGTCCGCTCCCGGGAAATACTGCCCGGTCACGGTTTCTAATTTGGACCGCTCCCATGTCCCCTCTCTTTGTCATGAAACCTCACCGTGCGTTGTACAGGGTGAAGATCAAGATGTGCTGGTGGGTTTCCGGCCATTCATCTCATCGAACACGCCGCCGCACTTCGGGCACTTGATGATGTGCGATGCCAGGCGCACCAGCTCGCGTGGTTCAATCTGATAGCCGCAGTGCGGGCACGGAACTGCGAAGATGAAGTTGGGCTTTCCTTTGAATCGCGGCGTCATCATCCTAACCGCGTATCTGCCGTACGCACCGGCTTCCGGATCATCAGGTGCGAGAGCCGGCCGAGGAACACCTCCGACGGCAGATAGCGCCTATGCTCATGGCAGAGTGGACACCTCGCTGCGATTGGCTGCGCCGGCATGCCCTCCACCGGAGCCGGAATATTCTCGTGGCACCCCTTGCACTGAACCACGACGAGCTTTGCGCTTTCTGTCCCGGGAATATGGTGTCAGTAGGTGAACAAAAGGAGAAAGTAATTCACGGATTTTCAAGCAGGCCATCCGGGGCTCAGGCCAGGCATAGCCCATCCGTCGTTCGCGGACCTTTAGGCGCTCTGCCTCTGTACCGAAAGCAGTGGAGAGCCATGCTGCTACACAACGTGCTCGGGCCTCTGCCGTGGCCAGATTCTATGCAGGCTTATAGATTGGGCAACGTATGGCAGCACAAGCCCAATTACCAAAAGGCGGGTCAGCAAACGCAAAAAAAGGGTCAAGGTGCATAGCGAGTAAAGACAAGGTCGGTCCCTTTGGCCTTCTCGTGGCAGGGAAAGCAGCTTTTCATAAACGCCGCGTCGCCATGTTTGCCGTCTGCGAAGTGACCGAACCCCCATCCACCGGTGGCAGCGTACTTCTTTGAGTCCTTGATCATAAACTGAATGTTCGTAGGGGCTCCGGGAACGAACGATTGGGCTCGACCAAAGACTCTGTTGTTTTCGTCTGAGGGCACGTAACGGTAATGCAAAGCAACAATCATCGTGCCGTCGGGGAAGGGAAGTTTGCCATCCCGATAGGCCTTGATCGCTACATCGTTGACTAGTACGGCGCCTATGCTGTTGAGGTTACCTGCTTCATGGGCCGAGGAGACCCATCTCCAGTCGCGGTACCCGTGAGGCATTTCGGTAACGAAAGCCGGGGCGGACTGCCCGCTCGCGTGCCTTGGTGCGAGCCCATTAAAGGCCACAATACCAGCCATTGCTGCCACTGCAATCAGTAAGAAGGTGTAGCGTTTCATGAGGCTTCCTCCAACCCGTACGCCTACAGGCCTAGATGAACTGAAGTCAGGAGTAGTCTTATCTATTTCCTTAAGGCTGACGTTGAAAATCTTCGAGCCGCGCAGATTTCGGCGCCTCGGCGACAAAAGCAGACCATCACGTCCTGCGGTCAGATGAAGCGCAAGCACTCGCACCGTCCGGTACACTCAAACCCATCAAAGCCCTGGGATTGAACTAAGTGTTATGCGGAAGGAATCGGATGCCAGAACGGCCGGCCGAACTGATTTATGGGCTCGACGAGAGGCCGCCTTGGCTACAGTTACTGGGCCTTGGGTTTCAGCATGTCGCCGTCATTTGCCCCTACCTGGTGATGGTGGCACTGGTTGCGGAAGCGGCGAAATTGCCGCGCGAGGCCGCGCAGAGTGCCGTTGGCCTGGCCATGATTGCGGTCGCGGGCATGACGGTTCTGCAGAGTTTGCGCGTGGGACAAATTGGTTCCGGCTATCTTTGTCCGCCGGTTGTCTCTGCCATTTATCTTCCGTCGAGCATCGCGGCGGCCTCGTCGTTCGGCTTATCGGCGGTGTGCGGGATGGTGATCTTCGCCGGCGCTTGCGAGTTTGTGGTGGCGTCCCTCATCAGACGGACCCGAAAACTGTTTCCCGCCGTGGTTTCGGGCGTGGTCATCATCGCTGTCGGCCTGGAACTGGGAAAGATCGGAACCAGCGTGCTCTTCGTGCACGCCGCCGCGCACCGCGATCAAACCACGGGGTCGTTCGCGACTGCGGCTCTCGCCCTTACGGCGATGACGGGTCTCGCGGTTTGGGCCAAAGGACTGCCGAAGCTGTTCTGCTCCCTGCTGGGGATCCTGATGGGATATGTAGCGGCGGCGGTGTTCCATGTCTTTTCGCCGAGCTTCTTCACCGATTTTGCCGCCGCGCCGTTTTTTGCGGTGCCCGAGGTCAGCTTTTTATCCTACAAGTTCGCTCCTTCCTTTGCCGTGCCGTTTGCGATCGCGGGACTAGCCTCGGGCTTGCGGGTTATCGGCGTTTTAACAACTTGTCAGCAAATAAACGATGCCGAATGGCGCCGCCCGGATATGCGAAACATCGAAGCCGGTGTGCGGGCAGACGGGCTTGGCTGCCTTGCCGGCGGCCTCTTGGGGACCCCCGGCATGAGCGCCAGTCCAAGCCTGGTGAGCGTGGAAAAGACCACTGGCGCCACCAGTCGCGTGATCGCCTGGTCCATCGCCTGCTGGTTAGTTCTTTTGTCGTGCCTGCCGAAATTTGCCGGCCTTATCGTGAATATGCCGCGCCCAGTCATGGCCGCCGCCCTCTTCTTCAATGGAGCTCTCATGCTGGTTGCCGGCATGCAAATTATTGCCAGCCGCCCGATCACGCTTCGCGCCACGCTGGTCATAGGATTCTCCATACTGGCAGCAATGACGGTGGCGATTTATCCGGAGTTCTACCGATCGCTTCCCAACTGGACACAACAGTTCACGGGGTCGATCATTTCCATGGCAGTGATCGTTTCCGTGCCGCTCAACGCACTGTTCCTGCTGGGTACATGGCATTATCGCCAATTGCGTTTGGGAACGGACTCAACGCCTGCCACGGCCGGATCGTTCAACATGTTCTTCGAGAAGCAGGCCAGGGAATGGAAGATTCCTGCGGAGGACGCGGCGCGTGTGCGCTCTGTCGTCGACACCGCGATCGAATATGTTGCGGCCAATGCCAATGGGCCGGTGGAAATCCAAATGGGTAGCGACACGTTCGACATACTGGTGACCTTGCGCTACCCCGGCAATCTGCCGTCGCTGCCCGACGCGCGTCCCAAAAAGGAAATGGTCGAAGAGCAAAGCTTCGTCAGCGGTCTTTCAGGTTATCTGTCGGGTCTGTACGCCGACCGCGTCGAACGCAGTGCCAAGGGGGAGCAGTGCGAGATCAAGCTCCTTTTTCGGTTGTGACCCTCAATTGGACTTTTGAGTGCGCTTTGCATGTCCCTTCCCCTTGAGCATCCGCGGAGACTTAGCTGGCGCGGAAGATCTTTGGGAGCGCCCAGGCGCAGCAAGCAGGCTGCCACACCCGCATACCCCACCCTATAGTCTCGGGTGACGCGACGACTGCGAATGGCCCAGAACGTCAGTCCCGGCCCTCCCTCGCGTCGGGGCGCCACGTTAGCATGGAATTCGCAAGCTAGAAACCTGAGTCAAGAAAACGGAGCGACGATGCGAACGGATCTGCTGCGATTCAACGGTGCTGTCCTGCGCGATCTCGCCATCGATGCTTGGATGAAGCAACATCCAGGTGAATTGGGAGCCATCGCACATCACTGGTTTGACGTGATGCGGAAATGCGGGGACGAGGTTCGCGAACTCCTGCATGACGGCTGTCCGGTTGCATGTCTGGGAGATGCGCCCTTTGCCTATGTCAACGTATTCACCTCGCACGTGAACGTGGGCTTCTTTCAGGGAGCGACACTGCCGGATCCGGCCCGCCTGTTGCAAGGTACGGGCAAGTTCATGCGCCATGTGAAGCTAAGACCCGGAACAAGCACGCACACCGCAGCGCTCAACAAGCTCATCGAGACCGCATACTCGGATATAAAGGTTCGCGTAGAAAACGGGTAGCTCAAACCTTCGCTTCAGACGAGCGTATTCGCAGCCGCAGCCGGCGACCACCCCCTTGGATCCGCTTATTCGCGCGATCCATGATCCCTGGCTCATGGGTCCATCCGGTTGAGCAGGTTTTCAAGCTTATCGACTCGCTCGTTCCAGAAAGCTCCATATTGATTAAGCCAATCCACCATCGGCGCCAGTGCGTCGGGGCGGGCGCGATAATGTGTTTCGCGTCCCTCGCGGCGGTGCCGCACCAGCTTTGCTCGCTTCAGTACCGTCAGGTGCTTGGAGACGGCAGGCTGGGATACATGCGCATAACGAGTCAATGCGTGGACGGTCTGTTCACCCTGCCGCGTCAGCTCCTCGAAAATAGCCCTGCGCGTCGGATCGGCGAGAGCACGGAACACTGGATGGGCATTGGCTGGTTTCACATCCAAACCATAACCGGATGGCTATGGTTTGTCAAGAAAAAGGACCATTTCAAACCCACATGACCGCCACCATCAGGATTGGTTCAGATGAAACATTTTTAACCTTTGCCTAAAAGATCCTTCAGGTCTGTCTGCTAGATTCGCTCGAGTATGCGCGAACGCCTACGACTCGTAGCCTACCCACAACCAGTGCTGCTCAATTGGTCGCAAGGCGTTGCCGTGCTCGCAACCGCTCGCCAAAAGGTGATAACCATCCGCGAGCCGGTGGGGGTCTTATTTGAAAATGCGTCAAAATTTAAGCACGATGATCGCTTTAGCTGGGCTCGATGTCTGGTCTGGGCCATTGTCTTCGAAGCAGCGTTGCTTATCGTAGGGTTGCGTTGCTGGGGGCTCTCCTTATAGCCCGTTCCACTGTCCCGGCCAAATCCGTTTGGGCGGTGCTCGCTTCTTGGAGAGGAGATCGCATGGGGAATTCGGAAGAGTACATGCCGGAGGGTCGTCGCAATCCTGGTCCATCGGGCGAGGAGAGACTCTTTACAGGTGACCTTAAGATTCAGGTCTGGCGGAACTCCGCGGATCAGGATTGGTCCGTTGAGATAAACAACAAGCGTTACTCTTCGATACCCTTTCAGACCGTCCAGGAGCGGGTCGCCCAGGCGCTAAAGGATGCAAAGAAGTCTCTGATGGAACGACGAACCAACAAAACGTGCTAGCGAGGCGTCGTGCCCCGCTGATGCCGTCGTTGGCTAAATTAACCACATTGGAGGAGCTACTGTGGAAGCAATCAATATCACGCTGTCTCGAAACTTCGCAGAGAAAGACTGGTCTGTCGAGATTGACGGGATTCTATACGAGCACGTTTCAACCAAAACGTTAGATGACTTAGTCGAATATGCCCTTATTGCCACCCAGCAAAGCCTTCTAGAACTCGAAGTTCCGGCTGAGAACGAAATGGATTCGGATGCCTGCCCGCGTTCCGACTGACTGGGAGAGCGCCTAGCATAAAATACGTCGCAATCTTTCCTGGCGCCACACTTGCGCGAGCCCGGAAGGCGATCGCAACGCGATTGGGCTCTCCTGGTTGTTCCCAATCTACCGTCGCTCGACCTTACCTGCTGACCGCGTCAAATGGAAGGAACAACGCGAAAACTGTCCCGCTTCGGCCTTTCTTCTCACTGCTTCGGAAGCGCAACGTCCCGTGATGCCGATGAACAATCTCACTGCTTACCCACAATCCGAGTCCAGTTCCGCTCGTCGCCCTTGGTGGTGTAGAACGGCTCGAATATGCGGCTTGCCACCGAAGCCGGCATACCACTGCCGGTATCTGCGACGGTGATGACGAGTCCTGGCCTCCCCGTCGTCCATTCTCTCCCGGCGTGACTGCGTAACAGCAGACGGCCGCCACCCAGCGGCTGCATGGCATCAATCGCGTTGCTCACCAGGTTGCTCAGTACCTGCCGTATCTCGCCTTCAAAACAGCGCACCGCCAACGTTGCGCGTTTGCGCTCCTCGACCTGTATACCTGAGTTCACCAGCGGCTCTGAAACATGGAGAGGACGCTCTCGATGAGCTGTTCCCCAGAAATTTCCTGGGGACTGCTCGACTGCTTGTGGAAGCGAAGAGTTTGATTCGCGATCACCGACACGCGACGCAGCTCCCGCTCTGCCGTCTGGATGTAGAGCTTTGTCTTCGCCACGTCCTCGCTATGTTCAGCCAGGTACAGCAGATTGGTTACCGATTCGAGCGGGTTATTGATTTCATGCGCGATCGATGCGGCCAGCCGTCCCACGACGGCCAGCTTTTCACTCTGCATCAGCGCCAGCTCAGCCTTCTTTTGCTGGGTAATTTCGAGCGAAGCCGCCGAGATCGCCTGAACCGCTACCATCGGCGGCGAAAACAGGGAAATAGCTCACCGTCCAGTAACGATGCTCCCCAGGACGCGTGACCAATTCACCTTCCAGCGGGAAATTGACCACCGGCTC
This sequence comes from uncultured Acidobacteriaceae bacterium, assembly GCA_963775365.1. Lineage (GTDB taxonomy): Bacteria > Acidobacteriota > Terriglobia > Terriglobales > Acidobacteriaceae > PALSA-350. The sequence continues at coordinate 78,391 of CAVZJL010000024.1, read as the reverse complement.
ACCCCGAAGCACCTGTTCGAATAACTCCTTCAGGCCCTCGATCGGAGCCATCTCCGTCAGGGTGCGACCAACCACCTGCTCCGGCTTCAGGCCGAAAAACTCCGCCTGCCGGTCGTTGAGCCGAAGGTAACGGAAATCCTGCGTATCAAACAAAGCCAAACCGATGGGAGCCGTCCTGTAGACAGTTTCAATCTCCGCCAGCTGGCGCTCCGGCTTGTTCTGACTTCTCCTTCAATGCTTGCTCGAGCGTTCCTCTCCTCGGTGACGTCCCGGGAGAAGGTCACAATGCCCTCAGGCGTTGGGTACACCTCGATATGGAGCCATAGATTAAGCGGTTCGGGATAATGCGCATCGAAGCCGCCTGAAATCCGCTCGTTCATTGCCCGGTTGTAATGTTCGACGTACGGAGATCCTTCGTAGACGGCGTCCGGGAAATGCCTCCCAAACGTTCCTGCCGAGAACCTGTTGATCAGAAGCGTAAAGCTCAGTCGCCTTTGGATTGAGATAGGTCATGACCCAGTTGCGGTCCAACCCGACGATCGCATCGGTGGTCACGCTCAGGACGTGGCTTAGCCGCTCTGTGATCCGGTCTCTCTCGCGTTCTGCTGCCCGCTTTTCCTCAATATCGCGGAATACCAGGACGATACCTTGCACTTGTCCATTGTCGTCGAAGATGGGTGCGCCGCTGTCGTCAATAGCCGTGTTCTTTCCGCCCCTGGAAATGAGAACGGTATGGTTGGCAAGACCGACCACCGACCCTATGCGCTTGACCTTTTCGGCGGGGTTCTCCACCGGCTGGCGAGTGGTCTCATTCACGATCTGAAAGACATGCTTGAGCAGCTTGCCCTGGGCTTCTCCGATCTTCCACCCGGTCAGTTGTTCGGCGACGGGATTCATCCGGATCACGCGGGTCTCTGCATCCGTCACAATCACGGCATCGCCAATGCTCTGCAGTACGCGCGACGCGCGAGCTTCGCTCTCCCTCAGGTCCTGAGCGGCGGTCGCCTCACGGGTAATATCCTGACAGATTACGAGGACGCCCAGAACCGTTCCGCCTGATCCAAAAATAGGGCTGTAGTTATACGTCCAACGGATATCCTGCAACTTCCCATCCCGGATGATGGGCACGATGGTGTTCTCGTGATACACCGTCTCTCGTTTGTCCATGACCCGTTTGAGGTTGGGGCCAACGATCTGCCACGCATCGGACCAGCATGCGCGGGCTGTCTGGCCCAAGCCCGAGGGATGTCTCTCAGCCAGAAGAGGAATGAACGCATCGTTGTAGAGCTGAACCAGCTCCGGGCCCCAGAAAACCAGGGAAGGAAAAGCACAGGCAAGCATTAGGTTGACGGAGGAGAGAAGGACTTCGGACCAATCTTCGATGCGCCCGAGCGGAGTTGAACTCCAGTCATGAGCCCGGACCAGGACCGCCATTTGCGTCTCGCCGAAGATCAGGCCGTCCCGGGTACCGTTAGTTTGATGGTGATTTGCAGTTTTCCTTGCCATGAGCCCACGTAGACAACTCAAACAGCTTACTTGAATTGAGTCGACGGGCAATAACACAACCCGGGCGCCGGCCCCCGGTACCCGCAAGAACGGGCCAACAAAGAGCGGTCGAAGCGACTCAGCTAGCTCCTTCTGGTGATCCATAACGTCAGAAGCCGGCACTAGCCCTCCGCGTTGCTCCGACCGGTCAAAATTTCACGCCACCAATTGGGCGCAATGAGAGCAGCGTTTTGCGGCCAACGGTATATCGCTCAGGCACTCCGGGCACAGCTTGGTTTTGGGTGCTGCTACAGGTTTAGGGTGAAACTTCTCCATCAACGAGTTCACCGGCACCACAACCATGAAGTAAAGGGTGGCAGCGATAAGGACAAATGCGATCAGGACGTTGAGAAACTCACCATACTTGATAATGCCCCCGTTGACATTGACCACCAGGAAGGAAAAGTCGGGCTTGTGCACGATAGCCGCGATGAGAGGGTTGATGATGTCAGTAACGAGCGCGCTAACGATGGCTGTAAATGCGGCGCCGATCACAACTGCGACCGCCAGATCGACTACGTTGCCGCGCAAGACAAAGTCGCGAAATCCTTTAAACATGGGTTCTCCTTGGATTAGGGAATCTACTCGGCCGGCCTGCCCGAAGATTCTACTTGAGCGCCAGCAGGCGCTGCCATGCTATCCCATTTATCGCCTGCGCCGAACAAAGGTGACCGCTTCGGAACGCTTACTGCCTGAGAAAGCGCATGTTTTGTACCGGCTCCGCCGGTTCTGGCCGCACATACTTAACTTTGTGCCGGCACACTAAGCATGAAAGTGCGGACCAGTCCCGAAGGGGGCGGCTGAGAGTGACAGGCGCCTTTATAAAACGCGGGGATGCTCACCTGGTTCCGGGATCTAATGGGGCCCCGCTCGAACCTCCGGGCTACTGATATGATCGAAAACCGTGACGGAAATCGCCATTGTTGCAGCTTTGCTGCTCTTCATACTCGCAATTTACTTTGCATTGCGGACTAAGACTTCAACGTCGAAGGGGCTGAAGGCTGATCAGGCGCAAGAGGTCGCGGAGACGGTCCTAAGCCGGCATCCGGATGACGACGCGTTTGAAGCAGCCTTCCAAAAGCACATTGCGCCCCATACCAACCAATACTTCGATGCCAGGATTGCGGGTGCATCATCTCCGAATGCAGATGGCAGTAGTCGGCCATCGATCATCAAGAAATGTGAGCCGATGGAAATTCTACGTTTGGACCTCGACCCAAACCACCCCCCTGATCCGAACGCCATAGCGGTCAAACGGGTCGACGGGACGCAACTCGGTTACCTCGAACGAGGGGTGGCGAGCGATCTTCATCGGGATGCAGGAGAGCCGGTGAGTTGGTCCGCGATCTTTAAACATGCCAGCCATCATCCATCAACGGATGAAGTCGTTGGTGCAGTCATCGTTCTGACGAGGTCGAACATCGAATCCGAAGATCAGAACCGCTGATAGAGAATGAAGGAACCTATTCGCGCAGGGCTGTAGAAAATGCCGCAACGTCCTGCAACGGAATGCCAGATGCACAGAGGGGACACTCTAATGCGGTCCACAGATTGCCGGGCAAGGCTGCGAGATGATGCAACAAGACATTCTTGCTCGCAGCGAACGTAGCAGCAGCCGTACCCAAAACCAGAAGACTGCTGATGGCGACAACTTTCGCGCCACACTCTTCCAGATCGGCGAATGTTCCCCGAATCGCGGAACCGGCATTGATAACATCGTCTACGATCGCTACACGCTTACCTCGAAGAGTCGCCCGGAGCGGAGTTGGAACTCGGTAGCCCGCGGGAAAGAGGCCGTCTGCGACCGGGCGAGCGAACCGCTCCGTGTATGTGAACTGAATACCGAGCTGAAGAGCGACGATGAGAGCCACAAATGCGCCCTCGGCAAGGGGACCGCAGACCGCATCTACTTGCTGGTCAGACAAAGGAGCGGCTAGCCCAGCGGCGACTTCTTGAACACGTTGCGGCTGGAGGCAGAGCGTCTCCAGGTCCAACCAAAGGTCTCCATGATGACCACTTTCCAAGAGGAAGTGGCCCTGTCGTCCCGATAACAGTTCGAGCACCTTCTGCTGCATCTTTCCCCCCGGCAAAAGTGTAGTCGAATTGAAATTCTGCCCGGACTCGCGGATCGCACCATTCAGCGCACTTAAATTTGGCGAAACAGTGGAAAATCATCGACGCGCGTTTGCTGACTTTTCGCATCTGACCGTTCAAGGAGACACAAGCCGTGACGATCCCTCTCCGGTCTCAAGAGTTGAACGCTCCTGTACGCACGCCTCAAGACCCGCGCAGCTTTCGCCGGCAGGTTTGGAATTACGTTTCCCGCTCACCTCTGCGCTCGCTGTGGAATCTTCAGGGGATACCCGTGCGCGTCATCGTGAAAAATACCTGGAACGCGATGTTTGCCGACAACCTCTTAGGCCGCTCCGCCGAGCTTGGTTTCTATTTCATCTTTGCCCTGTTTCCTACCCTGGTCACCGCCTGCTCCATCCTCGGCCTGGCCGCCCGCTCAGCCGCCAATATCTATGAACATCTCTTGCAGTACCTTTGGATTGTGGTTCCTCCTTCCGCTTTGGGCACGGTGCTGGAGGCCTTTAATCAAACCACGGCCGCCGCCAGCAGCGGTAAGCTGACCTTTGGCCTGGTAGCGGCCTTGTGGTCGGCTTCCGTAGGTTTTTCCGCCATCCAGGAGAGCCTCAACGTGGTTTACCGGGTGCAGGAAAGCCGCCCCTATTGGAAGGCCAGACTGTCCGCGATCGGCATCACCTTTGTGCTCTCCATCGTCATCACCCTCATGCTCGCATCGTTGCTGGCGGCCGACTTTCTTGCCCGCCTGGCCCGCCTTCATATCTACCATCACTTTCTGGCGGCAAGCGCCGCCATCTCCCTCAGAACCGCCGGATGGCTCGTCGCCACAGCCTTTCTTTCCCTGCTCTTCGCGCTGATCTATTATTTCGGGCCGGACGTCAAAGTAAGCCACTGGCATTGGCTCACGCCCGGATCCGCCATTGGCATGCTGGGATGGCTCGTGGCCTCCTTGGGGCTTCGCGTGTACGTTCATTACATCAACAACTACTCGGCTACTTATGGATCGCTTGGAACCGTCATCATCCTGCTCACCTGGTTTTATCTGAGTGGGCTGATGTTGCTCTTGGGAGGCGAGATCAACAGCGAAATTGAGGCCGCCGTCAAGGAAAAGAGCCTGGCGGCCTCGGGAACGCTGAAACCAGAAATTGTGAGCACGCCACCCGTTGCGCCGTCCTAATTTGGAGCACCTGGCTAGGTTCGTGCGCATCAAACCGCAACCCCGCATTTATGCATCTGAGGGGGTGATGGCGTGGATCGAGCTAGTTTGGTGAAATATCTTCGAATACTGGCTCGATCGCGCGTAACGACCCCGTGGATGACCGTATGAACGTCCCGAGGATAGGGCTCAATCGGCGCTGCACTGCGCTCGTCGCCGCGGCTGCTGGCTCTTTCCACCGGATTGCGAGCCCAAAGCCCAGAACCGCCCTCGCAGCTGCCCAAGACCGCTCCCAATACTGCGAGCATTCTGTCCTCTTATGAAGGGCAGAACGTCACCGCCATCGAGATCGCCGGACGTCCCGGCCTCGATAGCAGCAAGTTGACGCCGCTCTTTCAGCAGCACGCAGGTGAGCCCTTTTCCAGGCAGAAGGTGGATGAAAGCATAGCGACTCTCAAAAGCGCGGGGAAATTCACTGAAGTGCAGCTTCAGGTAGAACCCGAGGCCAACGGCGTGCGCGTCCTGATGGTCGTGGAACCTGCGATATGGTTCGGTATCTTCGAGTTTCCCGGAGCCGAAAGGTTTCCCTATTCCAAATTAGTGCAAATTGCCAATTATCCTCCCCAGGCGCCCTACAACGCCGGCGATGTGCAGAAAGACAGCGACGCGCTTGCTGCGCTTCTTTCAGCAGCAAGGTTATTTCGAAGCCGAGGTTCGTCCCCAGGTAAACCTCGACACGGTCCACAACCTGGCCAATGTGCGCTTCATGGTGAGCCTCAATCGGCGGGCGAAATTTGGAACCGTGGCCATCGCCAATACCACCCCGGAACAAGCCGCCACAATGACCAAGAGCCTGCAAGGCATCAGGGCGCGGGTGAGGGGAGCGGCCATCCGTCCGGGAAAGAACTACCGCCGTGCGACCCTGAACAATGCCCAGCAATATCTGCAAAAGGGCTTGGAGAAAAAGGACAAGCTGGCTGCGCAGGTGAAACTCTCGGGAGCCGCCTACACCGCCGAAACCAACCGCGCCGACATCCACTTCGATGTGAAGGAGGGGCCCACGATTCATGTCCAGGTGAAGGGTGCGCACCTCTGGAGCTGGACGAAAAAATCGCTGCTCCCCGTTTATCAGGGCGTAGGGGTCGATCCTGAGTTGGTGCAGGAAGGCCGCGAGGCGCTGGTCTCTTATTTCCAGGCCAAAGGATTCTTTGACGTCGACGTCGACTCGCAGTTTCAACGTCAGGAGTCGGCGGACACCATCGTCTATACCATCACCAAGGGCAAGAAACACAAAGTGACCGGCGTGAGTGTGGCCGGCAACAGCCAGCTCAAGACGCCCGACCTGATGGCCCTGGTCACGGTAAAAAAGTCGCACCTCTTCTCGCCCGGCAACTACAGCGAGAAACTGGTTCGCTCCAGCGTCAAGAATCTCACCGCGCTCTATCAATCCGAGGGATTCAGCAACGCCCAGGTGACCTCGTCGGTCAGCAAAAAGGACGGCAACCTGACCGTCGCCTTCCACGTAGTCGAGGGACCGCGGGATATCGTGAGCTCTCTCAAGATCGAGGGAGCCGATACCTTTCCTGAGTCAAAATTCGCGCCCGGCGGTCTGAAGCTCGCTGAAGGCAAGCCCTACTCGCAAAAATTGGTCGAGACCGATCGCGCCAGCATCGTTGCTCACTATCTGCAGGCAGGCTATCTCACCTCCAGCTTCCGTGAAACCGCAAACGTAGCCTCGAAAAGCGATCCTCATCACATCAACGTCGTCTATCACATCTACGAAGGCCCGCAGGTCTTTACCCAGGATGTTTTAACCCTGGGCCGCGTGCGCACGCAGCAAATGCTGATTGATCGGGATGTAGCCACCATCGTTCCCGGTCAGCCGCTCACGGAGGGACAGCTGCTCACCTCCGAGAGCAACCTCTATAACCACACCGGGGTCTTCGATTGGGCAGAGGTTGACCCCCGAAGCCAGATCACCACCCAGACCAAGGAAGATGTCCTGGTCAAAGTGCACGAGGCAAAAAGAAATCAGTTAACCTACGGCTTCGGATTTGAAGTCGTCAATCGCGGCGGCAGCGTCCCCAGCGGCACGGTGGCTGTGCCCGGCCTGCCGCCCGGTGGGATTGCCTTCCAACTTCACCACCAGCCAGACCACCTATTATGGTCCGCGGGGATCCTTTCAATACACCCGCAACAACGTGCGTGGCAAGGGCGAATCGCTCTCGCTACAGCCTTCGCCGGGCGCCTGGATCAACGGGTGGCGGGCTATTACATCGACCCCCAATTCCGCTGGTCAAAATGGGGCTCGACCACCTCCATTCTGGTGGAAAACGACGAAGAAAATCCGGTCTATTCCTCGCAGGTTGAAAGCGCCAGCTACCAGTTCCAGAGATTTCTGGATAAGAAGAAGGAGGATGTGTTTTTCCTGCGCTACAGCTTCAGCCAGACTGACTTGACCCGCATCTTGATTCCCGAGCTGGTGCTCCCGCAGGACCAGCACGTTCGGCTCTCAACCATTGCGGCCAATTTCACCCACGATACCCGCGACAACCCTCTGGATGCGCATAAAGGTACCCTGCAAACGATCGAGCTCGACTTCAATGCGAGCAAGCTGGGCTCCAGCGTCAACTTCGCAAAGCTGACCGCGCAGGAAGCCTACTACCGCACGATCTTTCACAATATCGTGTGGGCGAACAGCATTCGCATCGGCCTGGCGCAGCCCTTTGCCAACAGCAATGTACCATTGAGCCAGGCGTTCTTTACCGGCGGCGGCAACACCCTGCGCGGTTTCCCCTGGATGGCGCCGGGCCCCAGCGGCAGGTCCAGGTGTGCAATTCGGGATCCTCCACCGACTGTTCTTACATCCAGGTGCCCGCCGGAGGAAATGAGCAGTTGATTCTCAACACCGAATCCCGTATTCCGCTGCCCATCAAGCAAGGCCTCGGCCTGGTTGTCTTCTACGACGGAGGGAATGTCTTTCCCACGGTCGGCTTCCACGACTTCACCTCGCTTTATACCAATAATGTGGGCTCGGCTTACGCTATGCGACGCCCGTCGGCCCGGTAAGAATCGATCTTGGTCATAACCTCAACCCGGTGCCGGGGATTAAGTCCACCCAATATTTCGTTAGCATCGGCCAGGCATTTTAATGGGGGTAATCTCGTGAGCACCGCTGACGGCATCCTCTGATCCCAGACTTACGCCGGAACCTGGACGGCACGCGCGGTTGCGGAGAGTCGCTGCCTGGATCGCCGTCGGCCTGGTCGCTCTCCTGGTAATAGCGGCGATTGCCGTCACCGTCGTGCTGCATAGTGCGCGCTTCCATAACTACCTTCTTGCCACTGTGCAAAAGAAAGCCAGTGAAAGCATCGGCACCCAGGTACAGTTACAAAACTTCGCTCTGCATCTATCGAACCTCAGCCTGGACCTTTACGGACTGACGGTTCACGGCGCGGCTCCGTATCCCGACCCGCCGCTGCTGCAGGTGGCTCACGCCGAGGTGGGCGTGCGCATTGTTTCCGTCCTGCATCAGAAGTGGTATCTGGATAGTTTCGTGGTCGACCGCCCGGTGGTGAAGATCTTTGCCGACGCCCATGGCGTGACCAATATCCCGGTGATCAAGAGCAGCGGCTCCAGCAGCAGTAACACCAGCCTCTTCGATCTGGGAATTCGCCACGCGGTGCTCGACCAGGGCGAGGTCTACTATAACAATCGCCAAAGTGTGCTCTCGGCGGACCTGCACAACGTAGACTTCCGCGCCGGCTTCGATAGCCTGCTGCAGAAGTACTCCGGCAAGTTGAGCTACACGGATGGTCACCTTCAGTCTGGAACCTTCAAGCCGATCCCGCACAACCTGGATGCAGAGTTCGATGCCACGCCCAACACCTTCCACTTGACCCAGGCCAAGTTAACCAGCGATACCTCGCAGCTAGTCCTGACCGCGACGCTTGCAGGACTATAGCCATCCCCGGGTGCAGGCGCACTATGACGCGACGCTCGATGCCAGCCAGTTTCGGAAGATCCTGGAGAATCCATCTCTACCCGTCGGATTCATTCGCGCCAGTGGAACCGTCGACTACCAGGAGATCGCCAATCGCTCCTTGCTGGACACGGTTGTGGTGAAGGGCGATCTGAACAGCCAGCAGCTGGACGTACAAACACCGGACCTTCGCTCGCAGATCAGAGATATCGCTGCCCACTACACGCTCGAAAACGGGGATGCAACGCTTGCGGATCTCCGCGCCAGTCTTCTCGGCGGCGTGGTCACCAGCAGCGGCAAGATGAGCAATATCGGCGGCACCCCACAGCTCCAAGTTCAATGCCTCCTTGCGCGGCATCCGGCTGGCGGATGTGAACCACGCCATGAAATCATCGGCGGTGCCCAAGAACATTGCCCTGGGGGGCGTGCTGAACGCAGACGCGGATGCCGCCTGGGGAAAGACCTTTGACGATGTCGTGGCCCACGCCGATGCGTCCATGCACGCGTCGGTATCCAAAAGCACTTCCCAGGTGATTCCCGTGGAGAGCGCGATTCACGGCACGTATACCGGCGGCAACCAGGCAACTCGCACTGAAGCAGAGCTATCTGCGCACGCCGCAAAGCACGTTAACCATGAATGGGGTCGTGAGCCAGCGCTCGAGCCTGGACTTGAAATTTCAATCCAACAATCTCGCCGAGCTCGAAACCATCGCGGATCTCTTCACGCACGTCGACTCAGCCGCTGGGGCTTGCCGGCACGGCGCTGTTTCAGGGCACGGTGCGCGGATCTACCAGCGCGCCTCATTTGACCGGGCAGTTGACCGCCTCTCAATTCAAAGTCAACGGAACCGAGTGGCGCGTGCTGCGAACCAATGTGGATGTGAATCCATCGCTGGCTAGCCTGCAGCACGCGGATCTGGAACCGGCCTCTCATGGAAAGATCACCTTCGACGCCAGCGCTGGCCTGCATAAGTGGGCCTTCACGGAAAATAGTCCCTTGCAAGTCGATCTCAACGCCGCGCAGTTGGATGTTCAGGACCTGGTGAAGCTTTCCGGGCAACAGGTGCCGGTGACGGGTACGCTGGCGGCGAACATGCAAGTGCATGGCACGGAACTAAGTCCCATCGGGCAAGGGAATCTCTCGCTGACCCACGTCACTGCTTACGAGCAGCCGATCACGTCTGCGACGTTGAACCTTCGCAGGCACCGGCGACGAAGTGCACGGCGACCTCGGCGTGCAACTTCCCGCGGGCGACGTGCAGAGCAAGGTAAGTGTTCGGCCGCGGCAAAAGAGTTATAACGCCCAGCTTACGGCCTCCGGCATTCGCCTGGATCAGTTGCAGGCCTTGCAGGCGCAGAAGATCGACGCCAAAGGAGTGGTGAGTATCCAGGCAAAGGGAGCGGGAACATTCGACAACCCGCAACTCGACGCCACCCTGCAGATTCCGCAGATCGACATACAGAATCAGAAGATCGCGGACGTCAACCTGCAGATGAACGTAGCCAATCATCTGGCTACCGCCAACCTGACTTCCGCGGCGGTGGGTACGCAAATCAAGGCCAACGCGAAGGTCAACCTGACCGGCGACTACGCTGGCCGATGCCACGCTCGACACGCAGACGATTCCGTTACAGCCCATCTTCGCGATCTATGCTCCCGACCAGGCAGCCGATTTGACCGGACAGACCGAGATACACGGCACCCTCCACGGGCCGCTCAAGAACAAGAAACTGCTCGAAGCGCACATCACGATTCCAACCCTGAAGCTGGCCTATAGCAATACGATCCAGTTAGCGGAGACCGCTCCCATCCGGGTCGACTACAAGGACACCGTAGTTACTTTGCAGCGCTCAGGTCTCAAGGGCACGGATACCGATCTGCAATTTTCCGGGTCCATGTCCACAGCAAACAATGCACCCGTCTCCCTGCTGCTGTTAGGCACGGTGAATCTGCAGATCGCGCAGCTATTTGAACCGGATATCAGAAGCTCCGGAGAACTCAAGTTCAATATCAATACCAATGGAGCAACGAACAGTCCCAACTTCGCCGGCGAGGTCGATATCGTCGATGCAAACTTTGCCAGCGGCGATCTGCCCGTCGGCTTGCAGCACGGAAACGGAGTGCTCTCCCTAACCAAGGACCGGCTCAACATCACAAAATTTCAAGGCACCGTCGGCGGAGGCACGCTTACCGCCCAGGGCGGAGTCGCCTACCGTCCCGCGATCCAGTTTGACCTGGGGCTATCTGCCAACGGTGTACGGGCGTTGTATCCGGATGGCGTTCGCGAAACCGTAAACGCCAACCTTCGCTTGCCGGCACCACCGATAATGCGGTATTGGGAGGGCAGGTCAACCTCGCCGATCTCTCCTTTACTCCAGCCTTCGATCTGAACAGCTTCATCAACCAGTTTTCGGGCGGCGTTTCTCCACCGCCGACGCCGGGAATCAGCCAGAATATTCAGCTGAACCTGGGCGTGAATTCCGAAAACAATATCAACCTGGTGAGCAGAACACTGAGCATCAATGGCTCAGCGAACCTGCGGGTCCGGGGCACCGCGGCGCAACCGGTGATCCTGGGTCGCGTGAATCTAAGCGGCGGCGACATCATTCTCAACGGAGACAGATTCATTCTCAACGGGGGCACGATTGAGTTCGTCAATCCGTCCGAGACACAGCCGGTGGTCAACCTCGCTTTGAACACGACCATCCAGCAGTACAACATCTCGATGCGCTTCAACGGACCGATCGATCAGCTGCGCACCAACTACTCTTCCGACCCTTCGCTGCCCGCCGCCGACATCATCAACCTGCTCGCATTTGGCACAACCACGGAGGCCAGCGCAAACGCCCCATCGACTCCGGCAAACCAGGCGGCGGAGTCGCTGGTGGCGTCGCAGGTAAGCAGCCAGGTGACCAGCCGCGTCTCGAAGGTCGCGGGCATCTCCCAGCTCTCCATCAATCCGGTGCTTGCGGGCGGGACGAGCCAGGGACCCCCGGGCGCGAATATCACCATCCAGCAACGCGTCACGGGAAATCTCTTCGTCACCTTCTCGAGCAATGTAGCCTCGACGCAGAACCAGACCATCCAGGGCCAATATCAGGTTTCGCCTCGATTCGCAGTCAGCGCTACTCGCGATCAAAGCGGTGGCTTCGCGGTCGATACGCAGTTCAAGAAGACTTGGTAGAGGCCTGGGGTAAGAGGATTTCGACTTCAAGGCCGTGGGGTTGGGCGTTTCGGGCGCAGATGTCCCACCGTGGATGCGGATGACGCGGCCGGCGATGGCCAGACCCAGCCCGGCTCCTCCTGATTCGCGGTTGCGGTCATCGGCTATGCGATAGAAAGGCTGGAAGATGTTGGCCAGCTCCGACTCGGGAACCCCGGGCCCGTGATCGCGAACGACGATGAGGGCAGAGGAGGGCTTCTGCGTTGTTACGCTGACCTCCACAGGATTGCCGATTCCCGTATAGCGAATCGCATTGCGGACGACGTTTTCAATCGCGCTGTGCAGCAGCTCGGCATTGCCATGTACGAAGAGCTGTTCTGGCAATGTGAGCTGCACGGCGGCATCGTTCTTGCGCAATTCCAAATCGGCGCTGCGGGCGATTTGCGAGATCAGCTCGGTTAAGTCCACCTGCGACATGGCCGGGGGAATCGCGGACGAGTCCAGCCTTGCCACGGTGAGGAGACGTCCGATCATCTCGTTCAGGCGTTCCAGGTCCTGCTCCATGTGATCGAAGGCAGGCTCGTTACCCTTCCGCTCGCGCGCAAGATCGAGCGCCACATTCAATCGGGCCAGCGGTGATCGAAGCTCGTGGGAGATGTCATAGATGAGCTGGCGCTGTCCGGACACAAGCTCTTCGATGCGCGCCGCCATGGCATTGAAGTCCTGTACCAGGGCTCCGAGTTCATCGCGGCGGCGCTCCATCCCCGCGGCGGCGCGGGTGCTTAGATCGCCCTGCGCCAGGTGCTGCGAAGCCTCTCGCAGCCGCAGGATGGGAGCGGTCAGGTACCGGGTAAGAACATAGCAGATGAGCCCCGAAACCAGAAGACTGACGCTCCAGCGCAGCACGACGCCCAATGGACCGATGCCTCCGGGGCGGACCACGGCGTTCCGTGGCTTCCACGGCATAAATGTACTCGCGGCCACTCTTTCCCTGCAGCTTCACGGCCACGCGGGCGAAGCCGTGCCTGTAAGCAAAGGCGGGCATCGCCGGAGGCCGGAGCGCGCGCAACGACGCCGTCAAAGACGGCGCAGTCACTGCCGGAAATAGTCTGTCCGGATGTATCGAAGAGACAGCTCTTCAGATGGGACTTCTGGCTGAACTCTTGCATGTAGGCCGATGCGGCGGACGGACCCTGCCGTTCAAATTCATCGACAGCAACGGTCCCCGAAGCCAATGCAGTATTCGCCAGCAGTGTCTGTATCTGTGACTGTACGTTCTTCGGTTGAAGGATGATCCACGTCGCAACCAGTGCAATTCCGGTCGCAATGACAGTGATCCAGAACCACAAAAAGATCTTGAGAAACAGGCTACGGATGTTCAGGATCATTTCGCCGTCTCTGAACGCAGCGCGAATAAGTATCCGCTGCCGCGCACCGCTTTGATTCGGTCATCGGTGTGAGCAACGCTCAGCTTCTTTCGCAGGTTGCTGATATGTACGTCGATGACTCGATCGAACGGCCCAAGTGTGCGGCCGAGCACCGTCTCGGTGAGAGCTTCGCGGGTCACGACGTGCCCCGCATCGCGTAACAGAGTCTCCAGCAAAGTAAATTCCACGCTGGTGAGATCGAGTTGCTTGCCGTCCATCCAGGCTTCACGTGCGGCCGGATCGAGCCGGATGCCACTCACGGTTATCGCAGCGGCCCTCTCGGGTGGTGGCGAAGTTCGCCGCAAAATCGCGCGGATGCGCGCGATCAACTCTCGCGGGTTGAAAGGCTTGGGCAAGTAGTCATCCGCGCCGATCTCCAGGCCAAGGATGCGATCCACGTCCTCACCGCGGGCGGTGAGGATCAACACCGGTACCGGAGACTGCGCTCGCACACGGCGGAGCACGTCGAGTCCACCCATGCCGGGCAACATGAGGTCGAGGATCACGAACGCGTGCTCCCGCGATAGAACGCGCTCCAGCCCGCGCAATCCATCATGAACCGCTTCGAGCGCGAAGCCCTCTGTACTGAGGCGCTCGCCAAGAAGCCGGCAGAGTTCTACGTCGTCATCGACGATGAGCACACGATCCATCTGTTCCTTCACGCCCGATTCTCATGTTAGTTCAGCGGCCGCGAGCTACAGCCGTCTTTACAAAACTTTATGTGGCTTAACCAATCTTTATCGCATGCACCGCGGCCAGATGTTGCAATCGAAATCGTGGCAGAAGGAGTAGGTATATGAAACGAATTGTCATTTGGTCGTCGGTTGCGGTGTTGTTGGTTGCATTTGGCGTGGGGCTTGCGGTGGCGGCTGCTCGGGGATGTCACCGTTGGGGTGGTCGAGGCTGGGGTCGCCCCGTTCCGCTTCGATACCTGGCACGTCAGCTGGACCTGAGCAGGGAACAGGGGCAGCAGATTCGCTCCATGTGGCAAACCGAGCGGCCGGCAATGCTGTTGCTGCTGCACGAATTCGCCGCCGAAAGCAAGGAGATGGATGCAGCCACTGCAAAGGGAAATCTCGACGAGGGCAAAGTGCAGGAGATTGCCACGCGACAGGGCACAACGGTCGCCAGGTTTCTGGTAGAGAAGGAGCACTTCAAAGCAAAGATCTACGCAGCGGTGCTGACCCCCGAGCAACGAACAAAGGCGGATGAGTTGCAATCACGCTGGCATGAGCGGCTGGGCAAACTATGAACCGCAGGGGGACGGCCGGGAATGATGCTTGTCGAAATTAGCTTTTTCGAATCTGTCCATCCACCTCCACTGATGCCGAGGTGTGCCACCGTCCTCAACTTTGTCGTCAGTCCTGGGGAACCTTAACCGCACGCAGATCTATTGCAAACGTGAACGACCACAAGACGGAAGAAAGGTATGAAGATGAAAACGAAACTGACGTTTCTATCCAAGCTGACGGCGGGTGGGCTGGTTGCCATGGCCATCGCGTTGTGGATGCAGTGGCTCTCTGGTGATACGGCGTTTCCCAGGTTTCCTCCTGGGCCGGTTATATTTATCGCCATCGCGGCCATTATTATTTATGGCGCGCGCTGGTGGTGGACGCCCATGCTGGGCTCACTCATCGCGCTGCTCGTCACCGCCGGATGGTTTGCCCGGTTACCTCAAGCGATGTTGCGGCTGAACCATCCTGATCAAGTGGGTAAGTTCGCTGCCGGCATCTTCATCGGCGCCGTATTGCAGATCAGCTCGCTCGTGTTGACAGATATCGCCGGACTGGCAGCGACCGCGCAAAACTTTCGCCGTGCCGGGAGCGTCGCTGACAATGCCAGGATGGCGTGCCGCTTCTTCGGCGGAATCTTCGTGGTGATGGGCGTCCTGGTCGGCGCGGGCGGCATTGGAGACAAATACCACAACCTGATGCATCTGCTGTGGGGCGCGTTAGCTTTGGGCGTCAGCTTCCTTGGAACAACGGCAGCGAAACGCTTTTGCATCGCATCGGGCGCCTTTTATCTGACGCTCGCGACTCTCGGCCTGACGATCGGCAACCCGGTATTGAGTAGGGCCTGGTACTTCGGCCCCATGCTTCTCCATACCGGCGACCATATTTTCCATCTGGTACTCGGCTCCATATTTCTCGCCATGGGGTTGGTCTCCGGGCGCCAATGGATCCGCCATCCGAGTCAGGCCTAAAAATTTAGGACTCACTTCATCTGGAGGTGGCCATCAGTGCTAACCTGTTTAGCGTATCAGGCTGGCGTGAATGACCACCCTCAACCGGATTATCCGGCTGCTTCCGTCGTTGGTTCTTACGATGGCCGCAACCATTTGTATCGGCCAGGTGAATGAAGAACCGCAGACACCATCCAATGCACACACGGTCAGCGGGCAGGTCGTCAACAGCGTCACTGGCGAGCCGATCGCGCGTGCACGGGTGCAGGCCGGCACGCAGCAGGCAACGCTTACCGATCATGATGGCCGCTTCGAGTTTGACAACTTCAGCGAAGACTCCGCCTACGCTACTGCGTCCAAGCCCGGCTACTTTGCAGAGGACAAGCTGGTACCGACGCAAGGCGACTCCATCACGCTGCGGCTTATTCCTGAGGCCATTCTCTTCGGAACCATCACCGATGAGAATGGCCAGCCGATTCAGGATCTAAGAGTTCAGTTAAGCATGCTGCAGGTGCATAACGGACTCAGGCGTTGGCAACCGATGCAGTCCACCAGCACCAGCGTGGAAGGCAAGTTTCGTTTTGCCGAGCTCCAGGCAGGACAATACTCGCTGGCCACGGTCTATCACATCGAGGGTCTGCCGGAGGCAGCATCCTCCGTTGCGTTCAGGCCCGTCACCTTTCCTCCGATGACAGAAGACGGAGTTCGCGGCACTCTCACGCTCGCCCCAGGCGATCACATCGAAGCAAACGCTAGCACCGCAACAGAGAAGCTCTATCCGGTTTCTGGGGTGGTCCACCGAATGGCCGGCCAGGGTGGAGGGTTCGTCGCGACCCAGGACGGCGAAGTCATTGACCAACCCGTTCACATAAGCACAGGCGGCGTCTTCCACCTGATGCTACCCAGCGGGTCCTATCGCCTCCAAGTGCATTCTCTTGTGGACCCGGGGCATCCGCTTACGGGTACACGCGAGATCACCGTCAGAGACGCTCCGCTCGAAAGCATTTCCATCACTCTCGAACCGCCAGTCGTCCTGCCGATCGAAGTGGAGTACCAGGCAGTGACCACCGTCGCCCAGAATGCGCCATCAGCGCCGCCGCCCTATCTGAATGCCTCGTTGGAGGATGAGGATCCTCGAGGACCTGGACGCGGGTTTCCCGCGCAGCCTCTGAAACTGCCGGGCCGGGCACAGGTGCTGGAGCCGGGTGCCCCTATGGTGTTCCGGGATATCGAACCAGGCCGCTATCTGCTGCAAAGCCGGCCCCAGCCGCCCTGGTATTTAGCATCGGCATCTTGCGGCAATCAGGACCTAATCCGCGATCTATTGGTGATTGCAGCCGGCACTGGCGCTTGCACAGTACGCATGGTGTACCGGGATGATTCCGCTTCGCTGAAGTGGTCGGCCTCTTCGGGGGAAGATGGCGGCAGCAACCAAGCATTTGTAGCTCTCATCCCGCTGGATAATCTGACCCAGCCGGCGGCGGAATACATCCCCGCCTTCGCCGTCTTCTCGAAAAACAAGCCCTCGCCGGATTCTCCGGCAGAGGGAGGGTTTGTCGGGCTTGCCCCCGGACGCTACCTGGTGATGGCGCTATCACGCCAACAGGAGCTGTCCTACCGCGATCGTGAAGAATTGCAACGGTATTTGTCCCTAGGACAGGAAGTCACGCTCACCCGCGGTGGCAAATCCGAGGTCCAGCTCAAGATTGTGACCGGAGAACCATAGATGTACTACCGCCCACAGAACTACGTCGCACTCGTGCTTGCCCTTGTGATCCATTTCGGCGCCGGGGCCCAGCAGGCGAACTCATTCACACCGCGCCCAGGGCACATCAGCGGTAGAGTCGTCGATGCGCGCAGCGGCGGGGCCCTCGCTCGTTGTGTGGTTGAGATCAACCCAACAGACAATCGTAGCCAGTCTCTCTCGGTCGAAACCGGAGACGATGGCCAGTTTGACTTCGGCGGCTTAAGGTCAGGAAAGTATGCTCTCAGCGCCGCCAAGCGCGGCTATCTCACCCAGTCCTACCAACAGCACGAAAGTTTCTCCACCGCCATTGCCGTAGGCCCGGAATCGGAATCAGAAAACCTGCTCTTTCATCTCATGCCCCAGGCAATCTTCTATGGCACGGTCACCGACGAGGCTGGCGAGCCCGTCCGCAAGGCGCAAGTTCGCCTGTATGAGGATCGAGACCTTGATGGGATTCAATCCACCGAACAGGTACAGGCCGTCATCACCGATGACCTCGGGATGTATGAGATGCCCAACATCGCCCCCGCCAATTATTTCCTTAGTGTATCGGCTCAACCCTGGTACGCCGCGGCGGCCAATGGGCCTATGCAGGCAACTAACGGACAGCCAGGCACGGTGAACCCCGCTCTCGATGTCGCTTATCCCACCATCTTCTATCCCGACGCGACCGACTCCGACGATGCCATACCGATCCCGATCAGGGGCGGCGAGCGAATCGAGGCCAACATGACGCTCAACGCTCAGCACGCCGTACACCTGCAGCTGCCTCTCGCTCGCGGCCAGGAGTCGGGCACCGGTGTATCTATTGCGCGCAACATCTTTGGTCACCTGGAGCCGGCCTCCATGAGCATGCAAACAAATAACGATGGAGTCATGGAAATCAGTGGAGTGCTTCCGGGGAGATGGGAGGTTACGGTGACCCACTCCGATGGACAGTCTCCACCAGAATCGACCCACTTCACTACAGACATTGCCGAGGGAGCAACGCAGTTAAACCCTGACAGCGGTGCAGGCGAAGTCACCGTGTCGGGCAAGGTGACTTCGCCTGACAACAAGATGCGACCAACAATTTCCCTGGTCGCATCGCATCCGCGCCGTGACTATTTCGCCCCAGTCAATGACGCTGGGGAGTTCAGCGTGCAGGTAGTTCCCGGTGAATATCAGGTCACGGCCCCGGATCCGCAGATGTACGTTGCCAGCATCTCATCCACGAACGCGCTGGTGAAGGGCCACCTGCTGCAGGTGAGCGCAGGCGCTGCTCCCAGGCTCGAGATCGTGGCCGGCACCGGCTACGGGCAAATCGAAGGCATGGCCGAACGCACCGGCCAGGGGACGGGTGGAGTCATGGTCCTGCTCGCGCCCGAGGATGCAAAAGACAACCAGATACTCTTCCGCCGCGACCAGAGCGATTCCGACGGCACCTTCTTGTTATCCAATATCATTCCCGGGCGCTACCGGCTGCTGGCGATCGATGAAGGCTGGGAACTGAATTGGGCCGACCCGAACGTGCTTGCTGCTTACCTGAAGAAGAGCGTCGCCGTCCAGGTCCGCGCCCACAGCAAACTCAATCTAACGATAGAAGTGCAATCCCGCTAGTGTAGAACGCCGCAAACAACCTCAGCTCCAATAGCTACTATCGCCGGCGAAGACCCGCGGCCGCTCCGTCGCCAACCTCATCGTCAGTTCGCCGAAGAGCGTGTTGGCCCAGGCGAACCACGGCCGCGTAAATACCTTCGGATCGTCCTTCTGGAAGGACTCATGCATAAAGCCGGTGCCGGCTGTCGTGTTGCGCAGCCAGCGAAGGCATTGACGGATTTCCGTGTCATCAGCGGAGGTCAGCGCACGCATGATGATCGACATCGGCCAAATCATATTCAGTCCGACGTGCGGGCCGCCCACGCCCTCTGCCGCAGTACCTTCGAAGAAATACGGATTGGCTTCGCTCTGCACGAATTGCCGCGTGCGCTGATACATCGGATCGTCGATCACGGCAACAGCCGAGGTAGGGAAGACTCAACAGTCCCGGCGCATTGGCATCGTCCATCGTCAGCACGTTTCCGTAGCCGTCGACTTCGTAGGCCCAGATTTCGCCGTATTGCGCGTGCTTCGTTTTGCCATATCGCTGTACCGCCTTCTCCACTTCCGTAGCCAAAGCCCGCGCTTCCTGTGCCAGCTTCCCATCCTTCAGAACCTGATCAGCTAACGCCGCCAGCTGGCGAAGACTCACCACCGCGAAGAGATTTGCAGGAACAAAGAGTGGATAAGTGCAGGCATCGTCCGATGGGCGAAACATCGAAAAGATCATCCCTACCGGGATCGCAGGACTCCCGAATCCGTCCAGCGCTAGCGTATCCGTCGGCGTCTCTGATTCGCGCTGGAAGGAATAGGGACCCGGAGCCTGCTTACGCTGTTGCGTGCGGAACGTCCGCACAATCGTCCACGCCGCCTCTTTCCACTGTGCATCGAGAGGTCCCGTGTCCCCCGTTCGGTGCCAGTAGCCGTAAGCCAGGCGTATGGGATAGCAAAGCGAGTCCACTTCCCACTTGCGCTCCCCCACCCCGGGATAGTGTTTCGTCTTATCCTTCAATGCCCAAGGCAACGGCGGCGACGTAGTATCGCGCATAAACCCGTTGGCATAGGCGTCGATCAGGATCATGCGCGCCTGGCGGCGAATGACTCCTTCCAGCAGCTCGCGGAGTCGAGGGTCCTGCTTCGCCAGGCCGAGGTACGGCATTACCTGCGCAGAGGAATCGCGCAGCCACATGGCATCGATGTCGCCGGTCACGACATAGGTATCCGGCTTGCCGCCGTAGGTGCCGGGAAATACGGTTGTATCCAGTGTGTTGGGAAAGCAATTCTCGAAGATCGTGGCCAGTGGCACATCAGGTATTTTGCTTTTTTACCTGTTGGATGGCTGCCTCGACGGCTTCACTCGTGAAATGCCGTGCCCCCGCGGCCGGCCGCGCGTGAGGCAGGTCCAACACCTTTGCCGCGGCCACCGCAGTCTTGCCGGCCCATGTGTGCGACGTAAACGCCAGGGCAGCCGCACCTTGCAGCCATGCCCGACGGGTGATTGCAACCATCCCTATCTCCTCCGTGCGTTCGTCATCGATTCGATGGGATCCGCTGCCATCTCTTACTTCTTAGGTCGAGTTGCCGCAATCATTGTCAATCCCGTATCGTAGTCCAGTTCGCGCGGAAGATAGCCGTCGTCCTCGCGTTGCCGCGTATAGCCGGCATTCTCCCATGTTACGGCGAAATGTGGCCGCCACTCACGCCGTCCCCAGTAATAACCGCGGAACGCATCGCGGGAAGTGTTCATCCAGTCCAGCAGCCGGTCATGCAACTGATCGCGCACCACCGCATGCTCACTGGATTGGATGAGGTTGTTCATCTCCGACGGATCTGCCTGCAGATCATACAACTCGTCCGTGGTCATCAGGTTGATGATCAGCTTGTATCGACCGTCGCAAATGCAGCGTATCGGTTGGAAAGCTCCAAAGCCGTCATGATCCACCTCGTACCGGCTCCACTCGATGAAGACATCTTTCTGAACCGTTGTATTGGGAGACTGGAATAGGGAGAGGGCACTGCCACCTTCCAGTGTCTTAGGCGTATCGAATCCAAAGAACTCCATCATGGTCGCGCTCAGGTTGATGTGCGAGAGCAGGCTCTTGGATCGCTTATTAGCCGGCGCGTGACCAGGCCAACGGACAAGGAAGGGAACTCGCGTAATCTCGTCATACATCGCCGGCCCCTTGTCAGTGAGCCGGTGCGATTCAAGAAATACTCCATGATCGCTGGTATAGAGCAACAAAGCCTTCGGGGTATGGACGTCCACGGTATCCAGCACGCGTCCAATCTCGTGATCAATGAAGGTATGGGCGCCGAAGAAGTGAGGGGCATTAATGGGCGGCTGCGTCTGTTTAAGCCGCGCCATAGCCCAGACGCGCTGTTCCTCGGGTTTGTCCGTGAGCGCATCGTTCACATTCACATTGGTGGGAAAAGTGAAGTCCTCATACATCCGCGAATATTCGATCGGGCACAGCGCCGGACCGTGCGGCTCGTCGTAAGAGATTACCAGCAGAAAGTCTTCGTCCTTGTGTTTCTCCAGGAAGTCCAGGGCACGTTGGGTGCAGCGATAACCGTAGCATTTGTCCGCGGTCCAGGTGGGATCATTACCAGTATCCGGTCTCCGAGAACGCACGCGGTCGGCCGGCGTGAGTTCGTCCAGGTATGTCCGCATGTCGTACCAATAATGCGGATCCCAGCCTGGCGCCGGTATCCCGGTATCGAAGTAATCCGTGCCGCTTAGATGCCACTTGCCGATAAATGCGCAATGGACTCCCTGGTCCGTCAACCGCTGACCGATGGTGTGAACTGTATTCCCGAGCGGCATGCTGTTACCCAGGACTCCGTTCGTGTGTGGGTAGAGTCCTGTCCAAATCGCCGAACGGGAGGGCGCACAGACAGGCTGGCAGTTGTAGGCGCGCTCGAAACTAATGCCGGTCGCGGCAATCCGGTCGAAGTTCGGCGTCTTCAAACCCGTTTGCCGATTACAGTTCAACATGTCATAGCGAACAGACTCGCCCAGGATGATGATCGCTTGCCTTGGGGATTCACGAGGGTGATGTGAGAGTACCGGGGGCGCGGGCTGGGAGGCACAGTCCACGCCGGCAGCTCCGAAAAGTCTCAGAAAGTCTCTGCGGTTGATCACGATCGCGCCCTCTTCATGTCACAAATTCTACTGGCTGGAATCCAACTGGTGAAAATTCGGCATCCCGGCGGCTTATTTCCGTGGTGATCGGGCTGGTCGAGGGGATGAATGCACTCATAAGTTCCATCAGCCGAATTGGGTGCAAATAAACAGCGGCGCAACCTCTTTCCAGGGACCGGGTCTTCATAGACGTAGTGAACGTTTATGAGAAAGAATCCAAAGGAGCGTCTTTTATGCGTCGTTTCTTACCCTCACTTGCTATTGGCTCTGTATTAATGGCTGGATTTTCAGGCAGTCTCCTGCTGGCTCAGGACCAGAGTGCGCCACCTGCAATCTCTTCCCAGGCGCCTGCGGAGGCGCCATCGCAGCGGCCTGCTCACGTCCCCAACCCTCAGCACCAGGCAAAGAGGATGGCCAAAGCTCTCGGCCTCACTCCGGATCAAGTTTCAAGGATTGAGCCGATACTGGCCGATCGCGATCAGCAGGTCCAGGCTGTGCGGTCCGATAACACGCTCGTTCCCAGGGATATGAAGCAGCGTGTACATGGTATTCGCCGGGATAGTGACAGCAAGATCGAGGCCATCCTGAACGACAGCCAAAAGCAACAGTACGAGCAAATCAAGCAAAGCCACAAGGCCAACAGGCAGCAGCAAGCCGGCGCTCCAGCCAACAGTTGATAAGAAAACTGTAATTGTGACATATGCCCGCTGGCCAACCTGGCGCGCATACCCATTGAGGTCTACGGTAGCCGTGGCGCATGCCTTTGGCAGGCCCCACGGCAAGCCGGAGCGGCCCCTGGTACGCATCGTTCACGAGCTTCAGTTTGTCTTCTTCACCAATCCCGTCAGTCGTTGCTTATCGATCTTCAATACCACCCCGGAATTTCGGTCAGCGACTTCGCTCACCTTGTACTCCGCGGCCGTCCCCAGCAACTGCGCGGTCTCTGAGGGCGTCAGCTTGTAGTCCTTGATTGAGCCATTCGGCCATCCCACTGGTCGCGCCCTTCAGCGCATCGTCCAGCGATGCCGATAACCCCATGGTGATGATGTGCGTCGGGGTCTGAATGCGCCGGCCATTAAGATGCGTCGCAGAGAATCACATCCACCGAAAACTCTACGTCCATGGAGGTCTCGAGCGCGTCCCCGTTCAACTCTCCGTCCCCCTGTTCCGCGTGACCATCGCCCAGGTACAACAGGGCCCCTGGGTTCGCGACCGGTAGATAGATGGTTGTGCCTTCGCCGATCTCGTTGAAGTCCATGTTCCCGCCCCACCCACCGGAGTCTCCTGTCGGTGGCGGTGCTTGGGCGGGACCCACCGCAGTAGCGATACAGCCCAGCATCGGCTTCAGCGGAACGCGGTAATCGGCCATGTCCGGTCCTGCTTTCTCCGGATAAGCGACCCCTTTGGCGGTGTCGATATGCCACCGTACCGTCTTGCCAGCATCCTTCATCGTTACCGCAAGCCGGCTATTCATCGCGCTCTCATCGATAGCGTCGTCGCTTATGGCATAGTCGCGGTTCAGACGCAGCTTCAACAGGTGGACCACCAGGGTATCGCCCGGTTGGGCGCCCTCGACATAGAAAGGGCCGGTTTCCGGATTGCCGCCCAGCACTCGCTTTACACCCTTTTCGTCAGTGCCGGCGGCATCCACTGTCGTTGTGTGCACGGTATCTCCGGGGGCGATCGTCAGCACCGGCTTATTGGCGGGTGAGAACTGGCGGTAGAACACGGTCGGTGTGAATTCGTGCCATAGTGGCGTCCCAGAGGCCCTTCTTACACGCCGTGCGGACGAATCACATAGATCGGCCCGGGGCGATCAGCTGGCCAATGCATCCGTCTGGTCGATGGAAAGGGAGGGTGGAGCGAGGTGGGCTAGCAAATCCGCTTGGGCTGGCTGGGAGGCGATCATCAGGAGGCGGTCACCCGGTTGTAAGACAGTGTCAGGTCTGGCGCGCAAAACTGTTTTGCCGCGCAATATTGCCGCAACCTTTGAATCTGCGATTGTGCCGCTAAGAACGCGCGATTGCAGCGCCTTACCCACCCATGGGCTCCCCGGCCGAAGCGCCCCAATCATCAGTTGGGAGCCGTCGGGAAGATCCAGCGCGACCCCCGATTTCAACAGAGCAGCGAGATGAAGATGGGTAATTGGTTCCGGCAGTGAGATCTTGCCCTCCTCCAGGAGCCGCAGTGCGATCTGAACATGCTCGGCGATATGCGCGGGTGAATCAGAACGCCCCGCTACCTGGGCTTCATAAAGGCTGTTGTATTTGAAGAACGACGAGAGATTGATTTGAATCACGAAGCTCAGCATGACCGCCAGCCCAGCAGGAACCAGCAACTGGTAGTCGCCTGTCATTTCGACAACCATCAGCAAGGTGGCGATGGGAACGCGGGCCGCACCGGCGAAGACTGCGGCCATACCAACGATCACGAAGCCCGCCGGAGGGACATGTGCGATGGATGCGAAGACCCCGCCCAGCATAGCGCCGACGAACAGGCTGGGTGCAAAGATGCCTCCCGATCCCCCGGAGGCGACGGTCAACGACAACGCCAGCATCTTGGCGACGACCAACACAAGAAGTAGCCCCAACGCCAGCCGCCCGTCGATCGCTTCCTGGATCCAACCGTATCCACCCCCCAGCACCTGAGGCAAACGGAGGGCCATCATGCCAAGCAGAAGACCGCCCACACCGGGCTTGATCCACGCTGGAATGGGTAACGCTGCAAACAGATCTCGAACCCGGTAAAACAACTCGGGTAATAGGGAAGCGAGGAGGCCGCTGGCGCAGCCAAGAACAACATACCAACCGTAGTCCGAGACACCAGCGGCGTACAGATGAGAGGGAACCTGAAAAAGTGCCTGCCATCCGACGAACCACCCGTTCACGGCATAGGCGATGATTGCAGCCAGCATGCAGTAGATGAGCGCACCAGCCTCGAAGTCCATTCCGCCGTAGAGCACTTCGACGGCGAAGATAGCAGTGCCGATCGGGGAGCGGAAAATTGCCGAAAGCCCGGCAGTCATGCCCATCAAGACGATCAATCGTCGTTCATACTCGGAGCGGTGAAGCAGCTTTGCGTAGAACGAGCCAAAACCGGCTGTGATCAGGGCGGTGGGGCCTTCGCGCCCCGCGGATCCTCCGGAACCGATCGTAATTGCGGAGGCCAGCATCTTTACCGGGGCTACGCGCGCCCTGATGGCTCCGCCAGTCCAGTGAAGGGCTTTTACCACCGTGTCTGTGCCGTGCCCCTCTGTTTCTGGCGCCAGACCGTAAACCAGCGCTCCCGAGAGTAGCCCCCCGACGGTTGTGGCGAGAGGAATCAGCCACAGCCCATGAGGCCCAACCACCTGACGAAGAACTCCCCCCTCTTCTTGAAGCCCCGGTGGGTGATAGCCGGAGAGGGAGAAGAGGAATATCTTCGCCGAGAGCCGCAGCGTCCACATAAATAACTGCGCGCTCAGCCCGCCGATGACTCCGAGCACAACCGAATCCAGAAGGAGTCGCGGCCTGTCTGCGGTCTTCAAGAAATCTGCACCTTCCTTCCCATGGATCGACGGGTAACTACAGAAACGCGATGCAACGCGCAAGAAGGCCGGCCAATGCGTCCCGGTCCACACTCCATTGGATTCGGCCGGGAGTAAAATAGTCTAGTCGGCATAAGTAGCGAATATTCTGCCGACCGGCAAAACAGAGCCATGCGGCTGCGTAGAACAAAGGATCTTCACGGCTATACCATCGGAGCAATCGATACAGATATCGGGTCGGTCAGCGATTTCTATTTCGACGATCATCGCTGGACCATCCGCTATATCGTGGTTGCGACCGGCATCATCTTTTCCGGACGGAAGGTCCTAATTTCTCCCGTGGCTTTGGGGCGTCCGGCTCTGAGCCCTTTGCACATCTATGTGAACCTGACGCGGGAGCAAGTCCAAAATAGTCCCCCCATTGAACTCCATCGGCCCATATCGCGCCAGAGCGAGGCCGAGCACCATCGCCATTTTGGGTGGCCATTCTACTGGGAGGGTAGCGACGTATGGGGTTCGTGGCCTACTCCGCATGCGCTCGCAGATGCTCCGCGAAGCAGGTCAAAAGCTGGGATGAAAGAGATCTCGCCCGACCCGCATTTACGGAGTGCGAATAAAGTCTCCGGCTACCATATCGAAACGGTGGATGGTGAAATTGGACATCTCGAAGATTTTCTCCTCGACGACGAAAGTTGGCAAATCCGGTATTTGATCGTTGACACGAAGAACTGGTGGCCATGTAAAAAGGTTCTGTTAAGACCGCAATGGATCAAGAGCGTGCATTGGGCGAAGCGCGAGATTCGCGCAAATATGTCCCGCGAGGCTATTTACGAGAGCCCTGCATGGAACCCCGACTCACCAGTCAGCCGCGAATACGAGTTGCGTCTGCATCAACACTACGGCTACGCACCCTACTGGACAGCGGATAACAACCAAAAACTAGCGGGTTAGAAAGTACGCTACCGGCCGATGCAGTGTCGTGGCTACCCGTAATCCGGTAAGGCGATCGCATCGGCGAGATCGCGCCCCACAGCAAGATCCGCAACCCCGGGTATAGCCATAAGCCGGAAGACCTGGTTACGCAGGAACACCGCGAAGTTCGACTTGGGTGCAAATGTTCCGGCGAAGCGGAGAGCCGCTTTCTGCTTTTTGAGAATGAAGGGTGCAAAGAGATCCTGGTATCGTCTAAACGCCGTTACATAGTCACCATTCGCGCGGTGCAGCTCGCCCCCAAGGATATAAGCCGCCACCATGGCCAAAGCTGATCCTTGTCCAGCCAAAAGAGAGACGCAGCAGGCCGCGTCGCCCACCAACGTAACCCTTCCCCGCGTCCACAAGCCTCTCTGTGGATTCATTTGTATCTGGCTCACGCGATCGAAGTAGAGGTCATTGCAGGTGTCCAGAGCCTGCAGGATCTTTGCACACTCCCACCCGCCGTCTTTGAAACGCTCGCGCAAAACTGCCTTTTGAACGACGGTGTTATCGAGGACTGTTATATTTTCGTCGGCAAACGTCAAGAGAAACATAGTGCGGTCATCGTTCATGGCAAAACGTACCACCTGCCGTCCCACCTGCGTGTACATCACATAAACTAGTTCGTCCCTCGGCCTGTAGCCCTGGACCTCGAACGCTGCCACTTTGTAACCCAAATATCGTTCAAATTGATTCTCCTCTCCGTAAACCAGCTGGCGAACCCGCGAATGAAGTCCATCTGCTCCAACCACGAGGTCGAATTCGCGGGTTTCTCCACTCTCGAAGGTGACGGCAACCCCTTCGTTGGTTTGTTCCACGCGATTCAGACTATTATCGAAGATCATTTCAACTTTGCCTTCGATGGCCTCGAATATTGAGGCTGCAAGATCTCCTCGAGGAAGACTGACAAAGCGACCGCGTGTCATGCGGGAAAATGCCTCCGCTGGAAATCCGGCCAAACGTTTGCCGCTTGGGCCAACGACTCTTACCTCTTGGACGGCATATCCTTTGCTGCGGATCTGCGGCAACAACCCCATGCGGTCAGCGACGTCGTAGCCCGCGCCCCAGAAATCAATCACGTAGCCGCCGGTGCGGAGGTGCGGCGCGGCTTCTATGATGGTGGGTTTGTATCCGTAATGTAGCAGCCAGTAAGCCAGGGTGGGGCCCGCAATTCCCCCACCCGAAATCAGAACTCTCATGCCTGAATTCAGGATACTCTCTTGTGTGCCGACAGTTGTGCGCGCGCGGCTCTCCACACAATCTGCGCATCAGCCCGCAGCGAGTCTCCGAGGGGTGGCGGCGACCCCTCTGGACAAGCCCGGAGCCGGCCCGTTCCTTCTATGTAAACGGAACGGGTAGAGTGTCCAGAGTTGTGCACGCCCTTGTTGGCCGGGGTGAAAGACCAATCACGAGGCCGCAGACCTATGCATCCGCGCTACTACTTCACTGGCTACGGATGAACAGCGCCTCCTGGTTGCCATTCGCGATCGTGGAGGTCACGCGAACCTCGGTACCTTTCCGCGGATCGAACCGCAAACCTTCCACTACACCCACATCCGTCTCCGCCACTGTTTTGGGATCAACATGGAATGACTCGGTGACGCCGGCACTGTCTTTGATGATGAGCAGATGTTGATGTCTATCGAACTTGGAAACCTCGCCGCTTATCTTCTTAAGCGGTCCGTCAAGGTCCTGCAATGCGACCGCCCTGCGCTCGAATCCCTCGCCGAAATAATAGACGATCGCATGAGCCCCCTTTTGGGTGAAAGCGTCTGCAGGAGTTGAGTCGGCTCGAAGGTTCTTTTCAAAGTCGAGTGCGACATTCGATTTCGTCATATATTTGAAAACTTCTACTGAGCCGTCGTCGGTGTTAATGGTGATTGTCTTTTCCGTCGGATTGATGGACGTAACGATTCCTGCCAAGGCATGAACGACTTCTTGAGCACTTGCGGCAAAGGAAGCGAACGAGAGCAATCCAACGAAACAAAACGCTAGAGAACATGCTCTCAACATAGATTTCTCCTCTCTTTCTGGAGCGCGGTTAGTATAACCCCTGAGATATACGTATCGTCTACGCTTTACCGGACTTTAGTCGATGTATGCTAAGAAGGGTGGAACAGGAGAAACCCGGGCTTTGCCAGCGGTCGCCAGAGACAAGTAGGCGGTGCGGCACGGCGCCGCGGCTTGTTCCTGCGGCGGCAACACGCCGTCTCGTCCATTGCAATAATCGACACGAAGTCTTTTTGCTCGTCCTGGAGGCAACCCCCAGTTGGTTTCTGGCATCGGGAGATCGCCTATGGAGTCCTCTGCTCGCGGGCAGCTATTGCTCGGGACGTCTTATAAGTCGAGTGATCGCGCGTTACGGCGATTCGGTGAGACGGGTAGGTGCCTCGCCCTTCCCAAAAAGGCGATGATTTTCCAGGAGAGCCAATGCTCAAATCAAGTCTTTCTCATTAACCAGGGGTGGGTGAAGCTTTTCAGTACCTCCCGAGAAGGCCGCCGGATGATCATCAGAATAGCCGGTCCGGGAGATATCCTGGGTCTCAACGCAGCACTCAATGACCTGCCTTATGAGGTGACCGCGCAAACGCTCGAACCTGCGCAGGTTATAGGCGTCCCCCGTCCGGAGCTGCTGTGGCTTTTGGAAACATTTCCGGAAGTAGCGCGCAAAGCGGCGCAGGTGCTCGCTAACCAATATCGGGAGCTGTTCTTGGATACCCGGCGACTTGCGCTGTGCAGTTCGGCCTCAGGACGGCTGGCGCGCTTGCTGCTGGACTGGTCGGCTACCGCCGCGCGAGGCAAGGTTCCGCGCCGGTTCACTCTGGTGTTTACCCATGAGGAACTCGCTCATATGGCGGGCACCTCGCGCGAAACGGTGACCCGCCTGCTCAATCAGTTCGAGCGCAATCACATGGTAGAGCGTCAGGGAGCGTCGTTGGTCATACTGGACCCGACCAGGCTCGACAAGCTTGCAGAATAGCTTTTCTCGCCGGCTCGGGCGATCGATTAGGTCTTCTCGAGCCGGCGACCATCCCGAATCAAGCCGCTTTCACTTCGATAGTTTTCGGTGGTGCGGCTTTGGGCAGGGTGATCTCCAACACCCCGCTCGCCAACCGGGCCGTAATCTTCTCCGGATCAATGGAACTTGGCAGTGCAATACGACGGCACAGCTCGGTGGCGGAGAATTCGCTGTATTTGAGTTCACCACCCTTTTTCTCCTCTTTCTTGGATTCATTTTTACCGCGAATGTAGAGGGCACCTGAATCCGCTTGAATACTGAGATGCCTGGCATCGAAGCCGGGTACCTCGGCACGGATCATGAAGCTTTCATCCGATTCGTTCATTTCGATAGGAACGGGCCGCAGGAGCTCTGCTTCCGCGCGAAGCCAATCCTCTAAATCCGATCCATCCATTCGCCCGCGCTGTTGAAAAAGGTTAAAAGCGCGCCTGGCCGTTTCGCGGCTAAGTGCCTCCAGTTCGTCGATGAAGTTAACGGTTTGGGGGAACTGGATGGTTGTTTTGCTGGACATATTGGGTTTCGTTGCAAGAACGGTAGACATAATTACTCCTTTGTTGGGATTCGCTTACCTAAACCCGCACGAGTATCGATCCCATCGGCGGTGATGGACCCGCGTCGGTTTCGACGGCCAGGAGAGTTTGCACGAGAAGCCAACGGAATCCAGTGGCACGTTCGATTACGCCGGCTCTCATGCAAAGCATGCTGTAACGATCGAGGATCCAAATCAATTGTCCTGCGAGACATGGCAGTTGTCTGTGATGGGGATCACCAACGACGAAGAAAACAAATGCAACCGAACCGATTGCCGATGACCTGGAGCATCAGGGACGTTATGTGTGGCGGACTTTCGTGGCGCGGATGCCCTCCGCTGTCACTGAGGGGCCAGACCCTCTGCGATGAATATGCGGGCCTTCGCCGCGTTTTGCCGGATTGGCCTGATCGCTGTATAGGCCGGCGAGTCATACCACTCAGGCGCACTTCTCTACGCTGTCGAACGCGATGATCACGACCCGGCTCTTTGGCGCATCGCCCTCGAGAGCCTGAATTTTGCTGGTACGAACGACGTAGTGATGGTGGAGAAAGGCGCCAGTGTTGCAGCGAGCTTATCCCCATAGGTTTGTAAGGCAGCCGGATCGGTTATCTCGGCTTCGGTAATCAAGTAGCCGGGCGGCGTCTTGACCTGCTGCCCTCGGATAGACAAGCCGCTTATCAGTCCGGCCACGACGCCAACCAGCAATACGAAGAGCAATTTCGGGATCGTTGCCACGACCTATACCGGCACATACTGGTTGAGATAGCGTTTAGCCATGCGGAACCCGACCTTGTAAGGTTCGCTAAAATCCGGGCCCGGATTTTCGGATGCGCCGTAGAGATCGTCTTCGTGCTCAATGCTCATCGCGCCCTCATAGCCAACGCTCTGCAGAACGCTGAAGAATCCTGGCCAATTGATACTGCCCATACCAGGAATGCGGAATTGCCACCAACGGGCCTTGTTCACGGGCACGATTCCCCCTCGGCGCACGATGTCCCAATGAATTTGCGTATCCTTCAGATGTACGTCGTAGATCTTGTCAATGAAGTCTTTCGCCGTCTGGATGGGATCCATCATCTGCCACAGCAGATGAGAGGGATCGTATTGCAGGCCGACGTAGGGAGAATCCTTGAAGGCGTTGAAGAGCGCTTCGAATCCCACCGGGCTGGTGGCAATGTTGGGGCCGCCCTGCCAGGGCTCCCATAAGATGCGCACCTTGTACTGCTGGCAAGCGGCAAAATACTTTTCGTGGTAGACGCGCACGATCTCGTCCACTTGCGCTTCGAATGTTTTGGAGGCATCTTTGCCGGACTGGGTGCCTATATAAGGAACGCCCAGCTTACCCGCCAGTTCGATGGTTTTCACGAAGTCGCTGTTTTCCCGCTCGCGCTCCGCCGGATCCGCCGCGATATGATTTGCATTTACCTGGAGGGCCGAAACGTGCATGCTCTTCGACGACAGATGATTCTTGATGCGTCCGATTTCTTCGTCCGTGAGCTTCGTCGTATCTAACCCTGGTTCCCCGCTCCGGCGTTCAGGATCATGTTGTTGAATCCTTCCTGGATGGCGAAGTCAACGTTCGCTTCGGTATATTTGGCCAAAATGCCGAGGCGCGGCTTCCATTCTTTCGTGCGCGCTCCTGCTTTAGGCAAGGCTGCCAAACACGCTGCTGCCGTAGCGGATCCGAGTAAAGCACGCCGGGTCATATTTCCGTTTGGCATGAGGGTTCCTCCGTAGGGGGCCACAGTTTTCTCTCTTTCTTGGAATCCAAGCGCCAACTGCGGCGCTACGTCAGATAAGGATTGAGTGACACGTTCGTTCTCCAGCATTATAGTTGTCCACGCGGACGCCGCCGAGACCGCGGCTAGTTTGATACAAGGGATCTAAAGGCCACGCCATAACAGCGGGTGCCAAGCTGGAGAGGTTTCCGATGTTCAAGACAACGCGCCGTAAATTTATCGGTTCTGGCATAGCTGCCGGAATATACTCCCGGTTGGCATTTGCCCGAGAGGAGCCGCTCCGCATCGGCGTGACTGACTGGAATCTGAACCTGGGTGCAGACACAGAGGCAGTGCCCCTGGCCGCAAAGCTAGGCTTTGAAGGAGTGCAAATATCCTTCGGGCGAAAGCTGGTCGATGACAAGATGCCGGTTGACGATCCGGCAGTGATTGCCCGATACCTCAGCCTTTCCCGGCAATATAAAATTCCGATCGACGGGACTTGCGTCGATCGGCTGCACGACAATGGCCTGAAGAGCGATCCGCTGGCCCGGAAGTGGGTACTCGACTCCATTCGGCTCACGAAAGCGCTGGACACGAAGGTACTTCTCCTGCCCTTCTTCGGCCGCTGGGCTCTACAGACGAAGGCGGAAATGGATTATGTCGGTGATGCGCTGCGCGACCTGGCGCCGGAGGCAACCAAAGCGGGTGTCATCCTCGGCCTCGAAGACACCATTTCCGCGGAGGATAACGTGCGCATCATGGAGCGGTCCCGTTCCGCGAGCGTGTTGGTGTACTACGACGTGGGTAACTCGACCGAGGCGGGATTCGACCCAGTGAAGGAGATTCGATGGCTGGGAAAAGACCGGATTTGCCAGTTCCACTTGAAGGATAATCCGCACTACCTCGGCGAGGGGAGCATTCAGTTTGGGCCCATCATGCGAGCCATCCGGGATATCCAGTTCTCCGGTTATGCCAACCTGGAGACGGATGTGCCCGCGAAGCAATTAGACGCCGACTTGCGTAGAAATCTGGCCTACATCCGCAATATCATGGCGCGATCGTAACGGATGTAATGGAACGAGATTGGCATTTGATCATCTGTCAGCACTTGCCTGCGGTCCAGCTTCACTCTGGACTCATGTCGGGATCGGTCGCTAAGAGTGGCGAGGATACCAGGAAGGACGGCGGCCTTTCCACCGTGCAGAAAGGGGTTTGCACCCCTTCCGCACTGGGGGGGCGAGGGCGCATCGACGATGGATGGCTACTCCGCCCGGAGGGCCTCTGAGGGCTCAATGGAAGCGGCACGGCGCGCAGGCAGCACTCCGGCGATCAGGGCGCAAGCAACAAGAGCAAAAGCAGCTCCGCTAAGTACCAGCGGATCGAAGCGGCCGACACCGTAGAGTTGATGTGCCAGATAGCGCCCGCAGACTATGGCCAGAGGTATGCCGATGCAGAGTCCAATTCCGATTTGGGCGAATGCCCCGCGCAGAACCATACCGACGACCTTGCCGCGATCGGCTCCCAGGGCCATGCGAATGCCAATCTCGTTGGTGCGGCGAGCAACGTTATAAGCCGTCACTCCGTACAGGCCGATCGAGGCCAGCAGAAGCGCAAGCAGGCTGAAGAGGCCGGTGAGTCGAGCCATCAGACGCTGCTGGTTAAACTGAATGGCTACCTGCTCGCTATAGGTCATAACGCTGGTGGGAGACAGGTCGGGATTGATGCCGGCGAGCGCATTGCGCAGCGAATTCTCATAGCCCTCCGGCGCCCCGGCAACACGCAGCTGAATGGAGCGGAAATACAGCGTGGACGTCTCCAGGCGAGCGTAGCCGGTCTGCGGGTAATGGATCGTCTGCGCAAAGGGCACAAAGTACATCGGCATATGCGCCGATGTGGGACTCTGGTACATCGTGTCTTTCACCACGCCGACGATCTCATAGTCGTATCCATGGCCAGGCAAGGAAAGGCCGAAGCGCTTTCCCAGCGGGTCTTCACCGCGGAAAAATGTGCGCGCGAAGGCGTCGTCAACCACGGCCACAGGCTGCGACGATGCCGTGTCCTGGTTTGTTATGGGGCGGCCCCGGAGCACCGGCGTACCAATCGTCTCGAAGTAGTGCGGACTGATGCGGAGAGCGATCACGTCCGTGTCACCAATCCAACTCTCGGAACGCCCTCCGATGGAAATATCCATGGTCATACAGCAGCCATCCTGCGGGCTGAAGCGCGAGAAACTTGCGCTCTGCACACCGGGAATCCTGCCCAGGCGATCCTCCACCTGTTCATAGAGAGCTGGGAGTTGTTCAGGTTTATAGCCGGCGCCTAGGGGATCGATCGAGGCGATGAGCCGCCCCTGAGTCTCAAAACCCATGTTCACGTTTTCAAGATTGCGCAAGCTCTGCATCACCAGCCCAGCCACAGCCAGCAGCACGATCGAGAGCGCCGCCTGCACCACCACCAGCACCTTCTGCGGCCGGATCGGTTGGTTTCCCATGCTTCGGGCGCCACCGCGCAGGCCCTGCGAAGGGTCGGCATGGGTGCCGATCCAAGCCGGCGCGACCCCGAAAATCACTCCCGTAATGATGGAGGTCAACAGAGCAAAACCCAGAACCGGCAATGAGGGAGAAGTGTTGATGGGAACGTACGTGGCCCCACGGAAGGCCATCAGCAGGAGAGCCTTTGCGCCTGCGTAAGACAGCAACACGCCGGCCGCGCCGCCAATCAACGAGAGGAGTACGCTTTCCGTCAGCACGGCGCGAATCAGCCGCAGGCGTGTGGCCCCAAGAGAGAGCCGCAGAGACGTCTGCTGCCGTCGGGCCGCGCTGCGGGCAAGCAGCAGGTTGGCCAGGTTCGCACAGGCGATCAACAGAACGAGCACGGACGCCATCGAGAGTAGATAGAGGCCGTTTCTCGATCTGCTTCTAAATTGGGAGATGCCGCCGCCACCCGGAGTAAGCCGGATCTGCTGCTTGGGAAGCGCCGCGAGGTCAGTCTTACTAAGCGTTCTCTCACTGCTTAGCCACTGGCGGAGCTGAAGGGTCAGTTGTGCTTGCACCGTGGCAGGGTTCATCCCGGGTTTTAGCCGGCCAAAGAGATAGAGCCACGACATTCCAGGCGTGTACAGATTTGTCGTGTCCCCTTGCTCCTCGAAGACTGGCTCCTGATGCAGTGGAATCCATAGGTCGGCTGGATTGCTCTCCAGCCGGTCGCCATAGAACTGCGGCGCGGTGATGCCCACGACCGTAACCGGCAAGCCATTAAAGGTGAACGTTGAACCGATGATCGAGGAATCGGCCGCGTAGTTCTCTCGCCACAGACGGTAGCTCATCACCGCCACAGCCGGGGCAGACGGTCGATCATCGAAAGAACTGATTAGCCTGCCGGCGGCTGGCTGAACCCCAAAGGTAGAGAAGTAATTGCCGGAAACGAACTCGCTTTTCGTGTTTTGGGCTGCTGCATCCGACCCCGCGCGGCGAATGTTCATTGCATATCTGCTGCCGGAAAAGGCTGCGATCTGCTCAAAGGCCGGCGTATTCTTTGTCAGGTGCTGGTAGAACGGATAGTCGAAGATGCTCCACGAGTCCTGGAGGCCGGCCCACTCGCAGCAGAGATCGCCATCGCCGATGCGGTAAATCTGCTCCGGATTTGCAAACGGCAATGGCTTGAGCAGCACCGCGTCCACCAGGGTGAAGATGGCGGTATTGGCTCCGATGCCCAGCGCCAAGGTCATAACTGCCGTTAAGGTGAATCCGGGCGCCTTGAGCAGTTGACGGAATGCGTAACGCAGATCCTGCAGAAGTGTCATCGTTCACCTTAGGGTCGCGCCTTGCCCCTGGTTCTAATATCACCCTGACGGCACGTGGGGCGCCAAACGAGACCAAGTTCCAAGTGATTAGAAACATGGGATGACTTGGATTGAATTCGACCAGCCGCCGTCCGGGTTCGCACAAGCATGTCCGGAATTGAACATACATCTGCAGCTTCGACTGGAGAACGAAGATATGAAGGGACCACCTGGTCTGCAGGGGGTGTTTTTGGGTTTGGCGAATGGAACAGTCGCTCCCTTACGGACAACGTGCCGACCTTATGTTCTCCACTCCGTCGAGTGTTCCCGGGATTCGGGATTGGCCAGGAGTTGGTCGCCTCTAGCCCATCGAGTCGCTTTGTTCACGTTCCGGCATTACCTGAAGGAGTTATCGCGATAGCGACGGACACAGCGACGAGACAACTTACCCACGCATGAATGCGGATCGCTGCCAATCTAGTTACATAGAGCACAAAAGCGAAAGGGCGATTTCTCTTGCGAGACCTCGCCCTCTCAGTTCCGATTTTCAGAGATCTGGTTCTGGTCCCAGATCACAACGCTTGTTATCACGGAATTGCTTGGCACCCACAGGCGAAGCCCGTGTTTTTACCTCACTCTTCTATGATCCCACTCGCTGCAGGAGCTTTCCTTTCGCCGTCCGTTTCCAGTTACCTGGATCGATCCTCGTTGCCGATTCTCGCGGCCGGCTGTAAGTCCGCCCTCTCCTTCTGGAAGATCACTCTTCCTCTGAAACAAATAGTACTCTCTCCTGACAGAAATGCCGTTGCTTCCTATAATTTTCTGTTGTGGAAATACGATTATAAAAGTGGAAATTCCTGCGCATAACTAGGCGGATAAATGCATGATACCCATCGCAGTGCTTCCCGTGCCCTTAGCGAGGTGCAAGATACACAGCGGCCCGATAGAGTAAATAAATTTTGGGATCGTTGCCCTTTTGGGGATGCCCTTACGCCTTAGTAAGTGAAGGCGTTCTATGAGACGCCTCCATAAGGAGAAACGCCATGAGCACTTTTTCGCTGTTGAAAGTTCCCGCAACCTTAATCGCCGCTGTTATCGCCGTCGCTTCATTGGCGCCGGCGTTACATGCGCAAGACTCCGGATTTATAGCCAAGGTAAACGTGCCGTTCGCCTTTCAGAGTGCGACCGGGCAGCACTTTACGGCCGGTGTCTACACCATTCGCATGGATCGCGCCGAAACCCTGCTCATCCAGGGGAAATCGGCCTCCGGGCTGGCTATAACGCAGTTGGCCAATGACGGCCGACCAGGGAAAACTAGCAAGGCGGTGTTCACCAGGTATGGCGACAGATACTTTCTGCGTGAGGTTTGGATCACGGGGAATAGCAGCCACCTTGTTTGCAACAAGTCGAAAGCGGAGAGACGCTCGCAGGTGGCCGTGAATCGGGCACCAAACTATGTGCAGTTAGCTCTCCTGGACCCAGCACGCTGACAGAAGGGGACATTCACGGTAGGTAACCGCCTGTCAGCGATGTCCCCGATCTCTTCAAGTAAGCTGGTTGCCATGAACCCTCTCGTCGCTACTTCCTGGTTAGCCGGCCGTTTGCACCATCCAGGCGTCGTTATCCTTGATGCTACGCTTCCTCCAGTCGGCGTCACTCCACCGGTAGACACCCGCGCGCGCTATCTCGAGAAACATATTCCTGGCGCAATCTTCTTTGATATCGAAGAGATCTCTGACCACTCTACGCAACTGCCCCACATGCTGCCGTCGCCCGAGGTTTTCTCACGTAGCATGTCGGCCCTCGGTGTCGGCGATGATATGGACATAGTCATCTATGAGCAGGAGGGCGTCTTCTCCGCCCCGCGGGCGTGGTGGATACTCAAGACCTTCGGGGCTCCGAACGTCTACCTTCTTGACGGAGGCCTTCGCGCCTGGATCGATGCCGGTCTCCCCACGGGGACTGGGCAGGTTCACCGCGCAGTAGCCAGCTTTCACGCCAAACTTAACCCGGATGCGGTGAAAGACTTTTCCCAGATACAGCAGATGATATCGATTCACGCGCAAATTCTGGATGCACGCTCAGGTGGCCGCTTTGCAGGAACCTTACCGGAGCCGCGGCCAGGCATAAGCTCCGGACATATGCCGGGAGCAACCAGCATGCCCTTCACGGAACTCGTCGAAGAGGGCAGGTTGAAGAGCGCCGACGAACTCCGACGTATCTTCGCTGCAAAAGGTGTGGACACGAAACAGCCCATCACGACCACGTGTGGATCCGGCGTTACTGCTGCTGTGATCGCGCTCGGCCTCGAAGTTGTTGGCGCCAAGCAGGTGAGCCTGTATGACGGTTCCTGGGCGGAATACGGCGCTCATCCGGAAGCAGTGATCGAGAAAGGCAGCTAAGCTTCCGCCCCTCTGAGGCAGATACGGTGGATCAAGAAGACTTGGTAAAGAAATTCTTCTAGACTGGCTTGCGCGCCATTTCTGGAGGAACCTTCACCCCATGATTTGCAGAATCCTGGCTGTACTGATCGCATTGAGCGGATTGCCTTGCCTTGCCGCGACCGAGCTCGCGCCCACTCCTCCCATGGGGTGGAACAGCTGGGATTCTTATGGGCTGACTGTCACCGAGGCGGAGTACAAAACGAACGTACTCTGGTTGCACCGCCGTTTGCAGCCACTGGGATGGCAATATGTTGTGGTCGATGAAGGCTGGTACCTGCAGCATCCGGGACAGAAGGGTGCCGCGCAGGGATTTGTGATCGACGCCACCGGGCGCTACCTGGTGGCGGACAATCGATTTCCCTCCGCGGCGGGCGGGGCGGGTTTTAAGCCTCTTGCCGATTGGGTCCACTCGCTGGGGCTCAAGTTCGGCCTTCATATCATTCGCGGCATTCCCCGCGAAGCGGTGGAGAAGAACCTGCCCATCGCTGGGTCTGGGTTTCATGCAGCGGACGCGGCTAACACCGCGGATACCTGCAGATGGAATTCGGATAACTATGGACTCAAGGCAAATGCAGCCTCGCAGGCCTATTACGATTCCATCGCCAAGCTGTACGCTGGATGGGGAGTGGATTTCATCAAGGTTGACTGCATTTCCAGACCCTATCAGGCCGACGAGATCCACATGATGAGTGCTGCTCTCCATAAAACCGGGCGTCCGATGGTATTGAGCCTTTCCCTGGGCCGACTCCGATTGAAGAAGCCGACGACGTGCGTAAGTATGCGCAACAGTGGCGGATCTCTGACGACATGTGGGATACGTGGTTAGCTCCTGCGGGGCAGACCTTTCCAGCGGGACTGGTGAGGCAATTCGATCGCACCGCACAGTGGGCTCCGCACATTGAGGTCGGTCACTGGCCCGATGCGGATATGCTGCCACTCGGCTATCTTGGCCCGAGGCCGGGGTGGGGCGAGCCACGGATGTCGCGCCTGACGGCGGATGAATCGAGGACGCTGATGACGCTGTGGTCGATGGCGCGCTCTCCGCTGGTCGCCGGCACGAATCTGACCCGCATGGATGCGGCAACCCTGGCGCTCTACACGAACCCGGAAGTAATTGCGGTCGATCAGCACTCAAGGGAGAATCGCGAACTATCGCGGAGCGGGTCGCTGGTGATTTGGACGGCTGTCCCCGAGGTCGGGCAGGGCCGTTATGTGGCGGTTTTTAACCTGGGGGATTCTGCGCGGGAAGTCAGCCTAGGGTGGAAGGATCTCGGTTTGTCTGAGGGTAGTCACGCCGTGCGCGATTTATGGGCGCGCAAGGAACTGGGCACGGCCGGTTCGCTTACGGGTTCGCTTGCCCCGCATGCGGCGATGCTTTACAAAGTGCATTGATGTACATCCCCTCGTTCGGCATCCGATTCGACGGAGGCGTAACACTCTACCCTTGTCCTCCCGACCGGAGCGAAGCGCAGTGGAGGGACCTGCGGTTCTCACTTTTAACGGCCACTGAGTTTTGGGATGAGCAAGCGAGATCATCACTACCTCGTTTATATAGTCGCCAGCCGAGCCCACGTTCTCTATTGCGGAATGACTAATAGCATAGAACGTAGGGTTGATGAACATCGACGGTCGGCGGTTCCCGGGCTCACAGAGATTTACCATTGCAATCGACGCGTTTGGTTCTAGCGCTATAAATACGTTCGTAACGCAATCAATCGAGAAAAGCAAATCAAGGGATGGAGGAGGTCGAAGAAAATATGGCTCATCGAACAAACAAACACCACGTGGGCTGACCTAAGCGAAGAGTGGAGGCAGCAAACCGCA
Source organism: uncultured Acidobacteriaceae bacterium (assembly GCA_963775365.1). GTDB lineage: Bacteria > Acidobacteriota > Terriglobia > Terriglobales > Acidobacteriaceae > PALSA-350. The sequence goes on along the minus strand of CAVZJL010000024.1, from coordinate 38,561 downwards.
GATCCCTCCACTACGCTCCGGTCGGGATGACAAGGCGTAAGGTAGAGCTTCCGTCGGCATCGGTTGCCCGTTGCAGCAAACCACAGGTCGCTACGCTCCGGTCGGGATAGACAAATTTCGCTTGCTTAGTAGGTGAAGTGCCATTAGTGGATGACAAGTCGCACTGTAAACTACGGCTCCCTACGAAAAAACTTGTTGGAGACTTGAACTTAAATGTGTCACTCGACCGGAGCGAAGCGGAGTGGAGGGACCTGCGGTTATCTTTCTGTCACCGTGGCCGTTCGCAGGAAATCGAAATTGCCGGAGCTGGAAAGATGGATCTTCTGTAGCCGTCTGGTGTGCACCAGCACCGTGTCCAGATACCACAGGTTAATCGAAGGCAGCTCGGCAGCGAGTATTTGCTGCACCTTCACATAATCGGTGCGGCGGATAGCCTGGTCGCCCGACATGGCACCCTCTCTGATCAATCCATCCAGTACCGCATTCACATAACGGCCACGGTTGGCACCGTGTGGCGGAAACATTTGGCTGTCGTAGGCGTAGCGGAAGATATCGGGATCTTCATTGCCACCCTGCCAGCGCAAGGTGTACATCTGGAAAGCACCCTTGCTGACATCGGAAAAGAAGGTGGCAAACTCAAAGCTGCGCACCTCCAGCGCAATCCCTATCTCGCGCAACTGCTGTTGCAGAATCATGGCCAGCAGCCGGCTGGTCTCGTCGGTAGAGGTCTTCATGGTCAGATGAAAGCGAACGCCATCCTTGCCTCGCTTCCATCCGCCTGCATCCAGAAGCGCGTTTGCCTTTGCTGGGTCATAAGGGTACTGCTGGACGTCGCCAGTCCACGCCCAGTGCTCCGGCGGCAGCAGGCTATCCGCCAGCCGGGCGCGGTCTCGCCATAGGGAGCTTATAATCAAGGGCCGATTCATGGCATAGGCAATGGCCTGACGCACGTGGAGGTCGCGCAACACGCTGTCCTGAGTGTTAAACGAGATGTAGTTCAGATTGGTGCCGGGACCGCTCTCCACCTGCAGATTGGGACGCTTGGCTAGCGCGGAGACCATGTCCGCGGTCAGGCAATTGATGCACACATCCGCCGAGCCCTTCTCCAGTTCGAGTGCACGGGTAATCGCGTCGGGCACGACTGCGAAGCGGATGCGCGCAATAGCGGGAGGCGGTTGCCAGGAATTGTCACTCCGCTCGAGAATCACTTCGTCATCCTGCAGTTGGCTGACGAAGCGGAAAGGGCCGCTGCCGATGGGGTGGAAGGCGAAGTCGCGACCGCTTCCGGCAGGAACAACCCCCAGAGCGCCATCCGACAGGTTCCACAGCAACGCAGCATCCGGTTGTTTTAGATGAATAACCAACGTGCCCGGATCGGGCGCATCGACGTGATCGATGCGGGCCAGCGCTCCCGCTTTGGCCGTGATCACAGTACCGTTGCGCATCGAGTCGAGGGTGTACTTCACATCCGTTGCGGTCAGCGGTTTTCCGTTTTGAAAATGTACATCGGTGCGCAAATGAAACCGATAGGTAAGCGGATCGAGTGTTTCCCAGCTGGTGGCGAGCCAGGGTTGCAGGTTGAAGTGCGCATCCTTGTGCACCAGGCTGTCGAAGATCAGGCTTCCGATATGTTCCGAGAAGCCATCGACGCCGATGCGGGGATCGAGGCTGGTGGGACTGTTCTCGATCACCATGGTCACTGTCTGGAGCGAGGGATGGGTGGCACTGCATCCGGCCAAGGATACGAGAGCAAGGGCCCCAAGCGTGCCTAGCCAACAGCGTTCAAACATAGGTAATCTCGCCCAGGATCAGCCGGCCGCGCCGCGCCAGTTGCCGAAGGAATATTTCCCGGCCGCCGATGCCATGTCTCGTACGCCAGCAAGGCGAAGGCGGCTGCTTCCTTGGCTTCGGCCGGTAGCCCGAGCTCGTCGCTCGCTCGCACCGTACAACCTTGCGGCTCGAGCTGCTCGCGCAGCATTTGCATCAGTGTCAGATTGCGCGCGCCTCCGCCGGACACAATGAAATCCACCGGCGTGTGACGCATCTTCTTGAACAGGAAGCTGGAGTATGCCAAGGCGACGCTGCGCGCTGTCAGCGCGGTGGCCGAGGCGATGGTATCTTCGCGGCTTGCTCCGGCTTTGCGGCACTGCTCAAGAAAACGGGCCGCATAGTCTGCACCGTACTGCTCACGGCCGGCACTCTTGGGCGGACGCGCGGCGAAAAAAGGCTCGCGCAGCCGCGCGCTGAGTACCGGCTCAATCACCTCGCCGCGCGCCGCCGTCTTTCCCCCGCGGTCGAAGGACTTATCGAAGAGTTTCTGCATCAGTTGATCGATCACCATGTTGGCCGGACCAGTGTCGAAGGCCACTACCTGCAAAGGCCCCGCGTTGGCGGGGAGCGCTGTCAGGTTGCCAATGCCTCCCAGATTCTGCAATACCCGGCCCCGGGTTGGGTGGCGAAAGAGCACGTAGTCGAGCAGGGGAACCAGCGGTGCACCCTGGCCTCCCACGACCATATCGGCGGGACGAAAGTTCGAGACCACCGGCACTCCACTTTGCTCGGCCAGCATCGCCATCTCGCCGATCTGCCAGGTACAGGTTGCCTCGCGTCCCAGGTATCGGGTTGGCGTGGCCTGGTGATAGATGGTTTGACCGTGGCAGCCGATCAGATCCAAGCGGCAGCGATTGCGTTCCAGGGCGACAGTCAGGGCCTCGGAGTAGGCTTGCCCCAGTCGCCAATTCAGCCGTGCCAGTTCCGCCGTCGCAATGGCCTCGGCATTCATCGCCGCCAGCACAGCCCGGCGCAGTGCGGGCGGAAAAGGAAAGCCGGCATGAGCAAGCAGCTTCAATTGAGGATAGGCCGCGTCCTTTGGATCAGGTGTAATGCGGGTAAACGCGACGTCGATTCCATCAGCTGAGGTGCCGCTCATGATGCCGGCTACCGTCATCGAAGTAAGTTCACTCATCCTTTGGCGACCTGCTCGGTAAACTTCTCGACGGCATTGCGCATTTTATTGACCGTGCCGGCGGTGGGAGCCGGTGGCAGCGCGTCCTTCTTCAGGCGCGTGGTATGGAATGCCTGCGCCCGGGCAGCCGCACGGCGAAGCACGCGGGCAAAGGCCGGCGAGCTTTCGGCCTCGTGCAGCAGAGCCTCGTAAGCAGCAAAGACCAGCGCAGGATCGCGGCAAATCTCCACTACGTGCATGCCCGCCACCAGGGAACGAATCGCTGCCTCGGCGATCCCCATGTATTTAAGGATGCCGCCCATCTCCATGTCATCGGAGACGATCAGACCTTCATAGCCGATCTCTCGTACTAGAACTTCTGTAATCCAGTAAGCGGAGACTGATGCTGGCTCAGGGACTGCCGCGGAATACGATGCATGCGAGACCATCACCATGGGCACCTTGCGAGCCAGTGCGCGGTAAGGCAGCAGATCTTCTTTCCAGAGCAGGTTGAGAGGTTTTGTAATGGTGGGAGTGAAATGATGTGAATCCACCTGTCCGCTGCCGAGACCAGGAAAATGCTTTCCTGAGCCCAGCACACCGTGCTCCGCTAGCCCGTCAAGAAAGTGCGTAGCGTAACGGATGATCTCAGCTGGATCGCCGGAGACAACCCGCGTAGTCATCACCGGCGCTGAAGCATCGGTGCGCAGGTCGAGCACTGGAGCGAAGGCGGTGTTGAAACCCAGCAGGTGCACTTCCTGCCCGATGAGGCTGCCATGCTTCTTGAACAACGCCGGCTTGTTCGTGGCGGCAACTGCAAAGGGCGACGGCATGGGCGCAATCAAGTCACGCAGCCGGTCCACGCTGCCGCCTTCGACATCGATGCAGCGCAGCGTGGGTGACTCCACTGTTTGTTGAACAGAGTGGAGCAGCGCATGGGTCTGGGCAGCGCTCTCGATATTGCGCCGAAAGAGAATCACCCCACCGGGCCTTAGAAGGCGCAGCCAGGCTGTTTCCAGCGTGCTGAGTTGAGTTCCTTCCAGGCCCACCACCAGCACCTGGCCGGCAGCTTGTCTCAAGGTCATCGAGGTCACGAATTCCCCCGGCCGCGTATCTCGTTCTTTAGCTCTTCGAGCAGATTCAGAGCTTGCAGAGGGGTGAGGCTGTTGGTGTCGGTCTGCTCTAGCCGATCGAGAATTCGCTGCGAGAGCGGAGTGAACATCGTTAGTTGCAGCGGTGCATCGGTTTCCCGGGCCACGTTCCTCTTCTCGGATTGCTCGTGCTGCACCAACACCTGGCGCGCGCGCTCAATGACCGAGAGCGGCAGGCCAGCGAGACGAGCGACGTCAATGCCGTAGCTCTTGTTTGCCGCGCCGGGCTCGATGGCATGCAAAAAGACGATGCCCTTGGACGTCTCTTTAACGGCGACGCGCAGGTTCTTCAATCCCGGCAACTGCTCAGCCAGCAATGTGAGCTCATGGTAGTGGGTCGCGAAGAGCGTCCTCGCGCCCACCTGGGCGTGCAGGTATTCGAGCGTGGCCCAGGCCAGCGATAGCCCGTCGAAGGTTGCGGTTCCGCGCCCCATCTCGTCCAGCAGGATGAGCGACTGCGGTGTCGCGGTGTTGAGAATGGTGGCGGTCTCCGTCATTTCCACCATAAACGTGGAGCGCCCGCGGGCCACGTTGTCGCTGGCGCCGATGCGCGTGTAGATCCGGTCGACAATGCCCAGCCGCATACTCTTGGCGGGAACAAAACAGCCCATTTGCGCCATGATGACCAGAAGCGCGGCCTGGCGCAGGTATGTGGATTTACCACCCATGTTTGGCCCGGTGATGAGCAGCAGACTGGGGCCGCCGGTCTCGACATAAAGGTCGTTGGGGACGAATTTCGTCTGCCCGGCGGTTTCCAGCAGGCACTCGACGACTGGATGGCGGCCAGCAACCGTTTCAAGCACCGCGGATTGCGCAAGCTGCGGTCGCACGTAGCTGCGCAGCGCTGCCAGATGGGCAAAATTGGCCAGGAGATCTACCTCCGCGATCACACCACTGGTAACGCGAATGCGGCCCGCGGAGCGGAGGATGGTCTGGCGCAGCTCGGCGAAGATGCGCTTTTCAATCTCGATCGACCGCTCGTGGGCAGTAAGGACGCTGATCTCATACTGCTTCAGCTCCGGGGTGGTGAAGCGTTCGGCGTTGGCCAGGGTCTGCTTGCGTTCGTAGTCCGCAGGCACCGCGCCCAGGTTGGCGCGCGTTACCTCAATCGAATAGCCGAAGACATTGTTAAAGCGAACCTTTAAGGAATGAATGCCGGTCCGCTTCCGCTCCCGCTCCTCAATGGTGGTGATGGATTGGCGGGCATTGGCCCCCAGCGAGCGCAATTCATCCAGCTCCGGGTCGACGCCGGCCGCGATCGCGCCGCCATCGGCAAGATTCACTGGAGGATCGGGAAGGAGTGTCCGTTGCAGGCGTTCGTGCAGATCTTGCAGCAGATCGAGCCGCTGTGCGCAAGCCTGCCAGCGCGAGGCTTTCAATCTTTCTAATGCGGCATGGAGGTCGGGGAGGCGACCGAGCGATGCTCCCAGGCCGGCCGCGTCACGCGGTCCGGCGCTATCGAGCGAAATGCGGGAGAGCATGCGCTCCATATCCTGAATCGCGCCCAGTGTTTTGCGCAGTTGCTCGCGGTCAATCAGGCTGCTTTCTGCCACCGCGACTGCTTCCAGGCGCGACTCGATCTCCACGCGGTCGATCAAGGGGCGCACCAGGGATGCCCGCAGCAGCCGCTTGCCCATCGGGGTCATGCAGCAGTCGAGGTTGGCATAGAGTGTCGCTTCGCTGGTCCCACCGGCCCAAAGCGGGTCAATCAGTTCCAGGTTGCGTACGGTGACTGCATCCAGCTGCAGGTTCTCTGCCCGCTCGTAGTACCGGATGTTGTTAATGTGCTGCAATTCAATCTGCTGGGTCGCACGCGCGTAATGCACCACTGCGCCGGCGGCGATCGCGGCGGCTCGGGCGCCCGCCAGGCCGAAGCCTTCGAGCGAATTCGCACCCAGTTGCCTTTCCAGGAGAGGAATGGCGTAGTCCGCGGTATAGACCCACTCCTCCAGGCGGGTCTTGGTGCCGATCTTGTCAATCTCTGCTTCCATCTGCGGGTCGAGCGGAGGCAGTCCCGAGGAAAGCAGAATTTCGCTGGGCTGGGCCTTCAGCAATTCGTCGATACAGAAACCTATGCTCCCCGGCCCGCTGAACTCCGTGGTGCGAAAGTCGCCGGTGGAGAGGTCGAGCAGCGCCAACGCCGAGATAGCGCCCCCAAGGTGAAGCGCCGCCAGGTAGTTGTTCCGCTCTGAAGCGAGGCTGGGGTCGATGGCGGTGCCCGGCGTGAGCACCCGGGTCACCTCGCGGCGGACGATCTTCTTGGTGAGCTTGGGATCCTCCATCTGTTCGCAGATGGCGACCCGGTAGCCTTTGCGCAACAGGCGGGAGAGGTAGTTGTCGGCGGCGTGGTAGGGCACCCCGCACATGGGGACCGAGCGTTCCTTATCCCGCGCTGTTAGCGTGATTTGCAGCTCGCGCGCGGCGACCTGGGCGTCCTCGAAGAACAGCTCGTAGAAATCGCCCATACGGAAAAACAGCAGGGCATCGGGGTTTTGGCGCTTGGCGGTCCAGTACTGCCGCATGAGGGGCGTGCTGGCCGCATCGGTTACATCGGTCGTGGGAGCTGGAGGAATAGTAGACACGGAAAACGCCAGCATATCGTGAATGACGTGCTGGCGTTTGAGGATAAGCGGGACTGCCGATTACATCAGGCGACGATACGGGGTTCGTGGTTCACATGGGCGTCGGAACCGTGCTGCTTGACCATCTTGTTGTAAATGCCCAGCAAGAGGAACGGGGCAGCCCACTGGCCGATAAATAAGGCATGGTGGTCCTTGCCCGTGGTCTTAAGAATGAGGGAGCCCACGATAGAGGTAAGGGCTGCACCCAGGAAGAAGCTGGTAGGCAGTTTGGCGGAGTAGCTCTCCATCAGGGCAGTCGTTTGATCTTCCGGTATCTCTCCGGCGCGTACGCGATAATCCATGGTTAAATCTCCTGTCTCAAGGACGGTGCAAAAATTGCGGTTAGAGGAAGGACCCTGGCCGCTCTGACGAGCGGCCCAAAATACCTCTCATCGGCTGGGAGGTCAGGGAGTGTCGAAAGGATGTACGGTTTTGGGGGTCGATGCCCCCTGAAATTCCCGAAGTTGAACAGGATCAAGTTTCCCAGGCGATTTTTGCGTGAGAGGGCTGGCAAATGGAGACGAACTCAGTCCTGCACGCTCTAGCCGTGGTTCCCCAACGAATGACGCGTGCCCCATATCTCACTAGTTTTTCGCGAGATGTGGGATATCGCTGCTCTTTCCCTCAGATTCTCGATTTGGCCAATAACGCCTAACCGTCAACCTCGGCGGTATCCCATATCTCGGAAAAACGAGCGAGATATGGGGCACCCGTCATTGGCTGGGGAACCAGAACCCAACCCCTGCGGGGCGAGCGACGGTTATACTTAATGGTTGCGGGAATCGGTATGTTTCTATTGTGGTTAAGGGTGGCGGTGGTGCTTTACGCTGTCGCGAGCATTTCTGCACTGCCGGCGGTGCTTTATGACAAGCCCAGGTGGAAGAAGCTTTGCGTCCCAGCGGCCATCGGCGGCTTCTTCTTCCATTTTGTTTCCCTCATTGAGATGCTGGCCGCCGCGCACCACTCCCTGCCAGTGGGCATGCACGAGGTGCAGTCACTTCTAGCCCTGCTGATTTGCGCCGCCTTCCTGCTGGTCGCCCTGCTCTACCGGACGGTCTCCTTCGGCATTTTCGCCCTGCCCCTGTCGCTGCTGCTGGTCCTGGGGCCGGCCATGGGCCCTGATCACTGGACCTTCCAATCTCCCATGATTCGCAGCGGATGGCTCTCCCTGCACATCGTCGCGCTGCTGGCGGCCTACGCCGCCCTCATCTTCAGCCTGATCGCCAATTTCCTCTACCTGGTGCAGGAGCGCCGCCTCAAGAGCAAGAGCAATGTTGGGTTTCTGGCCTGGCTGCCCCCGCTCGAAACGATGGAGCGCATCGCGTCGGGCATGCTGCTCATCGGCTTCCCGTTTATGACCCTGGGCCTGCTGGCCGGATCCTTGATTGCCCAGGAGAGCGTGGGCCCGGTCTATTTTAAAGATCCAAAAGTGTTGCTCTCTTTTGCCATGTGGGCACTCTATCTAGTGATGCTCTTTGTGCGCCGACAAGTCGGACTTCGCGGAAAGCGAGCCGTGTACCTCTCCAGCCTGGTATTTCTGGTCGTGATCAGCGTCTGGGCGGCCAACCAGCTCAGCTCCGTCCATAGGTTCACCGCCCCATGAACATTGTCCTGCTGGGTCTGAACCATAAAACCGCGCCTATCGAGTTGCGCGAGCGGCTAGCCATCGGGCCGCAGCAACTGGAAGAGGCGACGCGCTCGCTGGTGCAGTCGCCCGGGGTGCTGGAGGGCATGATCCTCTCTACCTGCAATCGGGTCGAGCTGCTCACCAGCCTGGCGCCGGACGCACCCCACCTGATGGATTTCGTCGGCAGCTATTTCAGTATCGACCCCAAGCTGCTGGCGCCGCATATTTACGAGTACCGGCAGGAGAACGCCGTGCGCCATCTCTTCCGCGTCGCCTGCAGCCTCGACTCCATGGTCATTGGCGAGCCCCAGATTTTGGGTCAGGTCAAGAGCAGTTACCTGGCGGCGCGCTCTGCGGGGGCGATCCGCGGTCACCTCGACAAGGTGCTGCAGCGCGCCTTTGTGGTTGCCAAGCGGGTGCGCACGGAGACCCAGATCGGCAACTCGTCGGTATCGATTGCCTCCGTCGCGGTGGAGCTGGCACGGAAAATATTTGGCTCGCTCGAAGAGAAGAAGGTTTTGATTGTAGGCGCGGGCAAGATGAGCGAGCAGGCGGCTCGCCACCTGATGAACCAGGGTGCTGGAACCGTTCTCGTCGCTAACCGAACCCACGAGCGGGCCGAACAACTGGCCCAGCGGTTCGGGGGCAGAGCTGTCCGCTTTGACGACCTCTACTCCAGCGCAGACCAGGCCGACATCATCATCACCTCGACTGGCTCCGCGCGGCCGGTCTTTCGCCGCGAGCACGCGCAGCACTTCCTGCAGCAGCGGCGCGGGCGGCCCATGTTCTTTATCGACATTGCAGTGCCGCGGGACGTCGATCCTGAAGTTAACAAGCTGGACGGCATCTTTCTCTATGACATTGACGACTTGCAGTCGGTGGCTGGATCACACCTGAAGGAGCGCGGCAAAGAGGCAGACGTTGCCGAAGCGATGATCCTGGCCGAGGTGACTAGCTATCAGCGCCGGCTGCATGCGCTGAACGTGGCGCCCCAGATTGTGCAGTTGCAGCAATCCGCGGAGCAGATTCGTCAAGCGGAACTCCGCCGCGTAGCGAGCCGCCTGCAAAGCCTTTCCCCCGATCAGCAGGCCGCCATTGAGGCGCTTACCCGCGGCCTGGTCAACAAGTTTCTCCATCAGCCGGTGCAGGCCATCAAAGCTGCTGCGACCGACGGAAATATAGTTGCGGTCGATGCTATCCGCGATGCCTTCGGGGCGAGCCGGGTGGAGCAGAGCGGAGCGGAGGAAGACATCTTTGACGACTCGCCCGAATTTGAAGACCAGGAAAGCAAGAGTTGATCCGCATCGGCTCCCGGGGATCGCAGCTGGCTCTTTGGCAAGCGAATCACATCGCGGACGCTCTACGCGCGCTGGGTCATGACGTCTCCATAGACATCATCCGCACCACCGGCGACCGCATGCAGAACATTGCCTTCGCCTCTGTCGGCGCGAAAGGAATGTTTACCAAGGAAATCGAAGATGCTCTGCTGGCAGGGAGCATCGACCTGGCGGTGCATAGCCTGAAAGATCTGCCCACGGAGTTAGGCGAGGCTTTCACGCTGGCGGCGATTCCACAACGTGCGGATCCCCGCGACGTATTAGTCTCCGAGCGCTATGGCGGATTGGATGCACTGCCTGCGGGAGCTGTGGTGGGGACCAGCAGCCTGCGCCGCCAAGCCCAGCTGCGCGCGCGACGTCCGGATCTCGAATACGTTGAGTTTCGCGGTAACGTAGATACGCGCTTAGCCAAGCTCGGGCAAGGCAAGGCGGACGCGATCATCCTGGCGGCAGCCGGTCTCGAACGCTTGCAGAAAGCCGCCGTGATCCGTGAGCGATTCGCTCCCGAGGTGCTTTGCCCAGCTCCGGGCCAGGGAGCGCTGGCCATCGAATGCAGGACAGGGGACTCGGCAATCCACGCGGCCTTGCAGCCTCTCGAGGATCGGGACACTCGTATGGCCGTTACTGCTGAACGGAGATGCCTGGCCGCTTTGGGCGGCGGATGCCTGGTGCCCATCGGTGCCTATTGTCACCGTGACGGAAACCAGTTGTCCATGCGCGCCGTGGTTGCCTCGCCCGACGGCCGGCACATGATCAGCGCCGAGAGGCGGCATGCCGACCCGGAAACACTGGGGGAGCACCTGGCGCAGCAATTACTAGAGCAGGGTGCTGGCGACATCCTCGGCCCCATGCTCGGCTTGGCGGAGCGGCGGGAGTGAGTACGGCCCATCCCCTTGCAGGGAAGCGCATCCTCATCACGCGCGCCCGCCATCAGGCGGGAAAACTGGCGGATGCGCTGGAGGCTTTGGGCGCTGAGGTACTGCGGCTGCCCACCATCGAAATCATCCCACCCGAAACCTACGCCCACCTGGATGCGGTGCTGGAAGTGATCAGCGGCTTCGATTGGCTGATCGTGACCAGCGCCAATGGGGCCGCGGCCTTGGCGGATCGGATGCGGTTTCTGGGGATTCACGCCGGCCGCTTGCAGCATTTGCAGGTGGCTGCGATCGGTCCTGCGACCGCCGTAGCCGTGGGCCGCATCGGGCTGAAGGTGTCCGCCATGCCGGACGAGTATGTGGCGGAAGCAGTGGTTGCCATGCTGCGGGAGAAAGTCGAGGGCCGCCGTGTCCTTCTGGCGCGCGCGGCCGTAGCCCGCGACGTCATCCCCGAACAGTTGCGTCGATGTGGAGCGGACATCCACGTGGTTGAAACTTATCGCACCGTGATCCCCCATGATTCGATTGAGCAGTTGCGCGCGTTGTTTGCAGAAGGGAAGCCGCTGCCCGATGCGGTGACATTTACCAGCTCTTCGACGGTGAACAATTTTTTTGCGCTACTCGCCGCGGCGAAGATGGAGTTGCCCTCCGGGCTGCGGGCAGTCTCGATCGGGCCGGTTACGACACGCACGTTACATCAACATAATTGGGTGCCGGCCGGTGAAGCCTCCCCATACGATATTCCCGGGGTCGTAGCGGCTTGTGTAAACCTGCTGGATGGAGAAGACGAGTGAAGTTTCGTCCGAGTCCACTCTTGCAGCTTCTCCGCCGATTGGCTCGTTCCATCGATGCGCACGGAGTTCGCGGGGCGATCGTCCATTCATTCCAACGCCTCTTCCGATCGCTCAAGAGCTATGGCCTACGAGGCACGTTTCGTCGCGCCTTCATCAAGGCTCCCACTGTAAACGCCGCGGCGCAGCCAGAGCCGGTGCATCCTTTTGATATCCAGCACGGCACCGACACGGGAGGTTACTACTCCAGCGCTGATCTGCACGGAAAAACTCTGTCGATCGTATATACCACCGCTTATTACGGCATTGCCCCCTCTGCACTCGCAAAGGCTCTCTCGGATCTGGAAATCAACTATAGCGAGTTCACCTTTGCCGATGTGGGCTGCGGCAAAGGTCGGGCAATGATCGTTGCTGCCCAGTTCCCATTTCACAGCCTCTGGGGCGTCGAGATCTCTCCAGAACTCTGCGAAATTGCTCGGGCTAACCTCGCCCTCCGTCCTGAGTGGGCAAACCGGGCCAGCATCCTCAATGAAGACGCAGCCTCCGTTACATTCCCCCAGGGCCCGTTGCTGATTATGATGTTTCATCCCTTCCTCGCGCCGGTGCTCCGTCGCATGCTTGCGAACTTGGAAGCGCAGCTCCGTAGGTCACCGCGCACCACCTATTTGCTCTATGCCAGGAATCCGGGGTATACGGAGGTACTGGAAAGATTTCCTTTTTTGCAAGAGATATCTGAAACCACGCATCCTCTCTCCGCCGAAGATGCTGCAGTGAATCGTTGGGGCCCCCTTGAGCGGTTCACGCTCTATTCCGCTGTGCTCACACGTTGAGCAAGAAACCGCTCACAACCTCTCCACCTTCTATGGCATCCCGAGCGTAGCCGAGGGACCTGCGGTGCGCCCTTCCCTCTAACAACTCCCTACAACTCCGTCCATCCACCTTGGCATTGGTCGAACGCTGCTGGCATTCATCTAAAGCTAACCCAATTCTCTTTGCGATGAGCCCCGCTCCATCCAGTCAATGAATTTCCCCCGACATTTATTAGCTGACTTATACAGCTCTGCTCTGTTTGCGACAGGCGCTTTATCTCAACATAAGTGAAAGCCGGCCAGCGAAGACTTTCCATCCGACATCCAATACGTCGTAGAGATTTGCGTAAAACTACGAGCGCAGTGATAACAGTGATGATTGTGAGCTATTACCGTACATAAGAGAGTCAAGCGCAATCGCAAGTACTCATACTCGATCGTAATGCCACACCATGCGTGTATCTTATTGCTCAGTCTAAGTTCAAGTAACTCACTATAATAAATACATATAATTCAAGGGGATCACATATGCGTGGACTGATTGGTTTACTGCTTGCTACAGCCGTGTTTGTGCCACTGGCTCTGGCGCCAGAAGCGAATGCGCAAATTGCCATCACCATAGGTGGCCGCCACCCATCTGCTCTTACGGCTACTACGGCTATGCGCCGTACTCCTGCGCCCCGGTTGGTTATTACGGGTCGGGTTACTTCTACAACGGCGTCTTTCTAGGCATGGGTCCATGGGCGGGCTGGGGTTATGACCACGGTTGGGGCCGTCATCGCTTTGTCGCTGCCGGCGGCGGACGGTATAACGGTGGCTTCGCGGGCTACCACGGCCATCCCGGCGGCCCGGCGGTCGTACACACGACCAGCAACGGGGGAGCCCATCGGACCGTCTATACAAATGGTGGACACGCTACCGCGGCGCATTATAGCCAACCCAAGGCCGCCCCTCACGCGCCCGCGCATAACAACCAACCTCACGGCACAGCTCACGCGCCCGCGGCGCCCGGTGGCGGATCTCACCGTGGAGGCGGTGAATCTCATGGTGGTAGTGGAGAACACCACTAGCCATTAGCCGCCGAATCAGGTGACGAGACAAAAGAGTGGAGGACGTTCATGACTCCTCCGCTCTTTAGCGTTCCGCCAGTAAGGTCTCGATGGTTTGCATGTAGGCTACCTTGACGTCGCGATGAAAATCCGTACTTCCGGACGACGGGAAACCAGTTTCCACCCTGCGGACGAGCCCCTGGCGGTTCAGGAAGAAGGTTGTGGGCCATGCATTCAAGTTCTCGACGCGTGGAAGTTTTTGGTTGAGCTCTTCTGGAACGCCTGCGATGAGAAAGGTGTAGTCAAGTTTGTATCGCTGAATGAAGGCGTGCAGCCGAGTCAGGTTCGTGATCTGCTCTGGCTCTTCAAAATCAAGCGCTACAATTTCCAACCCCTGCGCGTGATATTTGGAATACAACTCGGCCAAAAATGGGGCCTCATCGTGGCAGTTAGGGCACCAGCTTCCAGTAATGCTCACCAGCACGACCTTGCCGTGAAAACGGGGGTCGCGGTTGGTCACTAACTTTCCATCCAGATCCTTTCCGGAAAAGGGAAACGGCTGGCGTGGATCCCGCACGACGGTGTGCGCGGCGAAGTCATCTGGTTGCGGTGTGCTGGCTACCTGGCTGGGCCTGATCGCGTGCCACTGGACAAACGAAGTTCCCGGCGGAGCGTGCGTGGAGAAGAACTTGACGGTAAGCGTGTTGTCTCGCTCCGGCGTTATTTCGAGCATCGCCGGCCGAACTTCTTGAAAGTGGCTAAGGACAAATCCGCCGTCCTGGTAGCTGCCGTGAAGGGTACCGGTATCACCGTCGACCCGTAGGATGGTAGCGGATACGTCGTCCGCATTCTGCCGGATAACCAGCCGCCACGCGTGCTCACCCTTTGGACTCTCCGTGGGTATGATCCACGTGCCGCCGATATTGGGAACGTTTGCTGTGGTGTGTACGGCGGCCTCTTTCGGCGCCGGTCGCAAGGTCACCGGGTAAGAGAAGCGCCCGCTATCAGCGGAGTAGTTGCCGGCAAGTTGGTCGCCTACGATCTGACCACGAAAGGTAACGGCGTAATCGGCAAAGTGCAGCGTGACATCCTGCCCATTTAGCTTGCCGGATGTGGAGGTGGTTCGCTGCGGACCGTCGACGAAGGAGCCAACTAGCGTCGAGCCTTTGCTCTCCAGTTGTAGGTGCACCGGGATGGTGAACCCAGAGCCGTTGGTCGCTATCTGCGCGCTGCCCTGCCACTCCGTCACTTTGAGCGGGGCTTGTGCCATTGCATCCGCGGCAAGAACGAGCAGGGAAGCGGCGAATAGCCACAATCTTCTTGTTTTCATGTGTCTCCTCGTTGGCTAGGTACACTTGCTGATTGCACTGTGTGGCGAGATACGCCGGCGTTAGAACGCCGTCGTCTAACAGCAATCGACTGAGGTTAGGAGATCTTCTGGAGGCACTACGGTCGCCCACCCAGCTACTGGATGCGGGGGCGACAACAACGTCGAGGAGCGACGCTAACCATGCGTCGAATCTACTTGAGGATCAGGCTCTACGTCAATCGCCACCCAACTCGCAAGCTAGGGCTCCCCGGCCGCTTACTATGTTGGCCGATCGGGCGGCGGAATCTTGCGACGATGAATGCCGATGTTCAAGCTAACGCGGCGCGCAAGTCGGCTAACGTAACTACAAGCATTGTCGCCCTGCCCGGCACATTCATCGAAACCAAGAGCGAGGTAGAACCTCCGGGCATCCTCGGAGATAATCGCTGCTCCACACGAAGGATAAAATTGCGTAATGACGTCGTCATTACACCTTTGGAGTTCATAGAACGCAGAATGCGAGGTTTAATGCTTGTGTCGGCAGCTAAGCTCCCGCAATCTGCGTGGCCATGCTCAACCTGGCCGCGGTGGCCGGTGCGGACTGCGCCAGCCGGGTGACTCGGAAGACGGTGATATCGTCCTGCTGCCCGAAGTTGCGCGCCTCCTCTACCATCTGCTCGATAGTCCGGTCGGATCCCACCAGCGCGGTCACGCGATCAAAGCCATACAACTCGCCCGCTGGGTTGCGCGCTTCCAGAATGCCATCGGTGTAGAAAGTGAGGGTCTCCCCCTCATGCAGCAGGAAAACCAACTCGTCATAGGCCGCGTCCGCAGCCAGGCCGAGGGGTAGTGATCCGTTGACGGGCAACTCCTGGCCATCTCGATAGGGAGCGAGGTGCCCCGCATTGGCCAGAGTCGTGGTTCCACTGGGATCGATGCGAGCGATCACACAAGTGACGAAGCCGCCGTCGGTGCGTCCCAACAGCCTCCGGTTCAAACCCTCCAAAATAGTCGCGGGACTTTGGGTGTAGTCCGTCATTGTGCGCAGGGCCCCCACGATCAGAGATACCGTCATCGCCGCCTTCAATCCTTTGCCGCTTACGTCGCCTAAGGCAATCAGCGCTCCGCCGCCGGCGGTGGCGATCACCTGGAAGAAGTCACCGCCCACCTCTTCAGCAGGACGGTAAACGCTGGCAATGGATAAGCCTGGGATGGCTGGTGTTTCTTCGGGTACGAGAATTTGCTGAATTTCGCGGGCTGATTTTACTTCCAACTCAATGCGAGCCTGCCGCTCACGCTCCAGAAATTGTTCCCGCGCGATGGTGAAAATCAAGGCCAGGAACAACAATGTGCTGAGGACAAAACCCAAATCGAAAAAATAACCGCCCAGGCGAAAGCCGAGGCTCGCAAGCTTGTCAAGGAGCGTCCAATGCGTAAATCGAACGCCTTGCCCTGCGAGGTTGAGGACGACGGAAAAGAGGCCGTTTACAGATACAGCCACAATCAATGGCCAGAGGGAAAGGCGATTTCGACGCATCAATCCGAAAACGATGATGACGAAGACATACAACGGGGTAGCGGAGTAAACGGCAGTCGTGATTCCGTCGATCCAGGGCAGCACCCCACCTTTCTCCCACAAGAAGATGGTTATGATGTCGATGACCTGGGCGGCAAAGTAGATTGCGATGATCCATCCGGTGGCCCGCCTCCACCGCCGCTCCTGCGTCATTCCGAAAAGGGCTAGCAGGATGAGCCAAATGGAAATATCACGGGAGCTTGACAGCAGCTGGGTGATCAGCTGATAGGTGTGAAATGTTATCCCGAAGCGGAAAGCCGATAACCTTTGGAGTTCGCCCAATCCGCCAGCAACCAGGTATAGGGCCAGCCAAAGATAGAGAGCTTGTTTGCGGTCTCGCAGATACAGCAGAAAACTCAGTACTCCCAGGACCAGTGTGACCGCACCAATGAGGAAGTTGGGCATTCTTCGCTCATCGTTTTCATAGCCGACGGACTTCGCCTGGGCGGCCAACACCGAGGCATCGCCCAGCAGCGGCATCGATGTTAATCCTCCCGATTCCGCGGGATCGACCGACGAGAGCGGCGCTTTCCACACGCGAAGCGCTAAGACTCCATTGGTAGTCGGTAGAGGATAGACCTCGACATGGCCAACGATCCACCAATTCGCATTCGGCGGCAAGATGCCGTAGGAACCTAACTTCCGCCCATTCCAGTAAACCTCGTATGCGTCCTGGACAGGCGGAATCAGGAGGGACAGATTCTTTGTGCCCGCGGAATTCGAGCCGTCAATCTCGATCCGCCGCCTGTACCAGGCGAAACCCGTGTAGCTTGGATGGCTTTGTGAGCCCCATGGGGCGTCGGCATGGATCTGTTCCCAGCCCGAATCGTCCAGCGACGGATCGGCCCACGCCTTATCGTCGCCCAGGTGAAACTGCCAGTTTCCCTGCAGAGGGATCGAACCCGTGCCCGGGTTACTTGCCTTGAGTGGTTCGGCCTTTCCAGGGCCAGGCAGGGAAAGAGCTGCGAATACCAGAAACAGAACGGCGATTTTCCCTGATTTTTTGCTCATCTTTACTGAACCCTCGCAAAACCGTTACGCGCCATATCTCTCGGCACCACGAGCCTTGGCTTTTGCTGCCTCTTCTTCGCGGTTTTTTGGCGTCGCATTCGTTTCCAGCGAATACAGAAGCCGTGTGGAGATGGCGGCCACATCATCCACGGCCGCTAGAAACGCGGCCTCGTTTGCCTTCGACGGCTTATTGAAACCGCTTATCTTTCTCACGTACTGGAGCGATGCGGCGCGCACCTCTTCGGCAGTCACGGGCGGATCGAAGTTGAACAGCATTTTGATGTTTCGACACATAATTGAGGACCTCAGGCTACCTGGTGAGCGCGGCGCTGAACGATCGCACCCACGGCCTTACTCCGCTCCAATATACCCGGTTGCCAGTGTCTCCGCCCGGACTTATGCCATTAGAATGAAGCCGAGCCCTTCCACTGCCATGAATGAAAGTTACCCAGAATCGCAATGTAGGATTGGTGACTGATGGAGCCAAGTAAATTACTGCTGCACGCCCAGCGCCTTCAGGCCATTGCCCAAGCTGGGTTAGCCTACGCGACCAATGCGTACGACCTGGAACGCTATGAAGAGATCCGTGGAATCAGCGTCAACCTTCTGCGGGAACTGACCGACGAGCCACACGAGAAGATCATTCGCACGTTCGCTTCGGAGTCTGGGTATCAAACACCAAAGGTGGATGTGCGGGCGGTCTTGTTCCGTGGAGAGCAGGAGATTCTGCTGGTCAAGGAAAAGGACGATCAGGGACGATGGACCCTGCCTGGCGGCTGGGCCGATGTGGGCTATTCGCCCTTTGAAGTGGCAATGAAAGAGGCAGAAGAGGAAACCGGCTTGCGGGTGCGAGCGGTGCGCCTGCTGGCGCTCTATGACAAACGGAAACACCCGCACCCGCCCCAGCCCTGGTATGTCTACAAAGCTTTTGTGCAATGTGAAATCGAGGGCGGGGAGCTGGCACAGCAAACCGCGGAAACCGTGGGCGCTGGGTGGTTCCGGGCAGAGCAGTTGTCGTCCCTCGCGTTATCGACCGACCGAGTGACTGAGTCCCAGCTCGTGACTCTTTTCAAATTTGCCAGCAACCCGAATCTGCCCGCTCTATGCGACTAAGAGCTGCCGGCGAGGGCGTGGTCATCATGACCGCGGCTTTGCTTGTGGCTCATGCGCAAAACCCGGGCCGGGAAACCGCTCTGCCGACAATCAAGACTACTTCTACGTTGGTCGGTGCCCCGGCATTGGTTCGGCGTCCGTCGGGGGAATTTGTCAATCATTTGAATGCCGATCAGATAGAACTCTTCGACAACGGAATCAGACAGAAGGTGACGCTCGAACAGGCCGGGAATCGACCCATCGCCGTGGTGGTTCTCATGCAAACGAGCGGCTCGGATGCGGCCCAGTTTCAGAACTACCGCAAACTGCCCGAACTGCTCCATTCCATGATCGGCCAGTCGGAACACGAGATCATGCTGGTGACGTTTGATAGCCGGCCCAGGGCAACATGGCATTTTCCTGACAGGCCCGACGGAGTGGAATATGCCCTCGCCCATCCTGTAGCAGGTGACGATGGCGCAGCAATCCTGGACGCGGTCGTTTACGTTATCGACCTGCTGCAGCAGGAAGCAGGAGATTTTCGTCGAGTCGTTGTGTTGCTTAGCCAGTCGAGGGATGAAGGAAGTAGAACCTCCGCGGAGGAATTGGTGCGGCATTTGGGTAAAGGCAATACTTCCGTCTACAGCCTAACGTTTCCCCCACCCAAAACGCCTCCGCATTCCTGGGAGAAAAGCCGGGGCGCTAAACCCCGGGCGCTCTCTCCGGGTGGTCAAGTGAACGAGTTGGTTGATTTATCGACACCTTTTGGCGCTGCTGTGAAGGCTCTTCGAACAAATACTGCTGATGAGCTCGCAGTCTTGTCCGGTGGCGCACATCTGAAGTTCCGTGATGAACCGGATTTTGAAAAGCAACTGTCGGCGATCGCGGATGACATTCACCATCGCTATATGCTGAGTTTTCAGCCCGACTCTCATCAGCCCGGATTTCACACGCTCAGCGTCCGCGTAACCGGTCAGCAGCCTCACCTCAGCATTTTGGCGCGTACCAGCTATTGGTTCGAGGCAGGGAATTGAGCGTTCCATGATGTTTACCGTCCGAGCCACCCATAGACCAGTTCAAGAATTATCGGGCTTCATGCTGTCGGCCAGACCGTCTAGTATCGCCTTGAGGCCCCTCTCGAATTGAATTGACAGAGCTGCTGCCATTGGCTGACTCGATTTCTTATCACGCTTCACTTGCTTCAGAACGGGCTGTTTCCGGTCGAGGGCGGCGAGCCGCGGAAATTCTCCAGTCGCGAGTTGCTGCCGCCCGAATGTTATCGCATCCGCCAGGAGTGTCGGGTTGTCCTCCGCTGCGGCTGCGTGCGTGAGCGACTCGACGGTACGCAAAACGCTTCCAAAGACGTAGTCGTCCACGATTCCCCAGAAGGCAAGCTTCTCCGCAGCATCAAGCGTCGAGCGCATCGAGTGCCGCAAGCGATTGCTCCACATGTCGCATCGCGTTCGGCCCGAATTGTGCACCGTTCAAAGAGGCGACCGACCAGGGGTGCGCGAGCAGGACATCCCGCGTTCGCCGCGCAATCGCACTCACCGCTTCGCGCCAGCCGTCGGGTAATTGCGGAAGAAGTATCTCCGCAAGAATTGCGTCGTGCATCAGGGCAACCAGGTCGGCCTTGGTGCGCACGTAGTAGTAAAGCGTCATGATTCCGCAATCGAGTTCGTCGGCGATGCGCTTCATGGTGAGGGCCTCGAACCCTTCGCTGTCGGCGATCTTCAAGACCGCAGCTGTGATCTGCTCACGATTGAAGCGAGGCCGCCGATCGTTCGGTTCCGGCCGCAGCCAAATGAGATCGTGTTTTTTTGCTCTTGACATCTTCGTACATCATACGATTAACTTATTCGTACATCGAACGAATAGCAGGGTTGAGCTTGGAGGGCCGCACCTATGAAAGCCGCAGTACTTCACGAGTTTGGGTCTCTGCCTCGTTATGAGGACTTCTCTGAGCCAACAGCCGACGCCGGTGATGTATTGATTCACGTCAAGGCTGCCGTCCTCGAAAACTTCGACAAAATGGTGGCGCAGGGCGTTCACTATGCGAGCAAACGCATGTTCCCGCATTTTCCTGCCATTGTCGGCCACAGCGGCGTCGGCACTCTTGCCGATGGGACGCTCGTGGCCTTCGGCGGTAGCCGGCCACCGTATGGAACGATGGCAGAGATAGCTGTCGTGCCCAAGGAGTATGCGGGATATGTGAGTCCAGTCCCGGAGGGTGTCGACGAGAGATTGGCGGCTGCACTGCCTGCATCGGCGCTCACATCGTACCTACCGCTCAAGTGGGGAGCAAAGCTCGAACCCGGGCAGAGTGTCCTCATCCTGGGCGCCACGGGGGTTTCCGGAAAACTGGCGGTCCGCATTGCCGCGCTTCTTGGCGCAGGGACGGTGGTAGCTGCCGGGAGAGAACCGTCCCTTCTCGATTCATTACAGAAGATGGGAGCCACCGCCATCATTGACCTCAAACAGCCGGATGCAGACGTTCTCGATGCGTTCGTTCGTGAATCCGGCGCCGGCTACGATGTGATTCTAGATTTCCTGTGGGGACATCCCACCGAATTGCTTTTCAGGGCAATCACGCCTGACGAGGTTGGTTTTGCCAAGCGCAGAACCCGCTACATTCAGATCGGGCAAGCCGCAGGTGCAGTCATTTCGTTTCCGGCCGAAGCGCTGCGCACGTCCGGATTGGAACTGAGCGGGGTGGGCAATGTTCCGCTGGAGGCATTGCCTCAGGCCCTGGAGCAGATCTGGACCTGGGTTCGCGAAGGAAAGCTGACCATGGACATTGAGAAGGTGGATCTCAGCTGCGTGACCGAAGCGTGGCAGCGCAAGACATCAGGAACAAGAATCGTCATCGTGCCATAGAGTGACTGCGGCACCCGGCCATCGAAGAGGTGGGCCAAGCCAAGCGCATTGCCCTGAAGTCACAAGGCGAACTCGTGTTGCCCAGCAGATTGCCCATGCCACGCAGCTCTGCGAAAATCTCTGGTTGTCACCGCTAGCCGCGAGGACTTATTTGGAAAAGAACGGCCGGACGGAAAATCGATGCAGGGAGGGTGACCAATGAAAAGCCAAACTTTACTTCTGGCGACGTGGAGCGACGGTCTATTCGCATTCAACGGCGACGGCCACAGTCACGAAATCCCGAACGTATCCGTCAGGGGGCTCGCGCCGGACGGAAACGGAGGCGCACTTGCAATTCTCGGTAGCCACTCACTCTCGAGGTATGCATCAGACGGCAATTTGACGACGCTCGCCATGAGCGAATTCGAACTTTCGTGTTGCGTGTCTGTTGGGGATGTTGTCTACGTGGGAACGGATGATGCGCGCATGCTGCGTCTGAGCGACGGAAGCGGCCTCCTCGAAACGATCGATGCTTTCAATCACGTCCCAGGGCGCGATGCCTGGTTTGCCGGCTCAGCCATTGTCAATGGGCAGCGTGTTGGGCCGCCGCTGGGTGTTCGATCGCTCGCGGCCAATTCGACCGGGAGCATTCTCTACGCCAATATTCACGTCGGAGGAATTGCGCGCTCCACCAACGGCGGAAAAAGCTGGCACCCGACCATCGACATCAACAGCGACATCCACGAGGTGTGCGCAACCCACGCAAATCCCGAGATCGTCGTAGCTGCCGCTGCCATTGGTCTTTGCATCAGTCGAGATGCCGGGAAGACCTGGACGATTGATAAGAACGGGCTGCACGACGCCCACTGTTATGCAGTTGCGGTTTCGGGAGACGACGTTCTCATCTCGGTGGCAAAGGATCCCCTTGCTGCTCCCGGGCGAATCTATCGGAGGACGCTTGCGCCAGATGGGTCCCTCGAAGCAGTGGAAGGAGGGATGCCCACATGGACCGCGGGCATGATCGACACCGCTTGCATCGCCACGCGCGGCCCTTACGTTGCCGTTGCTGATAAAGGGGGCAATCTCTACGGTTCGGATGACTTTGGGCGAACCTGGTCATGCAGGGAAACCGGACTGCCGGCCCCGAGCAGCATTATCTTCTGTTGAGTAGAGTGTCAGCCCTCTCTTCAGCCGCATTGGAGACTATTCTTGTGCTGGTGCAGAGTGATGCTCATGAACTTTTTAAGCGCCATCCGTCAACCCTACAAGCTGTTGTGTAGTTCTAACAACGTACCTTTATTGCGACGCCGATGCACGAGCGGCGCGGAGCCTGCTAGAACGTTTCCGAATAGCCCTAACGCCACTCACGGAAGAGTGATGGGAAGACGATGACAACACCGGTCAGATGTAGGGGCAGTTAGTACATCGATGGTAGAAAATGGACCTATAGTCACCAGGATCGACGAACCATCATGAGTAAGAACCAAATCGACATTGCAGCCGAAGCCACGGATTCATGCCCAGTCACCGGAACTATGGAGTCGAGCTCTCTCCTCACTCGACGTGAAATGCTGGGATTGTCTGGTATGGCCAGTTTGGCCGCGTTGACCTGTATCGCACCCAATGCGGTTGCACAAGCGGGACAGACTTCGCAAAAGCGGCCTCGTATCGCCTGTCTCGTCAGCTATTGGGGTCTCCCGACGTCCCATGCGGACTGGATCATAACCAAGCTGCTGGACGGTTACTGGTGGCACGGCGCCCACACTCCTTCACGAGTCGACGTGGTGTCCGTTTACATCAATCAGTTCGAGACCAGCCTACTGGGCCAGAAAGTATGCAAAGCAAAAAATATTCCCATCTATAAGACAGTCGAAGAGACCGTAACACTTGGGGGGAGCGACCTTGCTGTAGATGGTGTGGTCATCGTCTGTGAACATGGAAATTATCCAACGGATCTCAAAGGGCACTGGCTCTTGCCGCGCTGGTGGATTTATCAGCAGGTGATTCGGGTCTTTGAGCGGAGCCAACGCTCGGTGCCCGTGTTTAACGATAAGCACCTCTCCTACAACTGGGACGACGCCAAGTGGATGTTTGACAAATCCCGTGAGCTCAGTTTTCCCCTCACCGGAGGGTCCTCCATACCGGCGTACTTCCGCAAGCCCGAGATAGAACTAGCGATCGATACGCCAATTAAAAACTCGATCGTAGTCGGAGACGCCGCAGATGAAGGAGCAACCTTCCATTGTGTGGACGTGCTGCAGGCCTTTGTCGATCGCCGCATGGGCGGGGAGACAGGCGTCCAGTCAGTGCAGTCCATTCGCGGACCTGAAGCATGGAAGTGGGTTGAACGCACTCCGTGGGCCGGCGATCTGCTCGAAGCAGTGCAGAAAAAGTTTGACCTGAAGCCGGGTTACTTTCAGCAGGGCACACAAGCAAACGTCTGCAGCGTGCAGTATAACGATGGGACCAATGCAGCGGTAATTTCAGGCAGCGGCGTGGGCTGGACCTATGCCGGCGAAATGGAAGGGCAGAAAGACCCTGGGATCATCTCCATGCTTGGCTGGCCCGGCCCCGTCTCGCAGTACCACGCTGCGAACGCCCACGAGCACTGGATCATCGAAATGATGCTCACCAGAAAGGAACCGTTTAATGCGGAGCGGCTGCTTCTGTCCACCGGCATTGTGAACCACTACATGGATTCAAACTGGGAAAATGGCCGTTACTCCGCCGTCGGACGCCGCATCGAGACACCGTACATGAACATGACGTATCACTCGACCCACGGACCGCTTTTTGAATCTGGGCCGCGCCCGCCCAATATTCCCTACATCCGGGGGTTCGAATCATAGGCTCCCCTCTACCGAAAGAAATGGGCGGTTAGCAAAAATTCGTCTTGATCAGCATACCAACCAATCGGTATAGTACGGCATACCCACTGGTTGGTACCAAAATGCCAATAGCCGAAGCAAGACACGAATCGAAAACCAAACTCCTGCAGGCTGCGATCCGCGTGATCCGCGTCAAGGGATATACGGCCACGCGGGTTGAAGACGTGTGCGAGGCGGCTGGTCTGACCAAAGGAAGCTTCTTCCACCACTTCGACAGCAAGGACGAACTGGCGCTGGCCGCGGCCGACTATTGGATTGAGGGCACGGAGGCGCAGTTTGGCTCCGCGTCCTACCACGAGTTAGCCGACCCGCTGGAGCGGTTGCTGGCCTATGTGGACCTTCGCAAGACGATGCTGACTGGAGCGGTGCCCGACTTCACCTGCCTGGCGGGGACCATGGTGCAGGAGGTCTACGGCACGCACCCGGCGATCCGCGAGGCCTGCAATCGAAGCATCAGTGGGCACGCGGCAACGCTGCTGGCCGACATTGAAGCAGCGATGCGGCAGCGCGGCATGGGCCTCGAATGGACCGCCGAAAGTCTCGCGCTCTACACCCAGGCCACCCTCCAGGGCGCATTCATCCTGGCCAAGGCCAGGGGTGGTGCTGCTATTGCCGCGCAGTGCATTGATCATCTACGGCGATACATCGAGCTGCTGTTCCAACCCGCGCCGCGCGGGCGGTCGAGAAACTCGGCAACAGTCCCAAAACGGCGGCGAAAGACGAAATGATACTGGGTTGCCGATTCAATAGCGCGCCCCCCTGAGGCCGCTAGCCCAAGAGCAGGAAAAGGCGGATAGACATGACACGGATGGACATGACACGGACCGGAGTATCACGGAGAAAGGCGATCGAATCGGGGGCGTGCGCACTGGCTGCTGCGGCGGGCCTCCTGGTAACGGCGCGCGCAGGTGCGGAGCCGGGCACGGCATACGAAGAAATTGTCCGGAGGTGGTATAGGGCATGGGAGAAGAAGGACCAGCCCCAATTTGAGGCCATGATGGCCGACAACTTTACCTTCACCAGCGCGGCCGGCGACGACCACATCAGTAAGAGCGCTTTCAAAACGCAATGCTGGGATACACAGATTAACTTTATCGATCGATTTGATCTGGAGCGCGTCTTCGGAAGTGGCAACGAGGCGTTCGTGAAGTATCTCTGCCACACAAAGAACGGTAAATCATTCCGGAATGTGGAGTATTTCCGGCTCAGAGACGGGAAAGTGGAGACCATCGAGTGCTACTTCGGGGGGAAATCCACCTTTCCGTCAGCGGTAAGCAAAGGCTGACGTGATCCGGCCGACCAGCGTCTCCTCGAGGCCAGCGGAGTTAAAGAAGTGGCGAAAGATTTGTCAGGAATTGCGCCCGTCCTCTCTATCGACCGCCTTGATCGGCTTCCATTGCACCACCAGATCTGCGAAGGGTTCCGTGCCGCAATTCTGCGTGGCGATTTGCAGCCCGGACAACAAGTACCTTCCAGCAGGCACCTGGCGGAAGATCTGGAAGTATCCCGCTCTCCAGTGCTCGACGCCTATGAACGCTTGATTTCCGAGGGTTACTTCGAAAGTCAAGTCGGATCGGGAACCTTCGTTTCGGCATCGTTGCCGGCTCAACCCCCACACGGTAAGAGATCACGGTCAACTACGGTAGGATCTCGCTGTCTTTCCAGGCGTTCCTCATTATTGCCGCGATGCGAAACTGTTCCGTGGCGGCATGGCTGGGGACCGTTCGCAGTCCACCAGTCGGCGCTCGATCAGTTTCCTTTCGCAGCCTGGTCGAAACTGCTGGCCGAACACGGTCGAAGATCATGTTTGCGCGCCATTCATCACAACGACCCGATGGGGCTTGATCGCTTCCGAGACGCTATCTGCTCATACCTTCGCGCCGCGAGGGCGGTCGAATGCGACCCGTCGCAAATCATGATCGTATCGGGATCGCAACAGGCTTTGGAAATCACGGCGAGGGTACTGCTCGATCCTGGCGACCCGGTGTGGATCGAAGAGCCGGGCTACCAGCTCGTACAGTCGGTTCTGCTCGGGGCAGGCTGCCAGGTTGTCCCGGTCCCGGTAGACGACGAAGGCATAAATGTGTCTGCAGGGCTTGATCTGCTGCCGAAAGCGCGTGCCGCGTTTGTTACGCCGTCGCACCAATATCCCCTCGGCGTTACCATGAGCGCTTCGCGCCGGCTGCGTCTGCTGGCTTGGGCACGGGATACTGAAGCATGGGTCGTGGAAGACGACTATGACGGCGCATATCGTTACGACGCTCCATCGGTTCCCTCGCTTCAGGGGATCGATTCGGATGCGCGCGTGATTTACATTGGGACCTTCAGCAGGGTTATCTCTCCGTCCTTAAGAGTGAGCTATATTGTTATTCCGCCCGACCTCATTGAAAGATTTGTCGCCGTACGATTCTCGTTAAGTATCTTTCCCTCCTGCTTATTCCAGGAAGTGCTCACAGATTTCATCCGTGGTGGTCGATTTGCCCGGCATATTCGCCACATGCGGGCACTCTATAAGGAACGCCGCACTGCTCTGGTGGAGAGCGTGCAGAACACTTGCGGGGATTTGCTGGAGATCCACGGTGCGGGCGCCGGAATGCACCTGACGGTGACCCTCCCATCAGGATTTAACGACGCAGAAGTCGCGAGTCAGGCGGCAAAGTACGGTTTATGTCTATGGCCACTGTCGCCCTGCTATGTGAATAAGCCGCGCCATGGGTTCGTGCTTGGGTTTGCCGCCACTCCGGCGGACCAGATGGCGGCTGCGGTGCACCAGCTATGGACGCTTCTGAAGAAACAACCCCGTAAATCTTAATGCACGCCCCTGGTGGCCGTTCTTGGACAGTAATTTTCGTTCGCGGACAGAACTTCCTTCGCGGATCTTCCGTATTAGCCACAAGCGTTTACCGGGTAACCGGTTAGCTCGCTTACGGTTTGGCTCATGAAATGCATCTCTTGATTGCCGGAGGTTCTATGCAGACACTTCTTGATGACCTGCGCTATGCCGTACGGCAGTTGCGCAAGTCGCCAGGCTTTACCATCACCGCCGTGTTGACGCTGGCGCTGGGCATTGGGGCGACGACTGCGATTTTTACCCTGGTGTATGACGTGCTGCTGAAGCCGCTGCCCTATAGCCGTCCGCAGCAGCTGATGGTGATGGAAGAACAGGTGGCGGAGTTCCGCGATATCTATCCAACCCTACCCATGAATGTCAACCATTTCACCTCCTGGCAGCAGCACAGCCAGAGCTTTCAAGCGATGGCGCTGATGCAGGAGGTTTCACTGCCGCTGGGGGTGGGCGGGCATCCGCAGCAGATAGGTGTGTTGAACGCAACGCCGGGCATTTTTTCTGTGCTCGATTCCGCGCCGCTGCTTGGCCGGGCATTCTCGCCGGAGGAGGCCCAGCCGGGCCACGAGCATGTGGTGGTACTGATGGACAGCCTTTGGCGGAACCAGTATCAAAGCGATCCAGGGATCCTCGGAAAAACCTATCACCCTCAATGGGTTTCCTTATACCGTGGTTGGCGTAATGCCGCCGTCATTCCATTTGCCCCATATTCGAAACCTCTCCAGCGAGGATGTCGCCCATCCGCAGCCGGTGGGGGCCCTCTTGCCGATGGCCTTTGACAAGGACCAGCTGGAGGAAGTTATGGGCGAGTTCAACTATTTCGGGCTGGCTCGCTTGAAGCCAGGCGTGTCCGTGGCCCAGGCAAATGCGGAAATCAACGCTTTGCAACGTACGATCACGGGTACCCTGTCTGGGAACGAAAAAGCCACTCTTTCCGCGGCCTTGACGCCGTTCCAGCAATCGCTCGTAGGCGACAACCAAAAGCCGCTTTTGATCTTGCTTGCAGCAGTAGCGGGACTGCTGCTGGTTGGTTGCGTCAATATCACGAATCTTCTACTGGCCCGAGCGGTGGGCAAGCGGCAATCGATGGCGATCGCGGCCGCGCTGGGAGCGAGCCGCGCTGAAATGCTGCGCCTGTCACTGAGGGAGACGGCGGTAATGGCCACACTGGGCGGTGCACTGGGCATTCTGCTGGCCGCAATCGATTATGCCGGTGATGCAGCACTACCTCCCTCCGGCACTGGATTTCCGCGGGTCTCTTCATCTGGACTGGGCAGGGGCCGGCTGCGCCGTTCTGCTGGCCATGCTGGCAACGCTGCTGGCCGGCGCGGCGCCGGCGTGGATGATCGCGAGCACTCCACCCCAGGAGGTATTGCACAGCGAGTCGCGGCTGGCCAGCGAGTCGCGTACCAGTAAGCGGATGCGGAGAATGCTGGTTGCCGTGGAGGTTGCGGTCAGTGTGGCCCTGGTGCTGATGACCGGACTGTTGACCACGAGCCTGCTGCGGCTGCTGCGCGTGGACCGCGGCTTTGAGGCGGCACGCATAGCGACTGCCATGGTCGATCTGCCGGATAAGTCCTATGCAGACTTGGGGCCTAAAGTTGCGTTTTACAAACAGGTGCTCGAACGGCTGTCTCAGATTCCTGGGGTTGAGCACGCAGCCGTTGTCAGTGAGCTGCCGCTGACGAATGATCGATGGCTCGATATGGTGCTGCTTCCAGGCGATGCCCGACCCATGATTTCAGCTGCCTTCCGAACACTTTCGCTGGGTTAGCCCGGGCTATTTCGAGACCATTCGTCTGCCCCTGGTCGCCGGGCGCTTACTCAGCGCGAGCGATGAGGGCAAACGCTATGCCGTGATTTCGGAGCTTACTGCCAGGACACTGTGGCCGGGCAAGAATCCCGTTGGCCAGCAATTTAGCCGCGCCGGTCTCAAGGAAGATCCATTCACCGTGATCGGTGTTGTAGGAAACGCGCGGACGGTATCGCTAGCTACATCCCGACCCGATGATGGTGTATGTGCCGTACTGGTATCGCAGCGACACGAATGCCGGGCTGCTGGTGCGCACCCATCAAGACCCGGCGATGATCGCGGACGCCATGCGCAAGGCCATCTGGAGCGTGGATCCCGACGTGCCTGTGCCCGAAGTGCGCATGCTGGGCGGTGTCGTCGAGGACTCGGTGGCCAATCGGCGCTTCGAGATGCAGCTGCTACTCCTGTTCGCTGTGAGTGCGTTGTTGCTGGCGGCTTTGGGGGTCTACGGCGTGGTGACCTATTCCGTGGTGCAGCGGCAGCGGGAGATAGGTTTGCGGCTGGCGCTGGGCGCGCAACGGCAAAACATTTACCGATTAATACTGCGCGATGGTCTGACGCCGGTCGTGGCAGGGGCGGTTGCAGGGGTTGCAGTGGCCTTTGCGTCCGCACGCGTCGTAGGCAGTTTGTTGTTTCAGGTAAGCCCGTACGACTCCGCCGTCGCCAGCAGCGCCGTCTGTGTGCTGGTGGCCATGGGCACGGCTGCATGCCTGCTCCCCGCACGTCGCGCCGCCTCCGTCGATCCCATGGAGGCGCTAAGAAGGGAATAAGTACATTAGTGCACGGTCACCGTGACCGCCATGGTCGAACGTCCATATTGGTTGGTTGAGTTCAAGGTGTAAGTGGTGGTGGCAGCTGGAGTCACTGTTTGGCTGCCTCCACGCACCGGGCCGACTACGTCGATGTAATCGTAGGAGTCATTGGCAACCGTCCAGCTCAGGGTCACCGGGGTGCCGGCCGTCACCGTGGTTTGCGAGGCCGTGAAGCTGCTGATGGTGGGCACGGCGCCGGTGGGAGCAGTGGCATCATCGTATTGGGTTCCCATCTGCACCACGTCGAAATTCGACGCATCGATGGCCTTCAATGCGTCCAGATCGTTGTCGTCCCAGCGTGCATCCGGAGCCCCCTGGAAATACATGTTGCTGCCGTTGTCAGCGACAATCATGCCGTAATTCTTCATGGCGGTGAGGATCACCTGGTTGGCCGCGCTGAAGCTGGAGATGTCGAAGCTCGCCTTGAGCCGCAGCCGCATTCCCATGATGTTACTGGTGCTCGAGTTGTTGCCCGCCGCGTGGGTAGCCGGCGCCACAAAATATCCGCCGTTCGCGTCGCTCTTGGTCTGCGCCACCGTCATGCGGATGGCGTGGTTGATCGCTCCGGCCGCCACTTCGTCGTAGCGCACCAGGCCAGGGAAGATGGGGAGCCCCGCTGCATCCGCCGAGGTCCATCCATAGGGACGGTGCTCGGTGTTGGTCAGATCCCAGATGGCTCCGTTGGCCGCACTCCAGGCTCCGTTGCACAGCTGCGTTTGCCAGGTCTCGTAAATCCAACACTGGTTCTTGTCAATCACGATTAGATGATTGTCTCCCGTCGTGCTGCACGTGGGCGGGAAGCCTTCGATGGGAGCGGTTAAAGGGATGGGGTAGAGGGTGATGTCACTTTCGCTCGGCATAGGTGTTCATCGTCACCGGCACGCCTGGAGTGACGCTCGAGTCGACCACTACGTAGGGGATGCCGTAGTTCCCATCGACAACGTTGGAGAAGTCCGGGTGCAGGTTGCTTCCTGTCAGCGCGCTGATGATGGTTGCCGAGTTGGGATCGACGGCGGCGGAGGCAATGTTGGTGTTCCAGAGATTTGATGGCGGGAACGGCACATAGCCATTCAGACTGGCCCCATTGCCCGTACTCATATTGCCGCACGATGGCCCGGCGGACGAGTTCACCGTGATGCTCAGGTTTCCCGTCTGTGAGAGCGGCGTGGGCGTACTCGAATCCACTACCTGGACGGAGAAGGCGGTGCTTCCTGCCTTGGTGGGTGTGCCGCTGATTGCGCCCGCGGAGGAGAGTGTTAATCCTGTAGGCAGGGAACTACCACTCGCCAGGCTGAAGGTATATGGAGTGACTCCGCCGGCTGCCGCCAATGTTGCTGAATAGGCGGTATTCAAGGTTGCGTTGGGCAGCGTCGTCGTGGTCAGGGTAAGAGTCGATCCGCCGGATGTGCTGGTTATGCTGAGCGTGAGCGTAGCCTGGGCGGTCTGCGAAGGAGCAGAGGAATCCGTAACCACGAAGTTCAATGAATAAGGTCCGCCGGATCCGGCAGCGGGCGTTCCGGAGAGGACTCCCGCAGTCGACAAATTCAAGCCCGGCAGGCAGACTGCTGCCTGATGCCAGCGCCCATGTATAAGGAGTAGTCCCGCCGGAGGCTTGCAGAGTGGTCGAAGGATATGACGAGCCGGTAGCGCCCCCGGGAAGAGAGGTTGTGGTCACGGCAAGTTTGGCTGGGCTGATCTTGATGCTTAGACTGGAAGTCGCTGACTGTGGCGAGGGGTTCGTCGAATCCGTCACCTTGATGGTTACCGAGGCAGTGCCGACGGAGTTCTGGCT
Organism: uncultured Acidobacteriaceae bacterium; assembly: GCA_963775365.1. Lineage (GTDB taxonomy): Bacteria > Acidobacteriota > Terriglobia > Terriglobales > Acidobacteriaceae > PALSA-350. The sequence goes on along the minus strand of CAVZJL010000024.1, from coordinate 7,363 downwards.
CGGCGTACCTGTGATTGTGCCGGTTGCGCTACTGATAGACAATCCGCTGGGCAGGCTGGTTGCGCTGAAGCTATACGGAGTGGAGCCGCCAGATGCGGCCACTGGACTGCTGTACGCAGCACCCACTGTCCCTGCAGCAAGGGAAGCCGTGGTGATGGTTAAGGTATTCGTTTGTGTCAGTGCTTGTTGGGGGTTGGCTGCCCGAACTGCATCCGGCAAGAAATGTTGTGGCCCCGACGATCAGACTCAATCCCAGTTTCTGCATGGTCTAGCCCGTCCCGATGCTAAACCAGCAATCTGTAACAAGTGAAGAATGTATCTACACAGGACTCTACGCTAAAGTTGTAGTTACAACTTAAGTAATGAATTGGAAACCGCTCACCTCACATGCTTTGTGTCAGGGCGCGACTTTAGTCGGCCGTACAGGACTAAAAGAGAATTGGGCTCTAGAGTCCGTGTCAGAACTGGAAAATAAACTGCAGGTCCCCGTTCGACTTCGCTCAGGGCAGGCTCTCGACTACGCAAAGGCTTCCGGAAAAAGAATGCACTTTGTGAGAGATAAGAGAGATAAGCCCCCCCGGCGGCGCTTTCCTGGAGAAAAAGATTGAGCGATAAGCGAGATAAGGCCTACCTATCCGCGGTTTGCCCGGGTTGGACGGCCAGAGAGTTGAGTCTTGCTGCCCGTCTAAACAGATCGACGGCAGATCTTTCCTATCGCCAAGGCCCAGAGGGCTAACCGCCAAACGTCAGCCCAGCCCGCTAGAGTCTGCGTGAGAACGCCACAAACTGACTCAGTCCCGGAGGGACGGCTGAAAATAACCCAGGATGTAGTCCTGGGCGCCCTTAACCATTCTCCAAAGTTCAGGCTCAGCCAGGACTACCGTCCTGGGGCATTCTCAGCCGTCCCTAGCGGGACTTTTCCGATTCTCACCGTCAAACCCAGGACTACCCCGGATTTCCTGCACGCTACTCTGGACAGATCTGCATATGCGGCTTTCTCTCGATGATTCCACCACGCTGCACAGGAAATCCGGGTCCGTCCTGGGCTACTTTCAGCCATCCCTTGGGGACTGAGTTAGTTTGTGGCGTTCTCACGCAGACTCTTTAGCCCCTGGGGTACGCTTTTCAGCGCTCCCTACTGATCCACATTGTCTGGGAAAACCGCTCTCTCGGCGGCTAAAGCCGATGAGAGAAGGCTTCTCGTCGTACCAGTAATGATCGGCAAGTCTGCGGCTATTTACCTCTGACTCGCCGAGCGCTCTTCTTCTTTGCCGGCCGCATGCGGACTGGCTTCTTCCTTTGCCCTTCTTCTTGGTCGGCGTCGGAACCGCCGAGAAGCGCGATGAGCTTGGAGCCGATGGGAGAGCCGAGGCCAGTGCAGGCATCCCAACCCGGGCCGGCGGAAAATGCGCCGTTGTTTCCCGAGACGATGTCGTTGAATGCAGACGCACCCTTCGCGGCATAGATCTGAGGTTGGATAAACCCGGCGCTCTTTCCGTTCTGCTGATTGTTCAGCGCGATGAGCCCGGCCCAAAGCGGAGCAACGGCGCTGGTGCCACCAATGACCATGTTTTGGCCATCCACGCGCACCTGGTAGCCGGTCACAGGGTCGGCGTCGCCGCACACATCCGGAACCCCGCGGCCGCCGGTGCTTACCGATGGTGCCGGCACTTTGGCGTTCGCCTGCCAGGAGGGCAGCGCGAAGACGTTGCTCACCCCGCCTCCGGTTGCGCCCTCATTGCTGGCCTGCTCGTTCCACACCACCTCCGACGTGATGGTGCTGCCGCTGCCAATGAGCTTGGTTCCGCCACAGGCAAGCACGTGCGGGCTGGAGGCAGGGAAGTCGACGTTATTGCCGGTAGCCCCGTCGGTCGAGCCGTTGTCACCCGCAGCGACCGTGATGGTGATGCCGAGGGCGGCTGCAGATTGGCAGGCGGCGTCGAGCGCAGTCATCGCCTGCGCGGTCCAACTGGACTCCGGGCCGCCCCAGCTGATCGAAATCACGCTGGGGTTGTTGGTGGTATCGTGCACCGCGCTGCCGATGGCATCGATGAAACCCTGGTCGGTATTGGGCGCGAAGTAGACGACGATCTTTGCGCCCGGAGCGACGGCCGCCGAGACTTCGATATCCAGCATGACCTCGCCGTCCGCGCCGTTCGCGTTGCCGGGAGAGTTCTTGCCCTTGTCCACCGAGACCGCGGTCACCTTGGGCGCCGTTTGGCCCAGCCCTTTGAAGTAGGCGGTAAGGTCCGCGGTGCGGTAACCGCCGCCCAGCTCGATGATGCCGATGGTTTGGCCCGCGGCGGTCGCGCCCTTGGGAAACTGGTAAAGCTGCGCCACCTGCACGGGAGTGTACGAGGTCCGGCTGCGTTGGCATGGGCGCGGGCAAAGCCTTCTGTTCCGCCGTATGGTGTTGATGGCGAACCCAGGACGCGGAAGTGCGGTTGGGCCTGGGGACGATTATCGAGCCCGAGAACCGCCTCGACCGCGCCGACCAGCTCAGCGGGCAGTTGGATGCTGCCTTCGCGGACGCGATAGACGTTGCCGTCCAGGGTCTTCTGCGTCAGGGTGACGCCAAAGGCCTTCTGCATCGCAGCCACCGTTCCGGTGAGCTTGATGGTGCGCCGCTCAGGCTTTGGTGTGTCCTTTTCGACGGTGAGCCCAAACTCCTTGGCGAAGGCGCGCACCAGTTTGATCGCCGCAGGATCGGCGGCATGCTGCTGGCGGTACTGGGCGCGGGTGAGGCGATCTTTGCCCAGGCGCTTGGTATTGAGCGGGCTCTTGCGCCGGACGATGACAGAAACGGTGATGACGCTGCTGGGGCGTGCCGGCTTTTCTGCCGGTTGCCGCGGAAAGAGGCGGCTTTCTCACTCCCGGCAGACAACGCGCTGCTGGGAAGAAAAGCGAGAGGAGGATGTTTAGGAGGCATGGGGAGTTCTCCGAACCGAAGATTTGCGCACCCATAATATTCCGGTATGCGTTCCCACGGAAGTTACGAGTGGAATTCAAGCCTCGTACGCGCAGTACAAGCCTCTCTGCACCTCTGAGAACGGGAATGCCTGTAGAATGAGGGGAGCAATGCCCACCTCGATTGACTGGCCGCTCAAGAACCCTCCGCGGCGTCGCCGCCGCTTCTTTCTCCTCCTCGCGGTCCTTGCCTGTCATCGTTCTCAGCGGCCGTACCGCGGTCTCGTATTTCGTCGACCTGCTGTGGTTCCGCTCGCTCGGTTACGGGGGCGTGTTCACCAAAACGCTGGCTCTTCAATGGGGCATCTTCGCCCTTTTTGCAGCAGCCACCTTTCTTCATTCTGTACGGATCGTTTGCCGCTCTGAAACGGGCGCATCTGCCCGATTTACCGAGCAGTCACACCATTTTCTTCGGCGGACAGCCGGTGAGGCTTCCAGTGGAGCCTGTGATGCGCCTGCTCGCGTTTCGGCGGATCGCTCGATCATTGCCCTGGTCACCGGCGCGGGCATGATGGCGGAGTGGCCGACGCTCGCGCTCTTTTGGTATGCGCCGCGCGCCATCGGGCGAGCGTTGTCGACCCGATTTTTGGCAAGCCGCTGAACTTCTTTCTCTTTACCCTGCCGGCATGGCAGCTGATCTCCGGCTGGCTGCTCACGCTCGCCGTCATCGTTTGCGCGCTCGCCATTTTCTTCATCCTCATCACCGGCGGAGCCGGGGCGTTTGCCAAGCGCCGCAGCTATCTCACCTTGCCCTGGCGCGGGCTTTCCATCACCTTTGCGTTCCTGCTGCTGATCCTGGCGGTGCGTGTGTACCTCGGCCGTTGATCTGTTGTTCGAAGATCACACGGTCTTCGGCGGCGTCACCTACACCGACGCGCACGTCACGCTTACCGGCCTGCTGCTGGTTTGCGTGGCGCTGATCGCCGGCGCCGTGGCGCCGTCGCCAACGCCATGACGGTGGCCCGGGGACGCTGGCTGATCGCGGCGATTCTTCCCGCGGCGCTCTGTTTTGCCGGCGTTCGCGTGGCCGGTTGGTGGATGAGCAGCTTTATCGTCAAACCGAATGAACTGGTCCGCGAGCAACCCTACATTGCGCACAACATCCTGATGACGCGGCAGGCTTACGGATTGGACAAGTTCGCGCAGCGCGAGTTTCCCGCGGAGACCACGGTGGGGGCGGCCGATCCGGCAAACAATCAACCGACTCTGCAGAACATCCGCCTATGGGATTGGCAGGCGCTGCAGGACACACTGCGGCAAATTCAGGAAATCCGCACCTACTATGACTTTCCCGACATCGACATCGATCGCTATGTGATCGATGGCAAGCTGCGCCAGGTGATGCTCGCGACCCGCGAACTGAATGTCGAGAAACTGCCCGAAAGCAGCCGGAACTGGATCAATGAAAAGCTGATTTACACCCATGGCTACGGCATCACCATGAACCCCGTCAACGGCTTCACGCCGGAAGGTCTGCCGACCCTGTACCTGAGCAACATGCCGGTGCAGAGCACGGTGCCCGGCCTGAACGTGACTCGCCCGGAGATCTATTTTGGCGAGCTGACGAACACCGATGTCTACGTCAAGACGCGTCAACAGGAATTCAACTACCCCCAGGGCCAGAGCAACAACCTTACCTCGTACCAGGGAGACGGCGGCATTGTGGTGGGCGGCTTTGTGCGCCGCATCCTGCTGGCGCATCGATCGCGGCGATCTGGGCAAGCTGCCCTTCAGCGACGATGTGAACGCGCAGAGCCGGCTGCTGATGCGGCGCAACGTGCGCGATCGGGTAGCGACCCTGGCGCCGTTTCTTACCTATCGATCCGGATCCGTACATCGTGGTGGGCGAGGACGGCAGGCTGTCGTGGGTGATGGATGCGTTCACTACGTCTGACCAGTATCCGTACTCCACCCATTACCGTCTGGGCGACGATTCGATCAACTACATGCGCAACAGCGTAAAGGTGGTGATCGACGCCTACGACGGCTCGACTACGTTCTATGTCTTTGATGATCAGGATCCGATCCTTGCGGCGTACCGCCGTCTTTCCCAGCCTGTTCAAAGATGCGTCCGCCATGCCGTCCTGGCTGCGTAAGCATGTGCGCTACCCCGAGCTGTTGCTGAAAATGCAGGGTGAGGTTTATGGGCTGTATCACATGACCAATCCGGAAGTCTTCTACAACCGCGAGGATCTGTGGACGGTGGCGACCGAAGTCGGCATGAGCGAGGGTGGCGGACAAACCACACAGCCGATGCAGCCGAATTTCGTGCTGATGAAGCTGCCGGATGAGACCGGCATGGAGTTCGTTGAGATTCTGCCCTTTACGCCTGCCAACCGGAACAATCTGATTGGTTGGATTGGCGGGCGCAGCGATGGCGAACACTACGGTACATCGGTGGTCTATAACTTTCCCAAGAACAAGCTGGTGGACGGGCCGCTGCAGATTGAAGCGCGCATTGATCAGAATGCGCAGCTCTCGGGGCAATTGACGCTGTGGAACCAGCAAGGCTCGCACGTGCGCCGCGGGACTTTGCTGGTGATCCCAACCGGGCGCGCGCTGTTGTATGCGGAGCCGATTTACTTGCAGGCGGAGCGAAGCCCGATGCCGGAGCTGCGACTGGTGGTGCTGGCGCTGCAAGACCGGCTGGCGTATGGATCAACCTTTGAAGCCGCGCTGACCGCGTTGTTTGGGGGTGGAGGCTCCTCCCTTACGGCTGCCGAGCCGCAGCACGCCGCTCCTCCCGCCGCGGGCGCCGCTGCGCCCCAACCGGCAATCGGAGCTGAAGCCAACTATCGCGGAAGCCGCGAAAGATTTTGCCGACTACCAACGGCTGACGGCGGAAGGCAAGCTGGGCGAGGCGGGGCAGAAGCTCGAAGAGTTAAAGCGGGCCATCGATAAACTGAATACGCCTCAGCGGTAGTTCTCAATCGAGGGGATCCTACCTCCGAGCGCATCCGGCGCAGGGTGTCGGCCTGGGCCTTGCCCCGTCCCTCGGCCATGGCCTCGGCGAAGTTGGCGAAGATCACCGTCAGGAAGAGCCAGATGGTGATGGACCAGGTGAAGACCGACGGGTGGGCGATCGCCTCGAAGAAGGTGACGACCGATACCCACCAGCACCACGAACATGACCGGGTTGCGGACCTGCACCGCCGGGTTCAGCTTGGTCGAACGAGTCGACCAGGGCCTGGCGCAGGATCGGGCCGTCGAAGAGGCTCCGGGACTCGGCCACACCGTGCGGCGCTGCTGGCCGGCCGCCGGCTGGTCCGGTTGGGTGGTGGTCATGGTCATGAGAAGAGCTTTCCGTGGCTGGTCATTAGAAGAACTGTCCGTGGCTGAGCTGCTCGACGATCGGGCCGAGCGCGAGGGCGGGGAAGAAGGTCAGGCCACCGATGATGATGATGACGCCGATGGTGAGGCCCACGAACATGGAGTTGTCGGTGCGGAAGGTGCCGAGTCCCTCGGCCACCGACGGGCTTGGCGGCCAGCACGCCGCCGAGGGCCAGGGCCGGGATCATGATGCCGACGCGGCCGATCAGCATGTCGATCGCGCCGATGACGTTGTAGAAGGTCGTGTTGCCGGTGAGGCCTCCGAAGGCCGAGCCGTTGTTGTTCCCCTGCGAGGTGAGCCCGTAGAGGATCTCGGTGAACCCGTGGGGCCCGGCGTTGAGGGGCCCGGCTCGGCCGGCATGGATCGACACGGCGATGGCCGTGAAGATCAGCACGATCAACGGCATGACGAGGGCCCCGAGACCCGCGAGTTTGATCTCCTTGGCCTGGATCTTCTTCCCCAGGTACTCGGGTGTTCGCCCGATCATCAGGCCGCCGATGAACACGGCGATGATGGCGTAGATGAGGATGGTGTAGAGGCCGCTGCCCGCGCCGCCCGGGGTCACCTCGCCCAGCATCATCCCGCTGATGAGGAAGAAGCCGCCCATCGGGCGTGAACGAGTCGTAGGAGGCGTCGGCCGAGCCGGTGGAGGTGCTGGTCGAGGACACTCCGAACACGGCCGTCGACGTGTCACCGAAGCGCACCTCGTGCCCTCGGTGTTCCCGACGGTCGAGTGGCACGCCCGCCGCGGCGACGGCGGGGTTGTTCTGGTGCTCGTAGTAGGTGGCGCCGCCCACCCAGACCCCGAAGATGATCACCATGGCCGCCAGCAGGGCGGCGCCGTGGCGGACGCTGCCCACCATCTTGCCGAAGGTGTAGGTGAGGGAGAAGGGGATGGCCAGCAGCAGGTAGATCGACAGCCAGTTGGTGAGGCCTGTCGGGTTCTCGAAGGTCGTCGCCGAGTTGGCGTTGAGGAACCCGCCCCCGTTGTTGCCCAGCTGCTTGATGGCCTCCATGAAGCCGATGGGGCCCCGTGGAATGACCTGGCTGACGTCGTTCAGGGAA
>CAVZJL010000023.1:0-153074 GCA_963775365.1 uncultured Acidobacteriaceae bacterium | reverse complement strand
CAGGACGGGCGTCTGGGGATTACCAGTACATTTTTTAGACCTCGCCCCGGATACCTGTCTTTTCGTTCTTCGCCGCCAATCCCATGGTGGTGGCGATATTCAACAGGGTGGGCGAATTTCCGCATGATCTCTTCAACTCGGCGTTGCGGGCCCGCAGTGCCTGGCTCTCGCCTTCGCGGCGGGACAAAACACTCCGCAATTCCCGGTTCTGGCGGAAAATGTCCCGGGTTGATTCCAACCGGTCTAATATCCTTGCAGTTCGTCTTCGGTAACCGGTTTTGTGTTGGCGGTGGGGGCGGTGGTCTTAGGTTGTTCGGTAGCAGTGGTTTCTTTCCACATTGATGATCGTCTCCAGTATCGCGTACGGTTCAGTTTGCGTTTGCTGCGGCCCATCTCGTCCTAGAACTGTCTCACCTGAAGTTGGTTGCTCCGCAGGATGAGAATTTGTGCCGATTGGGAGCTCGAGCGGCGAAGGCATGAGCTGCAATGCTTCGCATGTTCGGCCGGGAGACCACACGGAGACCAGACATCCGTGGGTCCTGTTTCATCTTATTTTATTCAGAACGAGATTGGGGCCATTTTTTTTTAAGAGATTTGGTGGCATCCTTCACGTCGGTATTTCCCAAAACGGAGAACTGGCTCCAAAACGGGTGCGCCAGCGTCATGTCGTTCTTGTGGAGACGAATGCATGAAGAGGAGATGAGAACATCCATGATCGGTATTCGTCAAGGTGAGTTTGTGGAACTAGCCGCTTCCGGAGACGTGCAGACGCACAGCCAAGCAATGCCCGCGCCATGTTCTTCAAGGGTGAAAGGGCAGATTAGCCCCCATCCGCGCACACGTGCCCTTGGCTTAATCCAGCCTGATCGAGAATCTGTCGCCGACGCGTCTTTGAAGTGCTTCGACGGCAGCCTTACTGCTTTTTGTAATACATCCCGGGTTCCATGATCAACTACGTGCTTTGCGGATTCGTGAAAGCATGGATGATCGATGCATCTAAACACAGTTCCGGATAGAAACCTATTTCCTGCGCTTTTTGGTTTGAACCCTCTGGGCGGTGCAGGGTGGGCACATTGTACAGCTGCGACCAACCTGGCGTACTAGGGAACAGCTTTGTTGATGTTTATCTCCGGGATATGAATCGATGCTCAACGTCTTCATCTTTGAGCTCGCGTAACTAAGTCACGCGGCTTTTTCCATGGTGATTGTCAGCAAGCGAACGTTTCACGCTTTTTTCCCAGGAAGTGAGCGCCAAACTTTCATGGCCTGAACAGTTCCCAGGTTTGATTTAGATAATCGACCTGGATGTCGATTTGCAAGGAAGACAAGCGGCTGCAGCCCCGCCCTTCTACGCTGAGCCGTGTATCGCATGCGCCGGGCCGGTCTTAGCGGTAGAAGGCGTTCATTAGAATGGGTGTGTGCCCCAGATTGCTTTCCCACGCCGCGCACCCTCCTTCTGGCCTCTCCAGTTCGGCGGATGGGCGCTTTATGGGTTGGCGACTGCCGTCTCCTATATCCCATTTCGCCACATGCGGGAAGCAGTGGATTATCAGATCGCCTTCCTTTGCTCCACGTGTTTGGCAGCTTCATTCTCTATGCCGCGTGTCATTTCCTCTGGCGGCGTTCTACTCCGTTGCCGACTGTTCTGTTTGTCTCCGTGGGCATCTCGTACATCCTGGGAGTTCTATGCACCGTCGTATCGGCTCTCACCACACTCCACCTGAACGAGCCCCGGACACCCCTCAGCTGGAGTATGGTCGCCGCCCGGGCATTCGAAGGCGCAATCGTTCTTATCGCATGGAGCGCACTTTACTTCGGCATCAAGCATTACGGGACGGTCGAGGAGCAGAGGTCCAGGTTGTTAGCTTCAGAAGCGACGGCGCGTGAGGCGCAACTTCAGGCGCTGCGTTATCAATTGCAGCCGCACTTTCTGTTTAACACGTTGAATGCCATCTCCTCGCTCGTGGTCAGCAAACAGCCCGAACGGGCCACAGAGATGATCGCCAAGCTCGCCGGTTTACTGCGAACCACCCTCAGTTATCCCGAAGCGCATCTTGTGACTTTGCGAGAAGAACTGGCCGTTGCCGAGGAATACCTTTCCATCGAAGCCGTCCGTTTTGGACCTCGACTGAGTGTCTCGTTGAGCGTCAGCCCGGAAGCCTACGAGGCACAGGTTCCCAGGTTTCTGTTGCAACCGATTGTGGAGAATTCTATCCGCCACGGCATCGCACGTTGTCCAAATGGCGGAAAGGTCGCCATCAGAGCTTCTGCGAGCGGAGGCCGGCTTCGCATCGAGATAGAAAATGACCGTAGGGAAGATATGGCGCAGTCCGGGGAAGAGGGACATGGGCTTGGCCTGGCGAACACCAGAATTCGGCTGGAAAAACTCTACGAGAGCAGGGAAGCGTTACCGTCTCGTCTACGCGGAACAACCGGTTCTTAGTCTCAATTCAATTTCCCCTGACCACGGAGGCTTCTATAGCGTCTGTAGGCGGAAGTCGGCGACTGGCGGAAGTCGGCGACATGATACCTATTGCCCGGCGAGCGGCCGGAAATGCTTTCCTAGGGACCGTGTCGCCCTTTTTACGGCTGAAAGCTCACGCGGCTTCTTCGGCTGTGGCCGGTTTTGCCTGGATGAATGCCAGCAGATCGGCATTGATCTGCTCCGCATGCGTGGTCGGCATTCCGTGCGGCAATCCAGGGTACGACTTCAGCGTGCCGTGCTTCAACAGCTTGACCGACCTTGCCCCGGTGGTGGGGAAGGGACAAATCTGGTCATCCTCGCCGTGCATCACCAGCACCGGCACATCGATCATCTTGAGATCGTCGAAGAACTCGGTTTCCGACAAGTACCTTGATGCAGTCGTATTGAGCCTTGATGCCCCCCATCATGCCCTGCCGCCACCAGTTCTCGCGAATGCCCTCGGAGACTTTCGCACCCGGGCGATTGAAGCCGTAGAACGGCATCGTGATGTCCTTGTAGAACTGCGAACGATGGTTGGCGGTGCCGTCGCGGATGCCGTCGACGACTTCCTTGGGCACGCCGTCCGGGTTTCTCTCCGACTTCATGAAGCGTGGCGGAATTGCGCTGATGAGTACCGCTTTGGCCACGCGCCCCTTGCCGTGCCGGGCGACATATCGAGTTACCTCGCCGCCGCCCGTGGAATGCCCGATATGGATGGCGTTCTTCAGATCAAGCGCCTTGACCAGCTCGGCAACGTCGGCGGCGTAGGTATCCATGTCGTGCCCGTTGATCGTCTGCGTGGAACGGCCGTGGCCGCGGCGATCGTGGGCGATCACCCGGTAGCCCTGGTCCAGAAAGAACATCATCTGCGCATCCCAGTCGTCCGCGGACAGCGGCCAGCCGTGATGGAAGAAGAGAGGCTGACCCGTGCCCCAATCCTTGTAGTAAATCTGCGTTCCATCTTTCACTGTGATCGTATCCATTGACATCTCCTATGCTCTCGCTTTTTGGGTTTCGGCCGGTGCTCAGAAGGCGAGGACTCTCGCATTCCTCCGGTTCCCCATCATCGGTGCACCATCGCCTTTGGGAAAGCTCAATAGGTGTCTGTGTGACCCCCCTCTTTGGTATGGGAGACTGCATCCCGTCTTTTCAGGATGAGGGCTGAGAGGAAGCGGGAAAACCCAGCAGATTATTCAGTTCTCAAAGCGCGTCCAGGATCAAGCTTGGGGTACTCGTCCTTGGTGAGGGACGGGTGAAAAAAACGTTGTGGTCATGCTACGATCACCCCAACAACCCCATGAAGTTCCCCGCGCCAGTTCCGGAGATCCCCGTGGCCAACATCGACCAGGCCGCGGCCTACTATGTCAACACGCTGGGCTTCACCTTTGATTGGGGGGACGAACAGGGCGGCATTGCAGGCATCTCGAGAGACCATTGCAGACTGTTTATCACCAATCGCTCATTCCGGGAAGGCTACGGCAACACCGGCCCTATCCTTTTCTGGCTCAATCTTGAGAGCAAAGCTGAGGTGGACGAACTCTTCGCAGAGTGGAAGGCCGCGCAAGCGAAGATCGTTTCCGAGCCCGAGGACAAACCCTGGAAGCTGCGCGAGTTTACCGTCGCCGATCTTGATGGCAACCTCATTCGTGTCTTCTATGATTTCCGCCATGACCTCTAAGAGGATCAGATCGCTATCATGAAACTGGGACCTGGTCTCTACCAACGCATGTTGCGCGAGGACTACCAGCATTCGCCGTCCAGAACGGTTGCACGCACAACTTTGAGTGGCGGGGCCCCAAGCGGCATAGCAAACCAGAAATCAGTCATTATTAGCGGCTAGGCTGCCAGCCCGCCACGCTGACGCAGGGATCCTTACCGCAGGACCATTCCCGATAGAACGGAGCCGGCACCCGACTTCGAAGATCGTTGACACGACTGAGGTCGAACCCGTTCGATAGCACCCACACTGATTGTTTTGCGGCAATTGCCTGCAAAATCTCGGCCTCTCTGATATCGGCGATATGCAGTCTCTTCTCTGCCGCATTCATGATCGTCTGGCGCAACGATGCATTCCAGTGACGAACATTCTTGACTTGCGGCGCATAGTAGGTCAGCACCATGGGATCGAAGAGAGGGCTAAGCACCACCAGGTCCGCTCGTTCAAGCTGAGGTGCAATCGCCCGCATACTTTCCCTCCAGGGCTCCTTGTTGCTGCTCGGCGTTGTTATTTGAAAGAACAAGCCAGTTCCGAAGGCGGCCACCAGGCTAATCAGGACGGCATAACGAGCTCGTCCAGCGGCGAAAAGTTGGCTTCCGCCAATCACACACAAGGGCACGACTGTCCAGGCAAGAATCCGCGGCAACAATATTGGGCGAGCAAGGCTTACTCCGAACACCAGCGCGACAAAAAGGCAAGGCACCCCGATCAGCGTGACGCTTGCTCGGATGGGGAGCCGGTGAAGCGATAGCGAGGTAACCAAGACTACTGCTACCGCGGCCGCCAGAAGGAACCCAGGCCAAGGATAAGGCGTCAATTGTCCGCTAACTACCTTCGCGGTGGCGTAGAGGAGCGTACGAATGCCTGCTGGTGGCATCCAATCGAGTCCGCCACCGTGGCTGGCTGCGAAGACATGGACGAGATAAGGCGTCCCTAAAAGCAGAACGCATGCGTTCAATGCGGTCCAGTGCAAGAGCGTCCGGCGTCCGCGAACGCCCTGCATTAGTAAAAACAGCCACACGGCTCCCCCGCACGCTGCCACGAACAGTACTCCGGTCGCGTGGAGATAGAGACAGAGTGTACCGAACAAACCGTAGAAAAGAACCGCTTTCCTGGAATGCGAGTCACGTTGGAACACCGCGGCGGCCCAGAGCACGATCGAGGCTGCCAACATGAACAGGGCATAAACCCTGGCCTCTTGAGCGAAATACAAGCTCATGGGGCAAAGCGCGAGAAGAAGGGCGCCGAGGACCCCCTGCGGTTTGCCCATCAACTCGCGGCCCAACAAGTAGGCTACTGGAATACACAACGTGGAGGCCACGGCGGACAATGAACGTAGAGCTGCTTCGCCGTCGCCCCATAACGCGATCCAGTCACGAAGTAAGAGATAGTAGACGGGAGGGGTCGGCTCGCGGGACAGGCCATCCGTTACGAGGTAGTGCAGTCCAAACAGTTCTCCGTAGTATCGGGAAAATATCTCATCACTCCACAGAGACGCCGCCCCGATATGGTAGGCTCGCAGCGCCACGCACAAAACGATGATGAAGCCAAGCGCCAGGATTTCGAGAGATAGCCTTCCTCGAACAGGCGATGTTCCAGATGTCTGGGGGGGTACGGGTGGCTGGCTCGGTAAGGGCGGTGTAGACATCGATGAAGAAGCAATAGTCTACGCTATGAACTCTTAATAACCTAAGAAATCAATACGCCGCCTTCGCAGTTTTTATCCAGCGCAATCGGTGTTGCTTTTTGGCATCACCTGTCCTAACCTCTTCGAGGTTGCTCGGCAGGCGATGTAGCGGCAAGCGAAAGCGCGACGCCCAAAGGATTGGTCCGTAACTCGCCCCTCAGACCATGTAAGAATTGCGCGCCTTTTTCACCACGTCAAAGCCGGTTGCTTTTCAACTCTCTTGTAACAGAGGTGGACTGGTCATCGGCGCAGGTCCATCGGGACTGGCGCCCATCTGCGGCACATATACGCGATTTCTGGATCATAGCGATCGGCGAAAAGCCACGAACTCTTAGCGGTGTAAGAAATAAAGCTATTTTTACGCCGCAGTGTTGCTTTTTGGTATCACCTATCGTAATCTCCTCGAAGGTTACCCGGTTAGGCGCCCCTTAGAGTGAGAGCGCGCGACTGCCAGGGTATCCCTACCTAGGCCTCCCCCCCGCGAAAACATACAGCAGTTGTGCGCCTTTTGGCGTCACGTCAAAGCAGGTGACTATTGAGCTTTTCTGGCACAGGGGTAGTTGTTGTCGGCGGAGGTCCATCGGGACTGGCGCCTCTGCTCGCGGCGCATAGACGTGGGCGACTCGCAGAACTGTTAAACGAGGGTGTCACGGTGGTGGAGCAGTCGGACTCCGTTGGGGAAGGTACCATCGGCCACTGGTGCATCAACTCCGACAGCACCGCTTTCACTTTTGCGGATTGCATTGCCGGTCCGGCCGATAGCGAGCTTGCGCCATTGCGACGCCATCCGCTCACCCAGGAGTTCCTGGAAGTAGGAGACGGCACAGTGCCGTTGGGCCGCGCAAGCGAGTTTCTGGGCTTAGTCGGGCAAGCGATGATGCAGGTGATTGCGGCCTCACCGAACAGCCGGGTTCTCACGGGATTTAAGGCAATTTCAACGCAACGCACAACTAGCGGATGGCTCACGCACATCAGAGCGGTGAATGGTGGACCTGAGCGCGTGATCAGCTCCCGCAACGTAGTTCTCGCCGCCGGCGCGTCGCAGCCGATAGAGCGCCTTCGACGTGAAGTCGTGGCGGGGGTCAATTTGATCGAGCGTTGTGGGGAAAGATTGTTGCAGTCCAGTGATGTCGTGAGTATCGCAGGTTTCCGGGCGGTAGCTGCCCGTCTCGCCGCTCTTGGGAGGCCTCCACGCGTTGCGATCGTTGGCGGTTCCACCAGCGCAGCTGCTGTTGCTCATGCCTTGTTGAACCGTATGCCCGAAGTCGCGTTTGGTCCGGGCGGGGTCACCATCCTGCACCGGCGGGAACTGCGCATCTTTTATCCCAGCGTAGAGGCAGCGCTAACCGATGGATATACGGAATTCGGAGCCGATGACATTTGTCCGGTCAGCGGGCGGGTCTTCCGACTAAGTGGATTCCGGCTGGACTCGCGTGAGTTGATCATGCGTGCGCGGGGTATCGGCGGGCGGCCGCCCGAGCCTCGGTTGCAGTTACATCGCCTCGGCATCGACAATGCCGCTTCGCTGGCTCTGCTGGACCATGCGGATCTGGTGATCGCGGCACTCGGCTACCGGCCTCACGCGTTGCCGGTCTTCGATGAAGAGGGGACAGCGGTGCCTCTGCAGTCAGAGACCGGTCCGCAGGCGCGGCTCGTGGATGATCACTGCCGGGTGGTCGACGCCGGCGGCAACCCGATACCCAACTTATTTGCCATCGGTCTCGCCGCCGGTTTTGTTCCTTACGGAAAGCTTGGTGGTGAGGCAAGTTTCCGGGGTCAGGCAAATGGCCTCTGGCTTTGGCAGAACGACGTGGGCGCGATGATTGTCGATGCCATTCTTTCTCCCACTTGTGAGCAGGGCTACGCACTCAAACCACCTGCGCTCGCGGGCATGGAAAGGATTAACGCGACTCAGGGGCTGGCGATATGAAGATACCGTTGGTTCGTCCCGCCCCGCCGAAGCTCTCGCTCGCCATCGCGGAGCTGCGGTTGCTCGAGGAGAGTGGAATTTTCAGCAATTTTGGTCCCATCAATACACGCTTCGAGTTGGAGATGCTGCAGCGTTTTTTTGGTGGTGAAGGTGCTTGCACAACGGTTTGCAATGCGACCATCGGCCTTATGCTGGCGATCAAGGATGCGGTCGGCGAGCAGCCCACTGCAGGGTTTGCCCTGATGCCGAGCTTCACCTTCGCAGCCGCGGCGCACGCCGCGCTCTGGTGCGGACTGACACCATTGCTCTGCGACATTGATCCGTCGACCTGGGCGGCTGATCCCGCCGCCGAATCGGAGATGCTCTCACGTTATGCGGGCAAGATCGCTGTGGTGATGCCCTACGCGACGTTTGGCTACCCGATTGATTTAGAGCGCTATCAGAGACTTGCTGATCAGCAGGGCGTGCCTGTGGTCGTGGATGGCGCAGCCTCTCTAGGCACCTGTAACGAGTATGGCGGCGGATTCGGAGCGGGCTTCGCCGGCAGCGTCGTGTTTTCCATGCATGCCACTAAATCGTTTGCTGTGGGAGAGGCCGGGCTGATGTATAGCGCGGATCCGGAACGTATCGCAAGGCTTCGCACCATGAGCAGTTTCGGTTTTGGCGAGCCACGCATCGCGACCATGGCTGGCTTAAACGGCAAACTTAGCGAAGTGAGCGCGTTGCTTGGCCGCTTACGCCTAAGCGATTACGACAGCGTGTTGGCACGCCGGGCCGCGCTGTTCGATCGCTACCGCAATATGCTGCCGCAATTGCAGTTTCAATTGCGAGCGCCAGGCACACAAGCGCATCAGTTTGTGCCTGCTTTATTACCTGTTGGGCTGGGTGGGCGCCGGGCGGTCATCCGTCAGGAGTTAGCCCTCATGGGGATAACGACGGGGGCATACTTCAGTCCGCACCTTATGGAGCAGCCATACTTCCAAAGGGTCTGCGTGGGAGGTCCGGTACCTGTTTGCGACGATGTTTCCGCAAGGATGTTAAGTTTGCCTCTCTTCGATAGCATGACCCACGATCAGGTTGACCAGGTGGTTGAATGTCTTCACGCAGTATTGGGCGCGAAGCATGGCCGGACGGTGACAAGACGGCCACCCATCGAGCAGCGTCTGCCGGTAGTTTATGGAAGCGTGAGTCGCGGGACAGGGGGAATTGCCGTTGACTAAGATCGGCAGGATCGAAGCTTTAGACTCGGTGCGTGGCATCGCCGCAGTGATCGTGGTTATTCACCACTGCTTTCTGGTGCAGCCGGTCTACTCCAATTTCTTCTTCTCTCACTATAAGACGAACGCCGGTGGCGTGATCTCGTCCATTTTTCTACATTCCCCCCTTCGCATTGTGTGGGCGGGGTACGAGGCCGTGACGCTGTTTTATGTGCTTAGCGGGCTGGTGCTCGCTTTGCCCTGGATTGAAGGACGCCCCGTCGAGTACAGGACGTTCGCCATACGGCGTATGTGCCGGCTTTATATCCCCTATGCGGTTGCCATTCTATTCGCTGCTGTGCTCAATCTTGCGTTAATGCCGCACGCCGATGTGAATGGAGCGAGTACGTGGGTGAATGAAATGACCTGGACCAACCGGGTCAACCTATTCGTACTGTTCGATCATTTCGCGCTTATTGGGCATCATGCGACGATCAACGGGGTCACCCACACATTAATTTGGGAAATCAGGGTGTCGCTTGTCTTCCCATTGATCATCGTCCCGATAGCTCGCTGGGGTGTACGGGGTGCGCTTGCCGTTTTAACTTGTCTCATGTTGCTTGTTGTGGGTTTGCAGCTGCTTTACGGAAACATGAGCGCGCTGGGTAACTTATTAATTCCGGTACTTCATCAGAATATTCCCACCAAGCTGGCCATTGAACTGCAGTGGACCGCATACTACGCCTGCATTTTTGTCTTTGGGAGCCTACTTGCAACCCGGATTCAAGAAATCCGCGCCTTCTTTGGGCGTGCAGGATCCTGGTTGGGGTTTGTGTTTCTGGGCTGCGGCTTGTTGGTGTTCCAGGGCCACTGGTCTCATTGGCATGCCGTACAGGAGTTCATGGTGGCCGTGGGATCAGTTTTGATTTTGTGCGCTGCAATCGCTCCGGGCGGCGTAGAGAAGATGCTCTTGAAAAGGTTTCCTCGCTATCTCGGTAGTCTGTCGTTCAGCCTTTACCTTGTGCATGTTCCCATTATTCTGACGTTGACGATACTTACTCGTGGGACCCTGCCGTTGCCCCTGCTCATTCTGGTTGTGGTTCCTGTTTCGATCGCGCTGGCCGACGTCTTCGACCAACTGGTGACGGCTCCCAGTGCGAACCTTGGACACCGGCTTACCAGGGCCGGGCGTGCCCCGCTCCTGGTACCGCAACCCATTCTCAGAGAGAAACAGACGCAACCCATCCTCAGAGAGAAGCAGACGCAACCGATTCTTAGAGAGAAACAGATATGACCACTACTGCGCCCCGTTGCGCTGTTGTCTTCAAAACGTACGCTTGGGATGAGTTCGTTGCACGTCAGGCGCGGCGGCTGGCCGAGTCGGCCGGGCAGTTGGACTTTTACGTCTCGGTTGATGAAACCAACGGCCCGGCTGGGCCGATACCCTTCGATCGGGTCATCCGTTTTACCTGTGCCGATCTCGCGGGCGCTGGTATGCCAATGCGCTTCTCCGTCGGCGGAGTACTATGGTGGAATCCGGATTACGCACACTATCAGTTTCTGGCGCTATATCCAGACTACGACTATTACGTGTTCGTTGAGTACGACTGCGTCGTGCAATGCTCGCTGGAGCACTTTGTCGGCCGTGCCGCATCTAGAGGCGCCGATTTCGTTGCTTTACCGATCTCACGACCCTTTAACAAATGGCATTGGATGCCGTATCAACGCGATGTTTATCCTGCCGACGAGGTCAAGCTCTCGTTGCTGAACGTATGTCTGTTTTCTTCTCCCGCGCTGAACCTGTTGCATCAGCGGCGGCTGGCCATGAACTCTGATCGGTCCATGCGCTCATGGCCCAGTAGCGAGGTGTTTGTCCCGAGCGAGGTAGTGCGGGCAGGCATGACCTGGCTATCGCTTGCCGACTTCGGTGACGTTTCTCACTGCGATTGGTTTCCACCGATGATGGAAGAAGATCTAAGACCAGGCGATCACGATTCCTTCATCCACCCGGTGCTCGACCGGCGGCGTTACGTTTCGTCTATGCTGCACAACCGTGGTTCTCTCGCGCCTGGTGAGCTGGATCGTGCACTAACCCGCTTCCGGCGCGAGGAATACGCGAAGCTCATCTGGCCTGCGGCCCGCCGTGGCGCGGTGAGGCGAGTCCAGCACAAACTCCTCCGCTTACGGCAAGAAGTGGGCTTCTAGTTCCGTCCAGTTGCTGCCGAAGGCCTTGGAGAGCCAGCAACTGACCAACTACGTCCCCTCCCCAACGTCGCCGGCAGGGTAGCCCGGCAGGTGGGTTGGCTCCCTCGTCCGAATGCTTCAGCTACCCCTCTAGAATTGCTCGTGCCCGTTAGCTCAAACGACTTCTAGTGCCGTGATTTCCTCCGTCCTGTTTCCTATCCGCTCCTGCATGACAAATACTCCTTCGGCGCTGTGACCTCCGGGGTAGAATATTTTCACCTCCGGGATAGAATGTTTTCAATGAACCCAGAGCTCATGCAATGCTTGAGCAAGATCCATGCAGAGATCTGAGATAAAACCGGTTAAGGGGATCAATTATCCATGCAATCGCTGAGGACGGGATAATGCAAATAACTTCGGTCGCCTCCGATCCGTTTTCGATCCTTACGGTCGTGGTTGCTCCGGCTGTGCTTACGAATGCCTCGTCCGTTTTGGCGCTGGGTACGAACAATCGGCTCGCGCGCGTGGCCGACCGCAGTCACATCGTGAACGCGCAATTAGCAAAGCTTGAGCCTGGCGCCAGGGAGCTTGAGGTGTGGACCACGGAACTTGGCGCGTTGCAAACACGTGCTCAACTGCTGTTACGAGCGCTTCGCTGCTTTTACCTGGGCCTCGGACTTTTCGCCAGCTCGGCGCTCATTTCCATTGCCGGTTCTATCATGGTGTTTTACGGCTGGCCATCGGCATTCCAGATAGCAGCTGGAATTGGCGTCGTGTGTGGAGCATCCGCGGTTATCGCGCTGGTGTGCGGCTGTGTCTTGATGATCAGCGAAACGCAGCTTGCGGTCAAAGGTTTAGCCTACGATGCAAAGGTTCACCTCGGCTAGTCACCGGTGCGGCGGCATCATAGGGTCGGGTGTCAACCGTAATCCTCCCAGACGATGACGTCGCGGGTCTCGCCCCGATCCCTCGGGCCGCCGTTTGTTTTTAGATGAGCGGCCGATCCCTATTGCACCGCTACGCTCAAAGAGAGGGTCTGGCTGAGCGAGCCGGCGGTCGCGGTTACCGTAACTGCACTGGTGCTGGCGGGTGTGCCGGGGTCGGTGGTGTTTCCACCGCCTCCACCACCGCCTGAACCGCTTGAGCCGCCACCGCAACCTAAGACGCTCGCGGCGATACCGAGCGTCAGCAGCACGGCCAACCAACGCATTCGGTTGCGGTTGGGCCGGAAGGTCAGGATCAGCATCGCCAGGCTGGCAAAGGCTGCCAACCCGGTCAGGCTCGAGCGGTCGTTGCCGGAGTTCTTTTTCACGCTGGGGGCCGTGGTCGAAATTGTTAACACCGTAGTCGCAGCACTGCCGCTGGGCGTCACCGTCGAAGGAGCAAACGTGCAGCTCGCTTCAGAGGGCAGGCCTGCGCAGGCGAAGCTCACCGCCTGAGCAAAGCCGCCGGCAGGGGTAACCGTCAAAGTGGTAGTCCCGCTCGAACCGGCCGCACTGATCGAGACACTGGTGGGGCTGGCTCCCAATGTGAACGAGGGCGCTACGGCTGTCACCGTGATGGTGACTGCTGAAGAAGTAGAACCGGCGAAGTTCGTATCGCCGCCATACTGCGCCGTGATGCTGTGGCTGCCGGTGGCCAGCGCGCTGGTTGCATACGTAGCAGCCCCTGAGGTAAGCGTGCCCGTGCCTAGCTTGGTGGCGCCGTCTAGGAAGGTCACTGTGCCGGTAGGCGTGGCGCTGCTGCCGGTACCCCCTGCAACCGTAGCCGTGAAGGTTACACTTGCGCCGGCCGTGATGCTGGTGGCGGAAGCTTTCAGCGTCGTAGTCGACGAAGCCGGCGGCGTGACGACGGGCGCGGAGCCATAGATATTCAGCAGGATCGTGTTGCCGGCCAGAATGTCAGGCTTGCCATCTTTGTTCAGGTCAGTTGCAATCGACGCCCCACCGGCGGCCACATTGAGTAGATCTTTGGGATACACGTTTCCGTTGGAGGGAACCGAAGTGAACGTTCCATCCCCGTTCCCGTAGAAGACGCCGCTCAGGTCCCCGGGATCGAGAAGCGCCAGGTCGATGTTGCCATCAGCGTTGAAGTCGGCGGCGGCAATACCCGAACTGCGGATGGCGTCACCACCGCTGATGTTGGAAAAGGTGGGCGCCTGGAAAGTGCCGTCTCCGTTGCCCAGCGCAATCACTAATTGCGCCTGGCTCGCGGCGGTGGTCTCGTTCAGGCAGGCGAGGTCGAGTTTGCCATCCTTGTTGAAATCGGAGAGAAGCAGGGAATACGTGGATGCCTCAGTTCCGCTGGCGGTCACACTCACGTTCGCGGGTGCCTTGAAGGTGCCATCGCCGTTGCCAAGCAGCAATTGGAGCTGGTTGCTGGTCCCACTGGCCACGGTGAAGGTGTTAAGCAGTGTGAACAGATCGAGTTTCTTATCACCGTTCACATCGACCAGGGCGGAAATCTGTGGCGTGGATAAGACGGTTGGAGCCGTTGCGCTACTTGAGGTAGTAGTCACAGTGGCCGTCCCCGAGAAGGTACCGTCTCCATTTCCCGGTAAGACGACAAAGCCGGCTATGTAGGGATCGGGCACACTGGTGCCGCCCACCACATCGGTAAAGGGAAGGACAAGATCGGCGTGGCCACTGCTGGTTGTGGCGCCCGCCACCAGGCCGCCCACCATGAGATTGATGTCAAAGTCATTGTTGGGCGCCACCTGCGGGAAGGCATAAGCGACGGGCGCTTTGAATGTGCCATCTCCGTTGCCCAGAGCGACAAAGTACACCGGGAGCAGGTTTTGCGCATTACCACTCGCCGTATAGGGGTTCAGTGAAGGGTCGACGAAAACCAGGTCGGCTTTTCCGTCGCCATTTAAGTCGGCCAGGGCCGCGTAGGAAGAAACCGTGGCCCCGGTGATGGATTTGCCGAAAAGAGTAAAGCTGGCGGGCACCTGAATCGACGACGCAATGCTATAGGTTCCTGCGCTGGAGCCTAGGAGCACGTTGTAGGTGGTGGAGGAACCGGGGACGATGAGATCGGGATACCCGTCTCCATTCACATCGCCCATGTTGGTCCCGGTATACCCGTTGAGAAGCTGGTTTGCTGAGCCTGCGTGCGGCTGAATCGCGGGGGCCCCGGCGAAGCTACCGTCGCCATGCCCCATCAGCGCATAGGACAGGTTTGGATCGTAGGAGTCGCCCACGTAGACTCCGCCATCGCCGAGCCCAACGTAGATATCCTGGTTTCCGTCCCCGTCAAGATCGTCGATGGCCACGTAGCCGGTCGAACCGATGGTTGCGTAGGAACTTCCCGGCGTGAAGGTGCCGTCGCCCTTGCCGGTGTAGATCGAGAGAGTCGAACCAAGGCTGAGGACAATGTCTAATTTGCCATCATTATTCACATCTCCGCTGGCAAGGTTGGTGTAGCTCCCGGTGGCAAAGTAGGGGAACGCGGGATTGGGGGCGGCGGTGAAGGTGCCGTCACCATTGCCCAGCAACTCGGCTCCGTTGGTGAGCACAAGGTCTTTCTTGCCACTGTTTCTGAAGTCTCCCGATATAAGGCCGGAGGCCGGGGTAGACGTGGTGTAGCCGGCGAGTGTGGGTGTGGCAAAGCTCTGGGCTGCGGCGAAGGTGCCATCACCCTTTCCCAACAGAATGGAGATTTGCTGCGTCTGCTGCGCGGTATCGGAGAGAGCAGCAAGATCCAACTTACCGTCGCCGTTGAAATCGTCGATCACCACAGCGTCGGTCCCGGTTCCTGTCGTGGGATAGGTCACACCCATCTGAAAGGTTCCGTCGTCATTCCCCAACAGGACGGTGACCGCACCGCCGGCATTGGCAACGGAGGTATTGGTGATGACCAGATCGCCATTGCCGTCCCCGTTCAGGTCTGCGGTCGCGATCACACCTGCAGCGGCGAAGGCAAAATTTGTCAGGGTAAAGCTGCTGGTCCCGGCTGCGATGTATAGGCTTTCATTCCCGGTGGCGCCAAGTCCGATGGTAGCGAACACAGCGATCCCCTTGGTGGTGTTGCCGACAAAGGCAAAAGGGGTCGAATTCAATCCGGTTGCAGGCGTCATGCTGCATTTCTTGGCGAACACGTCTGGAGTGGTGGTGAGGCCGGCTTCGGTATGAAGGGTACGTTCGTAGTCGTTGGTAATGCCGGTCTCGGAGTATGTGCCGGCGCCGACGTTGTAGGTACCGGTACCCAGCGACAGGGAGCAATCCGGTTGGCGAAAGAGGATTAACGCCTGCCCCGGCAAAGCCGAAATGGCGGTGAAGTTACCCTGAAAATCCGCGGTCCCGGTCTGTGAGCCGTCCGAGCCGGTGAACTTTGAGGTGGCGTTCCTTCGGATGACCCTTGTTTGCGGACTGAGGCTTTGTCCGTGCAACCGGGTTGCGCCGGGCAGGAGCACTTGAGAGACCAATAGCATAAGAAGAGCTGGGCTGAGCCAACCGGCTATGGATCCAAGGTCAGAGCAAGACTTCATGAAGCGCCGAAGAAAGACGGCAGTATTTTCGTGGTTGATCACGAATCTCATAGGTCCTCGAACAATGAAACAGCAAAGTTTGGAGCGATTAGTTGGCCAAGATCCTACATAATTTCAACGAGAAGCGGAAGAAATTACCAAAAACTTTTACATTTAGTCTGGATTAGGCCCAATGCTGGATTCCAAGGATCATCGTCGACTACTTAGTGTGGAGGGCTTTGGAGCAACATGGATAGGAGAAAGAAGCGGATACGCTGGGCGACAGAGTATGCCTCTCCTGTCGAGCGACCTGGAGATAGACGGCTCACTCAATGAGTAACTACAGCGATACGGGGGGGTAGCACTGAGTTATAAGGAATACCCGCCATATAATTCCCTCATGTCAGCCCTTCGCCTCGTGTCCACCGCACTTATCTTTACGACGCTGGCGGTGGCGCAGCAAACCGTCTCGTTTCCGACCGAAGACGGCGGACGCATCTGCGCTGATCTCTATGGACAAGGCGCCCGGGCGGTCGTACTCGCTCACGGCGGTAGATTCAACAAGGAGAGCTGGCGGGAACAGGCCGAGGACCTGGCATCGAAAGGATTTCAAGTCTTGGCTATTGATTTCCGCGGGTTTGGCTGTTCGACCGGTCCTGGTCAATCGGACTTTGATCATGCTCCCTTTGCAAACGACGTGCTTGCTGCGGTTGGCTACATGAAGGCGAATGGCGCCAAGACGGTATCGGTGGTTGGGGGAAGCTTTGGCGGATCGGCAGCCGGCGATGCCTCTATTCAGTCGGCGCCAGGTGAAATTGATCGAATCGTATTACTCGGTGCGGCGCCGAACCTGCCCGCGGACAAGTTGAAGTCACGGGCCTTGTTCATCGTCGCGCGCGACGACAGCAATGGCAGTGGCCTAAGGCTACCTGGCATCCGTGCACAATATGAAAGGGCTCCACAGCCGAAAGAACTCATCGTTTTGGATGGTTCCGCGCATGCTCAGTTCCTGTTCCAAACGGACCAGGGTTCTCGAGTCATGCACGAAATCGTCCAATTCCTATCAATGCCATAGGGGTCTACCGCCATGGTCCGCAAACGCAAAATCATTGTCCACATCGCCACTAGCGCCGACGGCTTCATTGCCCGTCGCGACGGCTCCGTCGACTGGCTTGACCGTCCCACTCCGAAAGGTGGCTACGGCATGGGTGCGTTCTATAAAACAATCGACACGATCTTGTGGGGCAGGAAGACCTACGATACCGCGCTCGAGTTTCAAAGCAAAGGGGTGCCCGGGGCGGCCTTTGATACAAAAGTTAAAAACTATGTATTTACGCGCAGCCTGCCGCAATCGCCGCCGCCGGCCGGCGTGGAGTTTGTGAGCGAACCCATCAAAGCGTTCGCAACCCGCCTGCGGAAGAGAAAAGGGAAAGACATCTGGATGATGGGGGGCGGCGGCATTATTGCGTCGTTTCTCGACGAAGGACAGATCGACAGCTTCATGATTCACGTGATTCCGACATTGATCGGCGAAGGCATTCCACTGATCGCGGCTGCCCGCCGCACCGTACCACTCAAACTCACAGCGTGCACGAAGTTTCCAGATGGCGTCGTCAAGCTCCACTACACGGTCGGTAACTAAAGCCCGGCTCATCGATCAGGGTTCTCTCTCGATTCGGCGCCTGTGGATGGTTACGAAGTAGATCCAAGTTCCAAAGAAAGAGCCAACACAACCACTCAATAGGTGGAGAACTTCATGGATACCATGCCATTGAAACAGCTCATGAAGGAATTCGTGAACCATCCGCACCCCCCAAAATATGAGCCATGATATACCGCACCTGATGGACCGGAGCGGTGGCTGCGAAGAGCTCTCGCCACTGGTTTCTCTGTGCCCTCATCGAACGGGCAGCAGGCCGTAGACATCTACCTCGTGCTTTGTGCCTACATATACATGGCCGTTCACGACCATCGGGATGTTGAACCGTAAGGCAAGGCCGGGGCGGTCCCGGCCGGCATTTTGCTCGCTGTTGTAGAGTTCATGCGCCACATTCGCAGCGTCATAGGCGTAGAGAGCCGCGGGCTGGTCGGGCTCCGTTCCAGACTTTGGAGCGGAGCAGCCACACTATGCCGTCGTTGAGTCCGTTGGCGGATAACGTTGGGGTTGCCGATACCCCAGGAAAGCCACTCGCCGCCTTGGGTGAGAGCTTACCGTCGATCACAGCAAATTGACGCAGCGCGTCCCCGTCGCTTAGCACGTATACGTAGTGGTTCCAATAGGCCATCGATCCGAAGACACCATCGGGAACGGCCATCGTCTGCACCGCATGACTATTGTTTCCAGGCTGCCAATGTCCCATGTGGTCGCGGTCCACCAGGTAGAGGACGCCCCCTTTTCCCTCCACCACCGCCAGGTGAGGATAGGCGCCGGATTGGTCGGGCAACAGCATCGGCCCACCGGAACCCAGGTCGCTGTCGTTCGCGTCCAGGTCGGCCGCATTGTACGGGGCGAAATAATCGCTGAGCTTCAGACTCGCGCCGTTTAGCTTGAGCAGGGAATCGCCGTAGTCGCGGCCACCCTTGCCGGCGTCGAAACGCCCATTGCCGGTGGCGAGAAAGATATTGCCGGCGTTGTCGGCCGCCGGCCCGGTATCCCCTTCCCAGATTCCGCTGTCATCGGCATCGGGAGATGCATTGAAGACCGCTTCCTGCTTCAGGCTCTGTGCGCCGTAAGCCATCACCCAGCCGTGGTAGGGGCCGACATCGCAGGCAGAGGCCCATGTGAGATAGATCGGCGCCGCGGTTCAACAACAGTGCTGCTCGCGGATTATCCCGCAATGGATTGAAGCTCAGCTTTCCGCTGCTGCTCCCGGTCCCGGAACCGCTCATGCTGGCTCGAATCTCCACCGGGCCGCCGAACTTCTCCACCCCAGTGGTCACCGCGAGCGCATGCAGGTGCTGGGCGTACGTGTTCTCGAAAAAGCCTGATCCGATCCCTGGTGCGGGCCAGGACATAGAGTGTTCCGGTGTCGGGATCGATGACCGGGGTGGAAGTGATGCCAATTTCCGGTGAGATGAATGGACAACTTGCATCCAGTGCCGGTACGGTGGTGAGACCGTTTTTGAGAAAGCTCGCCTGCCACAGGGGAGTGCTCGGATTGCCGTAGGCATCGAAGGCATAGACGCTGTCGTGCTCGGTGGCGATGAAGAGTACATCGTGGCGGCCTTTCCCGGGAATCTCCACGCCGCCGAGGAAGAGCGGTTGGGCATAGACATCTCCGTCCACGTGCAAGGTGAAGAGCTTTCCAAAGTGCTGAACATTTACATTGCGCGGCGTCAGTTTGGTCTCGTTGAGATTCGCGCCGGTGCGCGCGTTGTCGTATTGGGAAGTAATCACCCTCTGTGCCCCCGCCAACGCCGCAAGCGCGAGGACCGACCAAAAGGACGACCGCACGATAACCAATCCATTTCCTTCTGCTCTGACGCATTCTGAAAGCCTCTAGGGACACGCTCCATGCATGCACACCCCTATGTAGTATACAGCACAGGGGGCTCGCTGAAAACTTGCCTTCCGCCTCGCGAAAAGACCTGGGCGCTCCCGGGCTAAGCGGTCTTCACGATACTCTAACAGCACAGTGAGAAAAGATAGAGTATGCAGACTCGACGTGACTTTCTCAAACTTGCAGCGATGGTATCCGGCGCGGCTGGAATCTCAGAGCTGATTCCGGAATCAATTCAGCGCGCCTACGCCATTGATCCGGCACCGGGCTCCACCTATCTTGACGCAGAACACATCGTGATCCTGATGCAGGAGAACCGTTCGTTCGACCACGCGTTCGGTACTCTTCGAGGGGTGCGCGGGTTCAACGACCCGCGCGCACTTCGGCTCGAGAACGGCAACTCTGTCTTTGTGCAGACCGACGCGTCGGGCAACTCCTACGCTCCCTGGCGGCTCGACATTCATGACACGTGCGTCACCTGGATGGGTGACCTGCCGCATTCCCGGGACAGCCAGGTGGATGCCTGGAATGAAGGTCATCATAACGGGTGGCTGGAGGCCAAGCGTTCCGGAAAAAAGGAATACGCGCACCTGCCGCTGACCATGGGTCACTACACTCGGGACGATTTGCCTTTCTATTATGCCCTTGCGGACGCATTCACCGTCTGCGATCAAAATTACTGCTCCGTGATGACCAGCACCTCGCCCAACCGCAGCTACTTCTGGACCGGGACCATCCGCGATCAACAGCGTGTGGACTCGAAGGTCTATATGCGCAACGAGCAAATTGACTACGGCGGATTGAGTTGGAAGACCTTTCCAGAGCGGCTGCAGGATGCTGCCGTCCACTGGAAGGCCTACCAGAACGAGCTGACCCGGTCCGGGCTTACCGGCGAAGAGGACGCATGGCTCTCAAACTTCGGGGACAACGTCCTGGAATGCTTCGCCGCCTACAATGTCGAGGCATATCCGGGATATATTCCGGCCGCCCAACGATGGATTGCCGACTTTTCGGCTCATGCGGCGAAGCTTGAATCGGAGCTCTCCGCGGAAAAAGATCCTGCGGCAGCAGCCGACCTTCGCGCAGGCAGCTGCGTAGAGATGCAAGAGCCAGATCGAAGATATTAAGGAGTCGGTGGCCAAAGGCGGCGAAGCAAGGTACAGCCAGCTCTCTGAGCAGCAGAAAGCATTGCATCATGCGGCATTCGTCACCAATGCGGCCGATCCTCACTTCACGCGCTCGATTCTCTCTCTTTTGACTCTGCAGGCAAGTCGCACAGCATGAACGTTCCCGCGGGCGACATCTTCTATCAATTCCGCAAGGATGTGAACGAAGGCAAGCTGCCCACGATTTCGTGGCTGTCGGCTCCCGAGAAATTCTCCGATCATCCAACCTCGGCCTGGTTCGGAGCCTGGTACATCTCGGAAGTGATGGACATCCTGACCAGGAATCCCGAGGTTTGGAAGAAAACAATCTTCATCCTCACCTACGACGAGAACGACGGCTACTTCGATCATGCCCCCTCGTTCGTCGCGGCCGACCCAAAGCGCCCTGAAACCGGCGGAGCGTCTGCCGGCATCGATACCGGTCTCGAGTACAGCTACAAGGAAGACGAACTACGCCAGGGCGTGGCGCAGAACGAGGCGCGGTCCGGGCCAATGGGCATGGGCTTTCGCGTCCCAATGATCATTGCCTCCCCGTGGAGCCGCGGCGGATGGGTCAACTCCCAACATTTCGACCACACATCTACACTGATGTTCCTCGAACGATTCATTCAGCAGAAGTCCGGCAAGACTATCTTGAGGAGAACATCAGCCCGTGGCGGCGAATAATCTCCGGAGACCTCACTTCGGTCTTTCGCCCGTATGATCCCAAAGCAAGCCGCGCTTGATTTTCTCAACCGGAACAAGTTTGTCGTGAGTATCGAGAAAGCTCGCTACAAAGAACTCCCTTCGAACTACAGAAAACTCACTGCCGGCGAGATCGAAAGATCAACCAGTTCTCCGCGCCACTCTACGCTGATGCCCGATCAGGAACAAGGCATCTGCCCTGCATGCGCACTTCCGTACGAGCTGTATGCGGATGGGAGTCTCGGTGCAGACAGTAAATATTTTGAGATCCGCCTCAACGCCGGAAATCAGGTGCATGGGGCGAGGGCAGCCGGCGCCCCGTTTAACGTCTATCTCCGGAACACGAGAGAAGGGAAGCGCGCGGGGGCCGGAATGGTGGTTGCCACTTACGCAATCAAGCCAGGTGACAGCCTGACGCGCCAATATCCGTTCTCCATGTTCACCGATACCGGTTATGCCATTGAAGTGCATGGTCCCAACGGCTTCTACCGATCCTTTACCGGCCGCGCAGATTCACGCCATATCGAGGTGCGGACCTTCTACGAGCAAACAGGCAAGGATCTGACGGGAAATGTGCTGGTGCGTTTGCGAAACCCGGCCAACCGACCTGTCACCGTTGAGATTAGAGACAACGCGTACAAAACAAAGTCCGTCACCGCGAAAAATCGAACCGCGGCCAGGAAATAACGATTATTTTGCCTCTCGAAAAGAGCCACGGCTGGTATGACTACACGGTCAAAGCAACTGGCTCAGACGCGGAAGCGCGCTTTGCCGGTCGAGTGGAAACCGGCAGGGCAAGCTTTACTGATCCCTTCATGGGGAGCGCGTAAGCTGGAACAACGGAGGAAGACGAAACTGAGCTCGCACAAACGTGATTCGTTCGCGCTTCTGGCTATCCTGGTTTTGCTTGCCGGGACAGCACGAGCGTTGCCCCACCTGCCCAGGCCTCGTCCTTCCAAGCCTCATTCAACCAGCCAGCAAGTGTTGATCGCCTCGGACCTCCACTTCAACCCCTTTGCCGACCCCACTCTGGCCGCCGACTTGGCAAAGGCTCCGGTCCATAAATGGGAGGCGATTCTCAGCCGGTCTTCCTCCACCGCCTACAGTCCCTACGGGCAGGACCCCAACTGGGGCTGCTGCGGTCCGCTCTGGACGCCATGCGCAAGGCTGAGCCCGATCCCGCCCTGGTGATGATCACGGGCGACTTGCTGGCCCATGGATTTCCTCAGAAGTACGCGCAAGCCATCTCCGACACTAACCGCGATCACTACCGTGTTTTTGTATCGAAGACGGTGTCTTTTATCGCCCTTGAGCTGCGCAAACGCTACAGCAAGTCGCAAATCCTCTTCACCCCGGGCAACAACGACGATGACTGTGGCGACTACAACATTGTGGCCGGAGGACCCTTCCTGAGCGATACCGCCCGGACGATTCGGTCGCTTGCCCGGGTCCATGGCCGATTCACGGAGGAATGGAAGTCGCTTGGCAGTTATACCCTTCAGCCGCAGGGTATCCGCGGAGTACGTATCGTCTCCGTGAACTCGGTTTTTTTCTCTAACAAGTATCAGTCGGTGAGTTATGCAGATGGCTGTTCAGCAGTGCCGTCGGATGGTCCGGCGCGCAACTTCAGCTGGCTCGAGTCCACGCTGAGCCGCGCCGCGCAGAATCACGAAAAAGTCTGGATCATGATGCACATCCCTCCGGGAATCGACGGCTACTCGACCATGGTCAGCTATCGGTCCATGTCCCAGGCCGCATCCTCCGCGCCTCCGGATCTATGCAGCCAGGCGATCGTTCCCATGTGGAAGCCGTTCTGGACCGATCTCTTCGATCGGCTGATCGCTCAATACCCAACTACGATCACGGCTATCATCGCCGGTCATGATCACACCGACGACTTCCGCGTCATCCATGCCGGCCAGGCCGGCCAGCAATTTGTCATGATTGATCCGCCGGTTTCCCCCATCTACGGGCAAAACCCTTCGTTTCGCGTCGTTACCTTCGCTGCCGGCGGCGTTCTGACCGATCAAACGACCTGGTATCTGACCAACCTGCAGGAGGCGCGGACGAACGGTTCCAGGAACCTGGAAGGCGGAGTATACCTTCACCAGCGAATGGAATAGCCCGCGATTAGACGCAGCCAGCCTCAACTCCATCTACGATCAGATCCGCAGTAATCCCGATGCCGGCCAACGATGGCTCACGCTCCTGAATGTCTCCAGTACGTACCACCCCGTACCCGCTAACGGAGTGCGTACCCTGGAATGCGCGATCGCCGCCCTGGATCCAGCGACCTACAAGGCTTGCTACTGTCCCGCGCCCTGAGTCTGCTTGCTTTCTGGTACTCGATTGAGGTGTAGGGGCGGCTCCAAAAAGAAGCAGAACAAGTGTCGTGGTTACTCACCCGTCCGTTGCGAGGGAACGGAGGTAAGTAGAGCTCAAGTGTTTGAATGTCCTCAAGCCACGTCCGGATTGGGGATCAATACGTCGCGAACGAGGACATCGAGATCAGAACAAGCGGCAACGAATTGGCGGAGAGTTCGGCGGGTCGGACCGAAGGAATTGAATTCTTTGAGGGATAAACCGCCCTCGTTATAGGCAGCGCGGAAATCGGCAAACTTCGCCAGAAGCGCATTCACAATATGGGCGGGGACAGGATCGTCGATTCGTGGACGAACTTCTATATCACTGGCGTTGAAGCGAACCTGCCAGGCATGGGGAGGCGAGATGACCACATCTCCGCCAATGAACTCGCTCCAATGCATGTGGTTGCGAAAGGCGGCAGAGAGCAAACGAATCCGATAACCTCGCTGGCGGAAGAGCTCGTAGGTTTTCTTGAATACCGCCACCCCAGCCCACTCTAAATAACCGGGATCGAGCGTGATGCTTTCTTTTTCTGCTTTCACTTTTAACCAGTCGTCGAGGCGCCCCACCATGATGGTGCAAACAGGACCCATGGCGGCGATCTCTTTTCCTTCCTTTTCGCGGCGTGCAAGTCCTCGCTCTACCGCTTCGGCAACCGCAACGCATTGTGGCAAGGTGAAACAAACAGTTGCGTTGATACTGATCCCTCGATAAGTTGCTTCCTCAATCGCCGGAATACCTGCGCTGGTGACCGGGATCTTGACGATCATGTTGGGAGCCAATCGATCGAATTCCTCGGCCTGTCGTACCATCGCCTGCGTGTCGCGAAACAGCCGTGGATCCGTTTGTATGGAGAGCCTGCCGTTGCGGCCGCCTTGTTTTTCAAAGACAGGCAGCAGCAACGCCGCGCTTTTCACAGACATCTCGCGGACTATATGCCATGCCAATTCATCTTCAGTAGCGGTAGGATACTTTTCGATCAGTTCGAGAAGCCGCTGCTTCCAAACAGCCATCTCCTGTTTGAAGCCGCTTACCACGATCACCGGGTTGCACGTCGCCCCAACTCCTCCGTGTTGCATGGAATAGGTCAATTCGGAGATGGATGCCGAATCATTCCACAAGCAGGTAGGTGTAGACTGCGTCATTTCATGCAAGGGACTCCGATAGCTCACACCGGTTACGCTGGTCATGATTGCTCCTTGAGCGGCAGCCTAGAAGGCGTCAGGTCCGCCGAACGTATAACATTAGACCGCGTTCGGCACCGTATTGTCAAAGCGCTTAGTTGGCCGTGCTTCCGCGGACTATCGGTAATTCGAGGGGATATGGTAAATCGAAATATTTACCAGATTCTAACCGCTATGGTGGATGCCCTTAAACGGGAACGGGTGGTGATTCGGTGAAGGTTGGAAGCGGCTGGATCTCAAAGACTCGGGTTGGGTTAATGGTCTCTTGTTGGCATTTGCGTGCGATCAAGTTCACCCAGGACTGACCGTCCTGGGGCATTCTCAGTCGTCCCTGCGGGACTGTGTCACAGCAGGAGGAACCTATCGGTGCGTGCCGAAGGAGTGCCGCGCCTACGGCGCTCGTCATCATCATCATGGATACCCGGCCCTCACGGGCTGGGCTCACGTTTGGTTCCGGCCCTCCAGGCCTTGACGATGGGGAAAGATTTGCGACTCGATAACACAGGCTCCTTCGGGGCTATGTCATAGCAGATCAGATGGGAGCGGTGCAGGTTGGCTTCGCGCAGTTCCGCGTTTGGTGATGGATCTTTCAGTGCGCTGCAGTCCAACTCGGCTGATCGAAAATGGTTCGGACAAGACTGGTTGAGTCCAGAGTGCGCATCCCCATCGAGAATGTCCCAGGATGTCGTTTCTGACCCTGCGTAAGTGGTTATGAACCTGTCCGGCTTGGCCTTTGAGGGACCTCATTTCCCCATCCTGGCTCTCCGCGACTTGTCTCGCTGTGGCTTGAACGGCCCCTGATGAGGGCTTTGCAGCGGCGTGAGAATCCACCGTTGGACCCAGTCCCGAAGGGACGGCTGAGAGTACCCAGGACGTAGCCCTGGGTACGCATCCCACCGAGACAAGTCCCGTAGGGACGGCTCAGAATGTCCCAGGATGTCAGTCCTGGGCTGCTTTAACCTAGTAGTGGAAGCTCTGCGGCAGGCCCAATATTAGTTGTGCTTATTAGTCTCAGGACTCGCCTTAGACTCGTCGGCACCCTTCATACTGACAATGAAACTTTGAATCTCGCTTGAACGGCGGTCGAGGTTTGCTTCCTGCTTGTTCATGACCACACGATGGCGGTCAAACATTTTTTCCGCATCCTCTTGCTTGCCCAGGCGAGCATACGCCTGACCCAACTTATACAGCGGTTCCGGATAATCCGGATCAAGAGTGATCGCCTTTGTGTAGTACGGCACGGAGTCGGCCGGCCGCTTTTCTAACCGGCGTACTTCGCCCATCTGATAGTAGGCGCGCGCATCACGAGGTCGCAGTTGTGCCGCTCTGTTCAGCGTTGCCATCGCCAATGGTGCATTCGTCAATGTTCCATCGTTGTTCATCGCCACCACAAGGCACGTGCCGTAGTAATACTGTGCTCCAAAACTTTGTGGCCGCTTGGCGGCAAGGTGCGCGAGCTTAGCTAGCACTTCTTCAGACCGCGTGTTCGAGAAAGTATAAGCTTCGCCAAGGAAAAGGTACGCCGGCTCGAAGCTCGGATTCAGATCGATCGCCTTGAGAAAAGCTTCCACCGAGTCCGCTGTTTTGCCACCCATGAATTCCGCGGCGCCCAAGGCCAGGTAAATCTGCGACGACTGCGGATTGTGAGCCTGCGCCGCCCGCAGGATGGTTTCCGCTGCCTGGTAGTTTTCATGAAGCAGCAGCTCGGAGCCGAGGTCAAAGGCAAAGCGGTCGTTGTCCGGATCGAGCTTGGTCGCTTCCTGATACTCCAGCAGCGCGTTTTTATAGTCTTTCCTACGCTCGTAGATATCAGCTAACAAATCATGAATTTCGCCCGTGTTGTGAACGTTCATCGCGCGCTGAGCCGCGTCGAGAGAAAGGTCCAGATCTTTGGGATCTCCTTTTTCCAAGCGCAAGACGGCTATGTTGTACAAAGCATCGTACGATCCGGGGTCTTCACCGGCAGCCTGTTCAAAGCGTGACAAAGCCTGTTGGGAAAACCCCTTCGAGGCCAATACCGCGCCTTCACGCACATCCCTTGAGCTCGCGGGGAGCTGAGCAAAACTCTTATCGAGTAGCGTGATCGCATCGTCGGCATGGCCCTGTTGAAGCCGGACCAGGGCCAAATCGTAAGACAGTTCGGGGTCATCCGGCTGTAACGCAATCGCGGCGACCAGAGCTCTTGATGCGGCCTCGGTTTTTCCCTCTTCTAATTCGAGGGTCCCAGTCAGTTTCAACCATGGGGCGGCATTCGCGCCCTTGGGGGGAGCCGACGATTCAAGGACGCTTAATCCCTCTTTCTTATCGCCCGTTCCGGCCAGGGCCACAGCAAGCTCATAGGCGACGGAGCCGGAATGGTCCAGGCGATATGCCTGTTCCAGAAGCGGTTTTGACTCGGAATATTTTCCTCGCGCATTCAGCAAGGCGCCCAGGTTGTAGAGTGCATCGACAGCCCCAGGACGGAGAGCCAGGCTGCGGCGAAAAGCCGTTTCCGCTTGATCCGGGTTGCCCGCGCGCAGGGAAGCAGCCCCCAGGTTGTTGAATGCTTCCGGCCGGTTGGGAGCCAGGCGCGCAAACTCCTGGAACATCTGCAATGATTTGTCGGCTTCGCCTGCCCGGTCATAGGCGATACCCAGAAGGTTGCAAGCGTCCGCATCGAGCGGGTGGTCGCGCCGGTAAGTCTCGAGTGTTTGGATAGCTTCAGCGGTGTGCCCGCTATCGAGCTCGCGTCGGACGGCGCTCAGCGGATTCTGTTGTTGCCCGCGTAGGCTGCAGGCAAAAAACGCAAGCAAGAGCGACAAAGCAATGCCTTGCCAGTGAATCCATCGGGAACGCATCATACATTTTGGCCGAGATCTGCGGCTCAGTCGAGCACGTCCGGCCTGCCTAGTGTTGCAGCGGGACAAACTGAAGCTTCAACTGATCGGTAACAAATGCCTTCATTTGGCGAACACTTTCCATGATACTCGCCTTGTGATAGCGATCCAGCTCGATCATCACCCATCCATCAAAGCCAATTTGCCGGTAGAAAGCGGCTAGACCTCGAAAATCAATCGTGCCCGTGCCGACCTCGACAAAGTCTCCTTTGGCCTTCGCTCCCAAATAGGAAGGACTGGAATAGTTTGGATCGAAGTCCTTCCAGTGGCTCACAGCCAGCCGTGAAGCGTATTTCTTCACGGTCGGCAGCGGATCGAGGCCCATACCCGCAAGATGACCTACATCGGCGCAGAATTTCAAATATTTAGGGTTCGTGCCGTCGAGGATTTCGATGACCACATCTTTAGGAATATCGCGCTCTGCGTGCAGGGCAACGATGATGCCGTATTCTTCGCTGGAGATTTTGCCGATTTCGTCCGCGGCACGGATCACCTGCTGCACATCGGCCGCTGTCCGTTGATACGGCTTGCCTCCCACAGAGTGCGGCGGAGCCCATCCTAACGCGATATATTTTGCGTTGGCCGCTTTGAGAAATTTGCCGTCTGAACGGATTTTGGTCATGATGGCATCCCAGCTCTTGGTCTCGTGCAGCGGCAATGCCTGGTAGACGCCCTCGAGTTGCACTCCTATCCCGCGAGAGCGGGTAACAAAGGCGGCAGGATCTGCTCCGTACGCGGAGTCGAGACGGGCTGCGCTATTGTCCGCTTCGGTCGCACCGATTCCCAACTGCGCAATACCCTCCACGGCCTTCCAATACTCGGTGGTCGAGGGATTGGTGGCAAGCCAGGTGGTGGCGGCCATACCAATCTTGAACTTCTGTGGCTTTTCTTGCCCCAGCCCATCGTAAGGGCAGGCGTAGGCAAGAGCGCCCAGTGCTGCCGCCTTAAGAAACTTCCGCCGCTCCATCATGGACGACACACTCCGTTCTATCGGTTACCCAGCAGGTGATCGCCCCTTCAACCCGGTTATCCTATAAGGCGCGCGTGTATCGAATCAATCGCTGAGAACGGCCACATCGTAGCTGTGGCCGTTCTCAGGATCGTGCTGCCGTCCCTAGAAGATAAATTTAAGGGCAAATTGAAGTTGCCGCGGATTGGTCGCCAAACTCGATATTTGACCGAAGGAGGGGGTGTCAATGGTCGAATTCGGCGCGCCGAACTGTGGTTTATTCCAAAGGTTGAAAGCTTCCGCGCGGAACTGGAAGTATTTCGTTTCCGAGATAGGCAGGTTCTTGAACAGGGAAGTATCCCAGGTCGAGACCCCAGGGTTTCTTGGCCCCGGCGTCGGTCCACATGTACCGAAGGTGTACTGGGGAGGGGCGGCGTAAGCATTTGGGTCAAGCCAGTGGTTGATCGTCTGATTGATATGTGGCGTGGCAATGCAGTCGGGCCTGGCGCCACCTCCCGCCCCGGTCAAGTTAGAACTCGGCGAGATGGTGATAGGTTGACCGTCCGAGTAGTTCACGATTGCATTCAGCTGCCAATCGTCGACCACTTTGCCGGCGAAGCCAGATGGATTCAGATCGTGGCCCTTACCCACTGGCAAGCCATAGGTTGTGCTGACCACAAAACGTTGCGGCGTGTCGTTGTCCCAAAGACCCCATTCTTTATTCAGATGGTACCGATCCTGAATGCCGCGCAGCCCAGCCTCAAAATCGCTTCCCTGGTTCAGAGCCTTGCTCCAGGTGTAGGCCACATGGAAGGTAAAGTTGTGGGACATTCTTTTGTCCACGCTCACCTGCAGACCGTTGTAGCTGGAACTCAGGTTGCTATCCAACCACTCGACGAAGGTCGGGTTGGTGCCTTGAACGAACTGCGGAAAGGGGATGGTCGGCGGAGCTGCCGGGAACGTCAAGATGCCCCTGGTTTTCGTTGGTAAGACTCCACAGGTGGCGGCCCTGGTTGAACGCGTAGTTGATTTCGAAGGCCAGATCTCTGCTGACCGAGTATTGGAAACCGAAACTTCCTTCATAGATATTGGAAGGGATCAGATGTGAGTTGATGGAGCGAATCTGAAGCTGGCTGACGGCCGCAATGTCATCGATGCTCACAGGATCAGTGAACCCTGCAGGGAACCCGTTCTTCAGAAACAAGCCCGGCGTAGCGTTCAACGAGTTGTTCAGGGCGTGGTCGGTGAGAAATGGCGGGTTGAGCGCCAACTGGCTCTCGCTGCCATAGCGGTAAGTATTTTGGAAGTAGACGCCAGCCCCTGTGCGAAAGACCATGTTGGGGGAGAGCTGATAGGCGATGCCTATCCGGGGAGCAAAGTTGTCCAACTTGGGATGGACGGTTGTCCGGTTGAAGGTGCCAGACGCATTCTGGGGGATTGTAAACAGGCCGCCCTGGCCGCCGTTGAGGTCGGGGTTGAAGTTGGTTACGTGGTTGTCGCGTTCAAAGAGCGGGCTCTCATACTCATATCTCACGCCATAGTTGATAGTGAGTTTCGGGCTCGCCCTCCAGCTGTCAGCGACAAACCAGTTGACCCCGTTGCGATAGATATGGGCGATGTTCAAGTTTTCCAACTCGGACGAGTTGGGAATCCCGAGGAGAAGGTCAGTGATGCCCTGATTGCCAGTGTACTGACCGCTAAAGTTGAAAAAGCCCCGCGTACAGCACAGATCGCTGAAATTATCCGCGTCTCGGCGCCATTCGAACCCGGCCTTGAGGCTGTGAGTCCCCTTGATGAGCGTGATCGTGTCTTTAAATTGCCAAATCTGCGCAAATTGATTCTGCGGCAGCCAGCGGGGGCTTCCCAACTGAGAGAAGCCGGAGATGTCGAGTTCCGGAAGTCCGCCCGAGACGCCCGCGTACGTGGGGATTCCGGTCAGTCCAACCTGGCTATTGCCGTCCACTCCCAACGTGGCCTGCGTGGAGTGCGACGCAGCCCGATTGAACGTGTAATGCGCATCGCTGATCAAAGAGGGACTGAATACATGGACCCAGGCCACGGTGACGTTTGTGCCACGGTCATTGTTAATCCCCTGGGTGGATCCGGCAGTGCCGTCTGCAATGGGATTGACCAAAGAGAAAATTCCCGGGATATTCTGACGCAGGTCAAAGACAACGTAATGGCCATAAATGCTGTCTTTGTCACTTATCTTGTAATCTACGCGCGTGCCGAACTGATCGGAGTTGCGCGACTCAGTAGGGCTGGAGATGTAGTTATTGCCTTGAAATGCACCTAGCTGTCCATTCTGTGCCAGGTTGGTGTTAGGCAGGGGGTACAGATTGAATATATTTGCCCCCACAGGGTCAATACAACTGGGGTTCACAACGCCGGCGACAATACAGTTGGCCGGAGCGCCAGGATAGGTGGGATTGGTCGGCGGTGAGCTCAGCTCATTGAAATTGTATTGCCGCATGAGCGGAGTTGGAACGGTTCCCACCAGACTCTGGCCGGCGGCAACTCGGGTTCCCTCATAATTACCGAAGATGAACCACCTGTTTTTGCGAATGGGTCCGCCGAGCGTACCTCCAAATTGGTTCTGCCTGAACGCTGACCTGGGCTGGCCGGCGCGGTTGAGAAAGTAATCGTTTGCGTCCAATTTGTCGTTACGAATGAACTCATAGACATCGCCATGCACTTCATTGGTGCCGGATTTTATCGAGGCGTTGATCACGCCCCCCGCGCTGCGCCCATACTCAACGTCGTAATCGCGCGTCTGCAGCTTGAACTCTGCCAGTGAGTCGACCGCCGGCTGAGCACTTTGGGCGCTTTGGTCCTGAAGGTTCGTTGTATATGAATTGTTGTCGGCGCCGTCCAGAACGTAGTTATTCTCGGTCGAGCTATTGCCATTTACGCTAAAAACTCCCTCAGCGCGGCTCTGGAACGAGGCACTCGAGGGGTTCACGCCCGCCGTAAGCAAAGAAAGTTGATCGTAGCGCCTTCCGTTCAAAGGCAGTTCCGTAGCCTGTTGCGAATCGACCACCGTTCCAACATCGGCGTTCTGGGTCTGTAGCAAGGGAGCGCTGTCTGTGACCGTGACTTCCTGGTTGTTGGAACCTACTTGCAGGGTGAAATCCACCTGCTTACGGTCCTGGACGTCGAGGACGATCCCGTCGCGAATCTCCTTCTTGAATCCGCCCGCCTCGGCCGAAACGGTATAGTTTCCGACTCTCAGATATGGGAAGACATAGGTGCCGGCGTCACTCACCTTCACCGTTTGCGATTCGCCGGTCGCCACGTTTTGGACTGTGACCGACGCACTCTGGATCAGGGCGCCGCTTGAATCCTTAACCGTACCGATGATGCTTGCGGTGTCAACCTGCGCGTAGAGAACAGCCGAGGCAAACGTCACCATCAGTAGAGCGGCTAACCGCAAGGACCTTCCCACACTAAGATCGGAAACCCACATGACTCCTCCAAATGAGGCCGTGAAGTCGCCTTGCGAGAAGATCAAAGCGCCGGCACCAGCTCTCGAAACCGTTCTAACCGCTTATATACTTGCTACAACTTTGTCCGGAAGCTGGACGCCTATCCATATCACGCATTGATTATCTCCAACGTGTCGCGGAGGGCACTGTGAGTCGATCCACTGTCCCACCGGTTCCACATCAGGGATCGTTCTGCGATTCAACCCTATGTTTGGCGACGCTCATAACCGGTTATACTCGACCCTTGCCTTGTACAGGTACGCTCATTCTCTTGTCAAGAGACTAATTCGGACGGTAAAGGTGAGCCCGGTGGACGCGCACGCGAATCCCGTAGCGATTCATTACAGTTGCCACTCCTCTCTGCGTTAGGCGTTGAGGGCGGCTAATTAGGGTCACTCTGAAAAGTGTCGAGAACTTCCTTAACGGGGTATTTGCTCATCGACTTTCGTGGCAGGTTTGATATACATTTCCCTCTTGTGGCGGCGCGGCTAACCGCTTCGTTCCTTCCGCCACGCTTTACCGTATGCGGAGCCGGCATACGACTCCATCCCGAGGTGGGCGCCTTGTCTGCGGCAAAAATGGACAGAAGAGATTTCGTGAAGTCGATCGCCGCCGGCGGAACCGCTGCGATGAGCGGATGGCGGGCGCTGGCCGAATTATCCACTGACGACACTCCCCAGCAACCCGCCTTACAAGATTCTTCACTGCCTCGCAGGCGGCCCTGGTGGGAGCTATCGCGGAGCAGCTGGTGCCTAAGGACGAATATCCCGGCGGCGAGGAAGCAGGCGTCGTTCCGTTCATCGATGCCAAGCTAGCCGGGCCTTACGGAAAGTTCTACGTAGATCGCTATCAGTCCGGGCTGAAACTGGTGGATGAGGTTAGCCAGGAGTTTCGCCGGTGGAGACTTCGTAGTCTCTGAATTCCGTTCAACAACAGAAGGTCTTAAGCAGTCTGGAAGCAGGGATCGAGGGGGAACCCGCCGCCCGGGAATTCTTTGGCTTGATCCTGGAGCACACCTTCGAGGGCTACTACGGCGATCCTCAGCACGGCGCAAATCGAAACGGCGAGAGCTGGAAGATGATCGGGTTCGGAGGTTAGTCAGTGCCCCAAAACAAAGTCGATGCGGTGGTGGTGGGTTCAGGGGCGGGCGGGGGCATCCTCGCCAAGGAACTCGCGCAGGCAGGGCTATCGGTTGTGATGTTCGAGCGCGGCAACCACTACAGTGCGGCCGACTTCGACCACTCCGAATTGCAGTCTCAGTATTCCGTGCCGCCTGCATATGGCCCATCCGTGTTTGCCAACCCCCGCACCTTTCGTTATACCGACACGAAACAGCACGCCTGGTTTATCCCGGAGTGGACGAGGTCTACGGGAAGACAGCTGCCTCCGTAGGAGGAGCCACGCTCGCATATGGGGCTGCTGCCTGGCGCTTCAAGCGGGAAGACTTTCGCATGAAGTCGACCTACGGCGCGGTCAAAGGGACCTCGGTGGAAGATTGGCCGATTACTTATGATGACCTCGAGCCGTACTATGAGCAGGCGGAGTATGAGATTGGAGTATGCCGGCCTGGCCGGCGCCGACCCGTTCGCAGAACCGCGGAAAAAGCCGTTCCCGGTTCGCCCCCTACCGATTAACCCGCAAGGAGAAATCGTCCGCGACGCCGGCTTACGCTTGGGCTGGCATCCCTTTCCGCCCCCCTTCGCGATTCTCACCCAGCCCTACAATGGCCGATATGCTTGTGTTCAATGCCGCTGGTGCCTCGCTCACGCTTGTGAAGTGAACGCGAAGTCGGGCACACAGATCAGTATGTTGCCCTTGGCCCTTAAGACCGGGAAATGCGAGTTGAGGGTCGATTCTTTTGTGACTCGTATTTTGACCGACGAAAAGGGCCGTCCCTGTCGGTGTGCAGTATTTCGACGCAGATAAGAACGGACATGAGCAGTATGCCGATTTGATCGTAGTGGCCTGCTCCGCCACAGAATCGGCGCGCTTGTTGCTCAATTCGGCAGACAAATTTCATCCACAAGGGCTGGGGAATTCATCCGGCCAAGTGGGCAGAAATCTGAATGACCATACCGGCGCCGACGCATTTGGCATTTTCGAGCACGAGATCCCTCACGATAAGGGTCCCGGCCCATCCATTGCGTTCAATGACTGGAATCATCCGCGCGGCCGTGAAATACGCGGAGGCGGCTATATCTATAACTACTATTGCACCCTGCCGATTGAATTCGCGTCGACCCGTCCGCCCGGCGAGCCCTTGTGGGGCCAAGCCCACAAAGACTTCCAACGCAAGTATTTCTATCGCTATATCCACCTCGGCAGCAACTGCCAGGCTTTGCCCCAGGAGAGAAATCGCGTTGATCTCGATCCCAAGGTTCGCGATTCCTGGGGAATG
Organism: uncultured Acidobacteriaceae bacterium; assembly: GCA_963775365.1. Classification (GTDB taxonomy): domain Bacteria; phylum Acidobacteriota; class Terriglobia; order Terriglobales; family Acidobacteriaceae; genus PALSA-350. The sequence continues at coordinate 118,822 of CAVZJL010000023.1, read as the reverse complement.
CCGGTGGCGCGGATTACTCACTCCTACCTGCAGGAAGACTTTGAAGTCGCCAATTTTGTAATGGCCAAACAAGAGCAATTGCTAAAGGAGGCTGGGGCAATCAAAACCTGGCATGGCGAGAATGCAAGAGGCGGGGTGTCTGACCATCAAAATGGAACCTGCAGAATGGGAAACGACCCTAAAACCTCGGTCGTCACTTCCTACTGCCAAAGCCATGACGTCGACAACTTGTTCATCACCGATGGGAGCGTGTTAGTGACGGATGCTGGATTCAATCCCTCGTTAACCATCCAGGCGGTTGCGTTTAGAGCTGCAGAGTATATCAAGCAGCAATGGAAAGGTTCCGCGTGGCGCAACGGCAAGCGGGCGTAGCCTATTACATGACAATGAAACCAGCTCAGACATCGGGGAGGTTTAGCATTCGTGGGCGTCTTTCGCTCCGGGAGAGTCTCTTCATGATTGGCGGCAGGGCGCTCATCATTGCCGCGTGGTCCGGCGTATTTATCTACGGCTACCTGAACGCGATGTTAGGTATTGTGCTGCCCAATCTCATGGACATGCTCAAGCTCGATAAATCCCAGGCGGGCAAGTTTTTCATGTTCATCTCCATTGGCCTGCTCGTCTCCTCCATCCCCGCCGGGTTGACCATGGATTACTCAGGAACGAAGATCGTGACCTGCCTTGGTTTGCTGGCAGTTGCGGCTGCCTTTTGGGGGCTCGGAACGATCAAGTCGCCCAGGTTCTTGTACGCTCTATCTTTTCTTCTGGGGCTTGGCGGGGCGATGGTGATCGCCGGGGAAAACACCACCATTTCGCTGGCCAACACCAGTCAACGAGAAGTCGCCTCCAATTTGCTAAACCTCTTCTTTGGCGTAGGCGCCTTCATTGCGCCATTCATCGTGATGCCGGTCCTCAAGACAAGAGGCTTCTCCGGGGTACTGAAGGCCTCGGCTGTTTTAACCGCCGCTATCCTGGCTTTCCATCTATCACTTACTTTTCCTCCTCCGGTGGTTGCCACGCACTTTCCTTTGGGGAGTGTCGCCACGCTTCTTGGCGAACCAAGGTTACTGCTGCTCATGTTCCTGGTATTTTTGTACGTCGGGACGGAGTTCTCCGTTTGGAGCTGGACGGTTACGTTCTTTACCTCTGAACGCGGATACCCGCAGCAGTCCGCGTCGCGCATCATCTCCATATTCGCTCTGACGATGATCGCCGGCCGCTGGGCGACCCAATGGACCTTGGTCAAGTTTGGGCCGCTGCCTCTTTTGCTTATTAGCGCTGCCGGGGCCGTCATCAGTTTGGCCGCACTCTATCTTATTCGTGGACGGATACCGGTCATCGTCGCTGCATTGGCCGGCGGATGGTTCATGGCCGCTATTTTTCCAACCGCCCTTGGCCTTGCCGGCACTTATTTTCCGTCTTCCGTAGGTACTGCAATTAGTCTGGTCACTACAGGCGGCTGGATAGGCGCAATCGCTATCCCACCCGCCGTAGGATTCGTTGCCGATCGGTTTGGAGTGAGTCGCGGGTTACTTATACCGGTAGGCGCAGCACTTCTCATGCTTATTACTCCGATTTTACTTATGCGGATGCACTGAGGAGCAAATCAATGAACGCAAATACTTCCATCGTGCATTCGCAAAATCTACCCCAGGGCCAATCGGGCGAATTGCTTCGCTTTTCTCGCCAGGAGGTTGGTTGGGAATGGATGAGCCTTGTGATTCGACGCCTGGCGCCGGGAGACACGCTCCCGTTGCAAACACAAGATGAAGAGATGGCCTTGGTCCTGCTGGGAGGTAAATGCACGGCGGACTGGGGGGAAGGGGAGGTGTTGATCGGCGGCAGAAAAAATGTTTTTGACGGACTGCCTTATGCGTTATATCTTCCTTCCTCGAATCGTGTTGTGTTGAAAGCCGAATCGGTCTGCGAATTCGCCGAGTGCAGGGTGCCGTCCACCGCCTCCTTACAGCCCAGGCTGATTACGCCGAAAGATATCTCCACCAACCTGCGCGGCGGCGAGAACGCGTCCCGGCAAATTATCGACGTGATTCCGCCTGATTTTCCTGCCGACAAATTAGTCGTGGTGGAGGTCTACACGCCGGGGGGTAATTGGTCGAGCTATCCCCCGCACAAGCATGAGGTCCACAATCCGCCCGTCGAAGTCGACCTGGACGAAATCTATTACCATCGCATGAAGAGTCCCGATGCGTTCGCGTTCCAGAATCTGTACAGTTCTGACAACGAGCGGAATTCTATACTGAAAGTGCGCGATGGTGATGCCGTGCTGGTACGAGACGGATATCACCCTGTAGTGGCGGGACCGGGCTATGACCTCTATTACCTGAATTTCCTTGCCGGAACCTCACGAGCCATGATGGTCACGGAAGATCCGGATCATGTTTGGCTACGATCGAGCTGGAAACAAACGGACGCTCGGCTGCCCATGGTGCGCAGTTGAAGGCTGAAACGTGGCATTCGTTTCATCTATGATGGTCTGAAGGTCTTTGGGTTCTATGTCCAGCAACGACTCGCCTGCGAGCAGGCGCCAGAAAGGTGTGAGGCGTTAGGTGCCTCCCGATTCCGCGTTGCTCCGGCATACCCATTCCAGGCGAGCCTTCCTTAAGCGCACTGCTTTGCTAGGCCTGGGTACAAGCGGCCTTGGCACACCCCTTCCTCTGCTCTTTTCATCCGCTGCGGCTTCCGGCTTAAGGACATCACAGGCGACCAATCCTCTTTTTGCTCAAGTTCTACCTTCCTCCAGCGGAATCAGCTGGCAGCACGTCAATGGCCGCTCTTCGCAATATTATCTTCCTGAAACAACGGGAGCCGGCTGCGCTTTCATTGATTACGACGGCGACGGCTGGATGGACATCTACCTCGTCAATAGCGGCCGTTGCGATTTTTACGATCCATCTCCGCCGCTACGCAATGCCCTCTACCGCAACAATCGCAATGGCACATTTACGGATGTCACCGATGCAGGCCGGTGTTCCAGGCGGCGGCTACGGGATGGGCGCGGCCGTCGGGGATTTCGACAATGACGGGTTTCCTGATCTCTATGTAACGCAATACGGCAGCAGTATTCTCTATCGCAACAATGGCGATGGCACTTTTACCGACGTCACTCAAAAAGCTGGGGTGGCGGCCCCGGGATGGGCGTCGAGCGCGGTCTGGTTTGACTATGACAACGACGGCAAGCTCGATCTGTTCGTGTGCCGATTTGTCGATTTCACCAGGGAACTCAATAAATTTTGCGGAAATACCGCCACCGGGGAGCGATACTACTGCGTCCCGCGGGTCTATACGCCCATGCCAAGTTGGTTATTCCACAATAACGGAGATGGGACATTCACTGACGTCAGCAAGGAGTCGGGAATCGCGCGGTACTTGGGAAAAGCATGGGGAGTCGTCGCTACTGACATCAATAATGACGGCAACATGGACTTGTTTGTTGCCAACGATACGGTAGCCAACTTTCTGCTTGTCAATGATGGCAAAGGCAAATTCAAAGACATTGGCGTTGAGTCTGGGATTGCCTACAGCGAAGATGGCAGCCCCAGGTCCGGCATGGGAGTCGATTCCGCGGACTACGATAACGATGGCTGGATGGACCTTTTCGTTGCCAACGTGGATCACGAGAAGTATTCCCTTTATCGCAACCAGCACAATCTGACCTTTGAGGACCAGGCCATGCGGAATGGCATCGGGCAAAGTACGCTGCTCATGAGTGGCTGGGGGCTTAAGTTCGTCGACTTCGACAATGATGGCAACGTCGACCTGTTTCTCGCCAACGGACATCCTGACGACCGCGTCGAAACCAGAACAGACGAGGTCAAGTACGCCGAACCCATGCTGCTGTTTCGCAACAAGGGAATTGGATCGGATCACCGTTTTGAAAATGTGAGCCAGCTTGGAGGGCCCCTTTTCGACCAACGATTCGCCGCGCGCGGCATGGCACTAGGCGACTTCGATAATGATGGCGCCGTCGATGTGCTGGTATCGGTAAACAATGGCGCTCCTCTCCTGCTGAAAAATACAGCGGCTCAAGGCAACCATTGGCTGGGTGTCAAGCTCGTTGGAAGAAGTGCAATCGCGATGCCGTCGGTGCGTTGATTACCTGGCAAGCGGGTGACCTGAGGAGGCGTCATTTAAAAGTTGGTGGAGGAAGCTATCTTGCGTCGCACGATCCCCGGGTAGTTCTGGGAGTAGGAACGCACACAAAGATCGACTGGCTCGAAATGAGATGGCCCAAACCGAGTGGGCTTGTTGAGCGGTATACGGATTTGCCGATCGACTGCTACCTCACCATTGAGGAGGGCAAAGGGAAGAAAGTAGATAGCGTGCAATTGAAGGGGCCGGCGAAGTAACCACCACCCCGACCAGCCCCGGTGTGTGGTGCTGCGAATAGTGGTTAATTCGACTATCCTTCAATGAATGCTTTTCAATGCCCCATCGAGAAGCTATTCCTTCTTCAGCTCCGCGGTCCAGTTCAGCAACACTGTGACGGATTCGGACGATTTTGTCGCCGTGTCAATAAGGAGACGCTTGCCATCGGGAGCGACGTCCCAACCGAGAACCTGCAAGCTACCTTTGCCCATCTCGTCATTTACTTCTGGGATGGCCGATCTGAGCCACAGGTACTTGGAACAAGGTTCTAGGAACGCTGGCCTTGAATATCGTTCCCTCGCGTCACGTCCACAGCCATCAGTTTTCCGTCGGGGGACACATAGAACAATTCCTTGCCATCCCGACGCCAGCGGGGCTGGCTGCCACCATCACGGGAGATCGCCGTCTTGCTGCCGCCGTTCGGGGGCGCCGGAAAGGGTTGAATATAGATTTCGGATCTACCGGACTCGTCCGAAGCATAAGCGATCCAGTGTGCATTGGGAGAGAATCGGCCTTGTCCCTCGCTGAACTCCGTATTTGCAAAAGGTGTGGCTGTGCCAGACGGTGTTCCATTGCCCGCCACAGGCAAGACCCATAAATCGCCATGAGTTCGAGGATCCCGCTGGGTGTAGAGCAGGAATCGCCCGTCGCGCGACCAATCGTCCGGGAACTTCGGGTCGTCCGTTGCACGGACCAGCTCCTGCTCCTTCCCGGCGCCATTGGTAGCCTTCTGATAAATCCCATACCCGCCAGCACGATAAGCAGCAAAGGCCACTCGGCTCCCGTCTGGCGACCAGACCGGAGCGGAATCCGGGGACAAATCAAATGTTAAGCGAGTGCTCACACCCCGAAGCAAATCAAGAAGCCAGATGCCCGTTTCGCCCTGTCCCATCCTCGGGTCGACCTTGGAAGCGGCCAGGCGCGTTCCATCGGGCGACAATGCAAAATCGGCGTATGAATAAGTTCCAGGCTGCCCGGCGTTGCCCAACTTTTTACCCTGCCGGTCAAACCAGCTGAGTTGCGAAAGCCAAAGCACTCCCGGTCCAGCACTATAGGCTAAGGCGCCGCTTGGCGAGACGGAAAACAATCCGGAAAGGAAAAGGCTCCCGACCCGTTCGGCAACAGGGATCGGATTACCCTGCGGTTGCAGGCTCCTCTGATCGAACGCCTGGGCCAGCAATGTGCCCTCACGCAGAAAAAGCAAGTGCCCCACCCTGGGGTCAGCGGACGCCGCATAGACCGCCATCACTGGGGTAGAGAGTATTCGCCTGGAGTTCTGTTGTTCGGGCTTGACATTGAGTGACCCGAGATAAATACCGGGATTCTCGGGTGCTCTCAGATAAAAAAAATGCTGCCCGTCCGGCAGGAAAGACGGAAATGTGTGGACTTCGTTGCGCCCCTCGGTGGTCGTAAGCAAAGCGGGGACGCCGCCCGCAGCCGGAACCTGCATAATGCCATTTCCGGTGGTGCCGAAAATAATTGTGCCTTCCCGGTTCCACGCGCCGCCCAAGACCCCGGCGAAGGCATCGCAGATATCTTGCGGAGGTCCGCCGGAAATGTCGATCTTCTTCAGCTTGCTTCCCGATTGAAATGCGATGAACCGGCTATCCGGAGACCAGAAGACCGGGACAAGGATATTTTCCGTGCCGGGCAGCGGGTGCGGTTCCAGCGAATCAAGAGCACGAATCCAAACAACGTCGCGCCCGTCCGGTACCGGGCGCCAGAAAGGCCAGTTGGCGACCATCGGGCGAGAAAGTGAAGGTGCGAGCGCCAACAGGCAGTCGGATCTCGAAGCGCACTGGTGTGGTCGCCGATGGCCTCTTGCCCCGAAACAAGAACGTGGTCAGCACAACAGTGACGCCCAGCAAGGCCGCAACGCTCCAGGCAAGCCATTGTCGACCTGCCTTCCGTTGGACCGCAGGTGTAAAGATCCCAGTCTGTGCACCCGATTCGGCGGCCCATTTCAATTCGAGCGCAAGGTCACGGGCAGTTTGCCAGCGGTCCTCCGGGTTTTTGGCCAGGCAGCAGACGATCGCGTGGTCCAACACCGCCGATGTCATTGGCTTGACGGAACCAATCGGTACCGGCTCATCTTCGAGGATCGCCGCCGCAACGCTCAAGTGGCTTTTCCCTTCGAAGGCTCGCTTTCCTGTCACCATTTCGTACAGGATCGTGCCTAGCGAAAAGATGTCGCTGCGCCCATCCACCTCTTTTCCCTGTACTTGTTCCGGCGACATGTACTGGAATGTCCCGATGACCATGCCCTTTTCGGTGACCGGAGAATTTGCGGCGGGGCTGGACCCAGTCACGGTCAAACTTGCCGCAGCGGACGCATGCGCGGGCAAAGATTTCGCAAGACCGAAGTCCAACAGTTTGACGCCAGTCTGGGTGAGCATAATGTTGCCCGGCTTCAGATCTCGATGGACCACGCCCGTACGATGAGCCATTTCGAGCCCTTCGCAGATCTCAATTCCATACTTGAGTACTTGATCGGGTGAAAGGGCCCCCTTGTTCAAACGGCTAGCAAGCGTCTCTCCTTCCAGGTATTCCATCACCAGATAGTCGACTCCATCCTGGTGACCCACGTCGTGGAGAGTGCAGATGTTGGGATGGTTCAAGGAAGAGATCGTGCGCGCTTCGCGGTCGAATCGCTCCTTGGCGTCAGGGTCTTCGGAAAGACTCGAGGGAAGAATCTTGACGGCGACGATGCGGTCGAGCCGTGTATCCAAAGCACGATACACCTCGCCCATGCCGCCGGCTCCAAGCGGTGATTGAATCTCGTACGGTCCGAGTCTGGTGCCAGAGATGAGGGTCATCCGTGGGCGCTCATTATATTCCTGCGCAATACGTTGCAGCGGATGCACTGATTCCAGACCAGTGGTGACTCGGAAATTAGAAGCTAACGGTGAACTGTATTCCTGCATCCCATTTCATGTAGCGAGAACACCGTTGAAATGAGGATACCTATGGCTGATGTTAAGAAATGTCCCCACCCGTCGTGTAGTTGCAACCTGGAAAAAGGTCAGAGCTTTTGCAGTGCTCGTTGCGAGGCGGCAAAGGGAACCACCGAACTGATGTGCGAATGTGGTCATCCTGGATGCAGAGGTGATGCATTGAAGACCTAGCCTCTGTCGGCTAGGAGCTAGGAGTGGAAGACAAAAGTCGGAGAGTGCCAAACCCAGGGGCTTGGCGACGGATCGGCGCATGGGAGCCGCAAGCTCGAGCCCCTCAAATCTCGCTATCACCCGCGCATGAATGGATGCGCTCTAGCTTTCTCGTCCCGTCACGTTCAGAATCTCTGGGCACACATGGCGCCGCACCTACGCCGCTCAGGAAGCCCAACTGGATCGAAATCCAGCCCTGCCGGGCTGACGTTTAGCGGTCGGCCCTCCGGCCTTGGCGATAGCAGGATCTGCTGTGTCTTCTATTCTCACGCAGACACTAAAGCCAGTATTTTCCACCGATCAGAATCCATGTGACAACTGCTGTTCGGATTTTTCTCATGGTGGCTTCCGCGCCTCTTCATCAATTCATTGAGCCAGTTTGTCAAACGCCGCTTCCTCATTGTGAGTCGAGGGTCTATTCTGGTCGGGAGTTTTCCTTATCAAGTGAGAAATCAGATGGAGAGCGGTTTATGACAACAACTTCTGTAACATCCGCGCAACTCTCGCTGCAACGATCGCAACCATCGAAGGCGTATCAGGGAATCCTTTTGGGGGGTGTGATAGCCGGGACCCTGGACATCACGGCTGCTTTCGTGGACAGCGGTCTTCATGGCCGGAGCCCAGTCGTCGTTCTGCAAGCGGTCGCTAGCGGTTTTCTGGGAGAGTCTTCTTTTCGCGATGGTTTAGCATCCGAGGCCCTGGGCCTTGGGTCGCATTTCCTGATTGCCTTTGGCGCCGCAACCGTCTATTACATGGCGAGCCGGAAGCTGAAGTTCCTTCTCGAGCGGCCTATCGTTGGTGGACTGCTCTATGGCGTAGCCATTTACTTGTTTATGAACGCGGTGGTGGTTCCGTTGTCGGCCGTGCCTTTTAAACTTTCACACGCACCGATGGCCGTCCTGATCGGATTGGCTGTGCATATGCTCTGCATAGGACTGCCTATCTCGCTCGCCATCCGTGGGTACTCGAACGCGCCCGGCCACTGAAGAATATTTTTTTCCGTTGTCCCCTTTTGCCCCTCCACATGTATCTAATGTATGGAGACAACAACATACAAACGCACGCCCGACAAGCGTTGAAAAAAACGCAGGGGGGTTTCTGGCGCTCATAGTGCTGTGTTTTCTGCAGAAACAAGGGTTCGGGAAGGGTAAAAGGTGGCTTATAGCGCATATAGCGCTTTTAGCGCTGAATTTTTAAAAAGGTGACTTAGGGACGTAACAAGGAATGAACAGCCAAATGTATAACCAGGAGAAGTCGCTCGCACGGATCTATAAGGCATTCAACCGGCGCGATACGGATACCGTGCTGGCCGCCATGCATCCCGCGGTGGATTGGCCAAACGGGTGGGAGGGAGGCCGCGTCACTGGCCGTGACCAGGTGCGTTCCTATTGGAGCCGTCAGTGGGCCGTGCTCGATCCGGACGTTGTCCCCATTTCTTTCGAACACAGAGACGATGGCAGAATCTCCGTTCGCGTACACCAGATTGTCAGAGATCTATCAGGCAATGTACTGAACGACGGTGAAGTCGCGCATGTCTACACATTCGAGGGTGGATTGATCAAAGCGATGGACATCGAGCCCGCCACCAAGGCTGGAGTTGACCCAGCTCAGTGAGTGAATGCCATTCGTGTTCATTTGCGGACACTTTTGCGCAATATCGAACACCTCCTGGTAGCGATTCTTTCGATGGATCGACCCGATCGCGCTAATAACAATCGCTTTCAAGCCAGGGCATGTGGAACCGGAAGTGCAGTGCTTTTCGTACTACGCGAATACGAGGAGCCCTATGCAGACGTTGTTTCCCGATCTCAAATTCGTGTTTCGCCAACTCCGCAAGTCACCAGGATTCACTGTCACAGCGGTGTTGATGCTGGCATTCGGCATTGGAGCGACGACTGCGATTTTCTCCATCGTGGAAGGGGTTCTGCTGCGCCCGCTGCCGTTTCCGAATTCCGATCGGCTGATGGTGTTGACCGATCGCATTCAGGGAGCGGAAGTAGGCGGCAATGGCGAGGCCGGCGTGACCGTGCCTGATATTCGGCGCGTACACGCGAGATACCCACTCCTTTGCAGGTCTTGGGGGTTATCAATTCGCGGGCTATGAACTCTCTGGCGTCGGTGAGCCCGCCCAGGTGAGCGCCTCGCGGCTGTCGGCCGGTGTTTTCACCGCCCTTGGAGTGGCGCCGCTCATGGGCCGAGTGTTCACCGCCGAGGAAGCCGAGCACAGCCAGCAGGTTGCGGTTCTGAGCTATACAACCTGGCAGGAGCGCTTTCACGGCGATACGCAGATTTTGGGCACCAAGATCCTGCTCGATCGTAAGCCGTATCTCGTCATCGGCGTGATGCCGCGAAACTTTGAATTTCCACTAGTCACGGGGCAGCTGAACCGCATGGAACTGTGGGTTCCCTTGAGTTTTACTGCGCAAGAGCTCTCATCGACTGCCGCGGCCAACTTTAGCTACCAGATGGTGGGCCGTCTCAAGCCGGGCATCTCCCCAGCGCAGGCGCAGAGTGACGCCCAGCGCGTGGCGCAGGAGATCATGCGCAACTATCCCGCGGAGATAGCAAGCCTGCGTATCAGCTCGGTAGTGCGTCCGCTGCAGGAGGAAACGGTTGAGCAGTCTCGTCCGCTGCTGCGGACCCTCTTCCTGGCGGTGGCCGTGGTGCTTTTGATCGCCTGCTTTAATTTGGCGGGGTTGATGCTGGTGCGAGCGATTCGCAGGCAGAGAGAAATTGCCGTACGCCAGGCGCTGGGCGCGAGCGCGGCCGCTCTGCTGCGCCAGGCGATGCTTGAGAGCCTGGTGTTGAGCGTGAGTGGCGGGGTGTTGGGTTTGACGCTGGCCGCGCTGGTGCTCCGCGTAGGCAAAAGTCTGCTGCCGCAAAGCCTGCCCCGCATCAGCGAAATCTCGCTGAATTGGAATGTGGTGGGGTTTTCACTGCTGCTTGCAGTGGGCACGGGCCTGCTTTGCGGATTGGCTCCGGCGTTTGCCGCTCTGCGCACCAACGTCAACGGCACCCTGAAAGAAGGCGGCCGCAGCGGTACCGCGGGCGGAGGTCACGCACGGCTGCGCTCGACGCTGGTGGTCGCGGAGATTGCGATTGCGCTGGTTCTGCTGACCGCCTCGGGCTTGCTGCTGCGCAGCTTTGAAAAGATGCGCTCGGTCGATCTCGGGTATCGCCCTGAGCACGTGACCACCGCATCCTATTCGCTGCCGCAAAAACAATATGCGACGCAGCCCGCGGTAGACACCTTCAACAACGAGCTGCTGCGCCGTCTCAGGCAGCTACCCGGCGTACCAGTGTCGGCCTCACCAGCCTCCTGCCCGCTTCCGGCAACAACAATAACCAGGCCTTCGTGGTCGAGGGCTACACACCGCCCAAAGGCGCGAACATGAACCTGGCCACGCGTCTCGCAGGTGACCGGCGACTATTTCCGCGCGATGGGCATTCCGCTGCTGCGCGGGCGCTACTTTACCGATGCGGACAAGGCGGGCGCACAGTTGGTGGTGATCGTGAACCGGGCGCTCGCGCAGCACTATTGGCCCAATCAGGATCCGATCGGGAAACGGATGCGGGTTGGTACCGCGGAGATGAAGACGCCGTGGCTGACGATTGTGGGAGAGGTGGCAGACGTTAAGCTGACTTCGCCTGACGAGACCACGCAAGCAAGAGTATTACGAACCGGTGGACCAGGCGGAAGCAGCGATTGGCGCGCTGGCCTCACCCGGCGATCTGAATGGCAATGGAGGCTTTATTGTGTTGCGCTCGGCGTTGCCGGCGGAACAGATGGAAAACGCTCTGCGCGCTACCGTGGCATCGATCGATCGGCAACTGCCACTGACGCAGGTGCAGACCATGGAGCAGGCTGTCTCTGAGAGCGAAGCGCCGCGCCGGTTCAACACTGTCTTGATCAGCAGCTTTGCCTTTGCCGCTGTATTGCTGGCGGTGCTTGGCATCTACAGCGTCATCGCCTTTTCAGTTGCCTCGCGCGTGCAGGAGATGGCCATCCGCATGGCGCTCGGCTCGCAGCGGTCTGAAATCATTCGCCTGATTCTGATATCCGGTGCGAAGCTGGCCGCCTTCGGCTGCGTTCTTGGGTTGGTGGGCGCTGCTGCCGATTCGAACCTGCTGCGCTCGTTACTCTTTGGCGTGAGCCCGTTTGATCCCCTCGTGTTGACGTTGGCCGCAGTGGGCGTGCTGCTGCTGGCCCTGACCGCCTCGATGTTACCGGCCCTGCGCGCCGCTTCCATTGATCCCATGCAAGCATTGCGCGGGGAATGATGACAATTCTGTTGGAGCCACATATTTCCGCCGCGCAATTCCCCATGGTTACGCGCCTCCGTCCTTGTCATCTCATCAAGCCCAGGGATTGCGCCTTTCCCGCCACCGCCAGGATAGAAAGACCGACGCCTGAAGCGAGCAAGCAGTAGATCCCGAAAAGGTACCAGCGGCCATTTTCCAGCCAGCTGCTCAGCCATTTCAGGGCCACCAATCCGGCTAGGAAGGAGAACACCATTCCCAGCAGGCAGAAGACGAGCGAACCCCGCAGGTCAATCGGTGCGCCGGCAAGCAAAGCGGCATGCGACGCCTTTTGCAGGCGCAAGGCCTCGATTGCCACTACCGGCGGCGTAAGCACTACCGCCATGGCGAAGCTGAACCGCTCTGCGCGCTCCTTGGTCGCGCCCACCAGCATGCCAACCGAGATGGTCGAGCCAGACCGGGAGAATCCACGAAAGGGCAGCGCAAGGCCTTGAATCACGCCCATCCAACCAGCCTGGCGAAAGTTCACAGTGCCAGAGGAATCCTCGATCGGAACGGGACTGCTCCTGTCATGTCGTCTTTCCAGCAGGCCGGCGATAAAGATCAGCACCCCCGCGGCGGCGAGCGCAGGCGCGATAAGGTCGAGGCGGCTGAACAGTTGCTCGATTTCGGCCTTCTGTGCGCCGTGGAACAAGGTCTTTTCTATGACCTTTTTGATTGCTTCTCCTACAATTCCGGTGAGCAGGGTGGCCCAGATCACAAGAATGGCAAATTGCTTAAACGCGGCAGTACTGGAAAAGTAGGCCTTCTTCCAGGTGTTCCAGAAGAAGGCAATGACGGCAAACATGGTCCCGGTATGCAGCATGACAAGGAGCAGGGTCATTTGCGGTGAAGACGGGTCGAGGCCCATAAGCTTTTCGGCCACGACGACATGTGCAGAGCTTGAAACCGGTAGTAATTCGGCAAGGCCTTGGACGACCGCCAGGATGATTACCTGCAGAAAGGACATAGCGTCAGTCTAAGGCAGAAGTGTTACGCGGCGTGAAACGCTATCCTTTCTTGAGTGATTGAAACGTTAGCCATCTCGGGATATCGGTCCTTGCGGAACCTCGTCTTGCCCCTGGCTCGACTCAACGTGGTCACAGGCGCAAACGGAAGCGGGAAGTCAAGCCTCTATCGAGCGCTGCGGCTGCTCGGAGATGCGGCCCTAAACGTGGTGGTAGGCTCGCTCGCACGGGAGGGCGGTTTGCAGTCCACTCTGTGGGCGGGACCGGAAACGATTGCCCGCTCGGTTCGTGCCGGAGAGCATAGGGTCCAGGGAAGCGCACCGCGCAAGCCAGTCAGCCTGAAGCTTGGGTTTGGCGCAGAAACATACAGCTACAGCATTGACCTGGGCTATCCACCGCAAGTTCCGCAGTCTGCCTTCCATCTGGATCCGGAAATCAAACGGGAGTGTATCTGGCACGGTAGCATTTACCGTAAGGCATCGGTTCTGGTTGACCGGCGAGGCGGTTTTGTTTCGCTGCCCCAGGGGCGTGGTGAGGAATCGATCGTGCTGACCAGGAATCTCGGGGCCGCCGACAGCATGTTAGCCAGTATCGCTGACCCCCAGCGTGCACCGGAGATGTTAGCCGTCCGCGAGGCGATCCGCGGATGGCGCTTTTATGATGGATTTCGAACGGACATGACCTCGCCGGTGCGGACTCCGCAGATAGGGACGTTCACACCCGTTTTGAATAACGACGGCACAGACCTGCCCGCGGCCCTGCAGACCATTCTTGAGATCGGCGACAGAGAGGCCCTGCAGCGTACGATTGATGACGCATTTCCAGGGAGCCGGCTGTGGATAGAAGTACAGGCAGGTCGATTCGAGGTGAAGCTGCAACAACATGGATTGTTGCGGCCTCTCTCGGCATCTGAACTATCCGATGGAACGCTCCGTTTTCTTCTGTGGACGGCTGCACTGCTGACCGCGCGCCCTCCTGAGTTGATGGTTCTGAACGAACCGGAGACGAGCTTTCACCCCGATCTCCTTCCGGCGTTGGCTCGGCTGATCGTTGCCGCATCCGAGCACACTCAACTGATTATTGTGTCCCACGCAAAACTGCTGATCGAGGCGCTGGAAGCTGCGAGTGCGTGCAAACGATTGCACCTGGAGAAGTCTTTTGGCGAGACGACACTTGCGGGAACAACCCTCTTCAACACTCAAAAGTGGGAATGGCCCACGCGCTGATTTACTTCACTTGTTAGCCTATCCCTTGATGGCCGCTTGCGGTCAGCTCCTCAGGATGGCTCTTCTCGTCGTCGTTCCAGTCGATTCGCAATTCTTCTCTGCGGTCGAGAACCGCGTCGCCGCGGGACCCTCCAAAATATTCCCAGGCCCATTCCATAAAGGCTTCGATTCTTGCGCGGGTGGAGGAGAGCAGAGCTGCGTGCACTCCCAGCCACGCGGCGAAAGCGATCGGACCGTGAATCTGAAGTCGATGCTCTCCCACTTCGGCTACTCCGGAGTTGCGTCCGATGATAGCCATGATGCCCTTGTCCAAATAGTGGAATGGGGTTTTTGGTTTTCCCGCGATTTCCAGCAAAATATTTTTGCCGCACCATTTGCCGGACTGTTCCGCGACCGAGGCCAATTGGGGCAGTGGTGAGCCGTCTTTGCCCGCAATATTGGCAAAGTCTCCCAAGGCATACACACCCGTCAGTCCGGGTACCGAGAGGTCTGGCGCAACATCGATGCGGCCGCCGTGACCCGTGGGCATTCCCAGATTGTTCGATAAAGACGCAGCCTTAAGGCCCCCGGCCCAAATGACAGTGTGCGTCGGGATGCTGGTGCCATCCGAAAGCAGCACATGCCCACTCCCGATCTCCTTCACTCTGGTATGCAGGAGCAGTTGCACGCCTCGTTCCGCGAGCATCTTGGCGGCGTATTCCTGCGACGCAGGGGAAAAGGCACTTAGCACTGTGTGGCCGCCATCCACCAGGAAAATCTGCACATGCTCCGCGGCGATATCCTTGTAGGCCCGCTCCTCGCGTTTCTTCTTGAGCGCTAATTGCAACATATCCCCAAAGGCGCCCGCCATTTCCGCGCCCGTCGGGCCTCCGCCCACGATGACAGAATTCAGCGCTCCCTTAGCGGCCAGCGAAGGGTCGCGTTCCGCAGACTCGAGCATGGCCAGGATGCGAGAACGTAACCGCTCCGCGTCATGCAGTGAGTACAGCGGAAAGCTGTACTCCTGTGCTCCCGGCGTACCGAAAAAGTTTGGCTGTGAGCCCGCAGCCAGCACCAGATAGTCGCCCTGGTATCGCTGACCCTGAGCGGTTTCGACCGTCCGCGAGTTCAGGTCGATGGAGACGACCTCCGTCATCTTCACCTCCACGTTGGGATGCTGAAGGAGCGTGAAGCGCAAATTGAAGGCTATATTGTCGGGGGAGAGCGTCGAGGTGGCCACCTGGTAAAGCAGTGGCTGAAACTGATGATAGTTGTTCTTATCAAGCAGAGTGATGCGGACATTCGGATTCGCGGCCAGCTTGCGGGCACAGTTCAGTCCCGCGAAACCGCCGCCTACGATCACGACATGCTTCATGGCTTGCGGATTTTGTTCGGTCATCGGAGTCACGCCTACCTTCTATCGTTCGGGAACGATCGAATCGTGAATAATCAAGTACGTTTGGCATCGCCTGCGGCCGGCGAAGGTCACTCGCACGACCGGCACTCTGCGTTGCGTCATTAGTCGGATTCATGGAAAATCGCGTGGTTGACATCTGGCCAGAATTCCTTGGCTGCGAACGTGCCAAAATCCAGCAGAGCATTCGTCAGCCAGCGCTGTCCAATCTTTGTCCAGGTGCGGTACTGCGTTGGGTAGTAGAGGGAGGAGATCGAGGCTGCTGTGCCGGATCCGAAGATCTCTGAGGCGTTGAAGGTTTCCTGTCCCGAATCTGTGCGGGTGATCATCGTTCGTGTCACCGCATAGAAGCCGCGCTTGACAAAGCCGCCGTGGCCGAGCGTGTAATAGCGGCTGTCTTGATGCAGGACGATCGGCAGAATGCCTTCTACCCAGAGGTTCTCATCCGTGTTGTCTGCGAAGGTGTGCCAATAATAGCGGCCGTATCCCGGCGGCGCCCTGGCGAAATGCCGGATACGCATCCGTCGCCTGGCTAATCCCTGCCTGGATGCCGACGAAGATGAACGAGGAATAGTCGAAGCTATCCAGGGCGCCGGTCTTGAACTTCTCCTTCACGGACTGCGGAGGTAGCTTTACCCCTGCGTTGACGGCCCGAAAGTTCGGCATGATCCAAAGGATCCGCTTGGTCTGCTGCGGTTCTTGCGAATTCGCTGCGGCGGAGGCTGAGGAACTCGTCGAGGCCGCAGGGTCTTGCTGTCCCTCGGGCACGGGAGCGGGTGTGGGCGCGTCCGGTATGGCTGCGGCAGCTACCGCGGTTTGCTGGGCGGCAGCGGACGGAAGCAACGTGGCGCTCTCTTGTGCCATGGCCGGCCTAAGAGACAACAGACAGACCGCGCAGGTAATAACAAATCGCATAAAGGTGGCCGCTCTCATCAAGTCAAGATCCGTCGATACCCCGGGTTTCCTGTCGAGCTTGATGGAGCCTTCATGCGGCTTTCCTAATGAAATCCGCACACGCGGTACCATCTGGTGGTACATAACAGGAAACCCGGGTACTCGCGCGGTCGATAAACATTCGTGCGTGGCTGTTTGACTACGAAAACAAAATAAAGGCAGCCGCGAGAGGCTGACTGACCTGGCGGCAGCCCAACGGCCGGTCTGCGATCATACCCGATTTAAAGGCGCCCCTGATTTGATGGTTTATGCGAGGGCGAGCCTCGCCCACATGACGTAGGTACCGGTCTTGTCGACGATCCTGGCTGCGTGGGTGATGCCGGCTGGCCGGGCAGAAATCTCGCGGGCTATTTTAATCAAAACCGATCTCGCATCCCCCAACCAGGTTTCCCTTCAACAACGTTTGATTGCAGCTCACGCTCTTTGGTTCTAACTTTTCTTTCCCTTGACGGCAGGCGCGTTTACTGCTCGGAATACCATCGAGCATTGTTGCATCGTGCGTGACCGCGTCAAGCGGCAGATAGGTTAGCATCTTCGCGGGCCGCATGTCCTGCAAGCGGCCTTAGGGGACGATAGAGTAGCTTAGAGGAGTCGCGTATGACCTACTGTCGATCCATCCTGCTCGCCGGTCTCTCTTTCTGCTTCGCATTCTCCCCGGCTCTCGCGCAGGTGTCACATGTAGCGCCTTCCAACGCGCAACTCGCGAGCCCGCAGATCGAGCGGAAGGTCGATGCACTGCTCAAGCAGATGACCCTCGACGAGAAAATAGGCCAGTTGGTCCAGTACAGCGCCACCGAAGCGCACCCCGCGCCCACCGCCCGGCAACACAACCGCCGCTCTCAACGTGAATCCTCCCGCCCCTGGAGGAGTCGACAGCTACGAGCTCGCGCAAAAGGGTCAGCTCGGCTCCATGCTCAACACGGTCGGGCAGGGCCTCACCAACCATTTCCAGCACGCCGCCGTGGACAACACGCGCCTGCATATTCCACTGCTTTTCGGCGCCGATGTCATCCACGGCTTCCGCACCATCTTCCCCGTTCCGCTCGCCACTGCATCCAGCTGGGACCCCGCCCTGATCACCGACCTCGCGCACATGGCCGCCATTGAGGCTCGCACCGCCGGCGTCGACTGGGTCTATTCACCCATGGTCGACATCGCGCGCGATGCTCGATGGGGCCGCTGCACCGAGGGCGCGGGCGAAGACCCCTACCTGGGCTCCGCCATCGCTCGTGCCTATATCCGCGGCTACCAGGGCGACAGCCTCTCCGCGCCGGACTCCGTTGCCGCCTCGGTCAAGCATTTCGCCGCCTACGGTGCGGCCGAGGCCGGCCGTGAGTACAACACCACGGACATGAGCGAACTGCTGCTGCGCCAGGTTTACCTGCCGCCCTATCACGCAGCGGTTGAGGCCGGCGCGGCCACCGTGATGTCCTCCTTCAACTCGCTCAATGGCGTGCCCGCGACCGCCAACCCGTTTCTGCTCCAGACCATTCTGCGCGACGAGTGGGGCTTCGACGGCGCCGTTGTCTCCGACTACACCGCTGTCATGGAGCTCACGCATCACGGCATCGCGCTCGATGCCGCCGATGGCCAGCGAAAAGGCGCTTATCGCCGGCGTCGACATCGATATGATGTCGCACTACTACGACGCCGAGCTGCCCGCGCTGGTCAAGTCCGGCCGCGTGCCCATGCCTGTGGTGGATGAAGCCGTGCGCCGCGTTCTGCGGGTCAAGTTCGCTCTCGGCGTCTTCGATCACCCCTTCACCGAAGGCCCAGAGGTAACAGGAGCAGTCGCCGAGCATCGCCCGCTTGTCCGCCGGGCGGCGGAGGAGTCTTTCGTCCTGCTGCAGAACAATCCCGCGCCTCAAGACCCGCTCCTACCCCTGGCCAAGACCACGAAGAGGATCGCCCTCATCGGCCCGCTGGCCGACGATGCCAACGACATGGTCGGCGCCTGGTCGGGCGCCAACAATTTCGGCGATGTGCGTACCTTGCGCGCCACCATGGCGGAACGAGCCCAGCAAAGCGGAGCGATCCTTACGTATGAGAAGGGAACCGAGATCTCCGGCACTTCGGACTCCGGGTTCGCCGCAGCGGTTGCCGCCGCACAGAATTCCGATGTCGCCATCCTCGCCCTTGGCGAATCGAGCGACATGAGCGGCGAAGCCGCGTCGCGCGCTCACCTGGACTTGCCCGGGAACCAACAGCAGTTGCTTGAGGCTGTCGTTGCAACCGGCAAGCCTGTCGTTCTGCTCGTTTTCTCCGGCCGCCCGCTGGTGCTGGATTGGGCCGCTCAGCATGTGCCCGCCATCATGGAAGTTTGGTTCCCTGGCGTCGAAACCGGCCCCGCGATCGCCGACACCCTATTCGGCGATGTCGCTCCGAGCGGTAAGCTCACCATGAGTTTCCCACGCGCTGTGGGGCAGGAGCCGCTCTACTACAACCAGCTTCCCACTGGCCGCCCAATCCAGCACGCCGACCCGGCTCACCCCGGCGCCTACGTTGAGATGAAGTTCGTCTCACGCTATCTGGACGTGCCCAATGACGCGCTCTTTCCTTTCGGACATGGTCTTACCTATTCGACGTTCGCCTATTCCGGCGTTTCGCTTTCGACGCAATCCATAAGTTCGGCTTCGCTGATGCGCGATAAGAAGAGCCAGCCCGTGGTTGCAACCGCCACGGTCACCAATACGGGCAAGCGCCGTGCCACCGAAATCGTCCAGTGCTATGTCAATATCCGAGGCGCCAGCACCGAGCAGCCAGTACGCAATCTCAAGGGCTTTACCCGCATCACGCTCGACCCAGGCCAGTCCCAGACGGTTCACTTTCCACTTGGCTTTGGCGAACTTTCCTTCTACAACGCCAAGGCTCAGCAGGTTGTCGAGCCGGCTGACTATACCGTCTATATAGGCGGCAGTTCGACCGCCACCAACGCTGCCCATTTCACGACCACGCCGTAGCAGCACGCGATCACTTCTGCTTGTGGTTCCCTCACCAAGGACGGGTGGCCCATATCTCGCTCGTTTTTCGCGAGATGTGGGATACCACAGAGGTTGACCGCTAAGAGTATCGGATGAATAAAGAGTCGAGGGAAAGAACAGTGAAGCCCACTCCGGCGAAAACGAGCGAGTATGGCCCACCCGTTCTTGGTGAGCGAACCAGAGGCGATAGGCACGCGTCTTCCTCAGATTGAATCTGCTTAATCGATGAACAATTTTGGATGGCGCTTCGTCCAAGGGTAGGTGTTTCTCAGCAAGGAGCAAGACATGCAAGCAACTCTTTTCTAGCGCCGGAAGTGGAGTGCGTTTTCCCTACCGGCATTCTTTGCCCTGGCGCTTTACGCACAAAACCCGGCACAGACCATCCGCGGAGGGAATGGGGTCACGCTGCCTCCGCCTCCGCCGACCCCGGCCCACCCCGTTACCGACGAATATCAGAGCGTGCAGATCGCGGATCCCTACCGCTGGCTCGAGGACGCAAAGAGTCCGGAGACGCGGGCCTGGATCGACGAGCAGAATAAGTACACGCAGCAATATCTATCCCAGCTGAAAAATCGCCCGGAAATCATCTACCAAGCTGACCGAGTTGGAGCGTGTCGATAAGTACTCCATGCCTGCGCTGCGCGGCGGGAAATACTTCTTCGAGAAGCGGCTGGCGGGCGAGAACCAGAGCTCGATCTATGTGCGCGAGGGCTGGAAGGGCACAGACAATCGCCTGATTGACGCGACCAAGCTGAGCGCCGATCAGAACACTTCCGTGAGCATTGACGATATTGCCAAGAACGGCAGGCTGCTGGTCTACGGGGTGCGCCAGGGAGGCGCCGACGAGGAATCGGTGCATGTAATGCAAGTGGGGAGCGCAAGGAACTGCCGGATGTGTTGCCATCGGCCCGCTACTTCAGCGTGAGCCTGGGCCCGGACGACAAAGGAATCTACTATTCCGTTTTCACCCACGAAGGCACCAATGTTTACTTTCACCGCTTCGGCACGCCCGTCCAGAGCGACAGCAAGATCTTTGGCGGCGAATATCGTGGAGAGAAGCTGGGCGAGATCGATCTGATCGAAGCCTGGGTG
This sequence comes from uncultured Acidobacteriaceae bacterium, assembly GCA_963775365.1. Classification (GTDB taxonomy): domain Bacteria; phylum Acidobacteriota; class Terriglobia; order Terriglobales; family Acidobacteriaceae; genus PALSA-350. Next base: position 98,359 of record CAVZJL010000023.1, on the reverse strand, counting down.
AGCGATAACGATCGCTATCTGCTGCTCAACATCAGTCACGGCGTTCCGGCCACACGAGACGACATCCTGGTAAAGGACCTGCGCCAGCCTGAGAGCGATTTTGTTCCGCTGATATACGGCATCGAGGCGCATACGCGGGCCCTGAATATCGGCGACCGCTTCTTTCTGGAAACGGATTACCAGGCCGCCAACAAACGCATCGTGGAGGCTTTGCCCGGCGGCAAGCCCGAGGAATGGAAAACCGTTATCCCTGAGGGCAAGGATGTCATCGACGGATCGAGCATCGTGGGCGGCAAGCTCTTCGTCACCCGCTTGCACGACGTCAAGACCGAGACGACGATCTATACCCTGGACGGCCGTCCGATCGGCAGCATCGACTACCCGGGAATCGGATCGAGCTCCGGAGTGTATGGCCTGCCCACCGAGAACGAAGGCTTTTACAGCTTCGAATCGTTCATTCAGCCGCCAACGATTTTTCGCTACGACACCCGAAGCGGAAAATCGGAAGTCTTCGCCGCGCCGAAGGTCCCTTTCGATTCCTCGCAGTATGAAGTCACCCAGGTCTTCTACACCTCGAAAGACGGCACGCGCGTCCCCATGTTCATCGCCGGCAAGAAAGGCCTGGAGCGCAACGGCCAGGCACGGCTTTTGATGACCGGTTATGGCGGCTTCGATGTTCCTATGCTTCCCGAGTGGGACCCCGAATACGCGTGGTGGATGGAGCAAGGCGGATTCTTCGCGCTCCCCAATCTGCGCGGCGGAGATGAGTATGGCGAGCCGTGGCACAAGGCGGCGATGTTCGAGCACAAGCAAAACGTCTTTGACGACTTCTTTGCCGCGGCCGAGTACCTCATCGCCAACCACTACACGGCGCCGGAGCGGTTCGCCCTCCGCGGGCGCTCGAACGGCGGCCTGCTGATGGGCGCAGCCATCACGCAGCGGCCCGATCTATTTGGCGCCATCTGGTGCGGCTATCCTCTGCTCGACATGCTGCGCTATCAGAATTTCGAGATGGGCCGGCTTTGGACCACCGAATACGGAAGCGCGGAGAAGGCAAAGGACTTCTCCTACCTCGTCAAGTACTCTCCGTACCAGAACGTGAAGCCAGGGCGAGAAGTATCCCGCGATCATGTTCTTCACCGGAGACAGCGATACCCGCGTGGACCCTCTGCACGCGCGCAAGATGACCGCCCGCATGCAGGCGGCGGCTGGGGGAGACCGTCCAGTTCTGCTGCACTATTCCCTCAAAGGCGGACACAGCTCAGGGGTGTCGTTGACCCAACTGGTGGCAGACCAGGCAGACGAACTGGCCTTCCTGTGGAACGAGACCAGCGGGAAGTAGGGATCCGCCTTATCGGCTGAAGGCCACCTCTCCGCGGGCAAGATCGACTCGCGACTCTCCGAATGCCCAGCCCCGCCGGACTGATCAATCCGTCGAAGGGGTGGCCTCCGTGGCTGCCGTCAGGAACCAGAAAGGCCGGCTCTTGGGCAAACTCGGCCGCGCCCAGCCTCAGGCTGTGCAGCTTCACTTCTTTGCGCTCGGACTCCCCGATGGTGTCGGACGATTGCTGAACGGCGCTGACTCTCACGTCTGAAATGGCCCCCGGCGTGCTTCTGGCAAAGAGGAAAAGGGAGGACGCACCGGTATCCAGCAACAGGCGTGCTGGAAGATTGTTTACCTGTGCGTCGATGATGGCCAGACCACCCGCCATGTGCAAGGGAATGGCGTCAGGCAAAGCGGGAAGGGGACCGAGGTGAATCTGGCGTGCTGCGTAGTCAATCACGAAGGCGGTTTGGCCCAGGACATCCAGACCGATGATTGCGTCCACCCGGACCGGGAGAGCCTTCTGCAGGAAGGACAAATCTTCAATCAAGTACCGGGACGTTCTCCCTTTGCATCAGTCCAACGTTCAAGCTTGGCGCGACGGAGCTTCTCGGCTTGCACGCTGCCGCCCAGAACCGAGATGCTGGCAGGGACCGTTGCAGGTGAAGCTTGCGCGCCAGCTGCGGATCCAGAACGGAAGAGCTGGCCCCGGTATCCAGGAGGAAGGTAAGACCCTTCACCGTTCCGGCTGACCCCCGGGCGATCATCAGGTAGCCGCGATAAAGATCGAAGTTGACCGTCCCTTCTACGGGCTGGCGCGGCCCGATTTCCTGATCTCCCAGGGCAAACGGATTGACCGGCCAGCAAAAGACCCAAGAGGACAACGAACCAGCGGAAGCGATCGCGCATAAAGGCTCACCTCGAACCCATGCTCGATCGGGCCGGCTGGTACCTCAATGCACTGGCGGTAGCTTATAGGTACAGCGTGAGTTAGGCACCGGGAGAGGGATCGGAGAGGTATCCGGTGACTCTTCTCTCCGGCAAAATAGTTGAACAATTGATTACTCTTTTGCGTAGAGAGGAAGCAGACTATTACTGATGCTTGAGCCTCACAGGAACGGGGAATCAAACGGGCGTAATGGGCACCGGACGGTCCGGTTTGGGGCCTTTGAGGCGGATCTCCACTCGGGAGAGGTTCGTAAATCGGGGAGCCGGATCAAGCTCCAGGACCAGCCGTTTAAGGTGCTGCAGATTCTGCTCGAGCAACCGGGCGTCCTGGTGACAAGGGACGAGTTGCAGTCCCGGATTTGGCCGTCGGAGAACTTTGGAGACTTTGATCACGCAGTCAATGTTGCGATTGGCAAGCTGAGAACCGCCCTGGGAGATACCGCCGACAATCCTTGCTTCATTGAAACGGTACCCCGGCGTGGGTATCGTTTTGTCGGCAAATTGGAAGAACCCCCGGTGGAGGCGGCTCCGCCCAAGCGCCGGTAAGTGAAGCTCCAGCCGGCAGACGTTCCGCCCCCCGGCGATCGCCCGCCCGAGAGCAAGGTCATCTATAAGCGCGTGGCTCTGGCTTTGTTAGCTATTGCCGTTGTCGCACATCTGGTCGGATTGGGAGTGTTGGTTGGGCAACCGCACTGCCCGGCACGCAATCGCAGGATTTCCAACGCCTGACCGTGCGTCATGGCACGGTGTACAACGCCCGTTTTGCGCCCGATGGGCACAATGTGATCTATGCGGCCTCCTGGGACGGCGCACCGATCGAGATCTTCTCCACCGACCTTAATTAATACCTCGCGAAATATGGAGTTGCCGGCAACCCATCTGCTTGCGGTTTCGTCGTCCGGCGAAATGGCAGTACTGGAATCGGTCGATCCTCTATTTATGATGACCATCCAGGGCACCCTGGGTAAGGTCCCTCTCACCGGGGGGTCGCCTCGCCAGATCGCCGAGAATGTCGAATGGGCTGACTGGTCTCGCGGATGGCAAGACGCTCGCCGTTGTTCACGCTACGGGGCAGAAGCGGCGTCTGGAATATCCCCTGGGCCACGTCCTTTATGAGACTGCAGGATGGATTAGCCATCCCCGGATATCGCCCAAAGGGGACGCAATTGCTTTCCTCGATCATCCCTCGCAGGACGATGACCAGGGTGTGGTTTCGATCGTTGACCTTGCGGGGCACAAGCGAGTGCTCTCCACCGGCTGGGAAAGTGAAGAAGGACTGGCATGGTCCCCGAATGGCAGCGAGGTTTGGTTCTCGGCCACCCGCGCCGGGCTCGAACGCCGCATCTACGCCGTCGACCTGAAACGGCCGCCAACGCCTGGCCTACCAGGCACTCGGCGGAGTCACCCTGCAAGACATCGCTCCCGATGGGAGACTGTTGCTGACGCGCGATGAAAACCGCGCCGGCATGATCGGCGCCGGCCCGGGCGCAACCAAGGAGCAGGATCTCTCCTGGGAAGACTGGTCTCTCCCCGTGGATCTGTCGCAGCGACGGCAAAACCTTGCTCTTTGACGAGCAGGGAGAGCAGGGTGGACCGACCTACACCGTGGCCATGCGCAGCACCAGTGGCTCACCACCGATTCCTCTGGGCGAAGGGATGGCGGGCGACCTGTCTCCCGATGGCAAATGGGCAGCCACGGATGTGTCCTACTCGCAGATTCATGCTCCTGCCAACAGGTGCGGGAACGGCTAAGCGAATCGATAAGGGCGGGATCGAGCGCTATGGGCACATGATCCACTGGATGCCCGATAGCAAGCAGATCGTCTTTACCGGCAACCAGCCGGGGCACGGGGTTCGCTGCTTCATTCAAACATTGACGGTGGCACACCCAAGCCCCTTACTCCCGAGGGCGTTGGCGGCTGCGCGGTCTCGCCCGACGGGCAATTGATGGTCGGCAGAAGTCTCACCGGAGGAGTAGCCCAGTTTTATCCGATGGACGGTGGTCCCGCCGCGTGACATTCCAGGTCTCTTGCCGCACGAGATGGTTGAATGGAGCTCTGACCCGCACGTCTTGTACGTGTATCAGGTGAAGCAGCATACCGGTCAGGGTTTATCGCTTAAACGTGGTCAGTGGCGAGCGGCAATTCTTAAGAGAATTTCACCCCAGCGATCTCATCGGTCTGTGCAACATGTCTCACGTTCTTTTTAGCGGTGACGGCCGGGCGTACGTTTACAGCTATATCCGGATGCTCTCCGAACTCTATCTGGTCAAGGGTGTGAAGTAGAGACTCTCACTAGCCGCGACCGCCTCTACTGGACTGACAATGCCAGGCTCACCGCGTGCTGCGGTCCGCCTGTGCTGTCGGAGGCGTTCACCGATATGAGTGTAGGAACCGGCAGGTGTACCTGGGTTGGTAGGGTGTATTGTTGCTCACCACCACCGCAGCTCAGGACAGACAGAGATAGAGGACGCCAACAACAATCCCCAACTCAGAACGACGCAGCTCGACGGTTCCACCGTCTGATCCTCTTCGGAGCAAAAGCGAGACCCATGGCTCCTGCGACGGCAAGTCCGCCAGTGGGGATCCATGGCGGGAGCGATGGGCTGGACTGCCTTTCCATGTTGAGCATGGCTGTCGCACCCGCTGTGGTAACAGTCAACGTGCTGGAGACTGGGGAGCCGCCCGACGGCGCCACGCTTGATGGAGCAAATGCGCACGTCAGCCATAGTTGGGTAACGATCCGCAGGAGAATTTCACCGTGCCCGAGTAGCCTGCTACCGGACTTACCGTGAAGGTAAAGGTCGCAGTCTGCCCCGGCGTTACGGATGCGGAGGTAGGCGTCGCAGCAATCGTAAAATTGGGTGCCGCGATCGTGATGGTGACGGGGCTGGACGTACTAGCCGCGTTGTTCTGATCGCCTGCGTAGGCCGCCGTGACTGGGTAGCTGCCGGCACTGGCAAAGGATGTTTGCAGGGTAGCGGCGCCGGCGGCCAGGGTTGCTGTTCCCAGGCTTGTCGAGCCTGCGGTGAAAGAGACTTTGCCCGTCGGATTGTCTCCAGTGACGTTGGCCTTCAGCGTGATCTTCGCGTTCACATCTCCCGCGGTGGGCGAAGCTTGAAGAGCCGTTGTGCTGGTGGCCGCCATGATGGCGACCGGGGCAACGCCGGATGTACTTGCTGTGTTGTTGCTGTCCCCCGGATAAGTTGCGGTGACCGCATAGGTGCCGATACTCGCGAACGATGTCTCCAGGATGGTGGTTCCATTCACCAGCGGCTTCGTGCCCAGAATATTGCCGTTCGCCGAGAAGGAGACAGAGCCGGTGGGGTTTGTGCCGAAGACCGACGCAGTCAATTGAATCGGCTCGCCGGGAATAGCGGTGACGGGTGAAGCTTGCAACGCCGTCGTACTCGTAATGGGCGTAGGCTTAACCGGCACAGCGTTGGTCTGGTTTAACAAAGACAGTTCGTAACGTATAGCTGCTGCCAGCGATCAGTAAGTAATAGATCGAGCCTGTTGTCATTGGGCAGAGCAGGCGCCTGGTTGTTGAGCCGCGTAGGCACCGTAGCACTCGCGCCATACTGCCCCAATACTGACGAGGTAACTGTTGGTATCTTGGGTGAAGTTGCCGTGCCCGTCTCCCAGGTATACGGTGAGGGGCGCCACGTCGCCCCGCCTGTAAGCAAATCTGGATTGCCATCTCCATTTACGTCTCCAGAGGCCAGGAACCGGGCTGTATAGTCCGGTTGAGAAAAGAAAGGTGTTGTCTGGAATGTGCCGTCTCCGTTGCCGGCATAGATGCTAACGCCCGAACCGGATACCGCATCGAGAGTGCCATCGCCATTGAGGTCTGCGAGGGCAACTGCTATGAGGTTCCCTCCCGAACTGCCTGCAATGCTAAGCGGGATTTGTTTGAATGTTCCGTCCCCATTCCCCAGAAAGACAGCGTTGCCCCAAATGAAATCGAGTTTCTTATCATTGTTCAGGTCGCCGGCCAGCAGAATTTGGTTTTGGGACGATTGGGATGCATTAAGGTTGACCGGGGCGCCGAATGTCCCGTCCCCATTCCCTGGCACAAACAGCAGTCCCGGCTGGCATCCCGAGCCGACAGGAAGAACCAGATCGAGTTTTCCGTCGGAGTTGAAATCGCCGCTAATGCCGGCGCCTGGACTTTGCACTCCCAGAGCGAGCCCCGTCCCCTTCGCCTGGAACCTTCCGTCGCCACTTCCCAGATAGGTGAGCAGTTGGGAATTCGTACCTGCTGTGCAGCCTAAGGCATTCACAGGTGGATTGCCATACTGGATCGCGAGCGTGTCGACCTTCCCATCCCCGTTGAAATCTCCAAGCATCAGCGAAAACGGAAAGGGCGAAGAAAGAGTTGTAGTTTGGTCCAGGATGGCGAACGTTCCGTCGCCTCGTCCGAGGGCTGTGCCAAAGACGTTCCCTCCGAGCGGCGGCGAAAATACCATGTCCGCGATGCCGTCGTTGTTTACGTCGGCAGTTAAACCATAAATGGGCGTAGCCGGCGGTGCTTGAAAAGTGCCATCCCCGTTGCCGGGAAGGATAGAACGTTGGCTAGAATCAGGTCCTGTTTGCCGTCTCCATTCACATCGGCAAACAAGGGACTCACCCCTCCCACTAGCGCCGTAGGTGCCGGTGGACGCGAAATTTCCCTTGCCATCGCCGTGGAAGATACTCAAGACGCTGGTAGTCACCACAAGATCAAGATTGCCATCGCTGGTAAGAGCAACCGCTTCGTAGCGGCCCGGAGTACCCTAAGGCCGAACCGGCCGTCGCCACCACAGGGAGTTCGGCGCCTTGAGTGAAGGTTCCGCTTGTACTGCCTAGCAGAATCTGCACCGATGTGTAGAGACTGTTGGGAGCTGCGACCAGGGACAAAGCTAAATCCGTGATTCCGTCGCCATTGAAGTCGGCTGCGGTAAAGCCGGAAAACGCAGGGAGCGACTGCGCCACCCCCGCTTTGAGCGTGCCATCGCCATTGCCATAAAAAATCGAAGACACCCGTCATATGTGGAAGCTGGTGAGTACGTAGCGGTCAGCAGGTCCTGTTTGCCATCTCCGTTGTAGTCGCCCGCCAGCAGGCCGGAAACAGTGCTCGGCGCCGCGTATAACTTGGGTAATGCGAACACTCCGGGCCCGGTGGTGCCACCATTCAGGTAGACATCCACAGTCACCTGGGGAGCCATGCCGGTTTGCGAACTGCTAACCAGGGCGGCTATATCAAGATAGCCATCGCCATTCAAGTCAACCAATCACTGGGCTGCCGCCGCTCGATGGAAAATAGGCCGGGCTCTGAAACGTACCGTCGCCGTTTCCTAGCTGGATGGTCAGGTATCCGTTGCAGTAAAAAACAAGGTCCAGTTTCTTGTCATTGTTGAGATCCCCGAAGCTTATCGATTGCGTCTGGAATCTACAGGGCAAAGAGGCGTTGTCACGGTCGTTTGTGCGTTGGTGCCGACGCTCATGAGGATGCTTAATGAGACCGCCGCATTGTTGGTAATGGTGTAGGCGGCAAGATCGGGAACCCCATCGTCGTTAAAGTCGCCGGTAAAGACTGGAGTGGAGCCGTTCGGCAGGCTGAATTGTGTTTGACACTGGAAAAATGGGTTGGGTCTGTGCCTTCGCTGATTCACCCATGAGACCGAGGATACCGAGAGCAGCCAAAGAGGCAAGCCTGCCAACGGGCATTCCTAACCAAGGCAAAGTTACTCACAAGAAAGGTCCCAAACAGCCAATCTACTTACAATAGCGCGTCTAAGTGTCCACGAGCGGCTCGGTAAATGTCAATATCACTTTAGGCTTGACTGACCCGCACGCTATTTTGACCTTATGCCTGCAAACAAGCTTGCGCTTACTCAGAGGCTACTCCGTGCGCAGCGCTTGCATGGGTTCGATGTGTGCTGCCCTGCGCGCGGGAATAAGCGCGGCGATCAATCCGATTGCCGAGAGCGTCACAGCCACGGCGACATAGGTCAAAATGTCCAACGGCTGTACCTGGTACAAGAAGCTCTTGATCAGGCGGCCCGCGACGAACGACAGCAGAAGACCGACGGCAAGCCCGGCGCCAATCAGGATCGAACCCTGGCGCAGGATGAGTTGGGCCACGCTTGTCCGGGTTGCACCCAGCGCCATGCGGACGCCTATCTCACGGCGGCGATAGCTCACTAATTGAGATAAGACGCCATACAACCCGGCAATCACCATGGCGATAGCGAGCCCCGCGAATGAGCCGACAAGATTCAAACCCAACCGCTGGTTGAAGGTGTTTTTCTCCACCGCTTGCTGCATGGTTTGAAAGCCATCCAGCGCGAAGCCCGGAGCCGCCTGATGAAAGACCGAGCGCATCTCCGCCGCGACGGGAATGTCGCCGCGGGTCTTCACCACAAAGCTGACCACGGTTTTTAACAGCGCCTGATAGAAGAGAGAGGTGGTGGGAACCTGTTGGTAAGGCACCAAAATGAACGGCTGGACCGCACCCCCGACGTTACTGTCCACCTGGTCTGCAAGAACGCCGATGATGGTGTACGGCTTGATCATGCCGGTTTCTTTGCCGCCCAGGTCGATTTGTTTTTGCAGAGGGTCCTGGCCCGCGAAGTACTTTTTGGCCAGCGATTCGTTGATGACCACCACAAAGGGGGCGGCTGCGACGTCCTCATCACTGATCATGCGGCCACGCAAGACCGGTGTGCCCATGGTGCGGGCATAGTCTCCACTGACTGCAGAGATGCGAGCTTCCGGTTTATTCGCCGGATCCTTAGTCCGCCCGAGTACATGGAAGCTTGTTCCTATGTCCATACCGGACAGGGGCGAAATGGTGGTGAGCGCGGCACTCTGCACGCCGGGAACCTGTCGAATGCGATCGAGGACGGGCTGATAGGCGAGGGTGGCGACGGAAGGCGGCGCGTGCCCGGCGTCTTGTGAAACGGCCATCGCGGAAAAGCCTGCCGCATCCGCGGGCATCGCCTGGAAAGTCGTCAGATGCGCCGTTTCAAAGCCTAGCCGTGACTGTTGCAGATTCCAAAGGGTGTGAAAGAGCAGTCCGGTGCCCACCAGCAGCAGGGTAGAGAGAGCCACTTCGCCCGCGACCAGCCAGCCGCTCAGCCTTCGGCTCACGGCGCGCGAGCCGATACCGCGGGAAGCCGCCTGCAATGCTGCCTGCGGATTGGCCCGCGCCACCAGCAACGCGGGCAGCAGGGAAGACAGCAAGGTGGTGAGCATGGCGATGGCGGCAAGAGTCAGCAAGACGGTCCAGTGAATGGCGATGGAATCGGCTCGCGGGATGGTCCCGGGCGGCAGTTTGCCCAAGGCGAGCATGGCGAGTTGAGCGAGCAGAAGCCCGATGCCGCAACCGCCGAGGCTCAAAATCATTCCTTCGGCGAGCAGCTGCCGGACCAGGCGCAGCCGGCTTGCGCCGAGGGCGGCGCGCACTGCGAATTCCTTCTGACGTCCCAGGCAGCGGGCAATCAGTAGATTGGAAACATTCGCGCAGGCGATCAACAAAACCAGCACCAGCGCGGCAAAGAGCGCCAAAAGTGTCGGGCGCACCGGCCCCGTCAGCGCTTCCTGGTAGGGGGTAGCGCGAAATGTGCTCTTTGGGCATCCTGCGTGGTGGGAATGTGAGCAGCGATGGCATCGAGTTCGCGCTGTGCCTGGATGATGCTGACTCCGGGCTGAAGTTCACCCACCACATTGGTGAAGTGGTAGCCTCGGTCATTCAGCATCTCTCCCGTGGGCCGCATCGGCAGCCATACGCCGGTATGCAACTCCGGCCCCATGCTTTCAGGGAAAGTGAACGAGCTCGGCATGACTCCAACCACGGTGTGGGGCTTGCCGCTGATCTTCACCGCCTTCCCGACGATGTCTGGATCGGCCTGGAAGCTCCGCCGCCAGAGGCCTTCGGAGAGCAGGACGACCTCCGGACCGCCCATTTCGCCTTCGTCCGAGTGAAAGCGCGGCCCAGCAAGGGCTGTGCACCCAGCATGGAAAATAGATTGGCCGTGGTGCGCGGGGCGACGACACTTTGCGAACCATCCCTGCTCTCGATTACGGCCACGTCCTCGGAATAGGCCGCAAGCGCCTTCAATTGCTTTGACTGGTCACGGATATCGCGATAGTTGAGCCATGACGTGGTAGCGAAACCCGGCTTGTCTCCCGGACCGATATAGACCAAGCGATCGGCCTGCGCATAGGGCAGCGGCCGCAGTAAGACGCTTTCGATGACGGTGAAGATCGCCGTGTTTGCGCCGATGCCGAGCGCCAGGGTCAGAATCGCGAGCAGCGCCACCCCTGGCGATTGGCGAAGTTGACGTAACGCTCCCCGTTAAGTCGTTCAGCAAAGCCTGCACTAAAACCCCCAGGCACACACCATCACGTGTGTAGAGTGCAGCACTTCTGTGACCATATCGAAGGCCTGCAAGCGCAGCGTTCTCAAGGTCCTTCACTGCCGAGCGCGGTGGCGTGTCCGGAATTGGAAAAGATTGTTCGCAAACGAACAGTGCCGGGCTGCTACTTCTTCGGCGCCTTCATTTCGTGCCCGTTCTGATGCAGGACCAGGTAGGTTACTTTCCCTTGGTCGTCCTTGAAGAATTCGATCTCCGCGGGTACAGCGGTGGGGAAGAACTTTGTCTCGGATTCGGGGTAGATCGGGATCTTTCCCTGGCCTGTGGCCTGCGTCATCAGCCGGCCATTTTCCAGAGTGACCACCAAATCGAAACCCTTCTGAAGCTCGAAGGCGCCGACATATTGGGCCAGGATCTTGGGATCGACCTGAACAGCGGCGCGGACGACGGGCTTGTAGTCCGGCCACCCATATTCGACCGCGATGCTGCGCATGACTTCGTCGCCCAGCTGGCCGCCGGCATCTCCGCTGGTCATCACCACAGCGCCCTCACCGCTCTTCTCGTAGGCCAAAAAAAAATTGCGGAAGCCCTCGTTTGCGCCGCCATGGGAGAAGTACTGGTTGCCGTCAGCTCCGCCGATCTCCAGGCCGAGACCCCAATGCCCGATCCCGGGCGTCAGCATCTGGCGTGTCATCTCTGCCGAAAGCACATGGTTGGCCTTGCCTTGCAACGATTGCTCGACCTCAATGGAGTAGTGAGCGAGATCGGTCGGCGTTGTCCAAAGCCCGGCGGCAGCCATCTCGGGATAAGTATGCGCGCCGCCTTCCACAGGCTTGCCATCGTCGCGATAGGGAGTAGCTGCGAAACTCTGAAACGCCTGGGGCAATGGTTGCTCGTAGGTACTGTGAGTCATGCCGATGGGAGCGAGCACCGAATCGTGCAGCAGCTTGGGAAACGGTTCCTTGGTCACATCGATGAGCACTTGCTGCATGATCGTGTATCCGCCGCCGGAGTATTTCCAGGTCACTCCGGGCGGTGACTCGCTGCGGATGGCAGGTGTGTTCGCGGGCTTTTCTCCGTTGAGTACCTGCACCAACGTCGGGACCGGCTCATTGCTGGCATAACCGGGGAAGCCGTGGACTGTGGTCCCGGCGGTGTGTGTCAACAGCTCACGGAGAGTGATGGGTTTGCCTGCTGCGACTGGATCGCTGGGGAACTTCCAGCTGGTGAGGTAGGTGTTTACGTCGGTGTCGAGTGAAAGCTTTCCTTGTTGTACCAGGTGTAGAGCCGCCATGGCAGCGAGGGGCTTGCTGATAGAACCGGCCTGAAACATGGTATCGGCAGTGACGGGCGGCCCACCCAAGCTGCGCACGCCAAAGCCCCGTGCCCATTCGATCTTGCCTTGATGAATGACTGCGATGCTTACACCGGGAACCTTGAGTTCCGCCATTCTATCGGTGAGCGTGTGGGTTGCATGCTCATCGCCCTTGATCACCACGCCGCCGATGAGACCGGAGGTGACATGTTGGATGTGCTGCTCGACTTGCGCAGAGGTGGGCGCTGAATTCTGCGCCACCATAGGCTGTGCTAAGCAGCAGGCCAGCACTATTAGAGCAAACTGCCCGGAGAGGCGTGTGGGCATGGAATCATCCTCGCCCACACGTTATCACGCTGAGAGACTTCGAGCCGGTTCGAGGGGTCTGCCCTCGGCCCCTATCAACCGATGTTGACTACTAAATTTGTCGGGTGGACCGAGAGTCAGAGGGAAGGAGTCGTGGAATCCCACATCTCGCGAAAAACGAGCGAGATGTGGGGCACCCGTCATCGGTTAGGGGACCAGAGCACTCCACTAAAAGCCCATTCGGTCGTCGGCGGAGGGGCCATAGAGCGGAGGCACAGGAAGATTGTTCAGCCGGAGATATACACCGAGCTGGGCACGGTGATGAATCTGATGATTGAAATACATTGTGCGGAAGAGAAGCGATCGCGGAGCATCCGCGATGACCTTGTCGCCGAAGGACATGGTCCACTTATGTTCGAGGTCGGCATCGGATTGGCGCTTAAGCGTATCGCGTAGTTCAGACGATACCTGATCAAACGTGCGCAGGGCGACCTCAGGGGATTCAAAGACCAGTGGCGGAAATTTCTCTTTGGCCAGATCCATTTTTTCCAGCGTAAGGATGGTGGTTGCAAAGCGGGGCAAAGTGGCCACGTGCATAGTCAGCCGGCCCATCGGCATCGACTTCTCGTGGGGCTTGAAATCGGCAAGATGGGCAGGGATGCGCTCCAGTGTAGTGCGGGTATTTTTTGCTTCGACGTCGTAGTCCTGAAGCAGAGTTTCGGCGATGGTCATGAGAAGCCTCCAGTGGAACAGGATAATCGCAAGAGGCGTGTTTGTGCTTTGCCTGCAGATTACAACTTCTGCATGGGTCACGGGAGCGCCTTCAGCACTTGCGGGGGCGCTGTATTCATCACGTACTGTTAATCGGGAATCTGCCAGGCTATGGATAACATCTAAAAGCTGTACGAATCCATCTCCAAAACAAAAGGTGCCTATGAAATACAACACTCTTGGCCACACGGGCCTTCTCGTCTCCGAGCTCTGCCTCGGCACCATGACTTTTGCCACTGGCGAAGGCATGTGGAAACCCATTGCGGGTGTCGAGCAAAATCTTGCGGATGAACTCGTCCGGCTCTCCGTAGACGCGGGCATCAACTTCGTGGACACGGCGGATGTCTACACCAATGGAGAATCGGAGAAGGTTCTTGCCCAAGCGATCGCCAACCTGGGCATCGCCCGCAAGGATATTGTCATCGCTACGAAGGCTTATGGGCGGACCGGCCCAGGACGTAACGACGTCGGCGCTTCGCGGGGACATATCATGGATGCGGTCGAAGCCTCACTCAAGCGGCTGAGAACCGACTACATCGATCTCTACCAGATTCACGCTGCCGACCAGGTCACGCCAATTGAAGAAACGATGCGCGCTCTGGATACTTTGGTAACGCAGGGAAAAGTCCGCTACATTGGATGCTCCAACTGGTATGCCTGGCAGATCATGAAGGCCAATGGCATCTCCGAAGCAAAAAATCTGGCCAAGCTCGATACGCTGCAGGCGTACTACTCCATCGCGGGCCGTGACCTTGAACGCGAGATTGTGCCCTTGCTCGAGGACCAGCGCACTGGGCTACTGGTCTGGAGCCCTCTGGCCGGCGGTCTGCTTTCGGGGAAATTCTCCCGCGAGCATCAAAAGCCGGAGGACTCAAGGCGTTCCTCCTTTGATTTCCCGATCGTCGATAAGGAGCGGACCTGGCGCATCCTGGATGTGCTTCAGCCCATCGCCAAGGCTCACGACGCGAGCGTGGCCACGATTGCACTGGCTTGGATTCTCGCCAAACCGTTTGTCACGTCCATCATCATTGGGGCCAAGCGTGTCGATCAACTAAAACAGAACTTGTCGGCGGTCGATTTCAAACTTGCTGAAGAGGAGATGCAGAAGCTTGACGAGGTGAGCGCCCTTCCACCTGAGTATCCCGGCTGGATGATTCCGTTTCAAAACAGAAATCGTCTTGCGGATGTACCACGATTTTAAGCCGAGGCCGGCCTCCGCAGCGCGGGGGCCACTCGCGTCCGCCTCGGTCTCAACCGACGCAGCAACGACCACGCCGGCTGCCACGCACTCGAGCAGGATGCGCACTCCCAGGTGCGGTTCGGACACCCCAAAGATCCACACCGCCACCGCCGATCGCCAGGCCTGCTATCGCTCCAACCAACAAACACGTCGACCGGCGGCGAGGAACTCCAACCAACGCAAAAACCCCTAGCGCGAATAACCCGCTCAGAAGACTCTCGGATGCGCCTAGCTCGATCTCACGAAGTGGCAAATCCCGTGGAAGCCAGGACAAAAACCGCCTGGGCAAGCGAGGTCTTCTCGCGCCCAGGTCCGCATGCGCGACGAGTTTGCCATCCACGTACAACCGGGAAATACGTCCGTCGTAGACGGCCGCTACAAACGCCGTGCGGTTGGGTGCGAGAACAGGTTTGGAGTATAGCGCAGGGTTGGCCCCATTCGAGCCAGAAGCGGGTGTGCGCAGACGGAAGGTGAGCGTGTCATGGATCTGGCCCAGAGTAAAGTTACGTTCGCCGGTATCTTGAGAATAGGTGATGATGCGCGCTGCACCACCCTGATCGATGTTGTTCGGACGCAGGGCAACCAGGAGTGTGAGCTGGTTGCGGCTGACGAGCGCGTCGTAGAGGCTGAGTTCCTCATCTCTGGAGAGAAGTGAATGGCCATAACGTGTCTGCGGATTCGTCGGCGGTACGAGGCCGCCAGTCGGCAGTGCAGCGTTATCCGCATGAGCAGCCTGGTGAGCGAGATCCTCGATCTGCGATGGAGCCATGGCAAAGGGATAAATTTGAAATTCTGAGATTGTTCCAGCCCACGGACGGTTCCCGGTCAATTCGTTCCCGATCGCCAGGTGAAAGGCCGGACTCCAGTTGGAGAAGTCTGATCGCGTGGGGTGGTCCACGAGCATGATGATGCCGAGGATCGCAACCAGAAGGGTTGAGGCTGCCAGTGGTCGAGGGATCCGCAGCGATTTTGGATCGACCCCGGTCGCCCTGAGCCAAAGTATCGCGAGCAGGTAGCCGGCCAGGGCTCCCGATCGTGTTACTCACAACGTCAAAGCCTGACGGGATGCGGTCTACGTATCCCAGCTGCAGCAGTTCAGCAGCGCTTGACAAAAGAAAGCCGAAGAGGAATGTGCGCAGAAGCGACGAACCGCTGAGGGCGATCCCCAACGGCATGTACATGAGGATATTGTTTACGAAATCAGGAGGTTCGAACGAGTTGTCGATGTACCTCAGGGAAGGATGCCGCAGCGCTACTGGAATCATCGTGGCGGCCACAATCAGGGCGATTGAGGGAGCCAGGAGTCGAAGGCGCAGGCGTGGTTGCGAGAGTAGCTTCAAAGGAGAGGTCGGCCCAAGGGGCAGTGCAACTTCGGTAGATGTTCTCAAACAGGATTTACGCGGCGGGACTCCCCAAGTTTACCAAGTGCGGTGGGCAGCAAACAACTGAAGCACAACTTCCTTATCATAGAAGCGAAAGGTTGCGGTCTCATTAAGGGAAACCGTTTCCGTAGGACTCAACGTATGCGCACGCCGATATTTCAGCTGGATGCTTTTACCACGCGCCGATTCGCGGGAAATCCCGCTGCGGTGATGCCGATGAAAAGCTTTTTGGATGATGCGACGCTACAGGCCATTGCCGCCGAGAACAACCTGGCGGAAACGGCATTTCTGGTTCCTGAAGGCGGCGACTACCGGCTGCGCTGGTTCACGCCTGCCACCGAAGTGCCGCTTTGCGGCCACGCCACCCTGGCCAGCGCAACCGTGGTGATGGAGAGGCTGGAGCCCGCGCGCAGCAGTGTCATCTTCCACTCGGCCAGCGGACCGCTCATCGTACATCGCGCGGGTTCCGAGCTATGTGATGCAGTTTCCGGCCAGGACAGCGGACCCGGTTGCAGCGCCGCCAGGGCTAGCCGAGGCGCTGGGGTCGTTCCCGTGGCGGTGTTTGCGAACGCCTTCAATTACATGGCTTTGCTGGCGAACGCGAAGGCGGTACGTGAACTTTCTCCGGATATCGCCGGCATCGCTCGCCTGGACCGAAGTGGATTGATTGTGACTGCGCCGGGGGACGGTATCTACGATTTCGTTAGCCGTTACTTCGCCCCCGCCAAAGGGCATCCCGGAAGATCCGGTGACCGGCGCGGCGCACTGCATGCTCACTCCCTATTGGGCCAAGCAACTCAATAAAAAAGAATTTCGCGCCTTTCAGGCTTCGCCACGCGGCGGAGAGGTCATTTGCCGGCTCACCGAGAGTGGCGTCGAGTTGGAAGGCTCCTGCGTCTTTTACCTTGAAGGCGAAGTGGAGATCTGACTGGGGCGCTTTCCGTAAGTCCTTCGGGCGATTAATCGCCGGACTTGTTGTGAGTCAATCGCTCTTTCACCTTGGATCGATTCTTCATGGGCGGGGGATTGGTCTTACCCCACGTGGCATGGTTCCAGGTGACGGCCTGCAGACCATCGTGGCCGGGCTGAAAAACCATGGGAGGCTCGGCCGGCTTGCCTTCCACCGCGTCGAACGTGACCTTGACCTGGCTGCCGGAATCGACCCAATGGCCAAAGAGTGTGGTGGTGCCGGTACCCGGGTCTTCGGTAACGGTTGCGGTGCCGTCCGCGCCCAGGCTTAAATTCATCGATGGGCCAGGCTGTGCGTCGTCGCCAGGAGGGGAGAGGTACGTTCCCACAAACTTCGAATGGGTGGTGGTGCTGGCTGAGAGGGCGGCCGCCGGAGCCAGCAGCCATATTACGCAGGCCGTAACCTGAAGAGGGAAGCAGTTGAAAAGTCTCATCGCTCCTTCCATCATGGAACGCAAAATCAGTCCGTGCAAGAGGCGAAGCCGGCTCTTAAGAATCGCTTTGTCGAAGAACCACACCTTTTTGGGCATGGCTGGTTCTCATTGGATCGTCCATAGTTGACAAAGTCAATCAATATGGGTGACCATTTCACGTATGGCATCGCATCCCATATCGCCGCCGGGCCTGGCCGGCGAAGCAGCGAACTTCCGCCGCTTTAACCGGATGTACACGCGATTCATCGGGACTCTGAACGAGGGGCTCCTCAACAGCGATTACAGTTTGGCGGAAGCCAGAGTTCTCTACGAACTGGCGAACCGCGTCGCGCCCAAGGCAAGCGACATCGCGGAAGGGCTGGGCATGGATCCCGCGTATCTGAGTCGTATGCTGGGAAAATTCGAGCGCGCCGGCCTTTTGCGCAAAAAAGCTTCAGAACAGGATGGCCGCTACGCTGAATTGATGCTGACAGCGAAGGGCCAATCGGCATTCAAGAAGCTCAACGCTCTTTCCCAGGAACAGGCGCACACGATTCTCCAGGACCTGGCCCCCGCTGCTCGAACGGAACTCATCCATTGCATGCAGACCATCGAGAGCATTCTGATGAAAGTCGATCGCAACCGGCCACCGTTCATCCTGCGGCCGCACCGTGTGGGCGATATGGGATGGGTTGTCTACAGGGAGAGCGTTGGCTATGCGGAGCAGTATGGATGGGACAACACCTTCGAAGCCCTGGTTGCCGGCATTGTGGATGGATTTGTTACTAACTTCGATGCCCGCCGGGAGCGCTGCTGGATAGCTGAGATCGATGGCCAGAATGTGGGCCACATTTTTTTGGTCAAGCATCCGAGCGAACCGAAGACGGCGAAGCTCCGTCTCCTCTTTGTCGAGCCTTGTGCCCGTGGCCTTGGCTTGGGGGACGCCTTAGTCAACGAATGTATCCGCTTCGCGCGCACGGCGGGATATCGGAAGGTTGTTCTGTGGACGCAGAGCATTCTTACTTCTGCGCATCGCATTTACAAAAAAGCAGGCTTTCGACTTATCAAGGAAGAGCCTCATCACAGCTTCGGCCACGATCTCATTGGTCAGGAATGGGAATTGGAGTTGGCCGGAGATGGTCTCCCTCAAACTGCCAACGCAGGTAGGACACCGGGTCTTGGGAAAGGAGAACGCTGAACCGCAGCCTGCGAAGCGCACAGCTCTTTCTTCGCACCCGGTCTCAGCGTTTCTTGAATTCCTTATCTGCGAATTCGATGAAGTAGGGCCAGTTGGGCGCGGGCGTGTGTCCATACTCGTGCTGGCGGAAGGCAACGTCGCCTGAATCGATCAAAGTGCCCATCGGGGGAAACGTGGTTGTCCCCAGGCCCTTTGCGCCCAGCAGGTCCCAGACCGGGCTGGCGGCAACGGCCGCCATGAACATGCCTTGCGCGTCTTGCCAGGCATCGCCAGGGGCATAGACCGGATCGGTGAGCAGCGCCCCACCACCGATGAAGATTGCGCGCGGCGCCACCAGTGCGATGAATTCATGGCTATCCACAGGCATCTCGTTAGCCGAATGGCCGGCGGCACCGTATCTCAGGAAGTTGCCCGCGAACCAATGGAACTCGCTCGTCCCCAGGATGTTGCCCGTCGTCTCACCATAGTTGCGACGGTAGAGATCGGCGCCCCCGGCACCGGAAGAGGAGATGAAGCTGATGGCGAAGCGCGGGTCGTCCACCTGGGCTACGAGCGCTGCCTTGCCACCACGAGAATGGCCCATCACGCCGACTTTCTTGCTGTCGACATCAGGATCGGTCTCCAGATAATCGAGCAGCTTGCTATCGCCCCAGGCCCAGGCACGCAACACGCCCCAATCGTCGAGCGAGCGCGGTTGGCCCTTGTTCACCAGGCCGATGATGCCTTTATCTAGACCTGCTCCATTGTCAGCTTGCACGTCGTTGGAGTTGCGGCCGACAAAGCCCCAGCCATGGGCAAGCAGCAGCTTGGCTGAATCGGGTGCATCGGGCGGGGAAGCGAGTTTGTGCACTACCTGGCCCGGCGCGGGGGGCGGGAAAGTCGGGCGCGGATGTATCGAACCGCCGCCGATGATGATCGGCACCTTGGTGCCCTTGGTGCTGGCAGGCGTCACCACCTCCGCATGGATATCGACGCTGATTGCTGGATAGGCCGAGTTATCGACATGGCCAGTGATGTGCTTGACGATGGCGGGAATGCCCTGGACGGTCATCTGCTCGACGCTATCCACTTTCCACGTCACGGCGGGAATGTGCGCGGGATACTTGCCATAGACATTCTCGTCGAACATCGTTTTGATTTCGGCGCGACGCTTCTTCCACTGCGCCGGCGTGGTCACCCTGGTGCCGTCGTTCATGATCAGGACGTCGGGAAGTTTCGGATAGGGATTAGCTTTGGCCTCATCGTAATTTGCGTTGCCTGGCTTGCCGATGTCATAGGAGGTCGCCGGAGGTTGCATGGCGGTGATGCCAAGCAGTTGGAGTTCGCGATTGCGTTCCGCCGCGGAGGCAGCGCTAATCGCAGCTCGATCAGGGGCGGCAGGTGACGCTGCCGGCGCCTGCGTTTGCGCAGCCGCGATCAGGGTGAGGGAAGCACCCGATGCAAGAAACATGTAAGCAAGTTTGCATAGAGACCCGGAGTTCATATTTCCTCACGCACTTGATGGTCACTTCAACCAATTTAGAACGGACGAGAGTAGGAAATCTCCGGCTGGGCCACAAAGATGTAAGAAATTCCAAGGTGTAGATGCGGTGAGCGGCGTTTGGGAAAAGCTGAGAGGGTGGGTATCGAACGACTGCTTCAGGGATGGTGAATCTGACGCCAAGGGCTCCGCGCCTGGCTTTTACGCGGAGCCCTTGGGAAAAGTGAACGAGTACACAGCGGTCGCGTCGCTCGCTAATGTGCCTCAATGGCCATGTACTTTGACTCTCGGCTACCCACCTTCACGAAAAGATGTCTACCATCATCCCGCACCAGGAGAGGTGTCCCGGGCTGTTGGTGATACAGCGAATCGGTTTTACCAAAGGCTCTGCTCCAGCCGAGCATTGTTCTTTCGGCGAAGCTGCCTGTCGCTACGTTGGCCGGGGTCAGGGTATAGAGAATTCCCTCAGACTTAACCATGTATTCAGACTGGTAATCGTTGCAAATCTGTTCTGAGCTGCCAGGACAGTTGCTTCCGGAACTCTGCGTGGGGAAAGCGATGAGGGTTCCATCGTGATAGGTAGCCGGCGCAAGATGTGCGGCGAAGGCTACTCCGGTAAACGCGAAAAAGCCCGCTACAAGGAGTTTCATGGAGGTAGTGCTCCTTAGAGGCGTATTCCCGTCACTCCATCGAGAATGCTCTGACTTACTCTGTCAGAGGTGGTAATTTTTTCATCTCCCCCGAACGGGGCAAAGGCGATCGAAATGGCGACCCGAAAGTTACTTACGGATGGCGCCGTTGCAACGCAATACTGCTTGACAGGAGCGGGTAACCAGGTACGTGTTGTCTGGTTAAACAAGGCTGACGATGTCACGCAACACTGGGATCAAGATCGCGGATCATTTTGCGGACGGTGATAGGGGCATTTCGGAAGCCAAAGAATGGCGCGAGTAAGCTTACGAGATCAAATAGCTTGCGGACTCTCCCCGTGATAAAGAGCAGGAACTGCAGGTCCGTTTTTGGGGCAGGGTGTGTGTGAATGAACAGCAGCACACCGATCGCTAAGAAACCTGGGTGGAAGGCGCGGAGGATCCTTGATGTCCACACGATGAGCAGAATCGTTGCTCCGCCGTAGTCGGCTGTCCGCAGTGCGGGCAAGGCGACGCAATGGGTCGTCGCAAGGCAAAGTAGAGAAGAAATCCGAGCAAGTTCGGGACGAACGCTGCGATCAATGTCCAGAGGATGGGCGGCATGCCGCGCCGTCGAGCATCTGCATAGACATATCCCAAGCAAAGAATCCAGATTGCGCTCAGCAGACCCGCCAGCAAGCCAAAGCCGGCGCCTGGCACCAGGACCGCGAAAGGGGAGTCTTGACCGTGCCCCTGGATGAATGTGCTGACAAAGCCGATCAGTATCACTCCGCCCGCTACCCCGCAGGCTACGGCTTTAACGGACTTCGGAACCACATCCAGGAATTGACGAACGCTCATTGCGATAATCCTTTCTCATTCATCCAACCCACCGACAAGCGGTGCAGGAAGGGAAACAGCAGACAGAAACACAAGGACGGCACGATCCATAAGGCGAGCAATCCAAAGTGCATGGTCGCGGGCTGCAAGTGAAAGACAGCAACCGCGAGTCCGCTAAATCGCGCAGCGGTCAACGATCCCACCACCGTGAGCACAAGCGCGGCAAGGTAACTCCACAGCATTGGCTTTCGCTCGACCCTCTTGGTTTCCAATTGTTGTGCGCGTTGCGTGAGGGCCGCGAGCACTTTCCCATGAAGCTCTGGATTCACTTCGAAGGAGAAGCCTCCTAAACCGGCGATAGCTCGATGAGAAGCATTCAGATACTCCTGGCACGGGGCACAAGTAAGAAGATGCTCGCGCAAGGCTTGTTCTTCCTGAAGAGTGGCCGCGCCCTCGAGAGACCGGTCGATGATATGGCGAATCTCCTGGTGACGATCAGCTTGCATTGGTTCCTCCTTCCATCTGCGCCCGCAGGGCCGCGAGGCCGCGGTAAATTCTTGAAGATACGGTCGAGACCGGCGCTCCTATAACTTCCGCCATCTCCTGCAGCGATAGGCCTTCCTGAAAACGAAGGACAAGGGCTTCGCGATAGATAGGCTCCAGCATCTGTAGCGCGCGAGCGAGACGCTGGGCATCCTCGGTTCGCGCTGCCTGCTCGAAAGGCGAGGGCATTTGGGAAACGGGCGAGATCGATTCGACATCTGGCTCTAGTGAGTCCGTCGAGTCGAGGCTGAGGAATCTCCGCTTGCGGACGTAGTCAAGGGCAAGATTGCGGGCAACGGTAAAGAGCCACGGCTCGAAGCGAGATTCTCCGTCGTAGGAGTGTCCACGCTCAAGGATGCGCAGCCATGTTTCCTGGACGAGGTCGTCGACGAAATCACGGCTCCCCAGGAGATATGTGAAGTAGCGGACGAGACGATACTGATATTGCCCGACTAAAGCGTGTAATAAAGCGACGTCTCTTTGGCGAAGACCACGCGCAATTTGGTGCGTTTCGGTGCTCACGATTCCCGCCAATGCCCCATCGTATTCGAACATACGAGGGGTATACGGACGGAGCGCCCTAAATTACGCAAGGATCATGGAGAGAGACGCTTTTTTCTAGTTTATCCGTAGTTCTTTTGCCGGGTCACCGGATGGCATACCCGCCGTCGACGCGAATCGTCTCACCGGTAACGAAATCTGAGGCCCGTGAGGCCAGGTATATGGCGGTTCCGGCGATCTCCTCCGCTTGACCCCAGCGACCGGCCGGCGTGCGGGCAAGAATCTCGTCGTTCAGAGGCATGGTCAGTACAGGCGCCGTCATGTCGGTTTCAATCCAACCGGGCGCGATCGCATTCACTTGGATGTTGTGCGGGGCGAGCTCAATGGCCATGGACTTGGTCAACTGCACGATCGCCCCCTTCGCCGCGCTGTACGAGGGAACCATCGCGGATCCAAAGTACGAGTACATGCTGCCAATGTTGATAATCTTTCCCCTCTGCTGACTTAGCATCGACTGGGCGGCGAGTTTAGAAAGCAGAAAGGTCGCATTGAGATGGGTTTCGATGACGTTGTCCCAGTCCTCAGGTTTTTCGTTCAATACACCGCCGCTTACCGAAACGTTGCCGGCGTTATTGACCAGGATGCCTACGAGGCCGAGTTCGCTCTCCACCTTCTTCAGCGCTGGTTCTAATGCGGCGCGCTGGGTTAGATCCACCGTCACCGCAAGGGAAGGAACACCGACGGCTTTTAATTCAGCAAGCACATGCTGGTTCTTTTCCTCGTTTCGTCCAAAGATCGCGACGGCTGCCCCGGCTCCGGCTAATCCGAGTGCAATGCCGCGGCCAATGCCGCCATTACCACCGGTTACTACGGCCAAGCGGCCGCTTAAATCAAATAATGCTGGCATTTTCATCTTTCTCGCTCGCCAGAGATGTGTTTTGCGGCTTGGCGTTAGGGATGCATCGTTAGCCGAAAATACATCGTGGGAAGCGTTGCTACGGCAAAAGTCTACGATGGTTGGAAAAAGCCTTTACGGGCCTGCACTGTCAACTTCTTGTCTTTCGCTTTCAACTCCAGCTTGTGATAGCTGTTCGGCCGGGTGTCTGGAGGAGGGTTGTAGCCCAGTTCGTATTGCAATCGCAGGTCATCGGCGATCTGCGCGAAGATCTCTCGCAGGCTCATCGTGCGCGAGACGGTAAATACATGTCCACCCGTGCTCTCTGAGAGTTTCTTCAATGCTTCCAGGCCAGGATCGGCCTCGGGTGCACGACCGGTGTTGCCGCCGCTAAGACCCTTAAACATGCTGTAAAGGATGGAGTAGACCTGGACGTCGGCGCGCTGTGCCTGCTCGATGGCTTCGTCGAGTGACCGGCGACTTCCGTTGTCCCCGCCGTCGCTGAGAATCACCATTGCCTTGCGCCCCGTCTCTTTCGCCAAGGCGTCCTTCGCTACTGCGTAGACTGCGTCGTAGAGAAGGGTTCCTCCCTTTGCGGCAGCACGCTGACTCATGCGCGACAGCGCAAAATGGAGCGCACTCGCGGAGTTCGTCATACTTTTCAGTTGTAGGACCGTAGTGTCAAATTGCACCAGCATCGCACGGTCCTCGGGACGGCCCAGCATGGTCTCGAAAAAGACATCGCTCGCCAGCGATTCATCGCCGATGAAGGTTTCCTGGCTCCCGCTGGTATCCACCATGAGCGCTAAACTCAGAGGGACTTCAGACCCTCGAGAGAAATAATGGA
The DNA here is from genome assembly GCA_963775365.1 of uncultured Acidobacteriaceae bacterium. Classification (GTDB taxonomy): domain Bacteria; phylum Acidobacteriota; class Terriglobia; order Terriglobales; family Acidobacteriaceae; genus PALSA-350. Next base: position 74,399 of record CAVZJL010000023.1, on the reverse strand, counting down.
TTGGCACTTCCTTGCCGTCCTGCTTGAGGACGAAGTCGTCCTTAGTCAGGCCTTCCTGGGCCTGGCCGTCTTTGGTTTTGACGACGGCTGAAATGGCCACCAGGCGGGTAACTACCTTAAGTGTGGTCACCTGTTGTTGGGCCGGATCCGCGTCCTGCGCCGGGGCAGGCGAGGCAGCCTGTGCCCATACGGGAGCGGAGAACATCAGCAGGCACAATGCCCCAGTAGCTTTGGTCACCAGACAGCTCCAGTTTGTGACCATTCTACTCACCGAGCGGAGGAGTTGCGCGGACGGGGATTCGGAGTGTAAATGCAAAGAGGCCCGGGGGAGAGCAGAACGCATGCTGTACCGCAATGTTGACCTGTCGGGTATCCTTAGCGACGTATTCTCAGGCTCTGTCTTTTCAACGTCTCCGAGGAAATATGATCCGCTCTTCTGCTGTTTTACTCCTGCTTTCGACTTCCAGCATTCTCTGCTTAGCATCGGGGCCCGCGGACCGCGTGCCGACGGATCCGAAGAGTGTGGTTTCCACGGCGCATGCTGACGCTGCTCCGGTAAAGGTAGCCGATTTGCTACAGACGACCCGGATAGCGGACGCGACCCTGTCTCCGGATGGTCGCCGCATCGCTTATGTCGGCAATGCCTCGGGGCGCCTCAATCTCTGGCTCATGAACATCGACGGGACAGAGGCACATCAGCTACTGCACGCGAATGACCGCCAGGCAGGGCTCACCTTTACCCGCGATGGTGGGCAGATTCTCTACGTCCAGGATAAGGGTGGCGACGAGATGTACGACATCTACGCCCTGGCGCTGACCGGAGGCGAGCCGCGTAACCTGACCAATACCGACCAGACGAGCGAAACAGAACCCCTGTTCTCGCGCGATGGGTCGATGCTCGCCTTTGGCGCCAAAGACAAAAGTTCACCTTCCACCAATATCGCCGTGATGACCTGGCCTGCCGGCGCCGTCCGTTTGTTGACCCACGAGAGCGATCGCAAAGCTTCGTGGAGGCCGGTCTGCTGGAGTCCCGACGGCAAAGCTCTTTTTGCCGACCGCCGAGTGGGGTTGGACGACTCCGATGGATACCGGATCGACGTGCACAGTGGCGTGGCAGAAAAATTAACCACGCATGCGGGCAAAGAGCTGGTGTCGATCAACGATGTTTCGCCGGATGGCAAAACGCTGCTGCTCAGCTCCAACCGCAAAGGGGGCTTTAACAATGTGGCTTTGCTCGATCTCACATCGAAGCAGTGGAAGTGGGTGACGGATACGCAATGGGAGTCCTTTGCTGGAGAATTCTCGCCCGACGGAAAAAGTTTTACCTACGAGCTGAACGCGGACGGCCGAGCCAGCGTTCAATTCGTCGACCCGGCAACCTTGAAAGCCAGTACGCGCAACGTGCCCTTGGGAATGAATGGGGGCGCAGCGAGCCCAACATCGTTTTTGCCCGATGGCAGCTATCTGCTGGCCCATCAGGACTCAACCCATCCGGCAAATCTTTACCTGCTGCATGGCGACGGTGATTTGAAGCAAATCACTCACAACGAATCCCCCGGGCTGGCAGCAGCGGTCGTGCCTGCATCGCAACTGGTCACTTACAAAAGCTTTGATGGACGATTAATCTCGGCCTTCGTGTGGGTGCCCTTCAACCTCAAGCGCGACGGGACAGCCGCTGCTGTGGTGATGCCTCATGGCGGCCCTACAGGTCAGACGGTGGATAGCTTCAACAGCCGCGCGGTACTGCTGGCTTCGCGCGGCTTTGTGGTCATTGCGCCCAATGTACGCGGTTCGACCGGCTACGGCATGGAGTTTCAGAACGCCAACTTCAAAGACCTGGGTGGCGGCGATCTAAAAGATGAGATCGCCGGTGTCGACTTCCTCAAGGAGACGGGCTTCGTGGATGCCAAAAAGATCGGGATCTGGGGAGGATCGTATGGTGGCTTCATGACACTGATGGCTATCGGAAAGACACCTGACGTTTGGTCGGCTGCTGTGGACGAGTACGGGATTCTGAACTGGTACACCATGCTGCAGCATGAAGACCCATCTCTGCAGGAATATGAGAAGACGCTGCTGGGCGATCCGGAGAAAGACCGGCCCGTGTACGAGGCGAGCTCACCGCTCAAGTACATCCGCAAGGAGAAGGCGCCGCTGCTGGTGCTGCAGGGGGAAAGGGATATCCGCGTGCCCAGGGAGGAAGCCGAGCAAGTGGTATCGATCCTGAAGGCGGAGGGCCGCACCGTTGATGCTGTGTACTATGCGGAAGAAGGTCACGGCTTCCTCAAGCGGGAGCATCAGACGGATGAGCTGACGCGCTCGGCGGCCTGGTTTGAACGCTATTTGCAGGGCAAAACGGCGACTGAAGGTGGAACCGAGTAGGGTTATGAATGCCACTCTTGAGCCGGCTGCAGAGCTTCTTCTGTAATGAGGCTTTGTTAAACTCGTCGCGAGAGGTTTAGGTATGGCGGCCCTGGTGGAGCTCGATCATGTGTCCAAAGCATACGAGCAGAAGGTGGCAGTACGCGATCTGAATCTGCGGATAGAGCCAGGAACCATGTTTGGCCTGCTGGGGCCGAACGGGGCGGGGAAGACATCGAGCATTCGCATGATGGTGGGCATTACGGTGCCGGATTCCGGCACGGTAAATTTGTTCGGCCGGCCATTTACACGTGAGAGTTTGAAGAGGGTTGGGTACCTTCCCGAAGAGCGCGGGCTCTACCGAAAGATGAAGGTGATGGACCAGCTGGTCTTTATGGGCCAGCTTCATGGGCTGACCGCGGAGGTGGCCTTGAAGCGCGCGCAAGCTTGGTGCGAACGGCTGCAAATTGTCGACGCGGCGCAGAACAAGACCGAAGAACTTTCCAAGGGAATGCAGCAGAAGATCCAGTTTATTGTGACGCTTTTGCACGAGCCCGAACTGATCATCATGGATGAGCCCTTCTCAGGGCTTGATCCAGTCAACGCGACGCTGCTGCAAGATACCCTGCTGGATTTGAAGAAGGAAGGGCGAGCCATTCTGTTCTCGACCCATCGCATGGATCAGGTGGAGAAGCTGTGCGACGAGATTTGCCTTGTCCATCGCGGAGAAGCGGTGCTTTACGGCGGAATGCGCGAGGTGAAATCGCGCTACGAACGCAACCGGGTGATCATCGACTTCGAAGGGGACGACGGCTTTCTAAGCCATGAGGCCATTGCCGAAAGCAGAAAGTATCCCGGGCACGTGGAGATCAGCCTGAAAGAGGGGGGCGACGCACAGGCATTGTTACGCGCCGCCGAACAGCACGCAAAGATTTACCGTTTTGAGCTGGTAGAACCGTCGCTGGAAGAGATTTTCATACGGACGGTAGGGGAGAAAGTGGATGCGTGAGGCATTGCTGATCGCGCGGCGCGAGTATCTGGAGCGGATCCGCAGTAAGGCTTTCCGCATCAGCACGGTGCTCATTCCGCTGTTTTTTGCAGTGATTTTTGGAGTGGGTGCTCTTTCCGGCAAACTGAGCGGTGGCGCGAGGCATGTTCTGGTGGTCTCGAACGATCCTCAGTTGGCCGAGAGCGAGCGGGCGGAGTTGATAGCGGCTGATAAGGCCGGGGCTGAGACTAGAAAGGATCCATCCTCGCGTCTGACCGTAGATGTGAAGGCTCCGCTCACGGAGGGCGACCTGGCAGCCCTGAACGCGGCGGTGGAGAGCAAGGAGATTGACGGCTACTTGTGGCTCAATCGACGGCCAGGAACGACGCGCCTCGAGGCTACCTACACTTCCCGCGGATCGGCTGATTTTGTGGGAAAGGATAGGATGCAGGATTCGATCGGCCATGCATTAGTCCGGGAAGAGCTGGTGAAGCGCGGCGCGACCAGCGAAGAGATCCAGGCATTGCTCACAGATGTAGACCTGAAGACACAACAGGTGAAGAACGGCACAGCCGTTGCAGCAGACGCAAGCAAGGGTTTCTGGGGCGCGTACATTATGGCCTTCATGCTGTATTTCGCAGTGGTGTTTTACGGCGTGAATGTGGCCCATTCGGTGGTTGCGGAAAAAACCTCGCGGGTATTCGAAGTGATGCTGTCTTCGGCCAAACCGGAGTCGCTGATGCTGGGCAAGCTATTAGGAGTCGGCGCAGTGGGCCTGACCCAAATGGCGATCTGGATTGTTTTCATTTTGATTCTGAGCGCGTCTTCGCTTTGGATGACGATGGGACTCGGCGGCCTGGGAGCTTATGGAGTGACGCCACTGCAACTGATTTTCTTCGTGCTCTATTTCATCCTGGGGTTTTTCTTCTACAGCGCACTGAGCGCTGGTCTGGGCGCGACCGTCAGCCAGGAGTCAGAGGTACAGCAGTTCAGCATGGTGATCGTGTTGCCGCAGGTGATTGGTCTGGCGCTGATTGTTTATATCCTGAGCAACCCGGGCGCGTGGCCAGTGGTGTTGCTGTCGCTGTTTCCGCCGTGCACGCCGATCGTGATGTGTTTGCGCATGGCGGCGATGGCGGTGCCGGCGTGGCAACTCGCTCTCTCCCTGGTGTTGATGGTGGTGTCTATCTACGGGATGGTGTGGGTGGCGACGCGGATCTATCGCGTCGGCATCCTGATGTACGGCAAGCGGCCGACACTGCCAGAGATGCTGCGCTGGCTAAAGTACAGCTGATGGTTTGGGTCTCTACAGAAGAGGAGAAATCGCTCTGGTGCGTGCACAAAATAGCGAATCGACAGATAAGACGGGCGGCAACATGTCTCGCCGCGAACTGCTACAAGGATCCGCTGCCTTTGGCATTCTTTCGGCGCTCAGACCGCTCCGCGGGGTTGCAATGGTAGGCCAGACTCGAAAAGTATTGGTGTATGCGGGGACCTATAGCGCAGCCGTTGACGGAGGGGGAAGCAACGGGAAGGGCATCTTCCTCTTTGAGATGAACCCCGCCAGCGGAGAGCTCACCTTGGTCAAGCTGGCTGCCGAGGGCCGCAACCCTTCATGGCTTTCCCTCGATCCATCCGGAAAATACCTTTATGCCGGCAACGAAATCGGAGATTTTGAAGGTAAGAGCGGGGCAGTAAGTGCCTATGCTGTGAATCGATCAGATGGAAATCTTCAACTGTTAAATGTGGTTTCTTCGGAGGGGGCGGGCCCGGCTCATCTGAGCGTCGATGCGACGGGCAAGTATGTATTTGTCGCGAATTATGCCGGCGGGACGATTGCTGTTCTGCCTATCCAGCCCACCGGCGCGCTTGGTCCGGCGACGGACGTTCACCAGGACACAGGATCGGTGGGACCGAAGATCCCATCGAGTGGCCCTCCGGGAACCTATGCATTCAGCGGACACGACAAGCCGCATGCGCACATGATCCAGCCTGACCCTTCCAACCGATTCGTACTGCAAACCGACCTGGGCCAGGATCGGATCTATGTCTACGCCTTCGATTCCGCCGCCGGCAAACTATCGCCCGCGACGACTCCCTTTGTTTCGCTGCCACCCGGTGATGGGCCGCGTCACTTCACGTTTCACCGCAATGGACGCTGGCTGTATTCGCTTCAGGAAGAGGCGTCTACGGTGGTATTTTTTCATTTCGATCCCGCGACTGGGGCGCTTCGTCCTCAGCAAACCATCTCCACCTTGCCGCCGGGCTTTAAAGGAACAACCTTCACCTCGGAGATCGTGTTGTCGCCCGACGGGCATTTCCTGTACGCGGCGAATCGACTCCACGATACGATCGCGATCTTCTCCCTGAACAGCGAAGGCCGGTTGCATTACGTCGGCGAAACTTCCACTATGGGGGACTACCCAAGGCACATACAACTCGATCCCAGCGGATCTTTTATGTATGCCTGCAATCAACGCAGCGATAGCATCGCGTCATTTCGCGTCGACCGAAAGACGGGGTTGTTAAGCTTCACCGGACTCTATACCTCGGCCGGCAGTCCAGCGTGCACTCTCTTCCTTACATGAGCCTCTGGGATACGGCGGCACGGGGTAGGCTGTTGCCCGCAACTGAACCTGCTGGACCGAAAGTGGCGCATCAACGTTCTTTATCCCTCTCAAGCCAAAGTACGGCTTGAATGGGGCACCTAGGCTCATCAGACGAGGAGCACGGTTCGGTTGCGCGGTAAAACCTGCGCCAAGCAGGAAGGCGATACCTCGGGGCTTGAGACCATGCGTTATAACCTCTTATTCCCGTCCTTCGTTAGGGAATAAGAGGCAACCCACCGCGGGGGCGAAGCTATCTCTCCCACTCCGTGCGGGTGTAGCCCGAATGTGCCATGAGCTTTCCCATGGGACGATAATCCGCTGGGTCTTCCGGCTGCCAGGTTGCTAGCCCATCTACGTAGCGATTGAACATGCAAAAAGCGGCGGCGATGAGAACCGTGTCGTGGATCTCTTTGTCGGTAGCGTTCTGCGCTCGGGCAGCCTCAATATCTTGCGGGGTGACGTTCTTGCCGCCCTTCCGCACTTTGTCCGCAATAGCGAGGAGTGCTTTTAGTTTGGGTGACACCTTGGCGGATGAGAAATCCGTCTTCACCGATTCGACAAGGGCGTAGTGTGCGTCGTTTCCACCCAGATGCTCGGCTGCGGCGGCGCTATGGGAAAGTTGGCAGAATCGGCAGTCGTTGCCGGAAGAAACAAATGCCGCGATTGTTTCCCGCTCGGCTGAGGTGAGCGTGTTTTCATCGCGCAGGAGGACCTCCGCCAGCTTGCGCAAGGGGGCCGTGGTTTCCGGCCGGAATTTCATGGGCCCGAGTATGCCGGGTAGACCTTCTTCAATTGAGATATGTGCCATGGAACTGTCCCTTCTTAAAAGCTGAAACGGATCGACGCCTGCAGTTGCCGCGCAGGGCTGACGTAATTGGGGCTGGCAAACGTAGGATTGGCCGGACTGCCAATGCCGTCGCCAAACTGGTGGGGTACCGGGCCAAGGAAGTCTGGTGCTCCGTAGACCTGGTCGATGTTTTGCACGTTGACGTGGTTGAGGAGGTTGAAGGCTTCCATACTGGCTATCGCCTTGAGGCGCTCGCCCAGAGAAAAGACGCGCTGGAGGCGCACGTCCGTATCGTAGTAGGAAGCGCCGCGATAGGAGTTGCGGCCGACAGTTCCGGTGCGATCGGAAAAGGGAAAGCCGTCGCCGTTCACATCAAAACCCGCAAGGATGGAAAAGTATCGAGGACTTTGCACTGTGTTGAGCAACGACAGTTTGAAGTTGCGCAGATAGACCGGCCACTCCGACGGGCTTTCAGCGAGCAGGGCGAGCACAAAACGGTGACGGATGTCGTTGTCGCCTACGGCGCGATCGGCATTCGGGTCGAGGTAATCCTGCGGCGTGCTGGTGAGCTGCACGTCGGTTGCGATATCGATCGACTTGGAGTATGTGTAGTTCGCCAATACGCTGTAATGGCTGGCAAAGTTTCTACGCACGCTCACAACGGCGCCGTTGTAAATCGAAAATCCAGTCGGGGTGGCAATCAGCGCAAATCCGAAGCCCGGATCCGCGGGCGTGAACGCCTGGCGCCCATCGGGAAGATTTCCGTCGGGCGTGCCGTTGACGCTCAGGTAGACAGGCATCTTCGCGCCGTGCACGTATTGGTAGCCTGTGGTCAGGATCCAACCCATGCCTAGTGAGCTCTCAAGCTCCAGGCTGGCTTGCTCCGCGTATGGATTTGGAAACTTCCGCTGAATGTAGCCCAGCGGGAATTGCTGCAAGAACTGCGGAGAAGGATAGACGCCTCCGGTAGTAAAACTGTGGAAGGCTTGCGAGGCAAGGAAGGGACCGGAAACGCCGACCACCCCGGATACTCCAAGGCCCACCACGCCGCTGCCTCCGTTCGCGAAATCAGGAACGAGTGGATTGTCCATCTGGGTGAATGCGGATGCGCCCTGCCAGCCCACCATCAAGTCGCTGTAGTCCCACGGCCCGGTGAAGAGACCAAAACCAGCACGGACCACCTCCTTGTTGTCGTGGAAGGCATACGCGAGGCCCAACCTGGGCTGCACGTTCCCATAATTCGTGGGGTGAAGCTTGCCAGTCACCCGCACGTCAGCGGCTGAGGGAAAGATATCGAAGTCGTAACGAAGACCAGCGGTGATGGAAAGATTGGGCGATACTTTCCACTGATCCTGTGCGTAAAAATTCGCCAGCCGGTGCCAGAACTTCAAGCTGGTTGCATTGATAAATGCAGGGGCAGCACTGCCGGCGTAGAGAGACCCAGCAAAAGGCAGCGGGCGGGTGGGGAGTTGCTGCCCGAAGTAAGAGCTCGGTTGGAGAAAGAGGAATTGGACAGGAGTACCCGGGCCGAAGGGAGGGCCGGCAAACTCACCCGCTCCAAAGAAGCTCTGGGGTGTGAAGATGGCCGCACCGGGACTGAAGAATGTGGTGTCCGCCGCGATCCATACAGGCTCGAAGCCGCCGCCGAATTTAATGGAATGTGCTCCGCGGGTGTAAGTGAGGTTCTCCTGGGATTCGAACTGCGGCTCCTTGTAATAAGAAACGCTGCCCGTGAAGCCGCCAGTCACCAGGGTGTCGGAAACGTTCAGGGTTGGCTCATAGCCCGCTCCTTTGGGCGTGAGGTGAAATACGCGATCCCCATAGGCGAGGACGCTCTCTGAAGTCCAGCGTGGACTAAACAGGTGCAGGAAATTGCCGTAGACGGTTTGATCGCGCACGGGATTGTCACGATACGTGGAGGGAAGCCCCTGACCGGGTGCCGCCGTTGGAGCGTTCACCTTGCGGTCGTCACTAAAGAGGTAACCGGCGTTCAGGATGTTCCTCTCATTGAAGACCTGCGTGATCTTGCCCATGGCCTTGTCATAGTTGTCGATCTGCAGCAGTGAGCCCAGCTGCTCTGGCTGCAGCCCGAACTGCTCTTTTACCTGGTTGATGCTGGGAGTGCCCGGTCCCATGCAGTTAGGCGTGTCGATACAACCCAGGATAAAGGTGGAATAAGTGGGAGAGGCGGCGCGGCGCTGGCCTTCATATCCAGTGAAGTAGAAAGTCTTCGCATGACGAATGGGACCGCCGACATTTCCCCCAAATTGATTGACGCGCAGCGTATTGAAGCCGGGAGCGGAGAGGGAATTGTCCGCATCCACAGCGTTGTTGCGCAGGTATTCATAGACCGAGCCATGAATGTCATTGCTGCCCGACTTGGTGATCGTGCTCACCACCGAACCGAGGTTGCGGCCATTATCGCCGGAGTAAGGGCCGTCGACGACGCGAAACTCCTGCACCCAATCGAGCGAGGGGCTGGCCCTTTGCACGCCGGAGAGACTCACGGAATAGTCCGTGCCGTCGAGCCCGAAGAACGAGCTATGCGTTTCGCGCAGGCCGCCAAAGCTGAGCTGGAGAACCGTTTCGAGAAAAGGCGACTGGGCCGCTGTGGCCGTACTGCGGCCAACGTTGGCGGTCGGGGTCAGTAGAACGAAGTCGATGAAGTCGCGGCCGGCAATGGGAAGGTCGGCAATCTGGGTAGGAGGGATCACCTGGCTCGATTCCACTTTTTCAGTGTCGACAGCCGTTGCCGCTGACTCGGATACAGAGACGCTCTGCTTCACCGCAGCGACGCCAAGTTGTACATCCACCGATGCGACCTGGCCTACGGTCAGCGTGAGCGGCTGTTCATATTCGCTGAAGCCCTCCGCTTTGACGGCCAGGCGGTAATCGCCGGGGGTGAGTGCGCTCAAGACAGCCAGCCCTGCGCGATCGCCGGCCTGGGTACGAATAAGACTGGTCTGCGCGCTGGTGAGCGTAACCTGTGCGCTGGAAACAACTCTGTTGGAAGGGTCAGTGACGGTGACACTTAGCGTCGCGAGCTGTTGCGCTTTCATCATCGGCGCGCGGGAGAGCAGCGCGCAGACGGCCAGAGTTATTCGTAGAATCACGGAGCATTTGCGTGCATGCTTGGTTCTCATAACCGGCTTTCGAACTTCTTTCCTAGCGTTTCTTGTCGGGGCTTAACTGGGAAACGGATGTTGGTCGCAGCAGTAATTGGCTATGCAGACGCATCTTCCTGCAAAGGCAGGGGACTCACAAGGATCGAAGGTTGGAGCCTGTGGCCAATCTTTCGGTGGATGCGTAGGCGTTGACAAGACGGATAGCGTTATCCATGCAGATCGAGGCAGAACTGGCCCGGCGCCTGCATGACTTAAATGAGGTGGAGATACTACACATGGCTTATATCAATCTGCCGGTCGCTCCGGAGTTAGGCCGGGAGTTTCCGGGAATTGTCGGACTGATGACGTTTCGGCCAGAGACAGCTGCTCCGCTCAACGAACTGGTGAACATCCTGCTCCGAGGGGAAAGCACCCTGACCCGCGGTGAGCGCGAGTTGATTGCCACGCATGTTTCATGGCGGAATGATTGCTTCTTTTGCCAAAGCATTCATGGAGCCGTCGCCGCCGCTCAGCTGGGACACAATGAGCAATTAGTGCAGACGGTCAAAACGGATTGGATCAACACCGACATTTCGCCCAAGATGAAGACGCTTCTCAACATCGCCGGCAAAGTGCAGCAGGGCGGCAAGCACGTAACCGAGGATGACGTAGCCGCGGCCAGGGCACAGGGCGCGACCGATCGGGAGATCCACGACACGGTCCTGATCGCCGCGGTCTTCTGCATGTGTAACCGTTATGTGGATGGGCTTGGAACCTGGGCGCCCGAGCAGCCGGAAATTTACCGCGCCAACGCTGCTGAGATCGTGAATCGCGGATATATGGCGGTGACCGAGTCGGCAACCGCGGCTGTCACACGATAAGACAAATGCCATCGGATATCCTGTCACCAGCGAGGCAAGCCTGTGCCAGATGAGCCCAATCCACGACGCCCCAAGCGTGAGCAATACCGCCCCAAGGCAGAGACGCTCGCATTGCTCAAGGTCTCCGGCAACCCGATCAACGGACTCGGGGAAACGGCCCAACGCAGGCCGTCGCCTTTTTTCTGGCATCCGCCCGATCGTCATCCCTATGGCGAATTGCAGGTTGTGGCGCGGCAGAGTTCGCGCAAGTGCCCAGGTTCGGCGCCGGCGTTTATGGCCGCCTACAACCACCCTGCGCTCGATCCAGTGGCCGAGGCACGCAACCCAGCATCGGCCGAACAACTCGCTAGCGAGGTAACGGCGTTCGCGCTTGCACACGAGGCGGATGCCATAGGGATCGCGCCCATGGACCCGCTCTACGTCTTCGAGGGCTATACGATCGAGGAGCCTTGGGTGATCGTGCTTGCGCTGGCCCATAACTACGAACGCCTCAAGGAAGTTCCTTCCGACGAGACCAACGGTGTGGGCGTCACCGACATTGGTGATCAGTACGCGCGGGGTACGAGAGCTTCCTATGCGCTTGCCAACTGGATCCGCGGGCAGGGATACAACGCCAGCGCATATCCTGGACCCTCCGCGGACGCCCTGCTGCTGATTCCGCCGGCCGTCGCCTCAGGCTTGGGAGAGCTGGGCAAACATGGCTCATTGATCAGCCGGCGCTTCGGTTCGGGTGTCCGTCTTGCCGGTGTCACCACGGATATGCCGCTGGTCGCGACCACGCCGGATCGCTTTGGTGCGGACGAATTCTGCGCCACCTGCCAGGTTTGCACCCAGGCGTGTCCTCCGGGGGCGATTACCGCGGACAAGCAGATGGTGCGCGGAGTAGAGCGCTGGTACGTGGACTTCGATAAGTGCATCCCATACTTCGCCGAATCAGCTTCGTGTGGGATCTGCATTGCCGTGTGCCCATGGACGCGACCCCACGTACGTCCGAAACTGTTGGCCACCATGGCCCGGCGCGTTGATCGACACAAGTAGCTTCGACTCTCATTCCCTAACCAAGGACGGGTGGCCCATATCTCGCTCGTTTCTTGCGAGATGTGGGATTCCACCGAACTCGACCGCTAAGCCTATCGGACGAATCAAGAGTCAGAGGGAAAGAGCGGTGGTATCCCATATCTCGCGAAAAACGAGCGAGATATGGGCCACCCGTCCTTTGCGAGGGAACGAGAAAAGCTCGGCTGCAGTTGTCCATCCACGGCTATTTAATCTATATTGTATAAGAAATGGCTGATCGCGATTACCTCGGCGAATTTGAACACATCATTGTCCTGGCACTACTCCGCCTGGCTGATCAGGCTTATGGAGTCACCGTGCGGCAGGAGATTGAACTGCGCACCAAACGTGAGGTGTCCATCGGAGCGGTCTACGCCACCCTTGATCGTCTTGAGGCAAAGGGTTACGTCAAGTCGCACCGCGGCGATCCTACCCCGGAACGCGGCGGCCGTGCGAAACGCTTCTTCCGTGTCACGGCGAAGGGAATTGCGGCTGTAAGTCGCACGCATCGCGCACTCGAAAGCATGACAGAGGGCCTGGGCTTCATCAGGAGCTACTCATGACGTCGCAATCAAAAGTCGTTCAGCCGCCACGTTTAGCGATGTGGCTCCTTAGTCTTTTCGCGCTTGATGATGCAGCAGAACACATCCTGGGCGATTTGCTGGAGGAATTCACCCGCCTCGCGTCAAAATCCGGTGTTCCATTTGCCCGCAGATGGTACTGGCGACAGACGTTCAAAACCATCTTCCAGCTTGCGCTCCTTGGCTTCCGTACTGCCCCGGGTTTGACAACGGCAGCCGTCGCCGGAGGATTTTTTCTGCGAAAGCTCGTAGCGCGATGGGTCGAGCCTCCGATATTTGCCGTCCTTGAGCGATACCATGTTTACGAGCATCATTTCGGCACGTATATGTTTTTCGCCTCGACTGGGATCGACATCGGACACCTCATCACATTCCTCCTCATTGGTTTCGTGGTTGCGCTCTTGGCCCGGGGAAGGGAAATGGTGGCCACGATGACCCTGGGGCTTGTCTTCGGTGCGATGCTAGTCGTTGCTTTCGCGTTCACGGTGACGCATTGGGGGTACGGTTTAGCGCTGTCGAGGGCGACGTGGAACTTCGCTGATTCCCTGGCGATCGTTATCGCCGGAACAATCATCCGAACGCATCGGATACGTGCCGCAACTCGACACCTGCCAGCATGATTTGACCCCCCTTGACATTCGACAAGAGGCTGCCTCATCCTCTTGTTGAGGGTCAAGGGGAACATGCCGCCATCTACCGATCTGCTTCAAGGGACGCTTGACTTGCTCATCTTGAAGACGTTGGCCCTTGAGTCCATGCACGGATGGGGCATTGCGCAGCGTATTCAACAGGTGTCGAAGGAAGCGCTGCAGATCGGGCAGGGGTCCCTCTATCCAGCGCTCCACCGGCTGGAATATAAGGGCTGGATTCGTGCCGACTGGGGAGCGTCGGAAAACAACCGCAAGGCGAAGTATTATTCACTGACGCGCACCGGACAGAAGCAGCTCGAAGTCGAACTCGAAAATTGGGGCCGCATCTCCACCGCGATCGCCCTGGTGCTCGAGTAGGAGGATTCTCGATGCTGAAGCAATGGCTTACGCGCCTCCACTTTCTGTTAGCTCCCAAGTCTCATCATGAAATAGACGAGGAGTCGCAATTCCACCTCGAAGAGCAGACCAGGGTGAATATCGCCGCTGGAATGACGCCGCTGGAAGCGCACAGGCAAGCGGTCATCTCGTTCGGAGGAGTGGAGAGAATCAAAGAAGAATCTCACCAACAGCGGCCAAGCTACTACATCGAAACCGTTCTTCAGGATATCCGCTACGCCCTCCGCGGCTTCCGTCGCAATCCCGTCTTTACCATTACGATTCTCGTTACGCTGATGCTGGGTATTGGTGCGACGACCGCGGTGTTCAGCATTGTCGATCGCATCCTCTTTCGCAGTCTTCCCTACGCTCATGCAGACCGTCTGGTCTCTGTTGGCATGGTCCATTCGCTCGCAACGGAATTTGTGCTGGGCTACTTCTACTACGACTGGCAGCGTGGCCAAAAGCCCTTTGAGGCACTCACCTCCGAGCGTGCCACGACAGGGGAGTGCGACCTGACGGAGAGAAACCCGGCGCAACTGAACTGTACGTCGGTCGAAGGAAATTTCCTCCCCACGCTTGGGGTCTCGCCGGTCCTCGGGCGAAACTTCCTGCCGCAAGAAGATCTCCCCAATGGGCCAAAGGTGGCGCTCATCTCCTACGGCCTTTGGCTCTCCCACTACAACCTGGATCGCGGCATTCTCAACAAGACGATCGATATAGATGGCGATCCGGTCCAGGTGGTCGGAGTGCTTCCTAAGAACTTTGAGATGCCTAGACTGCAATCGGTCGATGTGCTGTTTCCCATGCCGGCGGACGAAGCGGCGGACAAAGTAGTAAACAGTGGACTTGGAGGTCCAAGACGAGCCTTTGCCAGGCTCAAACCTGGAGTAGAGGTTCAGCAGGCCGAGGCAGAGCTGCAGCCACTATTCCAGAGCGCTCTGAAAAGGGTTCCGGCAGATATTCGCTATGACTTCCACTTAAAAGTTCGCTCCCTTCGCGATCTTCAGATGCAAGACGTACGAACGGCTGCGTGGGTTCTGCTGGGCGCTGTTCTCGCGGTATTGTTCATCGCGTGCGCTAACGTGGCAAGTCTCCTCTTGGCGCGTGGCGCAGCGCGGCAACGTGAGCTCGCGGTTCGTTCGGCCCTGGGAGCGAGCCGAGGCAGACTGCTGCGTCAGGCGCTGACAGAATCATTATTACTTTCCATCGCTGGTGCGCTCGCGGGATGCGCACTGGCGGAGGGTTTGTTGCACTTCTTCGTTGCCATCGCTCCCGCAACCATTCCTTACCTCGAACAAACTCGGCTGGATCTTCGCATCGTGTGTGCCACCGTTGTACTTTCGATCCTCTGCGGCGCACTCTTTGGCCTCGCCCCTGCCTTGCAGAAGCCCGGAGATGGGGCCTTAAACGGACGGTCCTTCATCACTGTCTCCCATGCAATCGTGCGACAGTGGCTGGTTGTGGCCCAGATCGCCGCGAGCGTGGTTCTACTGGTTGCGGCAATTCTCTTGCTGCGCAGTTTCCGCAATCTTGAAGATCAAAAGTTTGGTATGCGAACCGACAATACGGTCACCGCGAGCGTCACTTTGGGAGATCACGCGTATCCCACAGCTGCAAGCCGGCTCGCCTTCTTTCAACAATTGACTACGCGCCTCAAATTCGGACCCGGTATCTCACTTGTTTCTGTCAGCAACTCTATCCCTCCTGACGGGGGTCCGGGCGGTCGCCTCGATGAGATCGTTGTTGCCGGAAGACCGAAGGCACGCATTACCGGGGTGGTTGCCTCACGTCTGGTCTCGCCTGACTATTTTCGCGCTTTGGATATCTCAATGATGCAGGGCGCAGGTTTTCGTGAAGAGGATATGAACGCGCAGCCAGCGGCTCCATTGTCCTCAGCAAGCGCCTCGCCGACCTATTCTTCCCCAACGTGAATCCCATTGGGCAACAAATGCGGTTCGGGAGGACGATCCGTCTGAGCCCTGGAGCACAATCGTCGGGGTCGCCGCAGACGTCAAGAACGGGGGCCTCAGGAAAGAGGAGGTGCCTGAGTATTACAGGTTGCGGAGAAACCTTGCAGATGACTGGGACGACAGTGGCATTTGGGCTAAGACTTCCGTGGTCGTAGTCCGAAGTTCGCTGCCACCCGACCAGACGAGTCGATGGATTCGCTCCCAGGTAGCGGCGCTGGACCCGACGCTTCCGGTGGATATTGCCACCCTTCGTCAACGAGTCGCCAAGCTGGCCGATCAGCCAAGATTTCAGACGACCCTGGTGAGCTTCTTTGCCGCGGCCGGCCTGGCTCTGGCCATGATCGGGCTCTATGGGGTGATCGCTTACCTGGTAGCGCAACGGACGCAGGAGATTGGTGTGCGCATGGCACTGGGGGCAGACAAAGGCGACATTTTGCGGCTGGTTATGGGGCGGAGTTTGCGGCTTATCTTGTCGGGAATTGCCGTAGGCCTGGTTGCGGCATTGGCTGCAACCCGCGTGCTCTCCAGCCTGTTGTACAGCATTAGCCCCCACGACCCGGTTACGTTTGGGCTGGTAACGCTCCTGCTTGTGCTGGTCGCAATCGTCGCCGCCCTTATTCCGGCCAGATCCGCCACCAGCGTGAATCCGATCGTGGCTTTGCGATGTGACTGATAATAAAGGGAACCGGCAAGAGGGAATAAGCGTACATCCTTACGAAGGAGCTTCGTCACTCCTTCGTAGGAGTGTGAAATGACACTCAATTGGCCGAATCTTGCAATCGGGTCCGTATTAGGCGCAATTCTGGGCGTGATCGCTGACTGGCAGATTGGCACCAGATTCCGCAAGTGGTCTGAACTGCGGAGCTCACCAAAGAGTATGGTGCTCTGGGCGGCCGGTACGTGAATTACCGCATCCGCGATGACGGAACCCATGAGCCGACCGGCGGGTCGTGGACATCGCATGGCAACCCAAGGACGGTTTACTCGAAGCGTCAGGCTTTCAGGCAACAGGGAATCCGGAATGGCATAGCTACATCAGGATGAGCCAGGAATACTAGGGAGCCGGAATCGGGCACTACAACAACTCGAATTCGATTCATGGCGGCATTCAACAGGTCATCTACTCGAAACAAACGCGGTCGTTTAACGTGATGGGAATCAGCCATACGCGAAAAGAGTTTGCCCATTGCTGGAAACCTAAGGAATAGGTTAAAGAGCTGCGGGAAGTCTTTTAGTCCCATCCGTCCGTCTTGCAGACTGAGGGCTCGCGCTAATCCTTTTTCGATTGGGGACGGATTTTGTTTCCGGGTGGCTGTGGTCGAGGCCTTGGCGCCGCCGCGCTTGCGCACCCCATTGCGAGATGCGCGGCGCAGGCTCGCTTACCTGCGCAGTTTCCGCCAGGCGTAGATGTTGCTCCATGGCTTTGCGCGCTGCTACCACATCGCGCGCGCGGATGGCGCGATAGATGGTGCGATGCATATCGGCAGACTGCCTTAGGTCGGAGGATTGTTCCACGGTTCGCCGGCGATCATCGTACATCGCACTCACCACTGTCTCCATCAATACCGCAAGGATCGGATTTCCTGCCGCCTCGGCGATCGCACGGTGAAAGCGGACGTCATGGATCAAGTACTCCTGCGGGTCATCGAAGGTGGCATACATTTCGGTCACCTCCTCGGCCATCAACGCGAAGTGTGAGTCGCCACCCCGTTCCGCCGCCATGGCCGCGAGGCCGCCTTCGAGCACCAAGCGTGCTTCAAACATCTGCTTGGGTTTGAAGCCGTTGAAAGCACTCAGCAGGTGCATGGAGAAAGAATCGATGGCGCGCGCTTCCTCGGCTACGAAGGTCCCCACTCCATGCCGTACCTTCAAGACGCCCATCGCGGCGAGATATCCAATGCCGGCACGCAAACTGGCGCGGCTGATTTTCAGCTGGGTGGCGAACTCGCGCTCTGGAGGAATCTTGTTCCCGGCCTTCAGGACGCCGGTTTCGATCAGCTTCTGAATATGGCTGACCACTTTCATCGTCAGCTGCTTATCAGCGGCGCCATTCGTTCCTGTCGGCATAACTGTCCCAGTACCTCCCAGTGGCGGGCGCTTTCTAAGCCTAGGCAGCACAGTTGGGAGATTAGCACTCCACGTGCGGCTGCTCAATGGAACTGGCGAGCCGCCAAGAGGTCCGACCAGTGGGACCGGGGCCGTTTCGCCGAAGACCTCAGTCCGCCATGGACAAGGGCGGCATAGCAGCGTCAAAAGAAGGAGGCTAACCAGTGTTAATCGGTACACCTCGTATGGGGCGCGCGTCTTCCAAGGTGCTGTCAAGATTACTTTTTAATCACTGCGCCGCCTCGCAACTGTAGCGGGGCGGCGCTATATCGGCTGTGGAAAAGTGTCCAGAGCATTTAATGTGATGGCCTTCCCGTGAAGATGTATCCTGTTCGTCGAGGCGTCTTCCCATGCTGCGTCTCATGAGCATGCTTTCCGCGGTGGCGAGCGTTATCTTGGGGATGGTGTTGCTCTGTGGCGTGGCGGCCAGCGCCCAAACGAGTGCCCCATCATCGGGAAACTCGCAGGTCACGGCTCTTGAGGTGCGGACGAACCTGGTGCTCGTGCCTGCGTTGGTAAAGACCAAGAGCGGGGAGTTGGTCTTCGCGCTGACTGCGGAGGATTTCATCCTCACCGATAACGGCGTTCCCCAGCCCCTGCGACTGGAGCCCGATACCGACGAGCAGCCCGTAGCGCTGGCTGTTATCGTGCAGACCGGCGGCCTGGGCGCATCCCACCTGGGCGATTATCGCAACCTCGATGCCGTGCTGGATGCTGTCGTTGGCAATGTGGAACATCGCGTTGCGGTGGTCACCTTCGATAGCAAGCCTCGCCTTGTAGAAGACTTCAACAGCGACACGGATGCGGCAATCCGGACCATTGCCAACCTGCAAGAGGGCGACCCGGGCGCGGCAATTCTGGACGCGCTCAATTTCGGCATCAATCTTTTGCGCCAGCAGCCGCAAGGCTATCGCCGCGCCGTGCTGCTCTTCTGCGAAACCATCGACAATGGCAGCCAGACCAGCCTCGAGGAGGCCATACGCACAGTCGATGACACCAACACTGCGATTTACAGCTTCGGCTTTTCGAGCACGAAGATGGCCGTGAAGCATGAGGGATCGAAGCTGCCCCGGCCGGGAGGAACCCCTTATGAAGACACGCCTTATGCGAAAGGTGGCTGCATGAGTCGCGAGCCGGATGCCGACCCGGACGCGCACGGCAAACGCAGTGTTCAGGCATTGGACTGCGCGAGCGATCTGATCCCACCTTTGCGGCTGGGCCGGATGGCCTATATCGCTGCGAGAGACGGACTGCAGCGCAACGTGCCTGAGTCGGTCGCGCAACTGACGGGGGGCGAATACTTCGCCTTCAAGGATGCGACGACACTTAGCCGGCACCTGGTCACGATTTCAAACGACGCGCCAAATTATTACGTACTGAGCTTCCACCCGCAATCGCCGCTACCCGGACCCCATGCACTGAACCTAAAGCTCAAGGACCGGCCAGGGCTGCAACTGAGCGCGCGCAACTCATACTGGGTTGACGCCGTAAGTGCCGCAGACGGTAAGTAACCGGGCCGGCCGTTCGGTCCGACGCACCCGCGTCTTTCTATTTCCCTAGACCTGAAACTGGCTCAGGTGATGATCCAGATGGCGGTAGGTCAACACTGCCCATTCCATGGGAGTGAGCGGTCCAAAAAAGGTGTGCGGATGTTTCGTGCACGCATCTGGCCCTGTGGCCAGGCGGTCAATCAATACGCTCAGCCGTTGCCGCTCGACCACCAGGTCCCGATCATCGCTCACGACGAAGTGTTTGTCCGTCGGCATATTGCGGGGTAGCGGCTTCTCTTTCCAAATGATCGATTTCGCGTAGCGTCCGAAGATTCGTCCAGTCAAAGTTCGCGGAGGAAAGGTCAGCCCAACCGCCAGCTCCATCATCGTGGAACAATGCGCCAGTGCCTGTGCTGGGCTCATCGTCCCCCATAGCCGCTCAGCATCCGGCTTCAGCTTTTCCATCCGCGCCTTCATCTCTTCGATCGTCGCTGCTTCAAAGAGAGTTTTCATAGGCAAGCCTTTTCCTCCGCTAACTGTTCTCGCGGGCAATGCGATCCATGGCTTTCTGCTCGGCCCTTTCCTTGATGCGGCCGAGTTGATGGGTCCAATACCGTTCGTACGGCTTTACCCAATCGTGAATGGGTTTCAGCTGTGCGGCGTGCAGCCGGTATAAGCGGTGCTGCCCGCGCTTCACAACCGTCACCACCCCGACCTTTCGCAACACGCGGAGATGTTTGGATACCGCCGGCTGGGCGATCTTTACCCGCGCGACCACATCGTTGACGGCCCACTCCTGTCCATCGTTGAGAAGGCCGATGATCTCGCGTCGCCGCGGTTCTGCAATTGCATTGAAGACGTCGGTAGTTGTAGCTGCTCTAGCCATGCAGTTTAAATATAGCCATATCGGAATGTATGTCAAGTTTTCGATGGTGGCCGCAGGTGCACTGGGCGCGCTTGCCTGGCATTGTCTGGCAGGGAATCGGGCTGCTTGCGGATCCCGGTGTGAGACCCGATTTGCCCTCATGACAAATTTCGGAACTATAGTTCTCTACACGAATTGGTGAAACTGGGAACTGCAACTCGGAAAGGTGATTCATGGCCATGGAGAACAAAGGGGTAACGAGCCTGCAAGTGGGAACGTTGAAACTGGTGATTCACCCAACGCGTAAAGCGGCAGGCGAAGCCGCGGCCCAGGCGGTGGCGCAAGCGATCCGTCAGTTCGGTTCGTCGGGTAAAGACGTGGCGGTCATTTTCGCCGCGGCTGCTTCTCAGATCGAAACCCTCCGCGCACTGACTGGAATGCAAGATATTTCGTGGAAGCAGGTACTTGGTTTTCATATGGATAGTTATGTCAACCTGCCGGACTATCATCCAGCGTCGTTCCTGTATTTTCTTCGCCAGCATTTGACCCAGCACGTGGCGATGAAAGAGTTCTTCGGCATCGATGGCAACGCGCCCGATCCCGAACTAGCCTGCCGGGAGTATGCGGAGAAACTGCGCTCCGCAAAACCGCAATTGTGCCTGGCGGGGATTGGGGAGAACGGTCATCTGGCGTTTAACGATCCTCCGGAGGCGGACTTTAAGGATCCGCTTGATGTAAAGATCGTTCAACTGGATGACGTTACCCAGCAACAACAAGTAGCCGAAGGCTGGTTCAAGAGCCTGGCGGAGGTGCCGAAGTCGGCCATTACCCTCACCGTGCCCGCGCTCCTTCGCGTCCAAAAGATCATTGCGTCGGTGCCCGGTAGCCGCAAAGCCGAGATTATCCGCCGAGTTGTTGAGGAACCGATATCTACAAATTGCCCAGCGACCATTCTTCGCACGCATCCGGATGCAACCGTCTATCTGGACGCAGACTCTGCCGCGCAATTGGATTCGCGTATGCTTACGAAGGCCGGGGACGCGCCGTTCATCCGCTAACTCACTTTTGCGAGCACCACGAATCCATGCGCTGGGATGACTGGTGTTTATTTGGCCATTATTCACGGGTAATACGGCGCCGCCGTTGCCGATATTCGCTCCTCGATAAATCGTGGCGTCGCTGTTGAAGACCTCGCTTCCATCCCTCCGGTCGGTAACCTCGAGCGGAGTCTGTGGCGATCCCATAGCCGTTACCGAAAGGCGTATCGTTCAAGGCTTGCCAACGACCAGCAGATTTTGGCCCGGCAGCAGTGCGCGTAAAGGCGATAACTCGATTATCATTGTTGATTGTAAATAACATCGAGTGCATTCGATCGTGCCGCCGCATTCCCGCAACACAAACCGGATCAGGTCCTGGTAGAAACGGAAAAGAAATTTTCCACTCGCCTGCTCCGCTGCCCAATCGAGATCTTCCTTATTCGCGGTGAACGTATTTACCGTGAATGGATTCGGCCGTCGCCGATCTCTTCCCCCATAAAGAACATGGTACGTGCCGGCGGAGAAGCGCAGCCATGCCGAATGCAGAAGCGGCACCGTCCCTCTGCATAGCTCCGCGTGGCGCCCGACAGTGCGGCGCCGATTCACCGCGGTCACGATGGTTCGCTCGGTTCCGCGGATCGTTGCCGGCCTCGTCGTGGCTCTCGTGATAAGCAACCTTCTTGTATTGCGTCGCCAGACAGCGCGCCCGCGAAGTAGTCCATATTCAACGGGCCCGGCACGCCAAAGCCGGCATTCTTCAAGCAGATTCGCGTAGCTGTCGCCGTAATTTCCGTCGCCGATCAGATGGTGGTAGAAATCCATGTACCAAACCGCATCAAAGCCGATCGCCTCCCTGGTTACACGGCTGCGTCATCGCTGCTCCAGCCGGTATAGTCCTCCGCGATAAGAAATGCGGACGGATTTACCGTTAGTACCGTGCGGGCCAGCTCCCTTAGAAACTTGGAGCCATATTGGTTGGCGGAACCGACCGGCGTTCCATCGGCGTGCAGTGCGTTGTTTTTATGGATCGCGTCGGTGAGATCCACGCGAATGCCGTCGATGTGGAAATCATCGAAGAGCGCAGCCGCGCTGCTGGTGAACATCTGGCGCACATTCTCTTGCCAGAAACGTGGGGCTGAAACCGCTGGAATCGTTGTCGAGATAACCGCCGTTGATGTTTCCCGGGTAGTCCGTGGGCAAGCCCTCGATACCAGTTCCACGTGTTGTGCTGTGGTGCGATATTTGGGTCGGAGTCGTATCCCCATTCTGATCGATTGCTGCCGCTGGTCGCGAAGTGGTTGTAGACCACATCGAGGATGACGGCGATTCCATGCTGATGGCAGGCACGGATGAAATGCTTCAGTTGATTGCCCCCGCCCTGGCTCGTTTGCAAGACAGAAAAACAGTGAAGTTCCATAGCCCCATTGCAGGTCGCCGTCGCTCTTCCAGCAGCGGAAGCAGTTCAACCGCATTCACGCCCAGTTCCACCAGCTGAGTCTATAAATGTCATTGCATCGGAGATGGTGCCAGAAGCCGTAGAAGGATAGCCGAGCGATCCGACGTGGAGTTCATAGATGACCAGGTCCTCGATCTTGTGGGGAAGTGGCTTGGCCGGCCGTGCAATTCGTTCGCCCAGAATTCCGTCTGCCGGGATGAGGCGTCTGCTTGGTCGATGCCGGTGTCAGTCGAAATCCTTGCGTCACCAGATCGGGATCGGAGACCACCGAACAACTTACGATGCCGTCGAGATCCAGCATAAGAGCCTGCATAATGCAGCTCCGTTTGGGATTGTTATTTCCGCGTCCCACCTGGTTACGGGAGAAGATATCCACCTTGTAGGTTTTCGCGCCGTGCTGCTCGTTCTGGATCCGGTACATGTACAGGCGATTCATGTAATGCGCTGAAGTCCGCGAGGGCGGGGGTCGTAGTCACTGCTCGGTCTCCCAGATGCCGGTCGGCCGATTTGAGGTGAGAGGCATCACCGACGCTGTGGGATCCATTCCAGTCCCGTTGTCGGCGATGTAGCCTGTACGGCGTCGCCGGTGCGGCTGGAAACGGCGCGAAGACGACTTCGACGCTTCTGGGCATAAGGCGCCCACACCGAAAAACGAATTCCCGGTTTGGTTGCTCCCTGTCGGCGTATATTTCTGGGCGCCGAACCGGCGGCCGGTCGCGAACCAGTAGTCCTGCTGGCCTGCGCCGCGGTCGGAGAGGATAAAGCTTCGCGTCTGTCTGCGCTGGAGTTGGGATCCGGGAACCTCGGTATACCACCACCCACGAATTCTGGGCCCCTGGGAGATCGGCGAATAACGCCCCACTGGAACGTTGTTCCCACCTGCGATGGCGTCCATCGAGACGGCTACGCCGTGAAGGCATCGCAGCCGGTCTCGTCCTGACGACGCTAGCATCGGCGTCTGGGTCCACTGTCCGGAAAATATGCCTTTGACGTCCCAGCTTCCCGACAGCCGGACATTCTGAAACAGCACCCGTTTGATGCCGCTATGAAACGTGAACGCAACATTGACGGACGCCATTTTGAGTCCTCCTTGATACTAGTGCTGGAGAATAGCCAAACATAACAATAAATTGCCCTTATGTTGCCCGGCGTTGTCTTGCTGTTCCCCGGAGAGCTAGAATCAGATTTCCTTCTGACTGCGAGGTTATCCCCATGCCAGGTACTGTTCTTCCTTCTGAAGTTAAGATTGCAAAGACGCCGAACCCGCCTTCTTTCGCGACCGTGGCAGAAGAACGCCTGCACCGCAAGCAGCGGTTGGCATCCGCTTTTCGGCTTTTCGCAAAGTTTGGTTTCAGCGAGGGAGTGGCGGGGCACATCACGGCGCGTGACCCCGGGTTGCAGGACCATTTCTGGGTCAATCCCTTCGGCATGCACTTTGGGCACATTCGCGTCTCCGACCTGGTGCTCGTGAATGAGCAGGGCGTCGTCGTGGAAGGCGACCGCGAAGTCAACGAGTCTGCGTTCGCCATTCACTCGCGGCTGCACATGGCAAGGCCTGAGGTCGTGGCGGCAGCGCATGCGCATTCGCTTTATGGCAAGACCTGGTCCTCTCTCGGGCGCTTGCTCGATCCCTTAACCCAGGACGCTTGCGCTTTTTACGAAGATCACAGTCTCTTCGATGACTACACCGGCGTGGTCTATGACAATTCGGAAGGGGACCGCATCGCAAAGGCGCTGGGGCCTCGGAAGGCAATCATTCTGCAGAACCACGGAATCCTGACCGTGGGGCACACCGTGGACGAAGCAGCGTGGCTCTTCATCACCATGGACCGCAGCTGCCAGGCGCAGTTGATGGCGGAAGCTGCCGGCAAGCCGCGCCCTATCTCTCATGAGAGCGCCTTGATTGCGCAAAAGCAAGTGGGCAATCCCCGCGTGGCGTGGTTCCAATATCAGCCGCTCTGGGACTTGATCGTCCGCGAGCAGCCTGATCTGCTGGACTAACCCATCGCAGCTTTTAGCCCAGCCACTGCGGGTTGTTGGCCGTGCCGTCGAAAATCTGCGACGACTTGTAGGCTTCGAACTCTCCGTTCGCCGCGACCGGCGCCGTCTTCTCCAGCACAGCAAGTTTCTGCTCGCGGGTCATGGGCTGGAAATTTCGCGCCAGGCTGAGAGCTTGTTCCAGGTTAGCCATGGATTGGCAGCCGGTAATCGTCACCGTCACAGGCACGCTCATCGCGTAGTGCAATGCCTGCGGCGCGGTGATGGTCCCGGTTTTGAGAATGGCGCCAAAGGCCAGAGGCTTCATCCCCAACACCGCCATGCCTCGCTTCTGCGCCTGCGGAATCACGTTCTGGCAAAAACTTTGGTAGTGTTCATCGAGCGCATTGACGGGCATCTGGACCGTGTCGAAGACGAAGCCATGCTTGTCTGCCATTTCGATCATGTGCAGGTGGATGTTGGGGCTCTTGTGACCGGTGAAGCCGATATAGCGAATCTTGCCCTCTTTCCTGGCTTGCTGCAACACCTCGACAATGTTCCCCGGTTGAAAGGCCTGCTCCGGATCTCCCATGCGAATCACTTCATGAATCTGCACCAGGTCGATGTGGTCCGTCTTCAGCCGGGTCAGGGACTGCTCCAGTTGCTGCTTAGCTGAGGCGCCGGTGCGCCCGTCGATCTTCGTCATCAGGAAAGCTTTCTTGCGGTAGCCATCAGCAAGAGCTTTCCCCATGCGTTCCTCGCTCGCGCCGTCGTTGTAATCCCAGCAGTTGTCGAGAAAATTGATACCTTGATCCAAGGCAGTGCGGACAATGCGCAGTGCCTCCTGCTCGGTGACCGCCGAGATCCCGATATGGTAGCCGCCGATGCCAATGATGGAAACCTCGACGTCGGCACGGCCTAATTTACGCCGGCCAACGCCATTCGTTGTGCTCACTACAGGTACGGGGGTAAGCGCAGCCGCACCCGATAATTCTGTGTTCCCGTTCGTGCTTTGGCCTGAGGCCGCTTTCCATCCCGCCAAGGCTGCTGCTGCCGCTGCTTGCTGCAGAAATTTCCGCCGTTCCATGATGAGATCCTCTCGGGGTAAGTTTACTGCTATTCGTGCGGCCCTGCTGGTTCTGGCCGCGAGCTAACGGCGGTGGACTCTGAGCGATAAGCAGATGAATAGGGATACAATCCGGCGAATTCCACGATGCGTGCCCGGACTGGATTTTGATGAATATACTCGCGCCTAGTCTGGAATTCCTCCTCATTGCGGATGCGGTGATCTGGTAAATCCACGTTGCCACACCGGGAATTTCGAACTCATCCGATGCGAGAAGCTTCCTTTGATATACCCTACTACCCGCTCGAGTGGGATACTTTGAGGAGTCACCACGGGACGGCTTTAGCCGCGGTGTACGTTCTCGGAAGCTATAGGTTGCGATGTCGGTGTCAAGAGTCGTATGCAGCGTACCTCGGGGCTAAAGCGCTGATCGCCGCGGGGTCTACGGCACGCCTGAAACCGTGCCCTTCGTTGTGAACTTTCGTATCGAGCAGAGTGAAGCCTTCGCCGGACGGCGGCCTAGGACGGTAGGGGTTCAACGATTGTGAAAATTTGAATTCAACGAAGGGCATGGCTTCAGCCGTGCCGTATCTGCGGATACCCGGGACGGCTTTAGCCGCTTCCGTGGTTACTAGATGATGCCTCATCCAATGACTATCAAACTACTGCTCTCCTTGACGCACTCGGAGAATTAGGCGAGACTTTCCTAGATGGCCAAGGAGAGGCTGGATGCCGAAGCAGGTTGACCTCATGCAGGGAACACTGGAGCTGCTCATCTTGAAGGCGGTTTCGCTCGGAAAATTGCATGGTTATGGCGTGCTGTTGCGTATTCAGCAGATCAGTGGTGAACAACTGGTGATCCAGCAGGGCTCGTTGTATCCGGCGCTCTACCGTCTCGAACATGAAGGGGCAATCAAAAGCGAATGGGGAGAGAGCGAAAACAATCGCCGCGCCAAGTACTACACGTTGACAGCCGCCGGGCGTAAACGGCTGGCGGAAGAGACGGAGAAGTGGAACCAGATGGGCGAGCTTATGGGCTCCATCCTGCGACTGACCCCGGGGAGGTGCGCTAGTGAACGCCTCATTTGCCCGCATGCGTTCCTGGCTGCGTTCAGTGGTCAGGCGGCAACGTTTGGAAGGAGAGATGGAAGAAGAGATTCGCTTCCACCTGGAAGCGCGGGCCCGGGATCTGATAGGCCAGGGCCTCACTCCACGCCAGGCTGCGCGACAGGCAAGGCTTGAGTTTGGCGGAGTCGCAACCCAAAAGGATGAGATGCGGCATTCCTTGGGGCTGCGCTGGTGGGACGAGCTCTGGAGCGATCTCGGGTATGGCCTACGAATTCTTAAGAAGAGTCCAGGTTTCACGGCTATCGCGGTGGGATCGCTGGCATTGGCAATCGGCGCCAACACCACCATTTTTTCGGTGACAAATGAATTGCTGCTGGAGCGATTGGCTGTGCCGCATCCAGAGCAGTTGCGCCTTTTGACGATAACCGGGGACCAAAAGGTCGTGGTCCACTTCTTTTGGGGCGACGACGGAGGAACTCTCAACGGGAGGGCTCGATTCGACACCTTCACTTATCCGATTTATCAGCAGCTGAGAGCTCAGAATGAGGTGCTGGAACCGATTTTTGCTTTTAAGAATTTCGGCCGTGCCAATGCCACGGTGGATGGAAATGCGCGCTCGGTGAGCGCGGAACTGGTCTCGGGCAATTTCTACCAACAATTGCAGGTGCAGCCGCAATTGGGCCGGGCAATCTTACCCTCAGATGACCAGGCCCCCGGAACAGGCGCAATCGTTGTGATCAGCGACAGTTTCTGGAATCGCGCGTTCAATCGTTCGCCTGGCGTCCTCGGCAAAAGGATCACGGTCAACATGAGCCCCATGACGATTGTGGGCGTAAATCCGCGGACCTTCACCGGCGCGGAGAGCGTTCAGGTTTCCCCAGACCTCTTTATGCCGCTATCGATGGCGCCCCTCATACGAGGATCCATAGGCGAGCCCGGTTCCGTGCTTTCGAGCCCCGACCTCTGGTGGCTTCAAGTGATGGCGCGGGCCAAGCCAGGCGTCTCCCACGAGCAGGCGAGAGCCGCGCTCGATGTCGTACTGCGTGCAGCCGTGCCCGCTACAATGACCATCGAAAAAGGGGGCACGCTGCCGCGAATGGAAGTGGAAGATGGCAGTCGAGGTCTCAACCAGGCCGCGCAAGACTACTCCGCGCCCTTGTATGTGCTGCTGGCGATGGTTTCTTCGGTGCTATTGCTGGCGTGCGCCAACATGGCCAATCTGATGCTTGCCCGTGCGTCGGTGCGGCAGCGGGAGATGAGTGTCCGGCTGGCACTGGGCGCCGGCCGATGGCGAATTCTGCGCCAGGTGTTGACCGAGAGCCTGCTGCTCTCCTTTGCCGGCGGCGCACTCGGCCTGCTTCTCGGTTACTCAGGCCGAACCCTTTTGCCCAATCTTGTCGCCAGCTCCTGGCAAGATGTCGAAATGAACGTCCCCTTCGACTGGAAGGTCTTCGCTTTTACGGCCGGAATCACGATCAGTACGGGCATCGTGTTCGGCATTTTTCCGGCTTGGGCTGCGACACGGGTTGAAATCGGTACCGCACTCAAGCAAAGTAGCCAGACCGCCTCACGGCGTCGCAAAGCCTTGACTGGCAAGTCGATCGTCGCATTCCAGGTTGCCTTGTCGACATTGCTGGTCGTGGCCGCGGTCCTTTTCTTACGCACGTTGACTAAATTGATTGCCATCGATCCCGGCTTTCGCACAGATCATCTTCTTCTGTTCGAGATTTCTCTTCCCGATAAGCGCTATCAGCCGCCCCAAGACGTTGCCTTCCAAACCAGGCTGGAGGAGGCACTGAGGAGCGTGCCAGGCGCGGAGGGCGTGACCGCTTCCGACGTGCCTCTGCTCTCCGGCGAGATGATGAATGGCGGTTTCTTTCCCGAAGGCACTCCCCAGCGGGACTTCTCTCAATCAAGCGAGAGCGAACGCCATGACATGAGCAGCGCCCCCAACATGGCTCACGTGGGGAACGATTTCATCTCGGTCATGAAGATACCCATGGTAGTGGGTCGGGCCTTCACCAGGCACGATACGGAGAGTTCTCCCAAGGTGGCCATCATCAACCAGGCCCTGGCGCGTAGATTCTTTCCCAATCAAAACCCGATCGGCAAACGTTTCACCCAGGGGCCTCCATCATCCAAACCAACCTGGGTACAGATTGTGGGCGTGTGTGCCGACACCCGTTATAACAAGATGCGCAACAATCCCACTCCCTTGCTCCTGGGCCTGTATCGTCAGGAACCGGCAGTGAACGACTTGACGTTTATGATTCGGACGCCATTAGAACCGGAGTCAATTGTGCCCTCGCTAACGAGAGTGGTCCATCGCATCGATCCCGATCTTCCTCTAATGAATATCCGCACCCAGGAACAGCAGATCAATAACAATCTGCAACAAGAGCGAATGTTCGCCAGCATGACTTCGGGATTTGCGTTGCTCGCTCTCTCACTCGCCCTGGTGGGTATCTACGGAATCATGTCGTACACCGTGGCGCAGCGCAGAAACGAGATTGGTATCCGCCTCGCACTGGGAGCCAGGCGGCGGCAAGTTCGTGGCATGGTCCTCCGCGAGGCCGGCTGGCTGTCGGTGGTGGGTGTGTTGTGTGGCTTGGCCATCGCGTTGGCCCTGGGGAAGCTGGTGAGGTCGATGCTCTACGGCCTGCAGCCAGCCGACCCTGCGTCTCTGGCTGGCGCGGCGGGAGTGTTGATTGCGGTCGCGCTGATTGCCGGTTGGCTGCCTGCGATGCGTGCCTCCAGCGTCGACCCGATGGAGGCCTTACGGCACGAGTAACGTCCCGGAATGAGATTACGTTCTGCGTCTATTTCGTGTCGACATATCGAAGACATGTTGGCTGATTGGGTCTGCCGATGTAAAGTATCCCTGAACCGTCTAGAACATCGGGAGGGAACCCATGCCCAAATCCAGGACCCGGCCAGCTCGCCCCAGTCCAACCGGCGTCCCGCCCAAAGCATCCCTGGCGGATCAATCCGTGCGCGAGCGAGCTTATGCCTACATCCGGCACAAGATTGCCAGCGGAGGACTTAGCAGCGGAGAGCCTCTCTCCGAGGTCGAAGTGGCAGAGGATCTTGGTAGCAGCCGCACGCCCGTCCGGGAAGCGATTGGGCAACTGGTTGCATCGGGTCTGTTGGAGCAGATACCCGGGCGCGGCACCACCGTCGCACGGCTCACCCGCGACGATATCGTTGATTTATACGAGCTTCGCGAGGCAATGGAGGTTTTTGCAGCGCGCAAAGTGGCGCGTCTTGGCGTGCCGGCTTCCGAACTGGACCAGTTGCAGCAGTTGGTCGATGGCATCCAGCCGTTACGCGAAGAGTTGGTCGCCTTGGGAGGGCATTCGCTCAACGAGGAGCAGATGGGGCGTTTTATGCATCTCGACCTTAACTTTCACGCCTGCCTGATGCTGATGGCGCTCAATCCGCGGATGCAGAAGATTGCCCACGAGACGCAGTTGATGATTCGTATCTTTGCCATCCGCCGCAGCGGATACGAGACGACGATGCTGGATAAAATCCATGCCCAGCATTACGAGATCGTTACGGCATTACGTGAGCGCCAGCCGGAGCGGGCGATGCGTATCCTCTCCGAGCATATTGAGATCAGTCTGCGCGAACGTCTGGCGGAGTTCGACGCCTGGAACCGCGCCCGCGCCATGCGCCGCGATTTATCTATGGCTTTTCCCTTTGAAGCGGTCTCAAAATAACGACGGGACTTCTTGCGATACGTTTATGAATCCGCAACGGTTACGTAATGGGTGTAATGCGGCGGTTCATCGTTTTTGGGCCGTCTGGCGCAGAGCTTCGAGCGCGCTCAAGTGTGCGGCCTGTGCTCCCTGCTTCAAGCAGGTAATATCGTTTGCGCAAAACAGCAGGTCTACTCCTACCTCCGCCCAGAAGGGAAAATCCTTGGGGGAGCATGCGGTAGCCAGTAATTTACCGTGTGCCCGCGCCGTGGTGACGATACGTTCCACCGCCTGCGTCACCTTGGGATGCAGAGTCTCACCGGGTACACCATAGCTGGAAGAGAAGTCCGCCGGGCCCACAAAAATCTCGATATCGGGAACCGCGCAGAGTTCTTCAATCCTGTCCACCGCTTCTTTGGTTTCTACTTGCGCCATCAGGCAGAGCTCCTGGTTCAGCTGTGCCTGCTTTTTGGTCACACTGTCCACCATGCCGTACTTGACGGCGCGTGAAACGCTGAATGATCCGCGCGCTCCTTCAGGAGCAAAGCGCGCGTAGCGCACCAGCTCTTTCATTTGTTCCGGTGAGTCCATCATAGGCACATCGATGATGTCTGGTCCCAATTCAGCGGCCTTCAATATGCTGTCGCGTCGCGTGTCGGGCACCCGGATCATGGTAAGCATGCCGGTGCCTGCTGCCATGCGGCAGAGGTCGCCTGCCTCTGCAAACGCTGATCGCTGCATGCTCCATCTCGATCCAGATCGCGTCGAAGCCGACATGAGCGGCAATCTCCAAGAAAAATCGGATCGTAAAAATAGCACGCTGCGCCGAGCAGTGTTTTGCCGTTGCGTTGTGCCAGTGCTTGCCGAAGACGGTTCATTGCGTTTGATTTCCTCTACCAGTATCGTGTATATCGATCGGATGTTTCGTGTGGTAGAGTGTCATCTGACGAGCGGGGGAAGACCAGCGTCGACGGTTCGGTTGGCGGCCATATGTCGACATAGCTAAGCCATACCGAGCGCTGGTTTGGCCAACTCCCCAAAGGCTCGATCGCCGGGCCCGACGCAGGTGAGCGTCAGCACAGTAATGTCATCGTCCTGACCGAAGGCTACCGCTTCCGCGGAGGCCTGCTCGGCACTGGATTGGTTGCCAAAGAGGATGGTGAGCCGGTCGAAACCGTAGAGCTCGCCTGAAGCACTCCGCGCTTCCAGCAGGCCGTCGGTATAGAGAGCGAGATGGTCGCCGGGTTGGAGCTGACGCGGGAATTCCTGGTAGACGGTGCCGGGTAGGATGCCCAGCGGAAGTGCGCCCGGAAGTTCAATTTCCTGGCGATTGAGGAAGGGCGCCGGATGCCCCGCGGTCGCGAGGGTACAACGGCCGTCGGGGTCGAGCCTGAGTGCAATGCAGGTCGCGAAGCCGCCGTGCAGCCGGCCATTAAGGCGGCGATTGAGGCCGGCAAGGATTTGCGCCGGGCTAGTGGTTGTTTCGACCAGGGTGCGGATGGCGCCGACGATCAGCGAGACCGTCATGGCGGCCTTCAGGCCTTTGCCGCTCACGTCGCCGAGAACGATGATGGTGGAGCCCAGGGGTTCCCGCCGAGGGGCTCGAGGGGAATGATCTGAAAGAAATCGCCGCCGACTTCCTGCGCTGGTCTGTAGGCGCTGGTGAGGCGAAAGCCCGGTATCTCGGGCAGCGTTTCGGGAACCAGGATCTGCTGCAGCTCACGGGCGTTTTGGTACTCCTGTTCCAGGGCAGCCTGGCGGCGGCGATAGTCGCCCTCATAACGCAAGACAGCGTAGACGATGGAAACGAAGAGAAGCGTGCGCAAGATCGTCTGGACCGAGAAATTGCTGCCGAAGAGGGCGAACAGCGGGGCGCCCATCCTGGCGCCAAGCGTCCAGTGGGTGAAGCGGGTGCCCTGATCAACGATGTTGGAGATGGCATACCAGAGAGCCGTCGAGAAGGCCAGGATGGCAACCAACCAGCGAGCGCTGTCGAGGCGTTTGCGGCGGTAGAGCGCGATAAGAACGAGGATGGTTGGCAAGATCTCGGCGGGCACGATAATGACCGTGAGCACCGCATCCAACGCTACAAAAGCAGCTGCCGGCAACGAGGAGAGGATGAAGCCGAGAGCACCGTCGAGGCTCCCCGCGATGATATTGATCCAGGCCATGACGCGCAGGAAGCGCATGAGCTTTGCGGAGTCTTCCAGCTGCAACAGGTAGAGGAGCAGGAACCACTGGGATATTTCCCGCAATTGAATCGATGACTGAATGAGGAAGACGAGCCAATCACCGGTAATGGGCAGCCGCAAACTAAACAGCGTTTCCAGAACGGGCATGAACGTATACGCGGCGAGCCAGAAAAGCAACTTTTGGCTGCGGTTACGGAGCCAGGCAACGAAACTCAGGAAGGAGGTGAGGAAGTAAAGCGTCGAGAGGCCAAAGCCGAACTGGTTGTTGCGTAGCCAATGGTAATCCAACGAGTCTTTGAATTTGGCGATGGCTTCCGGGCTGCCGATGTGCGGCGGCTGCTCGAAGCCGCCGCCGGTACCGTCATCGGTGGAGGGCGGGGGTAGCTTCAGAACGCGAACGGCGAGGACCCCATCGCGAGCAGGGCCAAGGCCGTAGGTTTGGGCGCCCACACCGAATTTCCAACTCAGGTGAGGAAGAAAGCTACCCAGGCCGCCGATGCGAACGCCGTTCCAGTAGAGCTCATAGAGGTCGTCAACCACAGGGAAGAGCAGGGCAACATCGGGTGAAGCTCCGGGAGCCGTCGAGATTTGGATGTGGCGGCGGTACCAGGCATAGCCGGCGTAGTTGGGGTGACTCTGCGTGCCCCAGGGGGCGTCGGTCTTGATCTCCTCCCAGCCGTCCTGGCCGGTCGCGTCTTCGATGCCGGGCTGGGCCCAGGCAAGGTTATCGCCGAGGTGGAACTGCCATGCTCCGTCGATAGGGAGCGCGCCTTTACCGAGGGATTCGGCGACAAACGGAGTGCGGGGGCGAGCCGGCTGCGCCAGGGCTGCGGCGCTGGAACACATTGGGGTACAAAGGGCGAACAGGGAAACGCAGAACGCCGTCAGGCGTGCAAAAGACGAACGTACCGTGGGCATGCGTAAGAGGATAACTCGCGTGCGTGGGACCGAGACAGAGGAAAGTGCTTGTCTGGCAGGGAACTGGGATCCATTCACCAGTTGCCTGAATGGGCCCGGATGGTTAAGCATTGGTTCGCGCAAATCGGCTTCCCGGGAGGTGAACTCAAATTGTCAAGACTGAAATGGATGAGTGCGCTGGGTTTGTGGGCCGCCTTTTCCCTGGCTGCGCAAGTGGTTCCTCCTTCTCCGGCAAACCCTGCCGGAGAAGGTTCCGGTCAATCACCGCGATTGGTCCCCCGATCGCACCTGGATCGGGAACGCACCTACCAGATTCAGCATCGCATCATCTTGAATGTGCAGGTGACGGATGCGTCCGGTAAGCCTGCTACCGGGTGGCAGGCGCAGGACTTCACGCTGGTTGACGATCAGACGCCTCGGACAAACCTGTCCTTTAAAGCGGTGGAGGGCGCCAAAGCCGCTGCCCACGTCATCGTGGTGCTGGATGCAGTGAACAACTCCGCGCGGGATATCGCCAATGACCGCAAAGAGGTCCAGCGGTTTCTGAAGCAGAGCCAGGAGCTTCTCACCTATCCGATGTCGATTGCGGCCGTATCCGATTCCGGGTTGACCGTGAGCAAGCCTTCACGCGATCGCGATGCTGTCCTGAATGAGCTTGAACGATCTTACCGGCAACCTTCAAGCGATCAGCTGCGCGGACGAGATGAACCCCAATGAAACATTTCAGGCCCTAATGATTCCGGATGCGGTAACTACCGCCGAATCAGCTCGGCAGCTCAATTGCTTAAACCGGCGATTCATGGAATCCGTGGGCGCCCTGAGCAAGTTGGCGGAGCACCAGGTAAACGTCCCGGGGCGAGTGATCGTGATCTGGATCGGGCCTGGGTGGCCTCATCTTTACAACCCGCAATTTCGACAGGACGACGCAGCACTCAGGCGAAACCTCTTTACGCAACTAGTGCATATTTCGACAGCGTTGCGGGAGGGGCAGGTGACGCTGAATATGATTTGTCCGCCCGACTTCCTGCGTAAGATCGAGTCCCTCAACGATCACGACAAGGCTCTGCTCAATGGTCTGCCGAATGAGGATGAGGTTACGGCCAGTAGCCTCAGTTTGCAGGCCTTTGCGCACCAGAGCGGCGGCCAGATACTTATCGAAAAGAAGAACATTCCCGACAGCATTGCGGCATGCATTGCCGATGCCTCTTCGTATTACGTGTTGTCGTTCGACTCGAATGCTGCGGCAGGTGCAAGCGAGTACCATTCGCTCGAAGTGAAGGTGGACAAACCGGGAGTGACGGTGCGCACCAACACTTTGTATTATGCGGAGCCGTAAACGAGGTTATCCGCGCGCTGCATTCACGGGACGAGTCGGCTCTCAGCGTGGAAGAATCTGTACGCGGAATACTGATGCAGCTCCTCAACGATGCTGTCGGTTTGTGCCGTACGAATGAGCACCTCTGAAGGCAGCCAAAGATCGGCGCCAAAACCGTGAATGCGCACAGAACGGAAATGGAGCTCTGTCGTCAGTTGCCGCAGATTGACGCTGGGGACGGGCGACAGAAGATCGGTGCGCAGGCGAACCACGTCAAATGTAGACTGATCGACCCAGACAATTCCCTGAAAGAAAAACGGAGCTTCCTTGCCCGCCCAGTCGAATTTTCCGGGGATCTTGACCTGATCCGGGACCTGCACGAAACCCAGAACGAAGGTTTTATGATCGTCCATTCTCTGCTGCCCGAGATAGCGGAAACGCAATTCGGATTGATTCCCGGGCGTCAGCAACAACCACTGATAGGCAAAGCCAAAGCCATGCGGAGCGACTCCGTTCACGGGTGAGTTGACCTGCCGGTTCTTGAAATCGGTTCGCAACTCCTTGATGGCGGTTGCGCCATCGGCGTGGTGATCAAAGAGGAGCAAGTAGTTGAACTCAATACTTCGTGATTGAAGCAGCTGCGTCTCCAAATCCAGCAGCGCCGGGGTTTCCTCCATCCCCACGACACTATTGGTCGTTCCCGGGTCCCGGGCTAGCACGATGGAGTACACATCTTCGCGAGAGGATAAATTGGGCACCGTGGACAATGACCGCACGGTCGCCTCGCCGACTTTGGAGAGGATTCCAGCCAGCTGATCCTGATTGGAGTCGGCTTTCATCCCTTCCAAGGTGGGAACCACCGCGACCAGCTTGCGCGGAGGGTAGTCAATATAGGAGGGGGCATTTGCGAATGCCGGCGGAAGTGCGTTCTGGCTGGGAGAGCTCGGCTGGGTGCGGGTAAGGTCGCGAGACGGCGGGGGCTGGCTGGGCGTGGCTGGATGATTGCTTGCCAAGTCAGCCGGAGGAACGCAACACTCGGTAGAAACATTTACGGTGCGGGATACAGCAGTGATCTGATGCTCCTCAGAATCCGTCACGACCTCGCGAACACGGTAGATGCCTGGCTTCAACTGAAAGGTCGAATCCATCTTGAGACCGGCACGCAGAATTTTTTGTAACTCTGCGTCCGAGACATCTATCTTGGCCTGCCCTTTCTGCAGCTGAATCAGGTTGTCCTTTGCATCAAAGATGGCAAAGACGAACGTGACGTTATTCAGGTTGCGCGGACCGTCCTTGCGGAAGTGGAGTGAGTTCGGGTCGAGGTGAGCGGTCAGCGCGAGTGAACGGTCGTCAGTTTTGGAGGAGGAGACTCGCACGTCCATCGTGACCGGTAATTGTTGTAAGTCGGTCTTGGATTGAACCACCTCGCGGAGCTGTTCCTGTGCCTGAGCATCGGATTCGCTTGCTCCCGTTTGCCTGGCGAGATCGTTGGGCTCGGCATTCTTTCCCGGCGCAAAATAGCCGCGGCGCGCCTGAATGCTGAACCCTTTGTGCTTCTCTGCTAACTCCACTTTCAGCTCGTGGAATTTGCCATCTTGCTTTACATCGGTGGGATCGAAGGCCAGGTAATACGCAGCGGGCGCAAAGGAGGCAAATCCGGCCTGCAGGTCGTTGTTGTTGTGAACGAACGCGCCGCCAGTGCCTTGCGCAACCTCCGCCAGCACGTCCTGCACTGCCGCCTCCCTTTCCGAGTCCAATCCCTCTGTCTTACCGACTGCCGCGCCTGCTGCTGGTAGGTATGCTTGGGATGCATCGGCCTCACGCGTGACGCTAGTCAGACCCTTGGGATTTAGCGAACTGATAACCACCTGCGCGCGCAATGCATGGTCAATCACCCCGTCCAATTGGGACTGTTCGCTGCGTGATAGGAAGCCAGGAGAGACCAAAAGGATAGTGCGTTGGCCAGGCATCTGCGCGACATAGTTCACCACTTGATCGAGTTTCTGCAAGTTAGCGCGCGACTGCGTCAAGGCTTGTTCTATGACGCTCCGCGCCAAGTTGGCAATGTATAGCTGGGGTTCATGGGGCCGATTGACCGGCACCCTCGCACACCTGGGATCATTCCGTACCTGATCAAGGGCAATCTGCCAGGCGTCGATATTTTCGTCGAATTCGTAGTCGATAATCTGCTGGGCCTGATAGTCGGATAGATCCGGGCAGTCCTGTTTCTTAGCCAGATTCAGAGATAGAGGGCTGGCGTGGAGCTTGAAGAGAGCTTCGTGGATTTGCTTTGGATCGTCGGTAAAGTCAGAGAGGCTTGTGCTTGAGGTGAATATGCCAACCCGGTCGCCTGGGTGGAGGTTGGCTGCGAGGTAATGATCGGCCGCGTCCCGCGCCCGGATCACGTCGGCGGCGGACGTATTTAGATCGTCGAAATACAGAGCCAGGAAACGTCGCGGCATAGCCGAACCCGGCGCAGCCGCAGTGGAAGGGTGTCCGGATGGGATGGCTGGGGATGAAGCAGGCTGAGAAGCCGGGATCTCTACAGCAAACTGCGTGATCGATTGCTGCTTGCCGCGGTCGAAAAGCTTGAAGTCTTCCTTCTTCAGGTTCTCGACCGGCTTGTTCTGTGCATCGCGCACCACGACGCGGACGACCACCAGGTTGCTGGTTATCTTCAGCTGGTAGGGCGCCTGATTTTCAGTCGATGAAGGATTGGCCTGAGCGAAGGCCGGGATGGAAGTTACCAGAAATCCAGAGAGGGCAGATATCAGGAGAGTTTTCCCGAGGGCCGAGTCCCTTGCGACAGAATGTCGCATATGACACCTTCCAATGCGGAACTTTACCACACGGCGACCACGGAATCATTTGCTCGCGATGGCGCGAAGACCCCAAAGAACGACCACCGACATGAACACCATCGTAATACCCACCGTCATGAAGCCAATCAGGACCAGGCTCTCTTGCCAGGGCAGCCCGCTATGTCCTGCTCCTGTGATGGGAGAAAGGGCCGCGGTACCGAAAACCGCAGCCAGCGTGGTCATGAGCCAGTTCCCATAGGTGCCATAAAGCGTAACCCAGAATACGACCGAGGCGGTACGAGAAGATAGTCGCACTTCCTTCCAGCTCGCCCCCAACGCGAGGAGGAAGATGCCATTCATCAGGCCTTCCAGGTGCGCCGCGAGCCCCATGCGCACGTTGGCGAAATGCTGCTCCGCAAAGCCGGTTCCCAGCCCAAGGAGAAACAGGACCATGCCATGAAACATCAGACGCCGGCCAGTGCTTTCCATGTTTCGTGCCCTCTGCCTTTCGTTTGCTCCCATTCCAGTTACGGGCAAACACGGCACCAAGCATACACTTTGCTTGCCGCACGGGTCTCTACTCAGACCAAGGGGTTGTCAACAAGAGCAGATGACGGTTCGAGTTTGGCTGGCTCGCCAGTCAGGTGGCGAGACTGGTTCAGAAGTTCATTCACTACGGATGAGAGGGCGCGCAGCAGTTCAGCGCGATCCAAGTATCCAACCAGGGCATCCTTAGCTCGTGCCTGGATATCGGCAGGGAGCTGGTCAAAGCCTCTTCCGTAGTGAGGGGACAGATTGTGCTGGAGGCAAGCAAGGCTAAGAGTGTAATCGCGGGCGCCGCTTATCCAGTATTCCGCCTGCCAAAAGCGCCCGCGTTCGATACAGAAGCGGGCACGGGCAGCATGATGCGCGGCGTACCCGATCAACTCGCCTGCACGCGGAGCGGGAACAGGTGGGTTTTCCGTAGAGCGGCCAAAAAGCATTCTGAAATTTGGGACCATTCGGACCAAACTTGGAAGCGGGCGTTACCGAAAGGTCCACCTGAAGACACCCTTGCAACAACAGAACCCGAAATATGCTTTCGCGGTAAGGTAAATCGAAGAGAGGAACGGCGCCGAACTCTGTGACCAGCGGCGCCGTTAGCCGGTCAAGCACGTCGAGGGCTTGATTCTCTGGAATGACACCGAAGCTCAGATCGAGATCCGACCATCGGTCGCCTTCGCCGGTCGCCAATGAGCCCACGACAGCCCCGGCAACGATCCGTTCGTCAGATTTTGCCAGCTCCAGAATACGGTCACGGATGCGGTTTCGCTCATCGACTGTGAATACCCCAGTTCTCTGCGAGTTCATTCCCAGACCCTCAGTGTCCTGTTTTGGCTACGGCTTGGAAGGTTGGAATATTTCTCATGACGGTGAGGAAATACAGCGAGAGCGCGATGAGTATTCCGCCCGAGCCGGCGAGCGCCCAGGAGATGCCAACCATGGGGATCAGCTTTCCCAGCGCCAGGCTCCCCAGTGGTATTCCGGCACGGAAGGCGAGATTGTAGACGCTCATCACCCGACCGCGCATCTGGTCGGAGACGATCACTTGGACCAGCGAAAGCATGAGCGATGCCGACGCCATGATCGCAGCGCCGGCGATGAAGATCAGGACGCAGGAAAGTGGAAGCCAGCGGGAAAGGGCGAAGCCGGCGGTCGCGGCGCCCAGGGCGAGAAGGGCCAGCAGCGCCACATGGCCTTGTCCCTTCAAGCGTTCCATGGCGGCCACGATCAACGCGCCGGTGATCGACCCCGCGCCGGAAGATACCAGCAGCACTTGATAGGTCTCCGGGCCCTTGTGGAAGATCGTCTGCACGATGACGGGCAGAAATCCAGTGATGGAGAAGCCCAGCAGCGTAGTAAAGAAAGCCAGCACGACCAGCGGACCCAACCCCTCGCGCTGGCGTATGAATCGGATGCCCTCACCCATACTTTTCAGGATGGACTCGCGCGACGTGGGAGGCAACAAATTTCACCTGGATCATGAACAGCGAGAGGATCACCGCAATATAGGAGATTCCATTCAAGGTGAAGCACCAGGTGGCGCCCAGGGCCGTATAGGCGAGCCCGCCCAGCGCGGGACCGAGGACCCGCGCCAGGTTGAACTGGATCGAGTTCATGGCAATCGCATTGGAGAGATCCTCGCCCTTCACCAGTGCCGGCAACAAAGCGGAATAGGCGGGTCCGCCAAAAGACTGCCCACAGCCGACGATGAAGGAGAGGGTGAGGATCACCGCAATAAAGGACATCCCATTCAGGGCGTGGGTTACGAACAGGCCTGCCAGAACGAACGCGCAGGTCATTTGGATGTACTGCGAATACAGCAGCATCCTTCTGCGATCCATGCGATCCGCGAAGACGCCGCCAAAGAGCGAGAACAGCATGATAGGAAGCTGGCCCAGAAACAGATCCAGGCCGAGATAAAACGGGTTCTTGGTCAGATCGTAGACCAGCCAGCTCTGTGCGAACTGCTGGACAAACGTGCCCGTCGTGGAGACGCACGCCCCGATCCACATCAACCGGAAGTCACGATGGCGAAACGCGCGGAAAATACGACGGAGAAAGGAAGATCCGACCACTAGGAGCAGGTTCCTTTCCACCGACATCGGGGCCCGTCAACGTACAGCGAACGAGCGAGCGGCACACGTCTAGTCATGTACTGAGCTTAGCTGAAATGGACGAGAACCCAAAACCCTGGCTTGCCCGGCTTCGGATTCATGCCGTGAATCAACGGGAAGCCGGGGCAACGTTCCGTCCTCTGCCCATTTCCCGTGAAGCGCCCTCCCTCGGGGCACCCGCAAGTGATCGCTCGCCTGTGTATCGAGCCGGGCAGCTCTTTTCCTGACGTTGCTTTAGTGTCCTGTTCCTGGGAGCTATCAGCGGACCCGGGCTATTTGCAACAATTACAGCACGCATGGCCTAAAAAACAGTCCTAGACGCACTAACACGCTAATAGTTATCGCAAAAGTAGCTCGATTACTAGGAAGAATATAAGCAACACTGAACCCTGTGGGAATGTTCCCCCCCTCGCTTTGCTATGCAAGAAATATGCGAAATAAGCGAATTATGCGAAATAAGCGAATTATGCGAAATAAGCGAATTATGCGCAGATAAGCCCCGACGAGACGCGCGTTTGTTGTTATCTATCGCCTTCGATGGGGTCAAGGCCAAGAACCAGAAGAATCGCTGCAGTAAGGAATCCCTTTCGCGGAGGTCCTTGCACGCTCGTTCTTTGCAATGAGAGACCCGTGGTCAACGCCATAATGATGTCGGCAAGATCCTTTGGCGTAGATGGCGGAGTCCGATCAAGCTTGGCAAACAGCTTGGTAATCAATCCAGCCATGGTGTCCACGTGAGTGCGATGCAGCTTGGCATAGGTCTTCGCGAACGTTTTATCGCGGCAGGCCTGCAACTGAAACTCCGCCGAAAGTAAACCGAAGTCGAAATCAGAGACACGACTACTTTCAGAGTTGCGGATCAGTGAGACCAGCTCCGACGCGGGAACATCCCGCGCCAGAAGCTGCGCCAACGCATCAATCTCGCGCCGCTTATGGGCGTCAAGAAGCTCCAGGAAGATAGCTTCCTTGCTCTCAAAATTGGAGTAGAACGCTCCTTTGGAGTAGCCTGCGCTCTCCGCAATCAGATCGACAGACGCGCCCTCATAACCGCCCTTTGCAAACAGTTGTGCTGCTGACTCCAGAAGCTTTGTTCTGGTTTCGAGCCGGCTCTCCTGGCGGGTCAATCTCTGCTTGATCGCTTTGGGCACGATTTCAGCATAGCGCACAAAAACTATTTGCAACTTAAATACCGTTCGGTATATCTATACTCACTAGAATGCGATAGCCAGGACCGCCGTGCCGCGAATTCGGCGTAACGAACCAGACAACCAACGCGAGGAGTTTTATGGCAAAGACAATTTTGATCACGGGTGCGTCCAGCGGCATTGGACGGGCGACCGCGCTTTACTTCGCCGAAAGAGGCTGGAATGTGGCGGCAACCATGCGCGACCCACGCAAGGCGGATCCCGTGCTTCAGCACCCGCAAATCAGTCTGCTTCGCGCTGGATGTCACAGATGCAGAGTCCATTGCACAAGCGATAGCCGATACGCTGGCCCGTTACCAGAAGATTGATGTGCTGCTCAACAACGCAGGCTATGGATTGTTCGGGCCGATTGAAGCATTCGCAGGTCAGCAGATCCAACAGCAATTTGCGACCAATCTGTTCGGCCTGATTGGGGTCACGCAACAGGTTCTTCCAGCCATGCGGGAGGCGGGCGAAGGTTTGATCATCAATGTCTCTTCCATTGTCGGCCGTTTTGCCCTTCCGTACGCCTCGCCCTATGTAGCGACAAAGTTCGCAGTGGAAGGTCTTGAGCGAATCGATGCGCTACGAGTTGGATCCGTTCCGTATCCGCGTGAAGATGATCGAACCCGGCAGCATTGCTACCGAGTTTGGCAAGGGCAGCACGCAAATAGCGGTGAGCGACCCGTACCGAGCAAGCATGAATAAGTTCCTGGGTGTCTTTGCGAAAGGAAACTCAGCAGGGGCCACGCCGGAAGAGGTGGCGAAGGTCATATACGGTGCTGCGAATGATTCGAGCAATCGGCTACGTTATCTCGCCAAGCCCGGCCCATTTTTCTGGATGAACCGATTCTTGCCGGATGCGGCATGGCGACGGTTGCTGGTAAAAGCAATGGTGAAATAGAAAGAAGTTCGACGATGAAGATACTGCTATTGGGTGCCACAGGTCTGGTGGGGAAGAATGTATTGGCGCAGGCTCTTGCGCATCCTGCCATCACAGGCTTGGTCGCGCCCACGCGTCAACCATTGGCACCCCATCCAAAGCTTATCAATCCTGTGTCCGATCACCTGAAGTCGCTGCTTGGCGTAACCCAGGGAGTTGACGGCGTCGTCTGTGCATTGGGAACGACGATCAGCAAGGCTGGTTCCAAAGAGGCGTTTCGCGAAGTAGACTACGTGTTACCCCTGGCATTCGCACGATCTGCACACGAACATGGAGTGGAGACTTTTGTCCTCGTTTCGGCGAGCGTTGCCTCTGTCAGCTCTGCGATGTTCTATCCAAGAATCAAGGGCGAGCTAGAGCGAGACATCGAGCTGGTGGGATTCAGATCACTCACCATCGTTCGGCCGAGCCTCATCGGCGGCGAACGGGATGAACCGCGCTTCAGGGAAGGCGTCACTCTGCGGTTGATGAGCGTCTTTGCGCCGATTCTCCCAAAGAAGTTTCATGTCAATCCCGCGCCCGCAATCGCTGCGGCGATCCTGGATGCTGTCACGGCGGCAGAGCCGGGCCGCCATTTTCGTTATTCCGAAACCCTTGTCTGATGAGCTTCCGGGAATGAGTCCTGAGCGGCAGGGCTATTCGTAGCGGAGTGCTTCCATCGGCTCGATACGGGTGGCCCGCGCTGCTGGAATACTGCTGGCTACTGCAGCAGCGAGTATCAAAATACCAAGCGCCATGAGAAGCGGCGCGATCCCTCCGGAGATGGCTCCGGTAAGCCAGTGGCGGAGTGCGTGGCGCAGCGCCAGCGACAACAGCAGGCCGACTAAGATACCGCCCAACACGCTGGGCGCCATCGAGCGATAGACCAATTGCAGGACATTGCCACGGAGCGCTCCGAGCGCCATACGGATACCAAACTCAATGGTGCGTTGTGCAACGGTATAGGTAACGACGCTGTAGAGACCGACGGCGGCCAGCAATAACGCCAGCACGGCAAAGCTGCCAAAGAGCCAGGAGATGAGCTGCCCCCGCGCATACTCCGGTTGCGTGCTGATCCAATGCTCCAGGTCGCGCGTCTGACTGGCGATCTGCTGCTCGCCATCGACTTTGGCGATCCGCAGACCGATCGGCCGGATAAGCGTGAGCGGGGACACCTGGGAGCGAATGAGCAACTGGGTATACGGTCCCATTCCGCGCGTGAAAGGCATATAGACTTCAGGATCGACGGGGCTATTCAGGCCGTGGTTCAATTTATTCCCCACTACTCCGATAATCTGCAACCATGCGTCCGAGCCATCGACGGCGACCACCATCGGAGGGTCCGGCTTGAGAGCGCTGGTCTTTACCGAGTGGCCGAGCACGTCGCCGGACGGAAAGTATTTGTTCACAAACGCTTGATTGACCACCGCCAGCCTGGCCGCGCTCTGAACCTCGGAAGGTGCCCACAAGCGGCCCTGAACGACGGGGATACGCAGAACCGAGAAATACTCCGCACTGACCAGGTTCCAACTGACGATCAGATCAGCGCTGCTGGGAAGGCCCAGAATCTGAATCGGAATGTTGAAACCGCTGTCGGGCGGGGTAGCGTTGGTGGAGACGGCGACCTCAGTGACGCCCGGAACCTGCGCGGCGTGGGCCTGCATGGATTCCACAAAGGCTGCGCGCGTGGCGATAGTGCTGTAGTTTGTACCGCGAATCGGCAGGCCAAGCGCCATAACGTTGTGCGGGCTGTAGCCGAGCGGCTGCCGGGCAAGACGCATGAAGCTCTGGATTGCCGCGCCGGCGGTGCTGAGCAGCAGGATGGTAAAAGCGAGTTGGCCGCCGATCAGCAGGTTGTGCATTGTGCGGCTGCGGTTGCCCGCGATGCGCGTCGTACCGGATTGCATGGCTTCCCGGACGTCAGGCCGCGACAGTTGCAACGCGGGATAGAGACCGAAGAGCAGGCCCGTACACAGAGCCACGACGACGCAGAAGATCAGCACCGGGAGATTGATGTGGATTGAGGCCTCGTGCGGGAAGGCGTTCTCCGGCAGAAGGTCGACGATGGCGGCAACCATCCGGTAACTGAGCAGCACGCCGAGCGCGGCGCCGGTCACGGAAAGAAGAATCGATTCGGTGAGCAACTGCCTGATGATGCGGCTGCGGGATGCTCCGATGGCGCCGCGAATAGCAAACTCGTGGCGTCTGCCGGTGCCACGCGCCAACAGCAGGATGGAGACATTCCCGCAACCGATGGCCAGAAGAAGCGCCACAGCTCCGAAGAGGAAGCCGAGCGTCGGTCCGAGGGATTTGACGAACTGCTCGTTGATACCGATCACATGCAGTGGCATGGGTTTGGTCTGATAGTCGTTGGGAAAGTACATGGGACTTTCCTTTGCGAACTGGGGGATGAAGTGTGCCAACTGCTGTTCGGCCTGAGTGTGTGTCACGCCTGGCTTCAGGCGTAGTTCGATGGTGCCGAAGTCCTCGCCCTTCGCATTGCCGGCAAGCTTCATGGGCAGGTAAACGTCCGCATCATTCCAGGTAAAGCGCTGGGCCGCGACGCCGACCACCAGGTAGGGCTTACGCTGCAGTTGGACCGTCTGACCGACGATTGTGGGATCTTCGTGGAAGCGGCGCTGCCAGAAGCTGTAGCCGAGTACGGCCACCGGCTGCGGGTCGCCGCCGCCTACGGCATCCGACGGCATCAGGCCGCGTCCTAGTGCTACCGGCACGCCAAAGAAGTTGAAACCATTAGAGGTCATGTAGCAGGCGCGCACGTTCTCCGGCAAGTCTCCGCCGGTGATGG
Source organism: uncultured Acidobacteriaceae bacterium (assembly GCA_963775365.1). Lineage (GTDB taxonomy): Bacteria > Acidobacteriota > Terriglobia > Terriglobales > Acidobacteriaceae > PALSA-350. Next base: position 29,470 of record CAVZJL010000023.1, on the reverse strand, counting down.
TGAGGTTCGTGGCGCGGGTCAGAATGGAGTCTTCGATCGCCGGCGTGGAACGCATCTGCTCCCACTGCGAAGGAAGTGTTCCGAATGACATGTAATAACCGTTGGCATCAAACGCGCCCAGAGCCAGGTGCGCCAGGCGGTCCGCGTTCGCATAAGGGAACGGGTTGATCAGCACGGCCCACACAACGCTGAAGACGGCAGTGGTGGCGGCAATGCCGCACGCCAGGGAGAGCACGGCGGTAACGGTAAATCCGGGAGCTTTGCGAAGCTGGCGGAAGGCGTAAGAAAGATCCTGGTGGAGAGCGATCATCGTGTGATCTCGCTGGGACATAGGGTGAAAACGAGTGAGTGAGGTGCACTTTACAGACCAATTGGATCGAAGCATCTCGCCGGTGCAAATGATTGCATTCCAAAGAATGCGTGCTTGCAATTGTGTGCTCGATCTTGCCCATTGCCGTCCAGTTCTGGACAACGGGTGTTGATTTTCGGACGGCGTGGCGTCTCTCGTAGGGTAACGAGGTCAACCGTGCGCCTGGCGGCCCGGGGCGGACAGATGCACGTGATTCGACATCAGGCAATCGCCGATCAACCCCACCCCATGGAGTTCGACGTTCTGGCGTAAAAGATTGAGATACGCCATGCGATTGGCGTTGCAGTCCAGGATAAATCTCCGCCCATTGCCACGATGAGTTACGTGGTGCGAAACCTCTACAGCGATGACTCGAGCCAAACGGGTGACAATGAGAAACCTAGCTGCACGCGGCATGGTCTTCGTGGAACGCTTCGCGCAAAGGTTCGCGGAGACGTCCATTTCTTCAATTCCAGTTTGCCTTGATGCGGCTAAACTCTCGTCGAAATTTGGATTAGCTGAATTTAATATTGTGCATCTTCAAAGCGGCCATGGTGGGGGCCTTGGCGCCCGCAAATTCAGGCTACACGAGGCGAGAAAAAGAAGGTGATTGGCGCCCAGGCGGAGCTCAAGAAGTCTTCTGACATAGGTTCGTGGGGTACGTCCTGTCTGTCACCATCTTTCATGTCACCATCTTTCATGGCACTGCGGGCTACGGTGGCAAGGTAAGCGTTGAGCGCAGGGCGTATCGAAGAATCAAGGATGGGCGCACGGTCCTTGGTGCTGAAAACGACATGAATGAGGACACAGGACAGCGATTGCGACATGCTGAAGAGCATAAATCGGGCCTGCAGCCCTGGAGAAATCGTGTGGTTATCCCAAACCCAGGCCGATGGCCTGGGCTGGGATAACCACGCACCTGCGGTGCTCGCGCCTGATTGAAGGGGAGCAATAACATCGATCCTCGGGAGTTCTGAAGGGGACATGGCAGTCCACTTCACGCGGCCCCGATGGCCGATCGGGCCGGTGGGTCGCGAACCTAAAAACCAGCACTGAAGGTGCGTCGCTATACCAGCCCAGGCCATCGGCCTGGGGGTCTGGTAATCCAGATCCGTGAGGGCTGAAAGGCCCGATCTATTTCCTCAACTCCAAACATACCGCTCATCGTAGTCAACACCATATCGCTCAAGAAGCTTTCGATACTCCTGCTGAAACGTACTCGTTCGGTGATGCTCCTCTTGCGTGTCGATGTATCGCTTCAATGCTTCGAGGCTTGCCGGCCCGATGGAGAAGGCTCCATATCCCCCTTGCCACGCGAATCCCGTTAATGCTGTTGACTGGGTCTTAAGCCATTTCGAAGAAGATGTCTTGAGCTCTTCCACAAGCTGCGCGGTGGTGATGGTGCGAGAGATGCGGACGGCGAGATGAACGTGATCGGCAACGCCTCCCACGCGAAAGCATTCGCAGCCCAAATTGCGGGCTACGGTGGCAAGGTAAGCGTTGAGCGCAGGGCGTATCGAAGAATCAAGGATGGGCGCACGGTCCTTGGTGCTGAAAACGATATGAATGAGGACATAGGACAGCGATTGCGACATACTGAGGAGCATAAATCGGGCCTGCAGCCCTGAGAAATCGTGGCTTTCCCAAACCCAGGCCGATGGCCCGGGCTGGGATAACCACGCACCTGCGGTGCTCGCGCCTTACTGAAGGAGAGCGTGAGACGCCCATCCCGAATCGGTCTTCCTGAAGTCGGGCTCCGGTAAGTTCACCCGTAGGGAAACGGGCTAGCGAGTGTGCCACGATTCTGCTTTTGGGGAACTTCTCCCTAGGCTGTCCGATACTGCCGAAGGCCTTTTCAGACGAGCGATCTTCCGTCTGGCACGTTCCATCGCACGCCAAGCCAACCACTCCCCTGAACCTAATGGACCGTGGCTAGCGAAGTTCGGGACGGGCGGTAAATGACCGCTCTGATGGCTTGACGCGGACCACGTCATCAGCAAATAGCGGAGACGTTCACGCACCTAGCGCATCATGGTGGACAGTTGACAGTTTATCTCCGGCTCCGTGTTGATTTCGGACGGCGTGGCGTCGCTTGAAGGGTAACGAGGCCAGCTGTGCGCGTGGCCGCGGCCGGGGCGGACAGATGCACGTGATTCGACATCAGGCAATCACCGATCAACCCCACCCTATGGAGTTCGAACCTAAAAGTAAGTTGTGGCGCTTGCGGGCGGGGCCGATAGCCGTATTCATGGCATGCTAGGGCATGCTGATCCGTCCGGCTGAGTCACCTGACGCAATGGCTGTTGCCCGAGTGCACGTCCGCTCATGGCAAGTGGCTTATCGGGGGCTTCTTCCTGAAGATTACCTGGATCAACTTCACCCCGAAGATCGAGCACGCGCCTACGATTTCACCAGTCTTGACCCGCGCAAGCCGCGGACAATCGTGGCCGTTGAAGAAGGGTTGATCCGTGGATTCGCCACCACCGCGCCGTCGCGCGATCCGGATCTGGGGAATTATGGAGAACTGTGCGCGCTCTATGTGGATCCCGAACAGTGGGGGCGTGGGATGGGCCGTGCCCTGGCGTCGGCGGCTCGTGCCTACCTTTACGAACTCGGATTTCACCGTGCACTTCTGTGGGTGCTGATGGGTAACGTTCGCGCGGAGCGTTTCTACCAAATAGACGGGTGGGCAGCCGATGGCGCGAGGCGAACAGACACAGTGTGGGGAGTGACGGTCGACGAACTCCGCTATCAGCGCGGGCTTGAAGCGCCATGATCGATGCGCACTACGCTCTCCCGGAAATCGTACTTCCGCATCACCACAGCAGCCGATAAGGAGCAATCGATGAAGTATCTCTTTGCTGTAGCGACGCCACTTCTGTTCGCAGCCGTTGCTGCTGGCCAAGCAGCGCCGATCACGCTGCTTGCCACGCCCTCCACCGTGGTCTGGGGTTACTACTCGGCCGATGCCAAATCCGTGCTTACGGTGCACTCGGGAGATACGGTACGCATCCAGACCCTTTCCACCTGCGGTCCGAACGAACGCCTCATCAAAGAAGGTGTTGCGCCCTCCGACATCCCCTCCTATAACGCCGACATATATCGGGAGGTAAAGGACAAGGGCCCGGGAGGCCATATTCTCACCGGCCCGGTCGACATTGCCGAGGCCGAACCGGGCGACGTGCTCGAAGTGCAGATTCTGAAGATCGACATCGACGTGCCCTGGGCCTGCAACGGCTTTGGCGCCGGCCGTGGCTTTCTGCCCAATGACTATCCTTACGGCCGCACCAAGATCATTCCCCTGGACCGCACAAAGATGCTCGCCCACTTCGCTCCGGGGATCGACATTCCTCTGCATCCCTTCTTCGGCAGCATGGGCGATGCGCCGCCGCCTTCCGCCGGCCGCATCGACAGCGCGCCGCCCTGGATGCATGCGGGCAACATGGATAACAAGGAGCTGGTGGCCGGCACGACGCTCTACATTCCTGTCCATGCCAAGGGCGCGCTCTTTGAAGTGGGCGATGGCCACGCCGGACAGGGCAACGGTGAAGTCGATATCACCGCGCTCGAAACCTTCCTCTCGGGAACATTCCGGTTCGTTGTTCACAAGGACCAGCATCTGCTTTGGCCGCGAGCCGAGACGCCCACCGCTACATCAGCATGGGCTTCAGTCCGGACTTGAAGGAAGCGACCACCCTCGCGGTGCGCGACATGATCAACTTCCTGGTTGACCAGAAACACCTGAGCCGCGATGACGCCTATATGCTGACCAGCGTAGCGGTCGACGTCGACATCACGCAGCTGGTGGATGGCAACGTGGGCGTCCATGCGATGTGTCCCAAGAGCATTTTCACCAAGTAACGTAAGACAAGGATGATGCGGCATGAAATGTTTTGCCTGGATTTTCATAACATGCTGTTCGCTGGCAGCGTACTCGCAGACCGCGCCGGCAAAACCTGAGCCGGTCGAGCACACGTTTGTGATTCACAACTTTCATACCGAGAGTGGGGTCACGCTACCGGAAGCGAAGGTCGTCTACGGCACCTATGGACACCTGAACGCGGCTGGAGACAACGCCATTCTTCTGCCTTCGCACTACATGGCGGATATGCACGGTTATGAATGGCTGATTGGGCCAGGGAAGGCGCTGGACCCGGCGCGCCATTTCCTGATTACCTCCGAGCTGTTTGGCAATGGACGCTCATCGTCACCCAGCAATACGCCGGAGCCATTCCACGGACCACGCTTTCCGGTCACCACGATCCGCGACAATGTGGAAGCAGTGCATCAACTTTTGACCGCGGAACTCGGGGTCCGGCACCTCCAAGCTGTCATCGGCTTCTCCATGGGAGCGCAGCAGGCTTTTCAATGGGCCGTCTCTTATCCCGATTACATGGACCGCATCGTTGCCACCTCGGGCACGGCCAAGACCTACGGCCACGGCATCGTCCGCCTGGAGAGCGAGATCACCGCGCTGACCACGGACGAGGCCTTCCAGGGCGGGGATTACAAGGAGGAGCCGGTGAAGGGCATCCAGGCATTTTCGCTGGTATGGACTGCGTGGCTCTTTTCTCAGGAGTGGTGGCGCGAGGAGCTATGGAAGTCCGAGGAACCCGCCGGGACCACCTTTGCCCAGGTGGTGGACCATTACAAGACCAACTTCATTCCCGGCGCTGACGCGAACAATCTCATCCTGCAGATGCACACCTGGGAACAACATGACGTGGGAGCCACTCCAGGCTTCGGTGGAGATGTGGGGAAGGCGTTGGGATCGATCAAGGCACAGGTGCTCTACATGCCGTCGGCGACCGACCTGTATTTCCCCGTCACCGATGCCCGCTATGAAGCGCCCTTGATCCCTCACTGCACGCTGCTGCCCATCCCTTCGCTGTGGGGGCATCCCGGCCGGGGCGGGGGCGAGCCCGGCGGACGAAAAATTTCTCAACGAGCATATCGCGGCCTTCCTGAAGGGCGAGCCGGTCAAAGCTTCTTCATAACGGGCCTTCTCCTATCCCGATCACACGGACGGCACGCCGTGATACGGTGTGAGCAGCGAATATGCCCGCCCGAATGAGGAAATGAACCGTTGATCTTGCGTCTTAGGGGCGGATCGCGCGCCTTCGGAATCCTGGCTTGTTTTGAGTCGACGTTCGCTGCACTGCTCTGCGGCTGCATGGCTACAGCGGGGTACGCCCAACAAGCGGCATCGGGCTCCGGGCCGGTCTCGGTGGTGCAACCCGGCGCGCCGGGAACCCCCAGCAAAAGACTCCCGCCTTCTACATCCGCGGTGGCGCCTCCACGCTCGCAGGCCGATATCGAGTTCATGCAGGGCATGATTATGCATCACTCGCAGGCGGTGGAGATGACCGCGCTGATTCCATCGCGCACGCAGAACAAAGAGGTGCGCGCTCTCGGGGCACGCATCAGCCTTTCGCAGACGGATGAGATCAAGTTTATGAAGCGGTGGCTGGCAGCGCGGGGCGCGCCTGTGTCGATGGCCATGCCCGGTATGCCTGATATGGATATGAGCGGTAAGCCGATGCCCTCCATGCCGGGAATGCTTACCCCGGAGCAGATGAACGCGTTGCAGCAAGCCAAAGGGGCGGAATTTGACCGGCTATTTTTGACCGGGATGATACAGCACCACAAGGGGGCTTTGGTGATGGTGAAACAGTTGTTCGATACCCCCGGTGCGGGTGAGGAAGCCGATCTGTTCGACTTTGCCACGGATGCGGATAACAGCCAGCGGGCGGAGATAAACATTATGGAAGATATGTTGAAGGAGAAACGATGAACCGTACGCAGGCTTTCGCATTCCGCTTGGTGGCTGCGGCCTTTGCCCTGGCCGTATTTAACTCGACGATCGTTGGTGTCAAAGCGCAAACGCCGGCCGCTCCGGCGGCGAAGCCGGCCCCTCCCGCGGATGAAGAGGAGCCGTCAACTCCGCAACCGCCCCCGCCGCTGCCCCCGGGGATGACAGGTTCCACGATGAACGATCCCCGCGTCGGGCTGAAGCCCGGTCTTTACGACGCCGGTGAGGCGGCGATGGGCATGGAGCACCTCGCATTCCTGAAGAAGGCCGACGCCTTTCAATTGCCCGCCACCCAACCAGACGATCCAGTCGTTCAGAAGACGCTCGACACGCTGGGTGTAAACAAGGCCAAGCTTTCAAAACCTATGCAGCTGGTGATCGCGCAGCTTGCTTTTTCGAACTCGGATTTTGCCTTTCAGGGTACACACCTTTTTCAAGGCAACTTCTATGGCGTGAACTTCTACGACATTTCGAACCCGGCGAAGATCTCGCTGCTGACCTCGCTGGTATGTCCGGGCGGCCAGGGCGATGTTTCGGTTTATAAGAATCTGCTGTTCATGTCGGTCGAAATGCCCAATGGCCGGCTGGATTGCGGGACACAGGGGTTCCCCCCAATGCCTCCGCCAGAGCCGGGGCATGAAAAGGACCAGCGGGTGCCGGCTGCGAGCCCGGATCGCTTTCGCGGGGTGAGGATTTTCGATATTTCGGATATCAAGAACCCGAAGCAAGTGGCGGCCGTGCAGACCTGTCGCGGGTCGCACACGCATACGCTGGTGGTCGATCCCAACGATAAAGACAACGTCTACCTCTACGTCTCGGGAACGTCGTTTGTGCGGCCGGCGGCGGAGCTCGCGGGCTGCTCGGACGAAGCTCCGGACAAAGACCCCAATACATCGTTATTCCGTATCGACGTGATCAAGGTCCCGGTCGCCGCGCCGGAGCAAGCTAAGGTGGTTTCGAGTCCGCGGGTATTTATCGATGCGCGCAGCGGCGCATTAAATGGGCTAAACAATGGTGGAAGCCATGGCAAGGGAGCGGAGAAGCCGACGGATACGAACCAATGCCATGACATCACCGTGTATTCGGCTATCGGCCTTGCGGCCGGGGCCTGCTCCGGAAACGGCCTCTTGCTGGACATTAGGGATCCAGTCCATCCCAAGCGTGTGGACGCTGTGAATGACCCGAACTATTCCTATTGGCACTCGGCCTCGTTCTCTAACGATGGAACCAAGGTGGTCTTCACCGACGAGTGGGGCGGCGGGCTGCAGCCGCGCTGCCGTGCGACGGACCCCAACAAGTGGGGAGCGGATGCGATCTTCAACCTGAAAGACGACAAACTTTCATTGGCTAGCTACTACAAGATGCCCGCAGCGCAGACGGAAACAGAAAATTGCGTTGCGCATAATGGATCGCTGGTACCAATCCCCGGACGGGATATCGAAGTCCAGGCCTGGTACCAGGGCGGCATTTCGGTGGTGGATTTCACGGACGCCAGCGCATCCCTACGAGATTGCCTATTTCGATCGCGGACCCATCGATGCCAAGACATTTATTCTGGGCGGAGATTGGTCGGCGTATTGGTACAACGGCTATATCTATGGGTCGGAAATCGCGCGTGGGCTCGACGTCTTCAAGCTGGTGCCCAGCAAATTTCTTACGCAGAACGAGATCGATGCGGCCAACCTGGTCCAATTGGGCGAGCTCAACGTGCAAAATCAACAAAAAATTACATGGCCGTCCCAGCTCGTTGTGGCGCGGGCTTATCTGGATCAGTTAGGGCGCTCGCAGGGGCTGCCCGCGAAGCGAATCGCCGATCTCAACAAGGCGATTGCCCGTGCGCAGGCATCGCATCTGGGCAAGAAGGACGTGGCAAAGTTGCATGGCATGGCAGCTTCTGTGGAGACGGAGGCATCCAATGCCAAGAACACTACGGACGCCAGCCGCCTGCACGCGCTGGCGCAGATACTTCAGAGTCCGGCAGCGTAACGGTAGGGAAGACCAAGGGGTGGCGAAGATATGGCCCTCAGGCCGGGCCATTCCCTGTGTTCGGCACTATAATCGGATGTTGCCCAAGGGCAACATCCGATGAGTTCATATGAAATCCTTATAAAATTCAAGCTAGACTGAGGGCTTGGTTTTGGACAGTGAGGAGGCGGAGACCATTTGGAAGCGCCAATAGTCCGGCTTTTCATTGTCGACGATTACGAACCGTTCCGGAAATTCGTGCGTTCTACGTTGGGTAGAAGGCCGGGTTTGCAGGTTATCGGTGAGGCTTCTGATGGACTAGAGGGGCTCCGCAAAGCCGAAGAGCTGCAACCGGACTTGATTGTTCTTGACATCGGGCTGCCCACACTCAGTGGGATGGAAGTGGCTCGACGACTCCGCAAGCTCTGTCCTCACTGCAAAATACTCTTCTTGAGTCAGGGGTCTTCTGCCGATGTGGCGCAGGAGGCTTTTCGCCTAGGGGCATTGGGCTATGTTGTGAAAGCATACGCCGGCGGTGAACTGTTGCCCGCTGTAGAAGCAGTTTGTGAGGGTAGGCAGTTTGTCAGTAAGGGACTCTCGGGTGATCCTTCGACTCGCGCTACCGCCGGTGAAGGTCCCGGCTACTTTTTCCCTCAGGAAGCTCTCCCGCCGTCCATGCCGGCAAGGGCCGAGATGGCTCACACTCACGGAGTTCAGTTCCACCCTGACGAGGCGGCGCTAATTTGTGGTTTTACCAGTTTTGTGGAAGCTGCTTTAAAGGCAGGAAATCCGGTGATTGTGATCGCGACCGAGTCACACCGGAAGAGTGTTCTGGAGGCATTGCTGGCGCGCGGCGTGGACGGTACAGCTGCCATGGAACAGGGACTGTATCTCTCTTTGGATGTTGACGCAGCGCTCTCAACATTCATGGTGAATGATTTGCCTGACTCGGACCGATTCCTGAAGAGTCTTCGGCGATCTACTTTCTTCCGTGGCCAAGATGGCGACCGGAGAGCATTCCCGGGTTGCCGCCTGTGGGGAGCTTTCACCTACGTTGTGGGCGCAAGGTAAGGTGGATGCCGCGGTGCAGGTCGAACACCTTACGGACGAAATAGCCAAGACTTGCAACGTAGATGTTCTGTGCGGGTATGTATTGAACAGCTTCCAACGCGAACAGGAAACCCACATCCACGCGAGAATCTGTGCGGAACACTCAGCCATTATTTCGTAGCCACCAGGCCTTCTGACCCTCCCCTCACGAAGGATGGACGCCAGCACACCCGAGATTTCCTTCGTTGAAAGAAATCTCTGGGTGTGGGGCGCTCGTCAGCGTTCGAGGCACCCGTGGAACGAGATTCTATCCCCATCCGGCTCGACGGCTTGTTAGTCCCTTCGTAATAAGATCACTTCAGCGACTGCCGGCAGCATTGAATTGCCGCCCAGTTCAAGACTCCGCGCGTTCTTGAGGTTCCTGGATGGACACACAAATCGGGAGTGGAGCCGCCGGCATTGCTCCCGCAGCACGGTGTGTTGTGGTGGTCCCCTGTTTTAACGAAGCAGCGCGCCTACAGCCCGTCCGCTTCTCCGAGTTCCTCGCGGAAGATGGGCAGGTGGACTTCCTATTTGTCAACGATGGCAGCCGTGACGCAACCCTGAGCGTGCTTGAGACATTGCGCGCAAAACATCCGGACCGTATTCAGGTTCTGGATAAGCAGCCGAATGGCGGCAAGGCTGAGGCGGTACGCAGCGGTATGCTAGCCGTCGTTGCTCGTGGGGACGTCCGTGTCACGGGGTTCTGGGATGCGGACCTTGCAACGCCGTTGCAGGTGATTCCTGTGTTGCTGAACCGGTTGATCGGAAACCCAAAGCTGGAAATGATTTTCGGTTCCCGGGTGCGTCTTCTCGGGCACTTCATCCATAGACGGCCCATCCGCCATTACCTCGGACGCTGCTTTGCCACCGCTGTTTCGATTATGTTAGGACTGCCGATTTACGATACGCAGTGTGGCGCAAAACTCTTCCGCATCACGCCTGCATTGGAATCTATTCTCGCGGCACCGTTTCAATCGCGCTGGATCTTCGACGTCGAAATCATCGCCCGCTTTATGGCGCTGCATAAAAAGGATGCGTCCTTCGCCGACGAGGTGATTTACGAAAGCCCATTGCCGCGTTGGGAGGATGTTGCGGGTTCGAAGGTGGGACCGCTCGATTTCTTCACTGCTTTCTACGAGCTCATGAAAATTCGCAGAACGTATTTGCGGGCAAAGGCGTCGTAAAGTGCCCGAGCTCAGAAGATTCGAAAATTGACCTTGACTTCAATCTCTACCGGCACCGGCTTGCCCTCAAACTGTCCTGCCTTGAACTTGTATTGCTTCACTGCTTCCACTGCCTTTTCGTCAAGACCCTCGGCGATGTCCTTATCCTTCTTGCTAACGTCCTCTGCCATGGAACGGGCAACGCGGACCTCCTGCGAATTTCCCGATGTGTCGACTGTCAGGGATACGACCACCACGCCTTGCAACTTCTTGCGACGAGCCTCGGCGGTAAATTCCGGGTCTGGAGCATAGACGAGCTTGGGAGGGGTGACGCCATCGCCCAAATGGTATTTGCCGGAGGCATCCGGGTTAGGCCTTGGTGAGGGTGGCTGAGGAACTGCTCCCGTTTCCTGCACCGGAATCGTTTTTGCGTGCGATGGCTTCCATGACAACGCAAGAAGTGCCAGTAGGACGATCGCGATACAGCGCACGGGCGATTCTCCTTTGGGCGAGGATATCCTCTTCAAGGATTATCGTCTTTTACACTCGATTTATCCTTCTCTAAGGAACGAATCTCATTTTCTTAGAGCAGAGTGGCCGGCATTGCTGAATCTGATGGGGAATATATTGCGAGAGCTGCGCTATGCGCTGCGGCAGTTGCGCCGGTCGCCGGGATTCACGTTCACCGCAGCCCTAACCCTGGCCTTTGGCATCGGCGCCACCACCGCCATCTTTTCTATCGTCGAGGGCGTCCTGCTGCGGCCCCTGCCGTTCCACGATCCCTCCAGGCTGATGGTGCTCGCGGATATCGTTGAGGGGGTCGACTATGACGGTGACACTCCCGGAGTCACAGCACCCGGAGTGCGTATCTACATGCGCGACACCAGAGCCTTTTCCGGTCTCGGCGGTTATCAACCATCTACCTATGAGCTTTCGGGGGCAGGCGATGCCATACAGATCAGCGGAGCTCGGTTGACCGCCAGTATGTTCCCGGTTCTTGGAGTCTTGCCCCTGATAGGCCGCGGCTTTACGCAACAAGAAGACGACTCGCATACACCGGTAACTGTTCTCAGCTACCAGATGTGGCAAACGCGCTTCCAGGGCGACAGAAATATCCTTGGCCAGAAGATTCTGCTCGACCGCAAGCCCTACGAAGTTATCGGAGTGATGCCGCGTGACTTCGAATTTCCCCTGATTCCAGGCCGGTTGAATCGTAGTGAGCTGTGGATCCCCATGAGCCTGACCCCCGATGAACTGCAGGGCCAGGGAGGGTGGAGCTTCTACCTGGTAGGACGTTTGCGGCCCGATGTGACGCCCGCCCAGGCGCAACAGGATGCAGCCGGAGCGGCACGGGAGGTCATGCGCAATTTTCCCCCGGCGCTCTCCCAGCGCCGCATTCATCCCTTGGTCGAACCACTCGACGAGGCCACCGTGGCGCAGGCTCGGCCGCTGGTTCGCACGCTCTTTTTCTCGGTAATGATTGTGCTATTCATTGCCTGTGCCAATCTGGCGGGGTTGCTGCTGGTGCGGGTGATTGGCCGGCGGCGCGAAATCTCCGTGCGCCTGGCGTTGGGTGCTAGTGGTGCGGCGGTGCTGCGTCAATCCATGGTCGAGGTCTTGCTGCTCAGCACGGGTAGCGGCCTCATAGGGTTGGCACTGGCTTGGGTAGCACTCCGTGTTGGCGTCAGCTTTTTTCCTGAAACGCTGCCCCGCGTGACCTCCATCGGTCTTGACTGGGGAGTCGTGGCCTTTGCGGTTGGGTTAGTGATCCTTACCGGCTGCTTGTGCGGACTGATTCCAGCCCTGGCTTCCGCGCACACTGACGTCAACGAGGCATTGAAAGAAGGCGGCCGTACCGGCAGCGCCGGCGCTGGGCACTCGCGCCTGCGCGCGGCCCTGGTGATAGCCGAACTCGCAGTGGCCCTGGTGCTGCTGACTGCCTCTGGCCTCTTGCTACGTAGCTTCGAGAAGATGCGCTCTGTCGACCTGGGCGTCCGCACCGATCATATGCTGACCGCCCACTACAACTTGCCGCGGCAGCAATACAGCACCCAGGCCGCGATTGACTCATTCAATTTGCAGCTGCGCCACAAGCTGGAGCAGTTGCCCGGCGTGCAGGCAGTGGGCGTGACTACTTTACTGCCCGTCTCCGGCCAGGATGTTCGCTCCACCTTTACACCGGATGGCTACATTCCGGCCAAAGGCGCGGGCCTGAACCTTGTCTGGGGATCTGAGGTGATGGGGAGCTACTTCCGTGCCGCAGGCATTTCGCTCATGCGCGGGCGTGACTTTACCCCGGCTGATGACGATGCGAATGCTTCGCTTGTGGTCATCGTCAATCGAACCCTGGCAGAGCACTACTGGCCAGGGCAGGACCCCGTCGGCAAACGCCTGCACCGTGGGCCGGCGGAGGCAACGACGGTACCCTGGGTGACCGTCGTGGGAGAGATCAACGATGTCAAAGAGCTTGCAGCCGACCTGCCCACGACGAGCCAGGCGTACTTTCCCGTGAGCCAACTCAAAGCGGATGTCGGTCCATTCGCGACTGCTGACATGCTGGCCGGCAATGCAGGCTCGATTGTGTTGCGCAGCCAAGAGCCCCCGGAGCAAATGGCCGGCGCGCTGCGCTCGATTGTGCATTCCATCGATCCTCAACTGCCACTCACCCAGCTTGAATCGATGGAGCGGGTCGTGGATGAGGGGCAGGCGCCGCGACGTTTCACCACCGCGCTCATCTCCAGCTTTGCCACCGCCGCTGTATTGCTGGCTCTGCTTGGTATCTACGGCATCATTGCTTATTCCACCGCACAGCGCACGCAGGAAATGGCGATCCGCCTGGCGCTCGGCTCGCAGCGTTCCAGCGTGATGCGGCTGATCCTGACTTCGAGCGCCAAGCTCGGTCTGCTGGGTTGCGGCATTGGCGCATTTGGCGCCACATTGGCCGCCCCTCTACTACGCTCGCAGCTATTTGCAGTCGATCCGCTCGACCCAATCATCATTGTGCTGGCAGGGCTTTCGATTTGTCTCCTCGTGCTCGTAGCATCTGCCGTCCCCGCATACCGCGCCGCCTCGATCGAGCCTATAGAGGCTCTTCGGGCAGAATAGACAGCTACGAAACCCGGCTGGACGATGTCAAAGGCTCAGTTCGATGCGAGCTAGCGCCAGGCTTTCCGAACCATCGCTCGAGGGCAGCTTCGAGTCCATCTTGATGATTGTCATCGTCCACCCAGGCAATGCAAGCGTCAGGACGAAGCAGCATCGTTGTTCCTTCCCGGACCTGAACACAACTGACACGAGATGCCCATCCCTCCGCGATTCTTGAAGCAGCCCCGCTGGTTGCGTCAATGAGCAATCCATTCCCATGTTGCATCCGGCTGAACATCCTGCTTTCGGTGCCATCGATGGATAGCGCGAGATTGCCACACAACCTACCCACCAGCGGATGATCGTCACCAAGCTCGTAACGGGTTGTGATACCGCTCATCATCTCTCCAAAGAAACGATTACCGTCGTCGGTCTTCATAAGGCCCGTAACAACCTCGCGAAGTTCTGTTGTCAGAGCATCCGGTCGCATTAAGGCAACTTGTGCACGAGTATTGGCCAGAACGCGCGCGGCAACCGGATGACGTTCCGCAGTGTAGGTATCAAGCAGTTCCTGCGGAAGCGTCCCGCGTACAACAGCGGCGAGTTTCCATCCCAGATTGACTGCATCGAGAAGACCAAGATTCAGGCCCTGGCCGCCAAAGGGAGAATGAACGTGGGCCGCATCACCCGCCAGGAGCACACGGCCTTTGCGATAGGTAGAAGCCTGCCTGGCGTTGTCGGTAAATCGGGTGGCAGACTGCATAGCTGTTACGGTTACGTCGGCGCCACTCACGTTGCGCACGCTGCGTTGCACTTCTTCGACGGTAATGGGTGTGTCACGATCCCCCGGAGGGCCATCGAACTCCACCGTAAACACCCGGCCAGGCCCCGGTCCATAGGCGAGCATTCCCTTTGGTGTTCTGCGCCAGCCGAGTGGCAATAAGCGCTCCGGGTGATCCAGCGTAACGATCGCCTGGTGTCCCGTAAGCGTGGGCTCAGTACCGGGAAAATCGAACCCGGCGCGTTTTCGTATCAGGCTGCGTCCGCCATCACACCCCACCAGGAAAGCACATTTCAAACGGAAGTCCTGGCTCGAATTGCGCCCCTCCACCGTGATCCCTGCGGGACTTTCAGAGAAATCGGTGACCTCCCATCCGCGTTTTATTGCAATGCCGAGCTCCAGTGCACGTGCGCCTAGCATTGTTTCGAGAGCTTGTTGCCTCACCCCGCGCAGTCTTCGCTCCGGTTCGCGCTGGCGTGTCTGATCGATCAGAAACAAACCCGCGAAATGCCCGCCAATCTTTTGCCATGCGGGCGGCCCGGTCGTTATGCCGTTCGACTTCATCATCGCGGCCATCGCATCGGTCATAGCGCGCTCTTCTGCGTCGATGGCAGGCGCCATGCCGCGACGTTCCAGCGCTTCACCACCGAGCGCGCCAATCGCGCCCGCTTTGATGGTCTCATCCGGTTGCTCTAAACGATCGAGAACCATCGCTGTAGCGCCACCGAGAACGACTTCGACGGCCAGCATTAAACCGGTTGGGCCGGCCCCTACAATGACAACATCTACGGTTTCATCAGTCATAACGAGTGAATTGTACAATACTTGTACCAAGTACAAAAATAATCCCGGTATACTTTTATGGATGACCAATGAAAAGGGTCTGCGGGAACGTAAGAAGCTGGCAACCAGGCGAGCGATATCTGATATTGCTACTGGTTTGTTTATGGAGCGCGGCTTTGACAACGTTACTGTTGCCGAGGTGGCTGAAGTGGCCAACGTTGCGAAAATGACCGTGTTTAATTACTTTCCACGCAAGGAAGACTTATTTTTTGATCGTGAAGATGAAGGACGGGAGATGATTCGGGAAGCACTCGCGCGACGTTCCCCGAATGAGCCGCCCGCGGCCGCGATGCAGAATTTGGCGCATCGACTCCTGAAAGAGAAACATCCCTTTGCCAAGTTTACGACTGGCACAGCCCGCTTTTGCCAGACGGTTATGCAGAGTCCAGCACTGTCAGCGCGTATACGCGAACTACGGGATGAATTCATAAGGGATTGCGCGAAAATGCTTGCGGATTCTATTGGCCGGACTGATCCTGATCCGGAAGCACATCTGTTCGCCTCGTTGCTTATGGCGGCCTGGAGCTCGGCATACGCTGAAGGGCTTCGTCAGCAGCGTAAGGGAAGAACGGGCAGGGAAGTGCAATCGGCATTCTTAAACCTTATGGATCGCGGCTTCGAGGGCATTCATGCTGCCATGAAAGCAACTCCGTATGTAATCGCCTCCGGCTCAGAGCGCAGCTAAATGTCGATAAAGGACCCTTGATGGAATTGCAGATAAGCGGCTCCAGACGGCGATTTCTCTCTACGATTGCTAAGACAGCGGGCGCGGCGATCCTATTGCGTCCGCTCCCAGGGTGGGCTGCAGATGACACCGATCCGCGTGTGCCTGACATCGTGGCCAAAACGATCGGGATCGACACCCATAATCACATCGACGTTCCTCTCACCGGCGCCGAAATGCCGGGCCCGGACATCGACCTGCGCGGCGAGATGAAGCGCTCGGGCCTCTCCGCCATCTGCATGACCTTTGCCACGGACTACCAACCCGGCGATGCCTACGACCGCTTCCTCAAGGGGCTGGCATCGATGGATCGGCAGCTGCAACGCAACGGCATGAAGCGTTCCCTCACTCCTGCCGACGTCCGCACGGCGCATAAGAATCACCAGCCCACCGTGATCCAGGCGGTCGAGGGCGCCCACTTCCTGCAAGGCCATCTGCAGCGGGTAGAAGAAGCCTACAACCGGGGCTTGCGGCACTTCGGCTTGCTTCACGACAGCGATGCCTCCGTGCCCCTGGGCGATGTTTATACCAACCCACCGCGCTATGGCGGATTGACCACCTTCGGGGCAGCCGTCATCAAAGAATGCAATCGGCTGGGCATTCTGGTTGACCTTGCTCATGCCAATATGCAGACCACGGAAGCGGCACTCAAGATCACCAGCCGGCCAGTCATCGTGTCGCACACCGGCCTTGATACACAGCTGGGGAGCAATCCCTCTATGGCGCAGATGATGCGGCCAAGACTCATCAGCAAAGAGCAGGCCATCATCGTCGCCAATGCTGGGGGGCTGATCGGTGTCTGGACGCATCTGTCCGATACGCCGCTCGACTATGCGCGTAATCTCCGGGCGCTCGTCGACGTCATCGGCGTCGATCATGTGTGCATCGGCACGGATACCAAGCTTACCCAGCCGAGCCCTCGCCCCGGCCGGCCTGGTCCCGGCCAACAGCATCCTCATGCCGGGGAGCGCACCAATCAGGCTTGGGAGGATCAGACAGCTGGTTTCTACTACGTGGTTGTGGATGCGATGTTAAAGACTGGCTTCACCCAGGATGAAGATCGCGAAGATCGGCGGGGGGAACTTTCTACGTGTATTTGGTGAGGCCGTTAAGAAATAGCTGTATGGGGGATATTGCTCGTTTCAGGGAGCTATGGATCGCGCGAGTGAATGCAAATCGTTATCGCCCCAATCGTCGCGCGGCTCGGCCGCCGCACGGGCAAAGGTCCAAAGCCGCACACGTTCGTGTTCGACTCCAGCCAGGTCTGCAAAGCTCCGGATGGTTCTATCCGGATCGAGCCGCAATCGTTCCCGACAGTTGAAGAGGTGCTGGGTCGTATCGTAGGCAGGGTCTCCCACAAACGGCTTAGGATCGATGACCAGCCACTTCTCACGCTCTGCTTGAATCACGTTGCCGGCGTGCAGGTCGGTTGCCAGTAAGACCTCTCGGGTAGCGCTGCGAGGTAACTCCTCAAACAGCTGCAGCCCTTCGCGGACCAGCCCCAAATCGGACGCCTGCTCGATCTGGCCCAGCGTCTCGCTGGTCCAATGTGCCGTGAGAGTGGATAGAGAGCGAAACGGGTGCGGCGTGCATGGCGTGCGCCACAAGCGGCGTAGCAACCCGGAAATCACCAGGTCCTGATCATGCTCGGCAAGTGCGCGAAGCGTCGTACCGGGCTTACAACGTTCCAGGAGCAGGGCGCCGAGTGCTTCATCGGCCTCAAGGAGCTGCACGGTCGGGTCTGCGTCCCAGAAACGCAGACCTTGAATTTCGTGTTCTCCTTCCATATGAGGCATGGCAAGCTTGAGCACTGCTGGTGTCCCGTTCGCAGTCCGCACAGGCGCCACGTACGAGCAACTCGGCTCCTCACCATTGAGTGGGGCATCCGGCGTCAAAGCCCATAGCTGCTCCAGCTTTCGTAACACATCGGGGAGCCGGTTAAGCCATGCCGCACGCTCAGGGCTCTTGCTGCAGTTAGCTGCCAGAGCAATCGAGAGTCCCGGTTCCATGTGTACAGTGTAGTCAGCGACATACCAGCACGTCACCGTGAGCTCGTAAGCAAGTCCGAAGCAAAGGAATTTTTATGATGTTTACCAGACGACTTCGCGAGGGAGTTCGCCGCGGAGAGATCACGTGCAGCGTTCGATTTTGGCTACGCCCTCATGTAACGGCCGGTACCCGATACCGGATGGATGAAGGCGAAATCGAGGTGGACTCGATCGAAACCATCGGCTTTCCGGATATCACCCCGGAGCTGGCGCGCGCATCGGGCTTTTTGGGTGTTCTGGACCTGCTCAAGGTAGCCAAGCACGGCAAAGGTGAAATTATCTACTTGGTTCGCTTTCACTATGTACCTCCGCCGAAACCTAAGCGATCCGGGGTCACCAGTAAGTCTGCTAAGCCCACAAGGAAATCCTGACAGGTAGACGTCTTATAGCGGCTTGCTCCTGCCCGTGCAGCGGATTTAACGGGCATACGTGACAATCGGTCGTCTACAATCGCCGAAGCTTCTAGCCCCCATTGGATAGTCAGCGTTTGCCCGAAGGAGTGTTTGCGGATGCGAGGCCTGCTTTGTTTCTTATTGATCTCTGCCGGTGTTTTCGGTCAGGATATGCCGACTGCCCCGAAGCGGCCGGTAACGGATGAGTACCACGGCGTAAAAGTGGTGGATGACTATCGCTGGCTTGAAGACGGCACGAGCGCCGAAACCGAGCAATGGGTGGCTGCAGAAAATGCCTACTCGCTGCACTACTTTCAGAAAGCTCCGGCGTGGCCCTTAGTGTTGCACGACATCAGGAATCCAAAAGAAAAGCAAGGCGCCGTCGAGAGTAGCCTCGACTTCCGCGGCGGACATTTTTTCTATCTCCAGTTGGATCGCACGGTGCAACAGCAGGCGGTGCTGATGACGTCCTCAAGTCTTGGAACACCAGGCACTCCACCGGCAGATGCCAGAGTTTTGTTGGATCCCGCCAAGCTTGATCCCGACGGGCCATACTTCGATTGATTGGTATACGCCATCGCTTGATGGCAGCCTGGTCGCCGTCGGCATTGCGGTTGGCGGCAGTGAACGCTCAGCTCTCACCGTTTTTGACACCACTACCGGTAAGCAGGTAGGTGATCCCTTCGTATCGATGGGCTTCCACGGCAAAAGACGTAGCGTGGCGTGGTTACCGGGAAATAAGGGTTTTATCTACGCCGGCTACACCCCCGCGGTTGCTACGGCCGGTCAGGCCACACTCCTCAAAAACCAAAAGGTCTTCGAACACGTTCTCGGGACTCCAGAGACGGAGGATCGGGTCGTCCTCGACAAAGGATTGACCCCATTGGCCCAGATTGCGCTCGATAGTGATCCAAGCGGCAAATGGATCGTTGCCAGCGCAGAAGACGGCGACGGGGGCACTTATGCGAATTTTGTGCGTGAGCCCGGCGGCTCGTGGGAGCAGATCTCTACTTACAGTGACGAGATCGTGACGGTGACTCCGGGCACTGCGGTGGAAGATATGCTCTATTTAACCTCGCTCAAGGATGCACCGCGGGGCAAGATCCTTGAACTCTCGGCGAAGACCCCGATACTTCGCGAGGCAAAAACCATCATCCCTGAAGGAAGAGCCAGCATAGTACACGACGGACCAGAGGGAGATTCCCACCCGGTGCTGGTGACGACGGACCGTATCTATGTGACCACCATCGACGGGGGACCGAACCGTGTCCTGGTGTACGACCACAAAGGAAGGCGGCTCCCGGAAGTACCGCTGCCGCCGATCTCAGGAGTTACAGAAGTAGTGGCCGCAGGCGCCGAAACCCTGGCCATCCAGGCGAGCGGGTTCTTAACCCCGCCGGCTTACTCGACCTATCATCCGGGCGCTCATACTCAACTCGAGACTACTGCGCTCTCTCAGCCAGCCAGCGAGATTGTTTCCGGTTATGTTGTCGACCGGCGTTTCGCGACTTCAAAGGATGGGACAAAGATTCCCATGAACATCATCCATCGGCGTGGTTCTGCCATGGATGGAACCGTGCCAACGCTCGTCTATGGTTACGGCGGGTACGGCATCAGCCAATCGCCGGATTTTGTTGGGAGCATCTACTGGAGACCATGGCTGCAACAGGGTTACACCCTGGTGATCACCAACATCCGCGGGGGTGCGGAGTACGGTGAGTCGTGGCACCGGGCCGGAAACCTGACCAGCAAGCAGAATGTCTTCGACGATTTTTCGGCTTGCGCGCAATATCTGGCCGACAAGTATTGGAGCTCGTCCGCACACATGGCCGCCCTTGGTGGCTCGAATGGCGGTCTGCTGATGGGAGCGGAGATCACACAGCATCCGGAGCAGTTCCGCGCCGTCGTCTCGTTGGTCGGCATCTATGACATGCTGCGCGTGGAACTAGACCCCAATGGCCAGTTCAACACGACCGAGTATGGCAGTGTGAAGAATGCTGAACAGTTCAAGGCGCTCTACGCCTATTCGCCCTACCACCACGTGGTGGATGGCACGAAATATCCGGCCGTTCTTATGGAAACAGGCGACAACGATCCGCGAGTGAACCCCGCGCAGTCGCGTAAGTTCACTGCCCGTTTGCAAGCGGCCAGCAGTTCGCAGGCTCCGATACTGCTAAAGACCTTTGCGGATGCTGGACACGGTTCCAGTTCCAGCGCGGATTTGCAACAACAGGTGGCTGATCTCTACACATTTTTGTTTCAGCAACTCGGTGTTACCTACAGGCCGCCGCAATGAGGCCGGCGAATTGATGGTTCAGGGGTTGGAAGCAGCCACGCGCACGGGAGTGCCGCTGACCAGCGAGTCGGCAGGATTCAAAATGACGTTGTCGCTGGGGAGCAAGCCCTGGATGATCTCAACCTTGTTGCCATAATCGCGACCGATGGTGACGGGAATTACCTGGGCGACGCCGTTGCGCACCACGCCGACCCGCAGACCTTCTGCCCGAAAGAGCAGCGTGTCAGCAGGAATGACCAGGGATTCGCTTTGCGTACGCTCCTTTTGCAGAAGCTTGAGGTGCACAAAGGCGTAGGCTCCAGGCATGATCTGCCCTTGCGCGTTATCGACATCGAGCTCGACATTCAGTGTGCGGGAAGCAGGGTCGATGGCATTCGCGTTGCGAACGATCACTCCGCTGAAGACCTGGCCAGGATATTCATCGAGGGTAAGTGTTTCCACGGCGCCGGTGCGCACGGACTGTGAATCGGCTTCGGGCACCGATACATAAACTCGCAATTTGCGTATGGCTGCAAGATGGAAGAGTTCCAGGGGCGCGGTGTTCGCGCCGGCAGCCACCAAACTGCCGATATCCGTGTTTCGGGCAGTAATGACTCCGTCAAACGGGGCATAGATCTTTTCAAAAGATTGCAGCTCTTCGAGCCGCCGGACATTGGCCTGGGCCGCTTTGACTGCGGAACTGGTGGACTGCGCCTGGGAGACGTAGGTATCCGTGGCCTGCTGGGTAACCGCATTCTGTTGCAAGAGTCCCTGGTAACGGGTCGCATTCGCCTGAGCCAGGCCGGCATTGGTTTGCGCGGTGACGACATCCGCGCGTGCCTGCATGAGCTGTTGATCCACCTCGGGAGAGCTGATGACGGCCAACAGTTGCCCCTGCTTGACCCGTGCACCGATATCGGCATACCAGGCCTTGAGATACCCGCTGGTGCGGGCGTACAGAGGTGTGTTGATGTATGCGGTGACGTTGCCGGGCAGCACGATCTCCTGGGCGGCCGAGCCGCTCGGGCTGGGGTGGACTACCGCGACCGTCGGCAGCGAAGATTCGTCAGTTGCCTCAACCAGACTCGACTCCGCGGTGGCGCGGGCATGAATGCCGGTGTAGATGACCAAGCCGAGCACCAGAACTCCAGCCGCCAGGCACAGCCATATCCATCGCGGAAGGGCCTTGGTGCTTACCCCCTCGACGGGGGCCTCGGTGAGGGGATCGACTTCAGCCTGCTTGATCTGACCGGTCGTCATTGCATCCTTCTCCAAGGGGGCTACGCCTGAGCATCAGGCGCCCCAAGTTGCTTTACGCATGCATCGGCTCGCGACCGCGTTCCGCCGCCAACTGGCCATCACCCGATGCGGGGCTGCGGTGCAGCAGGCTGAAGACCGCGGGGACAAAGGTAAGGGTGGCGACCGTGGCACATAGTAAGCCGCCAATGACGGCGCGGCCGAGGGGGGCGTTTTGCTCGCCTCCGTCGCCCAGGCCGAGAGCCATCGGTACCATGCCGATGATCATTGCCAGGGCCGTCATCATAACCGGACGAAAGCGCGTCGCTCCCGCCTCAATGGCCGCTTGAACCGGATTGCTGTGATACAGAAGCCTCTCCTTGGCAAAGGAAACCACGAGGATGCTATTGGCCGTTGCCACGCCCATACACATGATAGCGCCCATGAGCGCGGGAACGCTGAGCGTGGTATGGGTGACGAAGAGGAAGAGGACAATGCCTGCCAGAGCTGCCGGAAGCGCGGTAATGATGATGAAAGGGTCGAGCCATGATTGGAAATTGACCACGATGAGCAGGTAGACGAGAACAATGGAGAAGCCCAGGCCGGAAACCAACCCGATGTACGACGCGCGCATGGTCTCCAATTGCCCGCGAACGGTGATAAAGCTGCCCCGCGGCAAAAATTTACGTTCCTGGTCGACAATCTGCGTGACGTTTCGGCCGACCGCGCCCAGATCGCGGTCCTGGACCGAGGCGTAGATATCGATCACGCGGCGGATGTTGTAGTGGTTGACTACTTGCATCTCGTGCGAGCGCTGGATGGATGCGACATCGGCAAGGATTTCAGGGCGCACCGCTTTTTGCCCGTTCAACGAAATACTCTGCAGATCCTGCAGGGACTGGATGTCGTACTGCGGAGCCTCCGCCACCAGGTTGTAATTCGACGCCGTTGCGCCAATTCAAAAAGAACATGGGCGAGGTTTGGAAGCTGCCACTGAGCGAATTCAACAGGCTGCCCGCGACATCGGCCTCGGTGTAGCCGCCTTGCATGGCCTTGGTGCGGTCCACATCGACATTGAAGCTGGGGTAATCGAAGGCTTGCTGGATGCGCAGCGTCGGCGATGCCCGGCACCCGGCGGAGCTGGTTGAGGATTTGGTCAGCTACTCCACGGTTAGCCTCGACATCAGAGCCCTCGATCTGCACGTCGATCGGCGCCGGCAGGCCGAAGTTGAGAATCTGGGTGATGATGTCGGCGGGCAGGAAAGAGAAGGTCACGCCGGGAAATTCCTGGGGCAGCTTTTTGCGCAAGGTCCGGATATAGTCCGCCGTGGGGTGATGCTTGGCGTCGAGCGAGACGGTGATGTCGGCATCGCCCGCCCCGATCATGCCGTCGGTGCTGTGCATGGTGTTCATGGGGCTATAGGGCAAGCCGATGTTGTCGACGATGGTGCCCATTTCGCGGCGGCGGAACCACTTGCCGGATGGAGTTCTCCACCAGGTCGCAGAGCCGCGCCGTCTCCTCAATGCGGGTGCCGGTCTTTGCTCGCACATGCAGGATGAACTCACCGCTGTCGGAACTGGGGAAGAAATCCTGCCCCAGGAAGGGCACCAGGAAGAAGGTGCACAGGCATGCGCCGAGAAACACAGGACAAACAGCGCTCGCCGGTAAACCAGCCCGGTGAGCAACCGGTGGTAGCCGTCGCGAAGCCGCTGGAATCCCTTTTCGAAAGCCCTCTGAAAGCGCGCGAATGGATTCCGGGTAGGCGCCTGGTGGTGATCCTTCAGCTTGAGCAGGTATAGCGCCAGCGTGGGAACCAGCGTCCTGGAGAGAACATACGAGGCCAGCATGGCGAATACCACGGCTTCCGCCAGAGGAACGAAAAGAAAGCGGGACACGCCGGTAAGAAAGAACATGGGCAGGAAGACGATGCAGATGCACAGGGTAGAGACCAGAGCGGGAACGGCGATCTGCGCGGCTCCTTCCAGGATCGCATCGTAGACCTGGTAGCCATTTTCGAGATAGCGCTCGATGTTCTCGATGGTGACCGTGGCATCGTCCACCAGGATGCCGACGGCCAGCGCCAGGCCGCCCAAGGTCATGATGTTGATGGTTTCACCCAGGAAACTGAGAATAAGGATGGAGGTAAGGATGGAAAGGGGAATGGAAATGGCGATGATGAGCGTGCTGCGCCAGCTGCCTAGAAAGAGCAGAATCATCAGGCCGGTGAGCACGGCGGCGATGATCGCTTCGCGGACGACCCCGCTTACCGCATTCTCACAAAGAGCGATTGATCCTGCAGCGGCTGCATCTTCAATTGCGGGGGGACGGTCAATGCGATGCGCGGCAGCAGGTGGCGCACCCCTTTGACCACGTCGATGGTGGAAGCGTTGCCCGCCTTCAAGACCAGGACCAGAACGCCGCGCTGCCCGTCCTGGCGGGCAATGTTGGTCTGCGGTGCAAAGCCGTCGCTGACGGTGGCAACATCGTGCAGATAAATGGTGGACTCGCCTACCTGCTTGATCGGCAGATCGTTTAGCGCCGCGACCGTTCTCAGGCTGGCATTGAGGCGGATTTCATATTCGTCCTCGCCTATCTTCGCCGTGCCCGAGGGCAAGATTAAATTCTGGTTGGCCACGGCATTCAGCACGTCAGTGGAAGACAGGCCTCTGGCCTGCATGCGCCGCGGATCGAGATTCACCATGATCTGGCGGAGCTTGCCCCCGTAAGGGGCGGGAACGACAGCACCCGGCACGGTGACAATCTGCGTTCGGACGAAATTCATCGCCAGATCGTTGAGCTGTTGCTCGTCGAGGCCCTTGCCGGAAAGGCCGATCTGGAGAATCGGCACGCTCGATGCGCTGTAGTTGATGATCTCCGGAGGTTGCTCGCCCGGCGGCATCTGCTTGAGCTGTTGCTGCGAAACCGCTGTTACCTGCGCCATCGAATTTGCCAGGTTGGCATTCGGCTGAAGAAAAACCTTGATCACCGCTTCGCCGTTATACGAGGTTGATTCGAGGTGTTGGATGTTATCGACCAGGGTCGTGAGCGATCGCTCAAAGGGCGAGGTGATCCGTCCTTCCACTTCCTCGGCGTTCAAACCAGCGTATTGCCACGCCACGGAAATCACCGGTATGTCGATATTGGGGAAGATGTCGGAGGGGGTGCGAAGAATCATCACCGGGCTGGCAATCAGGATGAGCAGCGCCATCACGATGAAGGTGTAAGGCCGGTTGAGCGCTAGCTTGACGATCCACATCGCAGTTTCACCTCGGCTGCAAGGGGGCAGGTTTCAATGTGTCTCTATCCTTTATAGATCCTCCAGGCGTCATAGGTCTGCCTGGGGCCACATCCCAATCCAAACCTGGAAATTGTTTCTACGGAGATTAGGGCTTCGGAAAAGCATCGGAGGCCGCTTGTTGGAAGGCTTGGCGAAGCTTGCTGGCGTCGCCGTTGGTGCCCGGGCGCTGCACCATGAGGATGTAAGCAAGGCCGCGCACCGGGTCTATCCATGCCTGGGTGCCCCAGGCTCCTCCATGACCGTAGGTGCCCGGCGAAAGCATCTCCGCCACACCGGGGTGCGGAGACTTGAGGATGGCCACACCGATTCCCCAGCCGTAGTTCATTCCCCGGTTTCCATATTCTTCGGTTTGCAGGAAGCCTGTCTTGAGTTCGCCGGTGTGCACGGTGGTGAGTTCTTGAAAGGCGGCAGGGCTGAGATAGCGCTTGCCCTTGAAGGTACCGCCGTTCAACAGCATCTGGCAGAAGCGCGCGTAGTCCGGGCCGGTTGAGAAAAGCCCCGCGTTGCCGAAAGGCGGTTGCCCCTTGTTTCCGTAGGCGGCGTAGGGCGCCGCGGTCAGCGTACCCGGTCTGCTTGTCTTTGATGTAAGGGGTTGCCAGGTGAGATCGTTGCTTCTTGTTGGGGTAGAAGGTGGTGTTCTTCATGCCCAGCGGCTTGAGAATGCGCTTGCTGACAAAATCGTCGAAGGAGAGCCCACTGGCCACTTCGACGATGCGCGCCGCTACGTTGATGCCGGACTGCGTGTAACGCCAGTGGTCGCCTGGTTCATACAGCATGGGCGATGCAAGATAGATGGGGATCAGATCGGCCAGAGTATGGGCGCTCTTGATGGCGGCGGCATCGCCTTCGCCCAGACCCGAAGTATGGGTGAGGATCTGCTCGATGGTGATGTGCGCAGGCTGACCGGCGGGCGTCTTGAGGGCGGCGAACTCGGGAATGAACTTTTCGACGGGGTCGCTCACCTTGAGCTTTCCCTCGTCCTGCAGCATAAGAATGGAAATCCCAGTGAGGGGTTTGGTCATGGAGGCGAGCCAGAAAAGGGTGTCCGGCTCCATGGGCTTTTTCTTTGCAATGTCGGCCAAGCCGATGGTATCGAGCGCGAGCACCTTGTCCTTAGAGACGACCACCGTGACCGCTCCGGAGATATCCTGTGCGTCGATAAACTTCTCGATCGCCGCGCGAATGGCGGGGTTCCCGGACTCGGCCGCAAGGGCGCATGCAGGCAGGAACAGTAAAACAGCGGAAATAATCGTTCGCTTGAACACTCGATTACCTTATTCCCAGCCATCACTTGGAAGCCAGATCCGCCAGAAACTCTTTATGGGTAAGGATGCGGGCAAACATGGGCAAGTTCTTTTGGAAGGTGAATCGTTGTTCCTCGTCGGAGAGCGTCGCTGCGCAGTCAGAGAGCGCAACGATGTGGAAGCCCTTCTCGTAGCCCGTACGCGCGGTCGATTCCACACAGCAATTGGTCAGGAATCCGGCGACGGCCAATGTTTTGATCCCGCGCGAGCGAAGGATGAAATCCAAATTTGTGCTGGCAAAGGTATCGAGCCCGCGTTTTCCTTCGACCACGATGTCTTCGGGAGCAGGCGAGATAGCGTCCGCGATGGCAGCGCCCCAGGTGCCGCGTACGAACGCATTCGAGTCCACCACGCCTTTGAGGATGCCATAAGGATCCGGGGTGATCTCGCCATAACCTTTGGCAAAGGAAATCGGAGCGAACATCACGGTGACCCCTGCGGCTCGCGCCTGGTTCGCAGCCTGCACGGAATTGGCGAGCATGTTCGTGCTCTGCATCACCGCCTTCACACCTTGATGCAACGCGCCGCCTTCGCTGGTGAAATCATTCTGATACTCGATAAGCAACAGAGCTGTCGTCTTCGGATCAATTGGCATTGCGTCCCTCTACCAATATGAGTCACCGGTTATTGTTTCACAAACACGCGGGCGGCTATTCCCCTGCCTTTGAGGTCGCAGTCCGGCCTTTCGACTACTGCTTGGAACGCTGCTGCGACTGCGTCTCGCAGCAGAGCGCAGCCTGCTGCCGCGACCGCAAAGCCGGCAAGGACCCATAACACGTCCGCCGTTGCCGCCAGCAGAATGTGTGTCGGAACGCTTAGTGGTCCGATGGCCGTTCCCGGTATACACAAACAGACGCCACGATAACGTAACCGAAGCGGTAGCGATGCCAATCGCGCAACCCAGGGCTCGCATGAGATTGAGCATGCCGCCAGCCTCGCCGGTTCGATTCGCGGGAGCGGCAGCGATGGTCGCGCTGTTGTTGGGCGCGATGAACATGCCCAGTCCCACGCCGAAGAGCGCGAGCGCACCCATCACTCCGTAATGGTAAACAGTGTGACCCGCCAGGCTGCGCGACAACACACACCAAGGCGCAAATGCAAAGCAGCATGGCGGAGGTAGTCATCGTCCTGGCCCCCACCCGCGCGTAGATGCTTCCACTGATGGGCGCTACCAAGCCAAGGGCGATCGGGATCAGGGCGAGATGCAGGCCGGCCAAAGTTGGCGATTCCTTCAATCCGTGAATGAACAGGAACGACATCAGAAAGAACATCGAATAGAGGAGAGCATAGGAAAGGCTGACAGCCGCCAGGCCGCCCGAGAACGCGGGAGAGCGAAAGAGATGAAGATCGATCAAGGGATCGGGCTGTTGCCACTCTCGCCACACGAAAAGGGGGAGGAAGATGACGGCCACAAGCAGTGCGCAAAGCATTGCGGCTGACTTAAACCCCCAGGCTTGCCCTTCATTCAGCATCAGAACGAGAGAGGTGAGCGCAGGGGTCAGCAAAATCGCACCCTGCCAATCGAAGCGCTTGCTTGCCGTGGGCTGAGGCGTTTGCGGCAAGGCCAACCATCCCACAATTACGCCTGCCAGCCCGCAGGGAACCGAGACCAGGAATATCCATCGCCAGCCCAATTTCGCCAGGATCAGACCGCCGATCACCGGCCCGGCGCTGATGCCGACTGCCTGTGCCGCCGCGAATAGTCCCATGGCCCGCCCTAGCCTGCTGGGACCCGCAGCCTTGACCAGGATGGTGATGCTATTTGCTCCCAACAGAGCGCCACCGACGCCCTGGATGGCTCGGCACGCGATGAGCAAGCCGCAGATCAGATACCAAACCGCACAAGGCGGAAGCCAGAGTGAATAGGGCATAGCCGGCGAGATAAAGGAGCTTGCGGCCCTTTGTCTCTGATAAACGAGCGAAGATGGGAAGCGCGGACGCAAAGGCCAGCAAATAGGCGATGGCCACCCAGCTGACTTCGTCGAGATTCGCGCCGAATTCCCGTTCAAGGCTGGGCAGCGCCAGTTGAACTATGCTGGCGTCGAGCTGGCCAATGAACCCACCGATGCAGGTGACGCCGACCACGAGCCATGGATACCAGGATCGGCGGGTGACGAATTGGAGTGGCGCCGGTTCATAGCTGCTCACGTGGCTTCCTCAGACAGCCTCTCCATATTCGCACAGGCCGTCGGCGAAGGGGTCGTAGAGGAGCTAGCGAATTTGGGCGAAGCGAGCAAGTACGGATAGAAGTTGACGCTTCGCACTTTGTCTCCCGCGCAGAGGGACCGGCGCTGCATCCAATCCGCTAAATATTGTTCACTGCGGCAGCGCTGCGCCGGCGTGCTCCGCCACCATGTAGGCGGCGTACCAGTCGGGCCAGTTCGGGTCGGCCTGCCCGATGCGCTTCTCATGCTCGCCGTGGGCGGCCGACGCACGCCGAAGCGCGCTAGCCAGATCGCTCACGGAAGCGAAGGCTGTCTCGGCGGTGTCGATACGCCCGGGCAGCCGGGTGGTCACCTCCTGCAACAGCCACCCGTTGCCGTCCGGGTCGCTGAAGGTGGCGAAGGAGCGGTAGGTTCCGTGATCGGGCGCGGGCCCGGGGACGCGACCGCTGCGCCGTCGGGTCTGGAACTGCGCGCCGGGCACCCCGGGGTGGAATACCTCGCTGACCGTGACACCGCGAGCGGCGAGTTCTTTGCGCGCAGCCTCGATGTCGGAGACGATCAGGTAGAGGCCGTGGGCCGAGCCGGGCGCGGCCGGCGTGATGTTGGTGCCGAATTGGATCGAGCACCCCGAGCCGGGCGGCGTGAACTGGATGACCCGGAAGCCGTTATCGAAAGGGAAGTCGGCATCGAGCCTCCACCCGAGGCCCCCGTAGAACTTCTTCGCGCGGTCGGCATCCGAGACGGGAATGACGACCACCTCGAGTTTCAAGTCGACTTTCGCGTCCGTGCTCCGTTGCTCTGGACTTCTTCCTTCAGACTTGCCATGTTCTTCTCTCCTGCGGGCCGAGCAAAACGCCGGCAAACTACTTTTCAGATGCTCGTAACCGGCAGCAGACGCATCTGTTTCCAAAAAATATCGAAAGCTACACCTTAAGAAA
>CAVZJL010000022.1:0-175478 GCA_963775365.1 uncultured Acidobacteriaceae bacterium | reverse complement strand
CAAGCGGTTCTAGTCCCGGCCAATGAAACTCAGGGAGGCCAGAGAACGTCCCACGCAACGACTTTGTAGAAATCGTCCAGCATCGGTTGGTTTCGTTTCCGGGCTGGTGAAGTTCGTGTTGACCAAAACCCGGGGGCGCCAAATGCTAAACACCACAACTGAACTGGGCAAGCGGATCGGAACTACGTGCTATCGCAATTTAGTCGTAACCATGAGAGGGTCCGTTCGGCTGCGAACCATGACTGGATGCCTTCTGTCCGTTCTCATCGCCTACCCGTTGCTGCCCGCCCTCCAGGGCCAAACGATGAAGGCCCCGGATATCACCAAAGACCCGACCCTGTTTGTCGTGCCATACGCTCACCTTGATACGCAGTGGCGCTGGGAAATGCCGCAGACCATCAGCGAATATCTGTTGAAAACCATGCGCGTGAACTTCGACTACATCGACAAGTATCCCCACTACGTCTTCAACTGGACGGGATCCAACCGTTACCGTCTGATGAAGGAGTACTTCCCCGACGACTACGCCAGGCTGACACAGTATGTAGCTGCCGGCCGCTGGTTTCCTGCCGGCTCGTCGGTAGAAGAAGGCGATGTAAATCTCCCCAGCGCCGAAGGAATTTTTCGCCAGATCCTTTACGGCAACGATTACTACCGCAAAGATTTTGGCAAGGCGAGCACGGAGTTCATGCTGCCGGATTGCTTTGGGTTCCCGGCCTCGTTGCCCAGCATTCTCGCGCACGCCGGTCTGAAGGGATTCTCCACCCAGAAGCTCAGTGCGGCCTGGCAGCCGGCGCCGAAAATAGGCGGCCCTGATTCACCCGAACACACGCCCGAAGGGATCCCATTCAACGTTGGCCTATGGATTGGCCCAGACGGAAAAAGTGTCATCGCGGCCTTGAACCCTGGAGGATATGGCAGCAGCGTCTACACCGATCTCAGCAAGGATCCCGGGCCACCACCGCCACGGCCCCAATTGACCAGTGAGGAAAAGGCGAAGCTCACGCCGGCGCAGTTGCGTGCCCTGGAACGGCCGCGAGAGTGGGAACAGGACTGGGTCAAGCGCATCGATCTGGACGGCCAGGTGACCGGCGTCTTCGCCGACTACCATTATGTAGGCACCGGAGATGTAGGGGGCGCCGCCCGGGAATCAACGGTCAAACTGCTGGAAGCCATCGTTGATAAGAGCGAGACAGTATTGCCTCCTCCGCCTGGCGGATTCGGCCAGCAGGACCAGCCAGGCTCGCAGCCACAGGGTCCGACGGTGCGCGTCGGAGAAGGCCCTGTTCACGTAATCGAGTCGACGGCCGATCAGATGTTCAATGACATCAAGCCCGACATGACCTCGCGCATGCCTCAATACAAAGGCGATCTGGAACTAATCAATCACTCCGCCGGATCGCTGACCTCTCAGGCTTACCACAAGCGCATGATCCTCAAGAATGAGGTGCTCGCCGACGCTGCAGAAAAAGCCTCGGTGGCCGCCGCATGGATGGACGGACGGCCTTACCCCCAGCAATGGTTGAACGATGCCTGGACGCTGGAACTGGCTGGACATTTTCACGACCTGGCCGCGGGCACCGCAACTCCACGCGCCTATCAATACTCCTGGAACGACGACAATATTGCCGCCAACCAATTCGCCGGCGTGCTGACCAGCGCCACCGAATCGATCGCCTCCGGCATGGACACGCAGGGCAAGGGGACGCCGATCGTGGTGTTTAACCCACTCAACATCGCTCGCGAAGACGTGGTTGAAGCCAAGGTCGAGTTTCCTGCCGGCGCTCCCAAAGCTGTCCGCGTCTATGCTTCCGATGGCACAGAGACCCCGGCCCAACTGGAAAACGGGACAGTACTTTTCCTGGCCAAGGCGCCGTCCGTGGGATATACGGTGTATCGCGTGCTGCCGGCGCAGAGCGTTGCGGTTAATGAAACCGTTAAAGTGACGGAATCATCGCTCGAAAATGCGCGCTATCGTGTGCAGCTCAATCAGGATGGAGACGTCTCCAGCATTTACGACAAGAGCCTGAACAAGGAGCTGCTCTCGGCACCCATCCGCCTGGCTATCTCTACGGATTCGCCAAAACAGTATCCGGCCTGGAATATGGATTTCGATCAGGAGCAGGCGCCACCTCGCGCCTATGTAAGCGGCCCAGCGCAGATCCGCATTGTTGAACGCGGTCCCGTCAGAGTAGCGCTGGAAGTAACGCGGCAGGCGGAAAACTCCAAATACGTGCAGACGATTCGCCTTTCCGCCGGCGACGCGGGCAACCGTGTAGAATTC
Source organism: uncultured Acidobacteriaceae bacterium (assembly GCA_963775365.1). Taxonomy (GTDB): domain Bacteria; phylum Acidobacteriota; class Terriglobia; order Terriglobales; family Acidobacteriaceae; genus PALSA-350. Next base: position 173,194 of record CAVZJL010000022.1, on the reverse strand, counting down.
GGCAACGCCATCGATTGGCAAACCCTGGCCGCCAATCTCAAAGTAGCGTTTCCACTCAACGCGGCGAATGAAGATGCCACCTACAACTGGGATGTAGGCACCATCGAGCGGCCCAACGCGCAAGAGCGCCAGTTCGAGGTCGCCTCCCATCGCTGGATCGATCTTACGGACAACAGCAAGAGCTTTGGAACGACCATCCTGACTGAATTCAAGAACGGCTCCGACAAGCCGAACGACCACACCATACGGTTGACGCTGCTGCGCTCGCCGGGAATGCAACCGTCGACCAATGGACGTCCGCTGGGATATACCGACCAGGCAAACCAGGACTGGGGTCATCACGAATTCGTATTCGGTTTGGCGGGTCACGCTGGCAGTTGGCAACAAGCGCAAACCGATTGGCAGGCCTATCGTCTCAGTGATCCTCTCATCGCCTTTCAAGCGACAGAGCATCCCGGGTCTCTGGGAAAGAGCTTTTCCCTGCTTCAGCTCAACAACTCCAGAATCCGCGTACTGGCGCTCAAGAAGGCGGAAGCAGACGACGAAATCATTCTCCGCATGGTCGAGCTCGACGGTCAGCCGGCGCAAGACGTGCGCGTCTCGTTCGCTGGACCTATCGTTGCCGCGCGCGAAGTCAATGCCCAAGAGCTACAGGAGCAACAAGAGCCGGCGAACCTTAGCGGTGGGGCGCTGGTCACATCGTTCACTCCGTATCAGCCCCGCACATATGCATTGCGCCTCAGTCCACCGCCGGCAAAGCTGACCGCGATTCGTTCGCAACCCGTTGCGCTCAAGTACGACCTTGCCGCAGCCACCAATGACGACACCAGGACTCCAGGTGGTGGCTTCGATGGAAAAGGTCATGCGATGGCTGCCGAAATGCTGCCTGCTGTGATCGCTTATCACGACGTTGAGTTCAAGTTAGCACCCGCAAAAACCGGATCACCGAATGCACTGGTAGCCAAAGGTCAAGAGATTGCCTTGCCTTCCGGACACTACAATCATGTTTATGTTCTGGCCGCTTCCGCGGATGGAGACCAGAAGGCGGCATTCCGCGTCGGCGCCAGGACAGCGAATCTTACCATCGAGGATTGGAGCGGATTCATCGGCCAGTGGGATACCCGCATCTTCAAGAACCAGGATGACCGCAATTGGGATATCTCAGCTCATCATGCGCCGTGGCCCCCAACCGATGAGCAGCAGCGGGAACAACGCGTCCCCTCACCTCGCTATCCGGAAGATTACGTAGGTCTCGAGCCGGGCTACGTTAAGCCCGCCAGTCTCGCGTGGTACGCATCCCATCGTCACACCGCCGATGGCCTCAACCAGCCCTACCAATACTCTTACCTCTTCGCGTACTCGATACCGATGCCAGAAGGCGCACGGACGCTCACTTTGCCTGACAACGACAAAATCCGTATTCTCGCTGTCTCGGTCGCAGAAGAAGGCCCGCAGCTAAGCCAGGCACAACCGCTCTACGACACGCTGAATCGCACAGAGCCGCCAACCGCCGCCCCCTCGTCGAGCGCTTCGAGGTGAGGCTGATTAGACGCCAGCCATTGCAAAGATCCACGAGGAGATCCCAGGACTGGATAATTACCCTGACTAGTGATATGACTAGTCAGAGGTTTTTCTCATGGCTTGGCAGGTGCAGGACGCGAAAGCACGATTCAGTGAGTTTCTCGATGCAAGCCTCCGGGATGGGCCACAGGTCGTGACCCGACGCGGCGTCGAAGCCGCTGTGCTGGTGCCGATCGAGGAGTGGCGCCGCCTAAAACAGGCAGCCCGTCCTACCCTCAAACAACTCCTGCTAGCCCCTGGTGCCCGGTTCGATATTCCGGCTCCCAAGCGCGGTGGGCTTCGCCGCCGACAATCTCGTGAGTCTTCATAAATGTACTTGTTAGACACGAATGTCGTGTCAGAGCTCCGTAAGCCCAAACCACACGGTGCGGTGATCGCTTGGATCCGAGCCATTCCCGACGATCAACTTTTCGTTTCAGCCTTGACGTTGGGAGAACTACAAGCAGGTGCGGAGCGCACTCGAAGGCAAGACCGAGAAAAGGCCGAAGCTATCGACGCATGGATCGACGAGCTTTCCGAGGCCTACGAAATAATTCCCATAGATGCAAGCATGTTTCGCGAGTGGGCGCGCCTCATGGAGGGAAGATCTGATCATCTGCTTGAGGACGCGATGATTGCAGCCACCGCACGGGTCCGCGGCTTTATCGTCGCCACGCGCAACGTTCGTGACTTCAAAGATTTGGCAGTAGAGGTTTTCAATCCCTTTACGCCCAAGACGTAGCATCAGGCCTCGCCGGGCTGAAGCTGAGCGTGGCCTCCCAGTCCATCGGACTGGGCAGCGAAGGTCGCGCGAATATCTTCATACAAAGGAGCAAGGATCGTCGCCAGGCGATCGGCCAGCCCCAATATGTCGGAAGTGGTGTCAGGAACCGGGAGCTCGGAGGCCGCCGTAGTATTGCTGGGTTTCCTGCCGCATGCGAGCCGCGGACAGCCGGATATCCGGGACACCCTCGACGGGCTTTCCGTTCACTTCACTGGCCATGGCGTGCATCACCTCGGCAATATCCCTTTCGAAAGCGACGCCAGCCTGGGCGATGGGCTCTGGTAAACCGCTGAGTGGTCTCTGCGAGAGATACTGCGCAGATGTGACTTGTACCTGCAGCAATGCGCGTATCGAAGGTTGCCATCGCCGAACGTCTTCACGGATCTGTAGCTTTCGCTGACGCGAAGGGCCAAACTCGAACAAGACCGCGTCGGCTTGCGCACTTACTGCCTGGAAACCGGCGTTCAGCTGATCACGTAACTGGCGAATTCGCTGGATTGCCTTCACCTGGTCCTTCTCCAGCAGCTGCTCGGCCAACTCGGCAAACATCTCCAGATTGCGGGCAAAGACGGTTTGCATTTCCTGAAGCGCATCCTTCACCCAAAGGCGATCGTAGATGAGCCACATGCACATCAAACCTAGCAGGACACCGAAGACACGGTCGCGCGCAATAGAGAGCGAAGTCTGGATGGTGAACTCTTGCAGATTAATCAGGTAAAAGGCCAGGGCAAGCTGCACGCCGAGATAGGAAAGCCTTGCCGAGGAGGTCGCAATCCAGGAGGAAAGGGCGGTCACGACCATGAACAGGAGTGTAAAGCCGGTAATCGAGTCAAGGTATGGCAGCACAAAGATCTGTGCCCCGAAGCCGAAGATTATGCCGCCAATAAAGGCCCCTACAAACCGCAGAAATTGCTTTTGCCGGGATGAGCCGATGGTGGAAAGCGCGGTGATGATACAAGTCGCCATCGAAGTGCTGAGCCCTGGCCAGTCAACCGCCGTGTAGATGATGTAACTAGCCATGGACGCGAGCGTGCCACGCAAGGCAAATTGCACGTGCGTTGGGTTGGAAAACGCGTCACGCGCAAAAAAATGCGTGGGTTGCTCTTCGTCCAAGGGCGCTACAACGAACTCTCCGACAACGGCAGACCCCGAAAATGCTTCCGGAATGAGCGCGACAGTTCTTTCCATCGACGACAAAAAAGGCAGCTTCGACGGCTCCTCCTGCGGACGCTCGATCTTTGCCGGAGACCGCCTCTGCACTAAATCTTGGCAAAGCATTTCAATTTCGTCCGCCAGACGCAGGCAACGGGCCTTGTCGGCCGCGTCGATGTGTCGCGCATCCCCTTGCGCCGGGTGCGCGTGTTCGGTAACAGCGAGCCGAAAACTCGCAGCCACGTCTACTAATTGCCCCACCAAGGCAACCGCCGTGCCCAACTGCGCCTTGAAATGGGCGCTATATTGCGATCGAATGATGAGCCGTCGCAACCTCGAAGTGCCGACCGTTCCGAAAAGCGAAAGTCTTTTCTCCGACACACTATCAAGAGGCTGCTCCGCCGCTGCGCTGCGCAAGACATTCTCCACGGTCTGGAGCCGGGTCTCGATTCCCTCGGTGAGGTCAGTGGTGGGATGAACGCTGCGGAAAACATACTCAACCACAATCGCTACGACGATCCCTATCGCGACCACTCCGCCCAGCCATAGCGTGTTCTCGACCCGGGCCTCTACGGGAATAGTGGTTCGATCCCAAAGCGGAATGGCGCCGGCAACGGTGAAACCAAAGGCTACCGCCGTCCCGTAATCGTTCATGATACTGATCAGGAAAAAGGACACAAAGAGGCTGATGGCAACCCCCAGGAAGTGGGTCAGCGGATCGTCGACCAGCATAGCGGCGCCGATTAAGGTGTAGATCGTGGCCAACCCGAAAGCCGCGATTCCCTTCAACCCGGCAACCAGCGTCGCTGTGGGATTTTCCCGGCTTAGGAATAAAACGAAAATTACGCCTAGAAAACCGTTGGGAATCTGAAACGTCATGATGATCCACATCACGAGTGTCGCGGCGATGGTGACTCGCGCTACGACCCAAGCCCTTCCCGGATAAGGCGTGAGCTCGCTCTTCAGGAAATCCCAAAACCAATTCCATGCGTCGTCGATAGCATTGGGCAACGCTTTGCCCTGGGCCACCATGGCTATTTCTCTCCACGGATCACGACCACTGCAGACTCGCTCAGGCGGAAGGGTTCGGTCTCCGGAGCAACAATGCGAACCCGGACCGGATACCGCGTCGCTAGATGCACCCAGTTCAATGAACGCTGCACATCCGGCAACCCCGTCTGCGTAAACGTCCCCACCAACGTGGAGTCCGGCCGCACACCGAAGCCAACACTGTCGACTATGCCGTCATAGCGCACCGAAGGCCGGGAGAGCACATAAACGTCGGCATGCATCCCCGGATGGATGTGGTGCAATTGCGTCTCGCGGAAGTTTGCCACCGCCCACCACACGCGAGTGTCGATGAGGGTAAAAACCTGCTGCCCGGTGTGGGCGTAGGCGCCGCGGGAGATGGTCAGGTTGGTCACGCGCGTATCAAAGGGCGCATACACCCTGCAGTTGTTCAGGTTGTACTCCGCCGTGCGAATGGCCGAGGCTCGCCCTTCGCGCTGAGCCGTGAGCGGATCCAGCGTAAGAACACTGTGCTGCGATTGATCGAATTGCGCGTGGCTCTGCTCCATCGCGGCCTTCGTCTGCGTGTATACGGCTTGCGCGGATACCACTTGCGCCTCGGCCAAAAGCAATTGCGAACGGAGTTGTTGCACGGCCTGCTGTCTTGCGGTGACCGCGGTTCTCACCTGGTCCACCTGGTCGACGGTGACGAATTGCTTGGCCAGCAGCGGCTCGATGCGATGAAAATTGTTGGTCTGGTAAGCAAGTTCGGCGTTGGCGCTGTCAAGGGCCGCTTGCGCAGCCGCAACATTTGCTTTGGCTTCGTTGACCGAAGCTGCGGCGCGATCGACGTTCGCGGCGGCGCTATCCGTATTCGCCCGGGCAGCACCTACTGCGCTCACCTGCGAGGCGATCGTCCTTCGCTGGTCCACAATCTGCCCCTCCAGCGTGTTCAGGTCGGACCTCGCCTTTTCCAATGCGTATTCGTAGGGCCGCGGGTCTATTTGAAATAACAGCTCTCCCTGTTTGCGAAATTGGTTGTCCTGCACCGCAAGCTCGGTGATCGGGCCGTCCACCTGGGGAGCAATTCCGATGAAGTTGGCAAACACCTCGGCATCATCCGTGCGCGGATAGTTGTTCGTATGGATGATCACCAACGCTCCTGTAATTATGGCGGCGGCGATGATGAGAATGCTGACAGCCCTTCCGAGACGCTGTCGCTGCGCATCTGTGTCGTTTTCGGGCATCGCTTCTCCTTCCGATTAACTGAAGAACAGTAGCCAAAGAGTAAAGGTAAAAAACAACGTCAAGCACGGATACACCAGGACGAGCGGCAGCAGCAGCTTCTCCTCGAGCTTGATGTGCAGAAAAAACAAGCGGACGGCTACAGCAAGCAGGATGCCGACGATACCGCAGCCGATCCATGCGGGGAAAAACGATCCCAGGATATTGAACGAGGGAGCACGCGAACACCCAACAGCCAACAGTGTCAGAGCGAATGGTACTCCGGCCGCGGCGACCCGCTTGATAAGCCGGCCAAGCGGCGATGGCGAATGGCCCATCGATTTTTCCATCCATCTTGTGGTGATTCTTGGCAGCATAGCTTCACGGCCCTTTCGTATGCAGCAGGTCGCCCGTCTGAAACGCTAACGCAGCTATCCCAGTCAACAATTGTGTGCGCGCAGTCACATCCGCCGTGCGCGCGGCCGCAAGAGCACGCTGGGCCGACACCACATCGATCTGGCTGCGCACTCCGTAGGTGTACGACTGCAGTGCCGCGTTGTAAGAAGAAGAGGCTGCTTCCAGCAAAGCTGCGGCCGCCTTTTGTTGGCGGAGCGCAGTGCGCGCGGTGGAGTACGCTGACCACACCTGGTTCTCCACCTGATCGCGCGTCGCATCCACTTCAGCGGCGGCCTGCTTTTGCTCAGCCTTCGCGCGCGCCAGCCGTTGTTCCCGTGCAAAGCCGTCAAACAAATCCCAGGTCAGACTAAAGTGCGCATTCCAGAGTTCCTGGTTGGGGGAGTAGACCCCTGGCGCCTGATCCTGCAATCCATAGCTCTTGGCGATACCGCCTGTCCCCTCGAAACTAAGCGTCGGCAAATAAGCGGTCTTGGCGGACTTCACTGCGGAACCAGCAGCGCGCAGTTCCGCGACGTGCTGCATCAGATCGGGCCGCTGCGCGAGTGCCTTGTCGATCGATGCCTCAACCGTGCCCGTGATCTCCTGGGGAATATTCAACGACTGAATACTCTCCACCTGCAATGGCTTGACTGGTGAAACTCCCAGGGCCGTGGCAAGATCGCCGTGCGCAATCTCAGACGCCCCAAGAGCCGCCTGCAAATCGTAGTCCGCCTGCGCAGCGGCACTGCGGGCCTCAAGCACGTCGGGCAGCGTTGCCAGGCCGAGATCGAGACGTGCTTCCGCGGCCTGCTGCACGGTCTGCGCATTCTTGAGGTTGGCTTCCGCCGCATCTTCCTGCCCTTTGGTGTCCAGCACATGGTAGTACGCCGACATCACCTGGAAGATGACCTTGCGATGGGTGTCATTGAAGAGAAAGTTGGCCGCGAGGAGATTGTTCCGGCTGATGGCAATCTCATCCAGCCGCCGGCCGAAATCGAAGACGGTGTAATCCACCTCCAGCGTGGGCGAGAAGGTGAATAAGGTTTGCCGGATGTAGTTGGGTGCGAACAGAAGATTATAGCGATCCGTCTGTGCAAGCACTACCGCCGCCATGGTCGGATACAGAGTTGATTTGCTGATTCCCAAGTCGGCGGCGCGCGCCTTGGCATTTTCCCACGCCACGTGGGTATCGGGATTGTTCTGCTCGGCGAGGTTCACCAATTCCGCCAAAGTATAAATTTTAGTTGGGTCCGGAACGAAGGCGGGGCCAGAACGTGGCGGAGGCCCCTGCAGAGTCGTTGTCCCCTGCCACGGTTGCTGCGGAGAAATCGGCGCTCTTTGGGCGCAAGCAATTCCACCCAGCAACGCCATGAGCATGGTGGCCGATTTTCTAAGAGATCGGTTCATTCGCGACGCGTCCGCAGTCAGACGAGATTTCTTATAGATGTATACCGTAAGAGACGGTCGTGCACATCCATAGGAAATCTGGCCTGAGCAACCGGATGATAGCATCCTGGTTGCGCCTGGGCGAGAGGGGAAAGACGAGATTGCGACGCGTTAAGGTTGGAGAGAAATTGCAGGTGGAACAAAAAGCAAACGGGCGGAGATTTTTTGATCCGCCCGTTTCGTTTGTCGTTGGCCTCGGGGAGCGGTTTACCGGTACGAGGTCTGTATCACTACTTCCAGATTGAGAGGGGTGGCAATGGGCTCGTTGCTTACCATGCCAGGCGTAAAGCGGTATTGGCTCACGGCAGCGAGGACGCTCGCGTCCACTCCCGCACCCGCCGACTTGATGATCTTCAGGTCAGAGGGCCTGCCATTCTTGTCGACGATCATTCCCACAACAACCTTGGTGTCATCATTGATCAGACGAGCCGTTCCGGTTGAATCGGCTAGGACATCAACTTTATAGATCAACTTGGGAGCGATTACTCCGGTCGAGATACGCTTGACTTGCGGCGCAGATCCATTGGAGGCGACCTGGGTTTGGGCAGGCGTGTTTGCCTGGGCGTGAAGCATAAAAGAGGACAGGGAGAGTATGGCCACTATTAGTTTACGCATATAAATAGATCTCCTGAGTTAATGGTGCCCGTCACCAATCTATCTCCGCTACAAGACGACTGTCAATGATTTTTTTAAACATGTGGTTTTTATTGGGGAATTTTAATATTTGTTGGCTATTAAGTGACCTTCTTCAAAAAAATCTTCCCAAAGATAAGGTCATATGGAAGGCCGCATAAGACGCCCGCGAAAGAGGAGGATTCGCAATTTACGGTTGTCTCATCATGGTCGCGAGAAAGTGGTTTTCCTTGGAAAAAAACCACAGAGCCTGCCGCTCCCCCGGATTCCTGCAGCGCAGCACTGCCAGAGAACAATGACGTGCGACTTTCTTCGCGGAAAGTCGCATGCAGTTCGGTAGTTCCAACAACATCTACAGGAAATCCAGGTTCGCTCTAAACCAATTGCGAAGCTGCCCGCGGGGGCCGGCATTTCTGGAGTACTGAGTTAACTTATTGGGGAGCTGCTGTACTACGCGGGAACGACTTGGCTAAGTAGTCGGTGATCTGATTGAATTCGTCGTCGGTAGCCTCGGCTCCGCGTGCAGACATCGATTGCACCAGGCTGTTCCATTCCTGCGCGCTCAAGTGTTGGCTGGCGGCTAAGTCTGGTGAGTGGCAACCGGAACACACTCTCACCGTAAGATCATGTCCCGGTCCTGGCGGCAAAGTAGTTTGCGTGGAAGGTATAGAGGCAGCGGCATCCACCGCAGGCGCAGTGCTCTGTGGCTTCGGCAGCGACTCAGTCAACGTGCTGGTGCTCTCACCCGATAAGCTGAAGACCACGAGAGAGTCGCCGGACAGCGCCGCACCTATGCCAAAACCGCCGGTAGCCACTACGGCGATATACTGCTGGCCCTTCGCATTCGCATAGGTGATGGGAGTGGACTCGGCAGAGGCCGGAAGCTTCACCGTCCATAGCTCCTTGCCGGTCCTGGTGTCGAAGGCGCGGAAGCGGGCATCGTCAGTGGCGCCGACAAACGTCAAGCCGCTGGCGGTGACGATGGCCCCACCAAGACCTGGCCGGCCTGTATTCTGCTTGCCCACAGGCAGACTATCGGTTACGCCCAACGTCGATCGCCAGGCAACCTTGCCGGTATTCACATTGACGGCGACTAACTGGCCCCACGGCGTCGGTGTGCAGGGCAGATGATCATTGGGATTCCAGAAGCGCACAATACCGGCGAGCGGCCCGGAGTTGGAATAGCTACCGTCTGGGTTACGAACTATTCGCATCGGCTGGCCAAGGTTGTTCACATTCACGACGAACAATCCCAACCTGGGATCGAAGGCGCCCGCCGTAGTAATTAACCCCACCCTGCGTGCCCGGCAACGCAACCGTGTAGCGGTCGAGCGCGGTAGGCGTATAAGGCCCTCACCCAGCAGCATATTGTTGCTGTCGACGTACTGCTCACACCAGGCCTTGTGCTCAGGAGTGTCGTGATAGAGGTTGTCACGGCTAAGCGTATTCTGCGAAAGCGGCTCAGTCACGATCGGGAAGGGCTGGGTGGGCGAGGTTTTCTCCCCAGGAACATTGCTCTGGGGCACAGGCCGCTCCTCAACGCCGTAGATCGGCTTTCCGGTCACGCGATTGAGAATGAACATAAGCGCATTCTTGTTCACCGTGGCCACCGCCGGAATAGTCTTACCCTCATGTTTTACGTCGAACAGTATCGGTGGCGTTTCCAGGTCGAGATCCCAGATGTCGTGGTGAACCACCTGGAAGTACCACAACAGTTTGCCGGTGTCTGCGTTGACCGCGACCAGGGAATTAGCGAACAGATTATTGCCCGGACGATCGATGCCGACGCGATCGTTATTGGGAGCTCCAAAGGGCATATAGAGAATGCCTCGGGCAACGTCGACAGTCATGTAACCCCATACGTTTACGCCCGACCGATCTTTCCAGCTATCGCCGGACCAGGTCTCGTGGCCCACTTCACCGGGGCGGGGTACGGAGTGGAAGGTCCATACCAGCTTGCCTGTGCGCGCATTCCAGGCGCGTGTATCGCCGGCGGGGCCAACACCGCCGTTTAAGCCCCCCGGCCCCTCACCCGGACCAGAACCGGTGATCACCAGATTCTTGTAGACGGTCGGCGGTGTAGGCAGGATATAGCTCTTATTTTTGCCCGTCGTCATCACTTCCGGCGTCTTAAGGTCGACCATGCCATGGTCGCCAAACTCCTGGTTCAGTTGGCCGGTCGCAGCGCTGATGGAATACATGCGGCCGCGGCGGGTACCGAAGACGATGGCCGGTCCCGCGCCCTCTCCGCCCGGCCAGTAAGCGGCGCCACGCGCGGAAGCCTGATCGCCCTCAGGAATTTGAAACATCCATTGTTCGCGGCCGGTAGAAGAGTCCAGAGCAACCACCCGGCTGTAAGGAGTGACTACGTACATGGTGGAACCAATCACCAGCGGTTGATCTTCCGATGGGTGAAAGGCGCGGCTGGCCCCGGGCGGCTTCATATGGTAGACCCACGCCACCTTCAGTTGGCTCACATTGGCAGGAGTAATTTCCGTCAGGGTGGAGTAGCGCGTGCCCCCAGGGTCGCGGCCGGGCATAGGCCAGTTTCCTGCGGCTGTCGTGATCGGCAAATGCGAAGGTAAGAAGCGGCAATAGCAACAAAAGACCAAGGGAAACGCCTGCAATAACCAGGTTGGGTTTCTTGTTCAAAGCGATGCACCTTCTGTGTTGAGCTGGGCATTCAGCCTCTCCAGTCCCCGCTCCTGTTCCCGCTGACGTCCTGCCCGCTCGGGGTTCAGATAAAGCCAGCATAGGGCTGCAATCACATCGGAGCCGATCATCAGATGGATCAGCGCCGTCCAATTGCCGGCGGTCTTTTGCAAAATCATTCCGCCAACTACGGGCATCACGAAGCCGGCCAGGTTGCCCAACATATTCATCGTTGCCGCGACCGTCGCCGTATAGGAGCCGCCGATCTCCACGCAAGCGTCCCACGAGATGGGCATGATGAGGTCGCTGCACAGGCTGGCACCGCCCATACACAGCATGGCGATCAACACGGTTTGCGTGTGGAGGAAGACGAACAGCAGTAATGAAGTGCAAAGAAGGGCGAAGAAAGCGATTCGGCGCCGCGGCAGGCGCGCCGGCACGAGGCCGGTGAGCATCGCTCCGAACCCACCGAAAAGCAGGGGAAGCACCGACAAAGCCGCCGCATGCCCTGCTGTCTGGCCTCGCCCCTCACGCAGATACGTCGGCAGCCAGGTGATGTAGAAGTACCAGGTAAAGGAAACACAAAAGTACTGCAGGCAAAGAATCATCACTTCGGGCGTAAGCAGCAACGATAACCACTTCTTCTGCCCGGCATGGTGAGTCATCAGGATGCGCGAGGTTTCGAGTAGTTCCCTTTCGGCATCATTCACCGATGTGTGCTGCCTGGGATTGTCCTTGAACCAGAACCAGAAAATGACGCACCACACTAAGCCCAGCGCCCGCGAAGGCGACGAACGAATATCTCCAGCCGATCAGCCCGATCGCGGCCAGCACCAGCGGAGGGGTGAAGGCTCCGCCCCAGCGCGCAAAGGCCCAAAGCATCCCCTGTGCAGTGACGCGTTCGCGTGCCGGCAACCACATGCTCAGCATGCGGGTGAGGATTGGAAAACAGCCAGCCTCACCGGCGCCGAAGAGGAAACGAATCACCCACAGCGAGACGAAACTCCAAGCTGCTCCGGTCACAGCAGTAAAAAACGACCAGCCCAGAACAATCTGCAGCAAGACCCGCCGCACGCCGATCTTATCGCCTAGTAAGCCAATCGGAATCTCGAACAATGCGTACGAGAGGCCAAACGCGCCGAAGACCAGGCCCATCTGCGCCTTATTGAGGTGGAGATCGTGGGAGATGGGTCCAGCAGCTTGGGAAATAGCAACCCGCTGCACATAGGAGAGGATGGCCAGCCCGATTGCCAGCGCAACAATGCTGTACCGTGTTCGGCTAGCTTTCATCTCCAGGCCCCCGGTTCGCGGCAGAATCCGCCCGGTCAGGGTACCAGCAACAAGCCTTGCAGTGCGAGAGGTATGATCTTGGATGTGGCTATGAAAATCGATCTTTCTGGCAGGACAGCCGTGGTCACCGGAGCGAGCCGTGGGCTCGGCGAGGCGATGGCCAAAGCGCTATCCGAGGCGGGCGCGCAAGTCGCCCTGGTGGCGCGTGATGTCAAGCGCCTGGAGGCAGTCCGCGATGCGATCGCAGAGCGGGGTGGAACAGCAGCCTTCTTTACCGGCGACGTGACACGCGAAGAGGATGTTGCGGCCGTGGCGAAGGCCGTACAGGAGCGCTTCGGGCATCCGCAGATCCTGATCAACAACGCAGGAACCAATCTCCGCAAAGACCTGGTCGATTTTTCTCTCGAAGAGTTTCGCGGCGTCGTGGACTCGAGTTTGATTTCCACGTTTCTCATGTGCCGCGCCTTTGTTCCGGGAATGAAGGGCACAGGGTACGGCCGCGTCGTGAATATGGCGTCCATCATGGGTCACATTTCACTGCCCGGACGCTCACCCTATTCCTCCGGCAAAGGGGCGCTGCTCGGGCTGACGAGAGCCCTTGCGTTGGAATTGGCTGCGGAAGGGATTACCGTCAACACCATCAGCCCGGGCCCGTTCGCCACGGACATGAACGCGGTTCTGATTAACAATCCAGAGACAAATGCGATTTTCCTGGCCAATCTGCCGGTGGGACGTTGGGGCAAGGTGGAAGAGATCGGCGCTCTCGCGTGTTATCTCTGCTCCGACCTGGCGGGCTTCATGACCGGCAGCGACCTAATCATCGATGGCGGTTGGACAACAAAGTAATCAGCGTTCCAGATCTAGGTATACATGCTGGCGCGTCTGTCTCTTGGATCGTGGTCCGAAGTGTCGTTTGCCGCTAATACCGCGGCCGTCAGCTTCGACGGTTGGGCAGTGGAGATTACTACATGGGGCTTGTGGAGCGCATCGATCACGCGCTCATACAACCGGTTGCGCACCTGAAGGCGATCTGACGCCCGCGTGACATAACGTACCAGGACGTCAACGCCCGAAGCCGCAGGGCGCAGATTGACAGATGCGCTTGCGCTGACATGGCTGAGGCCATTCTTTCGGGGAACGCGCCTCCACTCCTCCTCAGCGAGCCTGGCATCCTGTTGCGTCTCTTCCAGAACCGCCTGGTTAATGAGGGCCACCTTGGCATAGGTCTCTGCCGACGCAGGAATGCTGATCGACATCTCATCCCACATCCATTGGCCTATCGTTGAAAAATTGAAGAACTGGCCGGTGACAGCGAAGTTGTTGATAAAGGTTGCGCGGCGCCCGGTCGGATGACCTTTGTCGGCCCAGTCACTGTTTTCAAGGATGGTGGTGCGAAAGAGGTTGATTTCCACGACCTCGCCGGCCACCCCATTAATCTGTACCCAGTCGCCTACCCGGATTCCGTTCTTGCTCATCAGAATGAACCAGCCGAAGAAGGCGAGGATAAAACTTTGCAAAGCGACCGTGAGCCCGGCCGTGGCCAGACCGAGGATGGTCGAGATCTGGCTCGGTACACCGAACGTGACCAATAAGACGCACAGGATGCCCACCAGCTGCACGCTGAGACGGAGGATGGTGCGCAGCGTTTGCATGCGGCGCCGATCGAGCTTGCGGCGCTCCAGCAGATTTGTTCCTACTGCTTCAACAAGAATGGCGCAGATCAAAATCAAAGCCACCGTGGCCAGCGACCGCAGGGTCATGTGGGTCACGATGCGATGCTGCAGCAGCACCTGGGCCGACCACTTGCTGTAAACCCCCGCTAGCTGTTGCTGCGTCTGGATGCGGTCATCGTAGATGCTGAGAAGTTGCCGCTGGTCCCTCCTCTGCTGCAAGCTGGCGAGTTTGAGCGCGTCGGGCGAAGCACTCCCCACCGCCGCTTTCGACGGATTGGCGGCCGCAGCCGCCGAGCTGGCATTGGCCTTCGCTTCGAGGGCATTGTGCTGTTGGGTCAGGCTGGCCGCATCGGCTAGCGCCTGCTGCCGCGCCTGCTCGATCAATTCCTGCCGGCTCCGTTGACTGCCCCACGCTTCGATACGGCCGGCGAGAGTCCCGTATCGCCGGGTCGAGAGAACCGCCAGCTGGCTGTCGCTGCCGGACTGGGCATTGGTCTTGCCAACGGCTGCCTCGTGCGCGGCCAGTTCTTGCTGGATCTGTGTGCGCTGATCGCCGGATGCTCGCGCCAGATCTTGCTGGGCATCCTTAAGTTCATCCTGATCGAGGTCCAGCTGCGCCTGTGCAATTTTGAGGTCGTCTTCGCTACCAGCAATTGCGCCGCTCCCGGGCGCGGGGGTCAAACTCCGCACCTGGGCTTGATCCTCTTTGGCCGTCTCCTGCAGCTGTGCCACCTTTCGCGAAAGCTCGAGGGCTTCGCCGGTAGGCGTCAGATGCTGTTGGTTAGCTTGGCGCAACGACGCGGCAAAGGCCTGGTCTACTTCGTGATCGGCCAGTCGCTCAGCGTTCTGCGCAAACTCCTCCTCTTCCTTGCTGACGGCAAGGGGGGCCAATGCTTGGGCAATTTGCCACGGATGCAGGTCGACGACGGTGGTCTGGCTGGAGACTCCTCGCCGCTGTGCTTTTTGCCCTTTAAGGAACGGCAGGTGGGCCATCGCGTCGCGCGTCGTCCAGGAAAGCGCGATACACAGAACCAGCACTCCCAATAAGACGAGAAGAGACAGGAACCTACCCCGGCCAAGCAAACGTTGCAGTGCCGTATGCTCCTGCGTCCCGGAAGCTGCCAGGTTGGTTACCATGGCCCATTCTGGCAGGTTACGCTTGGCCCCGGGTAGGCCCCGGTAGTTGTAGCGTGTCCACTTGTGAAACAGCCCTTGTACGGTCCCCTGCCCTCTTGGTCGGAGAACGTGGGGCAACCGTCCGGTATCCCATCCTTGCCGAAGAGCACGGCAAGGATGGGTACCTCAGGTTGTGACACTTGCTAATTGTGGGTAAGTGCAATCGTGACGCCGCTGGCAGAGAACGCGTTACTCATAACCGTAAGCGTGTCAGTCGCAGGTCCTGCTTGGGAGTATGTAACAGTGATGGTGCAGCTGCCGCCCGGCGCAATAGATCCGGAGCAGGTGTTGGTTTGCGAGAAGGCGCTGCCCGATCCATTGGCAAACGTCATCCCGGAAATGGTCAGATTCAAGTTACCCGTGTTGGTGAGCTTGGTGGTTAGCGACGAGTTAAGAGTGGTCAACTTGAGTGCTCCCTTATTGACCAGCAACTTAACGACGTTGGTGTTGAGGTCGGATACATAGATGTTGCCGGAGCCGTCCAGGGTGATGCCGGTGGGGTTGATAAGCCCCGTCAGCGGTACCTGGGTGGTCGGGGCGCTGGCCGAATGCGCAGCCGGCACCATGAGGACGCGTTGATTGCTATCGGTGACGAACATGTCACCGTAGGGGTCGAAGGCGATGCCTGCCGGTGAGTTGAGCGCGCACGTGGTAACGGTGGCGTCGCAGGGCGTGATCGCCACTGGAGCAGCGCCGCTACCGTTAAGCGCGACCTGCAGGATCTGATTGAGATTTCCGTCGCCGATATAAAGATTGGCGCCGGCGTTATCGACAGCGAGCGCTTGCGGGAAGCTTACGCTCTGACTGCCTAAGCCCAGCAGGCTGGGGGTATACGACGCATACGTCTCCCCAGGAACCTCGACGATCTGCGGGGTGTTGCCTGCGTCGGCAATGTAGATGTTACCGCCAAAGTCAATCCTGGCAGCGGTGGGAAGTCCGAGTGTGTAGGTCCCCGTATTCACTGTCGATTCGGCTAATGCAGGGTTGAAGCTGACTACCATGGCTGCGTTGGCGTCCGACACGACGAGGTTGCCGAAAGCGTCAAAAACCAGGTCGCTGGGATAAACCAGGTTGGTGGTGTTCGCAGGGTTCCATTGCGTCAACGCGCCACCCGATGAAGGTAACGTATCGACCTGCTTCGCGTTGCTGTTGGCTACATACAGCGTGGAGTTGGTGAGATCCGTGGGGTTAAAGGTCAAGCTCTGCGGTTGGCTGAGGCTCGAGTTCAATATCTGTTGCGTGGCGCTGCTCAACGAAATCTGCGCCGCTGAACCCAATCCCGACAGGAACAGGTAGAGGATAGGCTCCGCAGGGCCCGAGGACGGAGTGAAGTTGATCTGCGCCGCTCCCTTGCGAATTCCAGGCAGGCCTGGCTTGAACGCAATGCTAAAGATGCAAACCGTGCCGGCGGGTTCCTGTGCTCCAGATACGCAGGTGGTCGCGCCGGTGTTGCTGAAGTCAGAGGTGCCACCACCTCCAGGGTTGAAGTTGAAGGTCATGGCTCCTGCCACAGGGAAGGCGAAGGGCACTTGAATCGTACTGGTGCCACCGCCCACCGTCGCAGGATCCGCCCCAATGGCCGGATTACGCAAAGGAATCACAGCCGGGTTGCTGGTGGGAACGTAGTTGGTATCTCCCAGATAGTTAATGGTTACGTTGTTGTTACCCGGGACAAAGTAGCTGCTGATCAGGAACAGCGTCACGTTCGAGCTCGCCCCGGATCCAGGTGTGAGCGTACCGGTGGCGAGCGTCTGACCATTGAAGACCACGTTCACGGTACCAGTCGGAGGTGCGGTGGATCCTGACACGGTAACGATGTACGGGGTTGGCTGGCTAAAGAAGCAGCAGTCGCCGCTGGGGAACACAAGCCCTCCACCGACGCCGGTAGAGCCTGTGGTGCCAACCACGATCTGCACCGTTGCTGTCGCATTGGTGAAGTCAGTCGTATCAGTAGGCGCGAAGACCACCTGCAAGGTCCACGTTCCCGCAGCCAATACGGCGTTCGGTGCGGGCGTGCCGGCGGGTAACACGGTGTAGGTATATGTCCCGGCTAGAGGCCCACCCTGGAACGTTGCCGTGGCATCGAGTTGCGTGCCTGTCAGCGGAGTCCCTACCGAAATGGCCGCTGGCGTCGGCCAGGTGATAACCGGTGTTGCCTTGGTGACGACAATCGAGTTGTTCGCAGACGCGCTTGTGTAACCCAGTGGATTGGTTGGGGTGAATACGACCGACAGAGGATCCGTCCCCACTGGCAGCACCGCGCCTGCAGCCGGATTGTAGACATATGTGCCCGGCACAACCACCGAAGTATTGGTGCCAAAGCCGAGCGCCAGGGTCACTACATTCCGGTTATTGGGAACGCTGACGCTCACCAGCGTCCGGCTGGGATCAACAGGAATTTGATATCCGTAGACGTCAAAGGTTCCCGCTACTTCTCCGCCTGCCTGGGTGTTCTTATACGGTGTGGTGGCCACGATCGTCTCACCCGCGTAGCCCGCCGATTGAGCCCACGAGCTCATGTTGATCGTCTGGGTCACAGGGTTCCCGGTGGAATAATTGAGAACGAAGGGCTGGTTTATCTGGCCGGTGGTGGTTGCGGCGCCAATCAGGTAAAGAGCAGAATAGTTGCCCGGCACCGGTAGGGTGTACACCGCTCCATTGGTGATCGCGTTGGGAACAGTTGGCTGCCCGAGGGTGAAAGTCGTGCCCGCGAAGACAACTGAACCGTTGTTCAGCTTGTTGTACGAATACGTTCCGCCGGCATTGTCGAAGCCCGGCTGGTTGTATTGAGTACCGTCGGTGGAGGTGGCAATCACCTGCAGCTGATCGGTAGGGATGACAGGTGTGGGCCTGGGCGCGCCCATAGCTACCGCATTGAGTTGTATGGAGCTCAACGGCGTACCGTAGCTGATAGGCGCCGGTGTCGGCCACGAGATCGTCGGTGTGACAATCGGCGTAACCGGGTTTGTCACCACCAGCTGCACGGTGCCGGTAGCTGTTGTGTAATTGGTGGTATCGGTCGGAGTGAAGGTTACAGATAGGGTATCCGTACCGACCGGCTCGATCGTACCGGCCGGAGGATTGTAGACGAATGTTCCCGGCACCTCCGGAGTGGCGAGGTCCATGGACAGCATCACAATGTTCCGGGTATTCGGTAGCGTGACGCTCTTCACCGTCTTGGTAGCGTCAAGCTGAATATCGTAACCATAAACGCACACTGAGTCCGGCTGTGAAGTACCGTCCTGATAGTTGCGCTTCTCACTGCAGTTGACAACCGACTCGCCCGGCCACCCCGCGGCGTTGAACCAGTCGCTCATATTCTGGTTCAGTACTGTTTTCGTGCCGTCGGTGTAAGTCACGGTAAAGGTCTCAGCCGGCGGAATGTTATTGACCATCGCGCCTAGCATAAACAGATCTGTGTACTTACCAGCCGGCAGGGTAATCGTGCCGCTCGAAACGGCGTCTTGTTGGTTGGCGGGACCTATGTCGAAGGTCATGCCGTTCCACTGTACTGTCGATCCGAGCGTAGCCGTGGAATAGGAATAGCCATCGTTATCAAACCCGCCGCTCCCGTAGTGCGAGCCTGGAGTATAGATACCCGATACGTTGTAGTAGGGGGCAAGGTTGACAGACACGACACCGGTCGAAGCCGTTGCATCCAACTGAAAGCCGCTTAACGGCGTACCGTAGGTGATCGGCGTAGGTGTTGGCCAGGTAATGACCGTTTGATCCTGGGTCACGGTGAGCTGCACCGTGGTCGATTCCACCGCGTATAACGGATTGTTCGGAGTAAAGGTTACTGAGAGGGTATGTACCCCAGCGGCAAGAACCGTGCCTGCGGCGGGAGAATAGACAAAAGTTCCGCGTTTATTGTCCTTCGCGTCTAACTGTGTGGCGCTCAACGGAGTACCGTAGGTGATTGGCGCGGGCGTCGCCCAGGTAAGATTCGATGCTAACAAGGTCGTACCGGCCACGGTGTTGCTGGCGCTGGCAGTGAAGCCGCAGTCGCCTGCATAAGCCGCCTGGTAGTTGTCAGTGCCGCCGGGCGGCGTATACACCAGCGTCGCAACACCATTAGCCAGTGGTGCAGTGCCGATGATCGTGCCCTTATTCGTGAAGGTGACGGTCTCTCCATTCGTTGTCGTCGTACCGTAATTGTAGGGAGAGAGCGTGGCCACCAGTAGGACCTGTTGGCCAACAGCGCCATTCGTCGGGTTGGCGCTGAGAGCCAGCGCGGTTGTCTTTTTCGCCGCCGTGAAGGTCGAGGCTGATGAAGTGCTGGTCGCATAGTTCCCATCGCCGCCGTAGGTGGCAACGACGGATTGCGTACCGCATCCAAAGAAAGCGACGTTGGAAATGGCAGCTGACTCCGACTGCCCCGACAGCAGCACAGCGAGGCCGGTGCCGGTTACAGCCGTGATATCCACTCGATCGTCGCCGTTGATATCTCCCACGTTGGCGAAGATGTCACCGCTGCCTACTGGATAATAAGTCGCCGTGCCAAACGTGCCGCTGCCCGTGCCCAAAATAATGCCTACCGTGGCATTGCCGTTATTGGCCGAGATGATGTCGAGCTTGCCATCACGATTGAAATCTCCAATGGTCAGGTAGTAGGGGCCTGGAGCCGGGGTGCCGTCGGTCTGCACGTACTGCACGGGCGCTTGGAAGGTGGGGGTAGCGGTCGTCGCTTTGTTCAGCAGAATATAGATGGAATTGTCAGGCGCGCTGGTCGTGGCAATATCCGGGAATCCATCCCCGTTGAAGTCGCCGATGGCGACCGAACCTACCTGGCTGGCTCCCGTGTTGGCCGTGGTAAACGCCTTGAACGTACCGTCGCCGTTGCCCTGAAGAACGCTGGCCGAGCTGCTACCGTCGGAAGCTACTACCAGGTCCAGAAAGCCATCCTGGTTCAGATCACCCACCACCACATTCCACGGGTTAGCACCAACGGCATAATACGACGGCGCTTGAAATGAGCCATCGCCATTGCCGAGAATAACGCCGACCTGGTTGAGGCCGGAATTGGTGGCTACCAGATCCTGAATGCCATCGCGGTTGAAGTCGCCGATGGCGAGAAGTCTCGATGCGGAAGTCGACGCCGCTACCGGGTAGTTCTTGGCTGTCTGGAAGGTCCCGTTTCCATTGCCCAGGTAAATGTTCACTGAGCCAGTGCCTGCGGCGCTGAGTACGGCAAGATCCTGCTTGCCATCGCCGTTGAAATCACCCACAACGACGGAAGTTGGCGTGAAAGGAGATGTGGTGTTGATTGTGGTGCCGTTGGTAAAGGTGCCGTTACCGGCGCCCAGCAGAATCACTACTGGACCGGTGTTGGTGGGAACTGCATAGTCGGGCCGTCCATCACCATTGAAGTCGCCAATCGCTGGCCCGATCGTGTTTCCGGTTTGGCCGTTGTTCGTATTGGCAATGGGATAGAGGGTGTAGGGGGTGAAACCAGTCTGCAACGTCGAGGTGTTGAGCGTGGCGGTGCCTAGAGTGAAATTCGAGGTTGTATCCGTAAAAGTGACGCTACCGGTCGGAGTGACCGGACCAAAGGCCGACACGGTGCCCGTAAGCGTGTAATTCCCTGCCGCACCAGTGCTGCTCAGGGCGGTCGAGGTCAAATAGGGCCCCGAGAAAGTCACTGACTGTGAAGACGACGAGCTGGTCGTAAACACCGAGGTGCCGCCATAATTGGCGACGAATTGATGGAGTCCGACCCCACCCACCTCAACTTCCAAAACAGCGGTTCCGGGATTGCCATTGGTCGATTGAACCTGCACCGTACCCAGTGATTCCGTCACGCCATTGTAAGTATCAGTGAAGGTCACAGTACCGCCCGCCACAGTAAATTCCGTGGCCGAGACCTGGGCTGTCATGGTGATTACCGCCCCGCTCGATGGGTTCTGGGGGGTGGTGAACAGCGTAGTCGTGGTTCCGGCACCGACCGCCTGTGCCCATGTGGCGGGTCCACCAGCCACCAACGCGAGAGCGCTCAACAGCACCGGCATCCATCGACCACGAGATACCTGTCTGGAAGTGATATGGCGTCTAAATGGAGTGATGGGGGACTGGCTCATGGTTTTTCAAAGCTCCGATTAATAGCAATTTGGGTTCGCAAGCGTGATCTCTCTGGAACAAACGCTTGACAGGCAAGGCAGCAATTCATCGCAGTCGTACTGGCGACGCACCAGGGTAATGGATCGCATTAATTTCCATCAGCGCCTGGAGAATAACCCCCGTTTTGACACATTGTTATTACCCTTATGGGGGATTCAAAGATGGGTGCAGGTTCCGTAAGAAAGAACAGTTTGTTAGCCTGCTTAGCAAGTGCAAGTGAGACTTAACTTTCTATAGGCGTGTACTTAGCGGTAACGCGGTGGCAGTAATCGACTTGGTAAACAGCTATCTAAGAGCAAATGGCGAGTGTGGCGTTCTCTCTCATGGTGGCGCAGGCACACACAGGAAACTTGCCCCAATTTCTGGCTTTTATTCTGTCCGCCGAAGTCCTGTTTTTGGGGCTCCGTCCATCCATCTGACTGGTAGCCAATGTGGGCCAACACCCAACCTTGTCATCCCGCTTGCCCCGGCGTGCCGTGGGACCGGAACGGACTCGTCTCACCCAGAACGTCAAAACTCCTGGGTAAGTTTCGACCAAAGCACAGGCGGATACGGAATCAACTAACCAACAATTCGATTCTCTACAAACAACCTAAAAAGAAACGAGCCGTGCTCGGGTAGAGCACGGCTCGTAGTGAAGCGAAGCGTTGTGTGGTGCGATTAATTATGCGTGAGTGCAACCGTGACGCCGCTGGCAGAGAACGCATTGCTCGTAATCGTAAGCGTGTCGGTCGCCGGCCCCGCTTGGGAGTATGTGACCGTGATGGTGCAGCTGCCGCCCGGCGCAATAGATCCGGAGCAGGTGTTGGTTTGCGAGAAGGCGCTGCTCGATCCATTAGCGAACGTCAGCCCGGAAATAGTCAGATTCAAGTTGCCCGTATTGGTAAGCGTGGTGGTTTGCGATGAGTTAAGCGTGGTCAACTTGAGCGCTCCCTTGTTAACCATCAACTCGGTGACGTTGGTGTTGAGGTCGCTTACAAAGATGTTGCCGGAACCGTCCAGGGTGATACCGGTCGGGTTGTTAAGCCCAGTCAGCGGCACCTGGGTTGTGGGGGCGCTGGCCGAATGAGCGGCCGGCACCATGAGGACACGTTGGTTGCTATCGGTAATGAACATGTCCCCGTTGGGATCGAATGCGATGCCCGCGGGCGAGTTGAGCGAGCAAGCGGTAACGGTGGTGCCGCAGGGCGCAATGGCTACCGGCGACGCGCCCGAACCGTTGAGACCGACCTGCAGGATCTGGTTGAGATTTCCGTCGCCGACATACAGATTCGCACCGGCATTATCAACCGCGAGCGCTTGCGGGAAGCTTACGCTCTGGCTGCCGAGACCCACCAGGCTAGGCGTGTACAAAGCATACGGCTCCCCAGGAACCTCGATGATGCGCGGCGTACTGCCTGCATCGGCGATGTAGATATTGCCACCAAGGTCAATCCTGGCCGCGGTGGGAAGTCCGAGTGTGTATGTACCCGTACCCACTGGCGACTCCGCTAATGCAGGGTTGAAACTGACCACCATGGCTGCGTTGGCGTCCGATACCACAAGGTCGCCGAAAGCGTCGAAGACCAGGTCGCTGGGATAAACCAGGTTGTTGGTATTGGCGGCGTTCCATTGTGTCAACGCGCCACCCGACGAAGGTAACGTATCAATCTGCTTTGCGTTGCTGTTGGCCACGTACAAAGTAGAGCTCGTGAGGTCCGTGGGGTTAAAGGTCAGGCTCTGCGGCTGGTTGAGGGTTGAGTTCAGTATCTGTTGCGTGGCGCTGCTCAACGAAATCTGCGCTGCGGAACCCAGGCCCGACAGGAACAGGTACAACGTAGGTTCGGCCTGTCCTCCGGTGGATGTGAAGTCGATCTGCACCACTCCCTTGCGGATGCCTGGCAAGCCTGGCTTGAAAGCGATGCTGAAGATACAAACCGCGCCGGCGGTTTCCTGCGCTCCAGACGTGCAGGTAGTCGCGCCAGTGCTGCTGAAGTCCGCGATTCCTCCCCCAGACGGGTTGAACTTGAAGGTCATGGCTCCTGCGACTGGGAAGGCATAGGGCACCTGAATCGTACTGCTGCCAGTGGTCACTGTCGCAGGGTTTGCTCCGATCGCCGGATTGCGCAATGGAATGACTGCCGAGCTACTGTTCGGGACGTAGTTGTTGTCCCCAAGGTAGTTCAGGGTCACATTGTTGTTCCCCGGCGTGAAGTAGCTGCTGACCAGGTTCAGAGTCGCGCTCGAAGTCGCACCCGATCCGGGTGTAAGCGTTCCGGTCGCGAGAGTCTGACCATTGAAGACCACGTTCACCGTGCCGGTCGGAGCGGCGGTGGATCCTGACACCGTTATGGCATAAGGAGTTGGTTGGCTAAAGAAGCAGCAGTCGCCGCTGGGGAACAAGGGCGATCCGCTGACACCGGTGGAGCCTGTAGTCCCGACCACGATTTGTACCGTTGCCGTAGCGGTGGCGTAGTCGGTGGTGTCGGTCGGTGTAAACACCACCTGCAAGGTCCACGTGCCTGCGGCGAGTACTGCACCCGACGCCGGAGTATTGGCGGGTAAAACAGTGTAGTTATAGGTCCCGGGAAGGCTCGCGCCCTGGAACGTGGCCGTGGCATCGAGTTGCGTTCCGGTCAGAGCCGTACCTTGCGCGATCGCTGCCGGGGTTGGCCAGTTAATGACTGGCGCCGCCTTCGTCACAACAATCGAGTTGGTTGCGGACACGGTCGTATAAGCCGCGGTGTTGCTTGGCGTGAAAGTTACCGACAGCGGGTCGGTTCCGACCGGCAAAACGGTGCCGGAAGGAGGAGTGTAGACATAAGTGCCAGGCACGACTGCTTGGGTATTGGTGCCGAAGCCGAGCGCCATGATCACCACATTCCGCGTACTCGGCAGAGTGACGCTCAACAGCGTTCTGGTCGGATCGGCGGGAATTTGATATCCGTAGAGGTCATAGGTGCCCGAGTTACTGCCGCCACCCTGGGTGTTCGCGCGGGTGGTGGAAGCGACGATCGTTTCACCCGCATAGCCCGCCGAGGCGCTCCACGAGCTCATGTTCACGGTCTCGCTCACGGTGCCATTGGCATCGTTATAGGTGAGGACGAAGGGCTCGTTTATCTGCCCCGTGCTGGTCGCGGCCCCAATCAAATAGACATTGGAATAGTTGCCCGGCGCCGGAAGCGTATAGACTGCTCCGTTGGTAATGGCATTGGGAACTGTCGGCTGCCCTAGGGTAAACGTCGTCCCTTGATAAATGACGGACCCATTGTTCAGCTGGTTATAAGAATACGTATTGCCGGCGCCGTCAAAGCCCGACAACAAATAGCCGGTACCGTTGGTAGAAGTGGAAAGCACCTGTAATTGACTCTGCGGAATTACCGGAGTGGGTCGCGAGAGTGCCGTAGCTACGGCATCCAATTGCACGGAGCTCAAAGGCGTGCCGTAGGTGATAGGCGCTGGCGTCGGCCACTGGATCGTGGGTGTTTCGATCGGATTGTTGGGAGTATCGACCACCAATTGCACAGTGGCTGTGGACGTTGTGTAGTCCGTACTGTCGGTTGGAGTGAAGGTGACCGACAGGGTATCTGTACCGACCGGCTCGATCGTACCCGCCGGAGGGTTGTAAACAAATGTTCCCTGAATCGCAGGCGTGGTGAGATCCATGGAAAGGAACACAATGTTCCGTGTAGCCGGCAGGGTAACGCTCTTTACCGTTTTGGACGAGTTAAGGGCTATTTGATATCCATAAACGCATACTGAATCTGCCTGGGTGGTGCCGTTGGATAGGTTACGGTCATAGTTGCAATTGACAACAGACTCGCCTGGCCACCCCGCCGCATAGACCCAATCGCTCATATTCTGAGTCACCTGGGTGGTAGTGTTATCGGTGTAAGTCACGGTGAAAGTCTGACTTGCCGCGATGTTATTGACCATCGCCCCGAGCAGATACAGGTTTGTATATTTTCCCGCAGGCAGGGTAACCGTCTGGTTGGCGACGGCATCTTGCGCATTCGCCGGACCTATGTTGAAAGTCAGACCATTCCAGACTATTGTCGAGCCGATCGAATTGGTGGAGTAGGCGCTCCCATCGTTATCGAAACCGCCCGAGCTGAACGAAGTGCCAGGCGAGTAGATACCGCTGACGTTGTAGTAGCTGGACAACGGGACAGAAACGGTGCCTGAGGACGACGTTGCATTCAGCTGAAACCCGCTCAGCGCCGTTCCATAAGTAATTGGCGTCGGTGTCGGCCAGGTAATGACCGTTGGATCTTGGGTCACGGTGAGCTGTACCGTCGTCGTCTCCACTGCGTAGTTCGAGTTGTCCGGAGTAAACGTGACAGAGAGCGTATTTGTGCCGGCGTTCAGAACAGTGCCGGCAGCCGGAGTGTAGACGAAGGTTCCGTTCTTATTATCCGTCGCATCCAGTTGTGTGCCGCTGAGCGGAGTGCCGTAGGTAATGGACGCTGGCGTAGCCCACTGAAGATTTGAGGCTTTCAGTGTCGTACCGCCCATCGCGGTGCTGGTGCTGGTAGTGAACCCGCAGTCGCCGGGATAGGTCGCCTGGTAACTGTCAGTGCCGCCGGGCGGCGTGTACACGAGTGTCGCGACACCGCTGGACAGTGGCGCGGTGCCGATGATCACCCCATTATTCGTAAAAGTGACGGTCTCTCCGTTCGTTGTGGTCGAACCGTAATTGTAGGGAGTGAGCGTGGCCACCAGCGTGACCTGTTGGCCAACGGCACCATTCGCTCGGGTTGGCGCTGAGCGCCAGAGCGGTTGTCTTCTTCGCCGCGGTGAAGGTCGAAGCCGATGAAGTGCTGGATCCATAGTTCCCATCGCTGCCGTAGGTGGCGGTGACGGATTGCGTACCGCATCCAAAGAACGCGACGTTGGAAATGGAAGCCGACTCCGACTGGCCCGACAGCAGCACCGCGAGGCCGGTGCCGGTTACGGCCGTTATATCCACTCGATCATCGCCGTTGATATCTCCCACGTTGGCGAAGATGTCGCCGCTGCCCACTGGATAATAAGCCGCCGTGCCAAAAGTACCCGTGCCCGTGCCCAGCAGAATGCCTACCGTGGCATTGCCGTTATTGGCCGAGATGATGTCGAGCTTGCCATCACGATTGAAATCTCCAATCGTCAGGTAGTAGGGGGCGGGGGTCGGGGTGCCGTCGGTCTGGACGTACTGCACGGCCGCCTGGAAGGTGGGGGTCGCCGTCGTCGCTTTGTTGAGCAGAATATAGATAGAATTGTCAGGCGCACTGGTAGTGGCAATGTCCGGGAATCCATCCCCGTTGAAGTCGCCGATGGCTACCGAACCTACCTGGCTGGCTCCGGTGTTGGCGGTGGTAAACGCCTTGAACGTACCGTCGCCGTTGCCCTGAAGGATGCTGGCCGAGCTGCTACCGTCCGAAGCCACAACCAGGTCCAGAAAGCCATCCTGGTTCAGATCACCTACAACCACATTCCACGGGGCATCGCCCACAGCGTAATAGGAAGGCGCTTGAAAAGAGCCATCGCCATTGCCCAAAATCACGGCGACGTTATTCAGGCCGGAATTGGTGGCTACCAGATCCTGAATGCCATCGCGGTTGAAGTCACCGACGGCGAGAAGCCTCGATGCTGAAGTAGAGGCCGCTACCGGGTAGTTCTTGGCTGCCTGGAAGGTTCCGTTTCCATTGCCCAAGTAGATATTGACTGAGCCGGTGCCTGCGGCGCTGAGCACCGCTAAGATCCTGCTTGCCATCGCCGTTGAAATCTCCCACGACGACGGAGGTTGGCTCGAAAGGAGACGTGGTGGTAATCGCGGTGCCGTTGGTAAAGGTGCCGTTGCCGGCGCCCAGCAGAATGACTATCGGACCGGTGTTGGTGGGAACTGCATAGTCGGGCCGCCCATCACCATTGAAGTCGCCAATCGCGGGTCCAATCGTGCTTCCGGTTTGGCCGTTGTTCATATTGGCGATGGGATAGAGGGTGTAGGGAGTAAAGCCTGTCTGCAACGTTGAGGCGTTCAGTGTGGCAGTGCCCAGGGTCAAATTCGAGGTTGTATCCGTAAAGGTGACGCTACCGGTCGGAGTGACCGGACCGAATGCCGACACCGTCCCGGTAAGCGTGTAATTCCCCGCTAGTACCAGAGCTTGCCAGCGCGGTCGAGGTCAAATAGGGTCCCGAAAAGGTCACTGATTGCGGAGAAGACGAACTGGTAGCGAAGACTGCGGTACCACCATAGTTGGCGGCGAATTGATGAACCCCTACTCCGCCGACCGCAATCTCCAGTATCGCCGTGCCAGGATTGCCGTTGGTCGATTGAACCTGCACCGTACCCAGCACTTCGGTGACGCTGTTGTAAGTATCAGTGAACGTCACAGTACCGCCGGCAACGGTAAACTCCGTAGCCGAGACCTGGGCTGTCATGGTGATGACCGCGCCGCTCGACGGGCTATCGGGGGTGGTAAATAAGGAGGTAGTAGTTGCCGCGGATGCCCATGCGGCGGGCCCACCAGCCGCCAACGCAAGAGCGCTCAACAGCACTGGCATCCATCGGCCACGGAAAACCTTCGTGGAAGGCACACGTCGCCTAAGCGCAACAATGGTGGACTGGCTCATGGGTTCAAAACTCCAATTCGTACGGTCGAGTTCGCAAGCGTGACCTTGAGAAACAAGCGCCCGGCAAACAAGGCAGTAATTCACCGCGATTGCTTTAGTGGCGCACCTGCGGTAATGGATGTATCAGATTCCATCAACTGCTGGAGGATATCGTTCGCGATGTCACATTGTTATTACTCGTACGGGGGAGTTAGGGGTCTGGTTCGGCAATTGCGCGCTGGCCAAGAAGGATATTTCAAGCGCGAATTACTAAGTGGGTTCGCGTGGATACTTCACTGCCTTCTCAGCGGGCCAAAGCAGAAATAGGACTGCGCTAGCACGCGTAGCTAGCGCGCTCAACTCTCTTCAACAAGAAAAAGGCCGCTTCGGAATCCATCAAAGCCACTTAGATAACCCCGCCGCAGTAACTGGCCTCTTATGCCGATTCAAGTCCAGGAATATATAGATGGCATGGATTACAGAGCAACCTGCGGCGCATTTCTCGCCCTGCTGTATTCTTGCCAGGGGTCAAGTGCGGCTCTTCCCAGGGCGTGTTTGGCTGCGTGAGATAGCTCAAACGGGACGAAGATATGGATAAGAGAGAGTTTTTGAAAACCTCCGGCGCCTTCCTTGCGGGCACCATGCTGTCACCCTTGGCCTCGGGCGAGCAAACCGCCGGGCGCACCAATTGGTCGGGAAACTACACCTACAGCACTGACCGGCTGCACCAGCCGCAAACCATCGAGCAAGTGCAGCAGGTGGTAAAGAGCTGCAGCAAGCTCAGGGCTCTGGGGGCTCGCCACTCCTTTAACGGGATCGCCGACAGCACGGAAAATCAGATCTCACTGACCCATCTCGACCAGATGGTCCTGAATCGCGAGGCGACCACCGTTACCGTAGGAGCAGGCGTCACCTATAGCCGGTTGGCTCCGTATCTTGACGGTCAGGGTTACGCGCTGCACAACCTCGCCTCCCTACCCCAGATTTCGGTCGCCGGCGCCATCGCCACGGCCACCCACGGATCGGGCAACAAGAATGGCAACCTGGCCACGGCTGTCACTGGGCTGGAAATCGTCACCGCGGATGGCAAGGTGCTGGTTCTTTCCCGGGAGCGGGATGGCGAACGATTCCAGGGGGCGGTGGTGAACCTGGGCGCGATCGGCATTGTCACCAAAGTCACGCTGGCAGTGCAACCGGCCTTTCAGGTCAGTCAGGTGGTTTACGAGAACCTGTCCATGGACCAACTGGAGCACCACCTGGAGGAAGTCTTCGCCAGCGGCTACAGCGTTAGCCTATTCACCGACTGGCAGAATCACAGGATCGGCCAGGTATGGGTTAAGCGGCGCGTGGTCGCGGGAAAGGCAACTCAGTTCGCCCCGGAACTATTGGGGGCAACGCTGGCAACCAGGAAGCTTCACCCGATTCCCGGACATTCGGCGGAAAGTTGTACCGAACAACTAGGCGTCCCTGGTCCGTGGTATGACCGGCTGCCTCACTTCCGCATAAACTTCACTCCCAGCAGCGGAGCTGAATTGCAGTCTGAGTATCTGATCCCCCGGGATCGGGGATACGAAGCCATTCTGGCGGTCGAACAGCTTCGAGACCATATAACTCCCCATCTGTTTATCTCGGAAGTGCGGACCGTCGAGCAGGACGATCTTTGGATGAGCACGGCTTACCAACGGCCTACGATGGCTATTCACTTCACCTGGAAACCGGAGTGGCCGGCGGTCAAGAATGTGCTGCCGATGATCGAAGAGAAATTGGCTCCCTTCCATGCCCGCCCCCACTGGGGAAAGCTGTTTACCATGTCGCCCTCGCGGATAAAGCCTCTCTACCCAAAATTGTCGAGCTACCAGGGGCTTTTGGCGCACTACGACCCGCAGGGTAAATTCCGCAATCGCTTCGTAGACACCAATATTTATGGAGCTTAAGGGTGCTGAAAACCAGAAGGGTCGGAATTGAGTATCCGCTCGGATTCGGCGTGCAGGTAATCCGTTGATTTAGTGGAACCGGGTTAATTTGAAAGAGAATGGGGTTGGTTTGGATGATTGCCCGTGGCATTTGCGTGGGTTCAGGTTAACCCAGGACTAACGTCCTGAGACATTCTCAGCCGTCCCTACGGGACTATTCCGATACACCCTGATAGCTGACTTATTTCCGGCGAGTGCTGTCCAGATCAGCCGATCGAAAAAGCTAATGTGGACAAGTCACTTAGACACGAGACACAGCGCGGGATCGTCACCCCGTAGAAGAGTGGCCAGCGTCGCATGATCGCTCAGTGCCCGCTACTTAATCTTCGTCCGGCTCCTGCAGCACTTCTTCCTCGATTTCCATGTCTCGGAACTCGTTGGAGTCGAATACCTGACCACAATCCAGACATTCGACGTATTCAACGTCCTCTTCACGCGCTACCACGCGGACTTTTGGGTGTTTGCAGGTGGTGTCCATCTGGGAGATTTGAGTGTGTAACCTGTTCTTCTGGGCAAGATTGTACCCGCCGGATTCAGCCTGTCAAATCTGTTTCTGTGCTTTCTCCGCCGGTTCTCAGAATTTAACCGAAATTAAGGCTTCCGGGAACCGGTGGCCGTCACAGCTCTCTTAAGAGATGCGGCCGCCGCACTTCAGGTTGACAGTCTTAGCTGGAGAGTTCGCTGATCGTGCGCACCTGCTCCGGTTTGAGGGCGACCTCCTCCAGCTTGCCGAAAATCATCTTGCCCGATGCGGTCTGCAAAACGCTGGTAACCGTGATTTCGACGGCGCGGCCGATCATGCGCCGGGCGTGGTCCACCACCACCATGGTTCCGTCATCCAGGTAACCGACTCCCTGGTTGTATTCCTTGCCCTCTTTCAGCACCACGATATTCATTTTTTCGCCGGGCAACACCAGTGGCTTCAATGAGTTGGCGAGATCGTTGAGATTGAGCACCCGCACCTGGTGCAGTTGCGCCACTTTGCTGAGGTTGAAATCGTTGGTCAGGATAGGAGCGCCCATCTTCTTGGCCAGCTCAATCAGCTTCAGGTCGACCTCGCGCAGTCTGGGGAAAGTCATCCTCGACGATTTGTACGGCGAGGAATGGATGGGCCTGCATCTTCTGCAGAATATCCAGCCCGCGCCGGCCGCGCTGCCGCCGGGAGCTGTCAGAAGAGTCGGCGACACTCTGCAGCTCGCGCAAAACGAACTCGGGAACCACCAGCGTCCCTTCCAGGAAGCCGGTCTCCACCACGTCGGCGATGCGGCCATCGATAATGGCGCTGGTGTCGAGGATCTTAAGGTTGCGCTTGGCGGCCGCGGCCCGCTCGCCGGCAAAGAGCTCAGCCAGGCCCCCGGTAAAGTTCAGCAGGTCTCCCTTGCTGGCGCCCACCATCAGCCCTATGTAAGACATCAGCATGAGCACAAAGAGCTGCAGCAGGGCCCGGGTTCCCCCTGGCGGCAAGCTTCCGCTGAGCACCATGCCGAAAAGCGCCGCGCCCGCGATGCCCAGCACGCTGCCCAACACCGCGCCCAGGAGCCGCTTGATGCTCAATGCGCGAACGCGCAGTTCAAAGACGATTACAGCGGCGGCGGCGACGGCGCCCAAAACAGCCGCAGCCCAGGGCTGCAGCTCAAAGGGGCGGAGAAAAAAACAGGCCGCGGTCAGAACAAGGATGAATAGTATTCGGATAATGACGAGGTCCATGCGGGCTCCATGCCTGATGCCAAGAGGCAGCACAGCACGACAGAAAAAAGTGCAAAATGCAAACCCCCGGAGTATACCGACGCCGCAGGTCATCGGAGCAAAAAGAAATCCCGAAGCCGCTAAAGCGGCTTCGGGATCATTCGTTCCGGGAAGGATGGTTACTAGTATTTGGGTACGCGGGGATCGATCTGCTCGCTCCAGGCTTGAATGCCGCCGGCCAGGTTCTTGACCTTGAAGCCGGCTTGCTGCAGGAACTCCGCTGCTTTCTGGCTGCGGCCGCCCATCTTGCAGTGGGCCACGATCTCGCGGCTGCGATCCAGTTCACCTACGCGCTTGGGCAAGTCGCCCAGCGGAATGAGATATCCGCCGATCTGCGCGATTTTGTACTCGTGCGGTTCGCGCACATCGAGGAGAAAGTAATCCTTGCCGGCATCGCGCTGCTGCTTGAAGGTGGTCACTGGAATCTGCTCGATGCCGTTGACCAGGGGCGCATCAGGCGCTGCCGCCGGCTGGATACCGCAGAACTGCTCGTAGTCGATCAACTTGGTTACGGTCGGATGCGTGCCGCAAACCGGGCAATCGGGATTCTTGCGCAGCTTAAGCTCGCGGAAGCGCATGCTCAACGAATCGACCAGCAGCAGACGCCCGATCAACGGCTCGCCTTGGCCCAGGATCAGCT
This sequence comes from uncultured Acidobacteriaceae bacterium, assembly GCA_963775365.1. Taxonomy (GTDB): domain Bacteria; phylum Acidobacteriota; class Terriglobia; order Terriglobales; family Acidobacteriaceae; genus PALSA-350. The sequence goes on along the minus strand of CAVZJL010000022.1, from coordinate 141,154 downwards.
TGATGACCTCGGTCGCCTGGATCACACCGACCAGCCCGGGCAGAATCCCGAGCACTCCGCCTTCCGCGCAGGAAGGGACCAAACCGGGCGGCGGCGGCTCCGGATAGAGGCAGCGGTAGCAAGGCCCCTGCTCGGTGGCAAAGACGCTGGCCTGCCCTTCGAAGCGGAAGATCGAGCCGTAGACGTTGGGCTTTCCGCTCAACACGCAGGCGTCGTTCACCAGGTAGCGGGTGGGAAAGTTATCGGTGCCGTCGGCCACGATGTCGAAATCCTTGAAGATCTCCATGGCGTTTTCGCTCAACAGCATGGTGTTGAACTTCACGATCTTCATGAACGGGTTCAGGGCCTTCAGCTTCTCTTCAGCCGAATCCAGCTTCGGACCGGCCCACGTCTTTGGTGCTGTGAATGATCTGGCGCTGCAGATTGCTCGAGTCCACTACGTCGAAGTCGACCAGTCCCAGTGTCCCAACGCCCGCCGCAGCCAGGTAGAAGGCCAAGGGCGAACCCAAACCGCCGGTGCCCACACAGAGCACCTTGGCCGCTTTGAGTTTCTGCTGCCCCTCCATGCCGACCTCAGGCAAGAGCAGGTGGCGGGAGTAGCGCGCGATCTCTTCGTTGCTAAGCGACGGCATCGCCGTCGTAGGTGTTTCGGTAACTGTCGCCATTCTTGAACCTCTTTCGATTTTCTATATGCCGCCTGCAATGGAAGGAATAATCGACAGGCTGTCGCTATCTTTGACCGCCGTGTTTTCCTTGTCGCTCAGGTAGCGAATGTCTTCGTCGTTGAGATAAACGTTCACGAAGGCCCGCAGCTTGCCTTCCTCCGAATACAGATGCTTCTTCAACTCCGGATGCGTGATGGTCAGTTCATCCAGCGCCTCGCCTACCGTCGCCGCCGAAACCGTCACCGTGGCCTGCTTGGCGGCAAACTGGCGCAAGGGGGTAGGGATATGAATCTTCATTCGTCGCACTCTCTTTCTCTTTCGTGGGTGGCGCAGAGTCTATACGGGGCCGGCGGTCAACAGCGTTCAGGGCAGACCTGAATCTCTTCGTCATCAAACCGCTTGTCGTCCTCGCCCGTACCGGCCAGGAAGAACGAGTTGGTCTGTGCCGCTACACCCTTTTCGACGCTGGTGATGACGTAGGAGCAGCCCAGCCAGTGGGCTTCGTTGAAATCAGTCGACGACCAGCGCGCGGGATGGTCGGGATGCGAGTGGTAGAAGCCTACGATGTCGAGGCTGCGCTCCCGCGCCTGGCGTTGAATGCTGATCAGTTCCTGGGGAGCGATGTGATAGCGGTTGTGCGCGGAATCAGTGCGCGTGTTGCCCGCGCGTATGGCCGCCTCCACCTGATTGACTGCCGTCGAGCGCCTGGCCCAGGAGCACTCCGCAACACTCATGGGGATAGGTCTCTTCGCCGTGTTGGCGCAGCTGGCGGTAGATCGTATCGCTGATACGGAGCATCAGCTTCTTCTGCTCGACACTCTCAGTGGTACTGGCCATCATTGCTCCCAAAAACGTTCACTCAGGTACTTGTCGGCCGAATCGCACAGGATGGTGACAATGACAGCGTTTTTGCCTGCGCGCGATACTTCTTCCCCCACCCTGAGACTTGCCGCCACCGCTGCAGCCGCGGAGATGCCGAGCAGCAAACCCTCGGTCCGGCCCAGATGCTTGGCCATCTCGTAGGCCCCTTCGGTTGACTGCTCCAGGTGACGGTCTGCCAGGCGGGCATCATAGATCGGAGGCACGATCGCAGTGGCCATATACTTCAAGCCTTCCAGCCCATGAAACGGAGAATCGGGCTGCATGGCAATGCACTCAATCGCGGGATTCAGCTCCTTCAGGCGGCGGGTGGTCCCCATAAACGTACCGCTGGTGCCCAGTCCGGCAACGAAGTGCGTAATCTGGCCCTCAGTCTGCTGCCAAATCTCGTTGGCCGTACCGTGGTAATGCGCTTGCCAGTTGGCTTCGTTGCCGTATTGGTCAGCGTAATAGTACCGGCTCTTGTCCTGTGCCAGCTCGCGCGCCTTCAAGATTGCGCCGTCGGACCCATCCGCCGGATCGGTCCAGACTATGTTCGCCCCGTAGGCGGCCAGAATCCGCTTGCGCTCAGGAGAGACATTCGATGGCATGCACAGCGTAACCCCAAAACCGCCGGCCGCACCCAGCATGGCATAAGCGATGCCGGTATTGCCGCTGGTCGCGTCCAGCAAGTGCTTTCCCGCAAGCAGCCCCTTGGCCTGGGCCGCCGCCACAATCGACGGAGGCCGCGCGATCCTTGACCGAGCCGCCGGGGTTGGCCCATTCGGCCTTGCCCAGCAAGAGTCACGCCAGGCAGATGCGCTGTCAAACGGTCGAGGCGTAGGAGGGGAGTATTCCCAATCCGTTCCAGGATGCTACTGCCCAGAGACCGCGTCGGCGAGCTCACATCGGTTTGTACTTCAGTTTGCATTTTTCCCGTTCAAAGTCCTTGCTTGCAGCTGCCTCCGCTCGTTGCAGCCAGGAGCGCGAGTATGCGAAAGTTACAGTGAAGCACTCTTAGTGTAGCGTCCACTGGAAAATTGAGGCAATCCGTAGTCAGTCGCAAGCCATGCGAACCAAAGTGCACTTCCTGAGTTTCGACGAAGTCCTGAGCACCCTGCGCACATTAGGTTTTGATGTTCAACCTGTGCCCGCGGTCGCAAACCAGTTTCTGGTGCGCAAATATGGCGCCGGGGCGATCCTGGCCCCGGCAGCGGAGCCCGCGGGTGCGGAAAGAAGCTTCCCCAAATTGCCGTGAGATGGAGAGAGCGACCGGGCTTCCTGCTGGGTGGAGAAGTGGCCACGCTGCTTGACCGCGGATTTCAGAAATTCTGGAAGTCTACCCGGCTGGAGGTTCCGGCAACCGCGGAATCCCTTCAGGCAGTGCACCGCTTTGCCGAGGAGTTGCGGCAGGTCATCGGTGAGCCAAGCCTGTATAACGAGTCCCTGGGCACAACCAGCGATAGTTATATGTACGACCGCGTTAAGGGCCGCGATTTGCCGCTTGGCGAGCGCCCAACGCCCGCCTGGCAATTGCCTCCAAAGGTGAGCTAGCGGTACCCGGCCTAAGGATGTTATTTTTTGGAGCGCTCTCGCTGTAGTTCGCGGTAGACCTCGCTTTTGGAGACGCCGCGCTCGCGCGCGACCCGCTTGAGCGCGTCTTTCTCCTCCAGACCCTCGGCCTCCATCAGCTGCGATACCTGCTGCACTACACTGCCGCCGGCATTGGCTGGCTGGGCCATCGGAGTGGCGTCGATCAGGAGCACAATCTCACCCCGTATGCGCTCGCGGGCCGCCAACTCAGACCGAACTTCCCGCGCGGTGCCACGCAGAAACTCCTCGTGCAGTTTTGTCAGCTCCCGGGCTACCACTACCCGCACGGACTCTCCCCACACCGCCTCCACGTCTGCCAACGTCTCCAGGATGCGATGCGGAGCTTCATAAACGACCAGGGTGAGGCCCTGCATGCCAGCAGCCAACGCTTCCAGCTCCGTCCGCCGCGTGCCTGGCTTCGCCGCTAGAAATCCCACATAGAGAAAACGGTCTGTATCCAGGCCGGAGGCGACCAGCGCGGCGAGTGCGGCATTGGCCCCGGGGATAGGCATGACGGGCACCCCTGCTGCCACGGCCGCGCGCACCAAATCCAGTCCAGGATCTGAGAAAGCAGGCGTACCCGCATCGCTGACCACTGCGACCCGGCCACCCTGCTGCAAGAGCGCGATCAGCTCCAGCGTTCGCGACTGTTCGTTGTGCTCGTGGTAGCTGATGGTGGAGGTGGAGATATCAAAGTGATTCAGCAGTTTCTGCGTCTGGCGTGTGTCCTCGCACGCAATGCGGTCGACTTCCTTCAGCACCCGTAGCGCACGAAGTGTGATGTCTTCGAGATTGCCAATCGGCGTGGCGACCAGATAAAGGCCGGGCTCGAGGGACAACGATTATTCCTGGCTCTGGCGACGAAGCTTCCGGCTCTCCGCCAGCAGGCTCATGGAGTGCATAAGGTTCTGCAGGGTCACAATGCCGACGATGCGCTCGCCTTCAGTCACCGGCACCAACGACAGCCCCCGCCCGGCGAAGCGGCTGATCGTGGTCCCCAGCGAGTCCTCCGGTTGGGCCACGTGGAAGCTGCGCGACATCACCGCCTGCACATAGCCGTTGCCCTCACTGCGCAGCGCGGAAAGAATGCTCTGGCGGGAGATAATGCCCACCAGGCTGTCGCCGCGCACCACCGGAAAGTCGTCCTGCAAGCTGTGAATCGATTTGTGCAGAGCATCTTCCAGCGTGTCCGACGGAGCCAGCATGGAGAACTCGGTCAGCATAATGTCCTGCATGTTGACGGTGTCGACCACGCTCTGGAAGAGCACTCCCTGATCTTCCAGCTGAGCGCCGATGAGGATAAAAAAGCCCGCCATCAGCAACCAGGGGTTCATCAGCACCAGGCCGGCGATGATGGCCGTCATGGCGAGAATCTGACCCAGTCCAGTGGCCACGCGCGAACCTTGCGCCCTGCCCTGCGCTCGGGCAACGCCTCCACGCACGACTCTGCCGCCATCCAGCGGATAGGCGGGCAGCAGATTCAGCACGCCGAGAAACACATTGAGCCACACGATGCTGCGGATCAGGTGAGCTGGGCGTGATCCAGGGCCGTTCTAACAGATTGAGCGTGGGCGACATGCCGAGCACCAGCATGGCGACTACGAGAGCAAAAGTCAGGTTGGCGATCGGCCCGGTAAGCGCCATGCGCCACTGCACTGTGGGGGCGCCGGCGTTCTCCGCGCTCTCCGCATTGGCGTAGGCCACCAGGCCACCGATGGGCAACAGCAGGATATTTCTCAGTTGCAAGCCGTGGTAGGCAGCCACGATCATGCGCGCCACTTCGCGCACTGCCACCGCACCCAGCAAGACCAGCCACAGGCCGATGCCGCGGAACATGGAGAGGTGTGCGCTCTCGGTATAGGCCATGCAGATGCCGAGCAGCAGGATGAAGAAGGTGTGAATGCGCAGTTCGACACCCATCCATCGCCCTAAAGGGAACGACCATCCACGCATTGCATCTGTCCTTAACTCTGCCTGTTTGTTACTACCTGCATTGTAGAGCCTTCGCCGACGGGCGAGGCTGCGGATTCATTCCGCGGCAATGGATTCATTTACCATCAAACCCGATGCGGGTCATTGCCGGCACATACCGTTCGCGGCGGCTGATCGCGCCCCGCGGGCTAGCCACCCGGCCAACCAGCGATCGCCTGCGGGAGACGCTTTTCAATATCCTGGCCACACGCATCGAGGGCGCTGTCTTTGCCGACCTTTACGCCGGCTCGGGAGCAGTCGGCATCGAGGCTCTGAGCCGCGGCGCCCGCCTGGTCTACTTTGTGGACAACGCCGCGCCGGCAATCGCCGCAATCCGCGAAAACCTCGCTGCGCTTGAGATTCGCTCAGGCTTCAAGATTGAGTCCCGCAGCGTCTCTGCCGCGCTGCGCAGGCTTTCTGAGCCCGGGCCGGAAGAACGCTGCACGATTGTGTTTCTGGATCCGCCGTACGCGGCGGCGGATGACTATGCCCGCACCCTCACCAGCATCGGCGAGCAAGCGGATTCCCTGCTAACACCCAACGGCATCGTGATCGCCGAACATGGCCGCAAAATGCAACCGCCGCTTGCGGAGAGCTATGGCCCGCTGCAGCGTTACCGCATTCTCGAGCAGGGCGATGCGGGCTTGAGCTTCTACAGCAGGTAGCCTCCGCCCTTGTGCTCACCGGTCTGCAGATCGACCTCGAACTGCAGTTCCCTATCCGTTCTCATCTCCCAACCCAGCCCGAAGAGCGTCCGCCACGGACAGCAGTAATGCGCACTCCATCCCAACTGAGCCGGCCGGTTTGCCAGGCCTTCCCTTCCGCGGCCCCAGGCGAGCAGCGAATGAAAACTCGAAAAGAGCAGGAGCTCCTGCTCTGCGAGGGCGCGGATTTCGGTGACCGGACGGTACTCCACCTGTTCCCAGCGCGCCGGATTACGGGTGTCAATGAGGTAAGCGTAGCCGCCCGCTGCAATGCAAATCCAGGCCGGGTCAGGACAGGCCCATACACCGGTGGGCACGCCCGAGCCGGCGAAACCCAGGGCACAGGTAGCGAGGAACTGCCCCGCTTGATCGGGCGGGCGGATCATGACTTCGATGGCTCCCCGCTCCACTTCTTCTACTTGCGCCGGGTAGACGAATTGCCGGCTGGGCAGGATCAATGGCCGCGACGAGAGGACCTCCGCCTGCCACGCGTGAGCGAATGTGGAGTCGATCATCGGTTGACGCTGGACGCGATAAAGGCTTCCACCCGCTCCCGCACGCTCGATACGTGGGTCGGCAAATCAAGCCGGCTGCCGTCTTCGAACAGAGGAATCAGCTTGTCGAACTCCGGGCCGGAGTGCGCTCCGGTGAGGAGGATGCGAACGGGGTGGAAGAGGTCTTTGCCCTTGACCCCGCTCTCGGCCTTCACCTCGTTCATCAGCTCCTTAAAGCGCTGAGGGGTTAAAGCGCCAGGCTCCGCGAGGATCTTTGCGGTAAAGGCGCGCACCACGCGCTCCCCAATTTCCGAGGCCAGCAGTGCTGCATCTTCCTGGTTCACCGGGTGCGGAATTCCAAAGCGCCGCCGCCTTTTCCGGCAGCTGTTGCAGCTGGTCCACGGCTGGGAGAAACAGCTCCAACACCCGGTCAAACCAAGCTTCGATGCCTACCGTAGGAAGCGGCGGCACCCGCTGCTGGGCTACGAAATAGGGCCAGGAGAGCTCCCTCAGCTCCGGGCAGCGGGGTTTGCTTGATGACATGCCGGTTGAGCCAATGCAGCTTGTCCCAGTCGAAGACCGCGGGTGAGGGCGTGACTCGCTCCAGCTTGAACTCCGCTATCAGTTCTTCGCGGGTGAAGGTCTCGCGCGTTCCCCCTTCCGCACCCCAGCCAAGCAGGGCGAGATAGTTGGCCAGCGCCTGGGGCAGAATGCCCATTTCCCTGAAGCTCGCCACCGAGGTCGCACCATGACGCTTGGATAGCCGCTCGCGATCGCTACCCAGGATGGTCGAAAGATGGGCAAACTGCGGGAGCTGCCAGCCGAAGGCCTGGTAAATAGCGACTTGCCGGGGCGTGTTCGAGATGTGGTCGTCGCCGCGAATGACATGGGTGATCTGCATGAGTGCGTCGTCGACGGTGACGACGTAGTTGTAGACCGGCACGCCGGTCGAGCGGACGAGGATGAAGTCGCTGACCGTATCGCTCGCGAACTCCACGTCTCCGCGCACGATGTCGTGGAAGCGCAGCGGGGCGTCGGGCACTGCCAAACGCACGGCAAAGCTTTCCCCTGCGGCGGCCCGTGTTTCGGCTTGGCTGGCCGCTAAGGTACGGCATTTGCCCGAATACATCGGGATGCGGTGTTCCTGCAGAGCCAGCTGGCGCTCCTGCTCGAGCTCCTCTGCGGTGCAGAAACAGCGATAGGCTTTGTCCTCGCGCAGCAGCTGTTCTGTGTGCTGCTGATAGATCTGCATGCGCTCGCTTTGCCGGTAGGGCGCGAAGGGCCCGCCGACCAGCGGCCCTTCGCTCCAGTCGAGCCCCAGCCAGCGCAGATCTTCGATCAGCTGGGTTTCGTAGCGGGCCTCGCTGCGCTCCACGTCGGTGTCTTCGATGCGCAGCACGAAGTCTCCGCCCGAGTGCCGGGCAAAGAGCCAGTTGTAGAGAGCGGTGCGGGCATTGCCCACATGCAACATTCCGGTGGGGGAGGGCGCAAAGCGCACCCTTGGGTTTGGGTTCGGCATAGGTCTAAGCTGATGCTATCAACGAAAGTGTTCCCAGCCGCCGGCTACCAGCGCTGTACCGCTTCTTACCGGCCTGACTTATCGCGACCAGCGGCTCTCGGCCGCGTTTCCCCATGCGGCCAATGGCATGCACCGACACTCCTCCCAAGGAGCTGGGAACCGCCGTCTTTGGGGCAGCTGTGAAGAGAAGCTCGTAATCTTCCCCGCCGTGGAGTGCCTGCTCCAGGGTGGCGCGGGCATCGACGGGCAGGGATTCGGCGTCGATCTCCGCGGTCACTCCGCTCTCCTCACATAGGTGGGCCAGGTCGGTCGAGAGTCCATCGCTGAGATCTATGGCAGCGGTGGCCAAGCTGTCGCGCATGAGCTTGCGGCCGGCAGCCAAGCGAGGTTCGGGATACAGGTGCGGATGCCCCTGGCCTCCCTCGTCCCTTCCGCGAAAAGCGGCCGGGCGGCGCTCAAGAGCGAGCAGCTCAGCGGCGGATCCTCCCAGTGCCCCGGTGACATAGATCAGGTCCCCGGGGCGAGCGCCTGAGCGCAACAGCGACCTCCCTTTTGGCACGCTACCCAACAGAACGATGTCGGCCACTACCAAGCCGCCGGCATGCCGGAAGGCCGGCGACTTAGCCAAATCTCCGCCTGCCAAAGGGACGCGGTAACGCTCCGCCAAAGCCATCAACCCGTCGAAGAAGGCCTGCATCCAACTTTGAGATGAGGAGCTTTTCGGATGTGTGGCCAGTTCGGCAGGTAGAGCGAGTGAGAGAAAGGCCGCCTCCGGGCGGGCTCCCATGGCTGCCAGATCGCTGAGGCCGCGGGCCAGGCAGCGATGGCCAACACTCTGAGGCGGATGCCAATCGCGGCGGAAATGGACGTTTTCAAGCGAAAGGTCGGTGGTCACGACCAGTTCTTCTCCGCGCCGCGGTCTTAATACCGCACAGTCGTCCCCAATACCAAGATGCAGAATGCCGCCCACCTGCAGTTGTACGGCGCGTTTGCGGATGCCGGCAATTAGTTCACGCTCACCGGCTGTCTTTGATCGAGTTATCTTGCGGTCGGCAGGCATGGCGCCAGCATACCTTGCCAGTCTGGCTAATAGCCCATATGGCGAGTTAGTAATACCACTTCCGCGTTTGACCCTATAGTTTCACTCTGGTAGGGTCAAGGTTCGGCCCTTGTACGAATTTGCTACACCCCGCTGGAATCTGCGGCAGGGATAGTGCGTTCAAGGCCATATCCCCTTTTTGAGTGTGCAATTTGCGCAAACGCTACTACATCATTTTCGTAGCCCGTCAGGAAGATGGCGATTTGCGCAAGATCCCGATCCCTCTCCACTACGCTTATATCTTTGTCGCGGCCGCCGTGATCGGCCTGTTCACCATCACTGGGATGGCAGGCTCTTATAGCCGCATGCTGCTGAAGACGGCGCGTTTTAACCAGGTTCGGACGGAGCGGGAAACGATACGGCATGACTACCTGCAAATGGAGCAGGTAGCTCACGAGAAGGATGTTCAGGCGGCATCGCTGGGTTCTCTGGCCAGCGAAGTGAGCGCGCTTTACGGGCTGCGGCAAAACAAGTTGATCAAGTCGTCTATGCGGCGCGCGTCGGCGACGACTGGTTCCGCAAGCGATGGCATGAGCGAACAGCAATACGGTCAGTCGTTGGATCAGCTTCTGCAGCTGCGTTCCTCGGCTATGTCGGGCGAGATTACGCACGGGCTCGACTTCTCGCACCATTTTCCTTCGGCTTTCAGCAGCATCGTGAATCTTGCGAACGCGCCATCGGAATGGCCGGTGCAAGGGATCGTAACCAGTTCCTTCGGCTCCCGGCTGGATCCTTTTAATGGGGAAGGCGCATTCCACACTGGAATTGATATCGCCACCAGCAAGGGCGATGCGGTTCGTGCGCCGGCGGACGGTACAGTTTTGAAGGCTGGGATGGGCAACGGGTACGGACGCGAGGTGGTGATCGACCACGGCCACGGCGTGCAAACGATTTATGCTCACCTCTCCGGGTTCGCGGTCACTGAAGGACAAGAAGTCAGCCGGGGGGATATCCTGGGCTATGTCGGTTCATCGGGACACAGCACCGGCCCTCACTTGCATTACGAGGTCCGGATTCACGATACGCCCGTTAATCCGTCGAAGTATCTGCATGCCGCCACGCGGCAACTAGCGAGCACACCATCCACACCTACGCCTGCAGCTGCGCCGACATCCGCACCCGCGCCCGCGGTTACAGGCGGCGGCGCAGACTAGGACCACCTTTTCCTCAGCACTTTTAGGTGTGGCGATCCTGTGCTGCTTGCCAGGTTTGGGGCAGACCTCGCAAGCTGGCAAAACCTACTTCGGTTTCGACAGGAATGAGTATCCCGGCGACAACCTGTTGCCGGCGCTGCATCGCAGCTTTACCTATGCCGGCTATTGGCTGAACAACCCACCCGAAGCAACCAGCAATGGCTGGATGGGCAAGCGCGACCTCCTCAAGGCCAACGGTTTCGGCTTCATGATTCTTTTCAACGGACGGCCGGATGCCCAGCTTACCGGCAAGGATGCGGCGGCGCTCGGCCGGTCCGATGCCGCTGCCGCGATCTCCGCTGCTAAGAGGGAGGGCTTTGCCCCTGGGGCAATCTTGTTTCTCGATCAGGAGGAAGGCGGCCGCCTGCTGCCGGAGCAGAGCGCTTACCTGTTCGCCTGGGTGGAGGCTGTACGGGCATCGCAGTATAAGCCGGGCGTTTATTGCTCCGGCATTCTGGTTCCGGACGGATCCGGCACGATCAGCACGGCGCGCGACATTTTGAGCCATGAGGGCGGGCGGTCGTTGGCTCTGTGGATCGCTAACGACGCGTGCCCCCCAGCACCCGGTTGTGTGCTGCCGAAGAAGCCCATGGTGGCAGCTTCGAGCGGCGTTCAGGACGCGCTGGTTTGGCAATATTCGCAATCGCCGCGTAGGCCTTTTGCCAAGCGATGTGCGGCGACCTATGCCGCCGATAACAACTGTTACGCGCATGGCACGCCACATAGCCCGCAGACTTTTTTGGACTTGGATGTGTCTTCGTCTCCGGATCCATCCGGGGGACGGTAAGGCCGGTTTTCCCTGGATTTCGGTTTAACCAAAAATGAGCGCTAAAAGCGCTATATGCGCCATAAGGGTCAGCGAAAACAGTGAATTCCTTGTAAGCTTTTTGTAATCAATAGTATATGGGAGTGCTAACGCCCTAATCTATGACTACAGTAAACGGGCGGCGTTCCCTCAGAGCCATCGAGGGCTTCGCTTGTCTTTTTTGCACATCGAGCGCATTATCCCACTCAAGCCAGAGTGCGGCTTGAACGGGGCACCCAGCGTTTGTTGCAGGGTTGGAAAGAGCTAGCCTTCCTGCAGCATGCTGGGCTCTTCTGGGGCGCGCAGGCGCACCAGGCGGTCGATGGCGTAGGGCGCGCGATGCGAGGCGGTGTGATAATGCCGCACCTGCAGTTCGCCCAGCAGGCCGATGGCGAGCATCTGAATGCCGGCCAGAATCAACACGCCGGCAATGACGAAGAGCGGCCCGTGCTGTCCATCACGTGCTGATGGGTGAAGACCTTCAGGCCAGCCAGGAACAAGGAAATCGCCGGAGCCGAAGAAAATGCCCAGCGCGCCAAAGGTGCCGAAGAAATGCAGCGGACGCGTCATGTACTTCAACAGGAAACGGATGGTCAGCAGGTCGAAGAAGACCCGGAAGGTGCGCGAGATGCCGTAGTGGGACTTGCCCCGCTCACGGTTCACGTTCCTGATGGGAATCTCGCAGATGCTGGCGCCATACCAGGAGGCGAGCGCGGGGATGAAGCGGTGCATCTCGCCATAGAGCGGAATGTTGTGGATCACCTCGCGGCGGTAGGCCTTGAAGGTGGTGCCGAAGTCGTGAATGTCGACGCCGGAGAGCTTGGCCATCAGCCAGTTGGCACAACGCGAAGGAATGCGGCGCATGACGAAGTTGTCGATGCGCTCCTTGCGCCATCCGCTGACCACGTCGTAGCCCTCTTCCAGCTTTTCGAGAAACTCGGGGATCTCGGCGGGGTCGTGCTGCAGGTCGCCGTCCATGGCCAGGATGTAGTCGCCTTGGGCGTGATCGAAGCCCGCGGCCAGCGCGGAGGTCTGGCCGAAATTGCGGCGCAGCTTGACCACCAGGACGCGGCTGTCGACGGCGGCAATCTCTTCCAGCAGCTTGTAGGTGCGGTCACTCGATCCGTCGTCGACCAGCACCAGCTCAAAGCTGTCGCCGACCTGCTCCATGACCGCCTTCAGGCGGTCGTAGAGAGCGGTGACGTTCTCTTCCTCGTTGTGGAAGGGCACGACGATGGAATACTTCGGCATTTAAATAGTATAAATCCGCAAAAAGCGATCTTTGGACGGCTTTTTCGCGTCTTTTTGGAAACTAGACCGTCACTTGTGTATCTCCTCGGCAAGGATCGCGCAGCGCTCGCTCGCAAGCGGCACGATCCACGTCGTGGTGGGTCACGAGGCGTATCGAATGGGGACCCACGGTGCTGGCGAGAACGCCGCGCCGGCAGAGCGCTCACCAGGGCCTCGGCGTCCCCGTCGCCGCGGAGGGCGAAGATCACGATGTTGGTCTGGACCAGCGTACGGATCGATCTCGACCTGCGGGAGCTCGCCCAGACGCTCGGCCAGCAGCCGGGCGTTGGCATGGTCTTCGTGCAGCCGTTCGGCATCTCTTCCAGAGCGATCAGCCCGGCCGCGGCGAGGATGCCCGCCTGGCGCATGCCTCCGCCCAGCGCCTTGCGAATTTACGCGCCCGCTCGATCTAGAGCGCGCTGCCGACCAGCATGGAGCCCACCGGCGCGCACAGTCCTTTGGATAGGCAGAACATCACTGTAGCAAACCGCGGGTCAGCCGATCGACCGGAGTATCCAGCGCGATCGCGGCATTGAAGATGCGGGCGCCATCGAGATGGACGGGCAAACCGCCTCGGCGGCCCCGGCCCAGATCTCCTGCGCTACTTCGAGCGGCGTCACGGTGCCGCCGGCCATGTTGTGGGTGTTCTCAAGCGTGATCAGGCCGGTCGGGCGCGGTAATGATGGCCGGCGCGAGATCACCTCCATGGCGCCAGGTGAGGATGCCGCGATCGGCATAGACGGTGCGCAACTGGCAGCCGGAGAAGGCGGAAACCATGGCCATCTCCCAGTCGACCATGTGGGCGCGGGATTCGCAGATCACTTCCTGGCCATGCTGGGTGTGCAGGCGGATCGCAATCTGGTTGCCCATGGTGCCGGTGGGCACAAAGAGCGCCGCCTCGCGGCCGAATATCTCCGCGGCGCGGGCTTCCAGGCGGTTGACGGTGGGGTCTTCTCCGTAGACGTCGTCGCCGACCTCGGCCGCGGCCATGGCGGCGCGCATGGCGGGCGTGGGCCGGGTGACGGTGTCGCTGCGCAGGTCGATCGCGCGGTCGACGCGGGTGCCACGCCCAACAGCGTCTCAAAAGACAGCACTCTCATTGGATCTGGAATTCTTCTTTCAGCGAGGAAACGGGCGAAGACTTCATTGGAAAAGAGCACTCCTCGAGGAGTAAGGCGGACCACGCCCGATTCATCGGTGAGCAGACCTAGATCACCCAGTTCGCGGACCACGGGAAGGAAGATTTCCAGCGGATCACGGCCGAACTCCGCAGCCAGAGCCTGCCAGGCGACGCCTTCATTCAAGCGCAGGCCCAGAAACCAGGCCTCTTCCATTTCCTCCGACGGGCTGAGCGGGCGCACTTCCTCTGCTCCTTCTGGGCCGCGGAGGTATTCGGGTAGGATCGCGGTGTTGCTGAAGCGCAGGGGAGAGCCCTGCGGAGTGCGAAGCATGGAGTGGGCATCCAGTCCGAAACCGAGATACGGATGGCGACGCCAGTACTTCAGGTTGTGACGAGACTGGCAAGCGGTGCGGGCAAAGTTCGAGATCTCATACTGCCGCAGTCCATTCCGCTCCAGAAACGAAACTGCGCTCTGGTAGAGATCCGCGGTCAGCTCTTCGCCAGGCACCGTGCCGGCGTGATAGCGGAAGCCGCCCGCCAACAGTTCGCGGCCGAGGCGGGAATCCTCATCAATTTCCAGCATGTAGATGCTGGCGTGTTCTACTCCGGTGGCGACCAGGACATCGAGCGACTCCTGCCAAGTGGCCGCGGTTTGATGGGGCATGCCGGCGATCAGATCGATGCTCAAATTGTGCAGCCCAGCCGAGCGGACCCGTTCGAGGTCTTTGAGCACCACTGCGCGCGTATGAAACCGTCCCGTGGCCGCCGCCTCACGGTCGACCAGCGATTGCACGCCAAAGCTGAGGCGGTTGACGCCCAAGGCGAGCATGGCGGCGAGCGTGGGGTCATCCAGCTGGCCAGGAGCGCACTCGAGTGTGATCTCAGCCTCGGATGCGATTGCGAACTCCTGGCGCAGGGTATGGGCGAGCTCCTCTATCAAGGCCGGGGAGAGCACACTGGGGGTTCCTCCTCCCAGGTAAATGCTGTCAATCTGCTGGGGAATGAGGGCTTCGCCGAGGCGTTGGCGTATGCTGCGGATTTCGCCGTAGACGCGGGCGACATATTGTTCATGCGCGCCGGCCGATGAAACGCCGGAGGCAAAATTGCAGTAGGTGCATTTGGCGCGGCAAAAAGGGACCGAGATGTAGATACCGAGAGAGTTCATTCGCTGCCAGCACCGCCCTATCTATTCTGACATCCCCTATTGACGACCGCATTCCGGGTATCCACGTAAAATGAAAGCGGCAGCCCATGGCAGAGCAAAGCACGGAGAAAGACCGGAAACCCCCGCAGCACGACGACGACGTTGTGGGCAAGGCCTATGACAGCCGGCTGATGGGCAGATTGCTCACTTACCTTCGGCCATACAAGCTGCAGGCGATTATTTCGCTGGTGGCGATCCTGCTCAAGGCCGGGTCGGATGTGCTCGGCCCCTACCTGACCAAAGTCGCGGTGGATCGCTACATGACCGCGCGTCCGGCGCCTCATCCGGCGTTGCTGACGCGGTGGCTGAGTTCCAATGCCGCGGTGGGGATCACCCAAATTGCGAGCATCTACCTGGCCACCCTGGTGTTCAGCTACCTGCTGGAGTTCGTACAGACCTATCTGATGCAGTGGACCGGGCAGAAGGTCATGTTCGACATGCGCAGCCAGATCTTCCGCCACATCCAGAGGATGCACGTCAGCTTTTTTGATCGCAATCCGGTGGGGCGCCTGGTTACCCGGCTCACCAGCGATGTGGACGCGCTGAACGAGATGTTTACCTCGGGCGTCTTTGCCATCTTCGAGGACGTGTTTGTTCTGGCTTTGATTGTCGCCATCATGCTGCGGATGAATTGGTGGCTGGCGCTGATTGCATTTGGTGTGCTGCCGCTGATCCTGCTCGTAACGCGAGTCTTTCGCAAGCATGTACGCGATTCTTACCGGCGTATCCGTTCGGCAATCGCCCGCATCAATGCATCGACGCAGGAGCATGTAAGCGGGATGAGCGTGGTGCAGCTCTTCAACCGCGAGCAGCGGTCCTACGAGGAGTTCGAAGAGGTAAACCGGCAGCACATGGTGGCGTTCAAAGACGCCATTTTAGCCTATGCCTTGTACTATCCGGCGGTGGAATTGCTGAGTTCGGTAGCGATTGCGCTGGTGATCTGGCTGGGCGGTTTCGGGGTGCTGCGGAATGCGGTTTCGATTGGCGTGCTGGTGGCGTTTATCCAGTACTCGCAACGCTTCTTCCGGCCTATTCAGGACTTGAGCGAGAAATACAACATCCTGCAAGCGGCGATGGCGGCCAGCGAACGCGTTTTCAAGCTGCTGGATACGCCGGCGGAGTTGCAAAGTCCAGCTACGCCGCGTGCCTGCGACGGTTCCGGCCGGATTGAGTTCCGCCACGTCTGGTTCACGTATCAAAAGCTGGATGCAGAGCAGTTGGCCCGCATTCAGCAAGCGGAAGGTGCGGAGCAGATCATAGCGGCCTCGCAAGATGTGGAGTGGATTCTTAGAGACGTATCGTTCGTAATTGAGCCCGACCAGACAGCGGCGATCGTAGGCCACACAGGCGCCGGGAAGACCACCATCATCGGGTTAATGATGCGCTTCTACGAGATCCAGAGCGGAAGTGTGTTGATCAATGGCGTGGACGTGCGCGAACAGGATGTGACGGAGCTGCGGCGCCATTTTGGGGTCGTGCTGCAGGATCCTTTCCTATTCACCGGGACTATCGCGGAGAACATACGGCTGGGTTCGGAGTGGATCACGGACGAGCGGATGAAGGCGGCGGCGGACGAGGTGAACGTGGGGGATTTCATCCGCGCACTGCCGCAGGGGTTCGATGAGCCTCTGCGCGAGCGCGGGAATAGTCTTTCCACGGGGCAGAAGCAGTTGATCAATTTCGCCCGCGCGTTGGCGCACGATCCGCGCATCCTGGTGCTGGATGAGGCTACGTCGAGCGTGGATACGGATACGGAGATGCGGGTGCGGTCGGCACTGGAGCGGATGGTCCAGGGGCGCACTTCGGTCATTGTTGCGCATCGGCTTTCCACGGTGCAGCAGGCGGACAGGATTTTGGTGATGCACAAGGGCCAGTTGCGGGAGTTGGGGACGCATCAGGAGCTGCTGGGGCAGCGTGGGATTTACTGGAAGCTCTATCAGCTGCAGTACAAGGATCAGGAAGTGCAGAGTGCGCGGGCGGCGGATGGATTGCTGGACGCTAAGTTGGCGGTGGGGACGGATTAGGAACACACTCCGGCAGCGGTTTGCCGGTGAAGAGTACTGCAGGTCCCTCGGCTTCCTCGCACGGCACGCCGGGGGGCAGGTGTTCACCCTTAGCGAGATAGCCCATTCAAGAGCTTAGCGCAGGGAGCGGTGGTATCCCACATCTCGCGAAAAACAAGCGAGAGGTGGGGCACCCGTCTTCTGTGGCGGGGACAGAAAAGGACTTTAGTGGATGGCAAGCCCGAAGATTTTTCTGTCGGCCGGTGAGGCCAGTGGCGAACAATATGGCGCGCTGCTGATGACGGAGATCCGCCGGATGGCGCCGGAGGCGGAGTTTTTTGGATTGGGCGGCACACGGATGGCGAGCCTCGGGCTGCGCCGGGTGGTTCGCGCTGAAGATGTGGCCGTGATGGGCATTACAGAGGTGATCCTGCACATGCCCCGTATCTATGGCGAATACCGGAGATTGAAGGCCAGCCTGCGGGCGGAACGGCCGGATGTCGCTATCCTGATCGACTTCCCTGACGTAAACCTGAGCCTGGCGGCCGAGCTTCGCCGTTTGCAGATCCCGGTAGTGTATTTCGTGAGCCCACAGATTTGGGCTTGGAAGAAGTGGAGGATTCGCGGGGTAAAGCGCAACGTCAGCCGGATGCTGGTGATCTTTCCTTTCGAAGAGGCCTTCTACCGCAGCCATGGCATCGCAGCGGATTTTGTTGGCCACCCGCTGGTGGATCTTGACCGGCCCACAGCGACCCGGGAGGCGTTTGCTAGCGAAAATGGCCTGGATGCGTCAAAATTCTGGGTTGGCTTGCTGCCTGGGAGCCGCACCAGGGAGTTGCACGCCAACTTACCGCCAATGCTCGAAGCCGCTCGATTGCTGGGCCCGGAATACGAATACCTCCTGCCTGTGGCTCCCACGCTTAAGGACGCGCAAGTGCAGGCTTTGGCCAACCAAGCCAAGGGTGCGACCGTACGTGTGGTTCATGATGCGCGTGCAGTGTTGCTGCACGCGCGCGCCAGCATAGTCGCCAGCGGCACGGCCACCGTGGAGGCGGCTCTGATCGGCAATCCCTTCGTCGTAGTCTACCGGGTGTCTCGCATCACCTACGCCGTGGCACAGAGAGTCATCCGTTTGGCCCACGTGGCCATGGTCAATCTGATCGCCGGACGCCGTATTGTGCCAGAGCTGATCCAACATGATTTCACTGCATCAAAGGTGGTGGATCAGCTCCGCCCTCTGCTCGAAAACGAGGAGGCTCGTGCAACAATGCAGTCAGACTTGCGGAGCGTTGGGGCATTACTCAAAGTGAGCAGCGACGGGGGAACAAAACAGACTGCGATTGAGCGTGCCGCCCGAATTGCGTTGCAACTGATGCCCGCAGCGCAGCAGCCAAGGCTGCAATCTGCTTTGCTTTCACCATGGCCCGTTGAATGACTCCGATGAAGCTTTGTTTCCGCACCAAAGTCCTGATCCTGTCGCTGCTGGTGGTGACGCCGCATCTCTTCGCGGCTGAGCGGCCCACGATCAACATCACGGGCTACGTGATCAATGCCCAGCTCGATCCTTCCGACCACACCTTGAAAGCCACCGCGAAGGTAACTTTCACCGCCACTGACACCATTAGCGCGGCAGTCTTCGAACTGCATAACGCGCTCAAGGTGGATAGCGTGACGGACGGCCAGAACCATCCGCTCAACGGAGAACGCGGCCCTAACGCAACCATCAGCATCGCCTTACCGAATCCCATGCACAAGGGAGCGAGCGCTACCTTCACTTTTGTCTACGAGGGTACCCTCAGTGGCACTGAAGAGAGTCCCGTGGAAGGACTCAAGCTGGCGTCGATCGGCGATCCCATCACTTACCTGCTGTATGCTGCCCGCTGGTTCCCCATGGTTGGCTATCTGACGGACCGGTTTACGGCGGAGATCCACTTGCAAATGCCCACCGGTTACCGGGTGGTGGGCAGCGGCAATACGGGTAGTCCCAAACAGGTTGCCGGCGGCACGGAATACACCTTCAACTGGACCAGGCCGAGCTTTCCGGGCACCATCATCGCGGGCAAGTTTCTTGAGCCCATGGTGGTCGCCGGTTCCCCTAATTTGCGCGTCTACCTGACCGAAGCACACAAGCAGAGCGGCGCGGAGTACGCGCAGACCGTCGAAAAGGAATTTCAATTCTTTAGCGAGACGTTTGGGGAATCTTCTACTCGCCTGCTGAACGTAGTCGAATTGCCGGACGACACCGTGCCTGCGTACTGGGCTCCGGAGATCGCAGCCATCGCGGGCGCCCGGATCGCCGACCGCAACAACTATCGCTTGCTGGCCAACACCATGGCGCATCAATGGTGGGGCTGCATGGTCAGCCCGGCCACCCTTAACGACGCCTGGATCACCAATGGCATGGCGCGCTATGGGGAGCTGATGTACGTGGAGCATGTGGCGGGGCAAACGGCGTTACAGGCGGCGGTCATCGACATCTCCGCGGGCGCGCTGGCCTACGACACCATCCCGCTGACCTCGGCCGGACGCCTGGATCCCTTTTCGACGCAGTTCCAGTCCATGACCCTGGAGAAAGGAGCCATGGTCTTTCACATGCTCCGTTGGGAGATCGGCGACGATAACTTCTCCAAGACGCTGCGGGCCTTGATGACGCAATACGGTGACAAACCCACGCGCACGAGAGACGTAGAGAAAGTTGCCGAGGAGCAATCGCAACAACAGCTCACCGCGTTCTTCGCACAATGGCTGGATGGAACCGGAGCGCCGGCGTTCGCGAATAAGTACACCGTGTACCGGCTAGGCAATAACAAGGGCTTTCGTACCATCGGGGAGATTGGCCAGGACCTCGACCTCTTCAACATGCCGGTCGAGTTGCGGGTGGAGACGGAAGGCAAGACGGAAGTCAAACGAGTGGATGTGGTGGGCCAGAACTCGCAGTATGTCGTGGACACCTTCGGACGTCCCCGTCACATTGCCATCGACCCGGATAACTGGGTGCTCAAGAATACTCCGGACATGCAGGTGCGGGTTGCGATTCTACGCGGCCAGCAGTTGGTGGCGGAGGGCGACACTCCGGGTGCGCTGGCGGAGTACCAGAAAGCTCTCACCGCTAATCCCAACAGCTCCCTTGCCAGTTACCGCGTGGGCGAAGTTCTGTTTAACCAGAAGAACTACCAGGCGGCGGCCAATGCGTACCGGGATGCGCTCCGCGGAGACGACGAACCCAAGTGGACCGAGGTTTGGAGTCACATAGCGCTGGGGAAGATATTTGACGTCACCGGGCAGCGGGATCGGGCGGTGAACGAGTACCGGCAGGCAGTGCAAACGAACGACAACACCCAGGGAGCGGTCAACGAAGCGCGGAAATATCTGCAGCAGCCTTATAAGCGGCCGGATACGGATTAGGATGGCGTCTCACATGCCGGGTACGGCGGCCGTAGTTAGTGTTATTGACGAATTGCCAGAACCGCACGAACGGCACGGCTTGAGCCGTGCCGCTGAAACCATGCTCTTTGATCGGCTTTAGCCGCTGAGGTACGGTTTTTCGAGACATGTAAGGCGGCAGAAAAGACTGAAAAGCTTAACCCCGGGGCTAAAGCCCTCATCGGCTGGAACTCTTCATGGCACGGCTGAAGCCATGCCCTTCGTACGGCTCTCTTCGCGAGTTCTCACACACCCTCACGTCCTGGGCTATCCTCAGCCGTCCCGTTGGAACTCGGTCCCGGGCCGGCAGGATCTCACGGAGACTCTATAGCCATTGAAGTACGCCTTTCGGAAATACCTTGATCCGTATCCGGTCGATGAGGCTGTTTAAGAAAAGGGCTATTTTAGGTTCAGGGCGGTCATGGCCTCGTCGGCGCTGGGTGAGCTGGCTTTCAGGTACTCGCCCACCCGCTTGCGCTCTTCGGCTGAAAGCGTGGGGGTTAGGGCCAGGATGCGGCGCAGCGTGGTCGCTATGTCGTCGATGTAGTTCATCATTCGGATGGCTTCGCCGGAAAGGGGCATGTTTCTTCCTCGTTACAATAGAGTCTCTACTCCATTTTCCGTGCTGGGCGCGAATTCGTAAAGCGGCCGGCTGGAATTGGCTGGGCCGACCACAAAGCCAGACCTGCCGGAGTGCGCATCCAATGCAGCATGTCCACCACCAGCGAATCGCCGTTAGAGAGCATTACTGTGCCTGAGCCGGCCTCGGTAAAGGCCAACCCGCGCCAGGAAGCCTCCAACGACATGAAGGAATGCGTCGACCGGGTGCTGCACACCGACGCCCGGGTCCCGGTTTCGACCTATCGGGTGCAAATGCACAAAGACTTCACGTTTGCCCACGCCCAGGCCATTGCCGGGTACCTCAAGCAGCTGGGCATCGGGGACTTCTACTCCTCGCCCATCTTTGAAGCCCGCCCGAACAGCACGCACGGCTATGACGTGACGCGCCACGACCGCCTCAATCCAGAGCTGGGCGGAGCGGAGGGCTTTGCCAGGTTCTCGGCGGAGCTGGAGCAGCAGGGGCTGGGGCTTTTGCTGGATATCGTTCCCAACCATATGGGGGTGGGCAACGACTCCATCTGGTGGCAGGACGTGCTGGAGAATGGACACGCCTCGCAGTACTCCGAGTATTTCGACATTGATTGGAAGCCGCTCAAGCCGGCCATGCGCAACAAGCTTTTGCTACCCATCCTCGGCGACCAATATGGCGCCGAGTTGGAGGCCAAACATATTCAGGTGTCGATCGAGGACGGCCGCCCTCTGATTCACTATTACGACCACACCATGCCTGTGGCGCCGCGTACGCTGCCCATCATTTTCGACCAGCTGAATCCAGCCGAGCTGCTGCCGGATTTTGTGCGCGATCTGATGACCCAACTGCGCGACATTCCACCGCATGAGACCAGCGACGAAAGTCTACGGGAAAAGCGGCGCGCACAGTTGGCGGAGCTATTGCCGCGGTTGCGGGAGGCGCTGCGCTCGCCGGAGATGCAGCCCATTACACGAGATGCCCTGGCTGCCATCAATGGTATCGAAGGAGATCCGCACAGCTTCGACCGCTTGCACTTGCTGCTCGATGCGCAGCCCTATCGGCTGGCGTCCTGGCGTACTTCCGCGGAAGAGATCAACTACCGCCGCTTCTTCGACGTGAACGACCTGGTCGGATTGCGCATGGAAAACCCGGCAGTCTTCGCCGAGACGCACTGCCTGATCCGTTCGCTGATCGCCACCCACCAGGTGACCGGGCTGCGTATCGACCACTGCGATGGCATGTTCAACCCGCGCCAGTACCTGATACGGTTGCAGCTCTTGTACCTCGCCAGCCAATGCGGCGGGGCCGCGCCGAAACAGGAGACAGCCGCCAACGGGATCGAGCGCAGCATCCTCGATCCAGTGCGCGGATATGACTGGTCGCAGAGCCAGGGGCCATGCTACACGGTGGTGGAGAAGATTCTCGAGCCACGTGAATATCTGCCGCCGGAATGGCCGGTGCGCGGCACGTCAGGCTACGATTTCGTTTACCTGGCGAACGGCATCTTTATCCAAAGCGCCAATGAAAAGCGGTTCAACGCGATCTACGCGCAGGTGCTGGGGCATCCCGTCGACCCGGACGAAATTATTTATCGATCGAAGCTGCAGGTGATGCAGACGGCGTTGGCCAGCGAAGTCTACGTGCTGACCAACCTGCTCAGCCGCATCGCGGCTTCGAATCGGCGGGCGCGCGACTTCACCGACAACATTCTGGAGACGGTTATTCGGGAGACGATTGCCAGCTTTCCCGTCTATCGCACCTACATCGACGACCGCGGTGAGTACGGTGAGCGCGATGTGGCCTTCCTGCGGAATGCAGTCGCCCGCGCCAAGCGCCTGAACCCGGATATCAACACCTCTGCCTTTGATTTTCTGCGCGAGACGCTGCTGCTTAAGAGCGGCTCCGCCAGGCAACAGAAGCCGGACCCGGAGATGCTTTACTTCGCGCTCAAATTCCAACAACTCACAGGACCGGTGATGGCCAAGGGCGTGGAGGACACGGCGTTCTATGTCTACACCCGGTTTCTTTCCTCGAATGAGGTGGGGGGATCGGCAAAGTCGTTTGGCATCTCGCTCGATGCCCTGCACCAGAGCAACCAGGGGCGCCTGAAGCACTCGCCGGATTCCATGCTGACGACGTCGACCCACGACACCAAGCGCAGCGAAGATGTGCGCAACCGGCTGAATGTGCTCTCTGAAATTCCCCAGCCCTGGGCGGCCGGGGTGCGGCGCTGGCAACGTATGAATGCTAAATTCAAACGCACCCTGGAGGATGGACGCACGGCCCCGGACCACAACGAGGAATATCTACTGTATCAAACGATTTTGGGCGCATGGCCGTGGCAGATGGAGAGCCGGCAGGATCGTGAACAATTCGTAGAACGGCTAAAGCAGTACGCGTCGAAGGCTTTGAGCGAAGCCAAAGTCAACCTTAGCTGGATCAATCCCGATCCCGACTACGTAGCCGCGGTACACGCATTCCTGGATTTCATTCTTATGCCCTCCGCGAAGGGAAAGGAAAACCCATTTGTTGCCTCGCTGGAGACGCTGTTACCGCAGCTGCGCTTGTTTGGCGCGGTGAATTCGTTGGCCCAGGTGGTGCTTAAGATTGCTTCTCCCGGGGTTCCCGACTTTTACCAAGGCAGCGAGCTATGGGAGCTGACCTTGGTGGACCCGGATAACCGGCGGCCGGTGGACTACAACCTGCGCGCGGAGAATCTCCGGGCTCTCCTCGAGCTGGCGGAGAAAGAAGGCACCGGCGCGGTTTGCCACGAGGTCCTCGACAAGCTCGCGGACGGACGGGTGAAGATGTGGACCACGCATCGCGCGCTTGGGTTGCGGCGAGGGGAACATGCGCTCTTCCGCAGGGGTGAGTACGTACCGCTAGAAGTATCGGGGGAGCGCCGGGAACACGTGATTGCGTTTCTACGCCGCGACCAGGCGACCGGGCGAAGCGTTGTGGTGGCGCTGCCGCGCTTTGCCTGCACGCTTATGCGGGGCAAGCTGCAATTGCCGCTGGGCGAGGCTTGGGGGAAGGATCAGCTTCTGCTGCCGGTTGCACCGGGGACGCGGTATCGCAATGTGTTTACAGATGAAACCGTGGCTGTGGCAGAAGATGGATTAGCGTTGAGCACTGTCTTTGCTACATATCCGGTGGGACTCTTCGTCAGCGCGGGGTAAAGCGCCGCGCCTAAGGCGCTTGGAGCCACTTTCTAATGCGGTTCCCCAGCCCCCGGACTCTATGTGAGAAGCTGGTGAAAAAAGCCTTACGAAGGGCGGCTTCATCAGGTTGCGAAAAAACTCATGCTTTGTGTCAAGGCACGACTTTAGAGGTTGCGGAAAAGTCGTTGAAGCTCGAAGAAAACATCCATTAGCAGCTGAAGCCGGACCTGTTCTTAATCACTTACGTACGAGCTGAAGCTCGTACCCTTCAAAGACCAGAGTTTTTCCGCAAGCTGTTTAGTCGGGCCGTAAACGATTGAGGGTATGACCGGCTTTAGGCGCTGGGTATTGCTTTTCTGGTCGGTGCTCTTTCTTCTTCAGCCTCTTCAGCTTAAGCAGACGAAGTACGCCTTTTCGAGTCGCTAGACCGAAACAGTGTTTTTGGTGGCGAAAACTGCGTTGAAGAGCTGTGCCTCAGCGGCTAAAGCCGTCATCAGGCGCGCGTTTACAGCCCGACTAAAGTCGTGCCCTGACACAAAGCATGAGTTTTTCCGCAGCCTGCGAATCCGTGCCCTTCATGGAGAGTTTTTTTCAGCCTGTTGCACTCGCCCTTCGTACGGCTCCTTTCGACAGTTCTCACACAGACTCCCGGGCTGGGCTGAAGTTTTCTGGTCGGTCCTCCGGGCCTTGAGGGGGCATGGACCCTTGTTCCCTCGCGTCGAAACCAAGGGGCCGCGGGCGCGTACCAGTTCCGGCGGTTACACTCAGGTGCCTCACGCCAGTGCCTCATCGTCGCGGTCACCGATTCGGCCGGAAATCGGTCGAAAGAGCCTAAGGCCTTGGCCGGCAGCGCCGATACTTCAGATGGGAAACCAGGCGGTGCCGCGCACCCGCCCCAGGCACCTTTGGGAAAGATCCTCGCCTCCGCAACTCTCGGCATTCTTACGCTGGTGATTCTTGCCCGCACGAGCGCGCTGACTTTGCTGCTCTCGGCCAATTACCTGCCGCACCGGTACTGCTACCTGGCACAGCCGGGAATGATCTGGACCAATGTGGTGACGGATGGCTTGATCGCGGTCTCCTATGTCCTGATCTTTGCGTGTCTATTCTGGGTTGCGGGAAGGCTGCGAAAGATTCCGGAGGTGCAAAGCTACCTTTGGGTGTTCGTTTCTTTTGCAATTTTTATTGTGGCTTGCGCGTCGACGCACGTGATGGAGGTGGTGACCGTTTGGTGGCCGGTGTATCGCATCTCAATTGTATTCAAGGTGGTGTGCGCAGCGGCTTCGGTCGGCACGGCGGCACTCTTCACCAAGGCGGCGCCAGGGATCACGACAGGCATCCGGCAATTTCTCGATACACTCGCCAGCAGCCAGGGGGAACACGCTGCTGACGTGCTCGAACATGTCAGGGTTCGAGGGCAAGTCAGAGAGACTGAAGCCCGGATGCAGGCGATTCTCGACAGTGTCGTGGACAGCATCATTACCATCGACGCAACCGGAATCATTATCTCCATCAATCCCGCGGTGGTGAAGATGTTTGAGTACCCCGCCGAGGAATTACTGGGGAAAAATGTAAAAATGCTGATGCCGGAACCCGACCACAGCAGCCATGACGGGCACTTGGCCCGCTACCAATCAACGGGGAAGACCACAGTCATTGGCGTCGGCCGCAAGTTGCAAGGGCTAACGAAAACAGGCCGGGCATTCCCCATGGAACTGACCATCACGGAGGTAGCCCTTGCGGGCGAACGGCTGGTTGTGGGATTGATTCGCGACCTCAGCGAACGCGACGCAGCGGGGGAAGAGCTGAGGAAGCGGGTGTCGTTACTGGATCTGGCTCTGGACGCCATCTTCGTTCGCGATCTGCACAACCGGGTCATCTACTGGAACCGCGGAGCAGAGAACATGTACGGATGGTCGGCCGCAGAAGCAATGGGCCAGCTAAGCCACCAACTTCTGCAGACTAAGTTTCCCGTCCCGATGACCACGATCGAGGCTGCGTTCGCGAGCCAGGGGAATTGGGAAGGGGAGCTGCGGCACAAAACGCGCCAAGGGAACGACGTTGTTGTCACCAGCCGCTGGGCGTTACAACGCGATGCGCAGGGGCTGCCCGCCGCTATTCTGGAAATTAATCGGGACATCACGGATAGCAAGCGGGGAGAAGAGGTGCGCGAACGGCTGGCAGCCATCGTTAGGTCGTCCGATGACGCCATCATCAGCAAGACCCCCGAGGGAACGATCACGGCCTGGAACAGGGGCGCCGAGAGACTGTTTGGCTATTCAGAATCGGAGGCGGTGGGTCAGCCGATGGCAATGCTCTTACCAGAAGAGCAAGTCGACGAGGAGGTCGAAATTCTAGCCCGCATCGCGCGTGGGGAGAGCGTGGAACACTTCGAAACCGTGCGCGTACGGAAGGACGGCGCCAAGATTGATGTTTCGGTCACGATTTCTCCGATTCGCGATGGCAACAGCAGGATTATTGGTGCTTCCAAAGTTGCCCGCGATATCACCGAGCGCAAGCGGGCTGCGGAAGAACTGATGCGCTCCCGCGACGCACTGGAGACGCAGGCGCTTATGCTGCAGTCGGTGCTGAACAGCATGGCAGAGGGTTTGGTGGCCGCCGACCAGGGGGGCAGATTCATACTCTGGAACCCGGCAGCGGACAAGATCATCGGCACGAGCACGGCCAACCTGCAAGCCGCACAATGGGGCGCACGCTACGGCGCTTACTTGCCCGACAAGGTCACACCTTTTCCGAATGAGCAAAACCCCCTGCTGCGCGCCATTGCCGGAGAGGTTAGCAGGGCGGAGATCTTTTTCTACAATAGCCAACTCGGTCGAGGAGTCTGGATCGAATGCAACGGCTCCCCTTTGCGAGACGGGGATGGATCGGTGCATGGGGGGGTGGCCGCTTTCAGCGACATCACACAGAGGAAGGCGGATGAACTCGAGATCCAGAGACTGAACGAAGACCTGGAAGAGAGAATAGCCGAACGAACAGGGCAATTGCAGGCCGCCAACCACGAACTGGAGGCCTTTAGCTATTCCGTTTCTCACGATCTGCGCGCGCCGCTGAGGCATATCGCTGGCTTCGCCAGGATACTCATCAGTGACTTTGGTCCAGGAATGACACCTGAAGCGAGGGACCATCTGCAGCGCATCGACGACGCCGTGATCCGCATGGGGCTGCTGGTGGATGGATTGCTCGGCCTGGCGAAGCTTGGGCGCCAATCTTTGCAGCTGCGCCAGACCGAATTGAACACCATTGTTGATCAGGCGATTGGGATTTTGCAGCCGGAGTGCGAAGGACGCGCGGTAGAGTGGCGCATCGCGGGGCTGCCGGCATTGCAGTGCGACCCAATCTTATTGGGGCAGGTATTTCAAAATCTTCTGGGGAATGCGCTCAAGTACTCTCGAGGCCGATCGCGGGCTGTCATTGAGGTAGACAGTATCCAGGAAGCGGGCAAACCGCCGGTCATTCTTCGTACGCGACAACGGAGCAGGATTCAACATGGAGTATGCCGAGAAACTTTTCGGTGTGTTCCAACGGATGCACACGGAATCCGAATTCGAGGGCACGGGTGTGGGTCTGGCGACCGTGCAACGAATCATTCAAAAACATGGAGGAAGTGTGTGGGCGGAGGCCGAGGCCGATCGTGGCGCGACTTTCTTTTTCAGCCTGGGAGACCACGAGCGAGCGAGGTTTGCAGTGAGCCACTGGCCGTAGGGCAGTCTTGCGACGGCTGCGGCATGAAAGTGAAGCTCAAGTAATAAGCATCTATGGCCGATGCGGAAGATAGAAAACAGAAACGCACGTGTTCTTTTGGGACGGCAGCGTTTTGAGACAAGAGCCGGGCTTAGGCAGCGATAGATGCCCGGCCAGGCTGGGAGTCATCCGGATAATGTCGCAAGAAATAACGATCTTCCTGATCGAGGACAACGACGGCGATGCTGAATTGGCTGTGAGAGCGTTCCGGAGTGCCAAGGTGACACACAAGTTGGTCCGTGCTCGCGACGGCTTGGATGCACTGGACTATCTCTTTGGGCGGGGAGAATATGCGGACAGAGATGTGGGCGACCTGCCGGTGGTTACCCTCCTCGATCTGAACCTTCCCAAAATCGGCGGTCTGGAGGTTCTCAAAGCGATTCGCGCAGATGACCGCACCAAACACATCCCGGTAGTGATCCTTACCACTTCAAACGAGGATAAGGATCGGTTGAACGCCTACGATCATTTCGCGAACAGCTACGTGATCAAGCCTGTGGATTATGACCAATTTATTGCGGCGACATCGCACTTAGCCTTTACTGGACGAAATTGAATGTCCCGCCGCCGCGCATGGAAGCTTAGATAGCGTGGCGGAACCCAGCGCTCAGGGCTTGGGCGGCTCTACCCAGCCGTCGCGATCGGTCAGCTCAGCAAGCTGCGCCAAACCTTTCGCTTGGTCGGCGCTCAAGCGCATCGGGAGCCATGCGCCAGGTCCAGTTATTTTCCGGAGTAGCCGGGCGTGTTCATGCGGGCTTCGGATCCCAGCACCAGTATGTCCTGCACGGGAAAGATACAAACATCGGCTACCGAGCTGGAGGCGGCGCGAATCAAGCGTCCACACCACGTCATTGGGCGCCGGGTTGAGATAGGCATAGACCGCGTTCTTCTCTGCCTCGCTGGTGCCGTGTTGCCACCAGCCCAGCGTAGTGTCGTTGTCGTGGGTGCCGGTATACACGACAGTGTTGGTTACATAACGATGGGGCAGGTAGTTGTGCGCCGCCCGATCGCTGAAGGCAAATTGCAGCACGCGCATGCCGGGTAGCTCGAACTGCTCGCGCAACGCATCGACTTCGCGGGTGATCAGGCCGAGATCCTCGGCGATCAAGGGTAGCTCGCCCAACTTGTCGCGCAAGGCAGAGAAGAGAGCAGCGCCCGGCGCCTTGACCCACTCGCCGTGAATGGCGGTCTCATCCTCGGCAGGGATGGCCCAAAAGGCTTCAAAGCCGCGAAAATGATCGAGACGGATTATGTCGTAGAGCGCATGCGCCCGGCGCATGCGGTCCACCCACCAGTCGAAGCCCCGGGCTTCAAGGACCTCCCAGTTGTAGATCGGATTGCCCCAGCGTTGGCCGGTCGCACTGAAATAGTCCGGCGGCACACCGGCAACGCGAATGGGGGTGAGGTCCTCGTTGAATTCGAAAATTTCCGGGTGGGTCCACACGTCGGCGCTGTCGTAATTGACAAAAATGGCCACGTCGCCAATGAATCGTATGTCGCGCTCGGCGCAGTAGGCACGCAGAGCCTTCCACTGCTCGTCGAAGGCGAATTGCATGGCCTGCTCGGACCTCCAGCTCGTCCCGGCTCTCCTGCTGCAATTGCCGCAGCGCCTCTGGGCTCGCGGTGGGCGAACTCCTTCGGCCAGGACGACCAGGAGCCGGAATGGAATTTGTGCCGCAATACGCTGTAGCGAGCGCAATCCGTCAGCCAGAAAGCATTTTCTTCGCGAAAGCGCTGGAAGCGGGCCCATTGCTGGTCATCATGGTGGGAAAGAAAGTTGCGCGCGGCCTCCAACAGCAGCGGCCATTTGCGTTGTTCCACTTCTTCAAAGCGCACGTTTCCATGATGGCCGGGCAGTCCGGCGATTCGCTCGCCGGAATCCATCCGGCTTCCACCAGTTTTTCCAGGCTGATCAGCAGTGGGTTGCCGGCAAAGGCGGAAAGAGCGGCGTAGGGCGAATTGCCGTAGCCGGTTGGGCTGAGCGGAAGTACCTGCCACAAGCCGCTGTTTGGCGGCGGCAGAAAATCAGCAAAGGCGTAGGCAGCGGGACCAAAATCGCCGATGCCACCGTAGGAAGGTAATGAGGTGATGTGTAGGAGAAGTCCGGAGGATCGTTCGAGGGCCATTTAGTACCTGTGGGGGAGGGCGAGAAAAACCATGGCCTTCGTTGGTGAAGATTCCGAAGCGGCGGCTCCGGTTGCTTGCGAGGTTATCGACTGCAGGAAGAGCTCACCTAGCTAAAACTGTCGCGCTATTTGCCGAGAGTAAACCGAGTCCGCAGTGCCTGCGTTAGGTTTAAGAAAGTGTTCTTCGGTAAGGGTTGGGACTATTTCTAGTCAATAGATCGTACCCCAGGACGTAGTCCTGGGGTGTACTGGACCGCACGAGAATGCGGACAGGCAATCATCAAGAGCGGCCCGATCCTCTTTGGCAGCCGCCTCTCTTTAGATAGCCGTTGGCTAGCTTTGCAGGCCCTGGGTTAAGCCGGTTTGCGCTCGCTTGTTCATGCGGATGCCTCCCTGCTTTTCATAGCGATCGGTGAGCGAGGTGACGAAGACCGCAAACATCTGCTCGCGCCGCTCGCTGAGGAGCGGTCACGAGTGGCGTCCAAGTTCTTGGCTATCTCATCCGCAGTCGGTTCCTGCTTTTCATCGATCTTGGCCACGATGCCGGCGTGCCCGGTGTTGATCGCCTTGCTGATCTGCCCGACCTTCAAATCGAACAAATCAGGCGCCGCGGTGGCCAACTCGCCGATATCCGGCACCTGCGCGGTGCGGGCCGACCAGATCGCTGGTCTTGATGGTTGCGCCAAGCTCCTTGGCAGCCTGAGCCAGATTGTTTTCCGCGTGCGCTTTGTCAGCCAGCTCGTTGGTCTTGCGCGCCAGCAGCTGAGGCAACTGCTGCTCCCGGAAATCGTCCACCAGGTGCGACTTGTATTCCTCGAATACCGGCGCATGCGCGGGCTTTACGTCTTCCACTTGAAATACAGCAAAGCCTTCGCCGGTTCCACTCACCTGCGGAGCCGCTCCCGGCTTGGCGCTGAAGGCCAGGCCGAGCATTTTGGCTGCGTCAGGAAGTCCGTTAAGCACCGCAGCTCTGCTGGATGTAGTCGGTGGTCACCACTTGCAGGTGATGCGCTTCCGCGGTTTTGGCCAGGCCCGACTTGGCGGCTTCCGTGGCCAATTGCTGGGCATAGCGGGCTTGTTGATCTGCCTCCTGCTGGCGGGTCAGGGTGGCGAGGATTTGTGCCTTCACCTCTTCCAGAGGCTTCAGGTGCGCGGTCTGCTTCTCTTCCACCTGCAGGATGTGGTAGCCGAACTGGGTCTTGATCACATCGGAGATCTGGCCAGGCTGCAGTGAGAAGGCTGCTGATTCAAACGCGGGCACGGTAACGCCGCGTTGAATCATGCCCAACTCGCCGCCCGCATCCTTGCTGCCCGGATCATCGGAGTTGGCTTTGGCCAGCGCCGCAAAATCAGCGCCGCCCTTGATCTGCTTCAGCAGGTCCTGGGCTTTTTGCTTGGCCGCCGCATCGGTCTTGGCGTCCGCTTTGGGATCCACTTTGATCAGGATGTGCCGGACCTTTACTTCGTCGGGCACCTGGAAATCCTTTTGATGCCCCTGGTAATACTGCTGCACTTGCTCGTTGGTCACCGGAGGCGCACCACTCGGTACGTCGGTCTGGTTGAGGGCAATGTAGGCCAGCTTGCGCGTCTCGGGTACGGCGTCCTTGTAGCGCGCGGCGTTCTGCTTGAAGAAGGCCTGCAGCTCGGCATCCGTAGGATTGATCTGCTTGCGCAGGTCCTCGGCGTTGAGCACGGCGTAATCGAACTTGATCTTGGTTGCCTGCTGGCGATAGGCGTCGCGCACTTCCTGGTCGGAGACGGTGATGCCGCCGGTGACCATGGCTTCCAGACGGTTGATCTCAATTTCCTTCTTGACCTGCGTTTCGAAGTCCTGGATGGAGGTGTGGAAGTAGTTCGACACGAAGTCGGCATAGCGATCTTCGCCAATGAACTGGCCGCCGGGGAAGATCGCCTGGGCGAAGGGCCCGGTTTGCATAGCCCGGCGCAGATCCGCATCGCCTACTTGCAGGCCAAGGCGATTTGCTTCCTGCAGCAGAACTTCGCGCTGGATCAAGGCCTGCGCCGCTTGCGGCATGATGTAGGGCAGAACCATGTCCGGGTAGTGCTTTTGCTGCAGAATTCTTTCCGCGACCTGCTGCACTTCGGGGGTGGTGATGGTGGTGGTGGTGCCGAAGTAGCGGCCGAAGAAGCCTCCGCTGTGGACGGTGGCGTAGCTATCGGAAGAGGTCGCTTCGTCGGCAAAGATGCCGGGCACCAGGGTGATGACCATGGTGACTACAGCCACGGCGATGATAACGATGAAGATGATCTTGACGACGCGATTGTCTTTTTGCAGGAAACGGATCATGGGGTAGCGGGGGCTTTCTCAAGCGGATTGCAGGGACTCAGTAAGTATAGATCAGCTCGGGGATTCTACTTCTCGGGAGAACCGGTACGTTTCTACTAAATTATTTCCCCTGCGGAGGCGCGGCAAACGTGAAGCGGCACATCGACAGCCATGTTATCCCACTCAGGCCAAACCAAGGCTTGAATGGGGCGCCCAGCATTTGTTGCCGGTGTGGAGCAATGACTGCCTTCAAATGAACGAACCCATTTCTGGGGCAGGTTAGTGCTCCAGAAATGGGGTCCGGTGAGGGGTTAGCGGACGGCTTCTTATCTCCAGCGGCGGTAATACTGGGATAGCCGTACACGTAGGGACGCGGGTAAGCGTAGACATACGGGTACGGATAGGCGGCGACAGGGTAGCCGTAAGGATAAGGCGCGTAGCCTGGGGGCGGCGGCGCGTACCCTGCCGGTGGCGGTCCATAGCCGTAGGGTCCGGGTCGTCCCGGATAGCGGCGTCGATGGCGGAGCGGAACTCGCCTCGAGCTGATTAGCCTCCTGGTAGGAGACCGGCTGCACGGTTGCCGGAGTGGTCAGATGGAAAGTAAGCACCGATTCCGGAGGAACCACGCTGCGCGGGCCCGGGGTAGCTGCCGAAGCACCTAACCCAACACCGGCACCGGCAACGGCGCCAATGGCAGCTCCTGGACCGCCCCCGGCAATCGCTCCGATGGCTGCGCCCAATGCGGTGGCACCGACCGTGTTGCCGGCAGTGTAACCGCCCTTGCCGGGACTGCTGGTGTCAAAGACATCGGTGGCCAGGGAGTAGGAATTGCCGCCAAGGTTGAGGGTGGTGAGTTGGAGCGCGATACTCGCGCCGCCCTTCAACTCGCCGGGTTTCTTGACGTCTACGACTCGCCCAGTGACCTGGGCGCCACGCGGAATCGCCAGCACGTTGCCGACATATACGCTCTGCGCAACCGTACCCTGGAAATAGTCTCCCGGCTTCACTTTCTTCGAATCCAGGGGTTCACTGGTGCGGATCGCCAGCAGCATGCCCTTGGTCAAGTGACTGGGCCGGAGGGGGGCGCGGTTTGCGCTACTCCTTGCGGAGGAGCCTGGTAGCCGTTGTAACCATTGGATTGGTTCTGTCCAGGCTGATAGGCAGGCCGCGGGGGCTGTCCGTAGCCCACTCCTGGCGCGCCTGCCGGGGCAGGCGGTGGTGCCGGCGCCTGGTTGGGATATTGGGACGGGCCTTGGTCCGGAGATTGGCCGGGATATTGGGGTGGGCCCTGGTCCGCACTCTGGTTGGGATCCTGCGCGGCGGCATCCGTGCGGCGGCTTCCGGCGCGGGGATCTGTCCATTTTGCGCATCGGGCGGCGGGCCTGCCTGACCCCAGTCACCCTGCTGGCCCGGGGTCGGAGTCTGTTGGGCGGTGCGTCCCAGCCTGCTGCTGTGCCACCAAGGCAGGAGCCAGCGAGAGACTTGCACCGAGCGCTCCGGAAAGCAGCCATGGCAAACGATTTGTTCTCATTAAATTCATTTCCTTGTAACCCCCTTGCCCGAGCTGGACGCCCGATCCGCCGGCCAGGGCTTTAATGCATAGACGGTGAATCGCACAGTCCGTCACAAGTGTTAACCCGGGCACGCGGTAAAAGTTACTCCTGCCGCTAAGCCGAAGACACGGGTGAAGGTTACAGCAAGATAGACAACCCGGATATTCATCTTTCGTTCTTGCACAATTCTTGGAGCGTTAAACTTCCCGGCGCGAGATGTTTCATGATTGCGGCAGCAATGACCGACCATCGTCATGTTGGGGGTCCGAGCTTGGCCACACAGCCTTTTGGCGGGTTGGCCGCGCAGGCTTCGATCCTGGTGCCTCCGCCGGCCGGCGCGGCTTCGCAGTTGTGGCGCGATACCGCACCCAGTCGTCACCGGGGGCTTCGGGCGCTACCGGGTGCGGCTGGCCAAGGACGGAAATGATCGCATGGCCGCCTGCCGTCTGCGCTTCAATGTTTTCAATGTGGAGTTGGGGGAAGGTTTGTCCTGTTCCTACTCGACCGGTCTTGATCGCGACCGTTTTGACCCAGTTTGTGATCACTTGATCGTAGAGAACGAGGAGGATAGCCGGGTGGTGGGCACTTATCGGATGCAATCCGGGCTCACCGCCGCCGCTGGTTTCGGCTACTACAGCGCCCAGGAATTTGAGTTCGCTCCCTACGAGTGCATCCGCGAGCAGGTTCTGGAGCTGGGCCGGGCGTCGATCGACCGCCAACACCGGTCGAGCGAAGTGCTGACCCTGTTGTGGAGGGGAATTGCCCAGTACGCCAAACATTACGGACTTCGCTACCTGGTTGGCTGCTCTTCACTGAACTCGACGGATCCCCTGGCCGGCTGGAGCCTCTACCAGGCACTGGGGTCGCAATTGGTTTCTCCCGAATACTTTACTGTTCCTACCGCAGCCTATACGTTGCCCGGAAGTGAGGCCGATCCCACGGTGCCGGTCAAGCTCCCCAAACTGCTTCGGACCTACCTTGGCGTGGGAGCCAGGATTTGCGGACCGCCGGCCTGGGATCGCGCCTTCGGCACCATCGACTTCCTCACCCTTCTGGACCTGGACCAAATCACGCCGGCGGCGCGCAGCCGCTTCCTGGTGGAGTAATGCGGCGAAGGTTCCGCGGCGCCGAGCGGCTGGCGATTCTCTCTCGGTTCCCTGCTCGAGGTGCTGGGGCGATTTGTTCTCATCTACCTCTGGCGCCGGGGCCAGGTCACTAAGGCGGAGCGCGCGGAATGGCTCCATGCTTCGTGCGCCCGAATTGCCAAGCGGCTCTCGTTGGCGCCGGAAATCTTCGGAGCTATGGATGGAGCCGGCCTCACGGTTTCCAACCACCTGACGTATCTCGACATACTGGTTTACGGCGCGGTCCGTCCCGTTTGTCTTTGTGGCCAAGTCCGAGGTCCGGCGGTGGCCGCTTCTCGGGCACCTTGGCCAGGCTTGGGGGCACGATCTTCGTCGACCGCGACCGCAATCTGCAGGTCGCCGACGGCCAGCCGGCAGATTGAACAGGGCTTGCAGGATGGATTGGCCGTGCTGCTTTTTCCCGAGGGCACGAGCTCCGACGGCCGCGAGGTGCTGCCCTTTCGATCGCCACTCTTTGAACCCGCGATTCGCGCCGGCACCAGCGTCACGGCGGCGGCGATTCGCTACCATGCCGCCGGACGGCAGTCGAGAGCCAGGTGACTTATTGGGGCGAGATGGTCTTTTTGCCACATCTGTTCCGCACCCTGTGTGTCCGGGGACTTGGCGGCCGAGATCTGGTTCGATTCGCCCTGCCTATTCCCCGAGCGCAAGGCTGCGGCGCGGGTGGCGTGGCTCAAGGTGCATGGGTTGCGAGCCCGGGCTTATGGCGGGAGATGGCCACGGAGGAGACGGAAGAGGCTTGCCTCCAGGGTTGACGTTTTGCGCGCTTCCCTCTTTAACTGGCCCAGGCATTCGTGGTAGACATGCTTCCATGCCTGCCACAACCGAAAACCACCTGCACCTGAGCGAGATCGCTCCCCGCATCATTCAATCGGAAATTCGCTCCATGACGGTGGAGTGCGATGCCGTCGGAGGCGTGAACCTGGCCCAGGGGGTGTGCGATACCCCTCTTCCCGAAGTGGTGGAAGAAGCCGCCATACAAGCCATCCGGGACGGGTACAACATCTATACCCGTATGGACGGGATTGCCGTGCTGCGGCAGGCCATCGCGGAGAAATTCGAACGCCATAATGGGTTGGTTGTCGATCCGGATAAGGAGGTCCTGGTTACCTCGGGAGCGACCGGGGGCATGTCTTCCGCATGCCTGGCGCTGTTCGATCCTGGCGACGAGGTGATCCTCTTCGAACCGTTTTACGGATACCACTACAGCACGCTGCAATCCATTCGAGCGGTGCCGGTCGTGGTGCCACTTGTCCCGACGACCTGGGAGATCGATTTTGATCGTCTGCGCGCGGCAATCACGCCCCGGACCCGGGGCCTGGCGATCAATAGCCCGGGCAATCCGTGCGGCAAAGTTTTCAACCGCGCCGAACTTGAAGGAATTGCTGCTTTGGCCATCGAACACGATCTTTTCGTGCTGACCGATGAGATCTACGAGTACTTCATCTACGAGGGTCAATCGCACATCAGCCCGGCAACGATTCCGGGGATGGCGGAACGTACGATCACCATTAATGGGTTTTCCAAGACCTTCAGCATGACCGGGTGGCGGGTGGGGTACCTGGCCGCCAGCAGCAAGTGGATGCCTGCCATCGGCTACTTCCACGATCTGCAATACGTGTGCACTCCCTCGCCTTTCCAGTACGCCGCAGCCGCCGGGCTACGCGCCCTGCCGGATAGCTTCTACCAGGGACTGGCGACGGAATACCAGGAGAAGCGAGACCAGATCTGCGATGCGCTGGCGGCGGCGGGTATGACTCCTGCGGTGCCCGCCGGAGCTTATTACGTGCTGGCGGATGCCAGCCGGATTGAAGGAGAGCTGGCCAGCGTCAAGGCTCGCAACCTGCTTCGCGCCACCGGGGTGGGAGCGGTCGCGGGATCGGCGTTCTATGAGGGCGGCCGGGGGGAAAACCTGCTCCGGTACTGCTTTGCCAAGCGGGCGGCGGAGCTGGATAGGGCTTGCACGGCTTTGCGGGCGTTTGGGGTTTAGTCCACCGTTTGGACGTGTGCTATCCCATGGCCGAGGCTTGATGCGCGGAACAGCCGCTTCGGGAATGGCGGTAACGCGCGAGACCACACTCCCTCGAGGGCTGGTTCCGATACGCTTGTTTCCTTCGTGCCGGTTTGGGCCCGTGACCTAACACTCGATTCTGGATCTTTTGGAAACGAGGCGCAAGATTGTCCGAATTCCTTCTCAGCCAAAAATGCTACCGAATGAATCGATTTGGTGAGGCCAAGCATCAGATAGCTTGACAACAATAGACTCAAGTGCGAGTCTAAGTCCACAAACTCGCACACGAGTACTGTGCATGCAGGAGCAGCTAAGCGATGGCAAAGATTATCGGTATTGATTTAGGCACTACGAATTCAGTGGTGGCGGTGATGGAGGGCGGCGAGCCCAAGGTTATACCCAACGAAGAGGGTGGCCGGACGACCCCGTCCGTCGTCGGGTTTACAAAGAGCGGGGAACGGCTGGTAGGCCAAGTGGCGAAGCGCCAGGCGATCACCAACCCGGAGAACACGATTTATTCGATCAAGCGTTTCATGGGACGCCGGGCCAACGAAGTGACCGATGAAATGAAGATGGTGCCCTACAAAGTTAAGGCACAGGGCGACCATGTCGTGGTCGTGGCACAGGGTAAGGAATATACCCCGCCGGAAATCTCGGCGATGATTCTGCAGAAGCTGAAAAAGGCGGCAGAGGATTACCTTGGGACCACGGTTACGGAGGCGGTCATTACGGTTCCGGCGTACTTCAATGACGCGCAGCGCCAGGCGACCAAAGACGCGGGCAAGATTGCCGGTCTGGATGTGAAGCGCATCGTCAACGAGCCCACTGCGGCAGCGTTGGCTTATGGGCTGGATAAGAAGAAGGACGAGACGATCATTGTCTATGACTTCGGCGGCGGAACCTTCGACGTTTCCGTGCTCGAAGTAGGCGAAGGCGTGATTGAGGTGAAGTCGACCAATGGGGATACCCACCTGGGCGGCGACAACCTCGACCAGCGCATCGTGGATTGGCTGATCGACGAGTTCAAGAAGGACGAGCAACTGGATCTGCGGGCAAAGGGCAACGAAATGGCCCTGCAGCGCCTGAAGGATGCGGCGGAAAAGGCCAAGATCGAGCTCTCGACGACGGTCGAGACGGAGATCAACCTGCCCTTCATCACGGCGGATGCGACCGGACCGAAGCACCTGGTCAAGAAGCTGACCCGGGCCAAGCTGGAGCAGTTGGTCGAGGACCTGTTGCAGCGCTCGATCGAGCCTTGCAAGAAGGCGCTGGCCGATGCGCAGATCGACGCCAGCAAGATCGACGAAGTGGTGCTGGTGGGCGGACAGACACGCATGCCGCGTATCCAGCAGCTGGTGAAGGACCTCTTCGGCAAGGAGCCGCACAAGGGCGTGAACCCGGACGAAGTGGTGGCCATTGGCGCGGCGGTCCAGGCGGGCGTACTGGCCGGCGAAGTGAAGGACCTGTTGCTGCTGGATGTGACGCCGCTGACTCTGGCCATCGAGACGCTGGGCGGAGTAGCGACCAAGATGATTGGGCGCAACACGACGATCCCGACCAAGAAGACGGAGACGTTCTCGACGGCGGCGGACAACCAGACGGAAGTGGAAGTGCATGTGCTGCAGGGCGAGCGTCCGATGGCGGCGCAGAACCGGACGTTGGGCAAGTTCAAGCTGAGCGGGATTCCTCCGGCTCCGCGTGGAGTGCCCCAGGTTGAGGTGACGTTCGACATCGATGCCAACGGCATCCTGAACGTGACGGCGAAAGACAACGCGACGGGCAAGGACCAGAAGATCACTATTACTTCTTCTTCGGGTCTAAGTAAGGAAGAGGTCGATCGCATGGCGAAAGAAGCCGATGCGCACGCCTCCGAGGACAAGGCGAAGCGCGAAGAGATCGAGGCGCGGAACTCGCTCGACAACATGGTCTACAACGTCGAGAAGATGCTGAAGGATAACGGCGACAAGGTTTCCGGCAGCGAGAAGAGCGACGTGGAGGCAGCGCTGACCCAGGCTCGTACGGCGCTGCAGGGCAGCTTCCAGCGCGGCGGAACTGAATGCCGCGCGGGAGAAACTGACCGCGGCTTCGCACAAGCTGGCCGAGGCCATGTACAAGGCGAACGCTGCCGGGAGCTTCGGCTACGGGCGATGCCGCAGCCGGCGCCGCGGGGACGCCGGAGAGAAGAAGGAAGAAGGCGTGATCGACGCCGAGTACGTGGATGTCGCAGACAAGAAGTAACGACGAAGGAAACGCAACGGAAGGGTCCGTTGCCGATCTCAGTCAAGTACATGGCGTGGGGCGCTCAACCGCTAGGAGCGCCCCGTCTTTTCAGTAGGGTGAGCAGAGAACAAGCGGAAGGCAGGACGATAATGACTGAGACGATGTGGAAATATGAACAACTGCGAGCAGGGCAGATCTATAACCAGGTCATGTTCAATACCCGCGAAGAAGCTGAGAGTTTCGCCGCCCAGATGAACCGGGTGGAACCCGATCTGTTCTGGAGAATCGAGCCGGTAGAAGCCCGGTTGTGGTGGAACTGAACGTAAACCCGGGTCGCCGCATGGCGACCCGGCACTCTTTGTAAGCTTGGATTGAACTGAACCAACAAAACATGGCGACACACCAACCAAAGATTATTACGCGATTCTTGGAGTCAAGAAGACCGCCACCGCGGACGAGATCCGCAAAGCATTCCGCAAGCTCGCGCGGAAGCATCATCCCGACGTTAATCCAGGGGACAAGAAAGCAGAAGAGAAGTTCAAGGAAATTTCGGAAGCCAACGATATATTGAGCGACGAGAAAAAGCGCAAAGTTTACGACGCGTTGGGCTTCTATTCGGATCAGATTGATCCTGCGGCGGCAGAAGCGGCGGCGCGCGGTGGCTATGGCTTTGCCGGCGGAGGAGCGGGCGGCGGCTCAACACGGCAGCCAGGCGGGGGCCGTGGCGTTCCATCGACTTTGGAGGCTTTGACTTCTCCGACTACGCGGCTGGACCATGCCGGCGAACCTGGCGTTGGAGCGGGAACGCTGGTTCCAGCTGGGGCAGTTTCCGGGATATTTTCTCCGGTGTATTTTCCCAGGGACAGAAACAGCAAGGGCCGCAGGCGGGAACGGATCTGGAATACCAGATCACGGTGGATTTCTGGACCGCGATCCGCGGCGGAGTGGCGAGGCTCCAGGTGGTGCGGCAGGAAGTCTGCCCGACCTGCAAAGGGAAGCCCTCCACCGGCGGCGGCACATGCCCGGAATGTCAAGGCACGGGACAAGTGACCCAGATGGGCGGACGCATGAAATTCAAGATTGCCTGCCCGCGCTGCGGCGGAACAGGCAAGCTGGATAACGAGTGTGCGACCTGCGATGGCGAGGGAACGGTCACCCGGACGGAAACAGTCGAAGTGCGCATCAAAGCCGGCACCCGCGACGGACAGCGGATACGGCTGGCAGGCAAAGGGCAATGCGGGGATCAATGGCGGACCCGCGGGCGATCTTTACCTGATTATCAAGATCGATAGCCATCCTGTATTCACACGAGCGGGCGACGATATTCAGATCGCGATCCCGGTGACTGTGCCGGAAGCGGCGCTGGGAGCCAAGATTGAGGTGCCGACCATCGATGGCCGCGCCCAGTTGAAGATTCCGCCGGGAACCCAGAGCGGGCAGAAGCTGCGCATGCGCGGTAAAGGGGTTCCGTCGGCGACCCACGAGGGAGTGCGCGGCGACCAGATTGTCACCGTGGAGATGGTTGTGCCGCAGCTCCGGGACGAGCGATCGAAGGAAATTTTGCGGGAGTTCGCCAAGCTGAATCCGGAAGACCCCAGAGAGGCGACCTTCGCAGGAGTATGAGCCGTTCATGCAGAGGCACGAGAACCAAAATGCCCACGAAGCGTAAATCAAAAGGCGCGTACATGATCTCGGCGGTGGCCGAGATGTATGAGATCCACCCGCAGACGCTGCGGCTTTATGAGCGCGAAGGGCTGCTACAGCCCTCGCGCACCGTAGGCAACACGCGTCTGTACACCGATGAAGACCTGGAGCGGCTGGAGTTTATTCTCAACCTGGCGCGCGAGCTGGGCGTCAACATTGCCGGGATCGCCATTATTCTGCAAATGCGGGAGCGCATGGAGGAGATGAATCGGCAGATGCAGGATTTCGTCGATTACGTGCGCACCGAGATGCTGACCAAGATGCAACAAGGCATGCCGGCGAGCGAGGGAGCCATTGTGGCCCTGCGGCGGCCCATGGTGGTCCCGCCGCGGTTGCGCGTAAACGCTAGAGCATTTCTTCGAAAAAAAGGCGCACTTGGAAGCCGGCGCCTCATCTACACAGAAGTGGTCCTTTAGGGGACAACGAATATGCTTCTTTCAACACGGTTTATGGGCCAAAGTATACTGTGAAGAGCGCTAGCAGGATCGTTCCTTTTGACGTGGCGCGGCGGTACCGAAATTTCCTTGGGTTCAGAGTCGGCTGCAAAGCATGATGAATCTTCTGCTCGTAGTCAGTATTATCGGCATTCTTACCTCCACGGTGTATGCCCTATTAGTGGCCGTCGGCGCCGTGCGGCTGGCTGCCCGCCGGCGCAAGCTGCCACCAGCCGCGTTTACCCCACCCGTAAGCCTGCTCAAGCCATTGCACGGGTCCGAACCCGACCTCGAATCCCATCTGCAAAGCTTCTTTGAGCAGGATTATCCCAAGTTCGAGATCATTTTTTGCGCCCGCAGCGAGCAAGACCCTGGCCTGGAACTCGCCCGGCGGGTGGCAGCGCGCTACCCGGCGATTCGATCCAAGTTCGTGTGCAGCGGCAGTGCGCCCTACGCCAACGCCAAAGTCTGGTCCATGGAGCGCATGCAGAGCGTGGCGGCGTACCGATTTTTTGTGATCAGCGACAGCGATGTTTCGGTCACTCC
This sequence comes from uncultured Acidobacteriaceae bacterium, assembly GCA_963775365.1. Classification (GTDB taxonomy): domain Bacteria; phylum Acidobacteriota; class Terriglobia; order Terriglobales; family Acidobacteriaceae; genus PALSA-350. Next base: position 99,669 of record CAVZJL010000022.1, on the reverse strand, counting down.
TGAGTATTTGCGGGCAGTCATGGCGCCGTTCGCCGATGAGCGCGTGGGCATGGTGACCTGCCTTTACCGGGGTGTGGCGGACAGCAGTTTCTGGTCTCAGCTGGAAGCGGTCGGAATGTCAGTCGAGATGTCGGCCGGGGTACTGGTGGCGGAGATGCTGGAAGGCATGAAGTTTGCCCTGGGACCGACGATGGTGGTAAGACGCGATTCACTGGATGAGGCCGGAGGTTTTCGTGCCATAGGGCCCTACCACGCGGACGACTTTATGCTGGGGAACCGGATCTCCGCGACTGGACAACGGGTTGTTTTGTCGACCCACACGATCGAGCATCATGTGCTGAATTCCTCCTTTCTCCCCTCTGTCCTGCACCAGATCCGGTGGATGCAGAGCACGCGCTTTTCCCGCCCGAAGGGACATTTTGGGACTGCGTTGACCTTCAGCATGCCTTATGGATTGCTGGCTGCTGGGGTTGCGGTGGGTTTCCATCGTCCATTGCTGGGCGGCTTGTTGTTCTTGTGGAGTTGGGCCTCACGGGTAGCTCTGGGCGCCTTGGTGGGCCGCCTGGTGGTCGCTGAACCGCGGCTCTTGCGCAGTGCGCTGCTGTATCCTCTGCGCGATCTGCTGGGCTTTTGCTATTGGGTCGCAAGCTACGTCAGCAACCAGGTGAAGTGGCGGGGAGAGGTTTATAACCTGCTGCAGGATGGGTTCATGCGGAATGATTCCCGACCCGCCGAGCGCGAGCCCGAAGCTATTCTTACCGCGTAACTCTCTCCCCGTCGGTATTTGCGAGCTGTCCGAGTAAAACTGCAGGTCCCTCCCTTGCGCTACCCCGGATTTCCCATCTATCTCAGTCATTTCGCGTGGCTTTCTTTACGCAAGCCGCATACGTCGCCTTGGGCGATACCGCGAGGAAATCCGGGTCCCCTCCAGTTGATGACAAAATTCAGGGCGGCGGCCCACCTTGGCGTCAGTGGAGGTGGATGGACAGAGTCGAAAAAACAGGCTTTCTCATTGTTTTCTCAGAGCGGGCGGTCGGTGTAGAGGGCCTTGTCGGAGAGCTCCTGCAGGAGATAGGCTCTCTTTCCTAGCAGGCCTGCTACGTGGGATCGGGATTCTCCTGGCACAAAGAGGAATCTTCGCGGCCCATTGCCCCACAGGGCAAGCAGGTCGGTGTCACTAATCAGCACGTGCGGCGCGTCAGCGTAATTTGAGCCCCAGAGCACGGAGCTTACCCGGCCGTTGACCAGCAGGGCTTGGCGTTGCGTATAAAAGAGAAGCGAAGAGCCATCGGCCACGTCGCCGTAGAGGATAAGGGTGGCATCGCTACCAGGCTTCGCGATGTGATTGATAGTTTCAGCCATGGCGTGAGAGGAGAGCATGGGCTCAAAGCGCACCAAGGCGATATGGGCGGCGATGAGAAAAACAGCGGACGTGAAAGCCACGCTGACCGTAGCCTCGAAATGGTGCCGCTGCCTACGAAGTACCCAGGCGCCCAGAGGACCCAAGAGAAGACCGGCAGCTGCCAGTAGCGCGGGCAAGCGGAGCGCGGCAAACGATGGCCCGGTCAGATCGAATAAGTGGGACATAGAAAGCGTGTAGCCAGCCACGTCGCGATGAGCCAACAAGGCGCCAATGTCGCTGCTGGAGGGAATAGCGCGTGAGGCCCAGAGGCCGCAGCCAAGCGCGACGGCGGCAGCGACGCCAATCAGCGCAAGCGCCGCATGGGCTCCGGTAAGCCACTTACCCACTCCAGCAGGTTCGCTTTCCAGGCTTGCCAAAGTACCAGCGGTGAGCAACAGCAATGGGAAATAGACGGGATAGGTGTAGTACTCCTGGTTGGTGGAAAGGGAGAAAAAGATCAGGATAATGGCAGCGTACAGAGCGAGCAGCCAATTGGTCCTGCTGCGGAAGCGAGCAGGGCGTTCAGCAATGGAATAGAGCCCCGGTCGCACGCCGCGCAACCAACGTTTGCGAGCGATCCACGCCTGCCGGATAACCGCCGGCAGATAGATGCTCCAGGGAAAGAGCCAGACCAAGTGCAGACCCCAATAAAGAACAAAGGGGAGTTTGTTGTAGTCGACGGGATACCGCCGGCCGAGAAAGCGCAGCACCTGCTCGTTGATGAAGTAGAAATAAAAGAAGCCGTGCACATTGCCTGGAGTGGGGATGTTACCCACAGGGTGACCAGCGCCTGGATTCCGTAGCCCAGCGAGGATGTGCCATGGCGCGGCGATGGCAAGGAAGAGCAGAATACCGGAGAAGGGTCGGAGTTGACGCCAGCGCCGCCAATCGCCAGTCAGAAACAGGTAGGGCACGGCAGCAGCAAAGAAGAAGACCGGGGCCACCAAGCCTTTGGCCAGCATGGCCAACGCCAAAGAGGCCCAGGTCAGATAAAAGCGGAGAGGTTCGTCATCTTCGAGTCCAATGAGAAAATTGTAGAGAGCAAAGGCCAGCAGGAGCGTAAGCAAGACTTCGGGAATGAAGATTCGGGTGAATAGGAAAACTCCCACGCTGGTCAGAATGCTAAGGGCGGCATAAAAGGCGGCGCGGTCGCCATAAGCGCGACGGCCCCATACCCATGCCAAAATGGCCAAGCCAAGCACCGCAAGGGTCAGGGGTAGATGGGTGGCAAAGACGTTGTATCCGAAGAGGTGGTAATCGACGGCAGCCAACCAGTAGGGCAGCGGCGGCTTTTCCAGATAACGGATGCCGTCCACCTTCAGCGTGACCCAGTCGCCGCTGCGCGCCATATGCTGGGCGGCGACGGCGTGCGTGGCGTCGGCGTCATCCAACAAAGGAGGCGCGAAGAGCGCCGCCACGTGGACTGCGGCAAAGACCAGCAGGAGCAGCGTCCAGGCTCGCACTGGAGTGAGGCTAAAGGTATTCTCGGGAGGCGCCTCGAGGGAGAGAGCGAAGTGATTCGACATGGTTGCTAAACGCGGGGTACGCAAGCAGCAGGATAGCAGCCAGCCGGCTCCGGACCCGCTGGCTCACTTGCTACCGGTGGCTGAGGCTTTCAATGCCGCAGTCGCGCAAGGCATTGAGGACGCGGCCCCGGAGGCGGTGCATCGCATGAGAACCGGCTCGCGTCGTCTGCAGGCATTGCTGGAGGCCACGCTGCGCGAAGCTGGTCCCGCGGCGAACGCCCTGGAGAGGCCCACTCGCACGTGGCTGCGCGAACTCAAGCGGGTTCGCCGGGCGGCCGGGACGGTGCGCGATCTGGATGTGCAGCGCAAGCTTTTGGAAGACTGGACGGCCAAACGGATGCCTGAGCAGGAAACGGCATCCGGCAGCGCAGCGAGCCCCCCCGCAGAAATAAAGCAGGCAGAAATGCTCGATGGATGGCTCAAAGGCGAGCGCAAGCACCTGGCGCGTGGAATGCAGAAGCAAATCAAGAAGCGGCAGCAGGCGCTGGCGGACGGTCAGGGCACGCTTTTTACTGCAATCACCCGTGTATCTCTGGGCAAACCCAGGACCCTGCGCGGGGCCGATGCCATGGCATTGGAGGAGTTCGTGCGCGCAACCGACGCTATGCCATCGCTGCATGCGGAGAATTTGCACGACTTTCGCAAGGCGACCAAAAAGGCGCGCTACCTGGCCGAGGCGGGTGCAGCAGGCGACAGCAGCAGTGTGGCCAAGGCGCTTAAGCGGATACAGGATTCCATCGGCGAGTGGCACGACTGGCTGTGCCTGGGCGAAGAAGCCGAGGCGGCCCTGGGCCAGGATGCGCCGGAGTTGACGGCGGCGCTCCAAGGCGAGATCGAGCGCCATTTTGCAGCGGCATTGAAGACCACGCAAAGCATGCGCGGCCGGTTGTTGGGGGAGTGGATGGCGTCAGAATCACCGGCCAAACGGCCACCCGGCCGAGTGGCGCTGAACGACCAGCGGCTCGTTTCCAGCCAACGAACAGCTTAAAGATTCTGTAAAACGAAGTGATGTATCTTGCATTGCAGATAGCATTATCCTGTGCCAGGTAAGACTCCCCCCACGATGCAGACGTACGCAGCGATTGACATTGGTTCCAACTCCTGCCGATTGAAGATCGCGCGAGTTCAACAACACCAGCTAAAAGTGCTGCACGAGGACCGTGAAGTAACGCGGCTCGGAGCGAGCGTTTTTGAAAGCGGAGTGGTTTCCCCCGAAGCCATGGCGAGCACGCTGGTGGCGCTCAAGCGTTTCTATCGCACGGTCAAGATGCATAGCGCCGACCGGGTCCGGGCCGTAGCCACTTCGGCGCTGCGCGACGCTCGCAATGCACAGGCCTTCCTGGCCTGGGTGAAATCCGAAACCGGTTGGGAAGTGGAGATCATCTCCGGCCTGGAAGAAGCGCGCCTGATCCATCGCGGCGTGATGGGCGAGCCAGGCACGCAAGGCAAGTGCCTGCTGGTCGACGTGGGCGGCGGCAGTTGCGAGATCACGCTGTCGGAACGCAAGCGCATCCAGGAAACGGTGAGCCTGCCGCTTGGGCGCGGTCCGCTTGACCAAGGATTTCCTTCCCGGCGATCCCCCGACGGAAGAAGAGCTGGCACGGATGAAGCAATTTATCGCGCGCGAGCTGCGCAAGGCGGAGAGGCGTTTTGGGGCTTTGCGGGTTTCGCTGGTGATTGCCACCTCGGGGACCGCGGCCGCGCTTGACGCAGGCCAGCCAGGCGATGCGCAAGACGCTCAGGCGAGAAACGGCCGGACCAAACGCAAGCCGCTGACGGAGACGCGGAATGTGCGCCGCCTGACCACCAAGCTGACCGGGATGAACAACGCCCAACGCAGCAGTATCCCGGGATTGGGCCGAAGCGATCGAGATCGTGGTCGCCGGCGCCCACGTCTATGCCGAACTGCTGGAACGTTTCGGCCTGCCCGGGTTCATCTACTCAGAACTCGGGTTGCGAGACGGCATCCTGGACCAGATGCTGGCCGAGCAGGATGCCAAAACTACCGCTCACCAGGTGTTCGAACGGGAGCGCTGGCAGGGTGTGCTGGCCACCTGCAAACGCTATGGCGTCGACCCCAGGCAAGCCGATGCCGGTGCGCCAACATGCGCTGCAACTCTTCCGCGATTTGCAGGCGGTGCACGAATTGCCGCTGGAATACAGATCCTGGCTGGAAGCAGCGGCCATGATGCGCGACGTGGGCAAATTCATGAACTACCAGGGACACCATCGCCACGCGCAATACATCATTGCCAACTCCGAGCTATTCGGATTCACACCGCCGCAAAGGGCAATCATGTCGGCGATCGCGCGCTACCTGGGCAAGTCTCGTCCCGACCCGGCGGACCGCACCATGCGGCCTATTCCCCCGGAGGAATTTGCGCGGGTACAGCGAGCGGTGGTGCTGTTGCGCCTGGCGGTAGCGCTGAACCAGGACCGGGCCAGCGACGTGCTCAAAGTGACTTTGCACGTTTATCCCAAGCGGGTATTGATGGAGCTGAGCCCAGGGCGCACGGGGGCGGAACTGGAACTCTGGTCGCTGCGCAAGGAAGCCGACTACTTCCGTGAAGTATTCCGCCGCGAACTTTTTGCAGCGCTGGCATAGACCTGGCGCAGCATCCGCGGATCCAACAGTGAGATCAATTGTCCCGGGCGGCGGGTGCAGTCGACGCGCGCAATCGCGCCTTTACGCATCCGTATGCTGGCTGGTCTGGGTGCGCAGATGAGCGAGCCCAGAAATTCGGGCAGGTTGGGGTTGTGGCCCACCACCAAAACGTTCTCATAGGCAGAGAGCGGTGTGATCAAAGCCTGGAAGCCGGCAACGGTCCCCGAAGGCGAAACGGCGTCGGTGATTTGAATCTTGCTGTCGTATGCGACTTCAGTTCCCACCAGCGAAGCAGTTTGCAACGCGCGCTTGAGTGGGCTGGAGAGGATCAAGTCGAATTGAATCCTCAAAGCGTTCAGGTACCTGGCGATCAACAGGCACTGTTCTTTGCCTTCTTTATCGAGAGGACGCTTGGCGTCAACTGACAGGGTCTGCGCGGCGTACACCGGCGCTTGCATGACGAAGAATGTAAAGGTTCATCGGGTTGGGATTTCTTTCTCATTGGGCCGCGGCCCGACCCTGTCTCTGGCTGCGGGCCCAATGTTCAGCGAAAGCGTGCGGGAGATCAGCTTATTCACGGATTGTAACAATTCTCCGGGAGTAAGAGAAGGCTTCGCTAGTCAGTAAACCGGCGCAGGCATTGGCAGAGGATCGAGAGGCGAACCCGGGATCGGGATCGGGTGGGGGAAGAGGCACGGGTTGGGTTCGGGATCGGGGCTAGGGTCGGGACCGGGCCGAGGAAAAACATCAGGATCGGGGAACTCATCCGGATGGACGGCGACGCTGCTGTGACAGAAAGGTCCCTCAGCCAGCTGAAGCCGATCTCTGTTTTCAAGCCATTACGTACGGGCTGAAGCCCGTACTCTTCTAACGCGGCCGTCTTCAGCGGGACTGTAGAGCCCGTACGCCGTCCAGGATCAGAGTGCTTTCGTGCTAGGTCCATTACGGGTGTGAGTGCTCTGAGCCGCAGCCAGTTGCCTCGACCGCGCCTACGGTACCGGCTTCCCCGCTCGAGGAGGCTTTTCGGGATCGCCGGGCGCCATCGGCCTTCTCGGGGGGTTTTTCCGCTTTGTTCTCGGGGTTGACCCCACCCAAGGGAAATTTTGTTGCATGCCGGTCAAGCACCGAAGTCTGGGGCTCATTTGGCTTCAGCGGATCGCCGGCCGGAGCTGGACTCGAGCGATGGGCGCAATGGCACAGCGGGTGCAGCGTCTGGGGTCGCCCACGGCTCATTGCGCAGCTTCTGCACCAGTTCGCGCAGCGTGGGCTCGGACAACCCGGCCAAAGCATCCGACGTGTCAGCAACAGGCATATCCTCTTCCTCGACCGTCGCGGCAAGCTCCTCTACAGCCACCATGGGTGGATCGGCAGACATGACGAGGGCAGCCTCGATTCCCCGCTGCCAGAACCGGCTAGCGAGCAGGAGAAAGAGCCCAATTTGCGCCAGGAGGCAAGCGAGCCAGACCTGATGGGCGGGGACAAACTGATTCCAGAGAAAGAGGCACAGCGCAAGCGCAGCGACGCCCAGCAGGCCGCTGAGCAGGAAGCTGCCGAAGGTGCGGAAGAAATATTGCCCGAGCAGCCGCAACGCGGGCAGCAGCGCCTGGCGTACGCGCGTTCGCCGTCCATGGCATTGCGCACGATGTAGACCTCGACCAGATCCCACCAGAGACGCAACAGCGAGGCGGCGAGCAGAACCACGGCCGCGCTGATCGCGGAGTAAAGAAACATCGTGCGTTCGACATAGATTGCATCGGCCCGAGTCCAGCAGCACGGCACGTACAGAGAGCAGAATCCCAAGGATAACTACGGCGACGCAACCGGCGAGAATTGCGGCGCGCACAAAGCGCCAGAAATACGCGACTCCACCGCGCAGCAGCACCGAGAGCTGCGGCGGTTCGGCGGAGACGAAGACAAATATGGTGCCGGCGAAAAGAACGAAAAGCACAAGCAGCTGAAGCAGATTCAGCCAGGCGGCCGTGTTGATTGCAGTCAGAGGGAAAGCCGGACTCGCGAAGGTGCATCGCCAGCTCGCCGAGATAGGCTGATGTCGATGGTGCCGGCAATCCTCTGCGCGGCCAGGCTGTGGTCCAGGTAAGAGGCCAGCCCGGTGGCGAACGGTACGCCGGCGAGCAGGCCAAAAACAAGATTGACGGCGTAGGCCCAAACCACACAAGGCCAATTGCGCAGGACGAGCTGAAATCCCTGGACAAGAAGATTGGGTAGGGGGCGGTTGTTCCGCGGTGGTTGCTCGCCTGGAGACTGTAATTCGATCGCCATGTTCACTCAGCCATGCCCTTCGCGGTTTCTCAGACCAGGAACGATAACCATTGCGCCAGCAGCTGCTGGGTGAAGACCCAGTAATTCGTCAATTTGAAACGAGCCGTGCGGTCCGGTCGCAGCGTGTAACTATTATTGAACGAATTGACGTCCAGCAGGACATTCCGATCCGGGTCCACCTGGGCATACACCGCCCGCGATGGTTTGTCCCAGGAGAAGCGGGCCCAGCGGTCTTTGCCGTCCCAGGTGGCTTGCTCCTTCGAACCGTCCGCGAATCCTACTTCAAGATTCACGGGGAAGAGGAAGTTGCCTTTGCGGCGCACCATGACACTGGTATGGTATGGCCCCCCGCGCTGTTGCCATTCCACCAATCGCTGGGGCCGGAGGTGAGCGAGTCCACGGAGTAGTCGAGCACCTCGGTGCCGTAGATAGCCTGGGCCAGGTAAGGCTCCAGGTCGTTGCGGCCGGATACTTCGATCAGCGTGTCGAGAAAATCGGTTCCGGTGGGATGGGTAAAGCGGTAGCGGCAGAAAGTAGATACGCAATGCCTGACGGAGCAGTGTCCTCCCCTAATACCGCCTCCAGGGTGCCGAGCACAGTGGCGGTTTTGCCGTAGACGATGCGACCCGTAGCTGGCCTCGGTGGCGAATTTCCAGCCCTGGCGCACGATTGGGTCTTCGTCAGGACGGGAGAGATAGAAAAGCCGCTGGAACTCGGAGTCGCTGGCATAGACGGTGCGCGCATTCAGCAGAGAAGTATTGCGGCCGAAGATCGACCCCATTACTTTGTCTTCGCTGTAACTGTTGATGCCTTCGTCAAGCCAGGGTTCTTCGAATTCGTTGGTAGCAACCATGCCGTACCAGTACTGGTGGCCAAACTCGTGGGCGACCGTGACCTCGAGGCCGTAGTAAACCATGACGGCTCCCACCAGTGGGCACCCCCGGTGATCAGGGTCGGATATTCCATCCCTCCCACATTCGAGTCCGGCTCGGGATCGATCAAGGTGATTTGCTTGTAGGGATACGGCCCATACCACTCATCAAACTTTTGCATGGTCTGTTTGAGGACAGAGAGATAGCGATCGGTCTCATCAGCATGGGAAGCAAGGATCAGGGCGTGAAGTTTCACAGTGCCAAGGCTGTTGACAAAGGTATCGTCGGCGATCTGAAAGTGGGGTGAAGCGGCCCAGGCAAAGTCGTGAATATCCTCGCCGCGGAAGCTGAGCGTTTTGGTGTCATCGGAGTTCTGCTCCTCGCCCGTCTGGATGCCGCTGGCGCCTACGATATAACTCTGGGGAAGCCTGAGGTTGACGTTGTAAGTACCGAAATCAGCAAAGAACTCGGTGTCATCGTGATACTGATGACAGTTCCAGGCGCCGTGCCAAAGGACGCCGACCTTAGGGAACCACTGGGCCCCCATGATGAAATCTCGCTTATATCCCGTCCTGGCAACGGAGAGCGGGAACTTGTCGTGAAAGGCGATGTGGAAGCGAACCGCTTCCTGCGGCGCCAGCGGTTTGGGTAGGGTGATTTCCATCACCGTATGGTCGTCTGGATTGCCATCATCCGGAGCAGTAAAACGCATGTTCTGCGCGAGATCGCCATAGCCTTCGAGCGCGATGCTCTTGATGTCGATGGCGCCCTGCTCGTCCTTGTCGCGGTAGAGGTTGAGGCCCTCCTGATGCGATTCCCTGGAGAACGTGGATTGGGGACGGAAGGCATTGAGGTAAAGGTGAAAGGGAATGGTAGAAACGGGCTGGTCGGAGGGATTGCGATATTCGAGGATCTCGGTCGCGTCGAGCGTCTTGGCATTGGTGTCGAGTTGGGCGTCGATCCAGTAGGCCACGACGCGCTGCGACAATGGCTTGCCGTCAGGCGAATTGATCGCTGACACCTGGGACTGTCCAGACGCCGGCAGGGCAAGGAGCAAAGATCCGATGGCTGCTGGAAATAGCGACAGCGCGCGCGCTTGCAGGGAGAGCATGCGGCATTCTAGATCATTTTTGAGACGGATTGACCAGGGAGCGACCATAGCTGGGAGCATAGGAGCCCAGCGAGATAACGGCGCTCGTGAATCCGCACAAAGCCGCGGCGGAGCAGCGAAGGCGCGTAATCCGGCAGGGCGCGCACCGGAAGGCCGGTAATAAGGCCGAAGGCGCGATAGAGCAGCCCGATGATGGCGCGGGCGAAATAAGCCGCAAGAGGATTTCGGGGAATGGCGAACTCCGAGATAACCCATTGGGCGCCGGGACGAAGATGCGGAAGCACGCGATCGAAGAGTTGCTCCAGTTGATGAGGATAGAAGCAGTCGAGAAAGAAGTGGGAGACGACCAGATCGTAGCTTCCGCTGGGATTCCAGTCGAGAGCGTCAGCGGGATGCAAACGAATGCGCTGGCTGTGCCTGTAGACCAGAGCGGCGCATGCGGCGATCGAGAATGTGCAGCATAGAGTGGCTGGAGTCGACAACGTCCGCGGTGAGGGTGGTATTCGCAGCCAGCAAACGGGCCAGGAAGCGTCCGTCTCCGTCGCCAAAGAAGAGCGCATGCCGGGCCTTGTTAAATGTTCAAGTTGGGCGTTACGGCAGCGCGCGAGCCAGGGGCCAAAGCTCACGTATTCGAGCCATCGATAGGGGCGGGCGATGGGATCGAAATTGACGGGCGGCATGTTCCAGGGCGAAGGGGAAGAAGGCCAACGGGGTCAGCAGGGCTGCGTCGGCGGCTATGCGGAGGTGCAGCGGGGAAAAGTGCGACCTGCGGGCGTCGAGGGAAAAGAGCAATCCACTGCTGAGCAGGGCCGCTAGATATACCGCCGTCAGTCCACGCGAGGGCGCAAGGAGGGCGGCAGCCAGAGAAAAAAGCGCAATCATGGTTACGATTGGACGCAGGTGCAGGCTGGCCCAGCGGGTAGTGGAGTGAGACTCGCCGGCTTCCCATTTCTCGATGCTCACACAATTGATCCAGCAAAGCACGGCGAAGAAGACTACGGCCGGGGCCAGCTGCTCTTTTCCCAGTCCCATCCCGTCGCTCGCCCCCAGGCGCGACCAGGCGGGTACGGCGGTAGCAGCGGCAAAGAGGATGGCGACGGCGAGTTCCTTAGGCAGCCAGGGTGCAGTGGCGTGGTTGGTCCGGCGGTGGACGGCAAAGAGATAAAGAGCCGCAAAAACTCCGATCCAGGAATCGTCACGGAGCGCTTCGGGACGCATGCGGGTAACGACAAACCAGGCAAGGACCACACAGGAGGAGCGAGGCTGTCCATAGAAAAGCGGTGCGATGACGGGCGTGAAAATGATGGCGCTCCCGCAAGTCGCGTTGCCGTGGACGGAGTCCGTCGAGGATGCGGTCGGCGACATAGAGCAACCAGGTGCCAAGGGCAAGAAAGAGCGGGGCCTGGAAAAACGGCAGGTGAAGATGCATGGCGCGGGCAAAGAACCATGACCAGAGAGCGGCCACGGTGGGCGCATCGAGACTCAGCAGATGCCACCACTTTGCAAGATTGGAGAGACGGGGAACCAAACTTCAGTTTACTTCGGTGGGAGGGTGCTCCCCTTACAAAGACAGTCCCTCCGTGTCCGCCTCTCGTTCCCTCACCAAAGACGGGTGGCCCGTATCTCGCTCGTTTTTCGCGAGATCTGGGATTCCACCGCTGCCGACCACTAAGTGCCGTCGGATGCGTCGAGAGTCAGAGGGAAAGAGTAGTGGAATCCCATATCTCGCGAAAAACGAGCGAGATATGGGCCACCCGTCTTTGGTTGCCGGTGCAGGTGCCCGTCCTGAAAATTCACGAGGAATAAACGGAGCCGGTTTGCGCGTCAGGCGGCGGGCTCGGGCTGTTTCGGGTGGGCCTTGCGACGTTGTGGCTTGGCTGAAGCTGCGGGCGCTGGAAGTGAGACGACTACGGGTACCGGCTCCCAGGCCGGTTCGGGAATGCTGTCAATGCTGTCCCGCCCCTCCGCTAGCCGGATGAAAAAGTCCTGAGCGCTGAAAGACTTTCCTTCGGGTGCGCGGACGCGCGGGTAACCCCCAACTGCGGTCTCCATACGGGATTTCGCAGTGTCGGCCAGATAAGCGGCCAAGATCTCGTGGCGGATGCGATGGCGAATCTGCGCATCCCGTATGGGGAAGACGACCTCACACCGTTCAAAGAGGTTGCGCGGCATCCAGTCGGCGCTCCCGCAATAGATTTCGTCCTCACCCCCGTTGGCGAAGTAAAAGATGCGACTGTGCTCGAGGAAACGGCCGACTACCGAGCGCACACGAATATTTTCGCTAATCCCGGGCATGCCGGGGCGAATGGAGCTGATTCCACGCACGATCAGGTCGATTTGTACCCCGGCCTTGGAGGCTTCGTAGAGCGCTTCAATCACAGCCTGCTCGAGCAGCGAGTTCATTTTGGCGATGATGTGCGCCGGCCGTCCGGCCAAAGCGTGTTCCGCCTCGCGATGGATCATGCTGATGGTGCGCTCGGCCAGGGTCAGCGGCGCCACCAGCAGTGGAGCGTAATCGTCCGATTCAGAGTGCGCGGTGAGGTAATTGAAGACGCTGTGCACGCTGGCCGTAATCTCCGGATCGGCCGTCAAGAGGCTGATGTCGGTGTAGAAGCGCGCCGTATTGGGATTGTAGTTACCGGTGCCGAGGTGGGCGTAGCGGCGGGTTATGCCGTCCGGGTCGCGGCGAATGAGCATGGCCAGTTTGCAGTGCGTCTTGAGCCCGACGATGCCGTGGAAGACCTGCACACCAGCGTCTTCAAGATTGCGCGCCCAGCGGATGTTCGAGGCCTCATCGAAACGCGCCATCAACTCGACTACAACCGTGACCTCCTTGGTCTGTGCCGCTTCGGTAAGGGCATGGAACATGGGTGAGTCGGAACTGGTGCGGTAGAGTGTCTGTTTCATGGAGACTACGCGGGGATCCTGCGAGCCCAACTGCACAAAGTTAACCACGGCGTCGTAGGAATCGTAGGGGTGGTGGAGCAGCAGATCATGATGACGGAGTTCGTCAAAAAGATCTTCGGAACGGCGGTTCAGGCGTAGTTCGCGGGGGAGAAAGTCTTTGAATTTGAGGTCCGCACGCGGAGTGTCGCTGTACAAATTCATCAGGCGCGACAGATTGACTGGTCCGTTGGTGGGGAAGACCTGGGAGTCCTCGAGTTCGAAATTCATGCGCAGGCGATCGACAATCTCGTTGTCCGCGCCTTCTTCGATCTCCAGCCGTACTGCATCACCTTTGCGGCGATTGTGCAATTCGGAACGCACACTGTCCAGAAGGCTTCGTGACTCTTCCTCCTGGAAATATAGGTTGCTGTTGCGAGTCACGCGAAAGGCGGCCGTAGAAAGGATTTCGTAGCCACGGTACATGCCGGCAGCATTGTGCTCAATCAGGTCGTGAAGAAGGACGAAGTCGTGGGTTCCGGAACCGGAGATGAGGGGCACCAGGCGGGGCAAGGCGCGAGGGACGGTCAGGACGCCGAGCAATGCCCCGGTCGCGCCCTTGCGCTTGCGGCGCAGCAGCAATGCCAGGCAAAGAGCTTTATTCAATACGCGAGGGAAAGGATGGGCCGGGTCGATGGTGATGGGTGTCAACAGCGGATCGACTTCGCGCTGATAGTAGTCAAGGGCATGCGCTCGGGCGGCCGCATCAACGTCACGCCACTGCAGCACGCGGACGCCATTCTCAAAAAGCGACGGACGCAGGTCTTCCGTCCAGCAGCGGTACTGATCGCGAACGAAAGTGTGCATCTCGCGGACTACATTATCCAGGGTCTGCCGGGGGGTGAGGCCATCAAAACCTGGGTCGGTATAGCCGTCTTCGATGCGCTGCATGATGCCGGCAACACGAATTTCGACGAACTCATCGAGATTACTGGCGGTAATGGCCAGAAATTTAACCCTTTCCAGCAAGGGATTGCTGGGATCCTGGGCTTCTTCCAGGACACGGCGATTAAAGCTCAACCACGACTCGTCGCGGCCGATAAAGAGACTCTGCGGATCTTTGCTCACAATGTCCATGGTGAGGGTTGGGACACCCGTTGTCTCTGTCTACCTTACTAAAGGCAGGGCAAAAACGAAGTGGGCGTTGAAAGTGCCATTTTACTCAGGAAATGGCCGCGCCCGCGGGATGGATTTGACGCCCGGAGAGGGGTTGCGGGAGGATGGAAGATGACAAACTATCAAACGACCGACGGTTCTCAAAGGAGAAGCGCATGATCGATCAGGATTGTAGCCAGGCGCCAGGGGCCAGCCTGCTCATGGCCGAGGATACGGCGGTGCAGCTTTTTCAGATCGCTGCCCTGATGCTGGGGGACGAGCAAGAGGCGGTGTCCCTGGTAGAAGAGACAGTGGCCAGGGTGGAAACCGACCCTTGTGCTGAGGCCACCGTGGCCTACGCCGAGGCCCGCTCATTGTTGGTGCGCACAGCTATGCAGCGGATGGCGGGGCTATACCCGGAAGCGTTCGCCGTGCCCGTACCGGATCCTACCGAGGCCGACTCCTGCATTGAAACCGACGACCTTGGAGCGGCGGGGCTGACCGGTGAGCAGTTTGGGGCGCTGTTTTCAGGCGCCGGGAGAGCCGGAATGCGGGAATGGCTGGACCGGCTGGCACCCGCCCTGCGTGCAGTGTTTGTGTTACGCGCGGTCGCTGGACAAGACGGCGAGCAGACCGCGGAGAGCCTTCGGCAGAGCGGAGCAAGGGGAGCCCAGGCGTGGCGGAGAGATCAGGTCAGGACCGCGTATCGCCAGGCGCTGTGCTCGCTGGCAACCTGCCTGGTTAGTTCGCGTACCGCGCTTATGCCGGCCTGAGCATCCAAGCGCCCAGACCAAATTTTGGTGCGACCGGATGTGACCGCGTCCTGGGACCCAGTTCCTCTGCCAATACCGGTGTGTTCCCCCGGTTTTCCTGCGGAACTTTGTGGCATTGGCGAAGTTCATGCGGCTTTCCTTAGTGAAGGCCGCACACGCGGTGGTTTCCAGCGCAGCGTACAGGAAATCCGGGTTTCGCTTGTCGCCGGTGGGCCTTCTTTTTGAATAATTAACAGGCTGTTTTGCATCGAAGTGGATGCTGTCGGTATTTGCGGGACACAGGTTGCGTGCCGAGGTTGACTTAAGGATGAGACGTTACCGGGGTGTATGGAGGGGCATGGAGTGGCGATCGCTCTTGATCCTCCTCAGCTTGAGCCCGGTCGCCTCGTTGGGGCAACTTGCGGCGCCTGGGGGTAGCGGGTCGTCTGGCACCAGTTCCAGTGCGCCCTCGGTTCAGGCGGCGCCGGCGCAGGTAAATAGCGGTACCTACCAGGGCAGCATCGTAAAACAAGCGCCGGTGCCGGGGGTTCTGCCACTTTCGCTCGATCAAGCGATTAGCATGGGTCTGAAATACAACCTGGGCCTGGTGCTCTCGGGCGTCAACTCCGGTTCGGCCAGCGCACAGCGGCTGCAGCAATTGCAGGCATTACTGCCGACCGTGAATGCTACTGCTAAAGAGGCGGTGCAACAAACGAACCTGCGAGCAGAAGGGCTCAATATTCCCGGCTTTCCCGCGGTGATCGGGCCCTATGGGTACACAGACATCCGAGGTTCGGTGAAATGGTCGCTCTTGAACGTCTCGTCGCTGCGGAACTATCTGGCCTCTAAACATAACTTCGAAGGGTCTAAACTTTCGATCGAGGATGCCAAGGACATGGTGGTGCTGACGGTCGGCAATGCGTATTTGCTGTGCATCGCCGACGCGTCGCGAGTGCAATCAGCACAGGCCCAGGTAAACACTTCGAAAGTCTCGCTCGATCAGGCGGTGGCCAACCACCAGGCGGGCACGGCTCCCCTGCTGGATGAGCTGCGGGCGCGGGTGGATTACCAGACGCAACAGCAGACGTTGATCACGGCGCAAAATCAATATGAGAAAGACAAGATCGCCCTGGCGCGCGCCATTGGGCTTGCCGCTGGAACAGAGCTACGAGTTGACCGACCAGGCCCCCTTTAAAGCGCTGGACGACATGGACCCGAATGCGGCGGTGCAGCAAGGGCTGGCCCATCGTCGTGATCTGCAGGCTTTGCAGCAGCAGGTGGAGAGCGCGAAAGCTTCACGGTCCGCAGCCACCGCCGAACGGTACCCGACGATTAACTTTTCCGGTGATTACGGGCTGATCGGGCCGACGCTGGGTCATTCGAATGGAACCTTCGACGCTGTTGGGCACGGCCAATGTGCCGATCTTTGAAGAGTACAAGTTACGAGGCGATGCGCAGAGCGCGCAAGCCCAGCTGGATCAGAAGCAGGCACAGTTGAACGACATGCGCGGACAGATCAGCGCTGACGTGCGTGACAGCATTCTCGACATCCAGGCGGCCGCAAAGCAGGTGGCGGTATCACGCAGCAACGTAGAATTGGCCAAAGAGGCTCTGAGCGAGGCGCAACAGCGCTATGAGGCAGGCGTGGCAGATAATCTTGCGGTGTCGCAAGCACAGGCATCGATGGCGCAGGCCGATGACCAGTACGTTTCCAGCCTCTACCAGCACAATGTGGCGAAGCTTTCTCTCGCCCGGGCGTTGGGCATTGCGCAAACGAATTACAAGGATTACGTGGGAGGAAAGTAGCGTGGCGGAACAAAATGCGGAATCAGGCCGTGCAAGTACCGTCGAAGAGGGTCCCGAGGCTGGCAATAACGACCAGCAGGATCTGGACAGTCCTCCGCGGAAAAAGGGACAGCGCCGATTTATCGTCATCGGCGTGGTGGCGGTTCTTATTGTGGGCGCGCTGCTGTTCTGGTGGCACTCCACGTATTACGAAGACACCGACGACGCGCAGGTGGATGGTCACCTGATACAGATCAGCGCCCGTGTTGCCGGACAGGTCATCAAGGTCAATGTGGATGAGAACCAATACGTCCAGGCGGGTACCTTGATTGCCGAGATCGATCCTAAGGACTTTGAGGTCGCGGTCCAGCAG
This sequence comes from uncultured Acidobacteriaceae bacterium, assembly GCA_963775365.1. GTDB lineage: Bacteria > Acidobacteriota > Terriglobia > Terriglobales > Acidobacteriaceae > PALSA-350. The sequence goes on along the minus strand of CAVZJL010000022.1, from coordinate 82,925 downwards.
GATGAAGCCAGCCTGGAGAGTGCCGAGGCGAACTATGAAGCGGTGCGGGTAAACGTACCCGTCATCGGAATAAACACCAGCTCCACTCTGCAGTCGGCCTCTTCCGGTGTGCGAACCTCGGACGCGACCGTGCAGCAGTCGCAGCGTCAGTTGGAAGCGGCGCAGGCCCAGGTGCAGCAAGCGGATGCGAACAACATCAAGGCGCAACTGGATCTGAAGCGCTATACGCCGCTGGTGGAGAAAGACGTCATCTCCAAACAGCAGTTCGACGCCACGGTGGCCACGGCGGACGCTGCCAAGGCCGCATTGCTGGGTGCGAAGGCCAGCGAGATCGCGGCCGAGGACGCGGTGCGCATTGCCCGCGACCGCGTGGTGCAGTCACAGGCGGAGTTGAAGACTGCGCAAACCGCGCCCGAACAGGTCAAGATTCAAAAGGCCAAGGCAGACCAGGCCGCGGCCCAGGTGGAGCAGGCGCGCGCCGCGCTGGCGCAGGCCAAGCTGAACCTTAGCTACACCAAGATTGTTGCGCCGCGTGAACGGCATCATCACCAAGAAGAGCCTGGAAGTGATGCAGAACGTCAGCGTAGGGCAGAACTTGATGACCCTGGTTTCGCTGGACGATATCTGGATCACGGCTAACTTCAAGGAGACGCAGTTGCGGTTGATGCGTCCCGGGCAGACGGTCAAAATCCACGTGGACGCTTACGGGCGCGACTACGACGGCAAGGTGACGCAGATCGGTGGCGCTACGGGATCGATGCTTAGCCTGTTTCCGCCGGAAAACGCGACCGGGAATTATGTGAAGGTGGTGCAGCGGATCCCGGTCCGGATCGATTTGACGGATCGCAACGAGGACAAAGACCACTTGTTGCGGCCTGGGTTGTCGGTCGAGCCTACGGTTCGGGTTAAGGACTAGAGGATGCCCAGGACTAGCGTCCTGGGATATTCTCAGCCGTCCCCTTCGACAAGCTCAGGACAGGCTCTGGCGGGATTGTTCTTAACTCTCATGTCTACCCAGGACTGGCGTCCTGGGCTACATTCAGCCGTCCCTTCGGGACTGATTTTGTCAGCAGAGTTTCGTGCGCACTCTTAGCCCCTCTACATCACTTCGCTTACGACTTCAACAGGTTGCGGAAAACTCATGCTTTGTGTCAGGGCACGACTTTGGTCGGGCCTTGACGGATCGCGAATGAGATGGGCTTTAGCCCCTGAGGTCTTCCTTTCCTTTAAGTCTACCCAGGACGCTAGTCTCTGTGAGACAAACCGCAAGATCCCGGCACTACGCTACCCCAGTCCCGCAGGGACGGCTGAGAGATGACCCAGGACAAGGTCCTCGGCATCTTTACCGACTCCCCGAAATAATCATGCGGTTCTTCCAATGCGCGGCGCGAACACCGTACACCTCAAACCGTCACTGCTTGGTGGAAGGAGAGTCTTTGGCTGCGTAGACGAACTGCCGAACCTCTGCACTTTCCTTGTCAACTTCGGCCATGTACTGCGCTCGAAGCCGCTGATAGAGTGCGAATTCTTCCTGGGCACGATCCTTTTGCCCGGTGTGCACATAGTCCTGGCCCAAACGGTAGTGGGCGTCGGGAAGATTCGCATTCAACTCCAGAGCTCGCTGGTATTCCGGGATCGACTTAGCATACTCATGCTGGTCGGCATATAGATTGCCCAGCTGAACATGCGCGTCGGGAAACGACGGGTCGAGCGTTACTGCTTTTTGCAACAGAGATTCAATTTGCCGCAAATCGAAGCCGGGATCTTCGGCCCGCTTGCCCTTCCACAAACTCATCGCGTAGTAGTAAATCGCCAGCGCATTGTGGGGCTGCAGCTCAGCAAAACGACGAAAGCGCTGGATCACGTCGTCCGCCTGATTCGGGGAGCTGTAATAGGCCTTGGAGAGGAAGAGGTAACAACGAGGATCGGCCGGATTCAAGTCAGCAGCGGCCAGCAGGGCCTTGACCGCCTCGTCATATTTTCCCCGCGAGTACAGCGCCATCCCCAGCCCGATCAGCACCCGAGGTGAATTGGGATAGCGCAGCGCAGCCTGCTCAAAAACCTCGATCGCAGGCTCATACGTGCGGTGGATAAGCAGCTCGCTCCCCCAGTCAAACAGGTTACCCTCGCTCGGATCCATGTGTGCGGCGATTTCATATTCGTTCACCGCCGGCACAAACTCTCCGCTCTTTTCGTCGATTTGAGCCAGCAGGTTATGCAACTCTCCGGTGTTCTTAACCTGCTCAAGATTTTGAACGAGCTGCCTGGCCTGGCTAAGCTTTCCAGTTACAAAATAAGCCAATGCGAGATCATACCCATTGTCGTAAGACGGACGAATCTCCTGCGCCTTTTCGAGCAATGGCACCGCATCCGCAATCCTTTTGGACTGAATGTAGAGCTCACCCAGATTGTGGTTGGCATCGTAGTCGCGAGGTTCCAGTTCAAGAGCCTTACGAAACTGCTCCTCTGCCAACTCCGGTTTGCCTGAGTGGAAGAGACTGGCTGCCAGATTCGTTCGGGCGGCTGCCGAATCCGGCTTCAATCGAACCGCGATTTGGAGCTGCTCTACGGCCTTAGCATCCTGAGACTGTGCAGCATAAACCAGCCCCAAAAGCTCATGAACCTCAAAGGTCCTTGGCGCATAGGGCAACAGGGCTTCGAGCTGCGCCGCAGCCTCGGCAAACCGGCCCGCGTCATACTGAGCGACTGCCGATTGAAACTGACGGTCCAATGCCTGGGTCGGTTGCGCCTGGGTCTGGTTTTGATGGTCCTGGCCTGCGGCAAGCGCCGCGCAAAACACAAGAGAACTAAGAAGCCATCCCCCGCGACCAGTACATTTTGCTCACAGCCCACCTTTGTTGTTACCGCGTGAGCGAAGCCTACGCAGAAACACCCCGAAAGGCCGCAGAAAGCGGCCTTTCGGGGTGTTTTCATCTTAGCCTAGTAATACAACTTCAAAGAGAATTGTATTTGCCTTGGGAGCGTTGGGAGCATCGCGGGTAGATCCGGATGGCGCCGAAGTTAGTGTTGTTGAAGTTGGTTGAGTTCGCAATCGCGACAACGCCGTTGCCGCCGAATCCCGGAGCATTGAAATTCGGATGGTTGATGATGTTGAAGAACTCAGCCCGGAACTCCATCCGGAAGCGCTCATTGATGGGAATGTTTTTGAATGTGGAGAAGTCGAACCGATGGTAGCTTGGCCCGGTAGTCGTCCCGGGACGGTTGCCCAGAACACCGAAACCAGTCGCAGGTACGCATCCGGCTGGTGTCGGTGTTGGGTCTCCGCCCAGCTGGCAAGGCTGTTGGAAGGCTTTCGGGTTTCCCAACCAATACGGAGTCAATTTGCCGCTTGCATTGGGCCGACCTTTATTCCGAGCTTCGGGCTCTGCCCGGGTACGGTCACATCGTTGCAGCTGGTGCCGGCTGTCGTTGCAGTCGGGCAACTGAGGGAGAGAGGCTGGCCGCCCTGAAGGGTAGTGATCCAGTTTATGCTCCACCCTCCGACGAACCCATTCCCGAGCTTGCCAGTGTTGGCCAGATACTTCTTGTCTTTGCCGAACGGCAGTTCGTACCCGCCGCTGAAATGGAATACGTTGGTGACGTTGAAAGAGGCCAGTGACCAATCTCCACGAACACCAAAGCCGGGCACGTCGGGTGCGCGAGCGCCATTCAGACTACCGCCATTCAGCAAGTCGCCGGCGTCAGTAAAGGTTCTTGAAAATGTGTACGTGAGGAGGAAATTCAGTCCGCTCGAGAACTGCTGTTCGAGCTTGGTTTGTAATCCGTTGTAAACACTGGATCCAATCATTCGCCCAGTAGAACCACCTCCGAGATCTGGAAACGGCTCTTGACCCAGGGCTCCACCACCGACCGGGCCCGTAGTACTGGCGTTGTACGGCAGGAGTGCGGTTACGTTATTCGCGCCAAGATTCATCTGAAGATTGTCGGCCTTTGTCAGTACATAAGCGACCTGCGCCGACATCGAGTGAGTGATCGCATACTGGAAAGATAGGTTAGCGGCCAAGGTTTTGGGATCTACGAAATTGAACTGAAGCCCCTGCAGCCCCAAGCCAGATGCGTTCACATCAAGAGGGGTAAATGAATGGCAGGAGAAGCCGGACTCAAAGGTCGCGGTTTGACCCGGACCTGCGGTCGGGCAGGTAGCGTACGGCGTGTTGTAACTAACAGGTGCGACGTTAGATAAGCCGCTAGGGGAGCCGTTCGGAACTTTGGGGTTGTACTCGAAGTTGTATACGAAGGGATAATTCTCACCAATATTCGGTCCGTAACCCTGATTCTCGAAGGCGTTCCAAAAGAGACCCACACCGCCGCGCACCACTAGCTTCGGATTGACTTGATAGGCAAAGCCGAAGCGCGGCGCAAAATTATTGTATTGTGGCTTGAGCAATCCCTGGCCGTACTTGTTGGTCGACAAAATCGCAATTCCATCCTTGGCCAGCAGATCGACAAAGCCGTTGCCGGCCAGGGACGGATTATTGGCCGTCGAAGACAAAGCCCTGTTGTCCTTGCCCGAAGCCGGGATGATGAATGTCGGAGTCCCATTGTAATTGGGAACGAAGTTGGCTTGGCCGCCATTTGTCTCGTTAATGGGCCCAAAGTATTCCCAACGCAGGCCGAGATTGAGAGTCAGGTTAGGAGTGACCTTCCAGTCGTCCTGGAAGTAAGTCGCGAAATAGACTCGTTCGTCGTAGGTTTTGTTGATGTTGGAGGAGCGGACATCGTCAGAGCCTCCGGAGTAATTCACTCCATTGGGAACTGTCGCGGCTGTCGGGGGCAGAATAAATTGCGCGATACCCGTGGTGCTGCCGTTATTGCTCGGAATATCTGTGAAGGTACCGTTGTAGTCGAATTGGCCGTGCGCCCAGGCGGGCTGGAGGGTATTGAACACTACGTGCTGGTATTCAATCGCCCATCTTGAAGCCGTGAGCGCCGTAAACCTTGGAAAAGTCGTCGACGACCTGGGTCGTCTGGGTGGTTTCGTCGGAAGGCAGGAAGTTGTTGGCGCCCAAAGTCTGCAGCCCACCAAATCCGAAGGCGGGCAGACCGCCGTTGTTATCCACCTGTGGGATACCCGGGATTCCGTATTGCGCAGGAATGCCGTACGTAGAGCCTTCTGGCCCGAATCGTGAGGTGTGCAGGTGGTCCCATCCAACCCTCGCTACGTTGACCGTAGTCGGCGAGAACAGATGGGTATAGGCCGCCACACCCTGAAAAGACTTTGCCGTCTGGACGCCCTGCTGGAAGCCGCCGCCGTCCGCTACGCCGCCAAAGGGCCCCGGAATAAATTGAGGGTTGTCCCAATAACTGGCGCGGGCAAATACCTGGTCTTTGTCGGACATATCGAAGTCGCCGCGGACGTCAAACTGGTTGTTGTGCTGGTAGAGATTGGGACTGACGGCATAATTTGAGCTGACTCCACTGGTGGTTGGTAGTGGGAAAAGATTCAACAGCTTGACGGCGTTGGGATCGATGCGGCCGGCAGGAATCTGATTCAAGCCCGTGCAGGCGGCGAGCGAAATCGTCCCCCCTACGCAGGTGCCGAGGCCGAACGGATCGCGAACATAGCCAGTAGACGTTGCCGCAATGCCGGTTACGGGATCGACCGTGCCCGCCGTGACCGACCGGGTGGTTGCAGGGTCGAGGACGGTGCCGACCGGTATCAATCGTCCCAGGGCATCGGCTCGCGCCGCGCTCGAGGCATTGGCGGAGACCAGCTCGGAGAGATTGGAGTAGCCGCTGTTGCGCTGCAACACGGTCGGCACTGCGATCCCGGATTGGGTGTTGCCCTGTACGTGCCGGAAACCTTGATAATCACCAAAAAAGAAGATCTTGTTCTTTATGACGGGGCCGCCGATGGAACCTCCGAACTGGTTCCAGCGCAACTCTCCCTTTTTGATTCCGTTGTTATCTTCAAACCAATCCGCGGCGTCGAGCACATCGTTGCGGAAAAATTCCCAGGCCGCGCCATGAAACTGGTTGGTGCCGGACTTGACCGTAGCGTTGAGGACGGCGCCCGCGGCACGGCCCAGCTCGGCACTGAAGTCCGAAGTCTGGACCTTGAATTCCGCGATCGCGTCGGGCGGAGGAAGAACAACAAAGTTTGTTCCGTTCAGGAAGTCCACGTTGTCGGAATTGTTGTCGATGCCGTCCAGCAGGTAGTTGTTCTGCGAAGGGCGCAGACCATTGGCGGAGAAGGCTCCGTTGGCGGCATTGCCGCGAGTGTCCGCCTGCGGAGTGTTCACGCCGGCCGCCAGTTGGGCCAGGAAAGTAAAGTTGCGACCATTCAAAGGCAGGTTATTCACGCTCCGCTCGTCGACCACTTGCCCGACCGACGCATCCTCGGTCTGCAACTGGGGCGGGGCGGTGGTGACCTCAACGGTTTCGCGTCGCGGCGCCGGTCTTAAGCTCAATATTGACACGCACATTCTGACTCACGGCCACATTCACATTCTGCTGGGTGGTCACAGAGAAGCCAGGAGCAGTGGCGGACACGGAGTAGTTCCCGATTCTGACCGGCGAGAAGGTGTATACGCCGGAGCTGTCCGTATTCGTCACCACGGACAAACCCTGGTCCGTATTCAAGAGTGTCACTTTTGCGTTGGGAATCACTGCGCCAGTGGGATCCTGAACCAATCCAGTAATTGATCCTTCATCGACCTGGCCGAATGCACACGGCAGTCAGAAGCAAGCAAAGATCGTAAGGGTTATGCAGCCAAAGAATTTAAACCGGCGCGAGAAATTGCGATCATAGCCCATCCGAAAATCCTCCAAGTCTTTGAAACCACGGTCATTTTTGCGCTTTTGGGCGCTGACTCGATTGCGTAGCTCGTTTTCAACAATGGCCCAGTAACCGTTTTCCTGCAATAGCCCAGTAACCGGTTACATGGTTGCCGAAAGAAAACTAGTCCAGACAAATAACCCTTGTCAACCAAAAGGTTGAGATGTTTCAGCCAAAAGGTGGAAATCTTGCGGGTGAAGGCGCAGAGCGTCTCATTTGGGGCGATGAGGTCTGACCAATTGGTGAGGCGCGGTGTTTGGCTGAGTCGATCTGACCTTGGCTAACAGCCCCGCAGACACCTTGCCGGCAAGAACACCTTTACTGTTACTGTGATGGGATGGGATCGACGGGATGGCTGCGTGCCAATCCAGTCTTTTCGTTTACACCAAGCGTAAGAATGCTCCAGGCGGAACCTTAGGATGTCGCGTCACAAAAACGAGATCCAGTTCCCTTCCCGGCGGGCACTCCTTAAGAGCATGGGGTTGGCGCCCCTACTCCTCCGTCCGGCTCCCTTCCATGGATACTCATTTTTGTTCGGCCCCCCGAAGAGCCTCCCGAATCGGAACGCCGGTTTCCCTTTCTCCGATGTTCGTCTGACGCCGCACTATCCGGCAGCCTCCCCTTTGGAAGATGTCCTCCGTCTTGTCGCTCCGGGTTCCGACGATTACGTTACGGAAAAATATGCCTGGGAAATTGAGTCACTTCTCAAACAGTGGGGCCAAGCCCTCAAGGCATCGGCGCGCGACCTTTCGGTCCTGGCAAAGTCACTGGACCCATCGATCGAAGCCTCCCCGCTCGTTCCGGCTAAGGAAATCACGCTGCGCGCCGGAAACGGGATCACGATCACGAGAAGATTGTTTGACGGCAAGGCTGTTCCCGGGCGGGAGCGGTTTCTCCAGCAGATCCGAGCGTGGCTGGGGCAGGTTTCAGGGGTGGAGACAGCGGAATTCGAAATTACCGGTATCGAAGAAATCGCCAGCGCCCCGCTGACGGTTCGCGCTGGATATCCGCTATGACATTGTCGCCAGAGCGGAACGATGAGCGGCGTGAAGAGCGGGTTGGATCATGGCGCACCGAGTGGTCACGCGATGCATCAGAGGGGTGGAAAGCCCGGAGGTGGGAGGCCAGCGAAGAAACACTCAGCGTTACGCACGGGCCGATGTTTATTGACATAACCTCGCAAGCTCTCGGCCGAGCGGAATCGTACACAAAGCAGATGCTTCGTGGCTCCGACTATTGGCGGACTGTTCTGGATGGTGCATGCGGCATAGACGTTTACGGCAACAATGGTGTGGCGGCGGGTGACTTCGACAATGACGGTTTCGATGATCTCTATGTTTGCCAGCCGTCGGGCCTGCCAAACCGGCTTTACCGCAACCGGGGCGACGGGACGCTGGAAGACGTAACAGAAAAATCCGGGGTCGGCGTGCTCGACAATACTGCGTGCGCCCTGTTCGCCGACTTTGAAAACAAGGGACGCCAGGATCTTCTTGTGGTTTGCGGCAGCGGTCCCCTGCTCTTTCTGAACCAAGGGGATGGGACCTTCTCGATCAAGCGCGACGCCTTCAAGTTTGAGCGTCCTCCGCAGGGAACGTTTACCCATGCGGCGGTAGCCGACTACGATCGTGACGGACGTCTCGATGTTTACTTCTGCCTCTATAGCTACTACCTGGGGCTGGACCAGTATCACTATCCGGTGCCCTATTTCGATGCCCGGAATGGTCCACCCAATTTTCTGCTGCACAACGAAGGAAACGCAACCTTTGTAGACAGGACCGAAGCGGCAGGATTGAATGCCGAGAACGACCGCTATAGTTTCGCTTGCGCCTGGGGCGACTACGCTGCCAACGGCTTGCCCGATCTTTATGTGGCCAACGATTTCGGGCGCAGCAACCTGTACCGCAACAACGGTGATGGGACGTTCACCGCTGTCTCAGGCGAAGCCCGCATCGACGATCCGGGAGCTGGAATGAGCGCGTGCTGGTCCGATTTCGATAACGACGGCAAACAGGATGTCTACGTTGCCGACATGTGGTCGGCCGCGGGGCAGAGGGTTTCCGGGCAAAAGCGCTTTCACGAAAAAGCGCCGGAAGAAATCCGCGCGCTCTACCGGCGGCACGCGCGAGGCAATGCGCTCTATCGAAACCTGGGGAATGGAAAGTTTCAAAACATCAGCCAGCAAGCCGGAGTCGAGATGGGCCGTTGGTCCTGGTCTTCGGATTTCTGGGATTTCGATCACGATGGCTACCCTGACCTCTACGTCGCCAATGGATACATCTCCGCGCCGGAACGGAACGACCTGGCAAGTTTTTTCTGGCGGCAGGTGGTAGCGAAATCGCCTGAGGATGCTACACCCTCACTGGCTTACGAGCATGGATGGAATGCAATCAATGAATTGATCCGGTCAGACCGCTCCTGGAGCGGCTATGAACGAAATGTCATGTTCGCGAACAACCGCGATGGCACGTTCACCGAGGTTTCAGGCGCGGTGGGATTGGACTTTCCTGAGGACAGCCGCTCCTTTGTTCTCGCCGATATCGACCATGACGGACGGTTAGAGGTCATCCTTAAAAACCGGAATGCCCCGCAATTGCGGATCTTGCACAACGTGATGAAGGAACTTGGTCAATCGATCGCGTTCCGCCTGCAAGGGCAAAAGAGCAATCGCGATGCCATCGGAACCGCGATCACAATCGAAGTGGGCACCCTCCGCCAGACGAAGTATTTGCAGGCAGGATCGGGGTTTGTTGCCCAGCACTCTAAGGAGATATTCTTTGGCGTTGGAAAGCCGGAAGGCACAATTCGAGCCACGGTCCGCTGGCCAAGTGGGCTTTCTCAGGAATTCGAAAGTATCCCGGTCAACCATCGGATCGCAATTGAGGAGGGTTCCGCTGAATTTGTGGCCAAGCCATTCGCCGCACCACCTCAGGCCTACGCGCAAGCTGGACCACCGCTAAAGTTAGAACCGCTGCCCTCGCAGATAGACACGTGGCTGATTGAACCCTTGAAAGCACCGGCGTTTTCCCTGCCCGACCTCGCGGGCAACATGCGAGAACTGCGAAGCTTGCAGGGTGGCTACGTGCTTCTCAATTTCTGGGCGACTACGGCGCCGCTCTGCGCCGACCAGCTGAGGCTTCTCCATCAGAACCAGTCGGCGCTGGCCAAAAGCCAGCTGGAGATTTTAGCTGTAAACGTTGACGACGCGGGCGATGTAGGAACGGCACGGTCGTTTGCGGCGCGAGAGAAGTTCTCCTTTCCTGTCCTTTTTGCGACGGAAGATGTGGCGGGCGTTTATAACATCATCTACCGTTACCTGTTCGACCGGCGCAGGGACCTCGCAATTCCCACCTCCTTCCTGCTCGACAGAGAGGGCATGATCGTCAAGGTGTATCAAGGGCCGATCGATCCTCAGCGATTGTTGGAGGATGTCAAGGCTATCCCGACCACCGCAGCCGATCGCATGCGAAAAGCGCTTCCGTTTGGCGGGGTGCTCTATCACGATGCGTTCCAGCGCAATGACTTCACCTACGGAGTGGCGCTCTTCCAGCATGGCTACCTCGACGCGGCGGCCGCCTCCTTCGAGCAGGTCATCGCTCAGAAACCGGACGATCCGGAAGCCTATTACAACCTTGGCACGCTCCACCTGAGACGAAATGATCTTCAGCAGGCGCGTCAATATATTGAACAAACATTGAAGCTGCGCCCGAATTATCCAGAGGCATGGAACAATCTTGGTATGATCGCGGCCCAACAAGGGCAACCAGATGAAGCAGTGCGGGACTTCCAGCAGTCACTCAGCCAGAGACCGAACTACGCGATCGCCTTGCTCAACCTGGGAAATCTTTATCGCCGGCAGGGCGCGTTTGATAAGGCACAAACTCTTTTGAATCGCGCGCTCGAAATTCAACCCGATGATCCTGAGACTAACTATAGCCTCGGGATGTTTTACGCTCAGCAAGACCAAACGCAATCGGCGGCGGACTATCTGCAGAAAGCAATCGATCTGCGTCCAGGTTATCCCGAGGCCCTGAACAACCTCGGCGTTCTGTTTGTTCGAGCCAAGAATTATGCAAGTGCGGAAGCCCAATTCAAGACGTGCATCCGAGTCGCTCCCAACTTCGATCAGTCGTATCTGAATCTTGCCCGTCTCTACGTGATGCAGAACGATAAGGAGAAGGCAAGAGAAGTGCTGCTGGAACTGCTGCGGGTGCAGCCTCAACATCCGGGGGCGCAACAGGCCCTCGAAATGCTAAAATCGCAGCCTTGATGGGCACTCGGCAACGGTATGTATGGATGGTGAGCCGCGTATTCATGCAGCAAGCAACCAGAATCGCGATTGCATGGCCCACCGCGTCGAGTTTATGCCGGAGGGGAAGTCTCTTGCTGCTTCTTCTAAGCAGCCTGACGCTCGCTGCCCAGCAGCCTCATCATTCCACTACCTCCCGGGAAGCAGAACCATCTTCTAAACCCTCCCCAACTCTCCAGCAGGCTGAAGAGCTACGCAGGCAAGGCCTATTCGATCAGGCGAGGGGTAAGGTGCAAGAGGAACTGCAGCATAATCCTGCCAGCGTTGAAGCCTACAACCTGCTGGGCTTTATCTACATCGACGAAAAGGACTTGAGCAACGCTGTCGAAGCATTCCAGCATGCCCTGAAACTCGCTCCTGGCTCAGCAAAGACTCGCAACAACCTGGGCAACGTCTATATGTCTGAGCAGAAGCCTGATTTGGCCGAGAATGAATTTCGAACCGTTTTGCGGAGTGATCCCGGCAACCGCGATGCGAACTACAACCTTGGCCTCTTGCTGATGAGCAAGGGATCGCCCGGCGAAGCCATTCCGCACTTTGAACGCGTCCGTCCCGCGAATGTCGCAACACAGTTCAATTTGATTCATGCCTATCTGGCAAGCAACCGCACCGCGGAGGGCTTGCGGCTGGCAACCGAACTTTCGGCACAGAACAAGGATGATATCCAGCTTCATTTCACACTTGGAATCATGCTGGCCTCGGAAAAACAATACAAGCCTGCGGAGTTAGAACTGGAAAAGGCCGATGCATTGCGGCCGGGCACCTTCGAGATCCTCTACAACCTGGGACAAGCCTACCTTCGCGACGGCGAAAACTCCAAAGCGGAATTCGCACTCAACCGCGCACTCAAGTTGAAACCCGACTCGCCTGAGACGCTCCACCTGCTTGCGCAGGTCTATTCGAACGAGTCGCGGCCACTGGATGCACTCGATCTGCTGGTTCGCGCTCACAAAATTGCGCCGGAGAATACGGACGTTATCTTCCTGATGGCCCGAGTCAGCATGTCTCAGAATTATTTCGAAGACGCGATACCGCTTCTGGAATCGGGCCTTGCGATCGCCCCGCAGCGCGCCGATCTGCTGGCCGCGCTGGGCGAGAGCTATTTCATGGCAGGCAAGGTGGACAAGGCCATCGAAGAATTCCAGAAACTGATCAAACTCGATCCATCAGCACGCTCGTACGTCTACCTTGGCATTTCTTACCGGCATCTGGGGCGATTCGACGAGGCAAAACAATATTTTCAGGACGGCCTCAAGCTCGATCCTCACAACAGCGCATGCCTATTTAATCTCGGTTTTATCGCCGAGCGGCAGGGAGACAACGCGCAAGCCGAAGCGATGTTTCAGCAGGCGCTCCATTCCAATCCGGATCTTGCCGCAGCACTGTTGGAGCTAGCCAACCTGCACATCGCGAGCAAGAAATATGCAGAAGCCGCCGACCTGCTCAGGAAATACGTAGCGGTTAGCCATAACCCGGCGACCGGATATTACAAGCTAGCGATGGTGGAGCGAAGCCTGCACCAAACGGAGGCCGCCGATCGCGATCTAAAGGTATTTCAAACACTCTCCAAAGACGCTCCAACCGGTCCATATCCGTATGAGCACCTTTTCGACTATCTGGATAATCGCTCGAAGCTCGCTCCCCAGGCTCAGAATCAATTCGATATTGCGCAACTCCACGACGAGATCAGCAAGCACCCGGATCAGCCGGAGGATCTGTACTTGCTGGCCGAGGCTTATCTCAAATCCGGAAAGACAGCGGAAGCGAAAGACACCATCGCCCAGCTCGACAAGTTAAGCGCAGGCGACTACCGCACACAAAATGGAGTAGGCGTGCTGCTCGCCCATTATCACCTGTATGACGATGCCATCCAGCACTTCCGCGATGCGTTGCAGGCGAACCCAGGCTCGGACGAAGTAATATTCAACATCGCCGACGCTTACTTCCGAAAAGGTCAGTATGCCGAAGCACTCGATGCCGCCGGGCAGGTTTCAGAGCAGGGCCGCAAAGACGATCCCTACCTGGCTCTGCTGGGAGATATCTACGCGCACCTGGGTGACGCCGCCCGCGCTGAAGAGATTTACCGCGATGCCATCACCCGTAATCCTGACAACGATCAGGACTATCTCGCGCTTGCGCTGCTGCAGTTGCGGGAGCATAACATCGCCGGCGCAAAGCAGACACTGCTGCAAGGACAGGCCCGCATCCCTGGCTCGGGAAAGATTCTCTGGGGCTTGGGTCTTGCTTCCGCCTTGGAAGGAAACACCGCAGAAGCCGGCCAGCATTTCGAGCGGGCCGTGGATTTGCTTCCGGAATGGCCTGGCAGCTATTCAACCCTGGGTGTTTTCTATTTTGAAACCGGACAGATCGACAAAGCCAAAGAAGTCCTGAACCGTTTCAAGAACAGCAGCCAACACGGCGCCCTGGACATCAACCGGATTGAACAGGTCCTGGCAGCGGCGCCGGCGACCTCCCCAGCTGCCAATGAGCCCATGACCATGGCCAACCGGCAGCAACTGCTAGGACTCGCGCTGTCGCTTGCGGACAGGACGCTCTAAGACGTGGCGAAAACTTCTCTGGTATTGATTGCCATCGTTGCAGCCACCTGCGTAGCCCAAGCTCAACAGGTGGCAAAAGCGCCAGACACTCCTATCACTGTTCGCTATACGGACATTCGCAAGGCAGCCGGCATCACCTTTCTGCAGGACTCCACCCAAACTGACCAGAAGTACTATCTCGAAACCATGGGCACCGGCGTGGGATGGATCGACTACGACCAGGATGGGCTGATGGACCTCTACTTCGTTCAGTCCGCCGCCACCGACATTTACAAGCCTCCGACGCCCTTGCGCTCAGCGCTTTATCACAACAACGGCGACGGCACGTTTACCGACGTCACCGACAAGGCCGGCGTGGGCGGCGAAGGACATTATGGCCAGGGCGTGGCGGTGGGAGACTTCGACAATGACGGCTGGCCCGATCTGTACGTGACCGGCTATGGGCGCGCCATTCTCTACCACAATAATCACAACGGAACCTTCACCGACGTCACGGCCAAGGCCGGAGTCGCCGACGAGGGGGGATGGTCAACCAGTGCGGGATGGTTTGACTACGACAAAGACGGATGGCTCGACCTGGTGGTCACCAATTACATTGAGTGGACCCCGAAGAACAATCTCTGGTGCGGAGAACGCGGTCCTGGTTATCGCTCCTACTGCAATCCAGGCAACTACAAGGGGCAGAAGACCAAGCTCTACCATAACAACCACGATGGCACTTTCACGGATGTAAGCGACAAGTCAGGCGTAGGCCTGCCCGAGTCAAAAGGGATGGGAGTGGTGCTGGCTGACTTCGACAACGATGGCTGGCCGGATATTGCGATTGCCAATGACACCTGGCCGAATTTCCTGTTTTTGAATAATCACGACGGTACGTTCAAGGATGTCTCTCTGATATCCGGGCTGGCGGTCAGCGAAGATGGGAAGTACGAAGCAGGCATGGGCATCGACGCGGCCGATGTAAACGGCGACGGCTTGCTGGACGTGTACATTACGCATCTTGATTTTGAACTAAACCGGCTGTACCTCAACAACGGGGACACCACCTTTACCGACGACACGTACGCCTCTGGAATCGGCGCCAAGGCAAGGCTGCTGAGCGGAGTGGCCGCCAAGTTCATCGACTATGACAACGATGGCTGGATTGACATCCTGCAACTGAATGGCGCCATGTTGGACAACGTGAGCCTTTATCACAGCGAGGTCTCCTACAAAGAGCCGCTGCTGATGTTTCGCAACCTTGGGCAGGGCCGTTTCGAAATGACGTCCTCTCAACTCGGCCCGGACTTTCTTCGTCCAGTGGCGGGGCGTGGTCTGGCTACCGCGGATTTCGACAACGACGGTGACCTCGATATTGCCGTCAATAATCGCGGCGAGTATCCCGAACTCTTGCGCAATGATGGTGGGAACGCCAATCACTGGCTCGAGGTTTTACTGATCGGGACGAAATCCAACCGCGACGGCACTGGCGCCCTGCTGAAACTCACATCGGAAGGGTTTGTTCAGGTGAAACAGGCGGAGGGCGGAACAAGCTACATGTCGGCCAGCGATCCGCGGATCCATTTTGGCCTGGGCAAGCGAGGCAAAATCGAATCGCTGGTGATCACCTGGCCCAGCGGGCAGGTAGATAAGCTGGCCAATGTGCCCATCGATCAGATCATCGCGGTCAAAGAAGGCGCGGGCATTGTCCCTCATCCGTTCCCCAAAGTGCCAGCCCGATGAGTCTCTATAATCATCGCAATCTATGATTTTTCCACGACGGCGCTTCCTGGGTTCATCTCTCTTCATGCTCGGCAGCACGCTGACCGACGCTCTTACGACTCCTCTTTGGAAGTGGAGAGACCCGGGGCTGGTCGAAGCGGCAGTATCCAGTCCCACAACGTCTCCCGTCCAATTTGTCGATGTGGCTCAGCAAGCCGGGCTGACTACGCCTAACGTGTGGGGAGGCATCGATCACAAACGGTCCATCATTGAGGCCAAGGGCAGCGGACTGGCTTTTTTCGACTACGACAACGACGGCTGGTTGGACATCTACCTTACGAATGGAGACCGGCTCGACTCCCATTGGCCACCAGGCAAGGCGCCCACTTCGCAACTGTACAAGAACAACCGCGATGGCACATTTACCGATGTCACGCTGAAGTCAGGCCTGGGCCGCACGGGTTGGCAGACGGGAGTCTGCGTAGGCGACTACAACAACGACGGCTGGGACGACCTGTTTTGCTGCTTCTGGGGACATAACATCCTCTTTCATAACAATGGAGACGGTACCTTTACCGATGTCACACAAAAAGCTGGGCTGACTCAGGCGCAGGTTCGCTGGGGAGCGGGTTGTACGTTTTTCGATTACGACCGTGACAGCCACCTCGATCTCTTCGTTTGCAACTACCTCAAGTTGGATCCGGCAACGATTCCTGCGCCCGGCAGCCCAAACAATTGCCAGTGGAAGGGCGTTCCCATCATGTGCGGCCCGCGCGGCCTTCCGGGCGACACGAACCTCCTTTACCACAACAATGGGGATGGCACGTTTACCGATGTTTCTGAAAAATCGGGGATTCTGAAACCGGGCCCGCGATACTCCATCACCGCGGTCTCTTACGATTTCGATAACGACGGCTGGCCGGACATTTATGTCGCCGTGGACTCCGCACCCAGCATCCTGTTCAAAAACAACCACGATGGCACGTTCACCGATATCGCGGTCATGGCCGGCTGCGCTTACAGCGACAATGGGCACGAGCAGGCGGGCATGGGGGTAGGCGTAGCGGACTATGACTGTGACGGATGGTTCGACATCTTCAAGACCAATTTCGCCGATGACACGTGCAACCTGTACCACAATAACGGCGATGGAACTTTCACCGATGTCACGTTTGAGTCCGGCGTCGGGGTCAACAACCAATATGTGGCGTGGGGCTGCGCATTTGTCGACTACGACAATGACGGCTGGGCAGACATCATCCAGGTCAACGGACACGTGTATCCGGAGATCGATAAATACAATTTCGACCAGACTTTCAAGAATCCGCGGCTGGTTTACAGGAATCTTGGCAATGGCCGGTTCAAAGACGTGTCGCTCGGAGATGGGGCCCGGCATCAGCGAACATTTCTCCAGCCGGGGCGCGGCGTTCGGAGACTACGACAACGACGGCGACATGGATGTACTGATTCTGAATCTGAACGATCCCCCGTCGTTGCTTCGCAATGAGGGTGGCAACAAACAGAACTGGATCAAGATCAAGCTGGTCGGAACCAAGTGCAATCGCACCGCGATTGGCGCGCGGGTGCGGGTCATCACGGGAAAGCACGTGCAGATGGATGAAGTCCACAGCGGCACCAGCGTCATGTCGCAGTCGGATCTGCGGCTTCACTTCGGGTTGGGTAAGGTTGAGATGGTGGATTTAATCGAAGTGAAATGGCCGACTACGCAGAAGATCGAAAAATTTACGCAGGTGAAAGCGAACCAGATCATCACCATCCGCGAGGGTAGTGGGATTGTTTCGGGATCGAAGCCACGTTAGGCTGGATCGGACGTCCCAGGTTTGGAGGATGGGGTGAGACGAAGCTGCAGGTCCCTCCCTTACGCTATCCTGGGATTTTCTGTTGAGGTCGGTGGCGTTGGCAAACCTCATGCGGCTTTATTACGAAGAGCTGCACACGTCCTGGGCTCTCTCAGTGCGGACCGCGTAGCGGGAAAACCGGGTGCGCTCCAGTTGAAGACAAAGTTCAGGGCGCTGCCCACACCTTGACTTTTAGTGGAGGTTGATGGACAGAGTCGTTCCTACGGAATTCTCAGCCCCGGTTTAGGCTTCGGGCTCGAATGGCGGCGGTGGATTGGCGAATTACCAGTTCCGCGCGAACGATGTGGGTTACGCCCTGAGTTTCTCCGCGCTGGCTTGCGGCGTAGAGCGAGGTGAAGGCAAACTCCGCAATCTCCGCTCGCGACAGGCGGATCGTCGTCAGGGGCGGGGGCATGAAACTGCTGAGTGCGATGTCGTCGAAGCCCACTACCGAAATGTCTTCCGGAACACGCACCCCTGCCGCATAGACGGCGCCCATGATTCCGATGGCAGTAAGATCATTGGAAGCCAACACGGCTGTCGGCCGCACCCGCAGCTTCAATATCTCTAACATCGCCGCGTAGCCTCCATCGAAGCGATGGTTGCCAGGACGAATGTAGTCGTCGCTGCACTCGAGATTCTTTCGCCTCAGCGATGCTAAAAAAGCTTCGTGCCGCGTTCTGGCGGAAGCCAGATTGTCCGGCCCGCTGACAAAAGCGATCCTGCGGTGGCCTAACGAGGTTAAGTGGTCGATCGCCTGATCGACGCCGCTGTCATAGTCGAGCGAGATGTTGCTGATTCCGTCGGCGACTGCGCCGGTGTCCAGAAAAACGATGGGGATGCCCCGGCCGTTCAGCATCTGGATCAGCGCGGGATCCATTTCCGAGGTCATGATGGCAACCCCATCCACCTTGCGCTCCAGCATCCGGCGCACGCAAACCTCCATGCGCTCTGCCTGGTAGTCGGTATTGGCAATCAGCACTTCGTGGCCATGCTCTACCGCCATGCGCTCAAAGCATTTCACCAGTTCGGGGAAAAAGGGATTCTCAATGTCGGAGATGATCAGGCCGTAGATATGGCTTTTGCCTGTGCCCAGAGTGCGCGCATGGGTGTTGGGGTAATAGCCACTTCGTTGGATCGCCGCCCGGACACGCTTTTCCGTGCGCGCGTCTACAGGCGCCGTGCCGTTCACCACGCGTGACACCGTGGCTGTGGAAACTCCGGCTCTCTTTGCGACTTCCCTGATGTTCATGCGCTGCGCTTCACGTAGGGTGAACGAACGGGTCGGCCCAACCCGCCTGCTGCCGTTGACATGAAGCTGTCGCTTGAAATCGCGATCTATTTTTTCGTGTTTATGATACACCGCGGGTTTCGGAGTACGCGATGACCGGGATAATCGGAGGCTAACACAAAGGACGTACCATTATTTCTTTAGCAGTGCATCGATCCCTGCTTGCGCAATCTGCTCGTCAATCTCAGACTTCGCGCCGCTGGCCGCGATCCCGCCGAGAAGCTGACCGTCCACGCGAACGGGCAGGCCTCCCTGGTTAGGGAAATAATTGGGGAATGCGAGGTTTTCCACGTGACCGTTCTTGACCGCCTCAGCTCCTTCTCTTGAGGGAGCACCATATGCGGCAGCATGCCGGGCCTTCTTCTGGGCAAACTGCAAGGTGTTAAGCGAGGCGCCGTCTTCCTTTTCCAGAAAGAGCAGGTTGCCGCTTTCATCGACGATGCAGATGGTGACTTGCACGTTCAGCTCCTGGGCTTTCGCTTCCGAGGCGGCAACCATCGTCTTGATGGCGGCCAGGTTCAGATATTTCCGGCTGGGCAGGTCGCTCGCATACATAGTCATCACCGAAAGCAGCATTACGGCCAATAGCTTGAACATTCGAAGACTCCTCTTTGATTTAGTGGGCCGACGGAGCCGCCGGCTGCCCTTGCAGAACTACCAGGAACTGCTTCACCTCGCGCCGCTGGCGTTCGACAACCGCTGCCTGCTGCTTTTCGATCTCGTCATGCAGCTGAAATTCCTGCTTGGCTTTATCCGGCGATCCGATCCGATCATAGGCTACGCCTAGCCGATAATGCGCCTCGCCGAGGTGTGGGTCCGCCTCGATTGCCTTGGTGTAAAAGCCAATCGCCTTTTCAAGATCATGTTGGGAAGACGCGAGTATCCCAAGCTGGAGATAAGCATCGCCGCATTTAGGATCGATGGCCACGGCTTTGCTGAGCAGCGTCTCCACCTGCTGCGCCGCCCGCTGGTTCAGGGGCGGCTGTTGCTGTTTCCAGATGGCCATGGCGTAAAAGTAGTTGGCGAGCGAGTTCCCGGGTTGCTGCTGAACAAATCGGGCCAGCCTGGGTTTGATGCATGCCAAAGGCTTGGGCGCGGCCATCTCCACCTTGCCCATGAAGATGTAGGGCTCTGTATCGGCCGGGTTCAAATCGGAAGCCTGGCAGAGGCTATCGGCCGCCTGGTCGTAGAGGGCGCCGGCAAAGAGCGCTGCACCCAGCGCAGCCAACATGCGGGCCGACTTGGGATACGCTCTGGTTCCACTCTTAAAGACTTCAGCAGCTTGCCACACAGCCCGGTGAAGCAATAGCTCCGAGCCCCAGGCGAAATAGTTCTGCTCACTGGGATCGAGACGGACGGCCTGCTCATCTTCGTGGACAGCGGCCAAGGGATCGCCCATTTTCTCGTCCAGCTCGCCCAACAGGCGATGTAGGGCGGCATCGTCCTGATGCGCCAACAATTTTTCGACATGGTCACGGGACTGCGAGAAATCGCCGGTTTCTTCGTCGGCCCGGGCCAGATCGAACTCATTGCCGCGGTTCGCCGGATCAATCCGGTAGGCGGCCTGCAAGAGCGGAACCGACTCCCGATATTTCCCGGCCTGTAGATAGAATGCGCCCAGCTGGTGGTTGGCAGTGAAACTTCCGGGAGAGGCGGCAAGAACTGCACGCAGATTACCCTCCGATTCATTCGGCACGACGCCGGGGGATCCCGAGCCTTGAGGCTTGAGGGTGACCGTTTCCCGGGCCAGAGCTTCGCTGGTACGTAAGGTCGCATCCGATCCATGGCCGCCTACGGCGGTCCAATCGGTCACCCCCGCGACCGTGAAATTCGGCTTATCCGCGAATTCCATTGCTGGAGTGGCACCGGCGGAATTTGTACCGAGGACCAGGTTGACCCGTGTAGGATCCCCATCTGGGGTGGGAGCGACGACGGTGGAACGACTGCGCAGCCCGGACTTCTCCGCGTTAAGGGTATAGGTCCCAACCGCCAGGGCCGAAAACGCGAAGCCACCAGTTGCGTTCGTCTTAGCGTCTACCGTTCCTGGAACACCCTTTCGTTCGAGCCTTACCGAGGCGTCAGCTACCGGCCTGCCAACTGAATCGAGGACAGAACCCTTGATTGCGCATTGGGTGGCAGCGCGGTCCGCCGGTTGCGAAGAGGCTTGTTGGGCAAGTGCCGCAGGGATCGACAAGCACATCAGGAGCGCGATGGCAGCGAGAAGGGCTTTAGACAAACGCGGCGATCCAGAAGAACCGTTCAAGAGGCGACCCGACTTTGACTATCTCGGGAATTTTACTAGCTGCCTCTCCGTATTGAGCGCGGGGGACGACTTAGGTCTTCCGGCCGGTACGAACGGGGAGCCTATATTCAGCCTAAGTCCGGCGGTACAAGTCACTGATTTGCATCGCGTTATTGAGATGGAACGCATCGGTCAAAGCAGCCGCGGGTTCAACCGCTTACCACAGACACGGTCTGTGGACAAATCGACTGTACAAGGAGCCATTCTTATTCGGTTACACTGACCCCAAGCCCGGCTCCTGCGGACCGGAAGCTTGCGGGGTCTGCACGCGGCCGCGCATAAGTTAAGAACGCTTGCTTACCATCGCACCGTTTCCCTGCTTGCCAACATCTATAGGAGAAGACTTTCCGAGGCAGACGCGTTATGCCGTTAGCGTACGATTTTTTCCTGCATTATGCCTACGTCATCCTTTTTCTTTGGGTGATGGGGGAGCAGCTTGGCGTGCCCGTGCCAAGCTTACCCCTGCTGCTGGCTGCAGGTACTTTAACGGCAACGCACAAGCTATCGCTACCGCTGGTGTTGTTTGCGGTGGTCGCGGGCTGCTTTATCAGCGATACCCTCTGGTACATGTTGGGCAAGCGTTATGGCGGCACCATGGTGAAACTGGTGTGCCGGCTCTCTTTTGAGAGATCGACCTGCGTTCGCAAGACGGAAGACTATTTCACCAAGTACGGTGAGCAAGCGTTGCTGGTGGCCAAGTTTGTGCCGGGGCTGGGCACGGTGGCAGCGCCGATCGCCGGCCAGACGGGGATGAAGTATCGCGTATTCCTGGCTTACGATCTGGCGGGCGCCCTGTTCTGGGCCGCGACCATCACCATGGTCGGGCGCTTCTTTGGCGACGTACTGCGTGTCCATCCTGGCGCGCTTTCCTGGATGGAGCATTTCGCGGGCGCCTTGTTCCTGCTAGCCATCATTGGATTGCTGGGCTACCGGGTGTGGAAGCAGCAGGCATTTTTGCAGCAGGTTCGCACCTCACGCCTGGATCCGGTGGAGCTAAAGCGGATGTTGGATGGCGGCCAGGCGCCCTATATTGTTGACCTGCGTCATCCCCTCGACTACTTACCGGACCCCCGGGTGCTACCAGGCGCAGTCCGGCTTTCCCCGGAGACGCTGATGCAGCGCAGCGGAGAGATCCCGCGCGACCGCGACGTAATCCTCTACTGCACCTGCCCCAGCGAGGCCACGGCCGCCAAGATGGCGATGAAGCTGCGGCAGAACGGGATTTACCGTGTCCGTCCACTCCTCGGGGGCTTCGATCAGTGGAAAAAGCTTGGCTATCCTTTGGAGCAGTATGAGGATCAGCCGGCAAGTATTGCCTGAAAGACCCCTCTTTCAGTCCTTTGGCGCGACCTTCACTCGTTCGATGTAACGAAGTCGATACGCCTGCGAAGAGAACTCCTGCCAAGACGGGCAATTTGCCCAAAGGATCGATGACAATTCGGCCAGGATCGCGTTTTGCCCAGAACCGCAGATGGAATCCCTGAAATGGGGATGCGGAGGCGAGAAAAGCCACAGGCAGACCAGCTCGGGTCAGGCCGAGCATGAAGAAACAAGATCACCACTTCCGGGGATTGGCCCCTGGGAGGCGCTCGTGGTAATTTGCCTTTGCTTCGAGGTATCGCCCAGGAGTCCAGCCCTGCGACGCGGACCGGACAAGATCGGGAGATGTTTGTATGGCGTTTACAGAGACATATCACTGCGATGTTTGCGGTAATCCCAGGGGAGAGGCGGAGGACTGGTGGCTGGCGTTGACCGAGCCGGCAGCCCTCATTCCCAAGGCTCCTGAGCAGCCAATGCTGAAACTGACGCCATGGAATATCATGCTCTCCCACGCCGCTAAGGTTCGTCACCTATGTGGCGCGCGCTGCGCCCAGACCCTCATGGACCGGTGGATGCGCGGCGAGTAGATAAGCTGGAACCCAGGACTGACGAGTCTGTGTGAGAGCTGTCGAAAGGAGCCGTACGAAGGGCATGGCTTCAGCCGCGCCATGCAACCGTGCCATGAGGAGTTCTACCTGATCAGGGCTTTAGCCCTCGCTTTTCAGTCCTTCCTGCTAGCGGACATTGTCACGAAAAAACGTACCTCAGCGGTTAAAGCCGATCAGAGAGCATGGATTCTTCGGCAGCTCAATCCCTATCCTTCGTACGATTCCTTTCTCCAGTTCTCACACAGCCCCTGACGTCGTGGGAAATTCTCAGCCGTCCCTTCAGGACTGATTCGCGCCGTCAAAATCTTCCCAGGGCTTGGTCTTGGCTTACTCTCAGGATCCCTTCCGGGCTCGCTTCTTGATCGGCTTCTCATGACGCCTCTCAAGCCGGTGGGTTTCTTCCCCGGATAGTATGGAGATGAGGCGCCCGCAGGATTTGGGGGCGTGGAGATCGCATTGGCATACGACGACCTTAGGGGTTGGATCAAGGCACTCGATAAAGCAGGCGAGTTAAAACACATCCACGAGCCCGTGGACCCCATTCTGGAGATGGCCGAGATTGCCGACCGAGTGTCCAAGTTGGGCAGGCCGTGTAGCGTCGGTCAAGGAGCCAAAAGTACCCCGGGGGACCGGCGCTGCTGTTTGAGAACGTAAAAGGATATCCAGGCAGCCGCGTGCTGATGAACCAGTTCGGCAGCGAGCGGCGCATGAAGATGGCGCTCAATGTGGATAGCCTGGATGACGTGGCGGAACGCATCTAGGGACTACTGCAGATCAAATCGCCCGAAGGTCTTTTGGACAAGTTGAAGATGCTTCCCATGCTTGCAGAAGTGGGCCGGTTCTTCCCCCGCACCATTGCGGCCAAAGACGCGCCCTGTAAGCAGGTGATCCTGCGGGAAAATTTCAACGTTCTGGATTTTCCCGTGCTTCAATGCTGGCCACTGGACGGTGGCCGCTTCATTACCCTTCCTTGCGTTATTACCCGCGACCCGAAAAGCGGGAAACGGAACGTGGGCATGTATCGCATGCAGGTTTACGACGGACAAACCACAGGCATGCACTGGCAGCGGCAGAAGGTGGCCGCGGAGCATTTGCGCGAGCGGCTGCGGGCGACGGCTGTCGCCGATGCTTCCGGCGATGCAAGCGCGGCGCGCGTGCGGGTGATGGCAGAGACGGCGGGAGGCACTACGGCTGCTTCGTCAGCGATCGGTCTGACCAATGCCAAGGACCGGCGGCTCGAAGTTGCGGTGGCCATCGGCACCGACCCGGCAATCAGTTTCTCGGCCATTGTGCCCGCGCCGCCAGAGGTGGAGGAGTTTGTCATTGCGGGTTTCCTGCGCCAGCAGGCAGTTGAGCTGGTCAATTGCGAAACCGTCGATCTCCAGGTGCCGGCGCATGCGGAGATCGTTCTTGAAGGCTATGTGGAGCTGGACGAACTACGCATGGAAGGCCCGTTTGGCGATCACACCGGCTTCTACACCATGGAAGAGGAGTACCCGGTTTTTCACATCACCTGCATCACACATCGCAAGGATCCGGTTTATGCCGCGACCATTGTCGGCAAGCCACCGATGGAAGATGCGTGGATGGGCAAAGCAGTGGAACGTATTTTTCTGCCGCTGATGAAGCTGACCATACCGGAAATTGTAGATGTGAACCTGCCGGTGGAAGGCGTATTTCACAACCTGATGATCGTCGCCATCCGCAAGAGCTACGCCGGACAGGCGCGTAAGGTGATGCACGGCATCTGGTCGCTGGGCCAGGCGATGTTTACCAAGTGCGTCATCGTGGTAGACGAAGACTGCGATGTTCAGGATCTGGGCGAGGTGACGCTACGCGTCGCCAACAACATCGATCCTGAGCGGGACATCCAGTTCACGCTGGGCCCGGTCGATTCACTCGATCACGCCTCGCGCCTGCCCAACTACGGCAGCAAGATGGGCATTGATGCCACCCGCAAATGGAAGGCGGAAGGCTTTACCCGGCCATGGCCGCCAATGATCGCCATGGATGGAGCCACCAAGGCGCGCGTCGATCAAATCTGGAAGAAGCTGGGACTGGATTAGAAGCGTTACCGGATGAGAGACGAAATCGGGCGGTTGTGGCGGGTATTGGGCCGGAAGAAGAAGAACGCGTGGCCACGCATGGAGGAGGGCCAGTACCGCAACTTTCGCGCGGTGCATCCCTTCGATGAGCGCTTTGGCGTCGAGACAAGCGGGCTGATTTACGAGCTGCCTTCCGGCCATCAGCATGATCTCCATAACAATGGTTACTTTGCCGTAGCGCCTTCGGTATTTCACTCAATCATGCGCGCGATGGTGGAGCGGCTGCATTTGGATTTTCAGCGGTTCGGCTTCGTCGATCTGGGGTCGGGCAAAGGACGCGCGCTGCTGCTGGCTTCCGATTACCCATTTCGCGAGGTCATTGGTGTCGAGCTCTCACCCAAGTTGGACCGCATTGCACGGGACAACATCGCGCGTTATGCGGGGCGGAAGGGCGGTCTTCGTCGGGCGCCAGTGATCTCCATGGTGGGCGATGCAACCGAGTTCTCTTGGCCGGCCGGACCGTTGATCGTTTACATTTGGAACGCGTTCACCCGGCCAGTCATGGAGCGGGTCTTTCAGAATTTGCGAGCTTCTCTCAAGAAGGAGCCGCGCGAATTGTACCTGGTGTACATCCACCCGGAGTTGGAGTCGATGCTCGCGGAACTTCCGTGGTTGATCAGGCTATGGCGCGAGGAGTTCACGATGAGCGATGAGGACTTTGAGGCGTGGGCTTTTCCCAACCGGGATGAAGTGTGTGCTCTCTACCAGGTGATGGAATAATCGATATCGAGTAGATACGGAACCTTCACGGTTGCGAGGAGGAGAGGCGCACCGCAGGTCTCTCGGCTTCCTCCGGATTTCCTGTCAGGCTTGAGGCTTCGGTGGATTTCGTGCGCCTTTCTTAAAGAAAGCCGCATACGTGGCCGTTGATTGGTGCAGTGTGGTCGGAAATCCGGAGTCCGCTTGATTGAATAAACCGAAAGGCTCCAATGGCACCGGCGTTAGACTTTGGTTGGTTTGGAGACCGCCAAGGTAGACACGCGGGAGCAAAGGAGCCTTATGAAGATTGTAGGGTGTGATTTCCATCCGAGCTACCAGCAAGTAGCAGTTTTCGACACATTAACCGGGGAGGTGGAGGAGTTTAAGTTGAAGCACTCAGATGGCCAGGCCGAGCGGTTCTACCTGGCGCTGCCGGGGCCGGCGCTGATCGGCATGGAGGCGACGGGTAATTCATTGTGGTTCGAGCGGCTGGTGGAGAGCTTAGGCCACGAGCTGCGGGTGGGAGACGCAGCACAGATCCGGGCCAGTTATGTTCGCAAGCAGAAGACTGACAAGCGCGATGCCGGCCACATTTTGAAGTTGCTGCTGGAGGATCGTTTTCCCAAGATATGGGTGCCGAATCAGCAACAGCGGGATGTGCGGCAACTGTTAGTGCATCGCCATAAGCTGGTGCAGGTGCGGACCAGGCTGAAGACCGAGTTGCAGCATCTGGCACTGAATCTGGGAGTACAGAAAAAGCGCCAGCTATGGAACCTAAAGGGGAGGGCTGAGCTGGAAAGCCTTCCCTTGGAAGGCTGGACCAGGCAGCGGCGCGAGGATCTGCTGGCGCTGCTGCGGGTGGTGGAGCCACAGGTCGAGCAGCTGGACAAGGCCGTGGAGCAAGCAGCTGGAGCCAACGCCAAGGCACAGTTGCTGATGAGCCAGCCAGGGATAGGGCCCATTACCGCCCTGGCTTTTGTGATGACCATCGGCGAGGTGTCTCGCTTTCAACGCAGCAAGCAGGTGTCCAGCTATCTGGGACTGATCCCGAGTGAACACAGCTCGGGCAACAAACGCAAGCTGGGGAGTATTTCCAAACAAGGCAACGTCTTTTTACGTACCTTGCTGGTGGAGGCGGCGCAGTCAGCCGTCCGCCACGATCCCCAACTCCGCAAAGAGTATCAACACCGCTGCCACCACATGGCTAAAGGCACAGCCAAGGTGGCAACGGCGCGCAAATTAGCCGTACGGCTCTACTGGATGCTCAAGACCAGTAAGCCCTACCCAAAGGTTCTTCTCATCGAGGGCAGCCCGCGTCATCCCGTGGCGGCGAAAGCTAATCCGTCCTGTTGAATGGGCACCCTCGCATCCTGCATAGGCGGGATGTTCGCAAAGATAATCATGGCCGCTTAAAACGTCCGTATCGATGGCTGGTGGAATGAACTCTTTCCACTGAAACTGATTCGCAGAGAAGGCTCGCGTGAACCACACGGTCTCCAAACCCATGGCCACAGAGTTGCTCGCCGCAGCTCCGCGCACTCTTCTGCCTTGACAACGCCTTTCGGTTTATCGACGGGATGACAAGATTGGGGCGGTGACCTTTATTAAGAACCGTTTGATCGGATGGATAGAAAAGAACGACAGATCCCCTGCTGCGCATCCCGGCGGCACGTCCGGGCAGGCCGGATGACAAAACGGAGGGCGGCGGCTCGCCTTGGCATGGGTGGAGGTGGATGGGCAGAGCCGCACGCTCAAAGTGCCTTATTCCGCAAGCTGTGTAGCCCGCACCACCCAATTGCGTTAGCGCGATGCTATGTCTACAACAAAGGTGAAAAGGTCGGAGCCGCCAACCACACCAAAGTTTAAAAAACAAGGTGACTATTTCGCGCTGGTGCAGCCGTTGGGGGATCAGAAGGGTATGCCCTGGATGCTACGATTGCCTTGCATCGTGAGTAAAGGCAGATCAAATCGGCGCAGCTCTCTAGAAGAAAAGCTGGACAGAACCGATATTAGAACTGCCACTGTACTTTAGACATTTTCTCGATATGGGTTCCCTTCCCCCCCGGAGGGCTGATCGAGAAGTTCAGAATTTGATTGCCATACCGTCCTCTTCTGTACGGTTCAAAAAACAGGAGAATGCCCGGTTCCCCCCACCGCGCGATTTCGTGAACTACGGACATCAGGCGCACGTGCGTTTCATGACTGGGGAGAGGGACCGAATGCTGCAAATTAAGTACGCCCAACGATGGTTTCGTAAGACAGCCTGCTGCCTGTTGATGGCGTCGGCCGGTTGCGCCGTGACCTGGGCACAGGATGTGGGCGGGTACTACTCCAACCACAAGGCTATTAATGGGTTTGTCGAGTACTCCAACGACTCCAGTCACATGCTGCTGGGATATGCCGACGGGCGCAAAATCAGCGCAATCGGACTTGGCTTTGAAAAACGCAGCTTTCTAAGCAACAACCTTTCGGGTGCGTGGGTCGCCGAGGTTCGGCCACTGATGACCGTAACCGACCCTACGATGACCGGCTTCAAGCTGGAGTTCCCTCAACAGCCTTCCTATTCAGGGGTGGTCAGTTTCACTTCACCCGTTCCCGTGGATCAGCCAGTGAGCAAGGCACCGCTGAATGTGCTTCTGATTACCCAGAACCATATCTACGCCGGGACCGCAACCTACATCGGTGGAACGCGATCGACCTATGTGAGCGCCTTTAGCCCGCTCGGCTACAAGCTCGGCTTCTTCCCGCGAAAGCGCATACATCCCTTCGTGACCGGCCTGGGAGGCTTTGCCGTATCTCCCCGGGACATACCGGTCTTCAATAGCTCGTCGTTCAATTACACCTTCGAATTCGGGGGCGGCGTAGAGTTGTTTCAGACACATACGCGCTCCTGCCGCTTCGAGTATCGCTACCATCACTTGGCCAACGCCGGAAATGTCGCGGAAAACCCGGGCATCGATTCCGGGGTGTTCAAGGTGACCTATTCTTTTGGACGGTAACCATCAGCCCGATTACCAGTGAAGTGGCCCTTGACGCGGTATCGGATATAATAAACAACAAGACGAGCAGAAGGCCGTTCAGCTTTCTGTCAAAGGGAGATTGAAATGAAAACGAAAGTCTGGACCCGCCCTGATTTTGAAGAAGTAAGCCTTGGCTGCGAGATCAACTGCTACGCTCCCGCAGAATAAGCCCTAATGAATTTCAAGCTACTGGGGACCGCCGCAGGCGGCGGTTTTCCCCAGTGGAACTGTGCCTGCACTCTGTGCGATCTTTCCCGAAATGCCCCTGACGTTGTGCCGGCTCGGTTGCAATTGCAAGCAGCGTTCTCCACGGACGCTGAAAAGTGGTTCCTGATCAACGCTTCGCCGGATCTCAGGTTCCAGATCGAATCAAACCCGGAACTCCAGCCCAAAGCTCTGCGCGGCAAGCGCAATACCCCGATTCAAGGAATCATCCTCACCAGTGCCGATCTCGACCAGGTACTCGGATTGCTTTTGCTGCGGGAGTTTCAGCCGCTTACGGTTTACTCCACAGGCGTAGTTCGCCGCACGCTCGAAGCCAACAGCTTTTTTCGCATGCTGGAACGGGTGCCCAATCAGCTGACCTGGGTGGAAATACATCCTGGAAAGGCGTTTACTTTGGGCGATCGAGTGACCTGTACGCCCATATCCCTTCCTGGATCGCTTCCCTACTACGCGCGTGCGTCTGGCGCGGATCAGCCTGAGGCAAACGAGCCGGGCCAGGCGTCTCTCGGTCTTTTGTTGGAAGCCGATGGCCGCCGCCTCGCCTACACGCCCTCCCTCCCCGAAGTCACGAAGGAGATCCGGGAGATCTATGACTCCTGCGACGTGATCCTGGTGGATGGCACCTTTTGGAGCGATGCAGAACTCAGCCGCACTCACTCCGGAACGCCTTTGGCGCGCTCCATCGGCCATGTGCCAATGAGCGGCGAGGATGGCACAATCGCCCTATTGGCCGGCACAAGCGCGCGGCAACGCATCTTCGTCCATATCAATAATACGAACCCGGTACTTGATACCCGAGGCCCCGAGTACAAGTATGTGAGCGATGCGGGCTGGAAAATAGGACACGACGGATGGCAACTCAACTGACAGCAAGCACTGGCGACCTTCTTACCCCTGAGGAGCTGCGTGCCCGTCTCCAAGCGGTAGGGGAAAGCCGCTACCATCATCTCCATCCCTTTCACCTGCGGATGCATGCAGGCGAGCTGACGCGCGGCCAGTTGCAGGCATGGGCGCTCAATCGCTACTACTATCAGAGCCGCATCCCGATCAAAGATTCCCTGCTGCTGGCAAAAAGCGATGACCCGGCATTTCGCCGCGCCTGGCGAAAACGGATCATCGATCACGATGGCGACCAGAGTGGCTATGGCGGGGTGGAGAAATGGATCCAGCTGGCCGAAGCCACCGGCCTCTCGCGTGACCAGGTCATTCCCTGCACCGGCGTCTTGCCGGGCGTGATCTTTGCCGTAGATGCCTATCTTGCATTAGTACGCGACAGTCCCTTGCTGATCGCCGTCGCCTCTTCGCTGACGGAGCTGTTCTCGCGCAGCCTTATCTCTCTGCGCATGGACCAGCTTCGGCTGCACTATCCCTATCTCGTTCATGGCCTGAGCTATTTTGAAGGCCGCCTGACGCAGGCGCCGGAAGACGCCGCGTTCGCCCTGGATTACGTCTGTACCCACGCCGCGACACGGGCAGAGCAGGAGCAGGTCATCGGGGCACTGGAGCGGAAATGCGCGATCCTGTGGGCGCAGCTCGACGCCATCGACTACGCTTATGTGGTTCCCGGCAACATCCCGCCAGGATGCTTCGTGCCCAAGGCGGAGAGAGGCTGAGATGGACCTGAATGCCACCCCACGGCTTGCGCCTGGCTGCCGGTTGCATCCGACGGAAGCGGTCATGCTGATCCCGGAGGGAACCCTGAATCTCGCAGGGCCCGGCGCGCGACATCCTCGCGCACCTGGATGGCAAGCAGAGCGTCGCGGCCATTGTGGACGAATTACTCAAGCAATACGAAGGCGTCGATAGCGACGATATCCAGCAGGATGTCCTTAGCCTGCTCGATCGCATGGAGCAGCGCGGAGTGGTGCGGGTCTAACGGGATGCCAGCCAACAGCCAGTCACCGCCCTCCAAGCCATTCTCGCTCATCGCCGAGATTACCCATCGCTGCCCGTTGCATTGCCTGTACTGCTCGAATCCACTGGAACTGCAACGCGCAGAAGAGGAGCTTTCGACAGACGACTGGAAGCGAGTCTTTCAGCAGGCGGCTCAACTGGGCATTCTGCATTTGCATCTCACCGGCGGCGAACCGCTGGCCCGCAAAGACCTACCCGAACTGATCAGGACGGCGCGCGATGCGGGACTGTACGTGAACATGATCACCTCCGGCGTGGGACTCAGCGAAGAGCGCCTCGCTGCGTTGGTCGACGCCGGGCTGGAACATCTTGCAACTCAGCTTTCAAGACCTGGATGAGACCACCGCTAACCACATCGCGGGAACCCGAGCGCACGCCTTGAAGCTGGCGCTGATTCCCATCCTCAAGAAATTTCCGCTGGCCTTCACGGTGAACTTGGTCGTCCACCGCATGAATCTGGATCGGCTGGAAGCATTTATCGCGCTGGCCGAGGACCTCGCTCCCGACCGGCTGGAAATTGCCCATGTCCAGTACTATGGCTGGGCGCTGAAGAACCGCTCTCTCCTGATGCCGACTCAGGAGCAGGTGGATCGATCGCTTACCGATCATCGAGGCAGCCAAAGAACGGCTGAAGGGCAGGATCCATCTCGAAGCCGTCTTTCCCGATTACTTTGGCAGCTTCCCCAAGGCTTGTGTCGGCGGCTGGGGACGGCAGATGATGCTCATCGATCCGATTGGCCAGGCGATGCCCTGCCACGCAGCCGCAGTCATTCCCGATCTGCACTTCGACAACGTGCGCGACCATGATCTCTCGTGGATCTGGCAGTCTTCGCCGGCGTTTAACCGCTTCCGAGGCGATGCCTGGATGCCGGACACCTGCCTCGCCTGTCCGCGCAAGGAACGGGACTTCGGCGGCTGCCGATGCCAGGCGTTCCTGCTTACCGGCGATGCCGAGGCCATCGATCCGGTGTGCCAATACAGCCCGGATCACGACCTGCTAAAACAGCTGCGCATACCTTCCGAGGAACTCCTTCCCATTTGGAGAGGGTAACGACGAATGGCCTCAGTCGAACGAGACGTGCGTCTACTGATGCTGGCCGCTTCCGCGGGATCGGCGGATGGGTGGAGCTATTTCGGATTTGGTCACGCCTTTGTGGCAAACATGACCGGCAACACCGTGCTGCTGGGTCTTGCAGTGTTTCAGCCCCATGGCGATTGGCTCCATCCTGTCATCTCTCTCAGCAGCTATGCGGCCGGCACGATGATCGGTTCACGTTTGACACAGAAGGTACAACCCGGCGCGATTTGGTCCAAGGCGATCTCGTGGACCCTGTTGCTGGAAGCGCTCCTGTTGCTGGCAGCGGAGACTGGTTGGATAGGAATTCACCTCAACATCAGCCACGCACCGAGCCTCGAACTTTTGCTGAGCATCGTTGCGCTCGCAATCGGGATGCAAAGCAGCGCCATGGTGCAGTTGAAAATTCCCGGCATCGTCACCACCTACATCACCGGTACATGGACGACCATGCTAAGCGGCCTGGTGCGTTTGACGAGACAGGAGCAGCCACCCGGACAAGAAGTCGAGTTTGAGAAGCGGCTGGCAATGCAGGCGGCTGTTTTGTCGGCGTACTTTCTCGCGGCGGTGCTGACTGGATGGCTTTTCCAGCACCTGCCTCTCGCTGCCGGCATACTACCGGGGGTAAGTGTACTTCTGGTCGCCCTTCATGCCCTGATCTACAATGACTGAGCCGCTCTCGACAACACATTCTTAAGGACTTGAACAGCTGAAAAGTTTGTGGCCAACCATCGGTTACGCTGCCCTGATGCTGACAGTCTCCGCTCCGGCGCACGCGGTGAAATCCGCTACAGATAACCGTTTCAAGGTTCTCTATACCCAAGAGTGGTCCTGGCGCGACGCGCAACACATGGAGGAGGACGAGGATCAGACGGCTGCCCACAAGGAGATCAGCCCGCAACTTCCGCGGGTCGATGCAGCGACACAGCAGGCGCGGCTGGAACATTGGCGGGGAGTGATGAAGCGGCTGGATGCAATCCAGCTCGACTCATTGGCCCCGGCGGACAAGGTTAACTACGCCATTTACCGGGCCCAGATCGAGGTCTTGATTGACCGCCAGAAATTCCGCGAATACGAAAAGCCGTTGAATGCGGACACCGCCTTCTGGTCGATTCTGACGGTAACCGCTCTCAAGCCTTTTCATACGGAGCGGGACTACACCAACTACATTGCGCAGCTAAACGATATCCCGCGATATTTTCACGAGCAAATCGCGAACATGCGCAGCGGCCTGAAGCGCGGTTTCACGCCGCCCAAGGTGACGTTGATGGGGCGTGACGCGTCACTCTCCGCGGTCACCAACGCGAAAAGGCCTGAGGACGTGATCTTCTACACGCCTTTCAGGAATATGCCGGCGTCAATTTCCGCTGACGAACAATCCAGGCTGCGTGCGGAGGGCGTGGAGGCGATTCGCAAATCGGTGATTCCGGCGCACGTGGAACTGTTGAAGTTCATACAAACGGAGTACATTCCCGGCGCACGTACTAACCTGGCGGCGGAATCTCTTCCTGACGGGAAGGCTTACTACCAGTCGAAGATCCTGGAGAATACAACCACTCATCTGAGCCCGGCGCAAATCCATCAAATAGGTCTGGACGAGTTGGCAAAGATCCACGCGGAGATGGTCGCCACCATGAAGCAGACCGGGTTTCAGGGCGACTTTCCTGCTTTCCTGCATTTTCTGCGTACCGATCCCAGGTTTTATGCCAGGACGCCGCAGGAACTTTTGATGCAAGCGGCGTTCATCGCTAAAGAATTTGATGGCAAGGCCTCACAGTATTTCGGCTATCTTCCGCGGATGCGTTTCGCCATACTTCCAGTTCCCGCTGCCGAGGCGCCGTTCTACACCTCTGCTCGCGGCGGCCCGGGGACATACCTGGTGAATACGTATGACCTGCCTTCACGTGGGCTTTACAGCCTTCCTGCTTTGACTCTGCACGAGTCGGCGCCGGGACATGCGTTCCAGATCCCGATCAACATGGAGCAGAAGAATCTTCCCGCTTTCCGACAGGTGTATATCGATGCCTACGGCGAAGGTTGGGCGCTTTATTGCGAACGGCTGGGCACGGAGATGGGGATGTACCACACTCCGTACGAGTCCTTTGGCATGTTGAGCTACCAGGCGTGGCGCGCTGCGCGGCTGGTGGTGGATACCGGCATTCACTCGCAGGGCTGGACGCGCGAGCAGGCGCAACAGTTCCTGCGGGAGAATACGGCTCTTTCCGACCACGAGATTCAAACAGAAGTGGACCGGTATATTTCGTGGCCGGCGCAGGCGCTCTCGTACTATATGGGCGAGATGGCAATCTGGAAAGCACGGCATAAGGCAGAGGCGGCGTTGGGGAATAAGTTCAATATCCGGGCGTTTCACGACACGGTGCTGGCTATGGGCTCCGTACCCCTGCAGGTGCTGGCGGATCGGATTGACCTCTTTATCGCTCAGGGTGGAAAGGGGCCTTATCCGGAGATGGAGTGAGGGTGAAGGCGGCGTCCGAAACCTTGGTTACAGGTGTAGAAAACTGCAGGTCCCTCGCCTTCGCTCGGGATGACAAAGGGGGCGGCGCTCACGTCAGGAGCCGTTACCCGAGGATTGAAGGAGTAGGGGTATCCCACATCTCGCGAAAAACGAGCGAGATGTGGGGCACCCATCCTTCGTGAGGGGACGAGAGAGTTGGTGCGACTTTATTGAGGGGTTTTGTCTTTGTGGCCTATGTCCAGGCCGAATTTGGGGGCGGTGTTTGTGCCGGTTACTTTGACGGGAATTTCTGCACCGGCGCCGTGTTTGTGAAAGAAGGGATCAACTACTTTCAAGCCCCAACTCTTCCAGCGCGAGGACACCATTTGCGATAGCTTCGCCTTGGTCCTCACCTTGCCGGTGAAATCGAATTTCTTGCCGTCCAGCGTGTAGACACCCGCCAGCTGCACTGTTGCCCCAGGCATGGTGTAGAGCAAGTCCTGCAATGTCAGTTTTCCATCGGCCATTTGAAATTTGCCCGTCATGCGCGAGTTCACATCTTCCGCTCCTGGCTTGGCGTCCTTCGGGTCTCCCTGCGCCCTCAGGCTCAGCATGTCGATCTTGTCCTGCAGCTCCGGGTTCGTAAAATGGATTTGCTTCAGCATGAAGCCTCCGTTTAACCCCAGCTTTTGGGTCACGCTTTCTTTGCCAGGACGGATGTGCAGCTTGGTCTTCATGCCGAGGACACCCGTCATCACGACCGGCTCGGTCTTGACGGCCAATTGCAGGAAGTCCTGTATGCGGCCGGCGGGAACATCGACGTCCAGGTCGATGATGTGCCCCTTCCCTTTCACATTAACCACTTCGCCGCTACAGGAAAATTCCGACTCGCCCAGCTTTGCCTCAACGGGCTGCAAATACGTATCGCCCGTCGTCCCGTCGACAATCGCCGAGAATTGGGTATGCAGGGGGACGGGATGGTTTGCGGTATCGAGCGAAAAATTTGGAACATCCGCAGTTCCATGTACCTCGATCCGGTCGAGCCGGCCGGTGAAGTCACCCACGGAGTGCAGCATGCCTCCAATTCCCTTGATGGTGTTCAGGTCAGCATGCTGAAAGGTGTACTTGCCCGTCACGGTTGAGATCCCTGGGGTCTCCGTATTCCACGGGCCAAAGGTGCCAACGGCATGAATTTGTCCTTTGGGCACTGCGTTGGTCAGCGTCGCATCGTAGGGCCAGGGTGTATTCGGACCCACGTCATGCATCACGATGTGGCTGAGCTCAAAGATCTTGGGATCTTTGTTTGGTTTGTCGGTGCCGATCACCAATCGAGAGTCGTCGCATACGATTTCATCCACCACGATCTTGATCTTGCCTTGATGCCGTGCCTTGGCCGCGTTCTGTTGACGCATCGATTTGGGCGGGATGCTGATGACCAGGCCCTGCACTTGAACGGCCCCTACGTGGGTGGGCTTGAGAAACAGACCGATCAAGCCGGCGTGAAATTCGAATTGTCGTACCGCAAATAGAGGATCCCTGGCCCCCGCGGCTACCACGTCATCAGGGGGAAAAATACGCAACCCTTTCCCTGAGACCGACAAGCCCTTGATCAGCGAAACTTGCAGGTCGTCCAACTCTACGCGGCTATCGAAGCGGGTACTGAGAGTTTCGATTACGCGGCCCTTCAGGATCGGTCCCGCTCTTTTCAGCATCACTTCGCCCACCACTAAAAGCACCACCAAGGCAATTAGCGCGATCCACATGACCCATCGCCAGGCGTTGTGCTTCCGAGGGCTCTGCGTGGCCCGGCCATCCCCAACGTCATTTCTTACAGTACTCAAAATAGGATCTCACTAGAGTCGATGCGGTTTTACCCGATTTAGTTTCCGCGATTGACAAATTCGGCCGCTTTTTCGACGGGCTGCAGATCTAGTAGGGTTATCGACCGGCGAACCGCAACGGCGAGTCAGCTCACATGGACGACAGGTCGCTGGGCCGGGTCCTTGATGGCGCGGCGCAGGATTTCGTGGGTCAGCGGGGCAGTATCCCCCTCCCCGAGGAAGATGAACCGCATCAGGTTGACGACCGGGTCAACGTCGGTCCAATGAAAGTAGACGTGGGGGATGCATCTCGTCGTTTGTTTGATTTGAATCAAGAGAGCCGCGATGGCGTTGGCAACGGCAGGGCTCC
The DNA here is from genome assembly GCA_963775365.1 of uncultured Acidobacteriaceae bacterium. Lineage (GTDB taxonomy): Bacteria > Acidobacteriota > Terriglobia > Terriglobales > Acidobacteriaceae > PALSA-350. The sequence goes on along the minus strand of CAVZJL010000022.1, from coordinate 46,498 downwards.
TGGCATGAAGCACACGATTGGAGCCTTCGCGGGACCCCTCGATGGCGACCGTTTCGGTGAACTCGGAGGTGTCTCCCCGATCCACCTCGATAAAGTAGATGAATTCGTCGTGCGAGAGGCCGTGAAGTTCACGCAACTCCATCTTGGCCTGTTCGCGATCTTTGATAGCAGCGTGACGGGGATTCCAGGCAATGAGCCGAACGGTCTTGGTTCCGCTTTCGGCAAGAAGGGCCTGTGCCTGGGGATCAAGTTGAACCGTGATGCGGAGCTCAGTAGAGCGAAAGGCCCGCGAAATCAACGATAAGAAAACCATGGTGAAGATGAAGATGCAAGAGATCTTCAGGCCTTCGGGGCGCTCGTAGATGTTCACCAGCGTGGTGTAGATGAAGATGAGGGATACGAGGCCGAGAGCGAGGCGCGACAGTAAATTCCGGGCCGCAATGGTGACCGCGAAGGAAGCGGAAGTGATCAGGACCAGCACGCCGGTGGCATAGGCCCCACCCTGGGCATCCACGTTGGCGTGAAAGAGGCGGGTGACTATCAAAGCGACGGAAAGGAAGACGAGGACGAGCGGACGCGAGGCTCGGGCCCACTCGGGCGCCATACCAAAGCCGGGAAGATAACGCGGGATGAGATTGAGAAGGCCTGCCATGGCGGAGGCGCCGGCGAAAGCGAGAATTAGGATGGTGCTCGCGTCATAGAGAGTGCCGAAGCCGTTGCCAAGATATCTGTGGGCCAGGAAGGCCACGGCTCTGCCGTTGGCCGGGCCGCCCTCCCGAAAGTCTGCCGCAGGGATGAGCAGAGTAGTGACAATACTGGTAGCCATGAGGAAGACGCTCATGATCACGGCGGCAGTCGCGAGCAGGCGGCGCGTGTTTTTTATACGAACGTCAAGGTTTTCGCATTTGATCAACGGCATAACGGCGACACCGGTCTCGAAGCCTGAAAGGCCGAGTGCCAGGCGAGGAAAGAGCAGCGCCGAGAGGCCGATGACCGAAAGCAGGCTCCCGTGTTGAGTGAAGATGGCGTTCTTCCAGTCGAAGACCAGATGAGGTTGCAGTAGGACATGATAGAAAGCCACGAGGGTGACAATTAGGTTAAGCGCGAGGTAAATGCCCACAAGAAAGACGGCGATATCGATCGCTTCCTTAAAGCCTTTGAGGAAAATGGCGCCCAGGATCGCGAGCAGGAAGAGAGTGACGTTCATTTGGTTCTGCAGAGCGTGGGGAGTGTAGGGATTATGCACAAAGTGGGCCGCTGCGTCGGCGGCGGAAAGCGTCATGGTGATGATGAAATCGGTGGTGGCGAAGCCGAGAAGGACGAGCACGAAAACTTTACCGGTCCACCCCGGAAATAATTTTTCCAGCATCGCAATGCTGCCCTGACCGTAGGGGCTGGCTGCGGCGACGCGGTTGTAAACAGGCAACGCTGCGAAGAGGGTTACCAGGACGAGGACAAGCGTGGCGACTGGAGAAAGTAGACCAGCAGCCAGGAAGGCGATACCTGACTGATAACCGAGAGTGGAAAAGTAATCGACTCCGGTGAGGCACATGACGCGCCACCACGGGTGTGTGCTCGGTTCGCCCTGAGCGTGAGCACTCTCGGGACGTTCGAGATCAGAGAAGAACCAATCGGCGAAGGACAAGCGCTTCCTTTCTCATCCACCTGTTATCTGGATTGCTTATCTGGCAGCCAGGGCCTTTGTACCGCGTAGCTGGGAGTTGCTGTAGAGCCGGCTTTGCTGACCGTCAGGAGCTTTCGCCGGACGAGCCACCCCGCCGCGGCTTGCGCCGAGCTCTTCGAGATCCCCACCGACTCGGCCAGTTGCTGATAGCTGATGGTGACGGCGCTGCCCAGACGCTGTTGCTCCGCAGCAAGCCACAAGTAGACCAGAAAGCTTACCGGCCTGCGATCGTGGCCGACGAGGTCGCGCATTAAAACATCAACGACGTATTCATCCAGCATCAGCATCGCTATACCGACGATCAATATAGCATTGAATACCTGATTGAATCTGTGAGAGGCGCCAGTTATGTTGCCAACAGTTGGGAGGTTGCAAGATGATTCGCGGCGTCAAGATTGTTAGTATTCCGGTGCGCAACCAGGATGTTGCGTTGAAGTTCTATACCGAGAAAATTGGTTTCAAGGTAGCAACCGATCAGCCTTTTGGCCCCGGTCAACGCTGGATTGAACTACTCATCCCGGGCGCGGATACAGCGCTCGCGCTGTTCACGCCGCCGGGCCACGAAGACAGGATTGGCGGTTTCCAACCAGTAACCTTCTGGTGCGACGACGTCTTTGCCACGGCAGAGATTTTCAGATCCAAGGGTGTGGAATTGGCTGCGGAGCCGAAGAAGGAGATTTGGGGGACGATGGCAAAATTCAAAGACCCCGACGGCAATGAATTCGTCTTTTCGAGCAGGTAAACCTGATACCGTGCTCTAGATGAGCGAACAAAACGAATTTGATGCGATTGTGATTGGCTCCGGGGCGGGTGGCGGAACGCTGGCCCTCCACCTGGCGCAAGCCGGCAAGAAGATCCTTATCCTGGAGCGCGGCCCGTTTATGCCGCAGGAGAAGCTCAACTGGGATACATCCGCTGTCTTTCTGGACAACCGGTACCACACCAAGGAGACGTGGCAGGATAAGGACGGCAAGCCGCTCCACCCGCAACAGGCGTATTTTGTGGGTGGCCAAACTAAGGTTTATGGCGCGGCGATGTTCCGGATGCGTGCCGAAGACTTCGGCGTCATCCGGCACCAGGGGGGCATATCTCCTGCGTGGCCCATCAGCTACGCCGACATGGAGCCTTTTTATTGCCGTGCGGAGGATCTTTTTCACGTCCACGGCGATCTGGGCACGGCACCAGCTGTTCCGGGTGGATATGGGTCATCTTTTGACCCGTCGGAGCCTTTTCATTCCATCAAATACCCTTATCCGTCGTTCAGTAACGAGCCTCGCATGCAGACCATCGAGGACGACGTGCGCAAGCTCGGCATCCATACCTTCCCCATCCCGCTGGGGCTCAAGCGAAATGAAGCGAACCCGCTGGCGTCGAAGTGCGTTCGCTGCGACACCTGCGATGGATACCCTTGCCTGATCCATGCCAAGTCCGATGCGGACATCAATTGCATACGGCAGATCATGCATTGGCCTAACGTCACCCTGATGACGAACTCACGCGTAACCCGGTTGCTCGCCAACAGCACAGGTACGGCGGTAACCGCGGTTGAGGTTATCCATTCGGGACCGGACGCTGCGTCCAAGAATGGCAATGCGGCTACTTACAGCGCCGGAATCTTTGCCGTGAGTGCGGGGGCGATCAACTCCGCGGTGATTCTGCTCGCGTCTGCAAACGACAAGTATCCTACTGGGCTCGCCAACCGCTCCGACCAAGTTGGACGGAATTTTATGTATCACCAGGCAGATGCGCTGCTCGCACTCGGCCCGGAGGGCAATGAGGATAGCTACACCAAGACGTGGGGCACCAACGATTTTTACTTCAGGGATTCAGACCCTGCCTATCCATTTCCCCTGGGCCAGGTGCAGCCGGTCGGGAGTTTCCATTACGAGATGATGAAAGGTGATGCGCCTCCGCTTACCCCGGGCTTTTTGCTGGAAAAGATGAAGCACCATGCTGTGCCTTGGTGGCTCACTACGGAGGATCTTCCTGACCCAGCGAATCGGGTCACGCTGCACAACGCGACTCCGCTATCGGTCGATAATTGGCAGCCGGGTGTGGGCGGAGCCCATCCTGCTGGAGACACTGGTCGTACCAACGAGTCCGAGCCGGTTACGGATTCCGCGCCCATGCGGATTCAGCTTTCGTATACGCCGAACAATGTTGAGTCGTTTAATCGCCTTAAGGACCGGTGGGTCGACGTACTTAAGCGGGCGGGGCATGCTACGACTTCTGTTCCGCTGCATGCTTATTTCAAGAAGCGTATTCCACTGGAGGGCGTCGGTCATCAGAACGGTACTTGCCGTATGGGAACCGATCCTGCGACGAGTGTGCTTGACGTGCACTGCAAGGCTCATGATCTCGACAATCTGTATGTGGTAGATGCATCGTGTTTTGTGTCGGCGAGTGCGGTTAATCCTTCGCTGACGATTATTGCTAATGCGATTCGCGTCGCGGATCATTTGTTGGCGGAACGGCTTAAGTAGGGGATTTTCTGTATGCAGGGGTTTTTGAGAGAAACGCAATCCGTTGCTACCGATTGAAACCGAAGGTCCCTCTGCTGCGCTACGCTGTATCGAAAAGCATTTCCTGGAGGGGCGTTGGTGGGGACAGAGAACTGCAGGTTCCTCGGCTACCTCCGGATTTCCTGTCGGACTTTGTGGTTTCGGCGAAGATCATGCGGCTTTCCGTAAAGAAAGCCGCACACGTTGCTGTTGATGAGTGCAGCGCAGTAGGAAATCCGGAGTTCGCTGCTAATGACAAACTGGAAACTGTGCGTTGAGTGCTGCGTATCCCACTCAAGCCCAAAGACGGGGCTTGAATGGGCACCCCAACCTTTGCTGCCGGTGCGGGAGGCATGGTCATTGCTCCCTCAACCACAGGCAAGTCGGTTCCTCGGGATGACAAAGTTTAGCGCAGTCGAGGGACCTGCGGTTTCTTTTCCTGGTTTCGCAGCCGCTACGCATAGCGAAACAATGCTTTGAAGCCGTAGTCCATGTGTTGCTGAATGTGGCAGTGGAATAGGGACAGGCCTGGCTGGTCGGCGACAAAGTCCACTACTGCGCGGCCATAATACGGAACTACTACCGTGTCTTTTATGATGCCGCCGGTCTTGGTTCCGTTCATTTCTACCAGCTCGAATTGGTGGCGATGCAGATGGAGCGGGTGCGCGTCATCGGTGCGGTTGCGAAATACCAGGCGGTAGCGAGTTCCCTGCTTCAGGACAAACTCCTTGTCGTGCGGGTAGGGCTTTCCGTTCACCAGCCAGGTGTTGAACTTTCCTGAGCCTCCGGGGATCTTTTCGAAAATCATGTCGATGGTCTGGTCCGGTGGAATGGGATTGGCGCTGATCTTGCCGAAAATGGTGTAGTCCCATGGGGTGCGCGGGAGCGGCCCATTGCGGCTGGCGATGCTGATTCTCGTATTCCACGATGATGCCCAGGCCGGTGTTGCGAATTCTCTCCTCGGTCGCGCCCAGGATCCAGACTCCCGGCTGGTTCATTTCGACGATTGCATCCACTCGTTCCCCGGCACCGATCAGGATTCCATCGACCTTCTGCGGAGACGGCACGGGGTTGCCATCCATCGCAATCACTTGAAATTGATGACCCGCCAAGGCAATGCGGCGGTTCTCAATCGCGCTGGCATTGAGCAGGTGCATCAGCACCCGCTGGCCCTGCTTCACCCGAATCGGCTCCCCCGCACCCAGCGACTTGTCATTGATCGAGTAGGTCATCGAGTTGACTTCAAGACCGTTGGGATCGGTGTTCAGGACGGCCGGCTTCTCGGGCTGGGGTCCGCCATGGCCGTCATCGTCGTCGTCTTCCATGCTGCTGGTGAAGAATGGCTCCCAGTCGCGCAGGGAGAGAAAAAGCTCCTGGTCATATTGCCCGGGGTCGTTTCCGCCATCGACGTAGACGAAGCCAAACTGGCCGGTATAGCTGCCGCGATGCAAGTCGGCTTCAGCCATGGCGTGCGAGTGGTACCAGCGCGATCCGGCCGGACGCGGCGTCAACTGGTAGCGGCGCCGTCCACGGGGAGGCACCGGAGGCGTGCCCTGCTCCTCCACTCCATCGACATCGGAAGGGATCAACATGCCGTGCCAATGCACCAACTCTGGTACATCCGTATCGTTAATTACATCCACGCTTACGGTTTTGCCTTCGCGCATGCGCAGCACCGGTCCGGGAGAGGTGTCGTTGTATCCGATGGTGCTGAGAATGTGGTCGGGCGCGAGCTCGACGGTAACGGGAGCGATGCGGAGGGTGTAGTCCGCTTTGCTGGTTTCGTTGGTGGGCGCAGTCGGGCCCATCTGCATTTGAGGGGCTTGGGCGAGCAGCCTGGCGGTTCCCGCATGGGCTATGGCCGCGCCGCCGATCTTCATGAAGTCCCGCCGCTTCAAAAAACTGCCCCCTCGGCCTGAACTGAGGAAATCGTCTCACGCGGCAAGAGGGCGCGCAAGCGAAGCGGACCACAGGACATTTGCATGGGGGCAACAAACGACTCGGTCTCTGGGCTGCGTCTATCAGACGAGAGCCCAAGACATTCTGGTAATCTCAACGTGCACTCAGAGTGCTTCGATTATCGTGCGACAGCCCATCCTCTACGCGCCGGCTTGTGGAGGGTTCCGCCCATGAAGCTCCTGCAAGCCAGTTCGGCAGCGCTCGTCGGGATGGCGCTGTGCTCCGCGCTCTACGCTTATCAGCGGACGGCGGACTTCGGCTTCGGGGATGATGCGGAGACCAATGTAAAGGCGGAGTTTTACTGGTCCCGCCTTAGTTACAACGCAGCCGTCGGCAGCAGCTTCACGGGTGGTTACGGAGGTTATGGCGGTTTTGGCGGCTACGGCTGGCGCCACTCCTGGTCCCGCGATTACCCCAAGGCGGACCGCCAGGTTCTGCTGGCGATGAAACGCCTGACACGCATCCAGAGCCGATCTACAGAGCAGGTCGTCAACCTGGATTCGGACGAGATTTTCAACTATCCCTGGATCTACGCCGTCCAAGTACAAACCTGGTCGTTTACCGATGAGGAAGCCAAGCGTCTGCGGGAATACCTGCTGAAAGGCGGCTTCCTGATGGTGGACGACTTTCACGGCACTACAGATTGGGAAGATTTTATGAACGGCATGCGTGAGGTCTTTCCCGACCGGCCGGTCGAAGACCTGGAAGGCAAGGACGAGATCTTCCACGTGCTTTACGATCTGGATGAGCGCATGCAGATCCCCGGGGAGCAATATATACAGACCGGCAGGACCTACGAAAAGGATGGCTACGTGCCCAAGTGGCGCGCCATTCGCGATGACAAGGGCCGCATCATGGTCGCCATCTGTCACAACATGCACCTGGGCGACGCCTGGGAATGGGCGGACGATCCGGATTACCCCGAACCGTTCGCTTCCATGGCTTTCCGGGTGGCGTTGAATTACATCGTTTACGGCATGACGCATTGAAGCTTTCGCCGCGTGTCGCATAGCACGAGCAGCAGTTCTGAAAAATGATTGATCGACCGACCGCGGGAAACTTCGGACCATGTTCCAATTTTTCTTCAAGTATCCGATCCCGGTGTTTTCCAAAGGCCAGTTTGTCCTGCTTGGCGCGTGGCCGGGCTGGGTGCTGCTGCTGCTCATGGTCGCGTCCGCGGCCGGGCTGGCGGTGCTGATCTGGTCGCGGCTGCCCCAGGCCGCGCCGAACATCAGCAAGTGGCGCGCCGGCGCGGTCTGGCTGCTGCAGTCTTTGCTCATCGCCACGGTGCTGGTACTGCTTTGGCAGCCCGCGATTACCGTGGCCGAGCTGGCGCCGCAACAGAACGTAATCGCCGTTGTACTCGATGATTCACGCAGCATGGCGATTGCCGATAGCGACGGCAAGGCTACCCGCGAGGCTGCGGCGGAAAAGGCCCTCGAGGACGGTGTGCTGGCAGGATTGCAAAAGAAGTTTCAAGTCCGGCTCTACCGGCTTGACAGCCGGGTAACCCGGGCTGCGGCGCCCGCGGAAATACAGCCCACCGCCCCCGCCACCCACATCAACGACGGCCTGAAACAACTGGTAACCGAAACCTCCGATTTGCCGGTTGGCGCAGTCGTGCTGCTCAGCGATGGCTCAGAAAACTCCCTCGATGGCTCGGGAGACCTGGACCTCGAAACCATCCATGCGCTGCGCAATCGCCGCTTACCGGTCCATACCGTCGGCTTCGGCAAAGAGCAGCCGGCGCACGATGTGGAGTTGAATGACGTGAGGGTGACCTCCCGCGCGATGGCCGGTTCGCGCATTCCCGCTACCGTTACCTTCCATCAACGAGGCTATGCCGGAAGCAAGGCGATGCTGGCGATTCGGGATGGAGACAAGACGCTTGACTCCCGCGAGGTCACGCTCGGCGCCGACGGTGCGACCCAGGTGGAAACGGTCTTTTTCAGCCCGGGAGATGCCGGGGTCAAGAGTTTGCATTTCTCGCTTGGGCCGCTGGCCGACGAAGAGAACCTGGCCAACAATGCCGTCACGCGCCTGGTGGGGGTGACCGACGACAAGCGGCGGATCCTCTATGTCGAAGGCGAGCCGCGATGGGAGTACAAGTTCATCCGCCGGGCCGAGGACGACGACAAGATCGTGCAGGTGGCCTCCATGCTGCGCACGACCGAGAACAAGATTTACCGGCAAGGCATCAGCGATCCCAAGGAGTTGGAGAATGGCTTCCCTGTGCGCCCGGAAGATCTCTTTGCGCTACCAGGGCATCATCCTGGGCTCCGTCGAGGCGGGATACTTTACCCCCTTGCAACAGGAATTGCTGCGCGAGTTCGTTGACCGCCGCGGCGGCGGACTGCTCTTCCTTGGCGGGCGCTTCGCGCTCGGGGATGGAGGATGGGGCGGCTCGAGCCTGGTCGATTTGCTGCCGACGTATCTTCCCAACAGCAGGAGCACGTTTCACCGCGATCCGGCGACGGTCGAACTTACGGCGGCCGGGGCGGATAGTCCGATCACGCGTCTCATGGATGATCCGGCAAAGAACGTCGACCGCTGGAAGAAGCTGACCTACCTGATGGATTACCAGGACGCCGGCACGGCCAAGCCCGGAGCGACGGTGCTAGTCCAGATGAACGTCGGCGCGCGCAAACTGCCGCTGCTGGTGACGCAGAACTACGGGCGCGGCCGCACCGCGGTCATGGCCACCTCGGGCACGTGGCGCTGGCAGATGAGCCAGCCCCTGGGCGATCCGGCGCACGATCTTTTCTGGCAGCAACTGCTGCGCTGGCTGGTGCTGGATTCGCCGGGACAGGTGGTGGTGACCGCGGCCAACCAGACGCTGATGGATGACGGCCACATTGAGCTTTCGGCCAACGTGCGCGATAAGGAATACATGCCCGCTCCCGATGCCAAGGTGACCGCGCATCTCATCGGACCGAACGGCATCTCGGTGATGTTGGACATGACCCCGGCGGCAGACAATCCCGGAGTCTTTCACGCTGCGTGGACCGCGGACAAGCCCGGCTCCTATTTGGCTGAGGTCACCGCGCAACAAAGGATCGGAGGAGTTGGGCAGCGACACCTTTCCCTTTGAACGAATCGATGGAGTTGCGGAGAACTTCCACACGCATGCAGAACCGCGAGCTGCTGGAAAAGCTGGCGACAGAAACCGGCGGCCGCTATTGGAAGCCGGACGAACTGAGCCGGCTGCCCAACGAAATCTCCTACTCGGATGCCGGCATCTCAGTGCGCGACATCAAAGAGCTATGGAACATGCCGGTGGTGTTCCTGTGGCTGCTGCTGCTTATGGCGGCGGAATGGCTGCTGCGGCGCAAGTGGGGTGTGGTATGAGACTGGCCCTGCTGGTGCCTGCTGATGACCGCGCTCTCCGCGCATGCGAGCGTCTACTACGTCACGGTCGCCGGACTTGGCGGCGAACCAGACTACGAGCAGCGATTTACCGCCAACGCCAAGGACCTGGATAAATTGTTCAAAGACTCCGGCAACGGCGCGCATGTCTACACCCTGACCGGGAGCCAGGCTACGCAAGGCGCAGCTTACGCAGACGCTCACCTCGATCGCCCACGATGCCAGGCCCGAGGATGATTTCGTGCTTATCCTGATCGGGCACGGATCGTTCGATGGCAACGACTACAAGTTCAACCTGGTCGGCCCGGACATTACTGCGCAAGACCTCGCCGGCCTCTGCGATCGTATTCCCGCCAAGCGGCAACTGATTGTCAACACCACCAGTGCCAGCGGCGGATCGGTGGCCGCGCTGGAAAAACCGGGACGCGGGGTGATTGCCGCGACCAAAAACGGCACGGAGAAAAACGCTACCGTCTTCGCGCGCTATTGGGTTGAGGCTTTGCAGGATCCCACCGCCGATCTGGATAAGAGCGACTCCATCAGCGCGATGGAGGCATTCGCCTACGCGCAACGGAAGACGGCGGCATTCTATGAATCGCAAAAGCGACTGGCGACGGAGCATCCTATTTTTGAGGACACGGGCAGGAACGAACCTGTCCGCGAGCCGTCAAAGAGCGAAGGGATGCTGCTGGCAAGCTTTCACCGTGCTGCGCATTGGCGCGGCTCAGAAGCAAGCGAATGATCCCGCGAAGCAGGCGCTGCTGGCGAAGAAAGAAGATCTGGAACAGAAAATTGACGCGCTCAAGTATCAGAAGGCCGCGATGGATCCTGCTGACTATAAACAGCAACTGACGGCGGCGCTGGTGCAGCTGGCGCAAGTGCAACAGGAACTGGACAAATGAACTGGGCAAGAAAATACGCTGCTTTGTTGGTGATGGTGATCGCGAGTATGAGCCATTGCATGGCCGCGACCCCGGATAGCTGCCAAACTCTGCGCAAGCATGGACAGAAGGCCGAGGCGCAAGCCTGCTATGAGTCGCTGGTGCGCAGCAACTACTGCCTACTACCGCGCGGAAGGCTATTGGGGGCTGGAACAGTACGACCAGGCGAACGAGCAGTTTCGCATCGCAACCGCCCCGGCCGACAGCGACCCTCTCTATAAGGTTCGCTGGGGCATGCTGCTGCACCAGCGGTTCAATAACACCGATGCCGTGGGCCTGTTCCAGGAGGCGCTGCAAAAAGATCCCAAAAATGCGCAAGCCTATTTAGGACTGGCGATCGTCAGCGCAGACGGCTTCGACGGTAAGGCCACGGATTATGTCAGCCAGGCCCTGGTGCTCGATCCCAAGCTGGTGGAGGCGCACGAATTCGCCGCCAATCTCGCGCTCGAAGACGCGGATACAGAACACGCTCTCGCTGAGGCGGATGAGGCGCTCCGATTGTCTCCTGACGCGCTGAACGCGATGGCGATCCACGCAGCGGTTGAGTTGCTGGCGGATCGTTCCCCCGACGTGTGGCTGGACAAGATACAGAAAGTGAACCCCGGCTACGCAGAGGGCTACGCCCACGTGGCTCATTATCTTGAGCTCAACTACCGCTTTGAAGACGCCATCGTCTACGATCGCAAGGCGATTGAGGCCGATCCCAAGTACTGGCCCGCTCGTTCCCAGCTAGGTGTGGGGCTGATGCGGCTTGGGTCAGGAAGATGAGCCCTTCCAGCAACTGGAGATGTGCTACAACAACGGCTACCGTGACGCTGCAAACGGTAAACAGCTTGCGGCTTGCTGGATAGCTACAAGAATTTCGTCACCTATAAAGAGAACGGAACCATCCTGCGGCTGCGCAAGAGTGAAGCGGAGCTATTGCATCCTTACTTTGAAGCGGAGCTGCAACGGATCATCGCCACCTACGACAAGAAATATCAGATGAAGCTTACCGGCCCGGTCCAGGTTGAGGTCTATCCCGACCACGAGGACTTTGCTGTGCGCACCATGGGAATGCCCGGCCTGGGCGCGCTCGGCGTCACCTTTGGCCAAGTAGTGGCGATGGATAGCCCGTCGGCGCGCAAGCCGGGTGACTTCAACTGGGGCAGCACTTTGTGGCACGAGATGAGCCATGTCTACATTCTCACGGCCACCAACCATCGGGTGCCACGCTGGTTTACGGAAGGCCTTGCGGTGCACGAGGAGACGCAAGTATCGCCGGAGTGGGGTGATCGCGTGTCGCCGGAGATCCTGGTCGCCATCCGGGATAAGAAGTTGCTGCCGGTGGCGAAGCTGGACCGCGGCTTCATCTTTCCCGGATTATCCGGCGCAGGTCGTTGTCTCTTATTTTGAGGCGGGAAGCATTTGCGACTACATCCACAGCCAGTGGGGCGAGGGCAAGCTGCTCGACATGGTCCATTCCTATGCGCAACTCAAAACCACTCCCCAGGTCATTCAAGACGATCTTGGCGTTTCTCCGGAAGAATTCGATAAGCAATACTTGCAGTGGATAGACAAGAAGTATGGAGCGCAGGCTGCCAACTTCGAACAGTCGCGCAAAGCGCTGGAACAACTGGTAGCGGCGGCCAAACAGAATCAGTATGACTCCGTGATCCAGGAGGGCGAAGCGGTCCGCCGCATGTATCCCGAATACGTCGGGGACGCCAACCCTTATGAATTCATTGCCGCGGCATACTTGGCCAAGGGCGACAAGAAGGCCGCGGAAACCGCGCTCACGGTTTATGAGAAGGTCGGCGGCGACGACCCGGCGACTCTGAAAAAGCTTGCCGGGCTCGAGGAAGAGTTGGGCCAGCCCAAGGAAGCTGCTGAGACGCTGGACCGCATCAACTATATCTACCCGGTCCACGATGAGGATCTGCATCGCCACCTGGGTGACTTGTGGTTTGCGCAAGCGAACTACCCGGGAGCGATCCGCGAATATACCGCCTTGGTGGCGTTGAATCCGCTCGACAAGGCGGGCGCGCACTTCAGCCTGGCCCAGGCCTATTACGCGTCAGGACAACGCGACAAAGCCGAGGAAAGCGTGCTCGCCGCGTTGGAAGCCGCGCCGGGGTATCGGCCGGCGCAGAAGTTGCTGTTGGAGATTGAACACCCGGAACAGAAGGACGCACCCAAAACGAACTGACCGAGGTGCCAGTGAATTGGAGATCAGCTGTCCGGAGATGTGGGATACGCGGACCTTCCCCTTTTTTAAAACCGACTAGTCGAGAGGAAAATTGCCGATGGTCACGATCCCTGAACTAAGCCAGGACGCAGCCCAACTGCAACAGCGCATCGAAAGGTTTTATGCGGTCCGTGATGGCATCCTCGCCCAGGTGCGCCAGGTAATCGTCGGCCAGGAAGATGTGCTGGACCAGATCCTTACTGCGCTCTTTGTCGGTGGACATTGCCTGATCACCGGCCTGCCCGGCACCGCCAAGACGCTGATGGTGCGCACCATTGCGGAGACGCTGGGCCTGACGTTCCGGCGCATCCAGTTCACGCCGGACCTGATGCCCTCCGACATTACCGGCACTGACATTATTGAGGAAGACCTCACCACCGGCCACCGTAAGTGGACCTTTGTCCAGGGCCCGATCTTTGGCAACATTGTGCTGGCCGACGAGATCAACCGCACTCCGCCGAAGACCCAGGCCGCATTGCTCGAAGCCATGCAGGAGCGCTCCTGCACGGTGCGCGGCCACGTTTATCCGCTGCCCGCGCCCTTCTTCGTGCTGGCCACGCAGAACCCGATTGAACTCGAAGGCACCTACCCTCTGCCCGAGGCGCAGCTCGACCGGTTCCTCTTTAACACCATCCTTGACTACCTCAGCGCCAGCGACGAACTGAAGGTAGTGGACCTTACCACGACGACCAACGTGGCCAAGGTGGAACCGGTTACGACGGCCCAGGAGTTGCTCGACTTCCAGCAACTCGTCCGCATGGTGCCGATCGGCGAACCGGTGGCGAAGTATGTCGTCAACCTGGTGCGCGCGACAAGATACAAGAACGAGAACGCGCCCGATTTCGTAAAGAAGTATGTCAACTACGGCGGCAGTATTCGTGCCGCGCAATTTATCGTGCTGGCGGCAAAGGCGCGGGCGCTCTCGCGCCGCCGCTACCACGTTACATACGACGATGTCACCTCGCTTGCCATCCCTGTGCTGCGTCATCGCATCCTGCTCAATTTCCATGCTGAGTCGGAGCGCGTGGATGCTGATGAGATTCTCCGCCGCCTGATCGAACATATGCCGCCGCCGAAGGAGTCCTGATGCTGCAGCGCTTTCTCGATCCCGGTGTACTGGCCAGTATCAGCAGCCTGGACCTGCTCGCCAGGACGGTGGTGGATGGCTTTGTCGCCGGCCTGCATCGCTCGCCGGATTTTGGCTTCAGTTCGGAGTTCGCTGAGTACCGCGCCTATACACCCGGGGACGACCTGCGCCACGTCGACTGGAACTTATTTGCCCGCACCGAGCGCTGCTACCTGAAGCGCTATCGCGGAGATACCAATAGCCAGCTCACCATCCTGCTCGACGCCAGCAATTCGATGGACTACACCTCGAGCAAAGCCAGGCCAAGCAAGATGGACTACGCCCGCTTCGCCGCTGCCTCGCTGTTCTACCTCGCCATTCACAATCAGCGGGATGCTGCCGGCCTGATCGTCTTTGACGATGAAGTGCGCGACTACATTCGGCCATCTACACGGCAAGGCCAGCTGCACCGGCTGTTAGCTGGACTGGAACAAGCAGAGCCCCGTGCCCGGACAGACTTTAATAAGCCGCTCCTGCACTTCCAGAATCTGCTGCACCGGCGCGGCATTGTGATCATGTTTTCCGATTTCTATGAGGACCCGGCCACCATTGTGCGCACGATTGAGCCGCTGCGCTACCACGGCAATGAGGTCGTACTCTTTCATGTGCTCGATCCGAAAGAGATACGGCCGGACCTGCGCGGGCCGGCCATCCTGGTAGACCTGGAGACAGACCAACGCATGGAAGTGATTCCGGAGTACACGGGCAAGGAGTACAGCCGGAAAATCGACGATCATATGGAGCAACTGCGCAACCGCACGCGCGGTGCGGGAATGGATTACCACTTGCTGGTAACCGACCAGCCGCTGGACACCACACTGCGTGAGTACCTCGCTATTCGCCAGGGAGAGCGATGATGGGATTTTTCAATCCATGGTTTTTGGGTGCTCTGGCGGCGATTGGCTTGCCGATTTACATTCACTTGCTGCGGCGCCACATCGTTCCCCCGCAACCCTTCAGTTCCCTCATGTTTTTTGAGCGCGGCACGCAAAGCTCCACACGCCATCGGCGACTGCGTTATTTACTGTTGTTTTCCCTGCGCTCCGCATTGCTGCTGTTGCTGATACTGGCGTTTGCCAATCCCTTTATCCGGCGGGCTAACGCGAGCACGAGCGACAAACTGCTGCTGATCGTGGTCGACAATTCGTTCAGCATGAGGGCCGGAGCAAGGTTTGCGGATGCCAAACAAGGGGCGTTGCAGTTGCTGGCATCGAGACCGCGATCGCAGCGTGCGGAGGTGATGGCCCTGGGCGGCCGGGTCGCAGTATTGACCCAACCGGTCCAGGACGCAGGGGCTCTGCGTTCGGCCGTAGAGAGTATTCAGCCTGGAGATTCGCGTGCGAACCTGGGTGAGCTTGCGCACGGAGTTCACGCCCTGGTCGAGACCGTGCGCACACCAGTGGAGCTTCACCTCTTCAGCGATATGCAGAAAACCGGCATGCCGGCGAACTTCTCTGACATTCAGTTGCCGGCAAATGTGACTGTTGTTCCGCACCCGGTAGGAGTTGCCGCCACACCTAACTGGACGGTCGAAGGTGTGAACGCTCCGGCTCAACTAGCCGACGCAAAAGATCCCAAAAAATCCCGCGTGCAGGCGGTAATTGCCGGCTATGGAACTCCCGCTGCCTCAAGAACGGCTTCGCTGGTCGTCAATGACAAGACTGTCGCTACTCGTAAAGTGGATATTGCCGCGGATGGCCGGGCAACCGTTGAGTTTCCATCGCTCGATGTGCCCTACGGGCTCAATCATTGTGCGGTCAAGATCGATTCTGCAGACAGCTTTCCCGCGGACGATGTTAGCGTGTTCTCAGTCAAACGGGCCGATCCGGAGCGGGTGTTGTTCGTGCACCAGGCCAGCGATACGCGTTCTCCTCTTTACTTTGGCGCGGCTCTCGCCGCGGCGAGCCAGGCATCCTTCACTTTGCAATCCATCGATAGCGAAAAGTCGGCCGACATTGATCCTGCGAAGTATGCCTTTGTTGTGCTTTCCGATGCGGTTTCATTGCCTTCGATCTTTGAGAATGCCCTGACGCGGTACGTGCGCGGCGGCGGTAGTGTGCTGATTGCGGCCGGGACATCAGCCGCACACCATGCGCACATCCCCATCTTCGGTGGAACCACGTCGGACGCGCATACTTATTCGCGCAATGGAAATGCCGTGGTGGGGCAGACCGACCTTACGCATCCAGCGATGAGTGATGCGGCGGGATGGAACGATCTGAAGATCTATTATGTCGCGGGCGTAGACGCGAACGGTGCGCGCGTGATCGTGCGGCTCACCGATCAAACACCACTGCTGATGGAGAAGCAGATTGGAGAAGGCCACGTGCTGCTGCTCGCCTCCGGGCTGGACAACCTGACCAACGACCTGCCGGTACGTCCGGCGTTTGTAGCGTTTGTCGATCGCACCGCGCGCTATCTTGCGGGAAGCGACAGCATCAGTGGAAGCAGGCTGGTGGATTCGTTTGTTCCTCTGCGTGCCGCAGCGGCGCGAACTGGCGATCCCTCCGCAGGGGTGGAGATCATCGACCCTGATGGTCATCGTGCTTTGTCGCTGGCGGAGGCGGCCACCGCACAGTCTTTCCAGTTGACGCGGGCGGGTTTTTACCAGATACGCTTCGCGAATGGCCATACTGCGCTGATCGGGGTGAATCCAGATCGCCGCGAGTCAGATCTGCAGCCCATTGCTAACGATCTGTTGCAACTGTGGGGTAAAGGTTCGGCGTCGCCCGAGCACGCCACTGCGGGTTACGTGCAGGAAAAATATACCGCCCATAGCCTCTGGTGGTACGTTATGCTGCTTGTATTGGTGGCGGCGGTTGCCGAGTCCATCGTTGCCAGCCGCTACCTCGGCACACAGAGGGAGGAGGCATGAGCAATCCCAACTCTAATCAAGATAAGCTCAACCTCTATATCCACCAATTGCACCAGCGGTTGCGTCTGGGTGTATCGCTGCGTGGTGTGGCGATCCTCATGGCCACGGCACTCATTACAACCATACTTCTTGTTCTCATACTGAACGCGTTCGCCTTTCCGGTGCGCGGCCTTACTGGCGCTCGCTCGCTGCTGTTAGTTGTGCTTGCTTTGGCTGCGGCCTTTGGCATTGCGCTTCCCATGCGGCGTCTAACGCGCGGACGGGCCGCGGCGGTGGCCGAATCCGCCTATCCTGAATTTCAGCAGCGCCTCCTCACCTTCGATGACCGGGAAAAACGGGGAAACGATCCTTTCCTTGAATTGCTCGCGGCGGACACGCTTGCCGTAGCAAAAGACGTGCCTCCAGCGAATCTGGCGCCGAACAACCACCTCTATTTTCTGGCGGGTGCGGGCGTCGCATGCCTGGCCGTGCTTGGGTGGCTGGTTGCGGCGGGTCCCGGCTATCTGGGGTATGGGGCGTCGCTGCTATGGACCGGCCCCAAGGCTGCGCCTCTTTACGACATAAAAGTTACCCCGGGTGACGTTGCCGTGCGTCGCAACAGCGATCAACTGGTGACGGCGCAGGTCATCGGGCTTAGGCCGGAGAAGGTGCGGCTGTTTGCGCACTACCAGAGCGCGCGCAATAAAGCCTGGGAGCCGGTTGCGATGCAGCCACAAAGCGACGCCTCTGCGGCTCCTGGAACTTCGAACTTCCAATTCCTTTTTGCCGGCCTTCCTGAAAACGTCGAATACTACGTCCAGGCCGATCATCTGACTTCGCGTCATTTCAGGGTCCGCGTGGTCGATTTGCCGGCAGTCCAGCAAATGAAGGTGACCTACCACTACCCGAAGTGGACGGGCATGCATGAGGTTACAGAAGAGCATGGTGGCGACTTGCGCGCCATCGAGGGGACAAACGCGGAGCTGACGGTGCAGATGGACCACACGCTGCGCAACGGGCAACTCACACTCGATGATGGAAAGCAGATTACGCTCAGCGGCGGCGAGGGCAATGTGTACAAGGGCTCCATCCTCATGCAAAAGGATGGCGCATACCATGTTGCCGCGCTTGATCGGGGGCAACCGGTCCGCCTGTCGGAGGATTACTTCATCGCTACCGACAAAGCGAACCCGCCGCAGATCGCCATCGATCGGCCGATGAGCGACTACCGGGCCAGTCCAATTGAAGAAGTCTCCGTCGGTGTGAGGGCCTCAGATGATTTTGGCTTGAACAAAATGAGCCTTCACTATTCGGTTAACGGCGGACCGGAGAAGACCGTCGACCTGTTGCAGAAGCCGGGCGCCAAGAATGCTGACGGCACGGCGACTTTGAGCCTGGAAGACTTCAAGTTGATTCCCGGCGATGTGGTCAGCCTGTACGCCACGGCGAAAGACGGACACGCCGAAGCGCGCACCGATATGTCGTTTATTCAGGCCGATCCATTTGAGCGCGAATTTTCGCAGTCGCAGCAGATGGGTGGAGGTGGCGGCGGTGGTGGAGGGGCTGGAAGCCAGACAGACATTTCCAAACGCGAGAAGGAGCTGATCGCCGCGACCTGGAAGCGACAGAATGAAAAGGCCGCCACGCCTAAGGACTCGGCGGAAGCGGGAAAATTCCTCTCCGAGGTGCAGACCAAATTGCAGGAGCAGGCGTTGTCCCTGGCTGCGCGCATGGATAGCAGGGATTTGTCGTCCGCGAACGAGGAATTCAACAGCTTTGGGCACGACATGCAGGCGGCCGCCACAGCCATGACGCCGTCGTCCGAAAAGCTGAAGCAGATGCAATGGCACGACGCGATCCCGGCGGAACAGAAAGCGCTGCAATACCTGCTGCGCGCGGAAGCAACCTTCCGCAAGATAGAGGTTGCGTTCGGGCAGCAGCGCGGTGGTGGCGGCGGAGGTGGTGGTGGCGCGGGTCGTGATCTTGCCAGCCTCTTCGACCTTGAACTGGACACGGAGAAGAACCAGTACGAGACGGCGCAGACAGGCTCCGCAGCAGAACAGCGCGCTAAAGCGATTGACGATGCTCTGCAGAAGCTCGACGCCCTCGCCCATCGCCAGGAGGAGTTGGCCCAGCAGCAGCGCAACAACGCGCAAACAATGCAGGAGCGCTGGCAGCAGGAGATGTTGCGTCGTGAGGCCGAAGAGCTGCAGAAGCAGATGGAGCAACTGGCCCAGAACAGTCAGCCCAAGCATGATCAGCAAGGTCAGCAGGGCGGTCAACAGCAACAGGGACAGGGACAACAAGGGCAGCAGGGCCAGGCGAGTGAACAGGGGCAACAGGGACAGCAGAGCGCCAGCGGCTCATCGAGTGGATCGTCTTCCGGTGGGCAATCCTCGCAGTCTAGGGCCGGAGGGTCGAGAGCTCAATCGAATGCCGACGGCGGTGCGAGCGACCCCCGTGTGACGCAGGCATTGAATCGGCTGCGCGAGGCTGACCAAGAGATGAAGCGTAGTGCCGGGCAACAGCAGGGTGCGGATGCAGCGCGGCAGGCGGCTGACCAACTCCGGCAGGCGGCAAGCCTTATGAGCGGTACGCAGCAACAACAGGCTACGGGAAGACTGGATTCGCTGTCCCGGGAAGCCGACCGTCTGAGCAAGGAAGAACATGCTCAGGCGGACCGGGTTCGCGGGTTGGCCGGTCGTCCTGACGCATCCAGCCAGACTGACTATCAGGCCAGGCTGCAGCAGCGCAACAAGCTGGCGGAGGATCGGCAGCAACTCTCCGACGATCTTTCTCAGCTGGAGAAGAATATGCGCACCACGGCGCGTGAGCTGGCGCCGGCGCAGCCGCAAGCGGCTTCGAAGCTGCGCGATGCGCTGGGTGGCATGGACCAGACCGACCTGACGAATCGGGTACAGCGGACCGCTGACTGGCTGCGACGTGGGATCAATCCCAATTCCAATGGAACGGAAGAGGGCATCAGCAAAGGTCTCGACCAGTTGAGCCAGGAGGTTCACCAGGCGCAACAAGGGTTGGGCCCGGGCAGGCCGTCGCCAGGCCAGGGTGAGCAAACGGCTGCTCTCGACCATGTCGAACGCTTTCGCAACCAGATTGAGTCTCTTACCGGACGTGGACAGAATCCATTGGGCCGCCAACCTGGCCAGGAGCAGGGGCAAGGTGGTCAGCAGCAAGGGCAGCCTGGACAGCAACAGTCTGGTCAGCAGCAAGGCCAAGGTGGACAGCCGGGTCAGCAACCGGGGCAGCAGTCAGGTCAGAATGGCCAGTTCGGTCAACGCCAAGGGAATTCGGCCAGCCGCGGTGGCCCAGGCGCCCAGATCGCTCAGAACGGTGGCGGGAATCAACGTGGAGGAAACCAGGTCGCCCAGGATAACTTGAGCGGCGACGTTGGCAATTGGCGCTCCGGCGGCGGGGCGGTAGGCACAGCCTGGAACAACATCAACACCGGGAACAATCATTTCGACAAATCAGGCAGAGCCGCTCCTGATAATTCGCCAGTACCTGCAGACCCAGAAGCTACCTACCGGCAAGGGATGGAGGAGCTGAGCCAGCTGCACCACCTGGCACAGAATGACCCCACGGCGCTCAAGGAAATTCAGGACTTGGTGCGTGATATGCAGCGCCTTGATCCGAAGCGCTTCCCGGGCAATCCGGCGATGGTGGAACAGCTTCACACCGAAGTCCTCAACGGAGTCGACAAACTTGAGTTGCAACTGCGCCGCGATTCAGACGATCAGCCGGGTCAGGTGCGCACGACAAAAGAACCGCCGGTGCCCTCCGGATATGAAGAAGCCGTTGCCGACTATTTCCGTCGTCTTGGGAAGGGCCAATAGGACGGCCGGACTCTCCACTGCACTCCTCTGTTCGATAGTCGTTCCCCAGGATCTCAGCGAGAGCGGGTGCCTCATTTTCCATGTACGCTGGGGCGAACCTGGGGCACCCGTCCAGGGGTAAGGGTCGTGTCGGAAGCCAACTAGGTTGGAAAACCAGCCGAGTTCCTGGTTGTGGGAATTCCAAAGGGCCTCAATTTCGCTTAACGGAGCGGCCTTCCGCTGGCTCTCCGGGCCGGTGATGTTCTCAAACTTCGATCAACATTTTGAAGTAGGACTGAAAATTGATTGCTGCGGGCATCGCCGCCTAAAAGCCGGCGAAGCGCAGAGGCACATGAGCCATCACTGACCGTGGTAATCCTTGAAGAGCTCGGGAAACTGTTCCTTGAGGGCTTCGATCTTCGGGCGGTCACACACCATGATGTAAGGATTGTTCGGATTGTGTAGAGCGTAGTCCTGATGGTAGGTCTCGGCATCATAAAAGCCCTTCAACGGAACAACCTGGGTCACGATCTGTTTGGGAAAGATGTGTGCCGCATCCAGTTGCGCGATGTAGTCCTTGCTGATCTTTTGCTGTTCGTCGCTGGCATAGAAAATAACCGAACGGTACGACGAGCCTACGTCTGGTCCCTGGCGGTTGAGCTGGGTGGGGTCGTGGGCGACGGAAAAGAAGATACGCAGGAGCTGACCATAGGTGATTTGTGAAGGATCGAAGACTACCTTTACCGACTCCGCATGCCCGGTATTCTCCTGGGTCACCTGGTCATAGGTGGCGGTGGATCTCGAGCCACCGGCATACCCCGCGGTTGTAGAAAGCACGCCTTTCACACGCTCAAAGACCGATTGAGTTCCCCAGAAACAGCCCCCGGCAAAAACTGCAGTCTGCTTCCCCGGGGTCTGGGCAAGCGCGGCATCGCTGGTTGGAGGCGGTATCGGCGCCCTGGCTGCTGCGCTGCAACCGGTCGAGGCGGCAAAGGCGATCAAGAGAGCACCCATGGTGTTACGCATTGCAAAGGCACTGAACATAGAAATCTCCATCCGGTAATGAGACGAACTTACTCCACGGAAGTTACAGCCGATTCTAAGCCCATTGCCCCCTCATTTTGCTTCGGGCGGGCAAGCCGCCTCAAACTCATCGTAGCTACCTTCCTGGAGCGTCACGTGGGCAATCTCGCTGCCGGCCGGGTGGTTCCGGTCGTGTGCCTTGTAGACGGTTCCGTCAGGTAGGAACGCTCTGGAAACAGCCTTGTGATCGTCCAGCACCAGCTGCCGGTCACTCCAATTTCCGTAGAAATCTAGATACGGTCTGCGATCGGTGAGGAATTGGGTTTTCCATCCCGGCGCATTTGACATGTATAGGTGAATTGGTTGACCGAGGGTATCCAGGGGAAGGTGCCTTGGCATGCTGCCGCCCAGGGAGAGGCGATAGCGCTCGCCCTTCGGCGTACAGAGGTAAGCGATGCCGGAAAGGTTTGTCGACAGATACATTTTGCTGCCACGCGATGTCGGTTCGACGCGCGCAAACAGTAGATATTCACCACCAGCCGAAGCGACATTCATCTTTCCCCAGCCCTGCCAGTACGGAAGTGGGTGAAAGTGTCCTCCCAAGTAATAGGCCCAGGGGGAGAACACAGCCGTAATCAGGAGCACAAAGACGCCACCACAGACGAGAAGGATGATTAGCTGGGTCAGCAACCCGACTCGACGCCGGCGGCCCGGCGGCCCGGCGGGTAAGTTCAATTGATTGCGCAAACTAGCTCCTTTGAGCTGCAAATCTAGCGTGCCGAGCCGGCCTTCGGTAACCCGTTATAATGAAACAGTATCTTCCAAGGGTGAAAGACGCATGGCACTTAAGGGCTCCGTTATCGCTAAGCTGTTTATTTTCTGCACGTTGCTCGCCGTACTTCCAGCCGGCGCCGGCAACCTCGGGAGCCAAGCGACTTCCCCTTCTTACCGGCTGCGGCTCTATCACCTGCACACCGGCGAACATATCGACGTGGTCTATCGGATCGGTGATCAGTATCAACCCGATGGTATTGCGCAGTTGGACCATTTTCTTCGCGACCACCGCACCGGCGACGTGAAGGACTATGACCTGAAGGAATTCGATCTGCTGCACGATCTGCTGGTCAAGCTGGGAGATCCTGACGGAGAGATCGATATTGTTTGCGGTTACCGCACCCCCTGGAGCAATAACTACCTGCGGCAGCATGGGCACGGGGTTGCGGAGCATAGCCAGCACATGGAAGCGAAGGCCATCGATATTCGCATCCCCGGAGTTCCCAGTGCGCAGGTTCGCGATGCGGCGTTATCTTTGGGCCGTGGCGGAGTGGGCTATTACGCGCAGTCTAACTTTGTTCACGTGGACGTAGGCCGTGTTCGCCGTTGGTAGCACTTTTTAGGAGTAAGGCGGCCCCTTGGCTAGCACCGCATTGAGCCTCTGGTCGTGGCCATAGATGTCATCAAAGAAATAGACTTCGCCGTTCTCCTCCACTACCGCAGTCAGATAGATAATCACCACCGGAATTGGCGGGGTCAAGTTTACCTGCTGATTATCCGGGCCGGACTGCATGGCTGCCTTTACCGTATCCAATGTCCATTTGGGCTGGTCGCGAAGCAGCCACGCCGCGAGGTCAGCCGGCTTCTCCAGGCGTATGCAGCCATGGCTGAAATCGCGCCTGGATTGAGAAAACAGGGACTGCGCCGGAGTACTGTGCAGATACACGTTGTGCTCGTTGGGAAATATAAACTTGATGAGGCCGAGCGAGTTGGACGGTCCTGGCTTTTGGCGCACCAGCAGCAGGCCTGAACGCAATTGCGCCAAAACGTCTGCATTTACCGCTCCACCGGTAACGACGTTGCCGCTCTGGTCGGTGACTTCGAAGCCTTTCTTTGCCAGATAGCCGCCGTCTTTCTGCAACGACGGAATGATCTCGGCGCGCGTAATGCTGAGGGGAACATTCCAGTACGGACGGAAGACTATGTACTTCATGTCCTGGGCAAAGACAGGGGTCTCATGGCGTACCGCCTTACCGACTACGACATTCATGCGCATGGCAATGCGGTGATCGGGCGTAAATACGCGCAAGACGAACTCAGGGATGTTGACCGCGACGGGCAGCGTAGAAAAGTTCGAAGGCAGCCATCTCCACCGTTCCAAGGCGTCGTCCAACTGCTGCACGCGGACGCTGAATGGCGTATTCAGCTGAACCAACGTGTCTTTGCCAAGCCTGCCGTCTGCTCCTAATCCGTGCCGGGCCTGATAATGCTTAATCCCTTCGACCAACGCGCCTTCGTAGATTCCCGGTTTTGCATCCGTAATCGGTCCTTGCGGCAGGTCACCCGTCAATTGCAAACGATGTGCCAATGCCTCCGCCCCCGGATAAGCATCGCCGGGCGCGAGCGTCTTTGTGCACCTCTGGCAATGGCGGGCTGTGATCCTTATCCGCAAGCGCGAGGTAGGTCTGGAGCGCCAACTCGGTACGCTGATATCCGTAATAAGGCGGCTCGACTCCGTTCAATACCTCCGGCACGTTGCTTGCCACGAGGAGCTTCTGTCGCCAGGAACTGTGGCAGATCGTACTTCTTCTGCTCCACATCGAAGCCAACTTTGAATTGCTTCGGATTCACGCGGCCGATGTGCAGGTCAGAGATGTAGCGCATCGCGCTCACGGTGAGCAACGCATCGAAATGCGCAATGGTGTCTGCATCTGACGGTGAATTTTTCAACGCGTCCAGCCGCTGAGGCCAACGCGATGCGTCGTAATCTTCCGGGTTAAGCCCTTTTTGCCGGCTGCTTTGGAATGCCGTGATCATCGCCAGGGCCTGCGGTATTGCGTGTCCGTCGCGCACCCATACCGGCGCGAAGTTCACCGACTGGTAAAGCGCCTGAACCTGCTGACTGTAGTCGGGAAAGTTTGGGAATGTCAGGTCAGCGAGTGTGCCCGCAGCAGCCATGGTTCGCAGCTGCCCGGCCACCGCCTCTGCATTCAGAGTAGGGCCTGCGTGCGGTGGAGTAGGTGAGATTTGGGAATGGCATCCAAGCGCAAGGAAGAAAAGGGGGAGGATGGGAAAGATATACGCCGCGTGGCGTCTTGCTTGAATCATGGTCAATTACCTTCAGCCACGCACATGGGATTCGTGGTTTGCTGGATGAAATCAGGTTGGGGTTGCAAATCAAGTGCCGCACCTACGGCGCTCGGGATCATCCTCCATTGATACCCAGCCCTTCCGGGCTGGGCTGACGTTTGGCCGACGGCCCTACGGACCTGACGGATTATTAGATCGTAAGGACTAGGCACTGGAGGACGCCATATCCGGAGTCAGCAGCGAAGTGGTGGCTTCGACCCCAGGCGCCAATCGGGTGAGGGTAATCACGGTAATATCATCGTCCTGTCCAAAGGCGACGGCCGCGTCGGTAGCTTGCTTGGCATCCGGTTGGGTTGCAATCAGCGTTCGCAAGCGTTCGAAGCTGAAGATATCGCCCACGGAATTGCGCGCCTCGAGCAGGCCATCGGTATAGAGGGTGAGGCGGTCTCCGATAGCCAGATGAAGCTTTGTTTCTCGTACCTGGTGGCCGGGTCCAGACCCAGCGGAAGCGCGCCCGGCGAGCTAAGCTCGGTCTTGTTGAGGAAGGCAGGAGGATGCCCGGCGTTCGCCAAGATGCATTCTCCGTCCGGGTCCAGCCGCAATGCCAGGCAGGTCACGAACCCATCTTTCAGACGGCCATACAAACGGCGGTTGAGTATAGAAAGAACTTCTGAAGGATCGTCCACGGTGTCCGCCACGGTGCGAATGGTTCCAACGATCAGTGAAACGGTCATGGCCGCTTTCAACCCCTTGCCACTCACGTCGCCTAACACGAGCAAGGCGGAACCGTCCGGCAGGGCGATGAGTTGAAAGAAATCACCGCCGACCTGTTGGGCAGGCCGGTATGCACTGGTCACCGCATAGCCCTCGAGGGATGGGAGTGTCTCCGGGATAAGCACCTGCTGCAACTCCTGCGCGCTCTTGAATTCCTGTTCGAGCGCTCCCTGGCGCTCGCTCTGCTCAATCGAATAGCGGTAGACCGCGTACACAATGGAGATCAGTAGAAAGGTAAATTCCAACGACGACAAATTAAATGGATTGCGGCCCAGCATAAACAACGGCGCTCCCGTCTTTCGCGAGATGGTCCAGTGGGTGAAGCGCTCGCCCTGGCTTGTGAAGTTCTCAAAGGCCAGCGTTAACTGTGTGAGCGCAGCAAGAATAGCCATCAACCAGCGAGAGCGGTCCAGCCGGTTCCTAATTGCAAAGCCAAGCAGTACCAGCGGATAGGCTTCAATCAACATGGTCGGTAACGTGAGCACGGCGTCGGCTATCTGAAGTAGATTTACGTGAGGTCCGCTCCAGTCCAACAGGTTCAGCACCCCGTCGCCGGCTCCGCAGAAAATGGAGATGCACGCCAGTATGCGGGTCCATCGGGGTAGAAAAGGATGGCGATCGAGCTCCAGCAGATACAGCAGCAGATACCAGATCGCAATGTCTGCAAAGGAGAGAAGCGGCTGGGTGATGCCGTTAGCGACACCAGCCGTAATGGGCAAGCGGAAGCTGCCTATTACGGCGGATGTCAAAAGAGCGGAAGCCCAAACGGACATCCAGAGCAGCACTGGTCTGCTTACGGTTGCGGAACCAGGAGAGGAAGCCAAGGATGGCGATCAGTCCATAGATGACCTGGATTGCGGAGCCGAACAGCCGCCCTCGGAGGAACCGATAGTTGAGATTGCCTTTGTAGGTGGCGATGGCATCGGCTGGCCCGGCGAGGGGCGGTGCATTCAGGCCTCCGGCTTCGCCGGTATCAGAAGAGACATACGGCGCCTTCCACACTCTGAAGGCAAGCACGCCGGCTCCTGGCCGTCCCAGCCCGATTATCTGGGCGGGAAGGTTCGCGTAATAGAAGGGGTGCGGAGGCAACTTTCCCTGCTGACCGATCAGAGCGCCATTCCAGTAGACCTCATAGGCGTCATCGATCGGCGGTAGCAGGAGCGCCAAATCCGATTCGGCACCGACTACAGGCAGAAAATTCACATGACGGCGGTACCAGGCAAAACCCGTGTAACCGAAGTGGGTCTGGTCGCCCCAGGGTCTGTCTACGCCGATCCGCTCCCAGCCGGAGTCATCCAGCATGGGCGAGGCCCAGTCGGGTTATCGCCCAAACGAAATTGCCAATCACCGTCCAGAGCGACGGTCCCTTTGCCCAGCCCCTCAATATTCAAAGGAGCCGAGGAAGGGGCGGCCGCTGCTCGCGCACTCAGGGAGCCAAACATAACAAAGGCACAGGCAAGCAACAACTTACCGGGCAAATTCCATCTGATCATGATTCCAGCATGATACCCGCTTGACGACTATTTGCAGGAAGGCAAACTTGAGTGACGGCCGGGCAGCAGAAGTTGCGAGATTCTTCGAATGGGGGGATGCGTTGTACAGCGCAGCCGCAAGACCTTGTCTTGCTAACGCCGGCAGCTTAGCGCACCGCCCGTTGACCCTCACGACCAGATGAGCTAAAGCTGCCGGGCCGCCAAGTCCGATAACCAGATAGTTATCGACCCCTGAGTACCTGAAGAAAGAGCAAGATATCTAAGATTGTAAGTTTGGGTCTAAACTTATCGCACTCTCTCTGCGGTTTTTGCGATGCAACTTAAAAGTGTCCGATAAAAAGACAAATTTGGCGCCTCGTGTTGCCGATAGCGCTCCTCGCGCTCGTGATGGGGACGACGCTTGGGGGAATCTGGCATCATCATGCCAACGCTCCCGCGGACACCTGTCCCATCTGCCATCTTACCCATCAAGCCATCGAATCGACGCCCTCGGGCATACGTGTATGTATTCCGGTTCCCACCTGGCCTGGGCCGGAACCTCAACGTGATCCCTTCGCCCCAAATCCTGCCGTCCGGCGCATTCCCGCGCGTGGACCTCCCGCTTAGCCCGCCTCTTCTGTACGGGCCGTTCGCGGCCCGCCAATCTGTGTACCGTCCTCCTTAAGAGGCTGACCTCCCATGCGTGTATTACGTTTGCGTTTTCCATTTCTGCTGGTCACCGTATTTGTTTCCGGTGCTGCCGGGGCGCAATCCCCACCGGTGCAGTCGCCGTCGCCCCCAGCGCAGGCGCTCGCCCAGAATCGGAGCGCTGTAACCATTTCGCTCGACGACGCCATTCAGATGGCACTCCAGCACAACCACAACATCCTGGCTGCGCGCACCACGATCCAGCAGAACGAAGCGGAAGAAACCACGGCAAATCTGCGTCCGAATCCAGTGATTTTGAGCGATTGGCAGTTCTTGCCGGTTTTTCAGCCAAGTCAATTCAGCGCCGACTACCTGGACAACACAGCGCAGTTCGACCTGGGCGTCAGCTATTTGTTTGAGCGAGGCAAGAAGCGGCAGCACCGCCTGCGCGCCGCTAAGGATCTGACCGCCCAGACACGGTCGCTGGTCGCCGACAACGAGCGCAGTCTTGCCTTCAGTGTTGCCAGCCAATTCATCGACGTAGAACTCGCCGAATCCACTCTTGAGCTGGCCAAGCAGGATCTCAAGAGCTTCCAGAACACGGTGGATATCAGCGAAGCGCGTTACAAAGCAGGAGATATCGGCGAGGGCGATGTGCTGAAGATCAAACTGCAGATGCTTCAGTTCGAGACCGATGTATCCGCCGCGCAGCTCGCCAGGGTTCAAGGGCTCTCGGATTTGCGGCAACTGCTGGGATACGAGTCGATAGCGCCGGACTATGACGTGGCCGGGGCATTCGATTACCAGCCGGTCAAGGGCAACCTGGACGACTTTCAGGCAAAAGCCCTGCAGAACAGGCCAGACCTGCGGGCAGCGCAGCAAGGAGTCACTGCCGCGAACAGCCAACACGCATTGCAACAGGCAATCGGCAAAAGAGACATCACCGGTGAAATCAATTACACCCACATTGGTTATCTGAACGACGTTTCCCTGTTCGGGCAAATGCAGATGCCGATTTTCGATCGCAACCAGGGAGAAATTGCGCGCGCCGGCTTCGCCATCACGCAAGCGCAGGAGCAGGAGAGATTTGCCAACGGACAGGTACTGACGGACGTAAGGGACGCGTTTGAGAATTTGCGCACCAACGACCAGATCGTTGGCCTCTATCGCTCGGGTTACATCAACGAGGCGCAACAGTCCCGCGACATCAGCGAGTACGCCTACCGGCACGGCGCAGCCAGCCTGCTTGATTTTCTCGACGCGGAGCGCAGCTATCGGGCCACACAACTTGCCTACCGCCAGGCGCTCGCTTCGTACCTGCTGGCGCTCGAACAGCTTCGCGAAGCTGTAGGAACCAGGAGCTTGCCATGACCATGAGACCAATCACGCACCGCAGGGCTTCGAAAGTGCGATGGCCCTGGCTCTCGCATGGACGCTCACGGGCTGCAGTTCGAACGATCGCAGAGGAGCAGGCGAAATGACTTCCTTTTCTGCGAACAGCTCTGCAAAAGCCCAGCTCTTCACCCTGCCGCAAGACCAGATGTCGCACGTACAAGTAGTCACCGTTCAGCCCAGCAGGTTGACGCGCACGCTTCGGCTCACGGGCGCCGTGGCCTACAACGCGTTCAACACCACACCGGTCATCACCCAGGTCGGCGGACCCGTCAGCCGCATCCTGGTAGTGCCCGGACAGCATGTCAAAACCGGCCAGCCCATGCTCGATGTCAGCAGCCCAGATTATTCCCAGTTGCTGGACGCCTACTTGAAGGCGGCGGATTCCTATCGCCTCGCGGACAAGAATTATGCCCGCGCACAAGACCTCTACCAGCACCAGGCCATCGCCCAGCGCGACCTGGAGCAAGCCGAATCGGACCGTAACCAGGCGCAGGCGGACCTGAACGCGGCTGACCAGGGAATGAAGATCCTGGGCATCAAGAGTCCAGCCGACCTGGCGAAGGCGCCGAGTTCAGCGCTCATTCCCGTCCTTGCTCCCATCGGCGGAGAGGTCGTCGAGCGCCTGGTCTCACCCGGCCAGGTAGTGCAGGCGGGTCAAACCCAGGCCTTTACGATTTCGGACCTAAGCACGGTATGGGTTCTGGCCAACGTGTACCAGGCGGACCTCGCCGCTGTGCGCACCGGAGACGACGTTGTGGTGCAGACGGACGCATATCCGGACAACTTCCACGGAAGGATTTCTTACGTCTCACCCGCCCTCGACCCAAACACCAGAACGCTGCAAGCGCGCATTGTCGTGGACAACCCCGGGGAGAAACTGAAGCGGGATATGTATTGCACGGTCACGGTGACGGCGGGTTCCATTGCGAACGCCATCGCCGTACCCGACTCATCGATTCTTCGTGACGACAACAACCAGCCGTTCGTGTACCTGGCCACCGGCGCAAATCAGTTTGGACGGCGCGACGTGGAGATTGGCCAAAGCCTGAATGGACAGACGCAAATTCTAAGGGGTCTTTCCCCTGGAGAGAAGATTGTAGGCGACGGCAGCTTGTTTCTTCAGTTTGCTAATTCGCTGCAACACTGAGGAGGCGGCTTGGCATGATTCATCACCTGGTCCGATTTGCGCTGCGGCAACGGCTCCTGGTTCTGCTGCTGGTGGCCTTCATTGCCATCGGTGGAGCGATCTCGTTCCAGCACATGCCGGTAGACGCCTACCCCGATCTCTCTCCACCGATGGTCGAAGTCATCACCCAATGGCCCGGACACGCGGCCGAAGAGATCGAACGCCTGGTCACGGTGCCGACGGAAGTGGAAATGAACGGCGTGCCCAAGATGGCCGTGATGCGCTCGATTTCTCTGTACGGACTTTCCGACGTCATCATGACGTTTGAGGAAGGCACAGACGACTATTTCGCACGCCAGGTAGTCTTCCAGCGCTTAAGTGAGGTGACCTACCCAACCGGCGTAACGCCTACGCTGGCGCCGCTCGCGAGCCCGTCAGGGCTGGTCTATCGCTACGTCATCGAGAGCCCGGACCGCACGCCGCAAGAGCTGAAGGTATACGAAGACTGGGTCATCGAGCGCGAATACAAACAGGTTCCCGGGGTTGCGGACGATTCCGGTTTCGGCGGCACGGTGATGCAATACCAGGTGCTTCTCGACCCGGCGAGACTCTATGCGTATCACATCACGGTGCCGACTGTGCTGCAGCAGCTCTCCGTCAACAACTCCAATGCCGGCGGCGGATTCTATTCGCAAGGCGGCCAATTTTATTATGTTCGCGGCTTGGGGCTGGTGCGCGATACGGGCGACATTGGCGACGTGATCGTGGGCACGCAAAATGGAGTGCCGGTGCGTATCCGCGACATTGGCGACGTGACTATCGGCAACGCTCCACGCCTGGGCGAGTTCGGCTTCAATAAAAAGGATGATGCCGTCGAAGGCGTCATCATGATGCGGCGCGGCGAACAGACGCAGACCGTGCTGAAGGGTGTCGAAGCAAAAACGCAGCAACTGAATGAGAACATTCTGCCTGCCGACATAAAGGTGAAGCCTTACTACGACCGCAGCGACCTGGTGCAACTGACCATCGATACCGTCGAGCACAACATGCTGGTGGGCATGGCCCTGGTGCTCATCGTTCTGATGGCTTTCCTGGTGAGCATTCGCGCCGCCGTGATCGTCGCCCTCACCATCCCCCTGGCTCTGCTATTTTCATTCGTCTTCTTGCATGCGCGAGGAGTGGCTGCGAACCTGCTTTCGATTGGCGCCATCGATTTCGGAATTCTCATCGACGGGACCCTGGTGATGGTGGAGAACATCTTCCGCGAACTGGGCGCGCGTGAGGGGCAGAGCTACGACCTGCAAGAGGTGATCCTGGCGGCAGCCAAGGACGTCGATCGCCCTATCTTCTATTCGGTCGCGGTGATTATCGCGGGCTATCTGCCGATCTATGCTCTCGGCGGACCTTCGGGAAAGCTGTTTAAGCCCATGGCGGATACGGTGTCGATCGCACTGATCGGCGCCCTGATCCTGACCCTGACGTTTGTTCCCGTCATGTGTGCCTACTGGTTCAAACGGGGCGTGCACGAGCGCGAGAACAAGCCGTTTGAATGGTTGCGCAAGAAGTATGCGGGAGAGCTCGACTGGTGCCTCGACCACCCGAAGATAACGATCATCGTGGCCACCTTGATCTTCGCTGCCACGCTCCTGCTCATCCCTTTCATCGGCGGAGAGTTTATGCCCCACCTCGACGAAGGTGCGCTGTGGGTGCGAGCGACCATGCCGTACACGGTCTCGTTTGAGGAAGCGAGCAAGTTCTCGCCCCAGGTGCGCAAGATCCTGATGAAGTATCCGATGGTGACCGACGTTGGCTCCGAGCTTGGCCGTCCCGACGACGGCACGGACCCGACCGGATTTTTCAACGATGAGTTCTATGTGGGCCTGATGCCTTACAACGATGCTTCGTGGAAGAGGGGTTCCATCCACAACAAGGCTGAACTGACCGAGGACATTCAGAGGCAGCTCAGTGCATTTCCAGGAGTCATCTTCAATTACACGCAGCCCGCCGAAGACGCGGTCGACGAAGCCTTGACGGGACTCAAGAGCGCACTCGCGGTAAAGATTTATGGTCCCGACCTGAATGTTCTGCAAAGCAAGGCGCTGGAAATCAAACGCCGGCTCGCACAGGTACCGGGATTTACGGAGCTGACGGTGGTGCGGGAGCTCGGCCAGCCCAGCCTGCTGATCGACGTGGATCGCGACAAGATTGCCCGCTACGGCATTAACGTTGCAGACGTAGAGGCGGTGGTGCAAGCGGCCGTGGGCGGGCAGGCGGCTACACAGGTCATCCAGGGAGAAAAATTATTTGACCTGGTGGTGCGCATGAAGCCTGAATTCCGCGAAAATGCGCAGGAGATTGGCAACTTGCTCGTCGGTACGCCTACAGGACAGCAGATTCCCCTGCGCGAGCTTTCGAATATCCACGAGGCCGGGGGGGCGTCCTTCATCTATCGCGAAAACAACTCACGCTACATCGGCGTGCAATACAGCATCGAGGGGCGCGACCTGCAGGGCGGGGTTCTCGCGGGACAGCGGGCAATCGCGGATCTTAGCAAGTCCCTGCCCGCCGGCTATCGGCTTGAGTGGGGTGGTGAGTATGGCGAATTTCTTGAGGCCAAGCACCAGATTGAATTCATCGGGCCGCTTGCCCTGCTGATCATTTTCATGATCCTGTTTGCGCTTTACGGAAACTTCAAATTTCCCGTGACCATTGCTCTCGGCGTCATCCTTACCGAACCTGTGGGCGCGTTGATCGCGCTCAAGCTGACACACACGCCGTTCAGCGTCTCATCGGCTCTCGGCTTGCTGGCCTTGATGGGCGTATCGGTCGAAACAGCCGTGATCCTTGTCTCCTACATCAATAAGCTGCGCCTGGAGAATAAAGACATCCGCACGGCGACCCGCGAGGCTTCACTCTTGCGGCTGCGGCCCATTGTGATGACTGCCCTGGTCGCTTGCCTGGGACTGCTGCCCGCGGCGCTTTCCACCGGCATCGGTTCTGACACACAACGGCCTTTTGCGATTGTGATCGTCGCCGGCCTGATCTCGCGGCTTTTTCTTGGTTTCTTTGTCAACCCTGTGCTGTACGAGATGGTTGCTCGCGATGGCGACGTTTTGCAGGTTTGATGCAGGAAGCGCAAAGGTTCGCACCTAGCAGGAATGCAACACCACAGAGGCGAAAGCCCGTCGTATCCTCAATCATTTGCGGCCTGACTAAACAGGCTGCGGAAAAATTCCCTACGAAGGACACGGGTTCAGCCGTGCCACACTGGGCCACGACTGATGAGGGCTTCAGCCCCTAAGGTACGGCTTTCCTGATTCAAGGCAAAGGTGCGCACGGTAGCTACGCTGTTCGGCTGCTCAGGCGGGGTGATTTCGGACCAGACGTCTTGAAAAGCGCTCCTCAGCGGCTAAAGCCGTCTCGCGCGTACGGCTTTACGGCACGCCTGAAGCCGTGCCCTTCGTAGAGACTTTTTCCGCAGTCTCTTTAGTCGTGCCCTGATACAAAACCAGGTTGCTTAGTCCGAACTCGAAACGCAATAGGCGGGATCGTGCCGAACGGCTGTTTTCATGAACTCTTTGACTATCTCGACCGGTTGAATACCGCCCCTGGCTCCGACCGACATGCAATTCATGGCGGCCGCGGCGCAACCGAAATCAAGTTGCCGCTCCAGGGGCCAATCCTGAAGAAGCCCGTAGATAAAGCCGGCATGGAAGATGTCTCCCGCGCCAGTAGTGTCGACCACCGAAACGCGATAGGCGGGGGCGTGGTGTGAGTGCTTCCCATCCCAAGCCAGCACACCGTCGTGGCCCAGGGTTGCGGCAGTGAGACGGCATCCATACCGGCGTTGCATGAGACGCAAGGCCATTTCCAGGTCAGGCTCGCCGGTGAGCCTGGAGGGGATATCCCTGCTTACGATGAGATAGTCAACGTTTTCAAGGAGCCTATCCAAACCTGAATACAACTCATCCAGATCGGCGATCACGGGTATGCCTGCAGCGCGGGCCCAACCCGCAGCCACAGTAGCGGCCTCAGTGTCGTAGCCATCCACGTGCAGGGCTTGAGCATTAACAATCCATTGGCGATCCAGATGGGCAGGCTTCAGGGCGACCCGCTCATCGCGCCGGCAAAGCACAGTCCGCTCGCCTCCACCGTCGACCAGTATGAGCGACTGCGGGCTGGCTCCTCCCGGAACGGTAACGATCTGGGTCTCAACGCCTGCGCGGGCAAACGCCTCTCGATGAAGAGTCGCAGCGGAGTCGTCGCCAAGGATTCCTACATATCGCGTCGACATGCCCCAGTGCTGACAAGCCACCACTGCGGTTGCGACCTGGCCCCCAGGCAGCACGTTGACAGAACGGTATTCAACTTTGGAACCCCGTTCCGGGTAATCTGCGAGGGCGATGAGCGTGTCTGTCGCGTTCAGGCCCACGCCGACAAGGTCAACCTTGGACGGCATAGTCATTCAGCCAGTGTAAATGGAGCCTTAGGAAACCCAAAAACCTTCATGCACCTGGCCCGCCTCATCCTCGATTAGGGGGCCAACGACGACAATCGGCTTTTGCCCCCGGGCAAAGACTTCGCGGCAAGGCAGATCGAGGGTGGGATTTTCTGTATGGCTGCCGGTATAGCGGAACAGGCCAGCTTCGGCCAGCGCAAAGACAACACGGCCGATGCCGGTCCAGTAAATCGCACCAGCGCACATAGCGCAGGGTTCGGTGCTGGTGTATAGAGTGCATTTGGCGAGCTCGGCTTCGGTCAGCAGTTGAGCAGCCTGGCTGGTGGCCAACATCTCGGCATGCTGGGTCGGGTCGCCGTTGGGCCGTACCGCATTGTTACGTGCGGCTACGACAGTCTCACCGCGCTCATTGACAATCAGCGCACCAAACGGGTGACGGCCATCGTTGCGCGCCTTGCGCGCCAGTTCGATCGCCTGCCTTAAGAAAGCCAGGTCCTGTTCAGTTACTTGTTCCACGGTTCAGTTCTCCGTTTTTCGAGGAAAAGAATAGGTTGAGAAGCACCGCGGTCGCGGCGGCTAGAAAGATACCGCTGTTCAAGAAGAGCCGCGCGGCATCGGGAGCGTGGGCAAAGAGTTGTGGCGATGCAATGGGCAGCACACCCATGCTCACGGAGACAGCTGCGATGATCGCGTTGCTGGTTCCTTGATAGCGAACCCGCGCCAGTTCTTCAATGCCGGCCATGGTTGTCATGCCGAACATCACGATCGACGCGCCACCCAGGACCGGGCGGGGAATACCCGCGATGACGGCGGCCAGTTTGGGTAGGAATCCAAGCATCACCAGCAAGCCGCCACCCGCAGCGACCGCGAAGCGGCTCTTTATTTTAGAGAGCGCAAGCAGACCCGTGTTCTGCGAATAGACGTTATACGGAAAGCTGTTAAAGAACCCACCCAACACCGTCGAAAGGCCGTCTGCACGGAAGGCGGCGGTCAACGTTGCCGGGCCGATCGGACGGCCGGTAATCTCGCCGATCGCGAGACAGTTGCCGGTCGTCTCG
The DNA here is from genome assembly GCA_963775365.1 of uncultured Acidobacteriaceae bacterium. GTDB lineage: Bacteria > Acidobacteriota > Terriglobia > Terriglobales > Acidobacteriaceae > PALSA-350. The sequence continues at coordinate 10,968 of CAVZJL010000022.1, read as the reverse complement.
GTCATCACCACCAGCATGGAAAGACTCATCACCAAAGCGGGCAGCAGCGCGAAATGTGGTGCACCGAAGAGCAGTGGATGCGCCAAGGCAAACCACGGGGTAACGGACACCTGTCTGAAGCTAGCTTGGCCAGCCAGAGCGCCCAGTGCGGTTCCACCTATCAGCCCCACTAATACGCTCAGGTTCGCGATCATGCCGCGGCCGAAGCGCTGGATGGCCACAATCAGCAGAATCGTCGCCAAACCTAATCCCAGATGGGCGAAGCCGCCGAAGTCAGCCGCCGAGGGGTCGCCCCCGCCCAGCCATCCCCCGGCTACCGGTAGCAGCGATAGCCCGATCACGGTGATGACCGAGCCAATCACGACCGGAGGGAAAAATCGCAGCATTCGACTGAACCAGGGCCCGACCACGATGGTGAATAGCCCGCAGCTGATCACGGCGCCATATAAAGTCGGGATGCCGTAATGACTACCGATCAGGATCATGGGCGCAACGCAGATGAAAGAACAGCCCTGGATGAGAGGAAGACGCGCTCCAAACTTCCACCAGCCCAACGTCTGCAGCAGGGTCGCCAAGCCGGAGGTAAACAGATCGGCGCTGATCAACGCAATCACCTGCTTGGGCGTGAAGTGGAGCGCGCTGCCTAGAATGAGCGGCACGGCCACCGTGCCGGCGTACATCACCAGCACATGCTGCAGTCCGAATAAGAACAGCTGCGGAAGTCCCTCGACCGTATCGATCGCATCGGCAGAGCGTGCTATACCACCAGACCCGGATACCGGGTTGCGAGTGCCCACGCTCACCTCTGGGTCGGCTGAGGCTGTCATTGGAGGATACATAATAGCGTGGTTGTGAGGCCGGGCCAGGAAAAGCATTCGAAACACATCATCTTCGGCCCACGCTTCGTTCGGCCCACTCCTAAGCGAAAGGCTGGCCGAGGGCAGTTTCTTGTTGTTCTGCGGTGCAGTCTCATTTAGTAATGGCGCATGACTCCTGAATTCTGCAGTCGTGCCTTAAGGCTGGGGATATTTTGTTCCTTGGCGGCGTTGGGCAGCGTAAACCTGTTATTCGGGCAAGCACCCCCTCCGGCCAAGCTGATAGTTAAGAACGCATTCATTCTGACCATGGCGCCGAGCCAGCGCGAGCCGGTGAAGGGTTACCTGGTGGTCGGAGAGGATGGCCGGTTGCTGACGGTTGCGATGGGCGATCCTCCAGCTGGATTGCAGGCAAAGCAAAGCCTGGATGCCGGCGGCCACTGGGTAATCCCGGGCTTTATCTCTGCCCATAGTCACCTATGGCAGAGCGCCTTCCGCGGCCTGGGTGCGGACCAGACACTGTTGGGATGGATCGACGCACTCTATAAACCCGCGGTCAAATCCAGCCCGGAGGATATGTACTGGTTCACCCTGGATGGCGCTCTCGACCATCTGGAGCATGGCATCACTGCGGCCTATAACTTCAACTTCGAAGCGCGAACCAGAGGCCGAACGGCGGTCACAGCAGATGAGTATGACAAGAGTGGATTTCGCGCGGAGATGGACTCGGGGATTCGCTTTGTCCATAGCATGTCTGTTGGCCGGGCCACGGCTTTGGGCGTGCAGCCCAGTTATGGATACGAACAGGCTCGCGTGCCTTTAAAAGCGTTTCTGGATTGGACGGCGCAGCAGCCGAAGTCGAGCAATTTTCTCTCCGTGATGATCAGCGGGGGAACAGCGTTCAACAATACCTATCAACAGACCTTGATGGAAAAGCAGCTGGGAGACGAGTTCCACCTGGGCAACGAAACCCACTACCTGGAGCCCCCAGAGACGCAGTATGAGCAGCAGAGCAAATTTCGCTGGTTCATGGATAGCGGGCTGCTCTCGAAACAGCTGATTTTCGGGCACTTCATTCATACCAACAGCTTCATCATCGCGGAGAGCGCGAAGGCTGGAGTGGCGATGTCCTGGAATCCGCTATCGAATGGACGGTTAGCGTCGGGAGTGGCGGATATTCCCGCTTATTTGAAGGCGGGCATCCGGGTGGGCATGGGCGTCGATGGCGAAGCCAGCGCCGACCTGGCGGATCCATTTGAAAATATGCGCACTGGGCTCTACGCGATCCGCGATAAGTATGAGAATGCGACCATCATGAGTCCCTACGACGTGCTGCGGCTGCACACTATGGGCAGCGCGGATGTGCTGGGCGTGGCCGACCGCCTGGGCAGCCTGGAACCGGGAAAGTTCGCCGACTTCCTGGTGATCGATCCAACCCGCTTCCGGACTATTTTCGATCCCTATGCTTCCCTGGTCTTTGTGGCCGGGGAGCGCGATCTGGAACGGGTTTACGTGGGTGGTGATTTGCTGGTGCAGAATGGTGTAATGCTGAAGCAAGACATGGTGAAGGAAAGAGCAGAAGTAAGTAAGCGCGTTGCCGTTTTGCGTTAATTAATTTTCGCCATCTGGTTCAAAGATGTCCAAATCGGTCCGGCTGCGGCGTCATGGTAGTAGCGGATGACAACATCCGCCTAAAATCGAAGTCGGAGGTTTTCCATGCAATATCTACTAACGCTCTATGCGGACGAGGCAGGCTGGTCCAAAATGTCGACGAGTGAGCATGAACAGGCAGTGGCGGCTTACATGGCGTACGGCGAAGCATTGAGGGCGGCGGGCGCCTTTGTGGGTTCGAACCGCCTGCAGCCAATCGCAACAGCCACCACGGTGCGCACCATCAACGGCAAGGCGCAGGTGCTGGATGGCCCCTACGTCGATTCGAAGGAGCAGCTTGGCGGCTATTATTTGATCGACGTGCCCGATCTGGATGCCGCACTCTCGTGGGCCGCGCGCTGCCCCGGCTCTGGCCATGGAGTGGTCGAGGTTCGCCCGATCTGGAGCATGCCTGAGGTCAACCGAGCACAAAATCTGCAACACGCTACGGCTTGAGAAACAGTCTATGCACTCATGCGAAGGCGATGAACAGGCCCGCCGCACCGCGGAAGCAGTTGCTCGCCGGAGCTACGGCAAGCTCGTCGCCTTTCTTTCTGCACGCACCCATGACGTAGCCGCAGCGGAGGATGCCCTTTCCGAAGCCTTCGCGTCGGCGCTGGCCGACTGGCCAGGCAAAGGCTGCCCGGCCAATCCGGAAGCATGGCTGCTCACCGTCGCCCGGCGCAAGCTCATCGACGCGGCACGGCGCCAGCATAGCAGCGATCTTGTCGACGAGGATCTGGAGCAAGTCGCCGCGCTGGTGGACGCCGATCTGGAGACTGATCCCGCGGAGATCCCCGACCGCCGGCTTGCCCTGATGTTTGCTTGCGCGCATCCCGCCATCGACGCCGCTATTCGTGCGCCTTTAATTCTGCAGGTCATCCTGGGACTCGATGCGGCAACCATCGCATCAGCATTTCTCATGTCTCCGACGACGATGGGCAAGCGCCTCGTGCGCGCCAAGAGCAAGATCCGGGAGGCTGCAATTCCGTTTTGCATTCCAGGGCGCGAAGAATTACCTGGACGCCTCGATACTGTGCTTGAGGCCATCTACGCCGCGTTCTCGGAGGGTTGGAGCGATGCGGCAGGGACTGACAGCTCGCGACGCGATCTTACGGGCGAAGCATTTTTTCTGGCACGACTGGTCACCGAGCTGTTGCCTACCGAGCCGGAAGGACTAGGCCTGCTCGCCCTGATGCTGCACGCGGAAGCGCGTCGGCGCGCGCGGCGCAGCGATGACGGAGACTATGTCCCCCTGGCCGATCAAGATGTTGCGCGTTGGGACTTGCAAATGATCGATGAGGCGGAAGCGTTGCTGCTTCGTGCGCAAGGTTTCGGTGTGATCGGCCGCTATCAACTCGAAGCCGCTGTCCAGTCCGCGCACGTCCATCGCCGCTGCACGGGTCACGCTCATTGGGACGCGGTGTTGCGGATCTACGACGCGCTCTTCGCCATCACCAGCTCACCTGTGGTGGCCATCAACCGCGCCTTGGTTGTAGCAGAGCTACAGGGCGCGCAAGCCGCTCTCGAAAACATGCCCGATCCCATGTGCGATGCTCGACTGGTCGAGTACCAGCCTTACTGGGCAGCACGCGCGGAGTTGTTGGCTAATTTAGGGGCTTACGAAGACGCCCGGCATGCATACGAGATCGCCATCGGTCTGGAGCGCGATCCCGCGGTTCGCCGCTTCCTGGAGCGGCGCCGTGCGGCGTTCGAAGTTTCACACGCATGATGCGGAACACGCAGTTAGCGGATCAGGTGGAGGGCTTGGGCTCCGTTCACAACCGCATCCGCGACCAGGCGCTGATCGAAGGTGGCGAGTTGTCCTCCGTGCGCGCTCGCTAGCGCCAACAGATAGCTATCCGTAACCTGCGCGGAATCCAAAAGCCGGCTACCATTCACGCGCGCTGGATCAAGGAGCGTAATGTCGTCGGGCCAAAAAACGTGGCCAGGCAACTCACACATCGCTCTCAGTAGCTCTGCAACCGCCGCCGGTGTACCGGGGGAGTTGGGGTAACGAACGTGACCAACAATTCGCAGGACACCGTTTTCCGTAAGCGGGCAGGTAGCCCAGGCTTTTCTCCCTGAGACCGCAAACCACTCGTGGGCGCGGTCGTGCTGGATATGGGCCGGGTCGATCAACGCGATCAGGACGTTGATGTCGACTAGAAACCGTTTCAACGCAGTTCATCGCGCAGCTGATGCACGAGCTCTGATGTCACCCGCTTAGCACCTGCGCGCACTGGCAACAGCGGAACTCCATTCCGCGACTGACGCCGAGATTCGGTTGGAATCAATCCTCGCCTGGCAAGGGAGGAGATGACCTCGCCTACTGTCTTGTCTTGCGCTGCGGCCATTTCCTTGGCTGCACTGAGGACATCATCGTCAATGGATAGGGTAGTCCGCATCTCTCTCTACATCAAACATCATACATCAGATGCAAAGAGGCTAGCAAAATGGTCAACTGCCGTCCGGAAACCCACCGCGGTGCAAGACCATCGGGAAGTCAGGAAGAACCTCAGGCCTAGGAACCGATGCGCGCCAGCCTTCGGGATAGGGCTCCAATCCGCGAAAAAGCGGGGATTGCCGCTCCGCAGGCCCGACGGCCAATTGCTCAAGCAAATCCCGTAGACCGCCGATGGCCTGGTCGCCAAAGCGTGACTGCCAACGCTCTTCAACGGCCAACAGCAGCTGATGGTACTTGTCTTGTGCCCTCCGGCCTTTGGGAGTAAGCAACAGCAACTTTTTCCGGCCGGCAGTCGGTTTCGGTTGAATCACGGCATATCCGCGCGTGCCAAGAAAGCTCAGCGACACCGCGATCGCCTCTTTCGAAACTCCGGATAGGCGAGGGAGATCGCTCACCTCAACCCCACCCTCACCTGTGAGGCGCAGAACATTGGCGCTGATGGCAAGCGACACTTCCGACTCCTGCTCGAACTCAATGGCGAAAGACAGCAGGACCTTCGAGAGCAGCGAGACCAGAGGAAGGCTGGTGATCGTTGTTGCATCCGCCAAAGCACTCTGCGCGTCCTCCGGCCCCTTGCTTAAAAGCCCGTACCCCAGAATTGGTAGAGCGTTAGGCAAGGCAACATCAATCTGACGAACTATGGCGATCAGCGCTTCGCGGAGATGGTCGACGGTGTCGTGGCCAAGCCTTTCCCGCCAGCGCCTCTCTACGAGGCTATCCAGCGTTCGCCAGATCTCCATTGCCTTTCGGCCCCCGGGAGTGGGGGTAATCATCGCGTTGGGCTCGACGACGAGGTAACCCCACCACTCCCCCAGGCGCGTCAACCAGTTGCGCAGGTTCTTGGCGGGCATCCGCAGCCGATGCTGCAGCTCACGAAAAGTGGTTCCCTCTTCATCGATAAAGCGCATGAAGTTTGACCACATGACCATCGATACCAGCCAGGGGACTGGGTGCGAACGAGTGGTTGAGCCGTGGTTTGTCGTGCGATGCGGCACCTGGTGCTCGAACTCATTGTCGAACTCGATGGTAAAAGCAACCAGCGCGTGCGACAGCAGGGTTGGCAGGGGTTGGCGGCCATCCATGCACCCATGATCCCATGGGACCAACCACTTGCCGTAGTGATTCGCGATGTCAATCGCTGCCCCAATATGCGAGAATTCGGTTTCCGTTTGAATTCAGGAAATTTTGAACGAGGCAAGGTCTCATGTCTGACAAAGCAACGGTTTGCCCCCTTACGCTTGATGTTGTCCGGGCGGGAAATGCATTGGTTGTGCACTGCAACGGCAAGTTAGTGGCAGGGGTAAACGACATTCTCTACGTCAGGGTCAGCCAGTTGATGCCTGATACCAAAAGAATTGTCCTCGACTTGACGAACCTTACCCGCGTAGACAGCATGGGCCTGGGCACGCTGGTTCGTCTCTATGTTTCTGCCCGTTCGGCGGGCTGCAGTCTAGAACTCATCAATCTTGGCAAGCAGGTTCGGCAGCTGCTTGGCACGACTGGTCTCATGAAGGTGTTCGCTGACATCGGGGAAAGCGGCATAAAAATGTGCTGATCGTTACTTCGAACCGGTTGCCATCGTAAACCCATACGGTGACGACGATCACAGACTGGTTCTCCGGCCGACCGCAGAATAAGCATCGGAGCTGACCGGAATGCCAAACAACTTTATTGAAAAGCACTACACCTGTATCTACAAGAGCATCCAAAAAGGCTGCCTGAATTGCAGGTCAGCACGTCCCTGCCCACCGCTGATCGTGATTGCCATGCGTTACGCGCAGGAGATCGCCACGCCTCCACTCTCCGATAAATGAGATGTGGTGCACCTTGTGACGTCCATCACAGAATCAAACGCCCGGCCTACCCTAGGATCTCTCTGGGAGGGGTACATGAAAAGTGCCCCGTGAAAGAGGCTTTTATGATCGGCCATTGCTTCAATCCAGAATGTAACGAGGAGCTACGCTATCTGCGGCAAGGCTCCGTATATCAACGGGAGACTGGCGCTGCACAAGACTTCCGCTCAGAATTTTTCTGGCTATGCCAAGCGTGTTCTCCGCTTTTCAAGGTGACTTCCGACGATGACGGGAAGCCTTCGCTCGTCCCTGCCACGCGCAGGGACGAGCGGGTTCACAGGAATTTTCGCATTCGGAGAGTGCTGAGAGATGTAGTGTTCACCCAACTACCAGAAGACCAGGACGCACAGCGGGTGGCTTCATGACGCAAAATATTCCCTTTCCCCTTTACGCAGAATGTATCCACTACCATCCCAAGGAGCTGCTCGTAGCCTACGACTTCTCTGAAGCGGCGGAGAGCTCGCTCAAGTACGCCGTGATGCTGTCGAAGAAGTTCGGATCGTTCGTTCATCTCATCGGCGTGCAGAGTCCGGCCGATTACGCAAGCGCTCTCGAGGCCGGCCCGCTGGCGATGCAAATGTCCCAGCGTGATCTTCAATCTGATCTCAAAAATATAGAAGAGCGGCTCCGGGGAGAAGGTCTATGGAGCGATTCCGTGAGAAGAATTGGCAACGTCTCAGACACGATCGAGGGAGCCATCCTTGAACGTACACCAGATCTTCTGTTACTTGGCGCCTTTGGCTATGGCCCAATCGACCGGCAAAGTCTTGGCTCAACAGCTGAGCACCTGCTTCGAACTGTCCGCTGCCCAGTGATGGTGCTGGGGCCACATGCAATTCTCCGTGATGGGGAGGCTGCTCCGATCCAGCGCATTCTCTGTGCCACGACATGGACCGGGTCGCCCGACGATATTCTGGCGTTCGCCGGCCACTTTGCCGCCCAGTTGGGAGCGGAGCTTGAGCTTATACATGTCATCGATCCCAGGCACAGGCACGTGTCAGACAAAGATGACGAGCAACGGTGCAAGGAATGGGCTGGTAGATTGCGCGATCGAGGTATCTCGGTAAGGTCGACCGTTATCCACGGGAGAGCCGACGAGGCAATCGCCGCTCGTGCCGCAAAGTCGAAGTCATCTCTCATTCTCTTCGGCCTGCACCGCGGTGGTAACCAGGCCACGGATTGCGCTGACGGCGTGGTGAGCGCTTCGATACGTGAAGCTCACTGTCCAGTAATGACGATCCCATCCAACTTTCCGAGCTGATGCCGATACAACAGGAAGCGTTCGGATCAGAGGAGGTGCAGTATGACAGTTCTTGGAAATCAGATTTCAGTGGCACTGGATAACATTCTGTTTGCAACAGACTTCTCAGCTAGAGCGGAAACCGCCAAGGTATATGTGCAAGCCCTGGCGGAGCGCTGTCAATCGCGGGTTCGCCTGATGCATGTTGTCGATCTTCGAACAGCTTTCAAGACCGGGGACTCGGGGATGAGCATTGACATCTTACGCAGATTTGGAACTGATCCCTGGACCGCTTAAAAAAGGAGCTGGACTCGGTGCGGGTAAGCGCAGAGACTGTCCTCTGCGAAGGGGCGGACCCGGCCAGCGAGATTCTGCAGGTCGCGGAGCACACGCTTATCGACCTGTTGGTCATTGGCACACGCGGCCAAAAAGGTCTGACCAAGCTTGTTCTCGGATCGACAGCGGAGGAGCTGATTCATCAAGCCAGGTGTCCAATTCTCACCATCGGGCCGGCAGTGCCGTCGCCGAAGGGGCCGGTAAGCTTTCAGACAATCGTCTACGCGACGGATTTTTCTCCGGAGGCGGCAAAGGCATGTGTCTTTGCCTTATCGTTTGCCCAGGACTCCGGCGCCCACCTCTATTTGTGTCATGTGCTGCCCGAGCTGGAACACTCGGGTCAAATGAACGATCAGGCATTGAACGATCGGTTTATCGGAGCGTTGCAGACATTGGTTCCCGACGTGGCCCGCGAATGGTGCGAGCCAGAGTGTGTTCTGGAGCACGGCTTCGCTGCTGACGGCATTCTATTGCTCGCTCAGCGGGTGAAAGCCGATCTCATTGTGCTGGGGACTCGCAGGACATCTCACTGGTTCGAGAATTTTAAAACGGGCGTGGCGTTTCAAGTGATCAGCAGCAGCACTTGCCCGGTGCTGACCATCCGGCAATAGAGTACCCGAATCACATATTGTTGCTCGTCAAGACTGGCCCGTTCACGATTTCGCCGGCCTGCGATCATCACATTCGATATCGTTCACAGCACCTGCAAATGTGACTGCTGTCACAGCCAGCAGATCTGTCACTCAAGGGCGGTGAGCCGGGATTACGAGTACAGGGCAGCGGGCGTTGCGAATGATGGCCGATAGTTTGTTCCGCGGCGCGTGATCTGCCAAGGTGTGCCGATGGCGCGCACCCAGGACGATTAAACTCGCTTTGCCTTCCCGCGCCACGTCAATGACGGCCGGGGCAATCTCGCCGGTTCTCACCTGATATTGCAGGGTGAATTCGTCTCCACAGGCGCTGGGCAACAGCTCTCTGAGTTTTTTCATCGAGCTCAACTCGTTTTGTGACTGCTCTTCCGGGGCGCTCGCGTGGGACAGTACATTCATGACCGTCAATGTGGCGTTATAATCCTGGGCCAACGAGCTGGCATAATGAACCGAACGCAAAGCCTCCGGGGAGAAGTCTGTCGCCAGGACGATGGACCTGATGGGGCGAAAGGCCTTGACGCAGAGGGGGCCGGCGACGAGAACAGGATACTCAAGACGGCGAATCGCCCATTCGGCGATGGATCCAAGAGCCAGCTTTGCCAGTCCATGGCGTCCGTGGGAACCCAGCACCAGGAGGTCAATGTTATTGGCTTGGCCGGCCGACTGAATCGCATCGCCGGGTGAGCCCAGAAATGCTATTTCCTTGTGCTTCACGGTCCGCAAATCAGGAATGCGCTCAGCATATTTGTGGAGGTTCTCGCGCTCAATCTGGAGGTTCATCAGCTGGAGCCCGGGAACTGGACCTCCGCCCACGTTGCTCGCATAGAGGTCCGGTTCGACCGCATGCAGCACATAAAGCCGGGCGTGAAATTCTTTCGCGAGCCGCGCAGCCAACTTTACCGCAGTTGTACTTGCGGGAGAGTAATCTGTTGCGACCAGAATCGATTGAAAGCGAAGCCCCACCGGCCCCAAACGAGAACTCACGTGCTGCTGGTGTGTTGGGCTACTGGAAGCAGTTATCATGACCAACCTCTTTCCTCCGGCCGGCGTCCGTGTTGCCGCCACGCGGGGTTTCCTTACTTTGAGGATCGCCAAGAAAGAGCTTCGGGTCTGTGATCAATATCACAGGTCATTTTCTTAGCGCCGTGGTCGCTGGCTCTCGAGGCGGTGACGGGGATCACCGTCAAACAAGGCGATTCGCTTATTGTTTCGGTAGCCCGTACTCTGCTTACCCTTCGCTCTAAGCCATGCCCAGCGGCACTGGGCTATCCGGCTGCGAAATAGCCTCCGCAGAGCCTTTCTCGGTGCAAGCTAGCGCTGCATCGGGATCTCTGCACCGTAGAGAGCGAGCAGCGGATGGTGAATGACGGCGCGAAACTCATATTTGCCGTTTGGAGAGATCCCTTCGATATGGGTTGTGAAAGGACCGGACTTGGTGATGGTTTGCACTGGCGTCGCGATCCAGCCGGCGGAACGGGAGTTGGCGTCTTCGCCGACGATCGGACGGTATTCAAATCCGACTTGTAGCGATGAGCTGTCACCCATATCGAGGACTTCGCCGCGTAGTGTCTCCTGAAGGCCCGATGATTCGGCGGCGGACGAGGTGGTTTGCACGTGCGGCGGCGTGAGCGCCGGCTCGGCGTTGGTAATCTTCAGCACAGCGGGGTTCGGCCAGTGAAAGTTGTCCTGCAGGCGTTGGGTCTGCATCACGCGCACGTGGAGGCCGTCCTTTTCCTGATGCCAGGTGGATTGGGGCTTGATTTCAGGGTGATACTCGGCTACCTGGTCGTTCTGGCCAAGCACGCTCACTTCGGTCTTGGAGGTTGCGCGAACCGAATGCAGCGTAAATTCCTTCCAGGTCGCGCGCGGCCAGGGTTTGTCTGATTCGACGATTGCATAGACCGCTTGGCTATCTTTCTTCTTGGTGAACCAGATGTCACCTTCATTGGTAATGACC
>CAVZJL010000021.1:0-208910 GCA_963775365.1 uncultured Acidobacteriaceae bacterium | reverse complement strand
CCTGAGGAGCCATAAATCCGCAATTTGTGATTGTTACCACGAATTGCTCTTTTTAGCGCAGCCGGCAAATCGGTATCGACCGATGGCTGGCCGACTTCGCCGCACTAGAGTTGTTTGTTCATACAACAAGCATTTCTCGATTCCCGGGCCCGGTCAGCGATTTTGCCATAGAATAAGACCAAGACTGTTTTCGGCAATCGGAGAAACGTGCGAGGATCGTTGTGGATACCATCCACCGCTCTCGCGGCGCGTTTGGATCACAAGCACACGATTCGGATCACAGAGCACGTCCACTGCGACTCGAACATCTCTCGGCGCTTGTGTCGAAATGTAGGCTTTTTCGTGCTTTGTCTCGTCTGTTTCTTAGGTTGAGACTCGACTCCAGATAGGCCCGGCAGCTACGAGTTGCATCTTCGTAAGAGGCGACAGCCCATGTTGGCCGGTTTGGGCGATTGGTCTACGCGCAGGATTGAGGTAGCCGATTGGCTTTAAATCGATGGTTTCCGGCTGCATTCGTAGCCCTGGTCTTAATTTTTGCCGGCCCCGTGGCAAGATCACAAAACGCCGATGCCGCGCTGAATTTGCCGGATGCTCCGTTGGCGGGCATAGAGCAGACTTCTTCCTCCAGCAATCCCCCAGTGCCCCAGCAGTCAGGCTCTCAGACCCCCGTCGCTCAAAACGCGGTGGCCCAAACTCCGGAGGAAACACAACGCCAGAAGGCGCAAGAGCAGCTTAAGGCGCAGGAGAAGCAACGGGTCTTCGGGGTCATGGCAACATTCAACACCACCACGAACAAGGACGCGGTTCCTCTGACTTCCGGTCAGAAGTATCAACTCTTCTTCAAAAGCGCGACTGATCCGTGGCCCTTCCTGCTTGCGGGTTTTGGCGCCGGCATCGATCAGGCCGACGACAGCTTTCCCGAATACGGGCAAGGAATGCAAGGGTACGCCAAGCGATTCGGCGCTGCTTATACCGATTACTTCACCGGCAATCTGCTGGGAAACGCCGTGCTGGCAAGCCTGATGAAGGAAGATCCGCGTTATTTTCAGAAAGGCACAGGCAGCTACACCCGCCGTTTTCTCTGGGCCGCTACCAGCACCGTGTGGTGCAAGCGCGATAACGCTACCTGGGGACCGAATTATGCCAACGTCCTGGGCAATCTCATGGGCGCTGCCGTTTCCAACCTCTACTACCCGCAATCAGATCGAACTGTCGGCGGCACCCTCGGACGTGGATTCACCGTGACCGCCCAGGCAATTATCGGCTCAGAAGTCATCGAATTTTGGCCCGACATGGTGCGTCATCACAGGCGAAAACAGGCGGAGAAGCTGGCTAAGCAGGGAGGGGTGCCGAGCACCTCTCAGCCTGCTCCTCAACCCGCAGCCCCTGTACCCCCCTCCTCCCAACCCTAAGTTGCACCCTTATCGCGGCGTTACCTTCACCACGTTAGCCCGGCACGACCGCACACCCTGGCAGGCCTCGGGGCGCAGGTCTTTGCTTAGGCAGATCTCCACTGCCGTGAGCCGGTTGTTGCCGCAGCTCAGCGCGAAACTGCCCGCCGGGTATCCGGGATTCGCCGCTCGCAAAGCGCGCCAACAAGTCGTCAGGAGTGACGCCATCGGCATCCCCGCCCATAGCCAATATTCGCTCGGAATCTTTACTGCCGCGTATGCCTTATGAATGGCGGCAAAATAATCGTTGGCCCCCAGTCCTGAGCATGTGCCGTGCGTCTCCCACTCGTGCTCTACCAGGCTCGCCGTCGGCATGATATCCGTGTCGGCCTGCGGATTGGAGGGGCCGGGCGCATCACTGCAATGCTGTGGATAGTCGCCACTCGTATCCTGCGGCCACAATCCGTGCACCACAAACCCCAGGTTACGCCCGCACTCCGGACTGTCACCGTGGGTCGCGCAGAACTCCGGCGACCACGAAAGATTCAGCAGATAGAAGTCGAATTGGCCCGGCGCCGCCTGCTCCTCCGGACGCCCGCGGCGTGGCCGTCGCCTACGCTCATCGTTGCCGGAGTAAGTTGAGTTGTCTCGTGGCTGATACTCAGGGGTGCTTGGACGCGCCTCCGTATTGCGATGCGGAGCAACAGGCGGTTGCACGGTGTTGTTGCAACCCATCATCGAAAGCATGAGCAAGCAACCGTTCTCGCTAAGCCGCGTGGGAGTGTAACTCTTCGTTTCTCGAGTCTTGTTCAATACGTCTTTGCCTCATCAGGAACATCCAGCTTACCTTGGCCGGCGTGCCGGTGGTTCCTGGAGGTGACCACTCACGCGAAAACAATGCCAACGACCTCGGAACCCAGGGACCGCCCGGGTTCAGCGAAAGTGGAAGATTCAACCGATCATTGTGGTTGTCGAGAATCAGATGTGTGCGCGGCCTGGTAAGCCGCGCCGCTTAGGAGTCAAGATGAAATGTCTAGCTCGCGCTTACAGGTTGGTGACCGTGGTGTTTGATGTATTGGCTGAGTGACTCGAACTTGGTCTCCTTGAGTAACTCACCGAGAGTGCGCTCGCCATCCCAATCAGGGGCAAAGTGCTGTCCATAATGCTCGCGCAGGTGTTTGATCTTGGTGGTGGGATGCTTGTGATCGATCTGTCCGCTCTTTTCGCGGGCGCGGCCGTCCAGGCCAGGATTCTTCGGCGCGTTGCTCATACCAACTCCTTCCGGACGCATGCATGGCCCGGAGTTTGGACGGGCTTCGGACTCCAACAACAAAGCGCCGTCCGTCTTTGGGATGCGGGCACGGCGTGGAGCCGCGCCCGGTGGGAGTTTGCAATTGGTGCGAAACTGCCTTAAACCACAATGCGGGCCATTCTACTCTTCATTATTTACAAGTGGTCGGCACTCGTGTAGCATCTGCACTTTTAAGGCCGATCCACAGTTCCACGCAAGAAAAGACGCCTTCGCCACACTTGCCTGTGCAGAGTAGAAGTGAAAATGCCCTAAGACTTGCCCTCTATGCGGATCCCGATGGGTTGGCGAATTTGCTTGTTAATCATTGTGGCTGGCGTCTCCGCCTGGGCGCTGGTGGAAGTCGTGCTCCCCTCGCGGGCGACGCGCGCATCGGGGCCACCGCAATACGTGACCACGGGTGTTTTCACCCCCGCGCATCCTGACGCATCCGCCGCTATCAGAGACTTTCTCGACATTCATCCGGAACATCCCGTGCAGCCTATCGCTTACACCCATACCGTACACCTTGCCAAGGGACTGCCCTGCACCTTCTGTCATGTGGGTGTCGATCAAGGACCCGAAGCACGCATTCCCGGCGTGAATGTCTGCATGAGCTGTCACTCGTCGATCGCCACCGACCGGCCCGAGATCAAGAAGATCGCCGCCTACAAGGCGCGTGGCGAAGAGATTCCCTGGGTGCGCGTTTACAACTACAGCGAATCGGCGCATGTGCGCTTTAATCACGCGCCCCATATCCGCGCTGGGGTCGATTGCGCCTCCTGCCACGGCGACCTCACCAAGCAAACCACCGCTGAGCGCAAAATTGATTTGAACATGGGCTTTTGTCTCAACTGCCACACCCAGAAAAAAGTATCGATCGATTGCGAGACCTGTCACTACTGACCCTTATGGAACGGCGAGACTTCATCAAAATATCGGCTCTTTCCGGCGTGATGGCAACGCTCGAAGCCTGTCGTGCGCCCGAGAAGCAGCTGATCCGTTTCGTTCCCGAGGAAGAGTTGATCCCCGGCATCGCCACCTGGAAGCCCAGCGTATGCACTCTCTGTTCCGCAGGGTGCGGCCTGCTGGTGCGCGTCATGCAGGGCGAGGCAGAAGTTGTGCGTCATGGCCAGCAGGGGCTGATCAAAATGGGCCTGGCGAAAAAACTCGAAGGTAATCCGCAGCACCCCATCAATCAAGGAAAGCTCTGCGCCCGCGGCCAGGCAGGCTTGCAAGTGCTCTACCATCCGGATCGCATCACTCACCCCATCAAGCGCACCGGCCCGCGCGGCTCCGGCGAATTTCAGGAAATAACCTGGGACGATGCGCTGAAGGAATTGTCCGGGCATCTGTCCGCGTTGCAATCATCGAAGTCCACCGACGCACTTGCCTTTTTGGCGCGGCCCCTGAGCGGACAACGCCACGAACTCATCGAGCGCTTCCTGAAAGCCTACGGCGCGCCACCGGCAATCTGGTATCAACCCTTTGATGAAGCGGTATTGCGCCAGGCAAATCTGCTCAGCTTCGGCCATGCCGCGCTGCCCACGTTCGACCTCGCTCGCGCGGATTATGTAATCTCCTTCGGCGCTGATTTCCTCGGCGCCTGGAACTCTTCCGTGGCGCAATCGATCGGTTACGGCGTGATGCGCCAGGGCCGCCCCGGCCGCCGCGCAAAATTCGTGCAGATCGAATCGCGTATGTCGCAGACCGGCGCCAACACCGATGAGTGGATTGCTTGCCGGCCGGGCATGGAAGGCGCGCTGGCGCTGGGCATCGCGCATGTCATCCTGAGCGAGAAGCTCGCGCCACAAGGCGCTGCGTCCCGCGCCGGTTCGCTCATCGCCGGCTGGTCCGCGGGCCTGCCCGACTACTCGCCCGAAGCGGTAGAGAAGCAGACCGGCGTGCCTGCCGCTGTAATCAAGCGGCTCGCGCACGAGATCACGCAAAGCGGATCAGCGGCTGCCATCGTCGGCGGTCCGCCGCTCGCCCACACCAATGGCTTGTTCAACGCGCTGGCCGTCAATGCCCTGGAATCCTTAGTGGACCGCGCGCCGATATTGGGCTTCACGCCCGATCTCGCGCAGTCCGCGCCGCAGATGCAGGCCAGCCTGGCGAGCCTCAACGCGTTTGCTAAGCTCTCTCGGCCAGCCGCACGCGCCGCAGATGCTGCTGCTCTACGAGGCCAATCCGATTTTCTCCGCGCCGCCGGCTCTACGCATACGCGAGGCCCTCGCAAAAATTCCTTACATCGTCAGCTTCGGCAACTTCATCGACGAAACCAGCGCCCAGGCTGACCTGATCTTGCCCGACCACGCGCCGCTCGAGTCCTGGCTCGATAGCATGCCCGAGTCTGGCTCGTTGCAGGCCGTGGCCAGCCTCGCACCCCCCGCCGTTCTGCCTCTGCACGACACCCGCTCCATGCCCGATGTGCTGCTTGGCTTGGCGCATCAACTTGGCGGCGACGTCGCCAAGGCTCTTCCCTTTGCGACCTACGACGCCATGCTGCGCGCCGCCTTCGTTCCGCTGCGCACCCGTGGCGGCTCCATCGACGCCAAGACAGACGACGATTTTTGGGACGCCGCGCAGACCCAGGGTGGCTGGTGGAGCTCGCCATCGGCGGCTCACCCTGCCGCCCCATCGTCTCCCGCGGCGGCGCCTAAGCATGCGCCCGATGGCGATGACGCGCGCCGGAATTTGCCGGTGCCGCGGGCGACTTTCCTTTCTATTTCCTGCCCTACGCTTCGCAGGCGTTGGGCGATGGTTCGCTCGCCCATCTGCCCTGGCTGCAGGAGCTGCCCGACGTGCTCACCTCGGCTATGTGGTCGAGCTGGGTCGAGATCCATCCCAAGACCGCCGAGCATTTGGGCATCAAGGAAGGCGATCTGGTAGAGATCGCATCGCCGCAGGGAAGCGTGCGCGCCGCCGCGGTCCTCTCTCCTGGCATCGCACCCGACCTGGTTGCCATGCCGGTCGGCCAGGGCCATGAGAATTTCACCCGCTTCGCCAGCGGCCGTGGCACGAACCCGCTCTCGATTCTCGCGCCCCTCGCGGAACACGAAACCGGATCGCTCGCCTGGGCCGCGACACGCGTGAAGCTTACGCGCGCAGGCGGACCCGAGCAGGCCAAGTTGATATTGTTCGCAGGCGGAATGAGCGGCTTCCCCCACGAGGAGGAAAGGCGCTGATGTACACAGGCTCAGAAGGGAACGGGCTTCAGCCCATGCGTGGTACTTTAGAGTTCACCAGGGATAGGGACGGCTGAAGCAGAGCACCATGCGGATTCGCCAGGTTCGCTGGGTGAGTGAGAAGCCAGAATCACGGTCTCAGCCGTCCGTAACGGGACTGGCTGAGAATTTCCCAGGACATAGTCCTGGGCTTTGGCGGTTCTAACGGACTAGACCTAGGTGAGAAGGGCAGGCAAAAGCACATGTCGCACAAGTGGGGACTGGTAGTCGATCTTGACCGCTGTACCGGATGCGAAGCCTGCGTAGTCGCCTGTCACGCGGAAAACAACATCCCCACCGCGGGAGAAGACCAGGCTGCGCGCGGCCGCGCCAAGCACTGGATTCGCGTGGAGCGTTATTGGGAAGGCGATTTCCCCAACCCCAAGATCCGCTTTCAGCCCGTCCTCTGCCAGCAATGCGATGAAGCGCCCTGCGAGCCCGTCTGCCCCACCTACGCCAGCTATCACACGCCCGAAGGGCTCAACGCCCAGGTCTACAACCGCTGCATCGGCACCCGCTTTTGCGCCAACGCCTGCCCCTACAACGTGCGCTTCTTCAATTTCTATAATCCCGAGTGGGATATGCCACTGCAGCTGCAACTCAATCCTGACGTCTCCGTGCGCAGCGTTGGCATCATGGAGAAGTGCACCTTCTGCGTGCAGCGCATCAAGGCAGCCGAGATTCAGGCGGAAGCGGAAAAGCGCGAGCTGAAGGACGGCGAATTCACCACCGCCTGCGCGCAATCGTGCGCCTCCAAGGCCCTGGTCTTCGGCGACCTGAACGATCCCAACAGCGAAGTCGCGCGTCTGTCGAGCTCCAATCGCGGCACCAAGCTGTTGGGCGAACTGGGCACCAAGCCCAACGTGACCTATCTCGAACGAGGCACCTGGCAAGATGCAAAAAACGGCTGAACAAATCGAGCACGACCTGCTGCGGCCGCTCTTCCACAGTAGCGGCAAGTATTGGGTCGCCGTGGCGTTCGCCACCAGCCTGCTGCTCGCCGGTGTGGCCGCATTTGGTTATCAGCTCTATGCCGGCATCGGCGTCTGGGGTCTCAACTCCCCGGTCTTCTGGGCCTTCGACATCACCAATTTCGTCTTCTGGATCGGCATCAGCCACGCGGGCACGCTGATCTCCGCGATCCTGCGTCTCACCAATGCCACCTGGCGCCGCCCTGTCACTCGCTGTGCAGAGGCCATCACCGTCTTCTCGGTCTTGATCGGCGCCATCATTCCGCTCTGCCACATTGGGCGCCCGTGGCTCGCTTTCTGGATGATCCCTTACCCCAACCAGCGCCATATCTGGCCCAATTTCCGCTCGCCGCTTGCCTGGGACTTCTTCGCCATCTCCACCTATCTCACCGGCAGCACCACCTTCCTTTATCTGCCCACGATCCCGGACTTCGCCGCCGTCCGCGACGCCTCCACCGGCTTACGCAAGAAGATCTACCGCGTGTTAGCCCTGGGCTGGCAGGGCACGCAGCGTCAATGGCAGCGCCTCGAAATCGCCATGCACATCATGGCCATCGTCATCATTCCGGTCGCCGTCTCGGTGCACACCATCGTCTCCTGGGACTTCGCCATGACCCCGGTGCCCATGTGGCACTCCTCGATCTTCGGCCCCTACTTCGTCGCCGGCGCGATCTTCAGCGGTATCGCCGCCTTGATCCTGGCCATGGCGCTGCTGCGCAAGCTCCTGCACCTGGAGGAATATCTGGAGCCGATCCATTTCGAGAATCTCGGCAAGCTGCTGCTGACCATGAGCCTGCTCTGGTTCTACTTCACCTTCGCCGAGCGGCTCACCGCCTGGTATGGCAACTCCCCTCCGGAGATGGCTGTCTTCTGGGAGAGCATTCGCAAGCAGTTCGCGCCGCTCTTCTGGATCATGGTGTTTTGCAACTTCATCATCCCCGTGCCCATCCTGGCCATCAAGCGCCTGCGCACCATCACCGGAACCGCGATCGCGTCCTGCACTGTCGTCGTGGGCATGTGGCTCGAGCGCTTCCTCATCGTGGTGCCCTCGCTCGAGCACAAGTTCCTGCCCTACTCCTGGGGTACTTACCGGCCCACCTGGGTGGAAGATACTTGATGGCTTCGAGCTTTGGCTTCATGCTGCTGCTCTACCTGCTGTTCTCAAAATTCGTGCCCATGATTTCCATCTGGGAATTGAAGGTTGGTCTGCAGCCCCACTTCAGGGTTCGAACATCGCCCAAGGCCGAAGCGAAGCATCATGGTTTGGCGCATGCCCGGGCCGCTGCCCACGGATGTGGCGGAATGAAGGCCCTCTATGCGCTCTACTCCGAACCCGAGGCCGCCCAGCGCGCCCTCGACTCCTTGCGCGCCGCCAGCTCCGAGCTCAAATTAGACCCGCGCCAGATCGTCGTGATCTCCGGCGAGCCCCACGAGGGCTACGAATTTACCGACGAGCACGCCACCGGCATCCCCTATCGATGGGCAGTGCTGGGTGCGGTGGTCGGCGGCACCTGTGGCCTCTTGCTCACCACGCTCTCGCAGAAGTCCTATCCGATTCTCACCGGCGGCATGTCCCTTACGCCCGCGTGGACCAACGGCATCATCGTCTACGAGATGATCATGCTTGGGAGCCATCCTCACCACGCTGGTAGTTCTGCTGATCGGCGCAGGACTGCCCAATTTCAAAGGCGTGATTACAGATCCTGAGATTTGGAACGGGAAGATACTGGTAGGGGTGGTCGACGCGCCGGAAAATTCCCAGCCGGAACTGGAGAAGCGTCTGCTCCAGGCAGGCGCTTCGCAAGTGAAGCAATCTGTCTAAAACGCAGCCGCGAAGCAAGCGATGCTTAGAGCCGGCCTTGATGTTGGTCACGTGGATCGTCTTGGTCGCCGGGTTCAGCGTCCCGGTCACCGCCACCTTCGCCCCGGCGAACGCGGCGCTCTTTTTCTGATCGTCGAGTTGATAGGCGGTCTTGGTTGCGGGATCGAACAGAGTGTACTTGCCGCCCATGTTCACGCAGCGAGTGGTGCAGTCCTTCGGGCTTTCGCCCTTCTTCTCCATAATCTGGTGGCCGCCCAAAGCGGCGCACTGGCTGTCAATGATCTCGCCCTTATAAGTCTGCGGGCCTTGGGCAAAAATGCTCAGCGATGCCAACAAACAACCTGCACTGATCGCTAGTTTCTTCATGGAAGCAGTCTCCTTGTGCCCGATATTCGGGGTCCCTCAAATCACGCGACTATGTGTCGTCCGGGATACTTTCATAATGCTTCGAGCATTGTCAATATTGGACTTCGAGCCGATTAGCGTCACGAGGACCTATTCTTTCGCCTTCTCGACCGGACGGTTCCCATTCAGGCAAGCCGACGATAAGATGAGCTATCTCATTCGCTCGAAAGGATACCGAAGCATGGAGAAGCACTCGGCCCATCAGCCATCATCACCATCACTCGCACAACCATGTCGTGAACGCACCCACCTCACGCCGCGATTTCCTTCGTGTCCTGATGGGGAGCGCCCTGGCCGGGGCCTCGATTCTGGAGCTTGCCTAGCATCGAGCTGCCTGGGCACGGTCAGCGGCTCCCAGCTCCGATGCCAACCTCTTCGACATTCAGAAGGTTGCCAACGGCGTTTACTTCGCGCGTGCCCGTCCTCAGGCCATGTTGAACTGCAACGCCGCCATATTCGTCCGCTCGAAGGACGTAGTGGTGGTCGACGCGCACTCCAAGCCATCGGCTGCCGCTTCTCTGATAGGCCAGATGAAGCGGGAAGTGACCACCAAGCCCGTGCGCTACGTGATCAACACTCACTTTCACTGGGACCACACGCAAGGCGATCATGCCTATCGTCTGACCGGCGAGAAAGTCGACTTTATCGCCAGCGCCGCCACCAAGCAGCTGATGTCGAGCCTGGCGGTCGCCCGGATGAAGGCTTCGGTGGGCGAAGTGCCGCAACAAATCGACGCCCTGCGCAACCAGGCCGCCCACGCAACTTCCGCTGGGGAAAAAGCCTTCTGCGCCGACCAGATCCGGCAGTTCCAGGCCTACCAGGCTGAGCTCAAGGATTACACGCTCGAGTTGCCGACGATCACCTTCGACAAGTCGTACCTGCTGCAAGATCCGGCATACGATCTGCACATCGAATTTCACGGTCACGCCCACACCGCTGGAGATGTGGTGGTCTATTGCCCGCAAGAGCGCGTAGTCGCCACGGGAGATGTGATTCATGGCTTTCTGCCCAACATCGCCGACGGCTTCCCTCGCTTTGGCCGGGGACGATCGACTCCATCGGCGCTGCCGACTTCAACACCATCCTGCCCGGCCATGCTGCGCTGCAAACCGGCCGCACGGAGATGATCAACCTGCGCAACTATATTGAGGAATTGACCGGAAAGGTTGAGGAAGGCAAGAAGGCCGGCCTGACCGTGGCCGAGATGCAGCAACGCATCACCGTGGCCTCGCTCAAGTCTCTGCACTCCAACGGCTACGAGGAGTACCTGGCGCGCATGAGCGCGCTAAGCAACTCCTCATTCAGCAAGCTACCGCCGTTGCAAACCGACGTAAACGCGAATATAGCCGATATCTATCGCAACCTCGACCGGACCTAGGGCAATTTCGCAGATCTTCATCAGGTCACAGTAATTGCGAAACTGCCTTAGTCGCGTCCGCGAATTTTGGTAAGCAGCCTCAGAATCTCGAGGTACAGCCAAACCAGCGTGACCATAAGCCCGAAGGCGCCGTACCACTCCATGTATTTTGGAGCGCCCATCCGTACGCCACTCTCGATGAAGTCGAAATCGAGCACCAGGTTGAGCGCGGCGATGCCGACGACAATCAGGCTGAACCCGATCCCGATCGGCCCTGAGCCGTTGATCGAAGTAAAGTGAACGCCGAAGAACCCCAGCACAAATTGCAACAGGTAAAACAGCATGATCGCGCCGGTTGCGGCCACGATGCCCAGCCGGAACTTCTGTGTCACTGGGATCAGCCCGGAGCGATACGCGAGCAGCAGAACCAGCAGAGTGCCGAACGTCAGGCTGACCGACTGGATCGCAATCCCAGGGAAACGCAGCTCGAGAACAGCCGAGATGCCGCCCAGTGCCAACCCTTCCAGCAGCGCATAGGCGGGCGCGGTCACCGGAGACCATTCCTTCTTGAAGACGGTGACCAGGCGCAGACAAATCCGCCGATGGTCCCGATCCACAGCCAGGGCAGCACCGCGGCGGCCGAATGTGCCTGGTTAAAGAGATGCCATGTCCAGGCTGCGGTGGCATCGCGAAAAGCAGAAGCAGGCCGGTCTTGTTGACCGTGCCCTCGAGTGTCATCCCTCCGCCGAGCTCGGCGACAGCCCTCAAAACGCTTTTCGTTCAATACAGGATTCGACGTCCTCATCAGTTGCGCCACGTTGCACTCTCCTTACCAAACCGCTCTCCACCATTTTACGGCAACCACTCCCGGCTTACAAACTCCGAAAAGCACCTTCCTGAAGGAAAGGCCTAAGGCCTGAAGGGTAGTCGGGTCTTGCTGCAGGTTGCATAGCATTTGCTTAACACTGGTGCTATTGGATTCGATGGAACGAGGTGGCTAGGGTTCCGGTCCTGTCTCTGGACCGGTCCAAGCGCCACAAAGGACCGGACGGTCCGCACCCAAGGGCAAAAATCCCAGAGGGAAAAGTCGAAAGCGACTTTGTGTCTCTGGGAGCCGATCTTGCCACTTACAGCATTTCTTCTCGTCACCTTTGCATCTATCGCCCACGCCACCTGGAATTTCCTGGCCAAGCGGGCAGCCCACAGCAAGCACCTCATCTGGTTTTCTTCGACCACCGAAGCGTTGTTGTTTGCGCCCCTCGCGGCCTGGGTTCTAACCAAGGCATGGTCGAGTCTCGGCCTCCGGTCCGCCCTCTTTCTGCTGGCAACCGGTGTTCTCCACCTGCTGTATACGGAGAGCTTGCTTCGCGGCTACAGGGCCGGCGATCTTACCGTGGTGTATCCGCTGGCACGGGGAACGGGCCCTCTCCTGTCGTTCTGCGGTGCGGTTCTGCTGCTGCACGAGCATCCATCGCTCCTGGCCGCAGCGGGCGCAATGCTGATCACAGCTGGAATTCTGCTTGCCTCCGGTGGGCTTGCCGCTCTTCGCCACAGCGCCTAACCACGCAGGGATTGTTCTGGGGCGTCGCGACCGGTTGCATGATCGCGTGCTACACGCTGGTCGATGGTTACTCGGTCAAGACGCTTCTGATTTCGCCGTTCCTGGTGGACTACGCCGGCAACCTGTTTCGCACGTCGTGCTTTCTGGCGGAGCTTACCGCCGTCGCGCTTCACTCTGGCCGGAATATACCCAATGCTGGAAAGAAGCATCAGGGATCGCGGTGCTTACTCCGATCGGATACATCCTGGTGCTCTTCGCGATGAGGCTGGCCCCCATCAGCCATGTGGCTCCCGTGCGAGAGATGTCGATGATGATCGGCATGTATTTTGGAGCCAGATTCCTGAAGGAAGGCCAAATCGTTCGTCGCATGATTGGCTCAGCTTCTTATTGCCGGGGCGTGGCCGCGTTAGCCTTGGATGAAGTGCCGCCCATAATTTACCGCCGCTTAACAACTGCTGATTAGGCTGCAGCTGAGCCTGATGCTGCCGATCCTATTCGACATCCGGAACCTGCTATCCTCGAACCCGGCATGCCTCGAAACGCAGGAGTTTAATTCTCGATGTCGCATCCCAAAGCGGATGTTGCGATCGTAGGCGCGGGAATCCTGGGACTGGCCCACGCCTATGTAGCAGCGAAAGCGGTAAATCCGTGGTCGTCATCGAGAAGAGCCCGCGTGCGGCCGGCGCTTCGGTGCGCAATTTCGGCATGGTGTGGCCGATCGGCCAGCCGGCCGGCACCATGCTGGCACTCTCCTTGCGCAGCCGCGAATTGTGGCTGGAAATTCTGGATCTGGCCAACCTGCCGCGCCGAGAAACGGGATCGCTTCATGTTGCCTACCGCGCGGATGAGGCGGCGGTGGCGCAGGAGTTCGCCGAGCTCGGCCCAAAGTTGGGCTATCAATGCTCATGGCTGAAACCCCGCGAGGTGCTGGAGCGCTCGCATGCCGTCCAGCCCGATGGACTTGCTGGTGGCCTATGGAGTAGCACCGAGCTCACCATCGATCCCCGCCAGGTTATCCAGTCCTTGCCCGGCTTTCTCGCCGAACAATACAACGTCCAATTCGTCTTTGGGACCGCGGTGACCGCCATCGAACCGCCCGTCCTGTATACCGGCAGCGGCCGCATGGCAAGCGGAAACAGTGATTGTTTGCAGCGGCGACGATTTCGAAACTCTCTATCCGCAGCACTATGCAGCCAGTGGCCTGACCCGCTGCAAACTGCAGATGATGCGTACCGCCCCACAGCCCGATGGATGGCAGCTCGGCCCCTCGCTCGCGGCCGGGCTCACGCTGCGCTTCTATCCCGCTTTTCAGGTTTGCACCACCCTCCCCGCGCTCAGCCGGCGCATCGCCGAAGAGACCCCCGAATACGACCGCTGGGGAATCCACGCGCTGGTCTCGCAAACCGCGGATGGAGCTCTCACGCTCGGCGACTCCCACGAGTACTCGCTCGCCGTCGACATCTTCAACAAGGAAGAGATCGACGAGATCATCCTTCGCTATACACGGCAGTTCCTTCGCGCCCCTGACCTGACGGTCGCCGAGCGCTGGTATGGTGTCTATGCCAAGCATCCTGAGAAGCCACTGGTCGTGATGCAGCCGGAAGACGGGGTCAGGATTGTGGCTTCGCCGGGAGGCTCCGGTATGACGTTGTCGTTTGGGGTGGCAGAGCAATCGATGCGCGACTTAGGATTTATCCATGCCTAGCCACAAAAATCCCCGCCATCTTTCTGGACTGGGCGGGAACCGCCGTCGATCACGGAAGCATCGCGCCCGTGCATGCTCTGGAAAACATCTTCGATCAATTTGGCGTCGCAGCTCCCTCGCCCGCTGGTTCGCCGATACATGGGTCTGGCTAAGAAAGACCACGTCCGCAAGTTGCTCGAAGAACCAGAAGTGAAACAACAATGGCGAGCGCTGCGCAATGCCGTGCCGCAAGAGCGCGATGTCGACGAAATCTATGCCAACTTCGAGCCGCAAATGATGGAGGTGCTATCCGGCTACGCCACCGTCATCTCAGGCGTGGTGGACGCGGTGGAAGCGATGCGCGCACGAGGCATGAAGATCGCAGGCACTACCGGCTACACGCGCCCCATGCTTGACCGGTTGGAAGCGCTCGCAGCCGAGCAGGGCTATCGTACGGATCGCTCCCTGGCGCCTGAAGATGCCGGCGGAGGCCGGCCCTTTCCCTGGATGTGTTACCGGCTGGCGATGGACCTCCGCATCTATCCACTTTCTTCCTGCGTGAAGATTGGCGACACCGAGTCAGATATAGAGGAAGGCCTGAACGCCGGTATGTGGACCATCGGCGTCACCCGCAGCGGCAACACTGTCGGACTATCGGAAGCCGATTGGTCCCAGCTCGATCCCGGAGAACAGAAAAAACTTCTTGCTCGCGCCGAGCAGGAGCTGCGTTCGGCGGGAGCACACTACACCGCGGAAACCGTTGCCCACACGCTGCCGCTCCTGGACGAGATTGAGCGCAGAATCGCGCGCGGAGAGCGCCCGAAATGAAGCCTGCGCACTGCACCCTCCGCGCCGGCCCGGCGCCTCACGCGCTGGCATGTGCTCACCGTCTCTCTGCTTTTCCTCGGCTATGGCGGTTACTACTTCTGCCGTTCCGATTATTCCGTCGCCCTGCCCCTGATCATTGCCGAGGAAGTGCGCAAAGGCACACCCGCAAGCGTCGCCCAGATAAGGCTTGGTTCGATCGCTTCGCTCGGAGTGCTGGTCTATGCCATCGGCAAGTTTCCCAGCGGCGGCCTGGCGGATCGCTTTGGCGGCCGGCGCAACTTCCTCGGCGGCATGTTCGGGTCGATTCTGTTCACCGTGCTCTTTATGATGGGCGGCGGATTTCCCGTCTTCACCCTTGCCTGGTTGGGCAACCGCCTGGTGCAGTCTCTGGGATGGGCCGGGCTGGTTAAGGTAACGTCGCGCTGGTTTTCCTACACCGCCTATGGCAGCGTCATGGCAGTGCTCAGTCTCAGTTACCTTTTCGGAGATGCCATCTCCCGCGCCATTATGTCGCTCCTGCTGGCGCATGGCTTCGGCTGGAGAGGAGTCTTCGCTGCCGGCGCCGGCCTGCTCAGCGTGATTCTTTTATGCAATCTGATTTTTCTGCGAGACTCTCCTCAGTCGTACCACTTGCCTGCTCCCGAGGAGAATCCGCTTAACCTTTTTTCCGATGCAAGCGCGGCGGCCACGCGGCCAGGCATGGCTGCGATCTTTCGCACCCTGCTCAGCTCCTACGCTTTCTGGCTGGTCTGCGGCCTTTCTCTCGGGACCACGCTACTGCGCGAAACCTTCAATCTCTGGATACCCACCTACTTCACCCAGATGGTCGGCATGACCGGCGCGCAGGCCGCCAGCGGCAGCGCTCTCTTTCCCTTCTTCGGCGGGCTGTCTGTATTGCTCGCAGGATTCCTCAGTGATTACCTTGGCCCCGAAGGCCGAAGCCGCATTCTCTTTGGCGGGCTCTGCTTTACTGTTGTGGCGTTACTGGGTCTAGCGGAGGTAACCATGCATGCACCGCGGTTTGTGCCCCTCGCTCTGGTCGCTACGGTCGCCTTCTGCCTGCTCGGGCCCTACTCTTATCTTGCGGGCGCGATGGCCCTCGACTTTGGAGGAAAGGAAGGGAGTGCAACGGCCTCTGGAATGATCGACGGCTTCGGCTATCTCGCGGGCATTCTCTCCGGCAACGGCATGGCGCATTTGGCAGTCACGTATGGCTGGCAGACAATGTTTCTCGTACTGGCTGGCGTCGCGGGGCTTACCAGTGTTGTCGGCGGCCTCGCTCTCTGGCAGCAGCACCGGCGCGCCCTCGCGATCGGTTTGCTGCGCCCTGCGGAGGGACAATGACCGCGAAAGCAGCAGATATCGATGTCGCCGAGGTAAAATGCACGCCGGCCGAGCTGACCATCACCTGGCAGAATTCCTGTTACAGCGTCTACAGCTCGCTGTGGCTGCGAGACAACGCCCCCGCCCATCGCGATGCCCATACCGGCCAGCGCCTGATAAGCCTGGTCGATCTCCCGCTCGAACCACGGCTGCACTCCGCTGAGCTTTGGCCGCCAGAGCACATCACCCTGAGTTGGGAAGACGGCGAAACCGGCGTCTTTTCTCTCCACTGGCTGCGCGCGTATGACCGCTCCCTGCGCTTGAGTGCGCGACCCACGCGCCTGCCATGGATGGGCCAGCCGGCCACGCACTTTGCCTGGTCCGTTTACGCGGACTGGATGGCGGATCCATCCATCCGCGAAGACTGGCTCTATTATGTGGGACGCGACGGATTGGCTTTCCTTAGCGACGTTCCCGTAGAAGACGCCGCCGTGCTGCAGGTTGCCGCGCAGATCGGCTACGTTCGCGAGACCAACCATGGCCGCATCTTCGACGATGCGCGAGTGTTGCTGCGCTTGCCGGTCCACACTGACAATTCGTATCGTGATCCGGTGCCTGGCTTCCAGCTGCTGCATTGTCTCTCAGCCGCCGGTCGCGGCGGCGAAAGTATCTTTGTCGATGGAATGGCCGCTGCCGAGCGCATGCGCGCCCATGATGCCAACGCTTTTTCCACGCTCTGTCAGACGCCGATCTTGTATCGCTTTCAGGATGCCGACGTGGACCTTGCCGTCGAGCGGACCATGCTTGAGATAGACACGCGCGACCAATTCCGCGCCATCTATTACGACGATCGCTCCATCGCGCCGTTGCCGCTCAAGGGCCCTTTGCTCAAAAAGTATTATGCAGCCTACCGTCAGCTTGCTGACCTGCTCTGCGATCCAGCGCGATCCGTAGTCCACCGGCTGCAGCCGGGCGATCTTGTCCTCTTCGATAACACCCGCATCCTTCATGGCCGCACGGTGCGGCAGAAGGCGGCGTTGCGCCACCTGCAGGGCTGCTACCTGGATGCGGATGGACTCTATAGCTCGCTCGCGGTACTCTCACGAACAAGGAGTTCGCACCATGACGACCGCAAAGATTGAGAGCCTGATCGATCTGCTCAATGCCAAAGGAGGGAGCGCATACTTTGGAGAGCCCGTCTCCATTCTTGAGCACAGTCTGCAGGCTGCCCACTCGGCCGAACTGGCCGCAGCCGGCCCGGCTGCAATTTCCGCCGCGCTGTTGCACGACATCGGCCACATGCTGCATGGGCTCGACGAAGAAATCGCCCATCGCGGCCTCGACGGCATGCACGAGGAGGTCGCGGCCGAATATCTTTCGCGCTGGTTTGGAGACGAGGTTACGGTGCCGATCCTTCTTCACGTCCCGGCCAAGCGATTCCTTTGTTGGCAAGATCCCGCGTACCTGCAGCCAGCTGTCCCCTGCATCGCTGGAAAGTCTCGCTTTGCAAGGTGGGCCGATGAACGATGAGCAGGCTGCGGACTTCCTGCGCAATCCGTTCGCAAAGGCGGCCATTGCGCTGCGCCATTGGGACGACGAGGCCAAAGTGCCTGGTCTGCGCGTTCCCGACGCGGCCTACTATCTTCCCATGCTCCAAGCTGCATTACGCCCCGAGGTTTAGCTCCCTCCACTTCGCATCCGCCAGGACAACTGAGGTTTCAATCTGACGTTCGGGGATACTCCAATACTGCTTGAGGAGCCGGTCTTTTTCTGTGGTGGCGACGATCTGAAAGCCATGCTTCTCATAGAAGCGGATTGCCCAGACGGCATCGGCCCAGGTTCCTATCAGCACTGGCCTTTTGGTCAGCAGGCGCAAATGAGACAGCAACTGTGCACCGATGCCTTGCTTTTGGTTGCTGGTGCGAACATAGGCGTGCCGAATGAGAGTCACATCCCCGACTTGTTGAAGCCCCATCACGCCAAGTAGATTGCCCGCATCCTCGTAGCCCCAGAACACGACGCGGTCAGCGATCTCATGCTGCAAGCTTTTCCCGGGACATGTATGGTTCTGTCCATCGATCGTCAGGGATAGTCCCACGATAAACTTGAGCACCATCATTGATGATTGCCCAAACAGATTCGAAGTCGCGGCCGTCGCAGCGTCTGATCATGAGTCCTCCAAGCTCCTATTGTGAGGCCTTGCATGGTGGCACATACTGTTGAAGAAACCGCCAGATCGACCGACTCGCTAATCGACGGAACAACAACGAAAAGATATGCTATGACCAATTCAGGAGTTGCCGCCGTGCCGGCTAACGGAGTACCCATTCAACCCAACACCCCGTCGCTGCTGCTGCGCGGCTTGCGCAAATCCTTTGCCGATGTGGTGGCCGTGGATGGCCTTGACCTCGAGGTTACGCGGGGAGAGTGCTTCGGACTTTTGGGCCCAAATGGCGCGGGCAAGACGACGACGATTGAGATTTGCGAAGGCCTGACTCGTCCCGATAGTGGAACGGTCGAATTGCTGGGTTTGAATTGGGCTAGCTCCGAAAACGAGCTGCGCCAGCGTATCGGCATTCAATTGCAGGAGACCCAGTTTCCGGAAAAGCTTACCGTTGATGAAGTGCTACGGCTCTTTCGCAGTTTCTTCCATCGAGGGCTCTCGGTGGAAGAGTCCATTCAGACGGCGCAGCTGGAGGAGAAACGTCATGGCCGTGTGGGTACGCTCTCCGGTGGCCAAAAGCAGCGGCTTGCCATGGCCTGCGCGCTGGTGGGTGATCCTGAGTTGTTGTTTTTAGATGAGCCGACAACCGGGCTTGACCCCCAGGCGCGACGACACCTATGGGACCTGGTGGACGGGCTCAAGCAGGCTGGGCGCACCATCATCCTGACCACGCACTACATGGATGAAGCAGAGCGGCTGTGTGACCGGGTAGCCATTATGGATCATGGGCGCATCATCGCACTCGGCAGTCCTCAGCAGTTGATCGCCTCGGTCGGTGGGGAGCATATCGTGGAGTTCGCCATCATCGGCCATGAGACAGGAGATGGGCTGGTCGACCCAGCACTGCTGACGGCGATCGAGGGAGTGGAGTCGCATCGTGTCGATGCCGGAGTGCACCAGCTCTCAGTGCGTGAGCTGCATACCGCGGTGCCGCGCATATTTGCCACTTTGACCGGTCAGGGGCTCCATCTGAGCGAGTTCCGTACTCACTCCGCGACCCTGGAAGATGTTTTTGTAGGCCTGACGGGAAGGAATTTGCGCGATGAGTAAGCTCGAGCAGAGCAGTTTATTCCAATTGACGATGGTCCGCTTTCGCCTATTCCTGCGCGAGCCGGAGGCGATCTTCTGGATTTTCGTTTTCCCGATTCTGCTGGCTGTAGGGCTGGGAATTGCCTTCCGCAATCGGCCGGCGGATGTCTTCCAGGTTGGCGCTACGACGGGGCAACTTACCCAGGCACTGGCCGCTGACAAGGGGCTAAAGGCTGCCACCATGAACGACGCGGACGGCACGCGCGCGCTGGCCACGGGAAGCATTCTGCTGTTGGTCACCAAGACCGCTGATGGGGTGGCCTACAAATACGATGAGACCAATCCCGATGCGCGGACAGCGCGGATGGTGGCCGATCGTGCTATCCAAACAGCGGCTGGGCGGCGCGAAGCCGTTCGTGTTGAGAATCAGCTGGTACACGAAACAGGGGCGCGCTACATCGACTTTGTGGTGCCGGGGCTGCTGGGCATGAACCTGATGGGCTCCGCGATCTGGGGAATGGGATTTTCGATTGTAGAGTCCAGACAAAAGAAACTGCTCAAGCGGCTGGTAGCTTCCCCCATGCCGCGCTGGCAGTACCTTTTGTCGTATCTGCTATCGCGCCTTTCGATGCTGGTGATAGAAGTAGTAGGTTTCCTAGGGTTTGCGCGGCTGGTCTTTGGCGTGCCGTTTCGTGGGTCGATGTGGCAGTTGGGATTGCTGTGCGTGCTTACCTCGCTCGCATTTTCCGCACTGGGTCTCCTGGTGGCCTCGCGGGCAACGACGATGGAAGCGGCGTCAGGGCTGATGAACCTGGTGATGCTTCCCATGTGGATCTTGTCCGGGGTGTTTTTTTCAGCGACACGTTTCCCGTCCGTGATTCAACCTTTAGTGCGGGCTCTCCCGCTGACGGCAGCCATCGATGCGCTACGGGGGAATATGTTACAGGGAACAAACCTGGGGCAACTTACTTCCCAGATAGGTATACTTATCGCCTGGCTGATCGTGCCGTTTGTAATCTCTCTACGCATCTTCCGCTGGAGATAGCGTGGATAGGATGACATCGCGTTGAAGCGTCTTAAATCCACGGACGTGGTCGTCATTGGCAGCGGGTGGAGCGGCCTGGTCATGGCCAAGGAGTTAGCCACACGAACTTCTCTGCAAGTAACTGTCTTGGAGCGTGGGCCTGCACGCAACCTTTCTCAATATGCCAGCGGCATGGACGAAATCAACATGCGGCGCGTGGGCCTGGTGCAAAATCCTGCAGAGCAGACCATCACCCATAGGCATTCTCTAAAAGACCCGGCTGCTCCGATACGCCAGTACGGTTCGTTTACTCCGGGAACCGGGACTGGCGGTACGTCCGAACATTGGGGTGGCATTTCTGACCGCTATCTCCCCGACTTCTTTGTCCTGGCCACGCATCTGCGCGAAAAATACGGTGCGGCACGCATGTTGCCGGATTGGGCCATTCAGGACTGGGGCATAAACTACGACGAATTTGAGAATTATTACTGGCGTGCGGAACAGTTGATGGGGATTAGCGGCAAAGCGGGGAACTTACGCGGCCAGCTTATCGAAGGGGGCAATATTTTCGAGGGCCCTCGCCAGCATGAGTACCCTACACCGCCGTTGACCGCAACCTACACCATGGGCTTTTTTCATAAGGCCGCGATGGAGATGGGTTATCATCCGTACCCGCTACCCGCAGCCAACCTGAGTCAGGGATATACCAATCCAGACAAAGTATCCCGGCCTGGCTGTGTCTTTTGTGGCTACTGTCCAAACTATGGATGCATGATCGGAGCCAAGGCGCAACCGACGAATACGATCATGCCCGTCCTTACCGGCCGGAATAATTTCTCGCTGCGCAACAACTGCTGGGTGCGCAAGATCGTTCACCGCGAGGGGCGCGCCGAAGGCGTGGTGTACATGGATGAGAATGGCGAGGAAACGATGCAACCCGCCGAGGTGGTGGTGCTCGCGGCATGGACCCCCAACATCGTTCGCCTTCTGCTCTTATCGGGAATTGGCGAACCCTACAATCCGGTCACGGCCGAAGGAACAGTGGGCAAGAATCTAACCCACCAAGTCACCAGTGGCGCAGCAGGTATGCTGGTTTTCAAAGAGCGTCTGAATCTCTTCATGGGATCGGGCGCGGTGGGATACGGTATTGCTGATTTCGATGGTGACCTCAAAGAAGAATCTCGGGAACAACTTTTGCGCGGCGGCCTCTTCTTGCGCGGGGCTGCTGCCAGTGAAGGGCCAATTGCATCGTTCGGTCGTGTTCCGGGAGGCGAGGCTCCGCGCAACTGGGGCTCGCAATGGAAAAGGGCGTCGATCAGCCATTGGGACAGGATCGGCCCGGGCGTCGAAATGAGAGGTGAACACTTTGCCTACAAGCAAAATTTTATGGACTTAGATCCTACCTACACCGACAAGTGGGGCGATCCTTTGTTGCGGATGACTTTGGATTGGACGGAGTACGAAATGCGCCAAATGGCTTTCGGAGAGCGAATCGGTTCCCGGCTTCTAGAGGTGATTGCGCAGGTATCGGGCGCCAGCTTAATCAAGACCGACAACGGTAGAAGAACCGGAGTTTTTCGTCACTACAACGCTTCGCAATACATCACGACTCACATTCAAGGAGGAGCGATCATGGGAAGCACTCCCGGCCAAAGCGTCGTCAATCCCTGGCTGCAGCATTGGGAGGTGCCCAATCTTTTTGTCGTGGGGTCATCGGCCTTCCCACAGAATTCTTCTGCCAACCCGACGCTTACGATTGTTGCGGTAAGTCATCGCGCGGCGGATGGCTTGATTGATCATTACTTGAAGAAGCCAGGTCCGTTGGTGTAGAGGAGGATCGTGAAACGGCGTGAATTTATATTGCTCCCGGTAAAGGTCCTGGGCGGTCTGGTGCTCTATTCGTTGGTGGGCGAGCTGATCCCCGCTCCGGCAGAAAACGGCGTGAAGGTGCCCTTGCGTTTTTTCACTGCAGCCGAAGCCCTAGTCATTCAGGCGGCTTCCGAACGTATCTTTCCCACTGACGACAGCGGTCCAGGAGCGACCGAGGCAGGAGTGGTCATCTACATCGATCGCCAGCTCGCGAGCCCTTACGGCAGGGATGCGCGTCGCTACACCAAAGGGCCCTGGATAGAATCGATGCCGGAGCACGGCTATCAAGGAAAAGAAACACCGCGGCAGGTCTACCGGGCTGGTATAGCGCTGCTGGGGGCTGATTTTGCCAGAGTATCTTCCGGCCAGCAGGACCTGCGTCTGGAAAAGATCGAGGGAACACACTTCTTTCAGCTATTGCGCGCGCACACGGTGGAAGGCATGTTTTGCGATCCGCTGCATGGCGGCAACATCGGGATGGTTGGGTGGAAGTTAATCGGCTTTCCCGGACCACGGATGAATTATCGGGATCAGATCGACAAACACTTCGGCCAAACCTACAGTCCAGCTCCTATGAGTCTGGAGCAGATCCTTCGCCATCCGGTAAAGGGAGTCGAAGACGACCTAGAGTGGGCGCCATAAGCCTTCACGCGGAGTGAAGAGAAACCGCAGGACCCGCTCCCCCGGATTTCCTGTTGAGGTTGGTGGCGTTGGCGAGCTTCATGCGGCTTTCTTTAACGGAAAGCCGCACACGTGGACGTTGGTGAGGGCAGCGTAACAGGAAATCCAGGTTGGCTCCGGTCGGGATGATAAATCGTAGATGGGGTAAATACCCTAAGGTTCGTCAGGGAGTAGGACATATGAAACTCGCCGCATTTCTCCCAACCAGTATGTGGCCGACCGCACCCAGGCGGCGGTTGTGGCCTTGCAACGTGGCTTGGCTACCGGTAGCGTTCATTTATCGTTTACCCCTGCTCCAGTACAATCGGGGATGCTATTGAGAAAGCCTGCCTTTGCGGGCGCTTCAGTAAGCCCGGAAGGCTCATGCCAGGAACGACAACATCTTCGCCGTCCCGTCCTAACGATTCCCTCTGGGGACCGTACCTCAGCGAACGCCAGTGGGGAACGGTCCGGGAGGACTACTCCAGCGATGGGGACGCATGGAATTACTTTCCCCATGACCACGCACGCAGCCGCGCATATCGTTGGGGCGAGGATGGGTTGGCGGGCATCAGCGACGAGGAGCAGAGGTTGTGTTTCGCGCTGGCACTGTGGAACGGCCAAGATCCTATCCTGAAAGAGCGGCTCTTTGGCCTGACCAACGGCGAAGGCAATCACGGAGAGGACGTCAAGGAGTACTACTACTATCTCGACGCGGCTCCAAACCACTCCTACCTGAAAATGCTTTACAAATACCCACAGGCTGCCTATCCATACGGCCGGCTGGTAGAGGAAAACCGCAATCGAGGCCTGCGGGACAACGAATTCGAACTGATCGACACGGGCGTCTTCGATGAGAATCGCTACTGGGATGTTTTCGTCGAGTACTTCAAGGCTGCTGCTGACGACATCCTGGCGCAGATAACGATTTACAATCGCGGGCCCGAAGCCGCCGAATTGCACGTGCTTCCCCAATTGTGGTTTCGCAATACGTGGTCGTGGGAGACCCCAACGGCGAAGCCGGAGATGAGCGCTCAAGGCTCGGTTATTGCCGCGACCCATCCCCAACTGGGAACTTACTATCTTTACGCGGAAGATCACGTCGACCTGTTGTTTTGCGAGAACGAAACCAACGCTGCGCGGCTGTATGGAGCTGCGTCTCACGGCTTTTACAAAGACGCTTTTCACGAGTACCTGGTCCACGGGAACCGGTCGGCGGTGAACTCGCTGCAGCGTGGTTCGAAGGCCGGCGTACACTTCAAAACTCGAGTCGGCGCCGGTGCCTCTGCAACGTTGCGTTTGCGGCTGTCTCACGAAGAGAATCCAAAGCCTTTTGCCGATTTCGATCAGATCGCCAGCGCACGAAAAAGCGAATGCGATGATTTCTTTCGTCGGATTCAAATCGGACTGGAACACGAGGACGCCCGCCTGGTCCAACGGCAAGCTTTTGCCGGGATGATCTGGAGCAAACAATATTACGAATACGACGTGCGCCGTTGGCTGGCGGGTGATTCCGATTCTGCGCCTCCCCCAGCCCAGCGCCAAACTGGCCGCAACTCCGAGTGGCAACACCTCAACAGCGGCGTCGTCCTTTCCATGCCCGACAAGTGGGAGTATCCCTGGTTTGCGTCATGGGACCTGGCTTTCCATGCCGTCACCTTTTCCATGATCGATCCGGAGTTTGCCAAGAACCAACTGATAGAGCTCTTGCATGTCTGGGCTCTCCATCCCAACGGGCAGCTGCCCGCATATGAGTGGAACTTTAGTGACGCCAATCCACCGGTTCACGGATGGGCCTCCTGGCGAGTCTTCGAGATAGATCGGAAGCTTCGCCGCGAACAAAATCCGGATGACCCTGGAGATCTTTCCTTCCTGGAGCGTGTCTTCCAGAAGTTGCTGCTCAACTTTACCTGGTGGGTCAACCAAAAGGACATGCACGGCCGCGATCTCTTTCAAGGCGGCTTCCTGGGTTTGGACAACATCGGCGTCTTCAACCGGGACCAGGCCCTTCCTAATGGCGGATATCTGAGCCAATCGGATGGCACCAGCTGGATGGCGATGTACACGCTGGCGATGATGAGAATCGCTCTTGAACTGGCGCAACACAACACCGACTACGACGACATGGCGACCAAGTTCTTCGAGCACTTTCTTTACATAGCCGGCGCCATGGCGGATATGGGTGGTCTCGGTGTCGGGCTATGGTACGAGCAAGACAGCTTCTACTACGACGTACTCAATTTGCCCAACGGCCAGGCCGTGCCCATGCGCATCCGCTCGATGGTGGGCTTGATTCCTCTCTTTGCCGTCGAGACGCTGGATCCGGAAATGCTGGAAAAGGTGCCTGGTTTCAATCGTCGTATGGAGTGGTTTCTCACCTACAGGCCCGATCTTGCCATGCTGGTATCGCGTTGGTCCGTTCCCGGGAAAGGCGAGCGCAAGCTGCTCTCTTTGCTACGGGGACATCGGATGAAGGCTATCTTGCACAGGATGCTCGACCCTAACGAGTTTCTCTCCGATTACGGCGTGCGTTCTGTCTCGCGCTATCATCTTGACCATCCCTATACCTACTGGACAGAGGATGGTCGTCCGCTGAGCGTTGACTATGAACCGTCCGAGTCGCGTTCACGGCTTTTTGGCGGCAATTCGAACTGGCGCGGTCCGATATGGTTTCCGATGAACTTCCTTATCATCGAATCGCTGCAGAAGTTCCACTACTATTACGGCGACGACTTTAAGATTGAGTGTCCTACTGGTTCAGGGGTGTTTCTCACGATTGACCAGGTCGCCGAAGAACTTACGAACCGCCTGACGAAAATCTTTCTCAAGAACAGTGAAGGGGTTCGGCAGGTAAATGCTCTCTACCCGCGGTTCCAGAAAGACGAGAATTTCCGCGATTACGTGCCTTTCTACGAATACTTTGATGGAGACACCGCGCGAGGGGCAGGCGCCTCCCACCAGACCGGATGGACTGGGATCATTGCAAAGCTGTTACAGCCCAGAGGTGTTTATTCAGGCCACTAGAGACAACAACAGATCTTAGAGGAGTTTTACATGTCACTCGCAAAGAAAGTAGCCATCGTCACTGGCGGTAATAGCGGTATCGGCAAAGCCATTGTGCTCGAGCTCGCCAGCCAGGGCGCATGCGTGGTTATCGACTACGTCTCTCATCCCGAGGCGACCGACGCCCTGGAGGCGCAGATTGCCGCTTTAAGAGAGTGTGTGGTCGGCGTTCAGGCGGACGTCAGCAAGCTGGATGACCTGCAACGCCTGGTGTCCGCTGCGGTCGACAAATGGGGGCATGTCGATGTCATGATAAACAACGCTGGGGTAGAAACCCGCACCTCGATCCTCGACACCACCGAAGCGCAGTACGAGAAGGTGCTGGACATCAACCTAAAGAGCGCGTTTTTTGGCACGCAGCTTGCGGCCAAGCAGATGATCAAGCAGGGCGGTGGCGGGCGCATCATCAACATTACGTCGATCCATGAAGACTGGCCGATGCCGGGGAATACAGCGTACTGTCTTTCCAAGGGTGGGATGCGCATGTTGACGCGCACGGCGGCCGTCGAACTCGCTCCCCATAACATCCTGGTCGTAGGCGTAGCGCCAGGCGCGGTTGCGACTCCGATCAATCTTTCCACCATGACGGATCCCGCGCTCATGCAGAAACTGAATGCCGCGATTCCGCTGGGACGGATGGCGAAGCCGGAAGAGATCGCCAGCGTGGTGGCCTTCTTAGCTGGAGACGGCGCCAGCTATATCACGGCGACCACGATCATCACGGACGGCGGCATGATGCAAAGCAGCCCGGGGTTGTAGGCTCTTGATTCGACCGAGGCACCTGGCAATCAAGATCAGTGGTACCCCACATCTCGCGAAACACGAGCGAGATGTGGGGCGCCCGTCATTCGTTGTGGAATGAGCCCGTTTAATCCGGAAGAGCAAAGCTGTAGAGCACATTCCCCGCAGCGACTGCGACGAATTGCTTTCCGCCTATTGCATAGCTCATGGCTGAGGAGGCAATAGCTGCTCCCGTCTGAAAATGCCAGACAGACTTTCCTGAGTCGCTGTCCAGGGCAATCAGATTTCCTTCCGCGGTGCTCACAAAGACCAGGCCGCCCGCAGTGGCAAGCACTCCTGCCGCTGCCGACATGTTGGAAATTGGAAACTTCCACTTCACGGTCCCGGTCTTTGTATCAATGGCCATCACTCCATTCTGGCCTTGCTCGCCGCCCATGAAAGGGGTTCCACCCATATATTGCCGTCCCGCTTCGAACTTTACCTCTCCACTGCGGTAGCCCATTCCGCCGTCGCGCGCGGCCACGTAGAGCACCGAGCGGGCCGGATCATAGGACGGGCTCTGCCAGTTGGAACCACCGATCAAGGTTGGAAAAACGACGTTGCCCTCTGGCGATGATTTCCATTTCGGCGCCAGAATTGGATGGCCATCTTTGTCGAAGCCAAGATTCCAGGTTTCCTTGACGTACGGCTTGGCGAGAATGAATTTGCCGTCGGTTCGATCGAGAACGTAGAACATCCCGTTACGGTCGGCTTGCATGAGGACATCACGTCTCTTGCCGTCGATATTTTCGTTCGCCAATACCAAGTCTTCGTTCGCGTCCCAGTCATGCGTGTCGCCAGGCGTGAACTGATAGTGCCACTTTCGCGTGCCCGTGCTTGGATCGAGAGCAACCACGGAACAGGTAAATAAGTTATCGCCCTCGCGAACCGCTCCGTTCAAACTTGGACCGGGGTTGCCCACGGCCCAATAGAGCGTGTCGAGGTCGGGATCATAGCTGCCCGTCAGCCATGCTCCACCGCTGCCATGTTTCCAGCTGTCTCCGCTCCAGGTTTCGTTGCCAAACTCGCCCGGGCCCGGAACGGTGTTGAAGCGCCATAGCCGCTTACCAGTGGCCGCGTCGTACGCATCGATGAAGCCGCGAATGCCAAACTCTCCTCCCGCGATCCCGACGATGATCTTGTCTTTGATGGCCAAAGGCGCTCCGGTAATGGAGTAGCCCTGGAGTGTGTCGGCCACTTGAGTTTCCCAAAGGATGCGTCCGGTAGAAGCATCCAACGCGATCAGCGCCGCGTCGAGCGTGCCGAAGAACACGCGGCTGCCCAACACCGCAGGCCCACGATTGAAGGGGTTTATCTGATATGGGCTTAGTACTTTCTGCCGTCGCTCAAATTTCCATAGTTGAAGCCCTGTGCGGGCGTCGATGGCAAACATCTGTCCCGGTGGGCCGGAGGTATACATAATGCCATCCACTACCAGCGGCGTCGCCTCCAGTACTGAGCTGCCGGGCATTTGCACCGACCAGCGCGCCTGCAGTTGGCTGATATTTGCCGGGGTGATCTGGTGCAGGGCAGAGAAGTGTTGTCCCTGGTAGTTGCCCCAATAGGTCAGCCAGTTTTGCGGCTCGGCCTGGGCATTGCGCAATCGTTCAAAGCTCAGGCCCGCGGGTAGTTGCACCTGAACGGTCTTGGCCAAATCTCGGGCTTTCAAACTCTTCAAGTAAGCGACCAGGTTCTGAACCTCGGCCTCCGAGAGAAGCTGACCGTAATTAGCCGGCATCAGCGACTCGTGTTCGGCCTGTTCCTCAATCAGATCGCGTTTATCCAACCGATAAAGTTTCCCATCGGTGCCAGCCAGAATCAGGTTGTAACTATCTTCGGCCCGCGCGATGCCGCGGATCCGCTGCCCGCTTGTGGTCTTGACAGTGACGACCCTTGGTCCAAAGAATCGCCTTCTTCTTAGCTGTGGGTCGTTGGGGTTCAGGATCACGCTGCGTAAGTACGACGCGGAGTTTGTTCCGGCGGCCGACAGATCGGGTCCAACATCAGAACCCCGGCCATTCACCTCGTGGCACGAGCTGCATCCACCCTTGCCCCAGAATGTCTTTTCGCCTGCGACCGCATCGCCCGCCACCACTTCATTGGCTGCGGCGCTGTTGGCATTGAGGCTGCGGAGGTAGGTAATGATTCGCCAGATGTTGTCCGTTGGTAGAGCGGCAAAAGCCGGCATTTGCGTGCCGGGAACGCCCGTTCGTATGGTCTGGAAGAGGTCGTTATCTTCGCCCCCGTGTTTAAAATTTCCTGTGGCCAGAGCGGGACCGCGATCTCCCCGAGCCTCTCCGCCATGACAGGCTTGGCAGGTTTGCGCGTACAAATCCCTGCCGGCGGCAATTGCGGCAGGATCACCGGCAAACGGATTCTTTACCGTATCGGGCGCATCCCCTCGCTGTGCGATTACAACCCCGGCACTCAAACCTATCGCTGCTATCCAGAGATAAACACGAGTTCGTTTGACCTGGTGTGCCCTTAGTCCATGGATCATCTTCCGTGGAGTCCCCTTCTGGTTCTGCTTCCTGCCTGTAGTCAACTCTTCGACTGCTCTTAGTGTTTCAGCAGGCCCTGGGCATTCATCCACTCGAGAAAGAGGGTAGTCCAGCCCGAGACTGGCGCTGGATTCGTCTTGCGGACCCCAAAGCCATGCCCGACACCGGCGTAGATGTGGAGTTCGGTTGATACATGCAGGCGGCTGAGAGTGAGATAAAGTTCGGCCAAACCTTGCGAAATGTCCGGCCGGTCGTTGCCTCCGCACGCCAGGAAAGCTGGTGGCGTGTCGGCAGTAAGCCGGCGATCGTGGGGAATCGCGGGATACAGGAGCGCCTGAAAGTCTGGTTTGGAGCTGGCGCGTTCCACGGGATCGTTAGAGGATGGCGATCCTTCGTCATAGCGGGTGCTGGCAAGGGCGGCTAATTCACCCCCGGCAGAGAACCCCATCACCCCAATGCGTGCTGGATCTATTCCCCACTCCGCGCTGCGACTGCGCACTGTGCGGATTGCACGCTGCATGTCTCCCAATTCGGTTTCTTCCACGGTGTAGGTGGAGTTGTTCTCTTTGGCCAGCCGGTATTTCAGAATAAAGGCCGCGACGCCGTGGCTGCTGAGCCATTCCGCTACCGCATAGCCTTCGTGATCCATCCATAATTCCTTGTGGCCTCCACCGGGTGCGACGATGACCGCGGCTCCCGTGGCATCCGCCTTGGAGGGCAGGTAGGGAATGATCGATGGCTCCTGAATGTTGGAGATGATGTGTTCGCCATCCGGATTAAGCCGGACGGTTTCCGGAGTGATCGTCCCTTCCACTCCCGGAGCGCCTTTGGGCCACAACTTGATAGGCTGCTGCGCCCCGGCGAAGCCGAAGTACGAACAAATGAGTAGAAATACGATCCAGCGTTTGGCGTTGGACACGTGAGCCCTCCTAAGATCTTGCACGCTCGCTACCCGCAATATTCAACGAATAGAAACACCTAAAGTTGCAAAATGCGGTCAGGTTGGCTGTTTGGCTGGATCGTCCGCTTTGCTGAAAGCAGCCAGCCAGCGGGAGGCAATGCCGGAGAGCCGCTTGCGGACGACGGCAGTAAATTCGGGCTCTTCCGTATTCTGCAGCGCGTTGACGAGTTCATAGTGCTCTCTGCCCATAGACCCAGTTAAGTGGAGCACCGCTGGCCAGGACAACGAAGATGAAGAGGGGAGCCATCAGCCGGTCCAGGGTCTCGGCAAGATAAGCGTTCCCAGAGAGCGCCCAGCATTGCCGGTGAAATGCGTAATCGAGCTCCAGGAATCGGCGCCGATCGCCTTGCTCACCTGCTTCCACCACCTTCGCGATCTGGCGGCTGAGCTCCTTTAGGTCGTTCTCCGTAACTCGCGGCTTTGCCCACTGCAACGCCAACAGCTCCAGCTCCACCCGGAGGGTATAAAGCTGACGTACTTCGGCGGTCGTAAATTGGGTCACAAAGGTGCCGGTATTTGTCACCCGGCGAACGAACCCCTGGCCCTGCAGGGAAATCAGCGCCTCGCGCACCACTGGAGTTCCAACCTTCATCTGCCGGGCGAGGTCCCGCTCTACGATGGCGTCTCCTGGCTTGAGCTCGCCGGCAAAGAAGGCGTCTTTCAGTGCGTTGATCACGCGGTCACTGAGAGAAAGTGGCTCAATTTCGGCAAAAGTGGGCATAATGGTCTGCTGCTCGTTCATTTATCATCGCAGCACCCGCCGGTGCTCGCAACTCATGAATCCCGGCCCCTTCCTAGCCGACTGGCAACGGCTT
The DNA here is from genome assembly GCA_963775365.1 of uncultured Acidobacteriaceae bacterium. Taxonomy (GTDB): domain Bacteria; phylum Acidobacteriota; class Terriglobia; order Terriglobales; family Acidobacteriaceae; genus PALSA-350. Next base: position 178,127 of record CAVZJL010000021.1, on the reverse strand, counting down.
CGTGTGTACACTTCTTTCGAGTTGAAGGCAGGGTGATAGATCAATTATCAAGCTGTCGCTGTGGGCATACCGGAAGGGCCAAAATGCCACCAGGTAACGATGTCGGGATGATTCCGGAGGCAGCGCCAGCCGCAAACGTTCCTCGCCGGCAAGGGGCGCGTCCAACGCACGTTCGTTACATCGTGTTAGGCCTGACGATCGCCGCCTACATGATCACTTATATCGATCGGGTCGTCATCTCCTCGGCGGTTCCATCCATCCAGAAGGAGTTTGGTTTCTCCATCGTGACCATGGGATGGATTCTGAGCTCGTTCCAATGGGCCTACGCTCTTTTTCAGATACCTGGCGGCTGGTTGGGCGATCGCATCGGTCCGCGGCGTGCGCTGACGCTCATCGTGAGCTGGTGGTCGCTTTTTACTTGCGCAACGGTGTTTGCCTGGAGCGCGGGATCGATGGCGTTGATTCGCTTTCTTTTCGGAATGGGCGAGGCGGGTGCTTTTCCAATCGCCACCCGGTCGCTTTCCCGTTGGATGTTGCCCACGGAGCGGGGCTTTGCCCAGGGCGCCACCCACGCCGGCTCGCGGCTAGGGGGAGCAATTACGCCGGTGCTGGTGGTGCTCATCATTGTGCACTATGGATGGCGAACCGCTTTCCTCTGTTGCGGTGCTCTGGGATTGATCTGGGCTGCCGTCTGGTTTTGGTACTACCGCGACACTCCCGATGAGCACCAGTCGGTCAATGGCCGAGGAACGGGAGCTGATACGCTCCTCGCTCGAGCTGGCCCGCGGGAGCAAGAGCACGCAGAGTGTTCCCTGGAAGCGCATTATGCGCAGCCCGCAGATGTGGATTCTTTCCGCGATGTATTTCTGCTATGCCTATAACCTTTCTGTTTATCTGGTCTGGTTTCCCAAGTATCTGAATGATCATCGTGGATTCAATCTGCAACGGATGGGTTTCTACGCGAGTTTGCTTTTGTTGGCCGGTACGGTGGGAGACATCTTTGGAGGTTGCATCTCAGATTTCTGGGCCAAGAGGTCTAACGACCTCAAGAAAGCTCGCCGCCTGGTGGGGGCGGCAGGTTTCCTGGTTTCTGCTGTGAGCATGGTACCCGCTTGTCTCACGACGAACTCGATGACTTGCGTGTGGCTTTCCTGCGTGGCGATTTTTGCGCTGGAGTCGACGGTGGGTGTCTCCTGGGCCATCACGCTCGATATTGGCGGTGATTCCGCGGGTTCGGTTTCGTCGGTAATGAATACCTGCGGGAACCTTGGCGGAGCTATCGGATCAGCGTTGTCGGCGTATCTGGTGGTTTTGTATGGATGGAACGCGCCGTTTTTGTTGATGGCCGGCGCTTTCGGTAGTGGGCACGGTGCTGTATTTGCGGATTAATGCCAATCAGCGGCTGTTGACGGTTTGAGGAACTGCGGTGCCCCTCTCGGTCGCAACCACTGTCAGAACTCTCCATCCGATAACTAAGCCAGTGACAAGGTGAGGGGCGGTGTTCACTCAGCAGCCATTGGTAAGCGATGAAGGGAACTGCGGTCTTAGCGTGGCGCGGGTCCGGCTACGCGGTTTCCTGCGATGTAGACAGCGTCGATGGTGCGGGTGTTCTTGATGTCGTCGAGCGGATTTTGGTTGAGCACTATCAGGTCGGCCCACTTGCTGGCTTCGAGTGTGCCCAGGTCCTTGGCATGCAGGAACGATGCGGCACTTCCGGTGGCTGCCGTGATCACTTGCATCGGAGTCAACCCAGACTGCACCATGAGCTCCATTTCCCAATGAGCGAAGTAGCCGGGAAAACGCCCCGGGGGGCCGCTGTCGGTGCCAAGCCCATACGGCACGCCCGCATCCGCAAGGGTCTTGAGGTTATGTTCCGCGGTGCGCAAAAATCCGGGGTACTGGCTGAAATCAGGATCCGATCGAATGGTCTGCTGATACGCAGGGCTCTTCAGCTTGGCGACTACGTCGGCCGAGACGCTGCGGGTGAAGAAGGGATCGTTGGCAAAGGGAGGCGTTTGCCCATAGACGAACATGGAGCCTTCACGGGAGAGCGTGGCCGCCATCTGCCAGGTTCCATGCTTCTTCATATCGTCAATGAACGCCGCGTCGACGGGCTTGTCACGGACGCTGTGCGCTAAACCGTCCACTCCGTAATCGACGAGCTGCCGGGCATCCTGCAGGTAGAAGATGTGCGCCACCACGCGCAGATGGTGGCGGTGCGCGCTCTCGATGATGGCCTGGGCCATGTCGTAAGGCATCTTCTTCTTGGTGCCCAGGTGGTCGTCCATCCATAGCTTGATAAGGTCGACGTGCTTCGCGGCCTGAGCGGCGACGGCAGGCTCTACCTCCGCGACCGTGGCAATGCCCTGGTTCACGCCTTCCAGACCACCGTATCCACCTTTGAAGACGAACCCTTGTCCCACGGTGTAAACGCGAGTTTCGCTCGGGACGCCCGGCACGCTGTGCATCACGAATCTTGAAGATGGAGTCTTTATCGGTGCCCATGCTGAGAACCGTGGTGACGCCGTAGGAAGCGTAGGTTCTCAGGTCTTTCTCAACATTTTCCGGGGTGAAGAACTTTTCGTTTTGATCCAGGCCGATGGTGGCGCCGAGGTGGACATGCAGATTGATGATGCCGGGCATCACGTACTTGCCCTGCAGATCGATGACCTGTGCCGAAGCGGGAGCCTTCAGCCGTGCCACCGGCCCTACCCATTGGATGCGCCCGTTATCGAGAATCATGGCCGCATGGGCCACGGGGGCGTGGCCGGTGCCGTCGATCAAGGTGAAGTTCTTAAGTACCTTGACTTCTGCAACCAGGGAAGTTGCAAACCACAGCAAAAGACCAGCTGAGGAGGCTATTTCGAATTCGTCCGGGCATCTTCGAGAACCCTCTTGGCGCGCGCCGGATTGAAGATACCACAGGAGCAGAAACGTGAGAGGTAAGTGGCTGCCTGCTCTGGAGTCCGGCGATTCTCCTTAACGAAGTCGATCATTTTCTTGGCCAGTGAGTGGCTGATCATTCCATGTCCACACATGGTGGAGAGCATCGCGACCTGGGAGTTGGGAATTTTTTCCGTTTTCCCTTCAAAGCCCAGGGAGTAGCCGACACTGTGCCTGTCGAGACAGGCATAGTTACAGCAACGCTCCGCGCCCTCGATGGAGGTCGATATGTTGACGCTCATGCCAAAGTTTTCTTCTTTGACGCGCTTGACGAACTGCTCCGCGGCGGCAGGGTTGTCGAAGACCGCGGCGCACGTGGTAGGAACGGTGAGGCCCTTGATGACGGCCTGAAAATCCGGCTTCATATCCCGGTTCCAGTGGGCCAAGGGACCGAGATTCTTAGAGGAGCGCAATGCGCCGCCGTGCCGCGCATCCCCCAGATTTACCGGCTTGTACTCCAAGGCAATTTCCAGGAAGCGGTGGAGCTTGGGCAGCGCGTTCGGATCTTTGTTGGTCTTGCTGGGAATGGCAAAGACAATGTAGTCGTCGTAGAAGCTCTCGGCATCGCCGAAGCGATGAAGTGTATTGGTCATACGCTTGCAGTCTCCCTGGCAGGCTCGCCTGCAGGCTGAACGATCTGCCCCAAACCTATATTCGTCTTTGCTCGCTGAAGCTTGTATCCCAGGCGTTCAAGGATAGGGGCGACGACGACTTCTTCTCCGTGCTCCCCGCAACGGGTCGCGACGCCGAGGGCCACTACCGTATCCAAACGCTTCTCAACCTCCCAGACGAGGCGAATGATCTCTTCCGTGCGCGCGACGGGACCTTGATCTCTACAATCGCCGACATGACCTTCTCATTCAGGATGTCAGTGCGCAGGGTGCCGGTGGCCACATCGGACATCAAGGAAGTGATCGGGTTTTTCTTCTCGAAGCTGACATTCGCTTTCGCCAGGGCCCAGCACATTTCCTGGATCTCGTGGAAACGAACGCCCACCCCGGGTCTGCCGAACTCGATGGTGAAGCCTACATCGCCCACCTTCACTCTTCCGGTTACATCGTTGGTCTTCACTTCTTCGGTTCCGCGTCCTTCGACTCCGGTTGATTCGTGGGGGACGCTGGGGTCAGAGAATGCGCGGCGCACGACTCGTGGCCAGGTCAGCTCGTCGGGCTCGAAAGCGGCGGTGGGACAAACGTCGGGTTCGGGCTCAAAGCGAATGTCGCAACGCCGCGAAAACGCGGCGTACAGTGCGTACCAGCGTAGGGTTCAGGTGTTCCTGGCTCAGCCCGTTGTAGCAGGCGTAACATTCAACGCACTCGTCGCGATTGATGGTTGCGCGCTTGAGAACGGGGTCGATGTAGATGGCCCCCATGGGGCAAACGTAGGTGCAGTTCCCGCAAGCCACGCACTTTTCAGGATTGATCTTCATCTTGCCCTCGCTTTGAATAAGCAGGATTACACGATGATCTATCGTCGATATTAGCATGGCCGGTGAGAGCCGATGATCCGTCTGCCGCCAGGGGACGTAAGCCGTTGAAAGGAATGGCTATGGATCGCAGAGAGTTTCTAGCCAGCTCCGCAGCACTGTTGACTTCGAGCACGCTTCCGGCCGTCGCTCAAGCTCCGGCGTGCGCAGAGCAGTCACCACGCCACGAACCGCTGTACAAGCAGCAGCAACCATATCGCATCGGGTACACGACCAACACGCGCGGTGGTTGGGAGGGAGACCCCTTCAAAGGCATGCAGGAGGGCCGGGAGGTGGGCTTCCGTTACATGGAGATTTTCGGCGCCTCCTTTTGCCGTCCTGACACGTTGTACTACCCGGATAACGCAGAGGGGCTGATGCGCCGCATTTTCGAAATCGGGGTCAACTTTGTAAGCATCACCGGCGGTTCAGCCACCGGCAACACGCGCTTCGAGGATCTTGACTCGCGAGAGGCCGTGGTCGAGAACCATTTCGCCATGGCCCGCTTCAGCCGGCGATTTGGCTGCCAGGTGCAAAAGACGAACACCGGACGCCGGCGGCCTGAGGGCACGACGGATGACGACCTGAAGGTGATGGCGGGCACGATCAATGCACTCGGCAAACGGGTGAGCGAAGAGTTGGATATGCAGCTTGGGGTTCACCCGCACCTCAACAGCCAGCTTCAGACACAGCACGAGCTGGATTTCATCATGGCTAACACCGATCCGAAGTACGTTGGCCTGGTTCTCGACACTGGACACTTCACCATGGCGGGCATGGATCCCATAGCCATGGGGAAGAAGTACGGCACGCGCGTACTGGAATACCACCTCAAGGACACCAAGGCGGAAGACCGCGGCGGGACCAGGAACGTGCCCGGCCCGGAGGTCGACCTGATGAAGACTCCGTACTTCTTTCCCATGGGCGAAGGCGGAGTGGATTTTCCTGGCCTAAAGGAATATCTGGATAGCATTCGGTGGAGAGGCTTCTTGAACGTTGAATTGGATACATCTCCCTGGCGCCCACCGCAGGAGAGCGCTCGGATCACAGCGAACTACATTCAGAATGTGCTGAAGATTCCGCTCTAGTTACGGGTTTTTAGAAGGTGTTATCTCGTCCGTCAATCTTTGCTTCGACTTTGTTCGATTAAGGCGCGCAGCTTTCTCAGCCCGCGAAGTACGGTGGCCTATTCATTCTTGCTTGCGCTACGGGAGCGTGAAATTGTCCCAGGCTGGAGATGTTAAAAAAGAGGACGCGTTGGCAGTGGATGGAGACTAAATTGAAAATTCTTGATCGCATTTTGAGTTGTCTGCTGATATTTGGAGGTATCGGCCACACAGTCGGGTCACTCCATTTCTACAAAAGTGACCAGATGACTTTGCTCTGGTCGCTGTGTGCCAGCCTCTTTGTCTTTTTGTTTAGCGCTGTCAGCTTTATTCGGGCTGGTCGCCCGCAGGACCAGGCTTTGGCATGGGTCTGCCTGGTGGCCGGACTCTGCTGGATTGCAGCCTCCTTACGCTTCGGTTTGCTGATAGGCAATCTTCTGGATTTTCGTCCGCTGATCTTCTGCGTACTCACCCTCGGCCTCTGTGCGTTCTGTGTACGGACGTTGATCGTGAAACGCTGAGATGAGCAATTTCTTGATGCCAAGGTTCATTGGCGATGACAGCGTTTGCTAAGTAAGGGCAACGACTTCGTAGTCCGCAACGGAAGGGACTTCAAATGTCACGGTTCCTTCCACATTGTGAAAGGGGATATTCTTATTTCCGCGCAGAGCGTGCACCGAGGTGATTTTTCGGTTACGCGGAACCTGAACGTGCGCTTGCAGCGGGCCCACTGGAAAGAGCTGCGACACAAACGGCCGCAAAGCATTGGGATTGGAATAATTCAGGATATGCAGCGCAAAGCCGGGCTCTGTTTCCCATGCGAAGGTTTCGAGCAAGCCCTTGCCCTGCACCGACGCAGGCTGGGGATGTTGCCTAAGAATCCACCGCACTGCGTTGATGAGCAGGTGGCTAAGATCGGGATTGCCGGAGCGCCAGTAGGAGCGGTCAACATCTCCGGGAAAATAAACGATACGGGAACTACCCTGCTCGCGGAAGATCGCAGCGGGCTCTTCCGTTTGCCGGATGCGCGGATAAACCATCTCTGGCGGAAAGGGCGGATAGTGGGGTACCACGCTGAGGTAAAGCGCGTCTGAGGGGACATGGCTTACGGGCACGCGAAACTCCGGGCCGGGTAATATGCTGGTTCCGGTAAACCCTTCGCACACCGGGTGGGGCTTTTCCATGCGCATGTAGCTGTTGTTGAAGGGTCCGATCGGATCGCCGGCGACACTTACCCCGAAAAGCGTTTGCAGACCGAAATCCTCGCGCGCCACCCCCCACTCGTTGTAGCGCGAGCTTTCAAAGGTAGCGAGCACGGAGCCGCCTGCACTCACGTAGCCGCGGATCGCCTCGCACTCCACGTCGCGCAAAAACGCCGCGTTTGGGATGATCAATGCGCGATAGGGCTTCAGCGACTCCGCGGTCAGGTTCTCCTGATGAACGAAGTCGAATAAGAAGCGGCCTTCGAGCAATGCGGCATACATTCCCTCGAGGTAATCTGCTGAATCGATGCTGGCGCCATTCAGCGTTCTGGTGCTGGTTCCGTTGGAGCCATAGAAGGCGATCGTGCTCTGCGGGTAGAGCACAGCCAAGTCGGCGAGTGAGCGGTGGTTACGGAAATGCTGCTCGTTGGCAGCCAGCCAGTCGAAGAACACCTGTCCTGTCGCACGCCAGCGAGTATCTTCCGGATGGCCGCCTAGCCAATGAAACCAGGGCACCATGCCGCTCGCCGTAGCCTGCGCCATCCATAGTGTAGTCTCGGCTGGAGTCTTGCTCGAGTGTCTCCAGTTGATCTGTCCATTGCTGTAAGCGCCGATCACATTGGTGACGGTTCGGCCATGCATCACGGATCGAGCCACGCGTCCTTGTTGCGCGCACATCCAGATGGGCGTGTCACCCGCCCTGCCCTGATTGTCCGCATTGAACCAGGCAGCAACACTACTCAGCCGCTTCAAGTCCTTCACCGTGCGGATGCCTTCACCGAGGTTGCCGACATAAACCGACTCCGCACTCTTTTCCTTTACGGTGTCCTGCCACATCTTCCACACGAGCGCGATGCGATCCATATAGACGGCGTAATATTTGCGATACACCTCACTCCGTACGTCGGTGGTCGGCGGCGGAATGCCTCCCGTCTGTTCGCGGTAGATCTTCTGGCAGTTGGAGCAATAGCAAACCTCAAGCGCTTCCGTGCCTGGCCATCCATTTGTATAGAAACCATCCGGTGCGTAGCGCTGGTTAATCTCGCGGTAAATGGCCGGCATCTGCTCTGTAAAGTAGGTTCCAAACATGCAAGTCTTGTAAAGCCAGTGACACTCGGGATGGCGGGTCGGGGATCCATCCGCGCCAAATTGAAACCACTCCGGATGCGCCTGAAAGGCCTCTTCGTAGGCGTAGTTACAATCCATGCGAGCAACGACACGCATGTTTCTTTTGCGCCCGGCGGCCAGCATCTCGCCGAAGAGGTCTCTCGATCCGAGAAATTCACTACGGTGCTGATAGGGGACTTGGGTGGGATAGAAGGCCATGATTCCGCCGCCATTGAGCAACACGGCATTCACCTTCAGGGAGGCGAAGTAGTCTATCCACTCATCGGCCTTCATCGATGTAGGATCCTGCTCGTTGAAGTTGACCTGGCCGCAGCGCAGCATGGTCTCATACCAGGGCTTGCCTCCTTCTGAAGCCAGTGCCTGGAGGCTCCCGGCAGAAGCCACGACCAGTGAGGCTCCTGAGACTTCAATAAATTCACGCCGGTTCATGGAGCGCTCCTCGATTTATGTCGTTGCGGAAAGGCATGCTTACAAGCATAATCTCTAGCTGCTGGCAGACAACACCCGCGGCTCGAGGCAGCCTGCATCGGCCCAAGGAAAAGGGGAAACCGTCGAAGAAAGAGGAGTGAGATGAAAGCTCGTGCACTCTTGATCGCGTTTGGTGTGGGATTGGCGCTCCAACTTGCCATGGTGATTGCGGGTCATTTCGTGCCGGTGGTGAAGAACAGCGGGTTCGCTATCGGTGGTATGGCCATTTCGCTTCTTGCGGGCTTTCTGTACGCAAAACTCACAGAAACCGGTTGGGGTGACAGCCTGGTTGGCGGCATTCTCACCGGCGGCGCTTGTGCACTGCTCGGCATCGCAGTCTCTGTTTTCCTGAAGGACGTTCCGATTGCGGTGTTGGGGTTCGGCACGGTCGCCTCCGCTGTCACCGGACTGGCCGGCTCGGCATTAGGGCGGTTGTTCCGCTAATTGAACGGTTTTCCTGGCGACCGGTGGTGGGCACGCACACACCACCGGTCTACTTTGCAGCCTAGAATCCTGCAGATCTTGCGAGTTCGAGATCGTTTTGGACCTTATCCTGCCTGTTATAGGCCGGAGGCAGTGACCGACCGCTCCCCGAGGGTGGCTATCTCCTCTGCTTTCTTTTCGGCCTTAATCGGGTCGGCGACAATTCCATAAGTATCACCTTGTAGAAGCAGTCTGTCGAAATACAGCATATCTCCATATCTCTCAAAGGTGATCTTGGATTGGTGCGGAGGGTCGAGAGATTGACTAGGGGTGACACCGATGATCGTGCTGTGTAAGCCGTCTGTACTCTGGATGACGGCTATCGACTTATTGAAGTCATCGGGTTGAGTAAGTAAGTAGGAACCGCTCGGCATTTGGATGTTGCCCACGTAGAAAGGGAAGGGCGCTGGGTTATATGTAACTATAATTATGTCTTATGGCGTTGGCAGCAAAGCCGGGGTGTTCATGGCGGAGATTGGAGAGGCAGGGATAGCTGGATTTCGTTCACTGGTAACTGGTCGGGGCACACAATGGACGGAGCGGAAGCGACCCTGGCTCCGGACAACTCCAGGGCGGTCGAGAACGTCTACGTCTTAGGTGGGACGCCCTCGGGAAGGTGCATACGGAACTCGTTTGGACTATATTTGCGAGGGGGACGATTTCTGTCTCGCAACCCGCAGTTTTATCGGAGATTCTGAATGGCCCAAGTAATCCGCTCACCCAAGGTATATGACGTCTGCATCATCGGCTCTGGCGCGGGGGGCGGCACCGCCGCCAAAGTGCTGACCGAAGGTGGCTTGAATGTTGTCATGCTCGAGGCGGGGCCCCTGCTGAATCCCCGCAACGATTACAAAGAGCATGTGTGGCCGTACGAGCTGCCCCATCGCGGAGCCGACATCGGAGGCCGGGCGCGGCACGAGCTGAACGGCGAGTTCCTGGCTCCCAACGGATTCTGGGAGATCGAGGGCGAGCCCTATACCACGGCTCCGGGCATCGAGCTTTCGCTGGTTCCGTTCGCGGATCGAAGGCGGGCGCACCAATCATTACGGGCGCATCTCACTGCGCGTTTCGCCCGCGGATTTGAAGGCTCGCTCCAGGGACGGCCTGGGCGACGACTGGCCGATTACCTATGAAGAGCTTGCGCCTTATTACGATAAGGTCGAAGTCGTTCATCGGTGTTTTCGGATCGAAAGAAAATCTTGCCGATGCGCCGGATGGTGTCTTTCTGCCTCCGCCAAAGCCGCGCTGTACCGAGACCCTGGTCAAGAAGGCCTGCGATCACCTGAACATCACCTGCATTCCCTCGCGCATGGCCATCCTGACCAAGCCGGTGAATGGCCGCGCGCCTTGCCACTACTGCGCGCAATGCGGACGGGGATGCATCAGTGCTTCGAACTTCAGTTCCAGCCAGGTGATGATTCCGCCTGCCCAGGCGACCGGCCGCTTCACCCTGATTCCCAACGCCATGGCGCGGGAGATCGTGGTCGGCAAAGACGGAAAGGCGCAGGCTGTCTCCTACATCGACAAGACCACGCGCCAGGAAATGCGGGTGCATGCCAAAGCGTTTGTGTTGGCGGCGAGCGCCTGCGAATCCGCGCGGCTGATGCTCAATTCGCGATCCACGCTGTTTCCCAATGGGCTGGCGAATTCATCCGGGGTGGTCGGGCGATATCTGACGGATTCCGTAGGCAGCAACGTGACCGGATATTTTCCGCAACTGGCCGGGGTGGCTCCGCACAACCATGACGGCGTCGGCGGCATGCATATGTATATGCCGTGGTGGAGGGCCGACCGCAAGAACGATTTTCCGCGTGGCTACCACATCGAGTTTGGTGGAGGACGCCATATGCCCGGCGTCGGCGGGTTCGATGGCGTTTGCAATGAGCATGAGGGCTACGGCGCATCGCTCAAGCAAAACGTCCGCAGCAGATATGGCAACTTCATCGGATTTTCCGGGCGGGGGGAGATGATCCCCAATCCCGACACCTACTGCGAGATCGATCCCAGTGGTCGTCGATAAATGGGGGATCCCGGTGCTGCGCTTCCACTTTGAGTGGAGCGACCACGAAATCAAGATGGCGAAGGATATGCAGGAGACCTTTCGCTCCATCGTCGAAGCGGCCGGAGGCACGGTCACTGGCAGGCGCCGAGCCGGAAGACGCAGGTACAGCCACAGGGGCAGACCTACGGAATCTCCGAAGGGGGAGAGATCATTCATGAGCTGGGAACAGTGCGGATGGGTGACGATCCGAAGACCTCGGTCCTGAATAAGAATTGCCAGGCGCACGATGTCAAGAATTTGTTCGTTGCAGACGGCGCTCCTTTTGTTACTGGCCCGGACAAGAATCCGACGCTCACCATCACGGCACTTTCGTGGAGAACTTCAGAGTACCTTCTCGATCAGGCGAAAAAAGGGGAGATCTAGCATGTCTGTATCCCGGCGTGATGTTTTGAAATCCTTGAGTATGGGTGCGGCGGCGAGCTCGGTGCTGCGTGTCATTCCGCTGCAGGCCGCGGAATATGCGCACCACATGATCACCACGGAAAAAGCCGCGAGTAAGACGGGCGCATACACGCCGAAGTTTTTCCCGCCGCAGCAATACAAAACTCTGCAGTCGCTGTGCGAGTCGATCTTTCCCGGCGGATGCGGATTGCGGTGGGGCGATCGAGGCCGGGTGCGCCGGAGTTTATTGACCTGCTCACGAGTGAGAATCCGCATTATCAGTTGACCCTTGGCGGCGGGACTGATGTGGCTCGATTCCACTGTGCTGGACCGCTATGGCAAAGTCTATCTGGATTGCACCCCACAGCAGAAAACGGAGATGCTCGACTTGCATCGCTTATCGCAAGAGTATCGCGGAGGACGCGAGCCTCAGCCAGGGGTGGAGTTCTTTTCGTTCCTGCGCAACCTGACCGCGGACGGATTCTTCACCAGCAAGATTGGCATTGAGTATCTGGGTTATATCGGGAACGGGTATCTGGCGGAGTTTCCTGGCTGCCCACCGGTTCCAGGCGTTTGACGTAGCACAAATAGCGGATAGCCCGGACCAACTCCGGTATTTTCAGTCGTCCCCTTCGACAAGCTCAAGGCAGACTCTTCAGGGCTGGCTGCAGTATGCCTTGATGTCCGATTCGCTCTGCGGTCTGACGCCCGTTTCGTGCTTTGCACGGTGGTTCAGCTTTGCTTGGCAGCCACGCTAAACCTTCTGATGTTCCGGCCCTCGGCCGGTACTCGCAGCCGATCCAGCCGTTGTAACCAAGTTCATCGATCAGGTCGAACAGGTAGTCGTAATTGAGTTCTCCGCGGTCGGGCTCGTTGCGGTCAGGCACACTCGCGATCTGGATATGGCCCACGTTTTTTTCCCTGAGCCAGACAGATATTTGCGCAGCTTCATGCTCACATCGCCTTCAACAATCTGGCAGTGATAAAGATCCATCTGCACCTTAAGCGCGGGGCTGCCAATCTCGTCGACAAGGGCGTGCGCCTCATCCTGGCGGTTTAGAAAATATCCGGGCATGTCGCGTGTATTGATCGGTTCGATTAGCAGCTGAATGCCTGCAGGCGCGGCCAGCCCAGCGGCCCACGCCAGGTTGGCTACAAAGGTGCGCCGCATGGCAGCGCGATCCACGCCCGAGGGCTGTATTCCGGCCATCACATGCACCCGCGGGCATCCCAAGTTTCTGCGCATATTCGAGAGCTGTCTGCGATTCCAGCACGAAACTCGGCTTCTTTGCCCGGCAGGGAAGCGAGGCCTCGCTCGCCTGCCGCCCAATTGCCTGGTGGAGCGTTGAACAGCACCTGGGTCAGGCCGTGCTCACACAGCCACGTTGCCAGTCTTTGCGCCGGATACTCGTAGGGAAACAGATACTCCACTGCCGTGAACCCATCCTTCGCGGCGGCAGCGAAGCGATCGGGGAAGGGATACTCCCCATACATCATGGTAAGATTTGCGGCGAAACGCGGCATCAGGTTGAGTCCTAAAAGGAGAAGCTACCACGAAGCGCCAAATTGCTGACGCAGTTGATCGATCTGCTGCGGTGAAAGCGGGTCCGGCTTTTGGCCGGCGAGCAACCAGAGCCGCGCAGTTTCCTCCAGCTCTTCCAATGCGGCCATCGCGGCCGCAGGTGTGCTGTGCCACACGTTGGGCCCGAGCCGGTCCAGCATGACCGCGCGAATGGGCGTGCCCTGCGCCCGCATCCGCTCGATCGCCTGGGCCACCAGCTCGCCCACCATTGCATCTCCGGGACGGTAATACTCGATCAGCGGCACATGACCTACCTTCATCACGTAATAAGGTGTGATGGGCGGCAGGATATCCTCCTGCTTCCAAACCCCAGTCAACGTGAGCGCAACCAGGTGGGTGGAGTGCGTATGAATCACGCAAGCCGGCATCCGGGTCCGCGGCATAGATGCGCCGATGTAGCATCAGCGTCTTGCTGGCCCGCTCACCGCTCAGCTGTACACCATCCGCTCCGACCTTGGCGAGAGCATCCGGCTTAAGGAAACCCAGGCACGCTTCCGAAGGTGTGATGAGAAAGCCCTCTGCCAGCCGAACGCTGATGTTTCCTGCAGTGGAATGAACGTAGCCGCGCTCAAAGAGAGAGCGGCCCACACGACAGATCTCTTGCCGCAGTTCCATTTCGTTCATAGGTCACAACACGAAGGCAAAGGCTTTCTGAAAAAGTCAGGCGATCCGAAGTTACCCGATTTTAAGGCGATGTGGAGGCCACCGTCCGCAGCAGTGGAAGAGGCAGCGTAACACCAGGGTACCCCGGGATCAATCTGCGGGCCGATCTGCATTTGCCGGATTTGGAGAGCCTGCACGCAAATGCCCGCTGTTTCCCCTCCAGCGACCACCAGGCTTCCTACTCCGCGTTTGACGAACGCGCGCGCCAGGGCCGACATGGCCTGCTCGACCATTGCGCCTGAGCGGGCGACTCCCAGTTGTGCGTTCGCCGCGCAACCTTTGCAGGCTGCGCGGTCGAGTAGACGAGCAACGGCAGTCGCAGCTTCGCTGCGCCAGCAGCATCGGCCCAGGCCAGCACGCTGGGCAACTTGCAATTCGATATCTGGCCCCGAGCCGACCGTACCAGCGCATAGGCTTCGCCCCCGTCCCGAATAAAGCGCTGTACCTGGCCGTTGGTGGCCACCGAGCAACTGCCTGCGAGGATGGCGTTTTGTCCGCGCGCCGGCGGCAGGATCACGCCGGTTGACGGAGTGAAACCCCAATTGCGCGGCAAAGCTGTCGCCAAGCCCCGAGCCGGCAGTAAGAAAGGACGCGTCACGCAGCGCCTCGCCCAGCCGGCCCAGGTCCTCCTTGCTCAAAGCGTCGACGATGGCGATCGCTATGCCCTCCTCCTGCAACTCCTCCATTCGCTTGCGGATCGCCTCTGCCGATTGGGACACCGTCCGGTAGTCCACCAGCCCAACTTTGCGTCCTTTGGCGGGATCCAGTTGCGCCTGCAGCACGCGCACCAGGTTGGCATCGGTCATGGGGGTGAGGGGATGATGGCGCATGCCACTATCGGAAAGCAGCGTGTCTCCCATAAACAGATGTCCATGGACGACCGTTCGCTCGTTCTCAGGAAATGCCGGCGTGGCGATGCTGAACCCGCAATCTAGTTCATCCATCAGCGCTTCGATCACGGGACCAATATTGCCCGCGGCTGTGGAGTCAAAGGTCGAGCAAATTTTGAAGTAGATCTGGCCCGCCCCTTGTTTGCGCAGCCAGCGGCAGGCATGCAGAGATTGTTCCACCGCCTTGGAAGCGGCTACGGTTCGCGACTTCAGGGCGACCACGACAGCGTCCGCATCGATCCGCTCGTCGTCGGCGGGAATATCCACGGTCAGGACGACCCGCATCCCGGCGCGGACCAGGTTGTTCGCCAGATCGGTAGCGCCGGTGAAGTCATCCGCGATGCAGCCGAGGACCGGGGTGCCCTCCGACGGAGAACCGCTCAACTTCAAAGCCCTTGCTCTTTCTGGAATTGGCGAATGATCGAGATGAAATCGGGGTCGGCCGCCAGGCCCAGTCGGCGTGCCCGGGCGCTCTCGAAGGCGGAGGCCCATCCGCTCACCATGGTGGCTATGGTCTCGTTTTCTTCGAAGCGCACTCTTTCGCGCGCCGCGCGGCCTGCCACGACTTCCAGCGCATCCAGCATCTCGCTGACACGAACCGTCAGGCCGGGCAGGTTCACGGCGGTCCCGCCACCCCAGGCATCGGATGTAGCCTCGGCTGCCTTGAGCAGACCCTCGATCGCGCGTTGTGGCGAGGCGACGGCTACGGGTGCCTGGGCGACACCGGGCACACCGCCTGCTGGCCATTTAAAGGTTCACGGATGATGGAGGAGAGAAAGCCGGATGCGGCGGCGTTCGGGCGGCCCGGGCGCACGGTCACCGTCATCAGTCGCACGCTACGGCCGTCGATCAAGCCGCGCCGGGTGTAGTCCGCGACCAGTTGTTCGCAGATAAATTTCTGCACGCCATACGAGGTCTGGGGCACGGGCAAGGTGTCGTCGTGGATGACGCGGGGCATCGGGTAGGTCGACGTCGCCGCCGAAGACAGCCACCGAACTGGAAAAGACAAAACGCGGCTGGCCTTCTGCGCGCAAGGCATCAAGGAGAGCGCGGGTGGTATCCACATTTGAGCGGAGACCGAGATCGAGGTTCGCCTCGCACTCCCCGGAAACCGCTGCCGCAAGATGGAAGACCAAGTCGAAATTCTGCTGCGCCAGGGTCTTCGCCTGGTCGATCAATGCGCCGGTGGCGGCGCGGACACGCTCGTCCCGCGCCACGTCGGGCGGCGGTGGAACCAGATCGGCCAGCACCAGCTCGGCGATGGGGCGGCCTGCAAGATGCCCACGTTGCAGGATCGTGCGTGCCAACCTGGCTTCCGAGAAAACCCCCTCCGCCGGTAATGAGTACCTTCATCGTGTTCGGATTATCAATCGTCATTCGATCCTTTCACTGCCCTCCGCGGCAAACTCGCCCTTGCGGATGACCACTTGGCGCACTCCATCCTATCTTCTGAGCCGAGACCAGACTAGAGGCTAAAATGATGCTGAAGAGACGATAGAATCGAGAGCCTGGGCAGGCAAGCTTCTAGCAGGCAATTCTGCTTCCGAGAACCTCTTCCCCTGTACGAGTGGAGACCATGGCCAAACGTCTCAAGTCAGGTCTCTCCCTCGACACGGTGAACGAGACAATCGTAGACGCTTTCATCGAAGGTAAGGGATTAGGGCAGAAAATACGGCGCCTACGGTTGAAGCGTTCGATGGGCCTGGCTGAGCTTGGACGAGAGGTGGGGCTTTCCGCAAGCTTTCTCTCCCAGTTGGAGAATGGGCGGGTGGTCCCGACGCTGAAACATTTAGCCCTCATCGCACTGGTGTTCAAGAAGGAACTCTCCTACTTCTTCAGAGAAGAGAGTGAAAAGATCTTTCGAATTACCCGGGGAAAGGACCGTATAAGGCTGATGGTGGGGGGATTCCTGATCTCAGACAGCATGAGTGTGTTGGTTCCAGATCGCCATGTCGTTCCCTGCGTTGCAGATTTCTTGCCCGGCATCGAGGGCGCCGCCTTCCATCCCCAGATATTTGCCGGACTCGAGTTGGTTTATGTCATGAACGGTCCGCTGACGCTTGCGACGGAAGATAAGACGGAATTGCTGGAGACCGAGGATAGTGCCTGGATCGATGGCAGCACCACTCGGCGGTATCGATGCCATGAAGATAAGCCGGCGAGAGCGCTGATCGTTACTTTTGCGTTGCAATCATGAAGAAGAACTCGGCATACAAATCGGGTCAAGTGAGCCGCCGGTCATTTCTGCGCGAGGGCGCTGCTGCGGTTGGTGGTTTAACGGTAGTCACGGCAGCCGGCCAAACGGCGGTCGCCCAGACCAGGCCGTCCTCGTTTCTCGAGCTGCTACGCCGGCCGGATGCAGTGACGGCCTACGCGCGTTTCGAGCGGACACTACCTGCGGGTAGAGTCCCGCTGCAATCCAGCGGCGCGCAGTGGAGCGGTGGGCAGGTTGTGGTCGAAAGCGCAGTGGAACAGGATGCTCTAATGCTGACACTGGCTGCACCATCGACCCAAATCGCCGCGGTGCATGTGCGGTGGCAAGCGCAAGTGGCGCCGGACCTGCGTACTCTAGGCGATGCGTGGGAGCGCAGCTATGGTGACCTTGGCTGGCGCAACCTGATTCCGGAACGCGTGATGCCATGGTACTTCGCCACCCACGACGGCGTTACGTGCCATGGCTACGGCGTAAAAACAGATGCGGCCGCGCTGTGCTTCTGGCAGCTTGACCCGGAAGGCGTTTCGCTGTGGCTGAACGTAACCAACGGTGGAGACGGGGTCGAACTCGGCCAACGAAAGTTGACCATGGCGACGGTGGTCACCCGTCGCGGGGCTGGTGGCGAGAATGCGCAGGATGCAGTCGCGGGGCTCTGCCGCAGTATGTGCGCACGCACCTCTCGGCCGATCGTGCCTATCTATGGAGCGAACGATTGGGATTATAGCTATGGGCAAAGTACGGCGGAGACAATCCTGCGGGATACGGAGTTTCTTGCCGAACTCTCTCCCAGCGGAGGTCCGCGGCCGTTCTCGGTAGTCGATGGGGGTTGGACCAACGGCACGGCCGCGTGGCCGGACATGGGTAAGCTGGCGCGCGAAATCAAGCAGCGTACAGCGCGGCCAGGAATCTGGATCCGGCCGCTCGAGGCACCCCACGATGCGGCCCGTGGGCTGTTGTTGCCCGACGCGCGGTTTCGGGAGAAGCAGGACCGGGCGCGTGAGCTGGCCTACGATCCGACCCACCCGGAGGCACAAGAAAAGATCCGAGCCAAGATGCGCGAGGCGACAGGCTGGGGCTACGAGATGGTGAAGCATGACTTTAGTACTTACGACCTGTTGGGGCAGTGGGGCTTCGAGATGGGGCCTCAACCGACGCTGCCCGGATGGTCACTCCATGACCGCAGCCGGACGAACGCTGAGGTGATGGCAAGGCTTTATGCGATGCTGCGCGACACGGCCGGCGAGCGGGTACTGCTCGATGGCTGCAATACCGCCGGCCACCTGGGCCAGGGCATCTTCGATCTGCAGCGCACGGGCGACGACACCAGCGGCCGCCAGTGGGAGAGGACGAGGCGCATGGGGGTGAACACGCTAGCCTTTCGGCTGCCTCAACACGGAACGTTTCACATCCTGGATGCGGACCTGGTCGGCATCACGGAAGCGATCCCTTGGGAGTTGAACCGGCAGTGGCTCGAAGTGCTGGCGCAGAGCGGAACGGCCACGATCGTCTCCGCGGGGCCGCCAGCGCGGGGACAGGAGCAGCGTGAGGCGCTGCGTCAGGCCTTCGCAATCGCGGCAGCCGGCGGGGCTACCGCGAGGCCGCTGGATTGGCTAGAGACCAGCACCCCTGAGCGCTGGCAGGGAAGTGGCGCACAGAAACAGTGGCGTTATCGCTGGAGCGGAGCGGAAGGCGCATCCGCGTTTATGAGTCCGTAGCCTCTTGTTCCCCAAACAAGGACGGAGTGCCCACATCTCGCTCGTTTTTCGCGAGATGTGGGATTCCATTGCTTTTTCCCTCTGACTCTCGATTCATCCGATGCACTTAGCGGTCTACCTCGGCGGAATCCCACATCTCGCCAAAAACGAGCGAGATATGGGGCACCCGTCCTTGGTGAGGGAACGAGAGATAGACTCCTCAATTTGGCTTGGCCAGCTTCGCGGCTTTCACCTTGTCGTTCACTTGCGCTACGGCTCGCAACGCGCTCAAGGCCGCTCCCTCTTGCCAGGCGACGATGTGGCTCACGTGGTCACCCGCGAAGATAATCGGCCCGTCGGGCTCGATGAGGGTTTCATAGCCGGGATTGATCTGCTCGCGCGACGCGACCGGATGGCGTGCTTCCCCCGTCTGCCGTGTCAGTCCATAGGGTTGCCACCTCTCCTGCCCGGGCCCATACGCCCTGATCCACGAACCCTCGTTATGCGGGATCTGGCCCCAGCTCACGTACATCGGCTTCTCCAGCTCCTTGCCGTGGCCCGGGTGCAGCCGCTCGATGGACTTGCGGCTCTCCGCAAACTTTTGCTCCATGGTGAGCCCTCCCAGCGAGGAGCGTGACTCATCCGTGTATCCGCACACCAGAACGCCGCGTGGGGTAAACAATCCTGCCGAAGGGAACCAGATGGGGCTGCATCCAACGTTGACGAACTCCAGACCGCCGTAGATGTTGTAGTCCTGCTCCCAGAATCTGCGGCTTTCCCACGCGATCTTGTAGGCGCTTGAATACGTACACTCATCGACCACCTTCTTATACGGCGCGCTGAAGTCGTTAGGGATCTTCTTCAAAATGGTGAGAGGCATCGTACAGATGCAGTAATCAGCCTCGATCACCCGCGCCGAGCCGTGACTCGTATAGCCGATCTTGACGCCCTTCGCGGTCTTGCGAATTTCCGTGACTGGCGCATCGTACTTCACCACGTCACCCAGAGCCTTGGCGAACGCATAGGGAATGCGATCCATTCCGCCCACCGGCTGGAACATGGTGGCCTGCATATCGAACTGCTCATCGAAGAGCATGCTCTGCCAGAAGTCCTCGTCCAGCAGCGTGTGCATGTCGATGGGCTTGCTCAACACGCCTGTCTGGTCACCTGCGCCTGCCATTTGTGTATAGCCAGCGCGATCGCTGCCACTGTACTTGCCTGCGTCATCCAGAGGGCCGTAAGTTCGCAGGAAATTCAGCATCCGATCGCGGTCTTCTTGCGATAGATCCTGGTCGAGCGCTCCCTGGTTGATGGTCTTTGCCAGCAACTCGCTTACGTGTCCTCGGGTATCGTTTTCAACCTGGCGCAAGACCATCGGCTTGCCATCGTTCGCGTTATCGTTTTGCAGGAAGGCAGAGCGTGACATATTCACCTCCACCTCGAGCGGCACCCCCAGCTTTTGACAGTAGTCCAGCATGGTGTGATGAACAGAGGGCAGCCGCGCCGGTCCAAAATTCTGATAGTGCCCCTCGTCCCATGAGCAGGTCTGCGTGGTTCCGTCCAGAAACGTAATTTTGTCTCCACGGCGGACCGTCCAATTTCTTCCTCCCGGTCTCTGCCGGCTCTCGAGAAGTGTGCATTCGTATCCCAGGGCGCGGAGTTCGTAAGCTGCCACCAGCCCCGCGATCCCTCCGCCCAGGATCACTACCTTCACTCCCTTGCCAGATCCTGGCTCCGCTGGTTCGGGCCGCGCAGCGGCCGCCGGCATCAGACCCATGCCCTGCATCATCAGGAATGCGGCGCTGTATCCACCTGCCCGTCCTACACGATTCAAAAATTCCCGTCTGCTAACCGCCATCGTATTTGTTTCCCTTTCCAGAAAAGGATTCGCCGTACCGTTGCATGGGCCGCAGCGACCCGGATTTCCTGTACGTGGCTCCATCCCACGGCTGGGTGTGCGGCTTTCAGTGAGGAAAGCCGCATGATGTTCGCCGACCCACCAAGCTCCACAGGAAATCCGGGGGCATCGAACATTTCGATTAGGGGTCCCGATAATACTGAGCGATCTTGCTGCCCTGGCGGGAAGTCAACAAATGTATCTGACAGTGTGGAAAATTCAGTCTATCGCACTTTTTTGGCGTTCAAGACAGCTTCCTGTGCCGGTCCGCCGGGGTTGATAGAGTAGATGTAACCAAGGTGAAGACGTGGAGGCGGCCTCTCCATGCGGTTTACGCGGCGCGACACAATTAAATTGCTGGGCTACTCGGCTGCATGGGCTCGGACAAGAGGCATGTTCGGCCAGGCGCCTAAGCTTCCTCTCACCCCAGGACCTTTTCAGGCGACCCGCGGTTCGCTCGACGCCTACCGGGTCCCGGAGTGGTTCCGCGATGCAAAATTCGGTATCTGGTCCCATTGGGGACCACAGTCCGGCGTCGAAGATGGCGACTGGTTCGCGCGCAATATGTATATCCAGGGCACCCCGCAATACGAGTATCACCTCAAAACCTACGGACATCCGACCAAGGTCGGCTACAAAGACCTGATCCCGTTGTTCAAGGGCGACAAGTGGGACCCGGAACATTTGATGGACCTGTATGTAAAGGCAGGCGCTAAGTATTTCGTCAGCATGGGCGTTCACCATGACAACTTCGATATGTGGAATTCGAAGTATCAACCGCGCTGGAATGCGACCGCCACCGGGCCCATGCGAGACATCGTCGGTCTTTACAAGCAGGCCGCGCGCAAGCGTGGACTGCGCTTTGGAGTAAGCGAACACCTCTCCAATAGCTTCGACTGGCTGGCTCCGGCGCACACCAGCGACACTACGGGACCATTGGCCGGAAAATCCTACGAGGGCACCAACCCTCTATTTGCTGACTTGTATCACAGCTACACGCTGATGCCTCCCGACTTTGCCAAGACCGCGAAGGCCATGGGACGCGTCGCGCCCGACGAGTGGAAGCTCGAGTACTTCAACCGCATCAAAGATCTCATCGACCAGCATCAGCCCGACCTGCTTTATACCGACGGCGGCATTCCGTTTGATGAATACGGATTAGCCACTGTCGCTGAGGTTTACAACGTGAGCGCCAGCCTGCACAGCGGCAAGGTAGAAGCCGTCTACTGCAGCAAGGTGGCCAGCGACTGCACCATCGGCACCTGTATCGTCGACCATGAGCGCGGGGTTTCCGACGCCATCTCGCCCGACCCATGGCAGACCGACACCTGCATTGGCGTTTGGCATTACAAACGAGGGCAGGTCTACAAAACCCCCAAGAAGGTAATCGATCTGCTGGTGGACATCGTCAGCAAGAACGGCAATCTGCTGTTGAATTTTCCCTTGCCCAACAGCGGTGAATTGGATCGCAGAGGAGTTGAAGGTGCTGGAGGGGATAACGAGCTGGATGGCCGTCAACAGCGAAGGCATCTATAGTTCGCGCCCATGGAAGATCTACGGCGACGGGCCATCGACCGAGGTCACGGTTTCGCAAAGCGGCTTCAACGAGAGCAAGCAGCCTGGTTTGACGGCGCAGGATGTGCGCTTCACCACCAAGGGAAAACTGCTGTACGCCTACGTCATGGGGATACCATGCCGGCGAATTCGTCATCAAGCCGCTGGGGTCCGACAGTCCGCAGCAGCCGGGGAAGATTCTCAATGTGCAATTGCTCGGATACCAGGACAAGCTGCATTGGAAGCAGGACAACCACGGATTGAAGGTACGTATGCCGGCAGCCAAACTGTCTGATATGGGCATCGCACTGAAAGTCACGTTGGCCTGATAGGCTCAAAGACGAATGAAGCTGCTGATCAGTGCTCTTTTACTCTCTCTCTCCGGGCCGCTGTGGGCGCAAGGCGTAGACCATTCCATGCTGCTCAATCCGCCGGCAGATAGTTGGCCCACTGTACCACGGCACCTATGACGGGCAGCGTCACAGCAAGCTGGAACAAATTACCCCACGGAATGTCGGCACGCTGGCTCTTGCCTGGGCTTTTCAGACCCACCAGAGCGCGGAAATCAAATCCACTCCATTGATGGTCGATGGTGTGCTGTACTTTATCGGTGCCCGACAACGTGTGGGCGCTCGATGCGCTTTCTGGGCACCAGCTCTGGCGCTACACATATCCGCCCAATAAAGGCTTGCATATTGGCAACCGTGGGCTCGCGATGTACAAGGATTGGCTGTACTTCCTGACCCCGGATGGGCACCTGGTGTCGCTCAACGCCAAAGATGGCAGCGTGCGCTGGATCGTGCGAGGTCGCTGATTCCGCCAAGGGATATTGGACCAGCATGGCCCCCCTGGTTGTGCGCGATCATGTCCTGGTTGGCACTTCGGGCGATTTCGATAACCTGGTGGGATACGTCCAGTCTATCGATGCTGAGACCGGAAAGCTGCAGTGGCAATGGAATGCCACGCCGCCTCTGGGCACACCAGGAGCACCGACTGGCGGCAATTCATGGATGACGGGCACCTACGATCCGGAACTCAACCTGGTGTATTGGGGAACTGGAAATCCGACGCCGGTTCTCACCGCGTCAACCCGCCCTGGAGAGGATCTGTATACCTGCAGCATTGTGGCTCTCAACCCGGATACAGGAAAGCTGGTGTGGTCCTTTCAGCCCTCCCCACACGATACGCATGACTGGGATGCATCCGAAACGCCGGTGCTGGTGGACGGAATGTTTCACGGCAAGCCGCGCAAGATGCTGCTACAGAGTTCTCGCAACGGTTATTTTTTCGTGCTCGATCGAACCGACGGCAAGAGCTTGCTCACGGTTCCATTTGGGCCCGTTGACTGGGCGCTTGGGGTTGACAAGCAGGGCCGTCCCATTCCCAACCCGGCGAAGGAACCAGCGCCCGACGGGCGCTTGATAGCGCCTGACGAGGGTGGGATGGCGAATTTTCGATCTCCCAGTTTCGACCCCAAGACCGGACTGTTCATCGTCTCCGCCCACCCCAGCTACTCCATTTATTTCGCCAAACCCGCGGATGGCACCTACGGCTGGGCCGGCGCCGATTACGGTCTGTGGGGTAAGGGCGTCGTCGAGGCGATCGATTACCAGACGGGCAAGATCCGCTGGACGCATGATCTGGGACGCGGATCTCCTGGTGCGGGAGTCCTGACCACGGCTGCGGGGCTCACCTTCACCGGCGATGTCAAAGGCAATTTTCTTGCTCTTGACACCCGCACGGGCGAGACGCTTTGGCACGCCGGCTCAGGCGCGTCCATTGACAACTCACCGATCAGCTACATGCTCGACGGGCGGCAATATTTATTGAACACCAGTGGAAGCGTGCTCTTCGCCTGGGCTTTGCCGACGACGGCGAATGCCGGTCAGTAGAAGGTAACTGTAGCTGTCCTAGTTAGCGTCATTGTAGGAGTGCCACGCCCAGCCCAGGTAGTGCGGGTTACTGCTCAAATCCTGCTGTACGGTTTTGAGCATGTTGGGAAGTTGACTCAGGTAGTCGGGAGTCCGCAGGCCGATGGCCATTTTTGCCAGGCGGCCCTGGCTCAATCCCTGGTATGCCATGTTGAAGTAATTCTCGCTGGCTTGGCGAAGTTTATCCGCCTGGGCGGCTGTGCTCTGTCCGTCAGACGGACTGCTTAGCTCGTACACCATCAGCGTCAACCGCGGCAGGGAAGTCATCAGCCCCTCGCGTTGGCCCAGGTCGCCCTTGAGAAATTTGTTGGGGATGTCCGCGTTGACGGTCATCCGGTTCTGCTCGGCGAGCGCGCGTACGTCGTGATAGGCTTCCAGCAAGCCGGGCAGGAATTCCAGGTTTCCCGGGCCCTTGTTTTCCGGGCGCTGTTGCGGCTCTATGTCGAGGTGGACGCCATCGAATCCGCTGCGCGCATGCTTACGATTAAACTCGAGCACGGCCCTGACATGGCCGAGCAGCTTTTCCCGGTGCGCACCTGGCTCATCGGCATTCACGCTCGATAGTAACGCCTCGACCCGGATCCCGGATCGATGGAGCAACGCGATGACCGCGGCGACCGCCGCTTCTTCCGTTGCATCGGCTTTGTCCGGCGAGTAGGAGAGGTACACTTCGTTGACTGTTTGCGCGCGGCAGAAATCGCGCAAGGCCTCGCCGCTGTTGGGTGCTGTGAGGAGCGAAGCAGTCTTCCATACCCACAGCCCATGCACGAAAGGCTCCTGGGCAACAGCAGCGCTAAACGCTGCAACCGCCCACAGCAGACAAATCGTTAGCCGCATGGGAGAATCCTCCCGCATAAGTTTCGCACTTGTGCAGTGATCCCGGCATAGGTAGGCTGGTTGGCACCGGAGGAAGGTGACGATGCGGCGGATTGGGATGGTATGTGCAGTGGCAGGATTGATGCTTTCGGGAGTGGCTTGGGGCCAGGGTAGCCCGCTGGCGAGTGAAGTGCAGGGGGCTTATGCGCGAGTCAAACCGAACATCCTCAAGGCGGCGGAGAAGATGCCGGCGGAGGATTATAGCTACAAGCCCACTCCAGATATTCGAACTTTTGCCCGGGTAGTGAACCATGTGATCGAGGCACAGAACCACATTTGCGGCGCGGCGAACCATGTGGATCCCAGCGCAGCGGCGAAAACGCCCGCGGACACCGCGGATAAGGCTGCAATCCTGGAGGCGCTGAATGCTTCCTTTGCCGAGTGTGACAAAGCCTATGCCGGTTTGACCGATGCCAACATGACAGAGATGCTGGCTGCGGGCCCGGCGAAGCGCTCGCGCTTGAGCATGTTGTGGGGCAATGTCTCTCATGACAACGAGCAATACGCCACGCTGGCGCTATACCTGCGCTTGAAGGGCCTGGTGCCACCTAGCAGCGAGAAATAGTACAACGCAACGGTCAATCAACATTCGCAGGCGTTCCAGGCCCACCTCGGACTGATGAGTCTAGCCGCGGTGGACGCCTCTTGTTCCCAAACCAAGGACGCCTCTTGTTTCCAAACCGACGACGCTTTTGTTTCCCAGACCAAGGACGCCTCTTGTTCCAAAACCAAGGACGGGTGGCCCATATCTCGCTGGTTTTTTGCGAGATGTGGGATTCCACGGATGTTGATCGCTGAGCGCATCGGATGAATCGGCAGTCGGAGGAAAGAGCCGTGGTTATCCCACATCTCGCAAAAAACCAGCGAGATATGGGCCACCCGTCCTTGGTTTTGGAACAAGAGGACGTCGTCCCGACCGCCCCTAGCTCACGATCGCAATCTTACCCGCCGGCGTTCTGGTGAAGGCATGCAGTGTGTTGCCATCCTGATCCAGGTGGCGCAGTGTCATCAGCTGCTTTGTTACTGAAATATGGCTGAAGCCGTAAACCTTCTGTCCGTAGGGCCCGCGCTGCGCAGGATCAACCTTGAGCGTGTACAAATCCGCCCCGCCCCCGCCCGAAAGGAAATGGCTGGTCGGATGCCCTTCAAACTCCAGGTGCTGCAAGTCGTGATCGTGGCCCGCCATGTAAAGGTCCACACGATACTTGCGGAATAACGGATCCCAATCGCGAATCAGCACCGGATGATCTCCGTGGGGACCATCCGAGTAGACGGGGTGATGCGCGATGACAGCCAGGAAGGGAGTTGTGCGCGGACGCTTTAGCTCGGTTTCGAACCATGCCAGCTGCTCTGCCTGCTGCTCCGGGGTTAGTGTGAAATCCCGCCCTTGGCTCTGCTTGCCGTCCGCACGCGGCATATTGCTATCAAGGGCCAGAAACGTGACCAGTGGATCCTTCGCGGGAAACTCAAAGCGATACCAGCGTGCGGGCATGGTCCAGCGGGTAGCGGCGCCGCCGCTGCGACCGCTGCGGGCGTACTCCAGTTCAGCATCGACTTTGCTTTCAGGCCAGCGCTGATAATCGTGATTTCCCAGGACGGCATACGCAGGGCAAGGGAAGTCGCTCGCGGGGTACATCTCTTCGAAGTGTGTTTGCCAGCGGGCAGACGTAGCGCCTCCCGCCAACTCGCCATACCAGTTGTCCCCCAGCATAAACAGCGCCTGCGGTTGAACCGAATGCTGTTTGGCGTACGCGCGCAAGCCCGCTGCCACCTGGGATTGCGCCGCCGGGTTGTCATATCCCCAATCGCCCAGCACCAACAGCTGCGCGGCCGCCGGGTCGGATGGCACGGAATCAGCCAAGCCCGAGAACGATCCAAGACTGGCCAAGGCACTGAAAGCAAAGCTTTGCCGCAGAAACCGCCGGCGGCTCAAGGTATGAGGCGATGAAGAGAAGGCCATACAGGCGGGTTATATCACTTTTCTGAGAATGCCTGAAGAAAAGGGGCCCTCCCGGCGGAGGGATTCCGCTTAGGCCCCGTGTTCTAATGGCACGGCAATACAATTCATGCGCCGAGGAGCTGCATGCGAATCAAAGTTTCTCTCGTCATCCTGGCAGTGCTTGCCGTGCCCGCCTCTCATGGCTGGGCCCAGGAAAGCCAGCAAACGTATGAAGTCGTGGTGGAACGCGGTGTGGCCGCGGCCATGCGCGATGGGATCAAATTGCGAGCGGACATTTACCGGCCCCGCAATGAGGGCAAATTTCCAGTCCTTTTGCAGCGCACGCCGTACGACAAGAACGGTGGTCTCGCCTTCGGGATGAGGGCAGCAGCGAAAGGCTACGTGGTGGTGATTCAGGATGTGCGCGGGCGCTACACCTCCGAGGGTGAGTGGTACCCGTTCAAGCACGAGTCCGACGATGGCTATGACACGGTCGAGTGGGCAGCGCTACTGCCTCATGCCGACGGCAGAGTGGGCATGTTCGGCGGATCCTATGTGGGCGCGACACAAATGCTTACCGCCATCACTCATCCACCCCATCTGGCCGGCATCTGTCCCGTGGTCACGGCGAGCAACTACCACAATGGGTGGACCTACCAGGGAGGCGCATTTGAACAGTGGTTCAATGAGTCCTGGACCTCCGGCCTGGCACAGGACACGATGACCCGCATCGTCAAGGCCGATACCAACGCCAGGGTAGGGGCGGAGGTGCTGCCTCTGACAAAGTACCCGCTTTTCAATCTGAATTTCTCGCCCAGCCAGGATGATCTGAAGCACGTGGCGGCGCCCTATTTTCTGGATTGGCTTGCTCATCCTGATTACGACGACTATTGGAAGCGTTGGTCGATCGAGGAGAATTACCCATCGATCCAGGTCCCAGCGTTCACGGTCGCGGCGTGGTACGACATATTCCAGGGTGGCTCGCTAAAGAATTACGAGGGCATGCTATCCAAGGCGGGAAACGCTGCCGCCAGGAAAGATCAGAAGCTGCTGGTGGTGATCGGAGGACACGCCGGTTCAGGCAGAAAAATCGGCGATTTGGATTTTGGCCCAGCGGCTGCGGACTACGACGAAGACGACGTCATTCTGCTTTGGTACGACTATCTTTTCCACGGGGTAAAAAACCGCCTCGCTACGCGGCAAGCCAGTGCGCATATTCGTGATGGGCGCCAATGTTTGGCGAGACGAAGATGCATGGCCGCTTGCGCGCGCCCAGAGAGACGAAATATTTTCTGGAATCACGCGAGAAGGCCGCGGGCCCATCCTCCGCCGGAGTGCTATCGACTCGCACGGCTCCGGGCGAGGGATCTGAGAGCTATGTGTACGATCCGATGAAGCCGGCGCCGACTGTGGGCGGCCCCTTATGCTGTGATCCCGAGCATCTTGCCGCAGGGCCTCGGGATCAACGCCCTGTCGAAGCTCGCGACGATGTATTGTCGTACTCGACTCCCCAGCTTACGCAGGATACCGAGGTAACAGGCCCAGTTACGCTGGAACTTTACGCCAGCTCTTCGGCCGTCGACACCGACTTCACTGCAAAGCTGGTCGACGTGTGGCCCAATGGCTATGCGCAAAATCTGACCGAAGGCATTGTCCGCGCGGTTTACCGGGACTCGGATGCCAAGCCGCA
The DNA here is from genome assembly GCA_963775365.1 of uncultured Acidobacteriaceae bacterium. Taxonomy (GTDB): domain Bacteria; phylum Acidobacteriota; class Terriglobia; order Terriglobales; family Acidobacteriaceae; genus PALSA-350. The sequence continues at coordinate 149,958 of CAVZJL010000021.1, read as the reverse complement.
AGCCATGGAACCAGGCAAGGTCTATCAGCTTCATATCGACCTGTGGTCCACCAGCAATGTCTTTCTCAAGGGCCACAGGATTCGCCTGGAGGTCAGCAGCAGCAACTTTCCTCGCTTCGACCGAAATCTGAACACGGGCAAGAGCGCCGCCGACGGTCAGACATCAGTCAAGGCGACAAATACGATCTATCACGATGCGAAATACCCTTCGGCGCTCATTCTCCCCATTGTCTCCCCGTGAGCTTTGAAGCTGTGAAGAAATCATGCCTTTTGCGGCAACACGGGTTGGTCTGGCTGCCGCCGGCGCCAGTGGTAGGCGGCAATCGAGTTCTGCCAGAAAAACTTCTCTTCGGCTTTGCGGCCCTTGGCTTAACGAAGTCGCGCACAGATCGAGATGGTCTCCGTGTAGGTTGCGTGATGGTCGCTATTCGGCCAGTCGCTGGCATAGAGAACGTGATCTTCACCGAAGACGTCCCATAGGGCGCCGAGCGTCTCCTGGTGCAAAGGTAGGACCGCCCGCCTGTTCGGTGCGCGCGGCGATTACTTCAGAAAGCTTGACGAAGACGTTTTTGTTTTGCGCCAGATGCCGCAGCAGCGACCAATACTCATTGCGGGCGGCCGCCTCGGTGGGCACGCGTGCACTGGGCAGGTGGTCGATCACGATCCGCAACTCGGGAAGATGGTCCGACACGCCGGCGATTGCCCGGATGAGACTGGGATCGGGATTGGCGCTATCGAGCACCAAGCCGCGCTCGGCCAACATCTTCAGCCCGGGAAGAAATTCAGGCTTCTTGGCATCGACAGCCAGGTCCCGGTCCCATAGATTGCCGTACCGGATGCCCAGGAAGAGCGGGTTCGCATGCAGCCGGTCGAGGTCCTTCTGATACGCGGGAGTGCCCGGAATCAGGTCTCCGACCATACCCACGATGATGGGATGGTTCGCCGCTACATTGAGCACCCAGTCGTTATCGCTCAACAGGTTGCTGGCTTCGATCACGATCGCGCCCACCACTCCAAACGGGCCGGCAATGCTCTGGTATCGCTCGGGCAGGGCAGCCTTGTAGAGCGCGGTGTCGGTTTTCTCCGGCCAGGGAACGCCCCCTGGACGTCCCGGATCGAAGAGGTGAATGTGGGTGTCGATGATCGGTATGCGGGGGAAGAGCCTTGCCGACTGGGCCGGTCGCCCATGCGCCGGCGACGGCAGCTCCAAGCTTGAGAAATTCACGCCTTTGCATGTATGTCCCCTTTCTCCACGCGTAATTCCGGCCACGCCACAGTAACAGAGGAAATGCTTTAAAATTCTCCTTTCGTTGGAGGAGCTTTGCAAAGACGCCATTTCCTGACCTCGTCGCTGGCCGCAGCGGCTGTTGCCTTGGCACCGAACGATGGGCAGGCTCAGGCGCCTGCAGGCAAAGCCCGCGAGTACTACGAACTGCGCAAGTATCAGCTGCAGTCAGGACCGCGAAACTAAGCTGCTGCAAAGCTATCTGGCCGATGCCCTGATTCCTGCGCTCAACCGGATGGGTTTCTCGCCCATCGGCGCCTTCAACCTCGACCTTGGCCCCGAGACCCCGGCTCTCTACCTGCTTATCCCCTCGACCACGCTGGAATCACTGGCTACTGCCGAGTTGCAGCTGGCAAAGGATGAGGAATTTATGAAGGCCGCGGCGCCCTTCTGGAGCGCGCCGGCGACCGCGCCCGGTTTCCTGCGGATCGAGAGCTCGCTCATGATCGCGTTTGAAGGCTGGCCGAAGCTGGTGCTGCCGCCCGCTACCGCGCAGCACGGCAAACGAGTCTTTCAGCTGCGCACCTACGAAAGCCCAACCCAGCAGGACCATGTGCGCAAAGTGGACATGTTCCATAACGGCGAGTTTGAGATCTTTGCCCGCGCCGGCTTCTGGCAGGTGTTTTTCGGCGACACGTTGATCGGACCTCGCCTGCCCCAGTTGACCTATATGGTCAGGTTTCCCGACATATCGGAGATCGATGTCAAGTGGGACGCGTTTCGCTCTGACCCGCAATGGAAAAAGCTGTCGGCTCAGCCCAAATACAGCTCCGAAGCGATCGTGAGCAACATCTCCAACCTGATACTCAGGCCGGCGTCTTTTTCCCAGATATAGAGCCTAAGAGGCCTAGGCCTCATCCTCGAGGCCGATCTCTTCGAGGCCTTTGCCGCCGTGCTTCTCCAAGTCAGCCATCAGTCCTTCGTCCGAGAGGTCCATCGGGTGAGCGTTCTTCCAGTCGCGCTTCACGATCTCGTGCAGGCGATCCACGATATGTTTATCGTCCACTTCGATGGCTAATTCGCGCCTGCTGTCGAAGCTGCCGGGCGCCAGGTTGATGGAGCCGATAATGGCGCGTTCTCCATCGGCCAGCAGCATTTTTGCATGAAGCTTTAGCCCCTTCAGCTTGCGTATCTTGACGCCCACGTCGCGCAGAATGCGGAGCCCGCCTACGCCCTCGATCAATTTGTCCTTCTTGAGCGTGTGCGCGGGCCGCGCCATCACGTGAACTTTTACTCCGCGCTCTTTGGCCCGCACCAGGCACTCGATCATCATCTGATCCTGGTAGCGCTCATTTTGTAACCACAACGAGTGCTTGGCCTGGTTGATGAATTGGGTAATCCGCTCGCGGCCATTTCCGCGGCACCAGATCAGGTGCTTGGATGCGAACTCCTGGCGGCTCCAATCCGCCTCGAAGCCGTTGATAATCTCTTCAACCTCGTGCGCGTGCCTGGTGATGATGGCATAGTCGCGAGTCCCGGTTAGGTTTTTGGTCTGCCAATTCAGCGACTTCACAAACGCGGTCTTATCGTCCACCACCATTGACTTTTCGTGGGTCAGATCGAAGGCCGGATTGCTGTCGCGCACCTCGATACCTGCCGCCTCCAGCTTGCTGCGGCTTTCATCGTTTTCCGAAACACCACTCCGGCGCTTGGGATTCAGCATGATGCGCACGTTGACCCCCCGGCGATGGGCGGCAATCACCGCATCCATCAAGGTTGGATCGGTAAAGATAAACATCTTGATGCGCAGTGATTTGGTCGCGCCATCGATCGCGTCCAGAATCGGCTGGACAGAATCATCCGGGAGAACGATCAAGCTACGGGACATATTTGAGGTTTCTCTGCCTCTAGGGAGCGGCCTTGGCCGCTGTTGTATCGAACTGTACACTATACAACTCGGCGTAGGTTCCACCCAGCGCCAGCAGCTGGTCGTGCGTGCCCTGCTCTGCCACCACGCCGTCTTTCAACACGATGATTTTATCCGCATCGCGGATGGTGCTCAGCCGGTGGGCAATGGTGAGCACTGTTCGCCCTTTCATCAATCGTTCCAGGGCTTCGATGACCAGTCTTTCCGATTCGGTGTCCAGGGCTGCGGTCGGTTCATCGAGAATCAGGATCGGGTTATTGCGTATGATTGCGCGCGCGATGCCGATACGCTGCCGCTGGCCGCCGGAGAGGGTGTCGCCGCGGTCGCCGACGAACGTTTGATAGCCATTGGGCATGCGGGAGATGAACTCGTCCGCGTTGGCCAGCTTTGCGGCCTCGATAATCTCCTCGTCGGTGGCGCCGGCACGGCCGTAGGCGATGTTATCCCGCACGGTTCCGCGAAAGAGCACGGTCTCCTGCAGCACATAGCCGATCTGGTCGCGCAAAGTCTGCAATCGATAATCGCGCACATCGATGCCGTCCACCAGAACTTTGCCTGCGCTGGGATCGTAAAACCGGGGAATCAGGCTCATGATGGTGGATTTGCCGCCACCGGTGGGCCCGACGACGCCGATCATCTGTCCGGCTTGACGGTGAAGCTGACATCGCGCAACACGGGATAACTTTCGTCATAGGCGAAGGCCACATGATCGAAGACGATTTCCCCGTGAATCACCTGCTCGCGCGCATCCGGCTTTTCCGGAAGTATGGAGTCCGCATCGAGAATCTGCCGGATGCGTTCCACGGCCACCGCTGTCTGGGCAATGGAGTTGTTCATGCTGGCAAGGTCTTTCACCGGCTTGAAAAAGGAGCCCAGGTAGGAGAGAAAAACGGTTAATTCCCCAGCCGTCATCCATCCGGCAAGAATGAGCAGGGAACCGCGCCAGAGCACGAAGCCAACACAGAAGGAGACGATGATGGAAACGATGGGCGACAGCAGGGCCTTGACCTGGCGCGCTTTGAGCGCGGCGGCCACGGTTGCATGGCTGACCGCCTGGAGTTCTTGCTGTTCCAGTTCCTGCCGCCCGAAGGCCGTGACCACGCGGATGGATTCGAGATCCTGCTGCACCACGGCCACGATATTGCTCTGCTGCTTGCGTACTTCGTGGGTGGACTTCTTGACCGCCTTCTTGAACCGGGAGGCCAGCAGCAGCATCAACGGCGTCACTGCGACCGCGATCAAGGTAAAGTCCCAGTTCAGGAAGAACATGATCACCAGCATGCCCAGGATGGTGATCATGTCGACCACGATGCCCAGGGTGGCGGAGGAGGCGAAGTTTTGGATGGTGAGCACGTCGGCGGTAATCGTGCTCAGCAGGACGCCGGACTGGTGGGTGTCGTAGTAGCGCAGGGAAAGATATTGCAGATGATGGTAGGTCCGCATGCGCAGATCGTTGGCGACCCACTGGCCCACGCTCTCGGTGAAGTAATTGGCGAGGTACGATGCCAAGGCGTTGAAGAGGGCGATGATGACCACGGCAACCGCTGCCACAGCCGCAAGATGGACCCGGTGGCCATGGGTCAGCACCGGCTCCAGCAAGTGGTTCATCCAGGGACCAAGCTTGCGGCCGAGGATTACGTTGTCGAGGATGATCTTGAGCGGCCACGGCGCGGCCAGCGTCATCGCGCTCTGGACGAGCATGGCCGTAAGAATGATGGCCAGGCTGCCCCGGTAAGGGCGGAGCAATTCGCGGATGAGGCCCATCATCCCCGGACCTTTGTCGGTGTCCTCTTGCTGTGTAGCTACGCCATCCATGGAGTTGACTCCACTTTAAACTTTATCCAGCCCTCCTGTCGCACTTACTCTTTCACCGCCTGTCTCCAAGGAGTTAAGAGTCGCCAGGACAGGGCATTGGAATCCCACATCTCGCGAAAAAAGATGCCCGGATTTCCCGTATGCCGCACCGTAAGCCTACGTACAACGAAGGGCACGGGTTTACCCGTGCCATAAGCAGTGAGTGAAGGGAGAGGGCTTCAGCCCCCGAGGGATGATTTCTTCGAGGTTCAACGACTTTTACCGCAAGCTCTGAAGCCGTGCCCTTCGTAGAGAGGTTTTCACAAGCTGCTAAAACCGTGCACTTCGTTCAACGTGTGCGGCTTTCCTTGCTTAGACCGCAAAAGACGCGCGGCGTACAGGAAATCCTGGCATCTCGCTCGTTTTTCGCGAGATGTGGGATTCCAAGGCCCTACACAACAAGCATTTCACTCCGCATTGGCGACCAAGTGGTAGATCTGGGCGCCATACTTTTCTACGGTGCCCATGCCGATGCCGGGCACGGCAAGCAAGGCGGAGTCGCTCTTCGGACAGGTGCTGGCGATATTGCGCAACGTCCGGTCGCCAAAGATGCGAAAAGCCGGCATGTTTCTGCGTTTCGCCTCGGTCAATCGCCACGCGCGCAATGCCTGCTCCAGGCGAACCTGCCGTTCCGGCGGAGGAGCCTCAGCCGCCGCCGGCTTGCCTAGCTTGCCTTGCTTCAGCGAGACAACCGACACACCCTTCTTGCCGCGTTTGGGAGCAGCCACAGCGGCCACCGCATCTCTCATAATGAAGGGCGCTGATGGCTTTCATGGAAGTTCAGCCCGGCGGGCAAAATGCTGACCGTGCGGTAGGGAATCCGCTTGCCTTGCTTCTCAAAAACGGCATCGGTAAACGACAGCAGTTCTGCCCGGGCCATCGCCCCCAGAACCTCTTCGAAGTCATCCCGGCTCATTTCGTTTTCCGGGAAGAGGTCGGCATGCAGTTTTCCCGTGGATCGCGCGGGCAGCGACCGCAGCTTCTTGAGAACCCGATCGCAGGCGATTCGCTCCGCATGCGTCGCTCCACGGAATCTTTGCGCAACGCAATCGGCAGGCGCGCAGAAGTCGCAGATTCCGCAGCCAGACCCCGCTGTCCGACGTGTCCCCGAAGTGGTGAACCAGCGACGTCATGCGGCAATGATGGCTCTCCGCGAAGCGGATGATTTCCTCCAGCTGGCCCTGCTTCTGTTCCGCCTGCATCGTGTAGGAAGCTCGCCAGCCCTCCATGCCAAGGCTTACATTCTCCGCATAGTCCACCACGGCGCCTTTGTGAATCCAAAGCTTCTCCAGCGCCTTGTCGAAGATGTCCTCTTCCATCTCAGCCAGTTTGCGCACCGCCTCTTTGCTTTGCGGCTGGTCGCCAAGCTTGGCAAAAATACGATCCAGCAACGCGACCGGCGGATAGTCGCGGCCGAAAAAGAAATCGTGCGTATGGCGGTCCGCGTAGGAGTACATGAGAACGGCGCGGCTCGGCTTTCCATCGCGTCCGGCGCGGCCAATCTCCTGGTAGTAGCCTTCCAGGCTGCCGGGAAATGCAGTATGGATCACGGTCCGGACATCCGGCTTATCGATGCCCATGCCGAAGGCCGTGGTGGCCACCATGACGTCCAGCTTGCCGCTCATGAATTCTTCCTGCACCCGCCGCCGCCGTTGGGCATCGAGGCCGGCATGGTAGCCGGCCACGCGAAACTCGCTTTTCCAGGATGCGGACAGGGCTTCGGCCTGCTTGCGTGTCGGCGTGTAGACAATCGCCGGGCGGTTGCCGGCTTCGAGCAGGATGGCTCGCGCCAGCACGGGACGTTGGGAGGGCAGCGCCTCCACAATCTCGATGCCGATATTCTCCCGGCGAAAGCCGTGGATGAAGTGCTTGACCGTGCCCAGCCCCAGCTGCGCCGCAATGTCTTTCTGTACCAGCGGCGTCGCCGTTGCGGTGAGCGCCAGCGCCGGCGCCGGACGGAGAGTCGGCAGGTACTGCCCCAGCATGCGGTAGTCCGGACGAAAGTCGTGACCCCATTGCGAGATGCAGTGCGCTTCATCGATGGCGATCAGCGAGGGCTTTCGTTTGGCCAGCATCTCAGGAAAGCCCGGCACGCGCAGCCGCTCGGGAGCGATAAACAGAAACTGAAGGTTGCCCTTCATGTAGTCGACGCAAGCTTGCCGCGAGCTCTCACGATCGCGGCCGGAGTGGATGCACTCGGCCGACAAGCCAAGTTCCTTCAGCTTGCGCACCTGGTCATCCATCAAGGCGATGAGCGGACTGATCACCAGCGTGGTTCCACCGCGCGCCAATCCCGGCAATTGATAGCAGAGCGACTTGCCCGACCCGGTCGGCATGACCAGCAGCGCATCTTCTCCCGCGGTCACTGCCTGGCACACCGCCTCCTGGTTCGGCCGGAAGCTGGAAAAGCCGAAGACGCTTTGCAGCAGCTGGCTGAGGTTTGCATCGCTGGGGATGGTTTTTCTGGCAGGAGCTTCTTTGGCAACCGTTGTTTCGCTCTGGAGCAGGAGGGGGCGTCTGTTCGGGCTACTGGCGTTGTTTGGCTCACCCGGCCCACCACCGAGCGAACGTATTCGCTGATGCGTTCGAGAAAGGGATCCAGCTGCGCCTCACCGTGCTGGATCCGGTTGAGAAATGCCTCCCACTGGCCCGTCATCGCCGGACTCTTCACTTCAGGATGCACCACTTCAATCAGGTGTATCCCTTTGTCTGTGGCCTCCAGGCTCTTGCCCGTCCTGAGTGACGTAGCCGCGTTTCAAAAGCACTTCGATGATGGCTGCCCGGGTCGCCGGGGTACCCAGCCCGGTCTCCTTCATGGCATCGGATAGCTCTTTCTCGTCCAGAGTCTTGCCCGCCGTCTGCATCGCGGTCAGGATCGTGGCATCGGTAAATCGTTGCGGCGGCCGGGTCTTCTTCTTCAAGGCTTCCACCTTGGTTACTGTCTGCGCCTGACCTTGCGCGAGCGTTGCCGGCAGCGCCTGATCGCAGCTCTTTCTTCGGGTCCCGCCGTACTTCGCCGCCTACATCGAGAATCTTCCATCCCGTTTGCCGCACCACTGTTCCGGTGGTGCGATATCTGTCCACGATCGCTTCGCTACGGATGGCCGTGATCACCGTGGTCACTTCCTGCAGGTGGTCGTCGTGCCACAACATGAGCAGGCGCCGGCAAACCAGGTCATAGATTTTGTTTTCCTCATCGGAGAGCCTGCCTGGCTGCAGTGCAACCGTGGTGGGAATAATGGCGTGATGATCGCTGACCTTGCTGTCGTCGACGTAGCGCTTGCCCAGGGCGCGCTCCCCGGTTCCCGGAGCCAGTTGCTGCCGGTAGGGTCCGGAAATGGCGGCCACGATCCTGGGAACCGTCTCCGCGATATCGGTGGATAGATAGCGGCTGTCGGTCCGCGGATAGCTGATGAGTTTGTGCTGCTCGTAGAGCGCCTGGGCCAGATCGAGTGTCTTTTGCGCGCTGAAGCCGTAGAGGCGGTTGGCATGCCGCTGCAATTCCGTCAGGTCGTACAGCAGGGGCGGCAGCATACGCACGGTTTCCGAGGTCAAGCTCTCGATGGCGGCTTGCCCCGTGCGCGCCCGCGCGATGATCTGGTCGGCTTCCTGGCCGTCGGCGGGCAACCTGTTGTTTGCGGATGCATCTTTCTCTTCGCTGGACTTGACGTGGGGACGGAACCAGGTACCGTCATAGTGCGCTCTGGTTGGCCTGGAAAGTGGCCACCACCTGGAGATAATCCTCGGGCACGAAGCTCCGCAGGGTGAGTTCGCGATCGACGATCATGGCCAGCGTCGGGGTCTGCACGCGGCCGACGGAAAGCTCTTCGTTGTAGACGATCGAGTAGGCGCGCGAGAGATTCATGCCCACCAGCCAATCGGCCCGGCTTCGGCCGCAGGCGGCATCGGCCAGCCGGTCATAATCGCTGCCGGGACGAAGGCTCGCAGAATCCTTTGCGGATGGCGTCCGGCGTCAGCGAGGAGATCCATAATCTGCTGAACGGCTTTTCGCTTTTGGCCGCCTCGTAGATGTAGCGGAAAATCAGTTCTCCTTCGCGCCCCGCATCCGTGGCGCACACGATGCGCGACACGCGTGGAGACTTGAGTATCTGTTGCACTACTTCGAACTGCTCTTTGCTTCGCTCGTAGACCACCAGGGGCCAATGATCGGGCAGAATGGGCAAGGCTTCCAGTCGCCACTGCCGCCACTGGGGATTGATCTGATGCGGCTCGGCCAGGGAAACCAGGTGCCCGATGGCCCAGGTGACCACATAGCCATTTCCCTGCAGGTAGCCTTTGCCCCGCTTCTCGGCTCCGAGGACCCGGGCAATGTCACGCGCAACCGAAGGCTTTTCCGCCAGAACGGCGATGGTACCGGATTCACTTGCCTTCATCGTGATTCTCAGTCTACCGCGATCCAGGTTTCCTCATTCGCATAGGAAACCTCATGAAGTTTATTAACTCTGCTGAGCTCAGTCAGGAAATGCGGGGTGCCCAGCCGGGCACTTTTCTCCCTACCAAACAGGAGGAGGCATCTCCCGTTCCACTTTTATGCCTGTAGCAGAAATGCTTTAATCATATGTGGACGTTTCCCTCGTTGAAATAAAACAAGCAGAACAAAGAATCCGCGATTTCATCTATTTCTCCCCTTGCCAGCTCTCGGCCGCTCTCTCCGAGGTGACCGGTCAACAGGTCTTTCTCAAGCTGGATAATCTGCAGCGGACCGGAGCCTTCAAAGAGCGCGGTGCGCTCAACCGGATTCTGCTGCTGAGCGAGGATGAGAAGCGGCGCGGAGTGATCGCCGCCAGCGCCGGCAATCATGCCCAGGCCGTGGCCTACCATGCCACCCAGCGTGGTGTGCTGGCGCGGATTGTCATGCCGCTCATGACCCCCCTGGTGAAGATCTCCGCCACCCGTGGATTTGGAGCCGAGGTGATCCTGCACGGCGCAAACTACGATGAGGCCTGTGACGAAGCGCTCCGCATCTGCCAGTTGGAAGGAATGACGTTTCTGCATCCTTTCGATGACCATGCCGTGATCAACGGCCAAGGCACCATCGGTCTGGAGCTGCTGGAGCAGGTGCAGGGCCTTGAGGCGGTCGTCGTGCCCATCGGCGGCGGGGGACTGATCAGCGGCGTGGCCTGCGCGTTGAAAGAGAGCAACCCGGCTATTCGCGTTGTCGGGGTGCAAACCGAGCGCCTTCCCTCCATGTTGCGCGCGATCGAGCATGGAGGCGCCGGTTACCCTGCCGGCAGAAGCGACCATTGCGGACGGCATCGCGGTCCGGCGCGCCGGAGATCTCACCCTGCCCCAGGTGAAACGCTTTGTCGACGAGATCGTCACCGTCGATGAAGAGGAGATCGCCAACGCAATCATGGTTCTGCTCGAAAGGGAGAAAACTCTGGCGGAAGGTGCCGGAGCCGTGGCCCTGGCGGCCCTGCTGCAGAAGAAGACCTCGCTCAAGGGGCAACGAACCGCGGTCCTGGTCTGCGGAGGCAACATCGATGTAAGCCTCCTGGCCAGGATTATCGAACGCGGCCTGGTCAAGGACGGCCGGCGGGTTCGCATTCGCGTCCATCTCGCCGATCGTCCCGGAGCCCTGCATCACCTGACGAAGATCCTCTCCGATCAGCGGGCAAACATTGTCGAGACGTTACACAACCGTGCCTATTACGGCGTCAATTTGGGCGACACGGTCATTGACATCACGCTCGAAACACGGGGCGCGGCGCATATCACGGCGATTGCCAATGCCCTTGAGAGTCGAAGGCTATCGCTATGAGCGTATTCAGTAAAACGATAGGAATAAGGCCAATGCAAGAGTTTTTAAGGTTGAAACGCCTGCCGCCGTATGTCTTCAACATCACCGGCGAGTTGAAGGCTGCTGCGCGGGCGCGCGGAGAAGACATTATCGACTTCGGCATGGGCAACCCTGACGGCGCCACGCCCAAGCACATCGTGGACAAGATGATTGAAGCGGCGGGCAAGACGGCCACCCATCGCTACTCCTTGTCTAAAGGAATCCCGCGGCTGCGCAAAGCGATTTGCAACTGGTACCTCAGACGCTATGACGTGGAGCTGGATCCGCTGACCGAAGCGATCGTCACCATTGGCTCCAAGGAGGGCATCGCCCATCTTTGCCTGGCCACGCTTGACCGCGGAGATGTGGTGGCGGTGCCGAGTCCCAGCTATCCGATCCACATTTATGGGCCGGTGATTGCGGGGGCCAACGTTCGTGGCATCGCGGTGCACAGCACCGACGATTTTCTGGCGGAGCTGGAGCACAGTCGTCCCGCTGATGTATCCGCGGCCCAAGATGTTGATCCTGAATTTTCCCGCGAATCCCACCACGCAGTGTGTGGATCTGGCATTTTTCGAGCGCGTCGTCGCTCTGTGCAAAGAATTCCAAATCTACCTGGTGCACGATCTGGCTTATGCCGATATTGTTTTCGATGGATATCGTGCGCCGTCGATCCTGCAGGTGCCGGGAGCGAAGGATATTGCGGTCGAGTTCTTCACCTTGTCCAAGAGCTACAACATGCCTGGCTGGCGAGTGGGCTTCATGGTGGGCAATCCTGAGTTAGTGGCGGCGTTGGGGCGGCTCAAGAGCTACTTCGATTACGGCACGTTCACGCCGATCCAGGTGGCTTCGATTCTCGCCCTGGAAGGGCCGCAGGAGTGTGTGCAGGAGATATGCGACAACTACCGCAAGCGGCGCGATGTGCTGGTCAAGGGACTCAATCAATTGAACTGGCAAGTGCCGCTGCCCAAGGCCACGATGTTTGTCTGGGCCTCCATTCCTGAGCGATACAAAGCAATGGGCTCGCTCGAATTTTCCAAGAAGCTGCTGACCGAGGCCAAGGTCGCGGTCAGCCCGGGTGTCGGCTTCGGTGAGCATGGGGATGAGCACGTGCGCTTTTCGCTGATTGAGAATGAAGAACGAACCAGGCAGGCCCTGCGGGGCATCAAGCAGATGTTCCAGCAGGAAAGCTAAACGTTCCCCGCACTATAGCTGTGTAGGCCAGCGACGGGCGCCATGAAGCAAAGCAAGTATTTCACGGTCGTACCTTTCAGGCGGTAGGCCACGATATAAGGTGTGCCTTGAATGACCAGCTCTCGCGTGCCGCCTACTCGACCGGGGCGTCCCATCTCCGGAAAGTTGGCAAGCTGTTCGACAGCTCGCGTGATAAGCTTCAGCTGTTTTTCAGCTGCGGGCGCATGATCATACAAAAGAATACGAGAGATTACAATCGCGCGCGCTATTAACGGCTCACAAGCAAGAGCCGTTGGGAGGGCCTGCACTTTTATTTCTCAAGAAGAGGTTGTTTGGATCTTCGTCACCCGCTCCAGCTCGCGCATCTCAATCTCCATTTGACGCATGCGAAACTTCTGCACTTTGCCGCTGGCGGTAAGAGGGAACTCGCTGACGAAGCGGACGTGCTGAGGAACCTTGAAGTGAGCGAATTTTCCCCGGCAGAATTCGTGGATCTCGTTCTCAGTGGCAACGTCACCGGGCTTGTGACGAATCCACGCTACTACGATTTCTCCAAGCCTTTCATCAGGTATGCCGAATACGTGCGCGTCAGCTACCTTCGGGTGGGTGTGGAGAAGATTCTCTATTTCACGAGGATAGATGTTCTCTCCGCCGCGTATGATCATGTCCTTTGCACGGCCGGTTATATTAAAGTACCCGTCAGGACGCATGATGGCAAGATCGCCCGTGCGCAGCCATCCATTCGTGTCTATCGCCCTTTGCGTCGCTTCGGAGTCACCATCGTACCCCTCCATGACCATGTATCCGCGCGCGCAAAGTTCGCCCTGCTGTCCGATTGGGACGGTCTCCCCAGTCAAGACGTCCGCAATTTTGACTTCAGTACTTGGCATTGGACAGCCAATGGTCGTGGCGCGTAGCTCAAAGCTATCGTCTTTTGTAGACATCGTGATGATAGGTGAAGCTTCCGTCTGCCCATAAATGTCGTAATATCTGAGTCACCCCCAATCGCTCGGTCATACGGCGCATCAATTCGATCGGGCAGGGTGCTCCCCCGACAATCGCCCCTCGAAGCGAAGTCATATCAAACCGATCAAATTCCGGATGCTCGAGTTCGGCGATGAACATGGATGGGACACCATAGAGAAGAGTCACCCGCTCTGCTTCGACGCTTTGTAAAGTAGCACCCGGGTCGAACATGCGCGATGGAAGAACAAAGGTGGCCCCTGAGATCAAGGCTGTGAGGGAACTGCTAGCGTAGCCGGCACAGTGGTAAAGGGGGAAAGTCTGGCAAATCCGGTCGTGTTCGGTCAAGCAAAGCCTTAGCGCAGTAAGCCAGGCATTGTTGACAACATTATGGTGCGTGAGAAGAATCCCTTTCGGATTGCCAGTAGTGCCCGATGTGTATTGAATGTTTGCGACAGAATGTGGATCAACGGGCGCGTTTGGGAAGTCGCTTCCATTGGCATATCATGGCAGACCAGGAATCAGTGCCGATTCGGATATCGAGCTCAAGGGCGGAGGTTCTGGCCGGCTCGCGCTTCGGCGAGTATCGCGTCATAATCCGCACGGGCATCGCGCGAGTGATGGAAAATTGCGCGCATGTTTGACTTGTGAATGATGTAACCGAGATCCGTTGCGCGATAAGCGGGATTCACGGTGACGAGCACGAGACCTGTTTTGGGGCAGGCGAGTTGCAGGAGAACCCATTCGGTACAACTTGCTGCCCATATTCCAACGCGGTCGCCGGCGCGCAATCCTAGACCGGTGAGGCCGCGCGCTGTCTTGTCCACCTCGTCAAGCAACTCGCGGTACGTCCAGCGGACGGCATCAGGCCGCGATATAAGCGCGATGCGATCAGGGAACGTGCGAGCGGCAGATGCGAACGCCTCGTAAATGGTTTCGCTGCGAAGCGGAACTTCTGGGCCCCTGGAATAGCTGAGCATGGGACTTTTCCAAGACGGTAAATGACAGCGACTATAGCCCAGCCGCCTAGTCATCGTCAATCCGACGTAGGCAAAGCGTTGATTCAGGCCATATCGGGCGCGATTCTTCACCTGATGCGAGATCAATGGAAGTCGTGTGAGTGTACTTCGAGGTTGGTGAAGGCCAACGGCTGTATGCGTCTGGCCTTGACATGGATCACGCCGTCCTGATTCTGCAACGCACCCTCGACCAGAACAAATTTGCTGCGCGTGACCACCACCCGCTCTCGCTCATATAGATCGGGAGTGATGATGACATTGGCAATGCCGGTCTCATCTTCCATGGAGAGAAAGATGAATCCCTTGGCCGTGCCTGGGCGCTGCCGTGCAATGACACAACCAGCCGCGCGTACATAGTCGCCGTCTTGATAATTCCGCAGTTCGCATGCGGACAGCACCTTCCTCGCTTGCAGCTCCTGCCGGCGGTAGTGCAGCGGATGCTGGCCAACCGTCAAGCCCGTGCCGGAGTAGTCCGCACTCAGCCTCTCCTCGGTATTCATTTGCCGCAGGGGAGAAGAGCTGGAGGCATGATGTGCCGACTTCAGCAAAGGGCCCACTGGCCGGGCCGATTCTTCTACCTGCCAAACCGCATCGCGCCGATGATCGATGCCATCGAGCGAATTCAAAGCGCCGATGCGGGCCAACAGCGTGAGCTCTTTGCGATGCAGCAGTGGCAGACGCAGCGTGAGATCTTCTGCGGAGCTAAACGGGCCAGATTGCCTGCGGGATTCGACCATCGCTTCCCCCACGTCCTGCCGTAATCCCTTGGCATACATCAAGCCCATGCGCAGCGAGAGCTCGCCATTGTTTTCATGCTCGATCGTGCATTTCCACTCCGATACCTGCACATCGATCGGGCGTATGCGCAGGCCATGACGCTGCGCATCCTTTACCAGCACGGCAGGCATGTAAAAACCCATCGGCTGATTGTTGAGAATCGCGCAGGTGAACGCAGCCAGGTAACGCACCTTGAAATAAGCGGATGCGTAGGCAATCAACGCAAAGCTGGCGGCGTGGGATTCGGGGAAGCCATAGAGCGCGAAGGAAGTAATGTTTTGAATAATGGTTGCCTGGGTGGCTGCATCGAGGCCATTTTTCGTCATGCCACTGCGCAGCTTCACTTCCAGTTGCTCCATGCGCTGCCAGGAACGGCGCATGCCGACGGCACGGCGCAATTCTTCCGCTTCCGCACCGGAAAAATCAGCCACCGTCATGGCCATGCGCAAGAGCTGTTCCTGAAATAAAGGAACGCCTAATGTCCGCTTGAGCACTGGTACCAGCGATGGATGGGGATAAGTAACTGCTTCTTTTTTCTGCCGCCGGCGCATGTAGGGGTGCATCATCTTGCCCACAATGGGTCCCGGGCGGATGATGGCCACCTGCACCACCAGGTCATAAAATTTGTCCGGGTGATTGCGCGGCAACGAGGCCATTTGCGCCCGGCTTTCCACCTGGAACATGCCCACCGTATCGGCGCGCTGCAGGGTTTCGTAGACCAACGGATCCTGGGGCAATTGCGCCAGGTCGACGGGCTCATCGTAATGCTCTGCGACCAGGGTAAGGGACTCCTGGATGACCGCCATCATGCCCAGACCCAGCAAATCCACTTTGATGATGCCCAGATCGGCGCAGTCTTCCTTATCCCACTGGACCACGGTTCGGCCGGGCATGGAGGTTCGTTCCAGCGGCACCACATGATCCAATTGGCCCTGGCATATCACCATGCCTCCGGAGTGTTGGCCGAGATGCCGCGGCAGGTCCTGAATACGCATGCAAAGCTCGAGAAATTTGTGGATATGCGCATGCTTGACATCGAAGCCCGCATGGAGAAAGGAATTTTCCAGGGTGTCATTTTTCCCCTTCCACTCCCACTGCGACACCAGGCTGGAAAGGCGCCCCAGGGTTTCAGGATCGAAGCCCATCGCCTTTCCCACTTCACGTGCGGCCGACTTGCCGCGATAGGTAATCACGTTGGCGGTCATCGCGGCGCCAAGCTCCCCGTAGCGCTGGTAGATGTACTGGATCGCCTGCTCGCGCTTATCCCCGGAGGGCAGATCGAGATCGATGTCCGGCCATTCTCCGCGGCTCTCGCTCAGGAAGCGTTCAAAAAGCAAATCCATGCCCACCGGATCGACCGCGGTTATTTCAAGCGCATAGCAGACGGCGGAATTCGCCGCACTCCCCCGGCCTTGCACCAGGATGTCGTTTCGCTTGCAGAAATCAACCAGGTCCCACACGATCAGAAAATAGCCGGCAAATCCAAGTTTCTGAATCAAGGCCAGCTCATGCTCAACCTGCTTTTCCACTTTTTCCAGTAACTTGCGATTGTGCTTGGCGCCGTAGCGCTTTAATACACCTTCCGCCACACGCTGGCGCAGAAAGCTGTCCATGGTTTCGCCATCCGGAACCGGATAGCGGGGAAATTCATAGCCCAGATCATTGAGTTCAAATTCCAGCCGCTCAGACAAGGCCACGGTATTCGCAATGGCCTGGGGAAGATCGCTGAATCTGGCCGTCATCTCCCGCGCATCGCGCAGATGGCGTTGATGATTGACAGTGAGCAGGCGGCCCGCCTGTTCCAGGTCAGTATGGTGGCGTATCGCAGTAAACACATCGAGGATTTCCCTGTCATACGCCGTGGCATAACGAACACCGTTGGTAGCCAGCAGCGGCAAGCGCAGGCGTTGGGCAATGCGGATGGCGGCCTGGTTGCGCCATTCTTCCTCCCGCTCGCCATGGCGCTGAAGTTCGACATAGACATTCTGCTGTCCGAAGACACGAACCAGCTGTTCGGTAACTTTTACTGCTGCAGATTCCCCTCCGTGCATCAGTGCCGCTGCCATCGGACCTTCATCGCCGCCGGTCAGGCAGACCAGCCCGGAAGAATACTCTTCCAGGTCCTCGAGCGTAGCTGCGCCTTCGCACTTGGTCGTCTCCCGCATCTTGAACCGGGTAATCAGTTGGCAGAGATTCTGATATCCGGCGCGGGAAGTACAGAGCAGGGGCAGGCGCGCGGCTTCGGGAACATGGTGATGCGGCAGCCATTCCGGAGGCATGAGACGATTGCCCAGGCTGGATACCGCAATCTCCGCTCCGACATGTGCCCGTACCCCGTGCTTACGGGCAAGGGTATGAAATCGCGCCGCGCCGTAAACCCCATTGCGATCCAGCAGAGCCATGGCCGGCATATTGAGCTCGGCAGCGCGCTGGATAAGGTCTTCGGGCAGCGATGCGCCTTCAAGAAAGCTGAATGCGCTGGCCGCATGGAGTTCGACATAGCGCTCAGTCATACAGCGCCTCTACCTGCCAACGTTCCTGCGTAAGATCACGGGTCAGGCAGCAACAGAGCCAGGTTGCATGATTGGCAGCATCATGAGCCCTGGCCACCAGGTCCCATTGCTCGAGCGACCAGAGAGTAGGTCTCCACCAGTCTCCAGCGGAAGACCAGGGCCCGTAAGCACGCTCGACGGTGTATCGCTTCTCCCGAAAAATAAAGGATTCCGGTTGCCGATCACGTACGGTAACAGTCACGGCTTCCGGCGGCCGTAATTGCCGCATGGCTAGACGCTGCGTTCCCGGTTTTGCGCCAGCGCAGCCGAAGAGGGCACAGCAAAAGGTTCGACGCGAAAGGCATCCGGGCGATGCGTGTCTTTGAGCACCGCCTGGCCCGCGCAGCCCTCGCCAACGATGCTGCGAATGCGCGCCAGGGTTACATCCAGCCGCATGGGCTCTGGTACTTGCGGAGAAAAAAGTCCAAGTTGCACTTTGCTGGTGCTGCCTGGCTGTGCGCTCAAGCTAAGCCCAAGGATGGCTGCCTGCGGAGGATGCGCCTGCAGATCCAGGTGGATGAGCTTCAACCATAGTTTCCGATCAGTATTCGGCAGTGCGGGCCGCACGGTGCGGGTATGCGTCGTGCCCCCTTCCAGATCCAGGTGGAGCGTGATCGAGGCCAGCGCCAGTATGCGCGATTGGGCGCGCACAATAAGCTGATCGAGCATCACTCCCAGGATAAAAAGCAGCGAATCGAGCAGCTCCACTGGCGAGTCCAGTTCCATTCGCTCTTCAAGAGCCAGGCCGGCCTCGATCGCAGTAAATAAATGCGGCGATTCTCCCCGTGCCAGCAGGCGCATTTCTTTGCCTGCTTGTCCAAGCCGGGCAATCAATTCTGTTTCCTTGAGATTCGCCAGTGCTCCGAGTGTCGTGATGCCCCACATGGAGAATGTTTCCGCATGTTCCGGGGAAAGATCGAGAACCGTGAGTGGCAAAGGCGCGAGCGCAGCGCATTCCATTCCTCGCGGCACCACCCGTATGCCTTTGCCTGAAAGTGCCCGCGCGCCAGGCACCTGGCGGCATGAAAGTTGCTGCTGATAGCGATCGATGCTTGTATGCCAAGTGCTTGTGTCTTTTTGAGCAGGCTTCTCGCCCAGTGCATCCGGAGAACCGAAAAGCGTTTCCGTGCCGGCGATGTCGATCACGCAGGTAAAGTAACTGTCACTGCTCTGATCTTCCACCCGCGGGGAGAAGCCGCCGGCACACTCCAGCAAGGCTGCTCGAGCCGCTGCCTCCTCGGCGCGCGAGCGTGGCAAGACCAGGGCGGTAGGAAACATCTCCATTTCCAACCTTGTCATGCCCAGGGCTATCCCCAGTGTCCGTGCCGCAGCGTTGAGCGAGCACACCTGCTCGAATGGCGGCTCGCCATCGAGCACGGCTACCGGTTTGCGCTGCAATTCCGGCCGCAGGCGCAGCAGTGCCTGCAGGGGAAATTCCTTTACATCGACGCAGGCATATCGTTCCGTCATGAGCGGCCTGCCCAAAGGGTTCTGCCCTGCCACTGCGCTGTTTGCACGCTTTGTGGCTGCTTCCTGTCCGAGCCTGCCGTGGAGCGCAGGGGAAATACATTCCCGGGCTGGGGAAAGCGCTGGCGGGCTAACTCTGCCCGATGTTCGAGACCGGTGAAGATGGTCGAGTCTGGAGCAAGCACGCTGCCCGGGTGCAGACGAAGCACCAGGCCGGCGCTGTTCCTGGAGCAGGCATGTTGGGTCAGCAACAACACATTCGATTGCAGCCGCTCGGCTGCTGCACGGAAGCGAAACCATGTCGCCAGCGGCACGCGCAAGGCATACTCCGCGCTCAGGCTGCCCATATCCAGCACGATGCAACTGAAGCCACCTGCCTGGAGCAGTAGATCTGTAACCCGTAGTGCCTGTTCCAGCCGTGACCAGGACTTGCTCCTGGGGGCTGTCTTGATGGCAGCTGTGGGAAGCTTAGCAGGCTGCGGACCATGATTCTGTTGCTTGCCTTGGGGGCGAGGTTTGTGGAGTGCTTCTGCGCAGCGAGGAGCGATGTCAGCAGGGTTGAGCAAATCGCTGACTGCGGTAGAAAGGCCTTTGGCCTCCATCCGGGGATGGCCGCCACCTCCTGCTGGTAACCCCGGCTTTGTCTTGGGCGGTTTTTCCGCCATGTGCAATCCGCGCTCTAGGGGCTTGTGGCAAGGGCGCAGTCACTGGGAGACGAACCGCAGCGTACCCAGAGCAGCCGCGAGAGGTCCACTCCGATGGCTGCTGCCGATTCAGGATGCAATGTGTCGGAGACATCTACCCAGGCGCATACCTTGCCTGCCTGAGTCATGCTGGCGACAAATGCGAGCGCCAGCGAGGTGCGTCCGGAGCATTCCGGTCCAACCACCTCGCTGAGGGCGCCGACCGGGAATCCGCCATGCAGCAGGACATCGATCTCAGGAATCCCTGTGGGCGCAACCGGGTAGGGAAGACGCGCCATCGGCGTGAGCGCCGAAGGAATTCTTTCCGCCAGGGTAGCTTCTATTTGTGCGCGCAGATGGCTGGCGGTAGGCATGGCGGATCTTCGCCTTATTTTCGCCTATCGGCGGGTCTCCAGTGTCAACCTGCGGCTGTGGGAAACGTCCGGATTTATCTTCAAGCATTTGAAAGTAAGGCACTTATATAATTTCGATGGATATGGTGCTATGCTTTCCGGCGAGCCGAAAACGGCATGCAGATATTGCTCGTCCGCATGTGGGGATGAAACAGCACGGCTCCTGGGTCCGTCTTATGTAGGCAACATTGCGCTAGTCGGACACTACTCATCGAAATGCTGCATCGCAGGCTTGGGAGATAATCAATCCATATAGGAATTTAGAGGCTGAATGATCCTGAGCTTTTTTCATTTCGCGATATTGGGGATGGCTGTAATCCCTTTGATTTATTACTCGCTTGCGCTGTTTAGCGCATGGCAGTTTTTTCGATGTTCGCGTAAGCCCACTTCCTGCCAGCTATACCCCTCCGGTAAGTAATCTCAAGCCCATTCGGGGACTCGATCCCGATGCCTATGAAAATCTCGCCAGCTTTTGCCGTCAGGACTATCCGGAATACGAAATTGTTTTTTGCGTAGGGGATGCATCCGATCCTGCATTGCCCACGATTCAGAGGCTTATCCGCGACTTTCCCGAATGCCAGATCCGTGTACTGATCGGCTCCGGCCGGATAGCTACCAACGATAAAGTCGCCAAGCTGGCGCGAATGACGGCGGAAGCAAAATACGAAACCGTCGTGATGAGCGACAGCGACGTGCGCGTGGAACCCGATTATCTGCGCACCATTGTTGCCCCACTCGCGGATCCGAAGGTAGGAGCAGTCACATGCTTTTACGTGCCCGTTGCCAGCGAAGAAAAAACCTTTGTACAGCGCGTTCAATCTGTGGGAATGCTCTCTGACTTTTATGCCGGGATCCTGGTTGCCCGGCAGTTGGATGGAGTCAAGTTTGCCCTGGGGCCAACCATTGCCACCACGCGTAAGCATCTCGCCGGCTTCGGCGGCTATGCGGCGATCGAAAACCGTCCGGCGGACGATCTGCTGGTTGGGCGCTTGATCGCAGAGCAAGGCTATGAAGTAGAGCTTCTGAACTACTCCATTCGCACAGTGTCAGACTTCCAGTCGCTGCGCGACCTATTCCTGAAGCGCCTGCGCTGGACGGTGGTGATGCGCATCATGCGTCCATGGGGGCATCTGGGTCTGATTTTTACTCTTGGATTACCTTGGGCCCTGGCAGCGATCTTTGTACAGCCCACGCCTGAAGTAGCGTTCGCCTATTTGAGCGCATATTACGCCTTCCGCATCGCCATGATGGAAGTGATTGGCAGGTGGGGGTTGAAGCAACCAGGTATTTACAAGAAACTTTGGCTGCTTCCGGTATGGGATCTGCTGGCCGCCAGTATATGGCTTACCAGCTTTACCCGTAACAGCATTCGCTGGAGAGATGGATACTACTACATTCGCAATGGTCGAGTTAGTCCCGGTCGACCCTGCTGCTGCGATTCGCGCAGCGGAGAAAGCTCCCGAACGAGTGTAAAGAGAAACCGCGGATTTTTTACTTTACCGACATGTCGTCCTGCGTCCTCTCAACTACCCCAGGACCTGATGGTGTCTGGGGAGACATCAAGCCAGTTCCGCGCCAACTGTTACTGTTATGACGTGATATCCGGACATCGCTCGCCTGAGCGGTTCGGAACCAATCGATCACCTCTTCTTCGGTGTGGTAGTACGCTGTCGGTGCGACAAGCTGATCGAAGACATTCCAGAAATTCTCTGCAAAGGAATAATCCGAGATAGAGCAGAGATAATCAGAATAGGGTAGAAGACGCTTTAACCATCCCACGCGTTTGGCCGGTCGATAAAAAAGTTTAAGTCCGATAAATAAGACCACTGCCGGGAAGAATGAAAGAACACGCGTGATCACTCTCGGCAGGCGCGAAGTAATGTTCTTCCGGAGTGGGTCGATGATCAACTCGATCCAGCGATTACCTTCCTTGCCATATACCCAAACCGAAATCCGGCCGCCGTGTTTCACGTGTTTCGTTAAAGCCAGGAAGCCATTTTTCGGTATCGGAAGGTGATGAAGCACTCCGATGCTATAGATAAGATCGAAGGGTTGAGCGAAGGGAAGGTGCAGAATGTCGGCTTGTACTATATGCACATTCGGCAAATCGCGAGTGTTGTGATAGGCAGCTTCCACAGCGTTCGACAGATCGATTCCAATGACCGTCCGCGCGTTGAACCTAGCGGATAGAAAAGCATGCCGTCCTTTGCCGCAGCCTGCGTCGAGCACGACGCGACCGTCGAAATCCGCCGGCGTTAACGGTGACATCCAATCCAGAAACTCCCGGCTGTCAGCATCAGTAAGCTTCGAATAGTGAGTCCATTCATACCCGAATGCGTCCGCGGTCGCCTTCTGATCGGCGCTCATAGTTGTTCCGAGAAAGCGCGGAATGCCGCGCGTAATCGGATATGCAGAGTTACAGCGCAGGCATGTGAGCGTTCCCTCGATCACTTCGGCACCGTCGCTGTTTTCGGCCTTGAGGGTGATGGGGCCGGTGCAGGCTGGGCATGTTAGGAACTGCAAGAGAGCTTGTTTCAAATGAACCTCCCGAGCGACCATGGTCCATGCAGAAGACGGTATATCGATGGTTACGTTCGCTCATGTTAAGAAATACTGTGGATCGGCCGCCGGCGCTGGAGCATCAACAGGATTACATAACAGGCTACCGCTGCGGTGATGTGCTTGAGTGAGTGACCGCTAATAAGTGTCGAGGCATAGATCTGGCTGTCGCAAATTTCAAACAGCTTGGCAACTACAAAAAGTAAAAAGGCGCCCACCAGGTAATTCGTATGAGTGTAGCGAGGAGGGAAAAGGGCTATGATGGCGGCGAGCAGAACGGGTGAATAAAACTGTACAAACAAGTAAAAGCGATAGTCGCCGTGGCCACGAGCCTCTGTCGCGTACCAATAGGCAACGCTTGCCATTCCAAGCACAAGCAGGGGAAAAAGAAGAACTCGGCCGACGTTGACGCTGACCCTCTCCATGAAGAGGGCACATATCATGACGGTGAAGCAGCAGGTCATGGGCAACAGGTCCCACGGGAGGCGATCGTCACCTGGCTTGAGGTGATACCATAGTGAGCCGAATCCGGTCAGAGTGACTCCGGAAAAGAAAATGAAATAGGGTAGCCGTTCGCTTTGGAATGCGAAGGAGCTTTTACTCGATGGATGCAGCAGCCAAACCAGTCCCCATACCCCTGCAATGACAAACGGTATATTTGAGAGGACGTTTAAGCAATTTGGTATCCCCAGAAGGGCGCGGCCATCGGCAAAGATGTGATAGCCGGCAGCCAGGGGAAGAGGGGGTAGAGAAAATAAAGCAATGATGGAGACAAGGGACAATAAGGTGATGATTCCTAACCGTGTCTGGCGCTCCAAAAGCCGCGCACCAAAATCCATTGATCAGCACCCTCGCCGCGTAGTGGCGCGTCCTTCTCATAGCGAACAAAACCTTCGTATCTCGCAGAACAGCACGCGACAAACCTATCTTAACGAATATTCGAGGGTGTGTCCGCTAACCTGGATGGATGAGTCGCTTACTGAAAACATCGTCAACAAAGGATGGCTTGTTGTTTGAACGAGGAGCACTAGATTGCAGAGTGTGAAAGAGGGCCGGCCGAGATTCGTTTCCCTGTTTCTCGTGATTTTGGTTGCCGCAGCGATTTATCTTCCCACCATTATTTCTCCGCCCTCTCTCATGGACGACTCCGACGCCGTAGAGGCGCAAATCGGACGCACCATGTTAACCACACACGACTGGGTGACAGCTCACCTCGATGGCGTGGTTTACCTGGAAAAGACGCCAATGTCCTGGTGGCTAATGGACATCTTCTACAAAGTCTTCGGCTTTAAGGATTGGGCTGCCCGCATTCCGTTTGCACTCACTGCCATTGGTCTTGCGTGGCTCACCGGCGCCTTCGCTCGCTGGGCATTTGGGGGCCCATCGGGTTTCTGCGCGGGTTTGGTGATGGCAACCTGCGTCGGCCTATGGCTCTTCACGCGCATCCTTATACCCGATGTGATGCTGACCTTTGTCATCACCCTTGCCATGTGGTCTTTTCTGCGAGCCCTTGAGGAGGAAGAGAGCCATCCTAAGGCATGGGCTTTACTGTTTTACGCTTGTCTCGGTTTTGGGCTTTTACTCAAGAGTCTGATCGGTGTTGTATTTCCCGTCGGCGCAGGGTTGTTATTCCTTCTGTTTACCAGGCAGCTATTCGTAAGACGCACGTGGAAAAGACTCCATCTGCTTTCGGGAACCGTTCTTCTGCTGGCGATAGCCCTTCCGTGGCATGTCCTCGCAACGCTCCGTAACCCCCCCTACTTTGCCTGGACCTTAAAGAGCCAGCCTGGCCATTACCACGGCTTCCTCTGGTTCTTTTTTATCAACGAACAGCTCCTGCGCTTTCTTAACCTGCGATACCCGCGCGACTACGATACCGTGCCGCGCCTATATTTCTGGTTGTTTCATTTGATCTGGCTTTTCCCGTGGAGCGTTTACCTGCCCGCGGTTGCCAGGCTTTCTTTCAAGCCACTCGACCGTGCGGGGCGATGCCGGCTGCTAGCCCTTTGTTGGATCGGTTTTGTGCTGGTGTTCTTTACCTTTTCAACGACACAAGAGTACTACTCGATGCCGTGCTACCCCGCATTTGCGATTCTTCTTGGTTCTGCGATGGCCACGGAAGGAAATTTCGTTCGCCGGGGCACGCAGGCATTAAGCATCGTTGCTTGTACCCTGGGCCTGTGTTGTTTGCTGATCCTGTTCGCGGTGCGACACGTTCCGACTCCGGGTGATATCACCGCGGCTCTAGTTCCGCACCCCAATGCCTACAAGCTATCGCTCGGGCATATGGAAGACCTCACACTAAGCTCCTTTGCCTATTTGCGGCTGCCGCTTTTGATAGCGGGGACTAGTTTCGTTGTGGGAGCGATCGGATTGTTCGTTTTCAGCAGACGCAGAGCGTATTCGCGTGCCTACCTGGCTGCCGCTGTGATGATGATCATCTTTTTCCAGGGGGCGTGCCTGGCCATGGCCAGGTTTGATCCGCTGCTTTCTTCAAGGGATATTGCGCAGACGATCCTGAACGGACCAGACGGACAGATTGTCGTCGATCATAATTATTACTGGTTCTCGTCGATCCCCTTTTATACCGGTCGTCCGGAGCTGCTGCTGAACGGCCGCTGGAACAATCTCGAATATGGTTCGAATGCTCCGGGTGTCCCGGATGTCTTCATTGGTGACGATAGGCTTAGGTCTCTCTGGACAAGCTCAAAGCGCTATTATCTGGTTGCGAAGGCAAATCAGCTTCCGCGGTTTAATACACTGCTGGGCCCGGAGCACGTGGAATTGGTTCGTCAAAGTGGCGGCAAGGTTCTGTTGACGAATCAGCCACTGAGTAGTGCTGGGCGGTAGCGGCCAGGCTTTCTTAAAGGAGCTGCTGTTACAAAGGGAAGGGCGCGCAGTCAGCGCGCCCCTTTTCCGGATCTGAGCTAGGCCTAAGGGAGTGTCTAGGCTAAGACAGGCTTCTGCAAACGCCGGTCATTCCGAGTCTGGCGCCAATTTACGCGGGGCAGGAAGAGCGCCGTGTCGATTCGATCGCGGTAGCGCACTGCTATCTCGATGAGCGAATCCAGCAACGAGTCGGAGAGAAAGTGCGGCGTGAGCCCGAGATCAATAAGCTTGGAATGTTTCGCATTGTAGTAATGCTGTTCGGCTTCGACGCGAGGATCAGGTAAGTAGTCAATCTCAACGTTTAGTCCAGTTTGTTTGCCCGCGGTCTGCACCAGGTGGGCCAGGTCCATCACAGAAAACTGCTCCGTGAACTGATTGAAGACGCGGAACTCCCCCTTGGCCGCGGGATTCAAGCAAGCGAGTTCGACGCACCGCACGGTATCGCGAATATCCAGAAATCCGCGCGTCTGCCCTCCCTTGCCATAGACCGTGAGCGGATGGCCAATAGCGGCTTGCGCACAGAAGCGGTTGAGCACAGTCCCGAAAACCTCGTCATAGTCAAAGCGGTTGATCAGCGCTTCGTCCAGAGCCACTTCGTCAGTCATAGTTCCGTACACCACGCCCTGGTTAAGGTCTGTGGCGCGTGTTCCCCAAATCTTGCAGGCGAACATCATGTTATGGCTGTCATGCACCTTCGAGAGGTGATAGAACGACCCCGGCTGCTTGGGATAAGGGAGCACATCTTTACGGCCGTTGTGCTCAATGGTGATGTATCCCTCTTCAATGTCGATATTCGGTGTGCCGTACTCACCCATGGTGCCGAGCTTGACCAGGTGGCAATCAGGCTGGAATTCGCGTAGCGCAAAAAGCAGATTCAGCGTGCCCACCACATTGTTCACTTGCGTGCCCACCGCGTGGTTACGATCGATCATCGAGTAGGGGGCGGATCGCTGCTCGGCGAAGTGAACCACTGCCTCTGGCTCAAATGCTTTGATCGTTGACGCCAGAAATTCGTAGTCCGTCACATCGCCAACCATAAGCTCGATCGATTTACCGGTAAGCTCGTGCCAGACTCTCAGGCGATCGGCAAGCGGACGGATGGGCGTAAGAGACTGTACCCCCAGCTCGTGATCCCATAGACGACGCACAAAGTTATCGATAATCGCAACGGAATGGCCGCGGTTTGACAAGTAAAGGGCGGTAGCCCAACCACAGTAGCCATCCCCTCCAAGTACGGCAATTTTCATAAATCCTCCAGTGAAATACAGGTTCTCGGAATGGCTAACATAAAGCCAAGTCTATCAGCGCGCGGGTGCTTCTTGCACCGCTTCGACAATAACCATCAGGGCGGGTGAGGAAATAAAGCAGCCCTCAAGTGGCCGCAATCAGCGCTAGATAGGTGTGCCAGCTGCTTCTCCTACTAAAGCCGCCAGCTTACTTGTCGACGCGGGTGTCGACTGAATTCGCCATTGTTTCATCCACAGAAACAGGATCATTAATCCCCACAGGTGGTATCCCAGGTTGGCTCGCCTTTCCATGTGAAGCCGAACATAGTTCTCGACGGTATCGGCGCGGAACAGGTCAGCATGGGCAGAAAGACCCTCCTTTAAAGTATCAAGCAGAAGCGGGCGGAGAGATCCGCGGAGCCATTCGTGCGCGGGAATATCGAAGCCTACTTTCTTGCGGCGGAGAATCGATTGCGGCAGTTTGTCGCGCATCAGCTCTTTCAACAACAGCTTCTGACGTGAACCCCTCATCTTCAGCATGTCAGGCAGGGTAGAAGCAAACTCTACGATTCGGTGATCGAGAAATGGAGGACGTACCTCCACAGCATGGGCCATACTCATCCGATCCGACTTCACCAGGATGTCGTCAGCCAGATAGTACTGCTGATCGAAGGCGAGATAGGGATACAGGCCGTGATGAGTTGCCAGGGAACCTGCCAGTCCTCCGAGTATCTCGCCAAGCGTCGCGGGCAACTTTCGCCGCAATAAAGCGACCTTGGCTGCCTCGGAGAAGGTTCCATTCCAGTGGACATGGGCGCGTTCCGGAGATAGCAGGCAGCCCTCGAGAAAACGCTTTAGTTTGTACTCCAAGCCGATTTTCTCATCGGAGACGGGCAAGAATCGCGAGCCTTCGAGTGCCAGGCGAAGGGCCGCAGCAGGCATGGTGCGGGTAAGCCGGGCAAGTTGGTTGGCACGATAGGTAAGGTATCCGGCAAAGATCTCATCCGCACCTTCCCCGCTTAGAGCCACGGTCGCGTGGGTCTTGCAGATGCGAGAGAGAAACCACACCGGTAAGGCGCCCGCATCGGCGCTGGGCTCATCCGAGTAGTACGCGAACTGCTCGATGGCGCCCTGCAAATCTTCCTGCGGATTCAGGTCGAGCTGTTCATGATCGGTGCCGTAGTGTGAGACCACCCGCTGTATGTAATCCGTCTCGTCAAAACTGTGGCCGTGGAAGGAAATGGAAAAAGTTTTCAGGCGCGCATGATTGGTCGCGGCCGCATAGTGCAGGATGGTCGAGGAATCAACTCCGCCGCTGAGCCACACGCCTAAGGGGACGTCTGAGAGCAGGTGCTCGCGGACAGATTGGTGCAGTAGAAAATCCAGCTCTTCCTTGGCGCTCTCTAGATCGCGAGTTTGGGGCGACGCATGGGGCAGCTTCCAGTAGCATTCCGAGCGCACTTGGCCATCACGCCATTCGTACCAACAGCCTGGTGGCAGCTTCTCCACTCCATCAACCAGGGTCCAGGGGCAGGGCACGTAATTCAAAGAAAGATAGCAGTCCAGCCCTTCCATGCTCAATCGGCGCTCTACTTCAGGATGGACGAGGATGGCCTTGAGTTCAGAACCAAAGATCAGATCCTCACCATACCTGGCCAGGTAGAGAGGCTTGATGCCCATGCGATCCCGAGCCAGGATCAGGCGTTTCGTGGACTTGCACCAGAGGGCAACCGCGAACATCCCGCGCATGCGAGCGAAGCATGCGGTATCCCAGGCCAGGAACGCATAAAGCACCGTTTCAGTGTCGCAATGGCTATGAAAGCGATAGCCAAGAGCTTCCAGCTCAGGCCTTAGTTCAAGATGGTTGTAGATTTCACCGTTGAATACAATGACAGTGTCGCCGTCGCTCGATGTTATGGGCTGATCGCCTGCGGCTAAATCGAGTATCTTCAGTCGGGTCGCGCCGAGGGAACATAAGTGTGATGAGAAAACTCCCTGCTGGTCTGGCCCGCGATGGATCAGAGTTGCCGTGGCCTGGTGAATTCGATCAGGATCGGCTCTCCAACCTTTCTCGGTAAAGCCTACAATGCCGCACAAAGTTGTAACTACCTCCCAAACTGGAACAGGCCCTGATGAGGAAACCGGCGTCGTCTCCTCAAATTATAGTTATATCGATAGTTTCCGCCGCTTGGCGGCAGAAAAGAACAAACTTTAGCTGTCTTGTTTCGCCGCCGCAGGTCGGCAACCCGCGCTTGTACAATCTAGCTTGACGGCCGGAAATCCATGACGCCCCAGAAACCACTGCACGTTAAAACGTTTTTCTTGATCCTGGTGATGATCATCGCGGGCCCGTTAGGGAACGTCTTGCTGAGCAAGGGCATGAAGCAGGCAGGCAGGCTTGCCATATGGCCGCCGACTGAAGCGTTACACACCGCCTTGCGCGTCTTTGACACCGGCTCCATTTGGCTTGGGGTCGCTTCTCTGCTCACCTTTTTCCTTGCCAACATCCTGGTGTTGTCCTGGGCGGATTACAGCTATGTCCAGCCGGCATCGTCGGCAGGCTATGGTGTGTCCGCGCTGCTTGGGTACTTCATGCTGGGCGAACCGGTTTCGCCCTTGCGCTGGCTGGGTATCGCCATCATCTGCCTGGGTGTCCTGGTAGTAGGACAGAGCAACCCCCGCAGTCTTGAGCGCAGTCCGGCAGCCATGGAGCGCAGCTAGTTGCTGGAAGTCATCCTTTTCGTGCTCATCGTGGTGGCCGGTACCGGTGGAGAGCTGTGCGTTTCCCGCGCCATGAAGGCGGTAGGGGAAGTGAAGGATTTTCGTCCGGCGGCCATTGCACGAGTCATTCTTCGCGCCCTACAGGTAGGGTGGATGTGGGCGGGCGTGGGATTGATGGCCCTGGCGTTTTTCTCTTTGCTGGGCGCGCTCTCGATTCTGAATGTAAGCTTTGTGGTGCCGGTAACCGCCTTAAGCTACGTGGCCGGAGCACTAGGCGCGGTGTTCTTTCTACGGGAACGCGTCAGCCGGCGGCGGTGGGTGGGCGTCTTTCTGGTTTCCCTGGGTGTCACCCTGGTATTCCTGGGCAGGCAGTGAGCGGGTGGATATGAGCGTTTCGTCACCAGTTCGCGGCACGCAAAGCATCGCGTTCCGCGAGATCGTTTTACTGGCCATCGATTCCTTTCGTCTCAACCAGATTCGCTTCGCACTGACTGCCCTGGGTATGGTGATCGGGACCGCTTCCCTGATCCTGGTAGTCACCATCGGCCTTTCCGGCCGGCGATATGTCCTCACCTCCATTCAAAACATCGGCACCAACCTTATCTGGGCCGAGTATGCCGGGCTTTCGGATGCCAGTATCGCATCGGTGCGCGATTACCTGACCGTAGACGATATGCGCGCTGTGGAGCAGCAGGTGCCAGGTATTCAGGAGGCGTCGCCGGTGCTAAACCTGCACCAGTCTTTCACCAGCGGTGGGGGTAAGGAGCGCGATGTACTGATCCTGGGGGTGAACCCGGAATATCCGAACATACGCCGGCTTTACCTGATCGCGGGACGCTTTTTCGATGAGCAGGACTCGATCACCCACAGCCATGCGGCCCTGGTTACGGAGAGGTTTGCCTTGACCCAGTTCGGCAGCGCGCAGGAAGCCATAGGCAAGACCCTGGCCATCTCCGGCGTGCCCTTCACGATCATCGGAGTTTTTCGGGAGCGGGTAGCGACCTTTGGGCAGTCGGAAATTGTCGATGAGACGGTCCTTATCCCGTACACCGTAGCGCGCTATTTCACCGGCACCGATGCAGTCAACCAGATCTACTTCTCCATGACGGATTCGGGCAGTGTGCCCTGGGCCACCCAGGCCATCAAGGCGGCCATCAAGGCCGGCATCGGTCCGAATCCGTCTACGACGTGGGCGACCTCTCCGAGGTGCTTTCCATGGCCGGCAAGACGGCAACCGCGTTCAGCATTGTCCTGCTGCTGTTTTCGCTGGTGACCCTGCTGGTCAGCGGAGTGGGCATTATGAACATCATGCTGGCCACGGTGCGTTCCAGGATCCGGGAGATCGGCATCCGTAAGGCTTTGGGGGCGACCTTCCGGGAGATTCAACTGCAGTTTCTGGCCGAGGCAGTGCTGATTTCGCTCAGCGGGGGAGTGGTAGGCACGGTCCTGGCCATGGCCTTGCCCCTTTCGATCGCCTTATTTACCGATTACCGGCTTCAGGTTTCGTGGCTCTCGGCGGTCATTGCCATCCTGGTCTCGTGTGCGGTGGGGATAGCCTTTGGGACGGGTCCGGCGGTGCGGGCGGCGCGGATGGATCCTGTAGAATCATTGAAGTACGAATAGGTTGGTGAGCTTTTTCGCCTTTTCGGTGCAATTTTTTTATTGCGCTTGTTGCATCCGCGGTATATCCTAAAAGAGCGTCGAATACGATTTTGGTTCTCAGCTCGTTCTGCTCTAGGAGTCCGCACTACCTGCAGATACCCCGATTGAATTCAGCGTCATCTCGTTACTAAGGAAGAAACACAATGGAACAAGGTACAGTGAAATGGTTCAACGATGCCAAGGGGTTCGGCTTTTTGAGCCGTGCAAATGGTGAGGATGTTTTCGTGCACCACACAGCGATTCAAGCAAACGGCTTCCGCACTCTTCAAGAAGGCCAGGCGGTTCAGTTCAACGTAACCAAAGGCCCTAAGGGTTGGCAGGCAGAGAACGTTCAGGTTCTGTAGTCTGTAGTCAGCATTTATGAAGGAAGAGGCGGCTTTACGCCGTCTTTTCCTTCTGCTTCCCGGAATGAATATCGGCCCAGCATGATACACGGCCTGTTCTGACAGGACTTTCCTGCGTCTTCTTTCCCTTCCTGCATCCGAATACCTAAAATCGCTCTCAAGGAGAAATCATGTTCAGAGCTTCTGTCCTCTTGCTGCTTCTGTCTTGCGGAATGGTATGGGTTGCGACACCGGCAGCACCGCGCAAAACGTCAGTACGACCGGCTGGAAAGGCCAAAAAGTCGGCAAGAGCTCGAATGTTGCCGGTCCTGTTCCGAGCTCAACCACCGGCACAGCCGGAAACATCCAGGAACCGCAGCCAAAACCTCCGCAAGACGAACCCAAAGCAACGCAGAACCTCGACAGCGACTAGATGTGCTTGACGGCTGCTAGACTCAACTAGATCTCACATCTCTGAACTGGAGTGTTCATGGCTGAGGGTGAAGTAACTATCACGGTGCGACCGAATGGACCGTTTCGCGTCGAGGGTCCGATCAAACTGATCAACACCGACGGCACACTGATCGATCTTGCCGGCAAACCTGCCGTCTCTCTCTGCCGCTGCGGAGCATCCACCAACAAGCCATTCTGCGACGGAACCCACTCCAAGATCGGCTTCCAAGCCGCCGCAGCCGTTGTGCCAGAATCCGCCGAAAAGCCCTAGTCTAATCACTGGAAGCTATCCGAGCATGCCTGGAAACGGCTCCAAAGGGGTTGTGCTGATGCGGAGCGCTGCCTACGCCGCTCATCATCCCCTAAGCCCTCACATGCCTGTGTGAGAACCCCAGTATCGCGAATCCCGTAGCAGCAGCCCAGAACTGACGTCCTGGGCTACGTCGGCCAGACTTGTCCAAATTAGCTCTTTCGAATCTGTCGCATCCACCTGCACTCATGCCGAGGTGTGCCATCGCCCTCAACTTTGTCATCCCGCGCGCAGCCGAATTTCCAGCCACGCTGTTCCGAGACACAGCCGCGTGTGCGGTTTTCCGTAGGGGAAAACCACATGGACTCGACCAACGCCACCAGGATCAACAGGAAATTCGGCAAGGCGAGGGACCTGCAGTTTGCCCTCGACCGCACGCAAATCTCGAATTTGCCTTGCTAACACTATTCCACGCTGGCAAGCGGCAACCTGTCTTCTCCAGAGCCGCAGTAACGGCGCCAGGTCCAGCATGCTGCGGGCAAAACCGCCCAGAGTTATCCCCAAACAACCCCAGACTCTCGCGCACTACGTAGAAAGCGGTGAAGAAATCGCCTGCCACCAGCGCGATGGCCGCGCCGCGCAGACCGAGCGAGGGCACGTGCATCAACAGCCAGGCGAGGACCAGTGCCACGCAGGTGGCGGCCAGCATCGCTCGCGCCATCCTCTGGTGCTGGTTGGTGGCCATCGGCACTACCGAACTGGTGAACCAAAACGCGGACACCACCATTTGCAGCAGCATAATGTTGAGCAGCACGGGATCGGTGGGCACCTTGCCGACAGTCCACACTCTCCAGATCCAATCACCCAGAAACGCAACCCCAAGCGTAATGCCCAGGCATAGCAGCAGAGAGACCTGGCAGGCACGTCGGTGGAGCATCCGCGCGACGTCCATGGCTCCAACGCCGAAAGCAGCCGACATCTCCGGCCAGATCGAATTGTTGATGAGGTTCATTCCCTGCGTAGCGCTGCGAGAGATGGTTCGCGCCGTATTGAAAGTCACTACCGCCATCGGGCCCATCACATAGCCGATCACCACCAGGACGCCCTGCAGGTTAAGCGCATTGACCAGCGGAAAGCTCATGAAGGAGAGCGCCGGGCCAGTGAGGCGGCGAATGACCGCCCATCGTGCGTGGCGAATGCCGAAACGAATCCAAGGTACTTCGCGCCGGAGCAAAATCCACAAGGCCAGCACGCCCACCGCATTGACGGCAACATATAGGACGGTGACCGGGACAGGCGACAGATGCAGCACAACCCCGATCATGGTGCTCAAAAAGGCTGCCAACACCACCAGGCTCTTGGCCATGGTCCCGAGCGGATATTTGCCCACGCAGCGAAATGCGGCCTGGAACAGAGTCTCCTGCATGCCCAACAGAACCGCGAGTCCCAATAGCAAGATAATCAGCCTGGCATCGCCCGGCGCTGATTGCGTGCATGTGCAGCCAGGCGCCTAACGGCAGGAACCACACGGCTGCAACCAACAGCAGCCCGATCAGGCTGGTGATGACCGTAGTAAGCACCCAGACACTCTGAAAAACGACCAACGCCTGTTCGAAATCCTGCGCCGCCGCCAGCATGGTCATCTCGTTGCCGGCAACGCTGCCGAATCCCACGTCGCTGAGCCCCAGGTAGCTGGGAATGGTATTGAGCAGGATCCATTCGCCGTAAAGGTGCACTCCCCAATGGCTGAGGAAGACCGGAACAGAGAAGATCTGGGTCAGGGTGGTGGAGAGGCGGCTGAAGGTGTTGGCGCCGAATCCTGCGATCAGTCTGCGTTAAGACTGCGTGTGCTCATGGGGGAAGGCAAGAAGCGGCAGCTTCAAATATCGTACATGGCTTGAGGATGCGCGCTCCCACGATGTACCCTTAAGACCACTATGAAAGCGCTGCTACTCTCGCAATACAACCAGCTGGACATTGCAGATCTTCCCGCCCCTGTTCCCGGTGCGGACGAGATCCTGGTGCGCGTCGCCGCGTGCGGCATCTGCGGCAGTGACGTACACGGCTACGACGGCACCTCCGGCAGGCGGATCCCACCGATCGTCATGGGCCATGAAGCGGCTGGGGTGGTGGCGGCGGCGGGCGCCGGCGTGAGCAAATTCAAGGCGGGCGATCGGGTTACCTTCGACTCCACCGTCTACTGCGGCCAGTGCGAGTTCTGTCTCCAGGGCGAGATCAACCTATGCAATAACCGGCAGGTGGTTGGGGTCTCCTGCGGGGACTATCGCCGTGCCGGAGCTTTTGCCGAATATGTCGTGGTACCCCAACGCATCAGCTATCACCTGCCCGAGGGGCTCGAGTTCCAGGAGGCGGCCATGCTCGAAGCCGTCTCGGTCGCCTTGCACGCCGTACGCGTTTCCGAGATGAAGGGCGGCGAGACCGCCCTGGTAATCGGCGCCGGCATGATCGGTTTACTCACCCTGCAGGCGGCGAAGGCCGCAGGGGCGGCCCAGGTGCTGATCGCGGACATTGATCGTACCCGCCTGGAACGGGCCGAGAAACTCGGCGCCGATGAGACGCTGCTGCTTTCCGGAAACGAATTGGTGCAGGAGATCCTGCGCCGCACGGACGGCAGGGGGGTAGACCTGGTGCTGGAAGCCGTGGGACGAGACGAAACCATCTCCGCCTCCATCGCTAGCGTGCGCAAAGGCGGAACTGTTACACTCATCGGCAACATTTCTCCCCAGGTTAAGATCCCGCTGCAGGTTGTGGTCTCCAGGCAGATTCGCCTGCAGGGATCTTGTGCCTCATCGGGCGAATATCCAGAGGCAATGGAGCTGCTGGCCAGCGGGAAAATCAAGGTGAAGCCATTGATTACCGCGGTCGCTCCTCTTAGCGATGGGCCCCAATGGTTTGCCCGGCTGCACGCGGGCGAGCCAAATCTGATGAAAGTCGTGCTCGATCCTGGCGCCTAAGCTTCGGCTGGACCATGCGTGCATTACTATCCCCCCAACCATGAAGGACCAGTCATGACCAGTAAGGAAGAGTTCTCATCGACCGCGCGCAGGCGACTGCAGGCTTGGTGCCTGTTGGCTGCCGTTTTGGCATGGTCGATGCTTGCCGGGGCGCAAGCAGCCAAGAGCCGTTCGCTTCAGGTTTATTTCATCGATGTGGACGGCGGACAATCGACGCTGTTTGTGACACCGGCAGGGAAGTCGCTGCTGATCGATACCGGATGGGCCGGGGATAACGGCCTGGATGCCGGACGCATCGTCGCCGCCGCCAAAGATGCGGGTGTGAGCAAGATCGACTACCTGTTGCTGACCCACTATCATGCGGATCACCTTGGCGGGCTTCCCGAGCTCGTGGCGAAGATACCCGTGGGCACGTTCATCGATCATGGACCCAATAGTCCCACCGATCCGGGCAACGACAAAGCCTATGCGGCCTATCAACTGCTTCTCACCAAGGGCCATTACGGTCACATCGTGCCCAAACCGGGCGACGCTTTGCCGATTCCCGGGATCAAGGCGGTGGTGATCAGCTCCAACGGCGAGGTGCTCAGCAGCCCGTTGCCTGGAGCCGGTCAACCGAACACCTACTGTAAGGACTCGGAAACCAGGAAGGAAGACCAGACCGACAACGCGCGTTCTCTGGGCACGCTGTTCACCTTCGGTAAGACAAGAATTCTGGACCTGGGCGACCTCACCTGGGACAAGGAAATGAAGTTGATGTGCCCTGAGAACCGGATTGGCAAGGTGGATGTTCTGGTGGTATCGCACCATGGATTGTTCCAGAGCTCCAGTCCGGCATTGCTATTTGCGATTGCACCGCGGGTAGCCATCATGAACAACGGGGCTAAGAAGGGTGGCTCCACGGCAACCTTCGAAACCCTGGCGAAGACCCCCGGGCTCGAGGCTCTGTGGCAATTGCACTTCTCCAACGAGGCCGGTATGCACAACATGGCGGAGGACTACATTGCCAACCCCATGGGTCAGAATGATGCCGCCAACTACCTTAAGTTGACGGTCAAACCCAACGGTAGTTTCTCTGTCTTCAATTCCCGCACCAAGGCTACCAAGGATTACGCTCCACGCTGAGCCTGGCTGGGAATCTGTTCGATGCGGCCCAGCAAGAAGATGTAGGCTGAGATCCCGATGCACAGGTAAATAGCGGAGACGCCAAAGGCCCATCCGAAAGAGTGCCGGGCGCTGACCAGGTAGCCGGTCACGATGGGCGCCAAAATGCCCGATACTTGGCTGGAAAAATTGATGATCCCGCCCAGCGTGCCCACACTACCCCGGGGACCAATCAACGAGGGTACAGACCACCCCACCGCCGATGCCGACGACAGTCCTCCGAGGGAAATACTGATCCAGATCAGGGCGCTGGTAGCCGTCTGCGCATAAGCTGCGCCAATGATGCCCAGCCCCATAGTGGTGCCTCCGATCAGTACAGTGCGCTGCACACTGCTGGCATTCCATCCTCGCTCGATCAGCCGGTCGACGAGCCATCCGCCAATCACCAGTTCGCAGGCTGTGCCAAACAACCAGGGCACGCCGGTGTACAAAAATGAGTGCAACAGGTCGATGTGCAGGGCTTGAGACAGATAGCTGGGCAGCCACGTGAGCAGTAGGTAGAAAACGTAATTGTAGGCGCCGAAGCCGAGGGTCATGCCG
The DNA here is from genome assembly GCA_963775365.1 of uncultured Acidobacteriaceae bacterium. Lineage (GTDB taxonomy): Bacteria > Acidobacteriota > Terriglobia > Terriglobales > Acidobacteriaceae > PALSA-350. The sequence goes on along the minus strand of CAVZJL010000021.1, from coordinate 113,322 downwards.
ATCACTTTCGGTTGCCGTATCAAGTAGCCGAAGGATGCGGTGTCTGCAGGTAGAATGGGCGCCTCGGCATCGCGCTCCAGGATGTAATCCCGTTCTTGCTCGGTGAGCCCCGGATCGTCAACGGGGTCGCGATAGACGTAGCAGAAGAGCAGGAAGTAGAGGAAGCTGATCAAGCCGGTGGCCGCGAAACTCCAACGCCAGCCAACCTTCAGCAGCAGCAACCCAATGAGCGGCACGCCGATCGCCGATGCGAATTTAGCTGAGCCGTCAAATATGGAAGTGGCAGAGCTTCGCTCCTTCGCAGGAAACCAGTAGCCAATGGCTTTTGCGTTGGAGGGAAAGGTGGGAGCTTCTCCTATGCCCAGTAGCAGACGTGCGGCGAAGAAGCCACCCAGGTTGGGAGTAATGGCGGCGGCGAATGAGGCCACGCTCCACAATAGGCTGCTGATGCGTCCTACGCGGCGCACCCCGAATTTGTCCAGCACGACGCCTACCGGCAGCTGACATAGCGCATAGGTCCAGTTATAGGCAGCGGAGAGATAGCCAAAAGTGATGTTGGAGATGGCGAAAGTGGTGATGAGCGCCGCGTGTGCGACGGAGAGGTTGACCCGGTCGAAATAGTTGACCAGAACGCCGGCGGCCAGCAGAAAAGCGATGCGCCACCGGCGCCTGGGGATTTTTGGCATAGGTTCGAAACGCACTGCCTAGACTAACCCATGCGACATCGTGCAGTGCGTCTCTTAGTTCTTAGCGCATCAGATCGTCAGGAGTTTGATTTATCTAACGTCTAGCGACCCGCCTGGGGCTTCCTGGGCCTACGCTTGACGTTGCGCCCTGGAATGGCCCCGTTTCCTCCACGTGGTTCAGTTTCGATGACGCTGCGCATCCAGTAATCGCCCTCAGCATCCACCTCGATCCCGTGAACCTCGCGTTCAAAGCCGGGAAACTGCTTGCCGAACTTCTCCAATGCCAGCAGAAGGCGAATGGTAGGGCTGTCGATATCTCCAAGCCGCTCTCCGGGCATGCGCACTGGGATGCCGGGCGGGTAGGGAACGATCATCACGCCTGCCAGGCGGCGAGCCATCTCGGAGATGCGCACCTTTTCCGTGCCATTGCGGATTAGCTTCTGGTACGTCTGAGCGGGGGTTAACACCGGTTCCGGGTCAACATCACACGCCTGGTGAAGCAGACCGGTCAGATTCAATTCCCCCATGGCCGCGTGCATTTCGTCGCTCAGTTCCTTCAGCGTCATGTCCTTGTAACGGAGCGGATGCTCTGCGACCAAATCCGGCAACGCCTCGTACAAGGTGCCCTCGTTATCGTAGAGGCGCTTGAACTCGAAAAGAGTCTCCAACAGGCTGCCCCATTTTCCTTTGCTGGTTCCCACCGAGAAGAGGATCAAGGCGGTGTAGTCGCCGGTGCGCGCAATCTCCACCAGGCGGGCATCGAGAAACTCGGTGAGGATCGCCCCCGGGATACCCCATTCCGCCAGCTCTCCGCGAGAGTTGATGCCAGGCATCAGAATCGTGACCTTGGTGGGGTCGAGCATGCAATGGTCTTCAGCGATGTCTTCATCCCTGAAACCATGCCACTCTTCCTCCGGCTTGAGTGTCCAGCAGTCCTGCGACTGGATGAGCAGAGCGTCGGGAGTTTCTTCGAACAGAGACGTCTGCCCAGTCATAGGATCAGTCACTGTATCCGGCTGGTAGACGCGGAAGAACCATTCCTCCCCGTTCGCCGAGCGCAGCCGATGCGCGATGGAAGACATAGCTTTGCGGAAGCTGATCGCATCTTGAATCGTCTCGTACATCAGCGTCGGACCGGCCGGTTCGTCCATCATCGAGGTAGCTACATCGAGCGACGCGATCATCGGGTAGAAGGGCGAAGTCGTGCCATGCATCATGAATGCTTCATTGAAAAGATCGAAGTCCAGCGGCGCGCGGTCGCTCAACTTGACGTGGATCATCGATGCCATGGAGAACGCGGCCAGCATCTTGTGCGTCGATTGCACGGCGAAGATCACGGGCCGGTCCGGCATATCGTCAGGCACATCCATGGCGAAGCGTCCGCGATAGATCGAATGAAATTTAGCGTAGGCGTACCACGCTTCGTCGAAGTGAAGGCGCGGCACACTGCGTGCCAGCTCGGCGGTCACCCGCTGTACGTCATAACAAAAACCGTCGTATGTGGAATTGGTGACCACCGCATAGGTGGGGTCCTGCGAAGGCGCATCGGCGCTGAACGGGCTCTCCTTGATTAATTCCTGGATGTGCTCCGGAGAAAAGCGCCGCATGGGCACCAGCCCGATCATTCCGTAGCCGTTCCGGGTGGGCTTGAAGTATACCGGCCTGGCGCCAGTCACGGTGAGCGAATGGCAAATCGACTTGTGGCAGTTTGCGTCTATCAGGACGACATCGTTGTTCCCGATGACGCCGTGGCCCACGATCTGGTTCGAAGTTGAGGAACCGCTGAGGACGTAAAAGGTCCAATCCGCTCCGAAGATGCGCGCGGCATTGCGCTCTGATTCTGCTGGAGGTCCGATGTGGTCAAGCCAGGAACCGAGAGAGGAAGTGGAGATGCCCAGGTCTGCGCGCAGCAGATTTTCACCGAAGAAGCGGTGAAACTGCATGCCCACGGGATGCTTGAGGAAAGCCACGCCGCCCATATGGCCGGGGGCGTCCCACGAGTAAGCACCCTGGTCCGTATATTTCTTGAGCTCGCGAAAGTAAGGAGGCAGCAACTGCTCGTTATAACGGGCAACGGCAAAGTCCACGCGGTTGGCGATGAAGGCTGGAGTATCTCCAAAGAGATGGATGTACTCGTGCACCTGCTTCACGACTTCCAACGGCAGCTCGCTGACCAGTGTGCGGTCGGCAATCAGGAAGATGGGAACCTTTTTATTTCTGCGGCGGACGGCGCGGATGATCTTCAGCGCCGCGCGCTCATCGAACTGATGTTCTTCTTCGAGATCCCAATCGAGCAGGATCGCGCTATGCGATGGATCCGATTTCACCAGCGAAAGCCCATCCTCGGGCGTTGATGTCCTGACGACTTCGTAGCCTTCTTCTCCAATCGCGTTGCACAGCCGCTCCATGGCGCGGTCGGAGACGGAGTTCGTACCCCCCAGCTCACTGGCAATCAACAGTACCCAACGGCCATCACTCATAGTTTGGAGTCTCAACGAACATTGTTACGTGCATGTTTCAATCCTTTGTTTGGAAGCGTCTACCGGGAAGCTAACGACGAGCCTGTCGTTGCCTGCACCAGCCTGGTAACTGCCGGCGCAATCATGTTCAACAGCACAGCTTGTGGCTTCTCCGCTGTTGTGAGCATGTCAAGCTGACGAGTCCTCCAGTCAGCGGGCGCACTCTTATGCTCGCGCAGGTAGCCAATCGCGTCCAGGCCGGTCTGCGCCACTTGACGCAGACTGGTGGAGACGGGCTCGAGCTCCTGTGTAAGCTCGGACCTCGCCAGCAGCGGCTGCAGCTGCGTATCGTTGTCGCGCCACAGTACCAGCCATTCCTGCGCCTGTTCCCAATCCTCTTGAGATGCCCTTCCGGCGACGATGCGGTTGACGATATCTAGAAACTGGCGCGCCGTGCCGCTCTCCGGAGGAATGGCATCGATCAAGCGGTTCAGCGGACTGAAGGCATCGTAATCGCGCAGCTGCTCACGCGCGTAATTGCGGGGAGGCTGCACCACGTCGCCTAGTACACGCAGCGGCAGCGGATCGGGTTCGCCGGTCATGCGGCTCAGCATCGCGGGATAGCTCGAGTTATGTTCCAGCCCGTAATGATTCAGCTGCTGCGAAATGATCGCCAGCCGCGCATACATGGATGCGACATCACGGGTCTCGCGCGGTGACCAAAGGCGCTCGGCAATGGCGGCGGTGCGCGGCCAGATGCGGCTATCGATATTTTCTGGCGTTGTATATTCCGACCACATCGTTGCCTCACCGCCCAGAATGCGCTTTCTCTCTTCGCTGCTCAGGGTGGATGGCCCCTCTCCCTCGGGGTCGGCGGCGTAGTGCTCAGCGGCGGACTGATTCAGATCGATATAATAGCCGGCCGACAACAAGGCGCGATTGCCACCCTTCACCGCCTCGCCTACAAATTGCGGGCCGTTCCAGGACTGGATGACCACATCCTTAGGAGTACCGGGCTGCAGAACCTCGTCCCAGCCGATCATGGTCTTCTTATGCCGGGTCACGATTTTTTGCACCTGGGCGCTGAAATACGCCTGCAACGCTTTGTTGTCCTTAAGCCCGTGAGCCTTCATGAACTCCTGGATGCGCGGGTTCGCGTCCCATGCCTTGCCGTTGCACTCATCTCCACCCACGTGGAAATAGGCGTCAGGGAAGAGGCTGGTCATCTCGCCGATGAAGGTGTCGAGAAATTTGTACGTGCTGTCGCGCGTAGGATCCATCGCCGGGTCGAAAATGCCCCATTTGCGCTCAATTTGGTAAGGGCCCGGGCCGCTGGCTACGTCCGGATAGCCCACAAACCAGGCCGTGGTGTGGCCGGGCATATCGAATTCCGGCACCACGCGGATGCCCCGGTCGCGAGCATACTCGATCACGGCGCGAACCTCGTCCTGGGTATAAAAGAGGCCATCGGAGCCCTTCTGTTGCAGCAAGGGAAACTTCTTGCTCTCCACTCGGAAGCCTTGATCGTCGGAGAGATGCCAATGAAAGACGTTCAGCTTGACCGCCTCCATGCCGTCCAGCGTGCGATACACCACATCGAGGGGCTGGAAATGGCGGCTGACGTCCAGCATCAATCCCCGCCAGGGAAATCGCGGCTGGTCGTCGATGGTCATGGCCGGAACCGTGAAGCCTCGAGGCGTAATACGGACCAGCTGCAGAAAGGTTTGCAGGCCGTGCAGCACGCCCAGCGGATTGGCGGCTTCGAGGTGTACCTCGTTGGCCGTGATTTGCAGATGATACGACTCGTCTTCTTCCACCTGTTGCTCAGGTGCGCTGGGTCCCGTGGCCTTGATGAAGAACTGCGGCTTATTGAGCGCCGCCTCGCGCCAGAGGGGAATCCCCGTCTCCCGCGAGAGGATGTTCAGAAAGCGCTGTTTGGCCCGTTCCAGGCGCGGCTCCTGGTAACCTTCGAGGGCGATCCCGAAGCCATTATTAATGAGGAACTCACCCGTGCCCGGCTTCACTTGAGCTGGAAGCGGCATTAATGGAAGGGGTGGGGGTGTCGAAGTGGGAGGCAAGGTCTGGGCACCGGCAATCAGCGAGCTGAGAAGCAGGGTCATAGGGAGAATGATCCGAAACAAGGGCGACCTCAAGTGAGAAACCGTAAACCGCGCTCATCGATTCTATCTGTATCGTTAAGGGTGGTATAGATAAGCCAAAGGATGGAGTTTCCATGATGCAAGCCGGCAATATTTTTGAGCACGCGATGCTGCGTGAGATTTATGAGCAGCCCCGGGCGCTAGCCGACACCATCGAACACTATGCCCCCAACGGAAAGCTTGCCATTGACGTTTTCCAGCCGGTGGCCGATGCACTGCGCGGACGGGAGCGCCTGGTGATTGCGGCCAGTGGTTCCAGCCGGCACGCGGGGCTGGCGGCCGAGATCATGCTGGAGGATCTGGCCGGCTTGATCGTCGATGTCGAATATGCCAGTGAGTACGTCTACCGCTCCACGCACACCATTCAGGATCCCGGTGTTCTGGTCATTTCCCAATCCGGGGAGACGGCTGACACGCTGGCCGGATTGCGGGAAGCCAAATCGCGCGGCCTGCCCACGCTGGCCATTACCAACAATCCTCGCTCTAGCATGGCGCAAGAGGCAGATGCTTCCTTGCCCACGTGCGCCGGGCCAGAGAAGGCCATACCGGCGACCAAGAGCTTCACCACGCAACTGGCAGTTCTCTATTCGCTGGCGCTCTACCTGGCGCGCATTCGGGGAAGAATGACGTCTCCCACTGTCGAAAGCCACACCGACGACTTACGCCGGCTACCCGCGCTCTTGGAGCCCGCGCTGGGAAGGTGGCAGCAACAGATCGCTGCCCTCGCGCCGTCGCTAAAGGCATCGCGCGCCTTTCTCTACCTGGGCCGCGGCGTTCATTATGCGATTGCTCGCGAAGGAGCACTGAAGCTAAAGGAGTCAGCCTATTTGCAAGCGGAGGGTTATCCGGCGGGCGAGTTGAAGCATGGTCCCAACGCGCTGGTGAGCCCGGATGCGCCATTGGTGGTGATTGCTACCAGTGACCCATCGGATCCGGATGCCATGCTGCGCTATCGCAAGGTCCTGCAGTTGATGACAGACATGCGGAAGCAGGGCGCGACCATCCTTGCCATCGCCACCGAGGGCGATGAAGAGGCCGCCAAACTTGCCAACCACTGTTTCGAAGTTCCCAAAACTGAAGATCTGTTAGCTACTATGCTGGAGGTCGTTCCCTTGCAATTGATTGCCTACCAGTTGGCGATCGAGAACGGGATCGATGTAGACCATCCGCGCAACCTGACAAAAGCCGTTCTGCAGGAGTAGTGCGATCGACGAAAGCCCATAGCTTTGCCATACCGGTAACAAATGCCGAGTGCCCATTCCCCCGGATTTCCTGTGCAGTGTGTTGCCGTTGATGGACTTCATGCGGCTTTCCTCAAGGAAAGCCGCATACGTGGCCCTTGCTTGGTGCCGCGTGCAGGAAATCCGGGTCAAACCGTCCTTTGGCTTGAGTGGGATAATGGCTCTCGATGTGCTGCTTCTCATTTGCCATCTCGCCCTGAGCTATAAGAGTTCATCCACGCACACTCTTGAGCCCCCGAGGTGCGTTTCCTTCACGTTCAGCCGACGACCGTACCTCAGCGGCTTCTATGAGACGGCTGTGGAATTCAAGGGAATTTTCATTGTTTTTGTATTCTTAGGCGTTTTTGTTTTTGATGTTGCTTTCGTTGCTGGGACGATGGATCTTGAAGTATGATTCATCTCGGACTTCTATACGCACTCGATGAGAGTCGCTAAGGACTCGGTGCTTGGTGGTGTCCGATGACGATGAACTGGGGCTGCTATCTAAAGCGCGGCCTTTGACGGCCAAGCCGCTGAGCGCAGTCACCCAAACTCGAGATTGATTCGTCGTGCAACAAGACTATGTCTGCTTCCTTACGCTTAACGTCTGGGGTGGAAGGGTTTAGGTGGCTTCGCTGCTTGGGCCACCGATTGAGGGAACGGTTCAAACTTCTTTTCATTGCGCCACATACTGAGTAAGATCACAGCCAGCTTACGAGCCACGGCAACGACGGCGCGTTTCTTGCCCCGTTTGCCACCACTGGCAGCTAATTTGAGTCCCCAGCAGCGCAGCTCCGAGTGGGGGCCCAAGCGCCCCACGATGTATTGCGCCGATTGCACCAGTAGACTGCGCAGGTAGCGTATTGCCCGTCCTGGTGATGCCACACTGCGGGTTGGAGTCGCCAGACTGCTGCTGGCCTGGCCTAAGGCCTAGATAGGCGCCCGGCCTGGCGGTTGGTTGGCATCGTCTCCGGGCTGCCCAGCGTCAACACATAGCAAGCCGCCACCACCGGGCCTACCCCGGGGGCAGTCCGCAAAACGGCGATTTCCGGATATTTCTTATCCAGTTCCTCGATCTGCTTGTCCATCGCGGCGATGGTCTGGTTGATCTGCGCGATCTGTTGCAGCAGAGGCATGCAGGCCGCTTTCAGTGCCGCTCGGCACTGCCGACCGGCACCTTCTCGGAGAACGCTTCGGAGCTACAACTGGGCAGCCGTCCGCCGGCGCTCTTGACTAGCCCGCGCGCGGAATTGATCAGCATCGTCCGAGCGCGCACCAGCACGCTCCGGGTATGGATCAGGTTCAGGTCCTGCTGGCGCTCGGCAGCCGCGGTGCTTGATCGGATGGAGCAACTCTGGGTCGAAGGCCGCCATCCGGGCTAACTGCTCGGCATCGTTGCGGTCATTCTTGCTCTCGCTGCCTAGTCAGCGTGGGGATCTTGCGCGGGTTGGCTATGATCACCTCGTGACCATAACTCTTCAACAACCGGCTCACCCAGCGCAGAGTGGGTCCCCGTTTCCAGCGCAATCCGCATCCGCGGCTCGCTGCCGAAATGCTTCTCCAGTGCTGCTGCAGTGCTGTCTGTATCCGGCCCTCTTCCATCCACTGCTCCCCGACCCCCTCCACATGCAGTAATGGCTGTACCGGTCGCCCATATCCAAACCCATTACCTTCTCAACCGTTGACTCTGCCCGTTGATGACACACCCTCGCTGCTTTCTTGCTAGTCTTCTTCATGGCTGGTCTCCTTTTGCACCCTTGAGTGCGTATCGAAAGCTTAGCTTCCGATGAGGCCAGCCGTCTCATCCCATCTAAAGCGTGCCCTTCGTCCGCTGCGGACCCCTTGTTCCCACCGGAAGTTATAATGAAGCTGTAGACATACGACTATGGTCACCAAAAATCTCCCCCTGGAAAGTCATCCCGCCAACTTATTCATTTCGCAACGCGGTCAGGTCTTCGACGCATTTCGCCGTTGGGGTTATCTACAGGCAAACCTTGACCCACTGGGACAATACCTGTTGCCGGCTCCCGTCCCGGAATTGAACTTCGATGGAGAGGGTGCCGAGGAAGCCAATCGCTATTACTGCGGGAGCGTTGGTGTCGAGTTCATGCATCTTCCCGACGCGGCCCGGCGGGAATGGATCCAGGAGCGCATGGAGCAAACAACTCCTGCACCTGACAAGCACCAGATTCTCGAACGGTTAATCCAGGCCGACCTCTTCGAGCAGGTGATTCAGTCGCGCTATTTGGGTACCAAGCGTTTTTCCCTGGAAGGCGTTACCGTCTTAATTCCCTTCTTTGACGAAATTCTTAACCGCGCCGCGGAGCATGGAGCCATCAAGTCGGTGGTGGGGATGAGCCACCGCGGGCGCTTGAACGTGATGGCGAACACCTTCGGTAAGTCCGCCGCGGATATTTTTTCAAAATTCGAAGATGCCAACCCGCGCAGCATTCTGGGCGGCGGTGACGTGAAGTATCACGTAGGCGCCACGGGGGAATTTCTTCCCAGGAGCGGGGGGAAAATCGGCCTGCATCTGGTATCAAACCCAAGTCACCTGGAAGCGGTGGATCCGGTGGCTATGGGTCGTGCACGGGCCCAGCAGGTGCGGCTTGGTGAAAACGGGCAGGACCAGGTGCTGCCGGTGCTCATTCATGGAGATGCGGCCTTTGCCGGCCAAGGCATCTGGGCAGAAACGCTGAGTCTCGGAGCCATGCCCGGCTTTACCGTGGGTGGCACCATCCAGATCATCGTCAACAATCTGATTGGCTTTACCGCGGACCCCGAGGAAGTCTATTCGTCGCGCTTCTCCTCCGATATCGGCAAGCGGCTGCCTATTCCCATCTTTCACGTAAATGGAGAGGATGCCGAGGCCGCGATTCGTGTCGCCGCGCTGGCCATCGAGTACCGCTACACCTTCCATACCGATGTGATCATTGACCTGGTTGGCTACCGTCGCCACGGCCACAGTGAGGTAGACGACCCTACCATTACCCAGCCGCTGCGCTACGAGAGGATCAAAAATCATCCTCCTCTCTATGAGATCTATGCCAAACAAATCGGCGCGGACCCATCGTCGCGCGTAAAGGAAATTCAAACGGAGCTTGCCGAAGCGCAGAAGCAAGCGGCCAGAATGGCCAAACGTGTGATGCTGGCAAAGCTGCCCGACTACTGGTCGAATTATCCTGGTGGTTTGTACAAGCCCGAGTACGAGGTCGACACCGGGTTGAGTGCGGCCAGGATCGAGGAAATCAGCGACAGCTTGGCTACGTATCCGCAACAGTTTCATATTCACCCCAAAATCAAGAAGCTGCTCGAACAACGCCGGGAGATGGGCCGCGGCCAGCGGGCTTTCGATTACGGCATGGCCGAGGCTGTGGCCTTTGGTTCTTTATTGCTGCAAGGCACTCCGGTGCGTCTCAGCGGCCAGGACAGTCAGCGCGGCACCTTCAACCAGCGGCATAGTGTGCTGGTGGATATCGAGAACGAACAGCTCTATTTTCCTCTCGCCAATCTGGCCCCGGACCAGGCCCGCTTCGAGATATATAACTCGATGCTCTCGGAAGCAGGTGTCCTGGGCTTCGAGTATGGCTACAGTCGCGATTATCCAGAGACGCTGGTTTTGTGGGAGGCGCAGTTCGGTGACTTTGCCAACGGTGCGCAGATCATCATCGACCAATTCATTGCCTCGGGTGAAGACAAGTGGGGATTACTGGGCGGAGTGGTGATGCTGCTGCCTCACGGATATGAGGGCCAAGGACCGGAACATTCCAGTGCCCGCGTGGAACGGTACCTGCAATTGGCGGCGCACGACAACATCCAAATCTGCCAGCCTTCCACGGCAGCGCAATACTTCCACCTTTTGCGCCGCCAGGCCATGCGGACATGGCGCAAGCCCCTTATCGTATTCACCCCAAAGAGCATGCTGCGCAATCCCGACGCAAGCTCGCCGCTGGCCAGCTTCGAGTTTCCGCGCTTCCAGAATGTCCTGCCGGAAACCGAAATACAGCAGGTGAAGCGGCTGCTGCTCTGCACCGGCAAGATTGGTCACGAGTTGCGCATCGAGCGGGCAAAGCAAAAGGACAGCACCATAGGCATCGTCTTTCTGGAGCAGCTCTATCCCTGGCCTGAGGCCGAGCTGACAGCGGAAATCGCCCGCCATCCTGATGCGCGCGAAATAGTTTGGGTGCAGGAAGAGCCGGACAACATGGGTGCGCTCTCGTTTGTGGTGCCGCGCCTGCGCAGACTCTTTCCCGAACGCAAAGTACTGAGCATAAAACGTTCGGCGGCCGCCAGCCCGGCGACGGGCTCGGCCAAGGCACATGACCTCGAACAGAAAACGCTCATCAGCCTCGCTCTGCGCGAAAAAGGTAAATGACCCAGACGCATGCACCGATTGCGCGTCATGTTGCAAAGTCCGCAGCAAGAAGTGACAATCTACCGACATTGCCGTGACATGTTGGCTCGTGCTCTGGTTTAATTTCGCACTTAGGTCACTGGTTTGAGCCAGGGGCGAGCGAGTGTTCGGCAGTTCTGTTTCAGGTTGACTTTGCATGGCAGTGGCTATCGGTAAACTCACAGGTATCTACTTTGGACTGGTCAAAAAGACCGGCTTAACATTTCGATCCCTCGCAAACCGGCTACAGACACGCGATCTCTAGACTCCCCTGAAGACCTCAGAGTTCTGCAAATGTCGCTCTAACATCATTGGAGCGGATGGAGACGGCAGATGTGCGTGCTTCAGTTGGTCGAGCGTGGAGCGTCCGCGTTTCCAAACGCTGTAGCAGTAAGATGCAAACGTCGGCAAGTCACCTACAGCGACTTGAATCTGACCGCGGATCGGATCGCCCAGGGGCTTAGAGATGCCGGAGTGAGCAGTGGCACTCTGGTGGGACTCTTTCTCGACCGCTCTCCGGAAATGGTTGCGGGGCTGCTCGGCATTTGGAAGGCGGGCGGAGCCTACATACCGCTCGATCCAACTGCTCCACGCCAGCGGATCGCTTTTATGCTGGAGGACTCCGCTCCACCCTTTGTGCTCACGCTCAATAAACTTCGCGATGGGCTGCCGAGTACCACCGCCCAGGTGATCAACCTCGATGATTTTCAGGCCACGCGAACTTCGCAAGACCCGGCCATGAGCACAATTTCCGAGGATAGCGTCGCCTACGTGATCTATACCTCTGGTTCGACGGGCAAGCCGAAGGGAGTAAGCATCACCCATGGGGCTCTTGCGAATACGATTCGCGGTGTTGGCGAGGACTTGAAGCTGCAGGCGGATGACATCGTGCTTGCCTGGTCCACGATCGCCTTCGACGTCGCCTGCTCTGGAAATTTTCCTGCCTCTTGCCTTCGGCGCCAGTTTGTATCTGGTCGAGATCGATCCCGTCAATGGCGGCGGTTTGCGGATGGAGCAAGTGCGTCGTTCCGCCGCGACCGTCATCTTCGGCACGCCCACCATGTTCCGGCTCCTGCTGGAAGAGGGATGGCAGGGCGAAGCGAGGATGCAACTGATCGCCGGCGGCGAGGTTCTTCCTCTGAGCCTTGCGCGGACTCTGACCAGGATGTGCCGCGTGCTCTGGAACCAATATGGGCCGAGCGAGACGGCGATTTGCGCGACCCGGGCAAAAATCGATTTGGATGTCGAGAAGATCACCATCGGCCGTCCGTTGCCGAATGTCACCGTTCATCTTCTCGACGCAGACTTCCAGCCGGTGCAGCAGGGAGAGGAAGGTGAGTTATACATCGGCGGCGCAGGTGTGGGTCTTGGTTATCTCCATCGCCCCGATCTCAATCGGGCATGCTTTCTTCCCGATCCTTTTGCTGATGGTGCGCACACACGGATCTACAAGAGTGGCGATCTGCGCAGTCCAGCTCGAGGACGGCAGCTTCGACTTTCTGGGGCGGGTTGACCACCAGGTCAAAATTCGAGGCTTTCGCATCGAGCTGGGGGAGATTGAATCGGTGCTCAGGGAATGCGAAGGGGTGCAGGCCGCGGTGGTGCGGGCGATTGAATTGGAGGCCGGCGACCGTCGACTGGTCGCCTTTGTCGTTGGCGACGGGGCGTTCCGAGCGAGCCAATGGAAGCAGTTTCTGAGCGAGCAACTGCCCCGCTTACATGGTCCCCGGTGAGTTCGTACCGGTGCCTTCTTTTCCCACCACTCCCGGCGGCAAGGTGGATGGCCAGGCTTTGGACTGGATGCGTCTCCGTGCGGCGACTTCGCTTCCTGCAACAGGGGAATCCCCGGGCGATCGGATCGAAGCCCAGCTCAAGGCGATCTGGGAAAGGCTGCTCAAAGTCAACCGATCGGTCTCCATGAGGACTTCTTCGCGCTGGGTGGGCACTCCTTGCTGGCGGCGCGTATGTTAACCCAGATCGAGCGATGGTTCGGCTCACAAGGCTCCCGCACTCCGTGTTGGTGGAACATCCCACCATTCACGGGTTGGCGGCTTATCTCCGCCAGAGCTCGGCCGAGAAGTGGCCGGCCGCCGGTAACCTACAAGCCGGCGCAAACCTGCCGCCGCTGTTTATTGCCCACGGAATTGGCGGAAGCCTGCTGAGTTTTGTCGACCTTGCGGCCGAATTGGGCCCGCAGCAACCCGTGTATGGTCTTCAGCTCCCTGCGATCGATCGATCCGCATCAGGCGGATCTGAGAGTCGTGGCGGCCAACTATGTGAGGCAGGTTCGCGCCATTCAGCCATCCGGTCCCTACCACCTTGCCGGGCATTCTTCCGGCGGCCTGGTGGCTTTCGAGATGGCCTGCCAGCTGTGAACAAGGCGAAACCGTGGGTCTATTGGCACTTTTGGATTGCGATCCAAATACAGGGAAGTTGGTGCATCAGCCATTTCGTGACTGGAGCTCGCTCAAAGCCTCGTTCTCCGCGCACGGGCAGCGTTCCGGTGCGCGACATTTGGCATGCGAGAGGTGATCATGGAGCAGAATGGATTACCAAAGGATTAAGATCAAGATCTGGCGCGCCGCGCGATCGCGCCGTGCCGGAAGGGCCCACGGGCGGGTCGAAGCCGAAGGATATCTCGCCCTCGCTTTACGCGAATACGAATTGAGACCCTATCCTGGCAACGCCACCCTGTTCGTTGCCCAGGACGAGCCGGGCCGCAAACCAGAGCCGGCAAGCGCATGGGCGGGCAAGATTCTGGGTAGCTGCGAGACCCGTCTGATTCCCGGAACTCATCGTACGATCCTGACCCGTCCGCAGGTGGTTTCACTCGCCCGCGAAATCAATCAGAGAATGCTGAAGAATGACGAGACGGGCGTGAGAGGCGTCGTGGCCTGAGTCAGAAATGAAAACTGAAGCAGGCGAGCCGGGCTTGGCGGTGCGCCGTCGCGAGCGCCCCGATCGTGCCCGCCGCCGGCGACACATCGTGCAGCTTCCACGGGTAGCGGAAAGCGCTTCCGCGTCCCCAGCAGCTCTGCCGGCTCGTCAGGCAGCAACGCAACATCGAAACTATCCAGCGCACGATGAAGTCCCACTCCTTCGGCCTTGAGGATCGCTTCCTTACGCGTCCAGCAACGATAGAAGCCGTCCAGCCAGGCATCGCCGTGCAATTGACTCAGGTCGGCAAGCTCGACTGGCGGAGAAATGCCTCTCGGCCACTTCCGCTTCGATGGGCCTCACATCTTCCACATCCACGCCCAACCGGTTGTCCGTGGGCCACTGCCAGCACGGCAATGCTCCGGCTGTGGCTCAGGCTGAAGTGAAGCGAAGAGGCATTCCCGGCCAGTTCGGGTTTGCCGAAGCGATTGGCGCGGAAGCAGATTTCTTCCGGAGGCTGGTGGAGATATGCGCCGAGAATCCTGCGCAGGTTCGCATGGGCGACGGCATAGCGGTCGCGATCCTGCGCAAAATGAAAACGCTGCATCCGTTGCAATTCCTGGGTCGAGTATCTCAACGTGAGCCGACAGATCGGCCGCGAACCGGTTCGGAGGCCAAGCCCAGAGATGCACCTCGTCAGGGGCAATCGCCCCGCGAATTCCGGAGGCGGGCCACGTGAGCGAGGGATTCACGATTCTATGCGCTGTTGTCTGGGCTCTCCCGCTTGTGCGCTTTCCGGGGTTCTCGATCCACATCAATTCCAGTTGGCGAAGCTTGTTGGTCAGGAAGGCCACTTCCCGGGCGCTGACATCTTCCGATTCCGCGCGCGCGATCTCGTGCTGCAAAAAGTTGAATGCCGGCCGCATCTCCACCGGGAAGTCGTCGCTGCGCAGTCCGCGCAGAACTTCCCACGCCTGAAGAAGGAGTGTCCGATCACCCGCGTTCGCTCCTTCATGCGCCAGCAGCGAGGCTGCGCGCCGGAGTCTTTCATGAGCATCCAGTTTGGTCATGGGTACTAAAGTGTGACACGAAACGGTCAAAATCATCTACCACTGAACGTTCCTTGCCATGGCCGCCGGTTCCGGAAAACAATATAATAAGGAGGGCACTGATCTGAAGCTGTTTCCGATTAGGGAACTCACTCGGGCAACCCGAGGACCAAAGTCGAACACACTACGTCAAGCGAGAACACAATAGACGCTCACGGCATCGACGGGCTACAACTTTCGTTCACCGTTGGCCGAGTATGTGCGCAGCCAGGCATTGCCTGTCGATAAGCTGGGACATCAGCCGCGGCTGTATGCATTGACCCGGTTGGTCGGCCAGGGACTGTCCTACGATGACGACGTGGTCTACGCCGCGGCGTGGCTCCACGACCTGGGCGTGTTTATCGGTCATCGGCCGGAAGACCCGGACGAACTTTCCGCGCTGGGATAATGTCAGCTACGCGATGAAGCAAGCGCCGGCAGCGCTTCGCGAGCCGGGTTTCCTGACAAAAGTTGCACAAGTGGTGGAAGCGATTCGCACCCATCAGCCCCATCTGACCCCGGCCACGTTGGAGGGCACGATCCTGCGCGATGCGGATATTCTCGAGCAGCTGGGAGCCGTCGGCATCCTACGGGTGGCGGCAAAGATTGGCCGGGACACGCGCTATCCAACCTTTACCGATGCCGCAGCCACCTTGCGCAAGAGCCTGGCAGATTTGCCGGGCAAGCTTCACCTGGAGACCGCGAAGATGCTGGCCCGGCCCAGGATCGCTCTGCTCGAGGCCTTTCTTCAGGAGCTGGAGCAGGAAGCACACGGTGCTCTTTGCTGAAGTGGTTCCGTTGATGGTTACCGATGATGTTCCAAGGTCTGATCGCGTGTGGAGTGTGAGAAACTAACCGTTGCCGCAGCTTGAAGACAAGGCCTTTGGGTAAGGCCGACAGGCGGATTGCATTGGGGGCCTGTACATGAAGGTGAAAAACGCCAAGGTCGTGGTGTGTGGCGCCGGCGGTTTCATCGGCGGACATCTGGTCAAGAGTCTGCTCGAACAATGGAGCAAACGTCATCCGGGCGGTGGATGTTAAGCCGCTGGACGAGTGGTACCAGTCCTCGCCCGGCGTGGCCAATCTGGTTCTCGATCTGAAAGATAAAGACAGTTGCATGAAGGCGGCGCAGGGCGCGCGAGGTAGTCTTCCAACTGGCCGCCGACATGGGCGGCATGGGCTTTATCGAAAACAACAAAGCGCTCTGCATGTTGAGCGTGCTAACCAATACGCACATGCTCATGGCCGCCCGGGAAAAGGGAGTCGAGCGGTTTTTCTATTCCTCCTCCGCCTGCGTCTACAACGGCGACAAGCAAAAGACTCCGGACGTGGTTGCGCTCAAGGAAGAAGACGCCTATCCCGCGCTTCCCGAAGACGGCTATGGCTGGGAGAAGCTCTTCAGCGAGCGCATGTGCCGCCACTTTGAAGAGGACTTCGGCCTGCAGTGCCGGGTAGCCCGCTACCACAATGTCTACGGCCCTCTGGGTACCTGGACTGGCGGACGGGAAAAGGCGCCCGCCGCGATCTGCCGCAAAGTCATCGAGGCCAAGGCCTCGGGCAAACACGAGATCGAAATCTGGGGAGACGGCAAACAGACCCGCAGCTTCATGTATATCGACGATTGCACCCGGGGCACGCAGGCCATCCTGGAAAGCGAAATTCATGAGCCCATCAATCTTGGGAGCAGCGAACTGGTCACCATCAATCAGCTGGTGGATATCGCCGAAGAGATCGCCGGCATCAAGCTGGAGCGCAAATACAACCTGGATGCGCCCAAAGGCGTCAACGGCCGGAACAGCGATAACACCAAGATCAAGCAGTATCTGGGATGGGAACCTTCGATCCGTCTGAAAGAAGGCTTGGCAAAAACCTACGCATGGATTGAGAGCGAAATGATGGCGGTATCGAGAGCGTAATCAAGTTTACTGCGAATTGGTGATACCCATTCGATAAGCAACCTGTAGTGATCTAGACTGAGGCTACGAGAAACTGTGGGAGTGACAGCAGTGGCGACGGCAAGCGCTCAGTTCCGGCAGATTCTGGGCATCCGTTTCTTTGTGGGCGACGCGGATGAGGCCATCGCCCGCATCAGCGGGGGTGGTCTGCTGGTGGTTCCCGCAGCCCCAGCGCTGAAAAATCTCGCCCACGATCCGGCTTATCGTGAGGCTCTCCAGGGCGCCGACCTGGTAATCACCGATAGTGCCTTCATGGTCATGATCTGGAACCGCCTCAAGCGCGATTCCATCCGCCGCGTCTCCGGCCTTAAGTATCTTTCTTCGCTGTTGAAGCAGCCTGACTTTTACCAGCCTGGCGGCAGCTTCTGGATCATGGCCAGCGAGGAAAGCGCGCAGCAGAAATTGCGCGTGGCTGCGACGGCAGGGAATTGAGTTGGCCGCAGCCGATCGGTACGTCGCCCCGCTTTATGGCAAGACAATTCACGATCCGGTGCTGCTGAAGCGGATCGATGAGCGGCGCCCTCGCCATATTGTCGTGACCATCGGGGGCGGCACGCAGGAACGCCTCGGCCTCTATCTAAGGAGCGAGCTCAACTGCAAGCCTTCCATCCATTGCATTGGGGCGGCCATTGCCTTCCTGAGCGGCGACCAGGTGCAGATCCCGCGATGGGCAGACCGCATGTATCTGGGATGGCTCTTTCGCTGTCTCTCGGATCCGCGGCGCTACATGCCGCGTTACTGGGATGCCCGCAAGCTGCTTTCGCTGATGATCCGTTATGGCAGCAGCCTTCCAGACGCCCGCAAGAGTTCGCCGGCAAGTGTAGAGCTTGCTGCCGTTGCCGCAAGCAACGACTGCCTCCCCTCGACCTCCAGCGCGTCCCAGTCGTAACGTTTGGGCTGACTGCCTAGGATCTGGCTCCTCGTATCTCGGGAAGAACTCGACTCAACGAAGGGCACGGGCTTCAGACGTGCCAAATGAGCTTTAGCTGATGAGGGCTTTAGCCCCTTGGGGTGCGCTTTGCAGCCCTTGCATGCTGAGCTTACATTGTCCTCGAAAAGCCGTACTTCAGACGGACTAAAGCCGATCAGAAGCATGCCTGCTTCGGCAGGGCTCAAGGCCGTGCCCTTCGTGCTGTTCCTTTTGCCAGTTCTCGCACAGACTTGCGGTCGTCCTGGGCATCCCGATTACTTCTGCGAGACTTAGAGACCCAGGACTGGCATCATGGTTTGCTTTCATCGGTTCCTCTTGCGAATGGACTAGCGGCTCACCGGGCGGACACGTCACGCAGACACGAAAACCCTCCACCGCATGAACAAAGGGCACGGCTTTCGCCGTGCCCTTTGTTTCGATGCGACTTTTTCCGCAGCCTGTACTCATAGGTGGCCCTGATACCGGGAATGGCTACTGGTTTCCGCGCACGCTGGCACGCTGTGTTTCCGCGTGCTTGGCCGCCGCCTCCAGCGCCTTTGCCTGGGGCAGGTAATCGAGCGCCTTGTTGATCATGGGATCCCAGTTGGCCCGCACCTTCAAACCCTCTTCCTGGCCAAACTGGGTGGTGAAGATCTCCGCCTTGATGTTGGCCTTGACCCAATCCATGACCGGAGCCAGATCCGCATCGGTGTAGGGAATCTGCTGGCTGGTCAGGAACTGCTTGAAGGAGTCCATCACCGCATCGTCCACCTGGAAGTCTTTGCCAACGGTCCGGTTGGCCATGTAGTGCTTGGCGAAATTGAAGAACGCGTATGCTCCAGCAGCACATCCTGAATAGGAACGGACTTCGGCGTGTCAATCTTGTCGTCCGGCGTGATCCCGCCCCCGCCGAAGACCGTTCGTCCGGAATCGGTAGCCTTCACCTCACGGCTCTTCGTATCCTGCGGCTGGTCGTGGTTGTAGTAGTAGTCGTAAAGCGAAACCCCGTTGTAATTGCGCTGAATCAGCCGGCCGCTGGGAGTGTAGTAGTGATAGGTCGTCAGTGCCAGTCCAGTGTTCTCAGACAAGGGGTAGACAGTCTGCACCAGCCCTTTGCCGAAGGTGGTCTCGCCGGCGATGATCGCGCGATCATGATCCTGCAGCGCACCGGAAACAATTTCCGCAGCCGAAGCAGTGCCGTGATTGACCAGCACCACGATGGGATATTCGCGGCCTCCGTTGCCATGCGTCGCGCGATAGGTCTGTTCAGGGAAGGCGCGTCCGCGCTGGGAGACGATCACCTGGCCCTTTTCCAGAAACTTATCGCAGACCGCGACCGCTTCACTCAATAAGCCGCCGGGATTTCCCCGCAGATCGAGAATCAGTCCATCGATATTGCCGAAGTGATCGAGCGCGTCGGAAAGCTCGCGGCCGGTGGTTTCCTGGAAGTTGGTGATGTGCACGTAGCCGACCGTGGGCCGGATCATGTAAGCTAAGGTCGATGCTGTTGTGCGGAATCTCATCCCGGATCAAGTCGAATACCAGCGGCTTGGCCGCACCCTCGCGCGCGATCGTGATCTGCACGTGGGTACCCTTTGGGCCCTTTGAGCACGTTGGCAACATCTTCCGAATTCATATTGTCCGTGGACTTGCCGTCCACGGCGACAATCACGTCTCCTGGCCGTATGCCGGCCTTGAAGGAAGGTGTGCCTTCAAAGGGGCTGACCACGACAATCTTGTTGTTCTGGGGCTGAATCAGCATGCCTACGCCGTAGTACTTGCCATGCTGGTCTTCGCGCATCTTGGCGTAGGCTTTTGGATCGTAAAAGCTGGAGTGGGGGTCGAGCACTCGCAGCATGCCGGGGATGGCCCCGTCGTAGACGGCCTTTTCCGCTTTGTCGCCGGTCAGCGGCTCGGCGTAGTTTTGTTCCACCAGGTCATAAACACTGGTGAAGGAGCGCAAATCATCGCGCAGCGCGGACTCGTCGGTACTGGATTGCGCACCCAGCCTCTGGCTGACCACCGTGCCGAGGAAGCCACAAACCACAAAGAAGAGGAGGATGGAGAACAAAAACCGTCGTGTGCGGGAGGCCATATTGCGGGTATTCCTCTGGGTCCGGAGGGCGCGAGGGAGAGGCAGCCCTGCTGCGCGGCCCGGAGTGTTTCTTGACTCGAAGTATATCATTGGACGTAAGCTGGTCTGATAGGTACTCGACGACGCAAAACCGTAGGAAATCCGGTCTGTTTCAGTAGCTGCACAACGGTGCTGGTGCGAAATCAGGCAAACTACCACGTAAGGGCTAGAGCATTTTCACTTCTGGAGCATACCGGGCAGCGGCGTGGCCTTTCGTCAAGAAAAGCCGTAGTTTCCCAGATTTGACGGGTGCAGCCTGGAACTGAAATGCATAGACCCTACCACTCAGCAGCTATACGAGATGTGCCCATGACGTTGTTTCGGTTCCAGCAATCCGCGGCGATTTTGATCCTGAGCGCGAGTCTGAGCGCTATTCCCTCTCTGGCCCAGGCCACCAATACGCAAACCGCTAACGCGCAAACCCCGCAAAACCCGGCCGCTATGGCTCCGGTTAACGGCAAGGTGATAGAGGATATTGTCGCCCGGGTGAATGACCAGATCATCACTCAGTCAGACTACGATCGAGCCGCGGAGCAGCTTGAGGGCGAAGCCAAGCAGCAGGCTATTCCTGGCCGCGAGCTACAGCAGAAGCAAGCCGATCTGTTGCGCGACCTGATCGATAAGCAACTGCTGCTCTCCAAGGGCAAGGAACTTGGGATCACCGGTGAAACTGAGCTGATCAAGAGACTGGACGGAATCAGAAAACAAAATCACCTGGACTCGCTCGAGGACCTGGAGAAGGCCGCGCAGCAACAGGGCGTCTCTTATGAGGACTTCAAAGCGAACATCCGCGACAGCATCATTACCGAACAGGTGGTGAGGGACGAGGTTGGGCGCCACATTACCATGTCGCCCACGGATGTCCAGAAGTACTTCAAGGACCACGAGAGCTGAGTTTGCGCAACCGGAGTCGGTAACCCTGAACGAGATTCTGATTCCCACCCCTGCAAAGCAGAAGGAGCGGATGCGGCGCAGGTCGCAGCTGCGCAGGCGCAAGCCGAGGCGATAGAAGCCAAACTGGCGGCGGGGGCAAAGTTTGATGACTTGGCCAAGCCCGCGCCCACCGACCCCAATGCGCCCAAGAGCGTTGTGCTGGGCGAATTTCGCCGCGGAATGTTGGGTAGCTAAGGAAATTGAAGATAAGGCCTTCGCCCTGAATGCCGGCCAACATACGCAGCCGATTCGGACCAAGCAGGGCTTCATCATTCTGCAGGCCACCCAGCACCAGCTGGGGGGAGATTCCAGCTTCAAGCAAGTGGAACCGCAAGTGGAAGAAGCCCTCTTTATGGAGCGTATGCAGCCCGCATTGAGGGTGTATCTGACCAAGCTGCGCGAAGAGGCCTTTATCGATCTCAAGCCGGGAGTGGTGGATACCGGGGCCAGCGGCAACGAAATGCGCCTGACCTATAGCGCCTACACACCTCCCGCGGAAAAAAAGAAGAAGAAGTTTGCCCGGACTCGCTTCCGCGGTAGGCAGAGGTCCACTTCGGCGCCGGCTCCGACGCAAACAGCGGCCGCTCCGGCCCCGGGGGCAACCGCTTCTGGGGCAACGACCCCAGGGGCCGCCACGGCAGCCGCTGCGCCTGCCACCGCAAGCGCCAGCAAGCCGGCCACGCAACAGGCAAGCAATGAAGAAAAAGTGCAGAAGCCCGGCAAGAAGGAGAAAATCCGCTTCGGCCAGGCCCCGCGTGAGTCGCTTCCTGCTTCCTCGCAGGTAGCCGCGGCTAACACCTCGACTCCGGACACGAATCCGAGTGTAACCACTCCGGATACGCGCTACGTAAACCCCGATGGTACGGTGAGCAGCACCGCGCCTGAAGCGAATGAACGTAAGACTCGCCTAAGCAACCGTCCGCCGGTGAAGAAGGCAAAGAAAGACAAGACCGACCCCGAATGCGCCGCCGCCCCCGACTCCTGAGGATCTGGCGTCGCAAAAGGTCCAGAATGCGCCCCTGGGGCTGGCTGATCAGGCAGACCAGAAAAAGCCCAAGCCGAAGGGCGATAAGACCCGCTACGCCGACAGGCCGAAGGCGCCCGACGAAACACCGGCGCCCTATCTCGGCAAGCCGGCCCCCGCAAGCGGTCAACCGGCTTCTGACGGCGTAATGCACCCTCCGCCTGCTACTAATCCGCCCGCACCTGCCACCGGCCCGCCGGATCCAGTTCCTCCGGGCGCGCAACAACCATAGGCGAAATGAAAGAGATTTACGTTGCCGATCTAGGCAAATTCGAAAACCAGGCAGTAGTCTCTTTCTTCGCCGTCACTTCCAGGCAATTGCGCAGTCGAAAGGATGGCGGCCAGTACCTGGCGTTGGCCCTGGGCGACCGCACCGGCCAGATTGAATCCCGCATGTGGGACAATTTTGCCGATACCGCTGCCGGGTTTGAGCAAGGCGATGTGGTTAAGGTTCGCGGCGAGGTCTGCCGCTACAACGGCCGCCTGCAGCTGAACCTGGAAAAACTTCGCATCGCTTCGGCCGACGAGTTCGAACTCGCGGACTATGTTCCCCATACCCTCAAAGACGTGGGGGAACTCTGGTCGTCGCTGGTCAAATCCGTCGACAGTTTCACCGATCCTTCGCTACAGGCGCTGGTGCGCTCCTTCCTCGACGATCCAGTCTTTGCAGCGGCCTTCCGTGAAGCACCAGCCGCTAAAAGTCTCCACCATGCGTGGCTGGGCGGCCTGCTGGAGCACGTAGTCTCGCTGGTGGGCTTCTGTGAGCTGGCTGCGCAGCATTACCCAGAGATCAATCGCGACCTGCTCCTGACCGGCGCCATTCTGCATGACATCGGCAAGCTGGAGGAGTTGCGTTGGGGCACCAGCTTCGACTACACCCTCGAGGGGCAGCTCGTAGGGCACATTACCATGGGCATCGCGATGATTGAGAGGAAGCTGGCCGCGCTGCCAGACTTTCCTCCCGGCCTGCGCATTCTGGTCGAGCACATGGTTTTGAGCCATCATGGCAAACTGGAGTTCGGTTCGCCTAAACTGCCCATGATCCCGGAAGCCGTGTTGCTGCACTACCTCGACGACATCGATGCCAAAATGCACACCATGCGCAGCCACTTTGAGCGCCACGAAGCGGAGGGTGGCGAGGCGGGCGAGATGACCGACTGGGTGCGCTCCATGGACAGACCGCTGCTCAACACCGCAGCCTTCCTCAAACCCAAAGCCCCGTCCGAGGAGTAGAGCATGAACTATCTGTTGAAGACCGAACCCACCGCGTACTCTTTTGCTGACCTGGTGCGGGAAAAGGAAACCGACTGGACCGGCGTAACCAACCCGCAAGCGGTCAAGAATCTCCGCGCCATGAAGAAGGGCGATAAGCTCGTCATCTATCACACCGGAGACGAGAAGGCGGCGGTGGGCGTGGCCCACGTCAAGTCTGCCGATCTAACCGATCCTAAGGTTCCATTGATTCGCATAGCGGTCGGCCCGGCGATCAAGCGGCCAAAGACTCTGGCGGAAATCAAGCAGCAGCAGCTCTTTCAAGATTCTCCGCTGGTCCGTCAATCACGGCTCTCCGTCGCGCCCCTGGACGAAGCCCAATATGACTGGATCGTCCACCACTGAGCTAGCGAGATTCTCGCCGGCAAAATCGTCTACAATCAAACGTTAGGCCTCCTCGCCTCATAAGATGCTACGTTTTTCAACGGCTGGTGAATCACACGGCGAGTGCCTTATCGCCCTCATTTCCGGACTGCCTGCGGGCCTCGACGTCGATCTTGAGTTTATCGACCGCGAGCTCTGGCGGCGGCAGCAGGGTTTTGGCCGCGGCGGTCGCATGCACATTGAGCAGGACCGGGCGCACATCCTTTCCGGGGTGCGCCATGGCAAGACCATTGGTTCGCCCGTTTCCATCCAAATTGAAAATCGCGACTGGAAGAACTGGACCGAGGTTCTACCCGTGGCTGTGGGCGATCGGGCAAAGCACAAGGCTGTGGCTTCGCCGCGACCCGGCCACGCTGACCTTGCCGGTTCGCTGAAATACGATTTTCCCGATGCTCGCTATGTGCTCGAGCGGGCCTCCGCCCGCGAGTCAACGGCACGCGTTGCGGCGGGCGCCCTGGCTAAGCTGCTGCTGAAGTCGCTGGGCATCGAGGTTGGCAGCCATGTGGTGCGCGTTGGCCGCGTTGAGCTGCCACGCATTGCCTCCTGGGAAGAGGTTAAGGCGCTAAACCAACGTGATGAGATCCTGCTGAGCTGCGTCGATCCCGCGACGGAAGAGCAGATGAAAGCGGAAGTGGATCACGTCTTGCGCACCGGTGATTCGATCGGCGGAGTCTTTGAAGTGGTGGTGCATGGCGTGCCGCCAGGTCTGGGCACGTATGCCAATTGGGACGAGCGGCTGGACGGATTGCTCGCCTGGGCGGTGATGTCGCTCCAGGCGGTCAAGGCGGTGGAGATTGGCCAGGGGGTTACGGCGGCTGAGTCCTTTGGTTCCGCGGTGCACGACCCCATTGGCTATAGCCCGGAGGAGAATGGCGCGCCGACCAGGTTCACGCGCGAGCACAACAACGCCGGTGGCATTGAGGGCGGCGTCTCCAATGGCGAAGACATCGTTGTGCGCGGTTATTTGAAGCCGATCTCTACCTTGCGCAGACCGCTCGGTTCGGTCTCCTACGCTACGCGAGAGGCTACCAAGGCGGCGTACGAGCGGTCCGATGTTTGCGTTGTGCCTGCCGCGGGCGTTGCAGCGGAAGCGATGGTTGCGTTCATTATGGCGAAACTCGCGCTGGAAAAGTTCGGCAGCGATTCGGCCGGAGAACTTGCCAGAAACTACCAGGGATACCTGGAGCAGATTCGTAGATTTTAGGAAAGATATCCCCTCCCATGGTCTATCCCATCGTTAAATTTCCCGACCCCATCCTGCAGCGGCCGGCCGAGCCGGTTACGGTGTTTGACGAGGGTTTGAAAAAGCTGGTCGACGATATGTTCGAGTCCATGTACCTGGCCCATGGCATCGGCCTCGCTGCGCCACAGATTGGGATTCCAAAACGTATCACTGTGATCGATCTCAGCTTTCAGAAAACTCCCGAGGACAAGATCGCCTTGATCAATCCCGAGGTGGTCACTAAAGAAGGGAAAATTTTCGAGGAGGAGGGCTGTCTTAGCCTGCCTGATATTCGCGAGAAAGTTGCGCGCGCCGCGAAGGTCAAAATACGCGCCCAGGATGTGGAGGGCAATTGGTTCGAACGCGAAGCAGACGAGTTGCTGGCGCGTGCCTTTCAGCATGAAATCGATCACCTGGACGGGATTCTCTTCATCTTCCGCATCAGTGCGCTCAAACGCGATTTTGTGTTGCGCAAGATCCGCAAATTGCAGCGAGCCGGGGAATGGTAGGTGAGGCTCGCTTTTTGTGGCACGCCGCAGTTCGCCATCCCAACTCTTGAGCAGCTGATTGCGGCTGGCCATGCCATCGAGCTGGTAATAACCCAGCCCGATCGTGTACGTGGCCGTAATCAGGATCCTTCACCACCACCGATCAAGGTGCTGGCAGACGCGGTGGGCTTGCCAGTCGTGCAGCCGGAAAAGATCAAGAACAATGCGGAGTTGCGGGCTCGTCTGGAGGCGATCCAGCCGGATGCCATTATCGTCGTCGCCTACGGCCGCATCATTCCCGACTGGATGCTCCGGTTGCCGCGTTGGGGCAACCTCAACCTTCATGCTTCGCTGCTGCCTAAATACCGAGGCGCTGCTCCCATCCAGTGGGCGGTGGCCAACGGCGAGACCGTGACTGGCGCCACCACCATGCGTATCGACCAAGGGCTAGACACGGGCGACATTTTGCTGCAGAGCACTCTGGCCATAGAACCCGACCAGACAGCCGAGCAACTTTTTCCTCTGCTTGCGAAAAGCGGAGCAAACCTGATGCTTGAAACTCTTCAGCGCCTGGAGGCCGGTACGATACATCCTGTTCGGCAGGATCATGCCGGAGCTTCTCTAGCGCCGATCCTCGAGCGCGAAGACGCACTGGTCGACTTCACCCGCTCTGCGCAGGAGATTTACAACCGCTGGCGTGGCTTTCAGCCTTGGCCCGGAGCCTATGCCTACTTCCGCGGGAAAAAGCTTACCCTGCATCGCATGGTGCCAGCTGGGACTGCCGGCATCTCCGCAGGCGAACTGATGGTTGACGGGAATCGCCTGTACGTGGGGGCCCGGTCGGGCACGCGGATTGAGCTGCTGGAGGTTCAAGTGGAAGGTAAGAAGCGAATGCCGGTCGGAGACTTCCTGCGCGGAGCGACTCCTCATCCTCATGAGAGCCTCGGCATGTCATGATTGCGCCCGCCCGCAAAGCCGCCTTCGAGCTACTGCTGGAACTGAAGCAGAAGCCTGAGTCGCACAGTGACATCCTGCTCCATTCGAAGCGCGTGGAAGCGTTGTCCCCGCTGGACAGAAATCTGGCGACCGCCCTGGTGATGGGAGTGCTGCGCTGGCAACTGGTGTTGCAGCAACGGATCCGGGAAGTGCTCACCAGGAGCAAAGGTCACCTGGCGGATGCGGTGCAGGTCTCACTGGAGCTGGGAGCGTTGCAGCTACTGTTACTTGATCGCGTCCCGGCGCACGCTGCCATTTTTGAAAGTGTGGAGCTGGTTCGGCAATCGGGCAATCCCTACGCTGTGGGGCTGGCCAACGCGGTACTGCGCAAACTGACGCAGGTGCCGAAGCTGCAGGAGTCCGAGGCCTCCGCTGCACATCCTCCGTGGATGGTGGAACGATGGGTGGCTTCCTATGGCAACGAAGCGACTGCCGCAATTTGCCGTTACGACCAGCTTCCTCCTCCAACCACGATTCGCCTTGCCTCGCCCGAGGCGGAACTGGACCTACAACTCGAGCCGGGAAGCTTCGTAGCCCGCGCTTGGCGGACGGCTGCGGGAGAGGCGGCGCGCGCGCAGGATGAGGGATCGCAACTGATCGCGGAGTTGGCAGGGCGGGGCACTGCAATCTTGGATTGCTGCGCGGCTCCCGGAGGGAAGACCGCCATCCTGGCCGAGCGCAATCCCGATGCAACGATCACCGCCTGCGACATCAGCCCTCGGCGGCTCAAAGCCATGCAGGCCCTACTGGCCGGCCAGCCGGGAAAAATTCGCTACCGCGCTCTTGATGCTACTGAGTTGCCTTTTCAGGATGAGTTCGACCTGGTGCTCTGCGATGCTCCCTGCAGCGGAACGGGAACCCTAGCCCGCAATCCGGAAATAAGGCATCGGCTCACGATGGATGATTTTGCCCGCCAGCATGAACGGCAAGTGCGACTTCTCTGTTCGGCGATGCGCGCCCTCCGCGAAGGTGGGAGGCTTGTCTACTCCACCTGCTCACTCGAAAGGGAGGAAAACGAAGCTGTGGTGGCCGAGGCTCGGGAGCGGCAGAAGGGCTTCCGTCTGCTTCCCTGGCGTCCGCAAGTGCAGATGCTGGAGGCTGAAGGCGTGCTCCGCCCGGGTACAGCAGACCGGCTATTCCCCGGCGCCTTGCCGGATGATTTCGTGCGCTTACTTCCCGGCGCCTACCAGGGCGACGGCTTCTTCGCCGCCTGCCTCGTACGGGAATAAGAGCCAAAGGGGACCTGCGGTCAACTCGTCGTTACTCTAAAACTCTTCTACTGCGCCACTCGCAGGGTGATGATCATACCGGGCTCGACGCGATGTCCCGCTAGCGGAGTCTGGCTTAACACCGTGCCGGCGGGATCCACTGTGTCCGCTGGCGCCATTTCCCCTACGGCTGAGTCGGTGTCGGTCGGAGCCGGGGCGCTTGAGTAGCTATTCTCTACCGGCCCGACTTTCAACCCCGCGTGCACGGCGTAAGCGGTCGCCGTTGCCATCGGCAAGCCGACCAACTGCGGCATCACCATGGCCGGAGGCGGAGTAATCACCGGGCTGCTCACCAGCAGGCTCACGCTGGGGCGTTCTACGCCGGCTGCCCCCTGCTGGGGATTCTGCGCAATCACGGTTCCTGGTGGAACGCCGCTGTAGGGCATCTGCGCGGTCTCCTCGAGGTCCAGCCCCAGTCGGCGTACTTCAATGGCCGCTACGCGTTCCTGCTGGCCCACAACCTTGGGAATCGCCACTCGTTGCGGGCCCAAGCTTTCGGTCACCCGCATGCGCCATTCGCGACGAACGATTGCCCCGGGCAAAGGAGATTGCGCCAGCACCCGGCCCGCCGGCACATCGACGCTGTAGTACTTGTTGTCGATGCCCAGGTTCAATCCCATATTCGCTGTGCGGTGCACGGCTTCGGCCACCGTGAGCCCCTGCAGATCTGGAACCTTCACCTCCGCTCCATGGATGGCGAAATGCATCGTCGTCACTGCCGAAACCAACCCCGCCATGGCGAGCGCCAACCCGGCGAGGACCAAGCGGAAGAAATTGATCATGCGCCCTCGTAGGTGATCTCGTAGTCGATGGTTGCCGCTTTTTCCAGCATCTTGGAAACCGAGCAGTACTTATTCTTCGACAGCGCAACCGCATCTTCGGCAGCCTTCGTCGAGACCTTTCCGCCCAGGTGATAGGTGAGATGGATGTGGGTAAACACCCGGGGAGCTTCCGGCGCCTGTTCGGCATCTGCCGAAACCGTCAGCGAGGTGAACGGCTCCCGCTTCTTGTGCAGAATCGAGACCACATCGACCGCGGTGCAGCTGCACAGGGCCATCAATACCAGTTCCATGGGACTGGGGCCGCCCTTGTGTGCGGCGTCCGCATCCAGGGCGACGTGATGGCCGCTATGAGATTCCGCATCGTACTGCTGGTCATGCTTCCAGGTGACGATCGCGCGCATTTTCTAAGTTTATCCAGTTAGGCCGCCGCCGGACATTGGACGATCGTGGGCGGACCTCACCTGGTTAACCCGCGCAATTCAGGATGACTGCGGCTTCAGACCACGGTATAAGCCGGCAATGCCGAAGCTGTAGGGGGTCCAGGAAACCTCTGTAAAGCCCACGGATTCCATGGTTTGCAGGAGTTGAGGAGGGGTGGGGAATTGGCTGACTGAACGGGGAAGATAGCGATACGGTCCGGAGACGCCCGAGACCAGCGAGCCTACCGCAGGAAGAACCCGGCGGAAGTAAAAGGCATAAAGCTTGCCCATCACGCCGCCGGGCTCGCTGAAGTCAAGAATGCCCAACTGGCCGCCCGGCTTCAATGCGCGGTAGAACTCCTCCAGTCCGGCCCGGTAGTTGGCCAGGTTACGAAAACCGAACGCGGTGGTGAGCAGATCGAGCGAGCCGGTGGGCAAGGGAAGATGGAGGGCGTCGGCCTCAAACGCAATCCCACCCTGGGGAGCGAATTTCGCCGCACCACGCAGCAACATCTGATGAGCGAAATCGGCTGCCAGCACCGGCCGTCCATTTTTTGGCCTGCGCCGCAGCAGCGCCAATGTCATATCCCCGGTTCCGCAGCATAGATCCAGAATCTGCGCGTCCGGACGGGCCAGCACCTGGCGAAAACTGCGCGCCGTGCGCCACCACCAAATGCGATCGATGTTGCAGGAAAGGATATGGTTCAGCAGATCGTAGCGCGGGGCAATCTGGTCGAACATGGTGCGGACGGCGGCCGCCGCGCTGGTTTCGTCCCCGGATCCCTCTGGTTGAGCGCCAGGCGCGACCACGGCTATTTGGCGCCCGCGGAGAGGCGGCACATAGCGTTGATAGCGGCCAGCACCTCGACGTCGGTGACGTCCTCGGCCACCACCGCATTGCCCAAGCCCTGCAGCAGAACAAAGCGGCGCACCCCAGCCCGATTCTTCTTGTCGCCGGATGCTGCCTGCAAAAGGCGTTTGGCGCTTAGCGAGGGCAAGGCCGGCGGATCGAAGTAGCGGATCAGCGTCTCGATTCGTTGCACGGTGTCTGCCGTTAACAGGTTTCGCTGCCGGCTGATGTTCAGTGCGGCAATCATGCCCCAGGCGACGGCTTCGCCGTGCAGCAGGGCACGATAGCCAGTCGCCGCCTCAATGGCATGGCCGATGGTGTGGCCAAAATTGAGAATCATGCGCACACCAAATTCGCGCTCATCTTCGTTGACCACCTCGGCCTTCATCCGTATGGAGGCCGCGATCATCTTTTCCAGCGATGCGGGATCGCCCCGGTCCAGGGCCTCGCGATGGCTCTCAATGAAGCGGAAGAGCCCCGCGTCCCGGATGAGCCCAGCCTTGATGCTTTCATAAATCCCAGCCCGCAGTTCCCGCTGGGGAAGCGTGTGGAGCAGTTCGATATCTGCGACCACTTCCTGCGGCGGGTAGAAGCAGCCCACCAGGTTCTTGCCGGTTTGCAGATTGGCCCCGGTCTTTCCCCCGACCGAGGAATCAACCTGCGACAACAGAGTGGTCGGCACCTGGATGTAATCGATGCCGCGCATGTAGATGGCGCTGAGAAACCCGCCCATGTCGCCGATCACGCCGCCGCCGAAGGCGATCAGTAGGGAAGAGCGATCTGCTCCGGATTTGGCCATCTCCGTGGCCAATCGCTCCACCTGGGCCATGCGCTTGTGTCGCTCGCCTGGGGGTAAAAAGAGAACCATCGGTTCCTGGGGAAGCGAATCCTGCATGCGTTCACCCCAAAGGGACCAGATCTCCGGCGAGGTTAAGACGAAAATGAGTTTGCGCTTCTTGCCGGTGAGTGCCGGCATGCGCTTAGCTAGGGACTCCAGGATGCCGCTTCCCACGGAAACGGTGTATTGCCCTGACTTGGTCGTGACCGAAATTTTACGCACGCTTGGTCCATCGTATCGCAACCCTCAAGGCTTACTCGCGCTGTGGGTCTTGGTGAAGAGCAGGGAAGCAGCCGTGACTGTAAGCACCACCACGACGATGAAGCCGAGCGAGATGCCGACCGGCACATGGACCCACTTTGCCAACATCATCTTCGCGCCCACGAACCCCAGAATCAAAGCCAGGCCGAGATAAAGAAAGTGAAGCCGGTCGAGCAAGCCGGCCAACAGGAAGTACAGCGACCGCAAGCCGAGAATGGCAAAGATATTTGAGGTGTAGACCACGAACGGATGATGGGAGATGGCGAGTACGGCAGGCACGGAATCAATCGCGAAGACAAGATCGACCAGTTCGATGGCGATCACCGCAAGGAAAAAAGTAGATTTTGGACTGTTGCCCCAGCGTTTTGTCCATTGCGTGATCCACTTTGCCGAAGCAGGAGCGGCCCCGGCCTTCTTTTCCCGCAACAGCCGCACCGCGGCAAACAACAGCAGTGCGCCGAAAAAGTACTGGATCCAACTGAAGCGCTGCAGTAGTTCGAGTCCGGCGAAGATGAATACTCCACGCATGACGATGGCGCCGAGCACTCCTAGCAGGAGAGCCTTTCTCTGCGCCTCCGCAGTCAGGCCGAAAGCGCGAAAGAGGAGTAGAAAGACGAAGAGATTATCGATGCTGAGGGAGAGCTCGATCAGGTACCCGGAGGCGAATTCGAGCGCTGTCTGATGCTCTTCGACGTGCCCGATCCAAATCCCGAAACAAGCGGCGAGCGAGAAGACGAACAGGACAAAAATAATGCTGTCGCGGGTCCGGGCGGAGGCCTTACCTAAACTGAGGACGGCCAGGTCGATCACGATCAGGGCCAGCACCACAATGTGGAAACCTATCCAATATGTGATCGGCGCGCCATCCAGCATGATGCAATCCTAGCCTACGGTAGTTGTTTCTTTTCTGCCCATCCGATATGACGGCTCCTCATAAAAGTCACCGTCCCCCCTTGTCATCCCTCGGCTTCGACGGCATGACAAAGTTTAGGGAAGCGCTCACCTTAGCAGCCGCTGCCGGGGATCGACAGAGCCACAAGGTTGCACTTCACCGCTGATTCAGCAGCTGCACTGTTTCCAGGAAGACATTGCCCACGATGGTGAGGCTCTTGGCGCTCAGCTTATCCATGGTGTCCTCGGGGGTGTGCCAAAAAGCGTTTTGGTATCCGTAATTGAAATCGATGATGTCGGCGCAGGGCACGCCACGTTGCACAAATGCAGTGTGATCATCGCCCACCGTATTTTGCCGCTGGAAAAAGTAGGATTGGTCGCCGAACTTCGCTGCCGCTTGTCCTACCAGGTCAAGCAGCCACTGGGTTGAACTCAAGTCCCGATCCACATCAAGATCGCGGTCGCCGATCATATCGGCCAGGAGAAAACCCTTGATGTGCTTCAGCGTCCCATCGGCCTGCCACTTGGCTGCGAGATGCCGGCTGCCATAAGCCGAGTCGGTGTCTGTCCAGCCTTTGATCGCTTCTTCTCCATCAAAGAAAACCAGCCAAACGCTGTATCCATCCAACTTTTTTCCCCGGAAGCTGTTGGCCAATTGGAGCAGCAGACCAGTACTCGAGCCGCCATCATTCGCGCCCACGTATCCGGTATCTTTCAGGGGGTAATTGGTGTCGTAGTGGCTTGCCAGTACTATGATGCCGTCCTTGCTGCCGGGAAATTTGACGATGTAATTGGTCATGGCCAGCGGTCCGATAGGTGTTGATGCGGTGAAGCTGTCTTTGACCAGGTCATCTTTTGCGAACTGGCGTTCGAGGAAGGCTTGGGCCTTGGCATGTCCCGGGCTACCCACCCATCGTGGACCGCTGGCCACGAACTCCTTGGTGTACGTGAGAGCACGCTCGCCGTCAAAGCGGGGCAGCGGTGCTGCCGCCTGAGCGCTGGCAAGTCCGCTAAACACCGAAAAGAGCAGGGCGGCGCCGAGCGCCCGAAAAAGAAACGAGAAGCGGTTCATGATGCCTGTTTTTGCCGGTCCCGGCGGCTGGGATGGACCATGTAGGCGACGCCAATACTGAGCAGGTAAAGCGCCAGCATCGGAGCGGCAAAGACGCACATTGTTAACACGTCGGGGGTTGGGGTGATGATAGCGGCGATGATGAAAATAACCAGGATGGCGTAGCGGATATTCTTCCACAGAAACCCTGCGTTCACGATGCCGAAGAGGGCCAGAAAGAAGACCAAAATTGGCAACTCGAAGGTGATTCCTAGGCCCAGGATCACGGTCATGAAGAGCTCGGTGTACTCACCCACCGTGACCATCGGCCGGAACTGATCGCCGTACCCGATGAGGAAGTTGAGAGCGCCGGGGTAAACGTAGTGGTAGCCGAAAAAGGCGCCAGTAAGAAATAGTCCAACGGTGGCCGTCATGAAGGGCAGAATGTATCGCTTCTCATGCCGGTAGAGGCCAGGGGCAATGAATAACCAGACCTGGAAGAGAATGAAAGGCGAGGCCAGGATGGCGCCTCCGACCAGGCTGATCTTGATGAAGAAATTAAAGGGATCTACTGGGTTCAGATAGACCAGGTGAGGATCGAGATGGTGCGCTTTGAGCGCTGAAACAATGGGCCGCTCCATGAACGCAAAGAGCGTCTGGCGGAAGTAGTAAGCGATGAAGAAGGCGGCGACCAGGTAGAGGCCGGAATGAATGATGCGCTTGCGAAGTTCCTCCAGATGTTCCAGGAGGCTCATGCCCGGCAATTCTGCTCTTTCCGTCACTGCGGTACGGGCCCGATCCACGATGTCAGTCATGATGCGTGGTCGCCTGCTCCGGCTCGTGCTTTAGGCCGTTGGCGGCCAATTCCGGATGGTCCCCCGCGACTGCTTCCAGTTCCGCGACTTCTTCGTGCACTGGGATAACCCTGGCCGACGGGCTCTCGGTGCTGACAGTGATCCCATCGCTTGGCGGCCGTACCGTCAGGGCCTCCGAGGTGGATTCCGGGGCCGGCGATGGGGTCACTGGCGGGGCGGCAATTTGCTTTTGGCGATCAGCCAGTTCTGCCGCGCGTAGCTCTTCCTCAATCTGCATCTTGAACTCGTTGCTGGCGCGCCGGAATTCGAGCACTAGCTTGCCTAGCTGACGGCCGATCTCCGGCAGCTTCTTGGGCCCAAAAATTACCAGCGCCAGTCCGAAAATGAAGATGGTATCGGGCAAACTCATTGCTCTGTCATGATACCTGCCCTGCCAAAGGGCCACAAATCAAGGTGGTTTATCATGAGGTTTGGACGAAGGCTGTACCTATGAAGACATTCACTCTGGATGAGGCGCAGTCGCTTTTGCCGATTCTCGAATCCCTTCTGCGGCGGGCGATCGAAGGCAAAGCGAGTGCCGGCCTGGTCGAAGCGGAGTTGCAGATGCTCAGCCAGAATATCTTCCTCTCGGGAGGGATGCTGGTGGATGTCGCGGCGGTTGCGCGAAAGCGCATGGCCCAGCGGTCCTCGGTCCAGCAAGCCCAGGATGCGATCCAGGAAATCGATTCGATTGGCGTCCAGGTAAAGGATCTCGATAAGGGGTTGCTGGATTTTCCATGCCAGATCGGTGACCAGATCGTCCTGCTCTGCTGGCAGTTGGGCGAAGCGAAAATTGACTACTGGCACACTGTAGAAGCTGGTTTTCAGGGCAGACAGCCGCTCGACGAGCGTTTCCATCCCAAGAGCCGGCCGGAACGACCGAACTAGTAGCTTCTGGTCCCCAAGCAAAGGCGGGTGCCCCACATCTCGCTCGTTTTTCGCGAGATGTGGGATACCACCGAGTTTGACCGTTAGGTTTGTCGGCGAATTTAGAGTCAGAGGCAAGAGCAACGGTATCCCACATCTCGCGAAAAACGAGCGAGATGTGAGCACCCGTCCTTTGCTTGGGGACCAGAGGTTACTACATTGACCCTGCCGCGACTCTCTTATTAACCCGCTCCAACCTTCCCTCCATCGCTGTTAGACTGCAACCGGCCTTCGATGCACGAAAAGCACACTACGCACGCTAGCCTGACGCTCCTGCTCGGTACGCTGATCACGGACCGGCAGGGTCGCGTGCAAGGGCGGCTGAAGGACGTAGCGGTGGCCACCGGAACGGCCGCGGGCCATGTAGCCGGACTGCTGCTTAAGACCCGGGACGGAGCGAGGCTGGTTGCAGTAAGGGATGTACTGCAGACGCCGGCCGGAACCATCGAACTGCGCGAGGACGCCCTGCTCCAACCCCTCCGCGGAGATGAAAACCTCCTCCTCCTCCAGCAGGATGTGATCGACCGGCAAATTATCGATGTGCACGGCCGAAAGGTGGTGCGGGTCAACGATGTCGACCTGCAGTGGTTTCCTGAAAACGGCCGTGAGGGCCTGCGGGTCGCTGAAGTTGCCGTCGGGATGCGTGGCGCGGTACGCAGGCTGCTCAAAGGTACGATGCCCAGGCACACGCTGGCGAACTTCGCCATGCACTTCCGCGCCAGCATCATTCCCTGGGAGTTCGTTGACCTGATCGAAGTGGATCCGGCGCGGCGGGTGAAGCTGAAGATCGAACATGAGCGGCTTGCTCATATGCACCCTTCCGATATTGCGGACATCCTGGAAGACCTGCCACCGCCTGAACGCGAGGCAGTCTTCGGCTCCCTCGACGAGGAGGTAGCAGCAGAAGCGCTGGAGGAAGTCGATCCTCGACTGCAGAAGTCCCTGCTCGAATCGCTCGATTCCGGCCGCGTAGCTGACATCGTGGAAGAGATGGATCCGGGTGCCGCAGCCGATCTGCTGGCCGAACTCTCCGACGAGCGCTCCGAGGAGATTCTCGAGGAGATGGAACCGGAAGAGCGGCATGAAGTGGAGGAATTGCTTGAATTCCGCGAAGACTCCGCTGCCGGCAGAATGACCACCAATTGCGTACAGGTGGGCTCCAGTGGCTCGGTTGCGGACGCGGTGCGCGCAATGCGCGAGTTCGATGGCGACCCAGAAGGAATCACCGAGATTTATCTCACCGGCGAAATGATGTGCTCGAGGGAGTCGTCCCGCTGTCGCACCTGATCCTGGCCTTGCCCGAGACGCGGGTGGCCGTCCTTGCCGAACCGCGCATTATTTCTTGTCAAGCCGAGGCCCACCAGGATGAAGTCGCAGAACTGTTCGACAAGTACAATCTGCATGCCCTGCCGGTAGTGGATAGCGCAAACCGGCTGGTGGGTGTAGTGCAGGCAGATCATGTGATCGCGTTTTTGCGCGCAAAGCAATGAGTACAACCTGGATTCTTTGCAGGAAGTCCAGGACCGCAGTAGCCTGAATTCAAATTGAAATCTTTACCCTGACCGCATGCTCAAGCGCTGGCGAATCCGCATACTGCTCTTCCTCGCCGTGCTGGGGCCGGGCTTTATCACCGCCAATATTGATAACGATTCGGGCGGCATTCTCACCTACTCCAATGCCGGAGCCCAATTCGGCTACACCCTGCTGTGGACCATGATCCCCATCACGGTGGCTTTGCTGGTGGTGCAGGAAATGTGCGCGCGCATGGGAGCGGTGACCGGCAAGGGCCTGAGCGACCTAATCCGCGAAGAGTTTGGGCTGCGCATGACGTTCATCTTGATGTTGCTGCTGGTTGTCGTCAATTTCGGCAACGTCATGACGGAGTTCGTCGGCATCGCCGGGAGTATGCAGCTCTTCCACGTCAGCAAATATATTTCCGTGCCCGGCAGCGCCCTCTTGATCTGGCTGCTGGTGGTCAAGGGAGATTTCAAGAGCGTCGAAAAGGTCTTTCTGGCGGCGTCGGTTTTTTATATTGCCTACATTGTCACCGGTGTTCTTTCCCAGCCCAGCTGGCATGATGCCATGGTGGCCACCGTAGAGCTGCCGAAAGGTCCCATATGGCACTCTAAAAGTTACATTTACATGATCGTGGCGGTGATCGGCACCACCATTTCGCCCTGGATGCAGTTCTACCTGCAGTCTTCCATCGTGGAGAAGGGGGTTACGGCGAAAAGCTATGCGGCTTCGCGTCTCGATGTCATCATCGGGTCATTCTTCACCAACATCGTAGCCTGGTTCATCGTGGTCGCTTGTGCCGCCACGCTGTTTGCCCATGGCATGGGAGCGATCAAGGAAGCGGCGGACGCGGCGCAGGCGATGAAGCCGCTGGCCGGGCGTTATGCTTTCCTATTGTTCGCCGTGGGGCTGTTCAATGCCTCGCTCTTTGCGGCCTCGATTCTGCCCCTTTCCACTGCCTACACCGTATGCGAAGGGCTGGGTCTGCAGTCGGGCCTGGATGGCGGATTCAAAGATGCGCCTGTCTTCTACTGGCTATATACCCTCCTGGTGGCCGGCGGGGCGTTCGCGGTCCTATTTGTCCCCAACGCCAAACTGATCAGCATGGTCATCCTGTCCCAAGTATTGAATGGCGTGCTGCTACCCCTGGTCATCGTCTTCATGCTCCTGCTCATCAATCGCAAGGACCTGATGGGCGATTTTGTAAACTCCGGCTGGTTCAACGCCGTGGCCTGGCTCACCGCGGCCGTGGTCATCGTCCTCTCGCTGGTGATGATGTTTACCAGCGGCTCGGGCTAGAGAGTCTGCGAAGGAGCCGGTTTGGCA
The DNA here is from genome assembly GCA_963775365.1 of uncultured Acidobacteriaceae bacterium. GTDB lineage: Bacteria > Acidobacteriota > Terriglobia > Terriglobales > Acidobacteriaceae > PALSA-350. Next base: position 76,140 of record CAVZJL010000021.1, on the reverse strand, counting down.
AAAAAACTACACAGCGCTTTCCCGCGCAGCCTCCAGAGCGCTACCCTCACTAGTACACAGCCGAAGTGAAAATGCTCCAACCGCTTGTAATACGATGAGAGTTCAAGGTCTATCTTGGACGTCGAAGCAGCCCCCAACTCTCTCTCTGACGCCGCCAAGCAGGAGCCCCCAGCGACGCGGAGGACCCCGTCGGCCCTTGGCTGGACGGTTTTGCTCTTCGCGATATTCTGGACGGTGTTTTATGGACTTTCCCGCGGTCTGCCCTACCTGAAGAATGGCTCCGATATAGTCTTCGACGCCAAGCTGCAATGGGAGCAGAAGGGACAGGTCTTTCCCGCCGACCCTGCAGTCACCCGGGTCTTGATTTTCGGCAACAGCAAGATCCTGGCGGGTTTTGTTCCCGCCTGGTTTGACCAGATGAGTTTGGCGAATCATCTAAATGTCTCATCCTTCAACTCCGGTTTTCCGGGTAGCGATTTATTCTTACCGCCGCTGGCGGCCATGTGTGCGCGGGGCCAGGCTCCCAACGTGCTGCTGCTCACGCTGCCGTGGAACCCTGATCCGCCCCGGCGCGAAATCTTTCATTTCATTCCCGACGATCACGCCGTCATCGAAGCGCTCTTCCCCTTTCGTAATTTCCTCAGAGACCTGACCGCCTTCCTGCTTGCAGCGCCCAGCCATGGCGGTCGTGTTGAGTTACTACCGCCAATCGGAAGAAAACGAGCACGCGGTCATTGCCGAGCGAGGCTACCATCTGATCACCGAGCAAAGCCATTTTCCCGGAGGGCGGCTGCCGGAAGATTTTCATCTTGCATCCGACCAGCCGGCGCAAGTCTTCCCTCGGGTTGCTCCATCGCAAAGCGCGCAGATTGGTCAACTGAACCAATTGGTCCGGCAGTATCACATGGATTGTTACTACGTGCCGTATTACCTCCGGGAGGGAGAAGCCGCGCCTGCGGCAGCGCGTGACGAGCGCTTCGCCGCGCTGCTCCAGCAGACGACTTCATGCAAACTGCTCGGTCCGGACTACTTTCTTTATCCCAACCGGCTCTTTGCTGATCAGACGCACCTGAATGAAGCCGGCGCGCGGGTGTACACCGAGGCGTTGTTTCAGCTGCTGAAGGAGAGCTCCCATGCTCTTCAATAGCTTTCAGTTCCTGTTATTTTTTATCCTCGTGTGGCTGCTTTTCCTGGTCACGCGCGGCACGGCGCGCAAGATCATCCTGCTGATCGCCAGCTACTACTTCTACATGTGCTGGAGCACGCGCTACATCTTTGTGATCTGGGCCATCACGGTGATCGACTACGTCGCCGGCCTGCAGATCGAAAAAGCGGAGCAGCCCGCGCGGCGACGTCTCTATCTGGGAGTAAGCCTGTTTTGCAACCTGGGGCTCCTGGTGGTGTTCAAATATTTCAATTTTCTGACCGGCTCTTTTCGCAGCGCGTCGCACCTCTTTGGGCTGCGGTTTGATCCGCCGCTGCTGGCGATCATTTTGCCTGTCGGCCTCTCCTTCCACACCTTTCAAGCCATGAGTTACACCATCGAGGTTTACCGGCGGAGGGTTCCGGCGGAAAAGAACCTGTTGGAGTACGCACTCTACGTCGCCTTCTTTCCGCAAATGGTGGCCGGGCCCATCGAGCGGCCGTATGAACTGCTGCCGCAGTTTCATCGCGAGCCGAAGGTCACCTTTGCAGGCGTGCGGGCTGGGTTGGTGCAGGCCCTTTGGGGTCTGTTCAAGAAGATGGTGTTGGCCGACAATGTCGCCGATTTTGTAAAGCTCATTTATGACACGCCGCGGCATTACGATGGGGCAGCGCTGTTGCTGGCCACGCTGCTGTTTTCCATCCAGATTTACTGCGATTTTTCCGGCTACACCGATATTGCGTTGGGCCTGGCGCGGATGATGGGCTACGAGTTGCGTATCAATTTCATGCAGCCGTATTTCAGCCGCTCAGTGGGTGAGTTCTGGCGGCGATGGCACATCTCGTTATCCACATGGTTTCGCGATTACGTCTATATTCCGTTGGGCGGAAACCGCGTGAAACTGTCCCGGCATTATGCCAACCTGCTGATCACCTTTGTGATCAGCGGGCTTTGGCATGGCGCCAACTGGACCTTTGTCGCCTGGGGCTTTTTGCACGGCATCTACCTGATCGTGGCCCAGTCCACGGCCCGTTTCACCGCGCGATTCGACCGGCTCGTTGTGGTCAAGACTGTCTTTACTTTCAGCTTGGTGACCTACGCCTGGATATTTTTTCGGGCTAACAGCCTGGGAGACGCCTGGTTTATCGCCACCCATCTCTTTCCCTTGGGGCGGATCGATCCTCTACTGCTAAAGGTCGGTGGCTTTAGTCGCGCCACGGCTCCCTATCTGGCCTTATCGATTGTCGCTATGTTTGTTGTCGAATGGTGGATCGCCCACCCAGCGCACGTCCCCCGGCTCTGGGCGCGGCCGGCTTTTCGCGCCCTGGCTTATAACGCATGTGTGTACGCGATCGTATTCTTCGGCTTCTTTGGCCATCGCGACTTCATCTACTTTCAGTTTTGAAAACTGCAAAGACACCAAACCCAACCGCAGAATTATTGAACCGTGCACGCTGGCCGAAGCGGAAGATCCAGGGTTCTGTGTCGTCACCAGGACTGACTGCGGCGCGGTTATCCGGGCCCGGATTACTCACGATGATTTTGCCAGTGCCTGGATTCTGAAGATCGGTGGCGGTCAGCGAAACCTGCAGCTTGGTGGGAAGTACGAAGGTTGTGGGCCGTGGGGAACCGTTCCACTCGGCAACCGAGTTCACTTCAAATCCAGTGCCCGTAATTGTGATAACGATTGCGGTGCCAGCGGGCGCAATATGCGGCGCGATGCTCGTCACCAGGGGAGTGGGACTGGTGATATCGAAGGCAGTGTTTGCCGAGTTCCCACCCCCGGGAGCCGGGTTCCGCATGCTGATTTGTGCCACCTGCCCGGCGGCTACATCCTGGACCGGGACAACGGGTTTGACTTCGGTTCCGCTCGCGAAGGTCGTTTGCAGCGCTGCTCCGTTCCACTGCACAACGGAGGTTGAGAGGAAGCCGGTTCCGTGAATATCAAGCGTCTGTTGCACCGCACCGGCGACAACGCTAGCGGGAGAGATACCGCTGATCACGGGCGACGGATTATTTACCGTGAACTTGGCGCCGGTTGAGGTGCCTCCTCCCGGACTCGGATTCGATACAGCGATGGTGGCTATGGCCTCGCTGCCTAAATCGCTGGCTGGGAGCACGGCGGCCAATGAGTCGCGCTCGAAAATGTCGTCTGTCGGGCTACTCCGTTGAATTCGGCAAGCGACGCCGCAACAAACCCTGTCCCGTTGATGGTGATGTTGGTCTCGGGACTTCCGGCGATGATGGCAGCCGGAGCGATTGAAGTGACGACCGGGGTTGGATTCGAAGGCGGAGTTTGGTCGCCTTGATTTGGACTACCGCCGCCACACCCTGCCAGCAGTGCAGCCAGCGATAAAAGAGCCGAAAGACCGCGCGCATTGGCGACGCGTCCGCGCCAGAGTCGGTTGGGCGTGGCTTTGGGCACACCGGGGTACGCATCCTGATGGTTTCTGCAATTTGTCATTTGGAGGGCGACTGTGATGGTAGCTTAAGTTCGGAATCGCTAAAAGTTACGGGTGAGGATCAGGCGCTGAACTCTCGTCCTCTGGGGATTCGTATCGATCGTGGGCGGACAATGCAATCGGAACTAGCTGCCGCGACTCTTCTCCTGAGTCGTCGGTGACCATTTTAGATGTTACTTTCGGTCCGTCAGAGCAGCTTACCCGCAGCCAGCTCCCGGATGAGGATGCGATCGGCGGCGAGAAAATCGTAGCGGGTCAACTCGCGCAGGGGGCACCAGCGCAGGTCGTGAAAGATTCGGTTCGTCATCTCGCCGGCGAACTGGTGGACCACAAAAAACTGCAGGTCGATCGCACTGCCGCTGCGGTAGGTATGACGGGTGTGGGCCACGCGATTACCGATTTCGGCGGCGATACCTAACTCCTCATCGAGTTCCCGCCGTAGGGCTTGCTCCGCGCTCTCGCCATCCTCGACCTTGCCTCCGGGAAACTCCCATTTCAGAGCCATAGGTTGATCCGGGCGGCGCTGGCAGATCAGAACCTTTTGCTCGCGCAGGATAAGCGCGGCCACAACCAGCCGCACTACCTTCGCGTCCGTTCTCGCTCGGCTGGAGTCTTTCTGCACAGTCATATGATTTTAGACGTTGCCCGCGCAAGACCGTCTGGTTGCAGGGAACGAACGTTTTCAGCAACGCCAAAAATCTGTGGATGGATGGCGGCGGCTAGTGCGTGAAGTCCCTGCAGCAGGGTGGGCGCAGGAGTGTTCAAAAGCTCGTCCGGGATACAAAAGACGCGGCCGGTGCGCACTGCTCGCAGCGATTGCCACTGCCGCTTTTCAACCACGCGAGCGAGGGGAACCCGGTCTCCGGCGCCGCACCAGGCAAAGATAAGCACGTCAGGGTCAAGGGCGGCGACCGTCTCAGCATCGGTCACCGAGCCGGGTTTGCCCAGAAATCGTCCCCCCGCCGCGGCAATAAGCTCTGCCACCCAGGATTGCGAGTGGATAAGAGGCTTGCCCCACTCCTCACAGTAAACCAGCGGTGGTTCCGCGGTTTGGACAGCCCGCTCCGTGGCTGCAAGTGTGGAAAGCATTTCGTCAACTACTGCTTCGGCTCGATCCGGTACCCCCAGAATGGAGCCGAGGAGCCGGATGTCCTGATAGATGTCGGCCAGAGAATGAGGGGCCAGGGTGAGCACCGGCACTCCGCATTTCAGGATCGCGGCCAGAGACTCGAGCCGATAGGGAACTGAGGCCAGGACCAAATTGGGCGACGCGGAGAGAATTTCCTCCGTAGTCGAAGACCACGAGTCCGCGATCACTTTCAGGTTATTTCTCAGCAGGGCCGGGACGGCATCGAGGCAATAACGGGTGCAGGCGACGAGCGAGTCAAGGCAGCCGAGTCGATCGAGCGTAACGCTTACGCTGGGCTGCAGCGCAGCGATACGCAGGTTGCCATGTCGGGGCTTCATGCCGCAGGCAGAGTGCCATCCGGATAGAAGACGGGCCACCCATTGCGGGCCGCGATCTGCAGCAACGCCGGAGTGGGGTTCACGGGAAACGCCTTGCGCGCGATCTCGAGCATCGCCGCATCGTGAATCGAGTTGCCGAAAACCACATCGGGAGCGGCGACGCCGGCCTTTACCAGCGATTCGGCTTTGCCCTCCCCGGTAGGAACATCGAGCAGCTTGCTGGTAATGACTCCGCCGGTCACCTGGGCCCGCGCGGAAATGACCCGGGCGGGTGGAATATTGAAGCCGCGAACACCTTCTTCAATTACCCAGTTGTTGGTCGAACTGACCACCCAGATCTCGGTCCCGCGATCGTTCAACGAGGTAACCAGGGCATGCATTTCGGGGAAGATCTTATCCAGAAAGCGCGAGCGGAAGAACGCGGCAGCAGCCCGGCGAATTTCCGCTTCGCTCACGCCGTCGTAGATCTGGACCATCTCCCCGCACATCGCCAGCTCCGACACCTTGCCTGCCAGGTAGAGGCGGTAGCGGGAGTCGATCCAGTCACTCGCGTTGCGGGAGACAATGCCCTCTTCGATCGACCAGACCATGAAGTCGTAGCCGGAGTCTCCGCTCCACAGCGTTCCATCGCAGTCAAACACGGCGACGGCTGGCTCCCGGGAGAGAACCGCGTCGACAAATTCTTGGGGGGAAAGAGAAATGTTGCTGCCGGACTTGCTACTGGTCAAAGCGGAAGGTCGCTCCTGGCGAGGCATATGCCTCCTTCTATTGTCCGCGATCTGAGGCAATTTTGCACTTCCGGCGTAAACGGCAGGTGAACGCGGCGAGGCTGTCTCTCTTGGTTCCTGCGCCGGATGGCCTGCGCCTGCCGAGCGCGCCGGAAGCAGATAATCGAGGTTGTGCCCGCTGGCAACCAATCCGGGATCTTGCGCCAGTACCTTGCCTACCTGCGGGTGGAGAAGGGGTTGCGGCCGCTGACCTGCGAGGCCTATCTCCGGGATCTTAGCCTTTTCGCGGAATATCTCGAAGGGACGCACGTGCTGCCCATGACCGCCGGCCAAACCCAGGTGGCGGGATTCCTTGAGCACATGCAGAAGCATGGCGTGCAGTCGCGCTCCATTGCACGCAAGCTTTCCTGCCTGCGCGGATTTTACAAGTGGCTGCTGCTGGATAAGCGGATTGGGCACGACCCGACGGTGAACCTCGAATCGCCTGCATCGTGGAAGGTTCTGCCCAAGGCGCTGGCTCAGTCAGAGGTGGAGCGCATGATGGAGCAGGCCGGGACGGCTGCAGATCATCCCCAGGCCGATGGGGTGGCCCTGCGCGATCGCGCCATCGTGGAAATGTTGTATGCAGGCGGGGTTCGGGTCTCCGAGTTGACGGGCCTCGGGGTTGAAGATCTTTCCCTGGCGGAGGGACGAATGCTGGTGCGCGGCAAAGGGGACAAGGAGCGCATTGTGCCTCTGGGGCGAGCAGCGGTCGAGGCTTTAGACATCTATCTGACCCGCGGCCGGCCGGCACTCGCGATTCGCCCTAGGGAGAGCCGGCTGTTTCTTTCTACTCGCGGAGCGGGACTTACCCGGCAGTGGGTGTGGCATCTGATAAAGCAGCTGGATAGCCACGCCAGTCCGCACGTGATGCGGCACAGTTGCGCTACGCATATGGTGGAGAACGGAGCCGATTTGAGGACCGTGCAAACCCTGCTGGGGCACGCCGATATTTCGACCACGCAGGTTTATACGCACCTCGCGCTGGGTAGGCTGAAAGCAGTGCATCGTGCTCATCATCCCCGGGCCACGAGAAGGATTGCCAAATGAAGCCTCAACCCAGACAGTTGGCGGAGGAGTTCCTGGCCATGCTGGCCCATGAACGGGCTGCTTCCCCGCACACCTTGCGCGCTTACCAGCGCGAAATCGACAATTTTGCCGGATACCTGATCGAGCAGAGCGGGGAGGGCGTCGAAATGCAGGCGGTTGATCATCTGCTGATACGTGGCTACCTGGGCGAACTGTATGGCCGGGATTTGGCCAAGGCGTCGGTTGCCAGGTCGCTGGCAGCGGTTCGGTCGTGGTTTCAATGGATGGCCCGTGCAGGGCACGTCAGCAGCAATCCAGCCGCCTTGGTGGCTACTCCCAAGCTGCCTAAGCATCTGCCGCGCGTGCCTTCGATCGAGCAGATGAACCACCTGGTGGAAACGGCGTCCGCGGAGACGGTGGCGGCGTGGCCGGAGCGTGATCGCATGATCTTCGAACTGCTCTATGGTTGCGGCATCCGCAACGCCGAGCTGGTGGGGCTCAACGTCGACGACGTGCATTGGGCTCGCGAAGTGATTCTGGTCCGCGGTAAGGGACGGAAGCAGCGATATGTTCCGCTGGGGGATGCGGCGGCAGACGCGATTCGCGCTTATCTTCCATCGCGCGCTGCCAAGCTGGGGCCGAAGGCGACGGATGCCTTGCTCTTGAACCTGCAAATGAAGGGAAGCGGGCGTTTGACGACTCGGAGCGTGGGGCGGATTGTTAAGCGCATCTCGCTGGCCAAAGGATTGCCGGCGGAGATTCACCCCCACACGCTACGCCATGCTTTCGGCACGCACATGCTGGAGGAGGGCGCTGACCTGCGTGCTATTCAGGAGCTGCTGGGCCACGAGCGCCTGTCGACTACTCAGCGCTATACCCAGCTAACTGTCGGCCAGGTTACTCAGGTCTATGACCGAACACACCCTCGGGCCAAGTAGAAAGAAGCCGCAGGTCCCGCCACTACGCTCCGGTCGGGGTGACAGTTTGTCTGCAATCGAGGGTGCCTGTTCCCAAATAGCTCACGGGTGCCCCATATCTCGCGAAAAACGAGCGAGGTGTGGGGCACCCATCGGTTGCTGTTAAATGAAGATCGAACCGGTTTAAACCGCTACAACGACGCGATGGCTGTGGCTTCATCGCGATGCAGGGCTGCATACTTGGTAATCCCCACCATGGTGAATACTTTTTGGAAGTGCGGCGTGAGCCCAAACGCGGCGATTGTCTGGTCGGCCTTGTTGGCTTCCATCAACATCTGGATGACGAGAGCAATTCCACTCGAATTGATGTATTCCACTTTAGAGAAATCGATCAGTACCGGGCGGCTTTTGACCACGCCCTCATAAGTTCCAAGCACGGTGTCCCGCGAACTGCTGGAGATGTCGCCTGTGAAGCGAAGAACGGTGACCGGCCGTCCATTCGCGGCGAGAACTTCATCCACTTTTGCTTTCGTCTCCGTCTGCACTTTACTCATTCTCCTTAGCCAGCCTGATGACCAGCCGTACGTAGCTACCTTTTCCCGGACTCCCCTTGACCCACTCAGCTTCATCCACCAGGGATTGGATCAGGAACATACCCATGCCGCGGGGATCCTCTTCACCATGCATCTTGCGGTCGATGTTCGGCTTGGACGGCGTCTTAGTGATGCCGGAACCAGTGTCCATCACCTTCACCTCCAGCGCTTCATCGCTGGCGGAAAGGATCACACCCACGCAAAGGTTATCGTTTAACAGGTTTCCGTGTTCAATGGCGTTGATGCAGGCCTCGGCCAGGGCGGTCTTCAAGTCTTCAATGCGATCGTCGGGAAAGCCCATGAGCTTGGCCACGCTGGCCGCCGTGCCCATTGCTACCTTTTCGAAGCCCAGCCGCGATGGGAGCCTGACTTCCACCGCTGTGCCCCTGGTTTCAACCATTTTGCTCTTCCCTCGCCGGCAGTTTCACAGTAGATATCACCGAAGTTAAAGAACTTCACGTGGTTTTCCACCGAAGAAAACCACACCTGGCGCTCCCGGTGGTGCAAAGCAACTGTGAAACTGCCTTAAGCCTGCATTCGCAACAATGCCAGCGCCGTCATGTCGTCCTGCTGCGGCTCTCCACGGGAAAATTCACTCAATTGCTGCCACAGGATCTTGAGGATAGCAGTACAATCCTGCGACTTGCACTCTCGAAATGTCGCCAGCAACCGTTCTGGACCGAATTCATCATCGCCCTGGAAGACCTCCGTGAGCCCATCGGTGTAGAAGAGCAGGCGCGCTCCAGGCGGGAAGGGGAGTGTTTCCGAGGTGTATTGCATCATTGGCACGAGCCCGATTGGGGTGCCGCTGGCTTCAATTTCATGCACCGCCTTCTCCCCGGAAATCAAAAATCCTGGGTTATGGCCGGCATTCACGACCTCGACCGTATGGGTCTGCGGGTCCAGTTTGAGAAAGATCGCGGTCACATAGCGACGGCGGGCCTCTTGCCCTTCGCCGTAGTGCTGCTGGTTCATGCGGGCGGCCAGTTCGGCCAGGGGCAGCCCGGCGAGCGCCATGGCGCGAAACGCAGAGCGGAAGGACGTGGCTACAATGGCAGACGCGAGGCCCTTGCCGGCAACATCGGCCACCACCATGATCTCGCCGCCTTCCGGGAGGCTGACGATATCTACGTAGTCGCCGCCGACCTCATAACAAGTGCTGGATCGCACGGCGACGGAGTAGCCGGAAATCTCCGACATCTGCTGCGGCAGCAGGCTACGCTGAATGGCGCGGGCGGCATCCAAATCCTGTTGCACCCGAGCCCATTCCACCGCGCGTTCGTGATAGTGCGCGTTCTCGACGGCCACCCCTGCCTGGAGCACCAGGCCTTCCAGAAAGTCCTGCTCGTAGAGCGACAGTGTCTTGCCCGGACCTGGATTCACCACCAGTTCAGTCAGCTGGGTTCCGTCTTTGCTGAGCAGGGCATAGCGAGGGCAGCCATCCCAGGGCGCTGGGGGCATATCGCCTACGGTGAGAGCGGGCTCGGTTACGTGGGCTCCGGCCATTTCCAACTCGCGCACAACGATGCGCAAAACCGATTGCAGTACTTCTTCCGGCCGAACCGCCGCATGCACTTGGCGGGAGACTTCGAGCAATGCTTGCAGCCGGGCCACCTGCTGTTGCAGGTCGATCACTTCGACTTGGCTCTTGGAGAAAGAAGACGTAGACATTGCAGGTTGGCATCAATCTAACACGCGTTCGGAACCTTGGGATCGGGTTTGCGGTAACCCACCCTTGCTCATCCGGAGATCCGCTTAAGGACGATATACTGAGAAAGGCCAAAAATATGGATACTAAAGTCGCTCTTCCCGTCCAATCGAAGTTTTCCGAAGAAGTTGCAGAATGGATTGAGGCCTTCGACGAAGTGGTAGTCGGTGAGGGTCCGGTACAAGGCGCGGAGTTGATTGCTGCTTTGCGGCAGCGGGCGCGCGAGGCCGGCATCTCCACCCCTGGCGCGTTGACCACCCCCTACCTGAATACCATTCCCAAGCACGAGGAAGTGCCGTACCCAGGCGACCGCAAACTCGAGGAGCGGCTGGAAGCCCTGATCCGCTGGAACGCGATGGCCATGGTGCATGGCCAGAACAAGAAGGATGCTGGCATCGGTGGCCACCTCTCCACCTACTCCTCCCTGGCCACCCTGCTGGAAGTGGGCTACGAGCATTTCTTCCACGCCACCTACGGAACCCAGCCGGGCGATTTTATCTACTTTCAAGGGCATGCTTCCCCGGGTGTCTACGCGCGCGCCTACCTCGAGGGACGCTTTGATGACGACCGCCTGCTCCACTTCCGCCACGAGTTGCGGGGCAAGCCCGGATTGTCATCCTATCCTCATCCCTGGCTGATGCCGGATTTTTGGCGCTTTCCCACTGTTTCCATGGGCATCGGACCGCTCAACGCGATCTACCAGGCGCGCTTCATGCGCTACCTCGAGAACCGCAACCTGATTCAGAAAACGGACCGCAAGATCTGGGCGTTCGTTGGAGACGGCGAAACCGACGAGGTGGATACGCTGGGTGCAACGACTGTCGCCTCCCGGGAGAAGCTCGACAACCTGATCTTTGTCGTCAACTGCAACCTGCAGCGTCTGGACGGCCCGGTGCGCGGCAACAAGCGCATCATCGATGAGCTGGAAGGCCTTTTCCGCGGCGCCGGCTGGCATGTCATCAAGGTTGTCTGGGGCAGCGATTGGGATGAACTCTTTGAGCGCGATTCGTCCGGCCTGTTGCTCAAGCGAATGGAAGAGTGTGTCGATGGCGATTACCAGTCGTTTAAAGCGAAGGGCGGCGCCTACCTGCGCAAGGAGTTTTTCGGCAAATATCCTGAACTGCTCGAACTCGTGAGCGATAAAACAGACGAGCAGCTGGAGAACCTGCATCGCGGCGGCCATGACCGGGTGAAGATTTACAACGCTTATCGCAAAGCGATCAATCATCACGGTTCGCCCACGGTCATTCTGGCCAAGACGGTCAAAGGCTATGGATTGGGTGCGAACCAGGCGCGCAATGCTTCCCACCAGGAGAAGAAACTCACAGACAGCGGTCTGGCCCAGTTCGTGAAACGCTTCAAGATCCCGGTGCCGGAGCAGCAGGCAAAACTGGGCAAACCGTATCGCCCGGAGCCGACCAGCCCGGAGATTCTTTATATGCAGGAGCGGCGCCGCGCGCTAGGCGGTTACTTGCCCTGCCGCGAAGTGCCCAAGCTGGACTTCAAGGCTCCCAAGCTTAAGGAATTTGCAGAGTGGACGGGCGGGTCGAAAGGTCGGGAAGTTTCGACCACCATGGGATTCGTCAGCATCCTGCGCCACCTGCTGAAAGATCCGGCCATTGGCAAATTGATTGTGCCTATCGTGCCCGACGAAGCCCGGACCTTCGGTCTGGAGTCTGCGATTCGCCAGGTGGCCATCTACGCTAGTGAAGGGCAGAAGTACACGCCGCATGATAACGACATGCTGCTGTACTACCGCGAAGAGCAGGATGGCCAGATTCTGGAAGAGGGGATAACCGAAGCTGGCGCCATGGCTTCCTTTACCGCAGCCGGCACCGCCTACTCCAACTACCGCGTGCCTACGATTCCGTTCTATATGTATTACTCGATGTTCGGTTTTCAGCGTGTCGGTGACATGATCTGGGCCTTCGCTGATTCGCGTGGCAAGGGTTTCCTGATGGGAGGCACCGCAGGCCGTACGACCATGCTGGGAGAAGGGCTGCAGCACCAGGACGGGCATAGCCACGTCCTGGCCAGTACCGTTCCCACCTGTCTCAGCTACGATCCGGCTTACGTCTATGAGCTGGCTGTGATCGTTCAGGATGGCATCCGCCGCATGTATCAGGAGGGCGAGGCTATCTTCTACTACATCACCATGTACAACGAGGATTACGCCATGCCGGCGATGCCCGAAGGGGCTCGCGAGGGCATCGTGCGGGGGATTTATCGCTTTCAGGCCGCTCCGGGAGGCAAGGCCACTGCGCAGCTCTTTGGCAGCGGGCCCATTCTGAATGAGGTCGTCAAGGCGCAAGGAATTCTGGCGGAGCAATACGGGGTTCAGACGGACGTCTGGAGCGTGACCAGCTACAACGAGCTACGGCGTGAAGCGCTGGGCGTGGAACGCTGGAATCGTCTACATCCGACGCAGCCGGAAAAGGTTCCTTACATTCTTGAAACCCTGAAAGGGACCGAGGGTCCCATCATTGCGGCCAGCGATTACATGAAGGCCGTGCCCGATCAGCTTTCGCCCTGGCTCTCGACCCGGCTGGTGTCGCTGGGCACGGATGGCTTTGGCCGCAGCGACAACCGTGAATACCTCCGTCGTCACTTCGAGGTGAACGCGGAGTCGGTGGTAGCGGCCACTCTCTCCCGCTTGGCGCGCGAAGGAAAGTTCGACCAGGTGCGGGCCCAGGAAGCCTTTGCGGAATTGGGGCTGGAGACGGAAACGGCCGATCCGGCTCACCTGTAATTGCAACGCTGACAGGTTTGTGAAGGGTACGGCCTTTAGGCCGTACATAAATACTTCACGATGAAATCGTCCTTAGCCGCTGAGAGACTCATTTCCAACCCTCTCCAGGCCTTTTCTACTCCACGCAGGTCTCCAACCGCTGTTGCGGAAAGGGGATTCGACTCTGCGGCCCCACCAAAGCCACATGGCCAACGCCATGATGGCGAGCAGCACGATAGCCAGCAGGCTGCCTTCGGGGCCGGTGGTTCCACCGCTCCACAAACGCGGACCTGTTGGGTGTTCACCGAAGAGGTGGCCTTGTGCCATGAGGCCGCTGTCGGAGGTTCCGTAGAAATACGACTCCGCCCAGTCCCAGCTGGCATGGCAGCCGAGGGCCCACCAGAGCGATCCCGTATACCAAAGGCTGAGGCAGAAGACCATGCCGACGGCTGCCGCCCCGAATAATCCCACTGGCGTCTCACCGGGGTTGGTACCGTGGGAAAACCCAAACAGGAACGAAAGCAGCAGCGCACCCCACCAGAATCCAATGCCTCGCGTCAGCGTGAATTGCAGATAACCCCGCAGGGTTGATTCTTCGAAGACAGCCACTACGAGGAACAGGACACCCCAGCCCAGGGCGTACTTCCAGACGTCGGCGCCGTGCAACTGTACTCCGTCGAAGACAAGCAACCCTGCCATCCACAGCGCAAGCACCAGAGCAGAAAGGGCAACGAATCCCCAAACCAGGCCGGAAATAAAGCGCACCGCTCTTTCTGTGCCTTGATATCCATATGCCAGGAGTGGCCGGCGCTCGATCAGGGCCATAATCCCCGTCGCCAACAGTAGCGGCACCAGTTGGGCGCCTTCTGAAATGAATGCCAACCGCAGGCCAAATACAGGTGAACGGTGACTGGGGGGAAGTAAATGCTTTAACACCTGGATGGAGAGGAAGCTAAATCCGATAAAAAGCAGGACAAACAGCAGCACGCCCCATCCCGCGCGGAGACCCTCAGCGCCGATAAATACCCAGTGCATGTCGCGCTTAGGCGGTTGCGGCGTTGCTAATGGGAAAGCCTCTGGCTGCACGAGATTCTCGTCCAAGATTCCCTCCTGAAAGGTGCCCCATCATCTTACCGATTTGTTCTCCGTGGGTGACAAATTTCGTTCGTTCTTTAAATAATCATTGAGTGCCACCAAGTTGTCATCCCCGCAACAGACATTGGGCGCGCAAAGCGAGGGCCCGGTTTTGCTTGATGGGCAACAACTCCCCAATTGCCGGCCACCGCATGCTGGCTCATCCACTGCTGTGCATGTTGCATCTGGGGCAATCCGGGGTCCGCCCTCTTCCACGCGCTGAGGAACTGCTTGTATGCCGCAGAAGTTGCGCCGGCATCGTGCGTCCTCTCCTTCACCTGGGCAATCCCATACAGCGCGAAACCAGAGTTGGGACGCTCTACCAGCGCCTTCTGAAATGCGGCTACCGCCTCCGGCCATTTACCAGCGGTCATCATTGCCGCCGCTTCACTTTCCGCCACCGGACGAATGTAGAAGGGAGGCTCGCGATAGCCGAGTTCTTTCTCTTCCCGGAGCGCTGCGGAGAAGAGCTTCTCCGCTTCGGGACCGTTGTCTTGCGTAGCCATGATGGAAGCGCGCAGCTCGAGCGACATAATGGACAGCATTTTGAGCAGAGGCTGGGGCAGGGGATCAGGCGAAAGGCTTTGGTTCCCGGTGGGAGCTGCGGCCTTCTTTTCCCTCGCCTCCTGATCCTTTATCTGCTCTGACATGCGCCATAGGCTTGCATCGAGCAGCACTGAGTGGCGTTCGGCTACATCCGGTTCATGCCCTTCCACAGACTGCATGCCCAGGGCAAATTGCGAAAGGCCCCCAGCCAGGAATTCCATATGCGGCAACTCCTGGGAGAGATTTGCGGCATTGATCAGTTCGACCACGCGCGCCCAGTCCGCGGTACGCAAAGCAACAGGCAACGCGGGATTGAGACGGGCAATGGCATCGCGGGGCGACCAGGGGTAGAGAGTGTCTTCCATATGGCCGCGTGATTTCCCCAGTTTGATCGAAACCTGACCCGCTTCCTGCAACTGCCCAGCCTCCAGCAGATTGGCGACGGAATACATCAGGTTATGGATATAGTTCCAATCATTGTCCGGCGCGATGTGTTGTTCGCGGATGTACCTTTCATCCGCCTGGGCAGAGGCGTCGAAGGAGGTCTGGGCCCGGGCGTAATCGCCAGTGCGGTAAAAGATGTGTCCCGGCATGTGCACCATGTGCCCCGACGCTGGTGCAAGCGAGCGCAGGATCTCCGCGCTATGCAAGGCCTGTTCCGGATGCGGGCTGGCTTCGACCGCGTGGATCCAAAGATGATTTGCAGCGGAATTGTCAGGCTCATCCTTGAGCACACCCTGCAGTAGCGCCAGCGCCTCCTTCTTGCCTTTGCGCGCCTCTCCATTGTCGTCATAGCCATCGTCAACGGCCCCGGAGAGAGCGATGCGGCCATTGGTATCGCTGGGGTTTTCCTTCACCAGGGTGCGCAGAATTTCGATCTCGTGATCGAATTTTGCTTTGTCGTCTGAGCCTGTTTCCTTAACAGCCGCTTCATGGGCCTCAGCAGCCTGAATGTAGAGCTTCTCGCGCGCTGTCACGTGTCCTTCGAGCGCAACCGCTTTGGCCAGTGATGCCTGCGCGTAGGTCTTGGTCAGGCTGTGGTTGAAGCTCTCCGCCTGGTAAAGGCCCAGGTAGCACATGGCGCAATTGGCATCGGAGCGGATGGATTGTTCAAATGCCCGATCGGCTTCATAATCCCAAAAATCGTAAAGCAGGTTGTAGCCCTGCTCGAACCACATCTGGGCCTGGGCATTAGCAGTAATAGGAAAGCGCACATTGCCAACGCCCTCAATGCGTTGCGCCGCGGGCAGCTGCTCCGGAGGTACCGGATCCCCGGTATCGGGCATCGCCATCCTCATCTGCCCGGAAGATGCCCCGGCTTGCAGCAAAATCAACAGCATCAGGAAAAATCGTTTAGACATGGAAGACTTCTTGCCCTTCGCCAGCGGGGTATTCTGCACCAAATACCCGGGGTGAACTAAACTAGAGTAGTATCCGTGGCCCTGGGGGCAGTAAAGGAATTATCCATTGATCGCAAGCACTTTAACCAAGATTTTCGGAACCAGTAACGAACGCGTGATCAAGCGGATGATGCCCATGGTCGAACAGACCGGGTCTCTCGAGCCCGCCATGCAGGCTTTGACGGACGACGGGCTGCGCGCCAAGACGCTGGAGTTCCGCGCCCGTATCGCCGCGCGGCTGGACGGCATTGACGACGCAGAAGAACGTGTTGCAGAAGAAAAAGTAGTGTTGAACGAGATTCTGCCCGAAGCCTTTGCAGTGGTGCGCGAGGCTGGCCGGCGAGTACTGCAGATGCGTCACTTTGACGTGCAGTTAATCGGTGGAATGGTGCTGCACCAGGGCAAGATCGCCGAAATGAAGACCGGCGAAGGCAAGACCCTGGTAGCGACCCTGCCCTGCTACCTGAACGCGCTGGCTGGCCATGGCGTGCACGTGGTGACGGTCAATGACTACCTGGCCAAACGCGACGCCGAGTGGATGGGCAAGATTTACGAGTTCCTCGGGCTGACCGTCGGCGTGATTGTGCACGACCTCGATGATTCCCAGCGCCGCGCAGCGTACGGCTCTGACATCACCTATGGCACCAACAACGAATTTGGTTTTGACTACCTGCGCGACAACATGAAGTTTGACCATGCTGATTGCGTGCAGCGTGGGCATTACTTCGCAATTGTTGACGAAGTTGACTCAATCCTCATTGACGAAGCCCGCACTCCGTTGATCATCAGCGGCCCCACAGATCAGACTACGGACAAGTATGCTCGCGTGAACCGCATCTTGCCGTCGCTCGAACAAGGGGAAGAAATTGAGCGCGGCGAAGAGAAGATCCTCACCGGCGATTTCGTGGTCGATGAAAAGCACAAGACCATCAGCGTGACCGATGAGGGTTGGGAGAAAATCGAGCAGTTGCTGGGCATCGGCAATATTGCCGATCCGGAGAACTGGGATTTAAAGCATCACGTCGAGGTTGCCATCAAGGCACACTCCCTTTATCGGCGCGATGTGGCCTACGTGGTGAAGGACGGCGAAGTCATCATAGTCGACGAGTTTACTGGCCGCCTGATGCCCGGGCGCCGCTGGAGCGATGGACTCCACCAGGCAATCGAGGCCAAGGAGCAGGTGAACATTCGCCGCGAAGACCAGACGCTGGCGACCATCACCTTCCAAAACTACTTCCGTCTCTACAAGAAGCTTTCCGGCATGACCGGCACGGCGGAAACAGAAGCCACGGAATTCGAGAATATCTACAAACTCGAGATCGTGGTCATTCCCACCAACAAGCCGATGCGCCGCCTGGAAAATCCGGACGTGGTCTTTCGCACCGCCAAGGAAAAGTATTTCGCCGTGGCTGACGAGATTTCGCGGCTCCACGAAGAGAAGCAGCCGGTGCTGGTGGGCACGACCTCGATCGAGAAGTCGGAGCTGCTTTCATCGATACTGCAGCGCAAGGGCGTGAAGCATGTAGTGCTCAACGCCAAGTTTCACGAGCGCGAAGCGGAGATCGTAGCCCAGGCCGGACGGCTGGGCATGGTGACCATTGCCACCAACATGGCCGGCCGTGGTACCGATATCGTGCTCGGTGGCAACGCGGAGTTCGCAGCCAAACAGGAGCTGTTGAAGAAGGGCATGGCGCAAGCAGTCAACGCGGCCCAGGGAGCCATCAATCCCATGGCTGGCCCGGGCATGATGCGCTTCTACTACCAGGGGCAGGAATTCGAGACCAGCCAGGAGATATGGGATAAAGCTTATGCGCAATATGCGGCCGCCGCTGAGCGCGAGCATGATGAGGTAATCGCCGCCGGGGGACTGCACATCGTAGGCACAGAACGGCACGAGTCGCGGCGTATCGACAACCAGCTGCGCGGCCGCGCCGGCCGCCAGGGCGACCCTGGAGCCTCGCGCTTCTATCTCTCGCTCGAAGATGACCTGATGCGTATCTTTGCCAAGGAGTGGGTATCGACGTTGCTGCAGCGTCTGGGCATGGAAGAAGGTGTGCCCATTGAGTCGCGCATGATTAGCAGCCGGATCGAGGCGGCGCAGAAGGCAGTGGAAGGGCAGAACTTCGAAGCCCGCAAGCACCTGTTGGAATACGACGACGTAATGAACAAGCAGCGTACGGCGGTGTATGGAACCCGTCAGCAGCTGCTTGAAGGGCTCGATCAAAAGGAGTTGATCCTCGAGGATTATGTGGCCAATCTGCTAAGCGCGGCCATGGAACAGCACGCTCCCGAGGCAATGCATCCCGACCAGTGGGACATCAACGGGCTCAAGGGACAGCTCGCTTCTCAGTTCGGCATCGACCTGGAAAAGGAAGGCATCGATCTAAACGACCTGAACCGCCACGAGTTGGGTGAGACGCTGTTCGAGCGCTTGAAAGAGAAGTACGAGATGAAGGAAGCCATCCTGGGCAACGCCACTATGCGTTATCACGAGCGTATGGTGATGCTCAGCGTGCTCGACGGCTTGTGGAAAGACCACCTGTTGAGCATGGATCACCTCAAGGAAGGTATCGGTCTGCGCGGCTACGGCCAGCAGGATCCGTTGGTTGCCTACAAGAAAGAGTCCTTCGACATGTTCGAAGCCATGATGGGACGTTTTCAGGAGGACACGGTCCGTTTCCTCTTCCTGATGCAGATCGTCGGACCCGACGGCCAGCCGATTACTCAACTACCCCCCAGGCAGGCGCCTGAGATTTCCAGCGAATTTGTTCCTCCGGTATCTTCTCAGGTTGGCCCTCCGGTCACGTTAGAAGGCAATGGTGTGCGAGCCATTCCTGCCCAAGCGCCTTCGCGGCCGCCGTCCGCACCTGTCCCAGTCCCGGTACGGGCCCCCTCCACGACGATTGATGCCCTGGAGCAGGAGTTTCAACGCAAGAAGAAGCGCGAGCTCGAGCAGGCTAGGATGGCCGGCGCCAATGGAAGTTCCGATGCGCCTGCGCAGCGCCGAGCCGGAGAGAAGGTAGGGCGGAACGATCTTTGTCCTTGCGGCTCAGGTAAGAAATACAAGAAGTGCCACGGCGTAGAAGCCTAGCGCTGGTAGCAAACCGCAGATCCCTCCACTACGCTACGCTCCGGTCGGGATGACAAATCTTTTTTCGAAAGACTCTTTGTAGCTGCACAGAATTGTCATCCCAACCGGAGCGTAGCGTAGCGTAGTGGAGGCATCTGTGGTTTGAAGATTTACTAGCGAAACTTCTCCGGGATCTCTTCAAACGTGAAGTTCTGCGCTTGGGCCCCCGACTCATCCCGCCAGCTCTCGAAAATGCGACCGTAACTGAGCGTAATGAACTCGCTCTCGCCGATGCCGAGCTGTTGTGCCGTTGCATCGATCCAGTCACTGGGGCCTTCGAGTTCGGCATAGAGCCCTAATGGCGTTTCGTCGAGCACGCAATGGCCCCGCTGATCGGCCCATTCCGTGCGCCATTTTTCATAGACGAATACGGGACTGAAGCCGAGGGCCTCGAAGACCTTGCCCAGCACTGGTCCATCCTCGACCAGGGTCTCGGTTTCTACTCGATTCTTGTGCGGGCCCTCTTCCGTTTGGCCGATTGGGACGCTCTTGTGCGTGACCACCCATTTGCTGCCATATTGGCGAATGCGCAGAATCTGTCGCGAGTTGCGCAGGCGGCGATCGGGCGTGTCATAAAGGGTGTTGCGCTCCAGGGTGCGCGCGGTGACCCGCGTGAAACCAAGCGGCGGAAGTTGACGCTCGAAAGCTTCGCGGTCCGGCACGCGTATCTTTACTTCCGTCTCCATGGCCTGCATAGGCCGGAGTCTATACCAGCGGCGTTGTCGCCGTGGGAAAATGGGACAGTGATTGAAAAAAAAACACTGCGGCTGGCTGTCGATGCCAACGCCATCGACTCTCCGGCATCCATGGCGTCGTTATCGCAGGGCGCTGAGCTGCTGCGCAGCGGCGGCACAGTGGCATTCCCCACCGAGACCGTTTACGGACTGGGTGCGAATTCGCTCGACGAGGTAGCGGTGCAGAAAATCTTCGAGGCTAAGCAGAGGCCGTCGTGGGATCCGTTAATTGTCCACGTAGCCAGCGAAGAGCAGCTAAGCATGGTCGCTGTCGAGATTCCGCGCAGCGGCCACTTGTTGATGGAAGCCTATTGGCCCGGCCCTTTGACCTTATTGCTGCCGAAAGGCCCTCGCGTACCCTCGATCGTGACGGCGGGGCGGCCCCGGGTTGGAGTGAGAATGCCGCGTCACCCGGTGGCACGCAGATTGATCGAACTCGCTCAACTGCCGGTGGCGGCGCCCAGCGCAAATTCCTTCGGGCGGACTAGCCCGACACGCGCGGAATTTGTCCTGCAAGATTTGGATGGGCGCATCGACGCGGTCATTGATTCAGGGGAGACGGCCCTGGGGCTTGAGTCGACGGTAGTTGACGTGTGTGAAGATCCGCCCGTTCTCTATCGTCCAGGTATGGTGACCTTCGCGCAGGTGCAGACCGTGTGCCCGTCGTTGGTTGCGTATCGGGAATTTCAGGGAGCGAGTTCTCAATCGCTGCCCTCCCCAGGCGTAGGCCTCAAGCACTACTCGCCGCGCGCGCGGCTGATTCTGGTGGAGTGGCCCACCACCAAGCTGTTGAGCGTCGCTGAACAGCTGCAAGCCGCAGGCGAAGCGGTCGGCATCATGTTGCCCAACGATGTAAATATTGGGCAGCAGTACCTGATCTACCGCTGGGCAGATATGGCGGATATGGAGCAGCTTGCCCGCCGCCTATTTGCAGGGCTTCGAGAATTAGATTCAGCCGGAGCCACCGTCATCGTTTGCCCATTGCCGGAAGATAGGGGGCTGGGCGTCGCCATTCGCGACCGTCTCCTCAAAGCTGCCCGTTGATGCCTACAACCGGCTATTATCCTCGGCCTTGTACAAGTATTTGATGCCGGCTTTATAGATAAGCGTGCGGATCTTGCCCCGCCGCACCTTGATCGCATTGCGGTCGTACCACTCGATCGTACCCTCGATTTCCTCCCCATCTTCGAGGACAAACGTCATCAAGGTGTGGCTCTGGATTTGCTTTTGAAAATAGAACGCCTCGGCGTGAGAACTCTCCGCGACAGAGTCCCATCGAGGGTGGGCTGGATGTATATGAGC
Organism: uncultured Acidobacteriaceae bacterium; assembly: GCA_963775365.1. Classification (GTDB taxonomy): domain Bacteria; phylum Acidobacteriota; class Terriglobia; order Terriglobales; family Acidobacteriaceae; genus PALSA-350. The sequence continues at coordinate 55,079 of CAVZJL010000021.1, read as the reverse complement.
AATGCTGGACAGTAGGGCGGGATGGCGGCTTGTCTGCGCATGCGCTGAGAGAGGTGGGCGAATGAGCTTCCGCGGTCCCGCTGGGCTGACAGAAGCCAACGCGGATGAATCGGGTCCATCGGCTTTGGTCTTCACCTTGGCGGGGCGCGCCTCATATACGGGGCGAACCGGAATGGCAGAAGAATCTGGCATGGTGTGCTTGTGAGTCTAGTGGGTAGGATGCAGGATGTAGCTAATAGGGTTTGAATGTCAAAAATCGGCAGAAAATGGCGCATTGCACGATTACGGAGCAGATAGGCCGACGGCGAAAGCATCGAGCGACAAAGACCGGAGCAGATTTCTCCGCATGCCCTGTTCCACTTGGTCCAGGCCGCGCACAGCCGCCTCAATCCAGGCGACGGTGATGGTTTGAGACATTCGTGTCAGCTCCGTCATCAGGTCGATGTTGCGGATCAAATGGCCGGTCCCCGCGTGGAGCAGCAAGAGGTCTTCCAGCAGGCTGGCAAATGCGTGCAGCAGAGCGCTGGTCTTTTGCTGGCCCTCGGCGCCTGCGCGGTAGGTCTCGGTTACCCGAAAGAGAGCTCCATAGTCCGTATCACCGGCGCTATTTCCGGTGGCGTTGTACAGCATTACTAAAGCGTCCTGGCGGCTCGCCAGATAGCCTTCCAGATCGAAGCCAAGGGCCTGACCGACGGCGCCTTCCGCGAGGCGAGCGATCAATGCGCGTTGCTTGGGCTTCCAATCCTTGCGCTGCTCGGCAAGCACCGCCTCGATCTGCTCCGGGGGCAGTGCGCCCAGGCGAAAGATGCTGGAGCGGGAACGAATGGTGGGCAGAAGTTCGCCGGGATTTTCTGCAAGCAAAATCAGGTGAGCGTAGGCCGGCGGCTCTTCGAGAATTTTGAGCAGGGAATTAGCCGCCTCCTTCATGAAGGACGTGCTGGTGAAGATGTACACCGCACGCGGTGCATCGGCGGGGAGGCGATAGATGCGCTGCAGCACACTGCGCACCTGGCCCATCTTGATCAGCAACTGGGGCGGATCGGGAGGTACGACGACTACATCGGGATGGGTCTGGACGAGGATGCGGGTCTCTTTCTTGTCGACCTCACGCAATTCCTCGCGGGCGGCGATCGCTTCGTTTACACGGTCGGTGAGTGGCAGCGAGAGCGCGATGCGGGTGCAGTTGCTGCAAACTCCGCAAAAATCGGGCAGGTCGTCGCTGACCGGGTGCTGCAGGCAGGCCATGGTCTGCGCCAGCATGATGGCCAGCGTATATTTGCCGGCTCCGCGCGGGCCGGCAAGAATGAGCGCAGGAGGCATGCGTTCCGCCGCGATCGCCTCGCGCAGATGGCGGACGGTGGTTACATTCCCGGCAAATTGATCGAAGCCCACATCAATGAGCCTAACAAATTTGGGAATTTCCCCCGGCGACGAGCGATGGGTCTCCCATATCTCGCGAAAACGAGCGAGATGCGGGGCACCCAAGGGTCCGCGAGGCACCGCAGTTCAGCGCAACTCGGGAACAAACATCATGGAGTACTTGGGGCGTAGCGTGATCTTGGGCTGCACATCAACGGTCTGTCCGGGAACGAACTGTAGGCGCCATCTCTGTGCGATGGTGGCAATCATCAGCACCCCCTCCATCCAGGCAAATGCCTCGCCGATACACTGCCGGCTGCCGGCGCCGAAAGGAAAATAGGCAAACCGCGGACGCTTGGCCTTTTGCTCTGGGAGAAAGCGTTCGGGATCGAAGCGAAGAGGGTCGGGAAAATATTCCGCGCTCCGCTGAATGATGTACTGGCTGAAGAAAAAATAAGTCCCTGCTGGAAAGCGATACGGCCCCAGCTCCACATCGGCAGTAGACTGCCGGCCCATGGCCCACGCCGGCGGATACAGCCGCATGGACTCAGCAAATACCATCTCCGTATAGCGAAGCCGAGGGAGGTCCTCGAGTGTGGGGAGGCGCCCTCCCAGCACGGCGTCGAGCTCCGCATGCAGTTGGGTCTCCGCTTGAGGATTTTGCGCCACGAGGTACCAGGTCCAGGTGAGCGCATTGGCCACAGTCTCGTAGCCGGCAAGGAAAATGGTGAGCACCTCATCCCGGAGTTGCTCGTCGGTCATTCCGGAGTGATCGGATTCTTCATCGCGCGAAGCTAACAACATGGAGAGCAAGTCGCCTCGGTCCACTCCATCGGCGCGATGGTCTGCGATCATGCGCTGCACCACCTTGTCCAGACGGCTGCGAGCACGGCGAAAGCGCACCAGTCCAGGAATGGGCCAGTGCAAATACGCTTCGGCACGGGGTAGAGCGATCAGGAAGTTGTAAAGCTGCATGATCACGTTGACCTCATCGTTGATTTGCAGCACGTCTTCTGTAACATCTGTGTTGAAAAGGGTTCGGGCGACGACCTGAAGCGCCAATTGCATCATCTGCGATGCAATGTCGATAGGGTGGCCCGGTTGCCACTGGGCGCGCATGTGCGCCGCGCGATCCACCATGATGGCGCCGTAGGCCTGAATGCGCTGGCGATGAAAGGCGGGAGCGGCGATGCGCCGTTGACGGCGGTGGACCTCACCATCGCTGGTGATGAGCCCCTCACCCAGCAAGATCTTCATGCGCCGCTGGGTTCGCTCCTTGATGAAGTGCTGCGGCTGGTTGATGAGGATCTCGTGGATGAATGCGGGCTCGTTGATGAAGACGATGTGAGACAGGCCCAGACGATAATGAGCCATGCGCCCGTAGATTTTCGTCAGGTGCTCGAAGAGCGCGATCGGATTGCCCGGCTTGAAGAAGCGTCGCAGCAGATAAAACGGCAGATTCATCTGCAAGCCCGGGGGAAAGCGATAGCCGTCGCGCTCCAGCACGGTCCACTGCCGTCCGTCGGGCGCTGGTGAATCGGCTGTACCCATAGAATCGCTGACGTTCAGCGCAACGTCCCTGTTGCCGGCAAACGCTCCCTTACCACTTGTACGACGCGCTGGTGGACTTCATCAATGGAGCCATCACTGTCAATTGCGACCACACGCAAAGGCTCACGGGCAGCAATTTCCCGGTATTTGTCGAAGACACGGCGGTAGAACTCGGAGCTTTCCTTCTCGAAGCGGTTTTCGTCGCTTCCCGTAGCCGCGACCGCACGCTGATTGCGCTGCCGGGCGCGGGCCAGCGATCGATCAAAATCCGGCAGCAGCAGCACGGTCAGGTCGGGCTGGAGACCGCGGCACAAGCTAACGTGCAGGTCGCGCACGATCTGGCTGCCTAACTGCCGGCCCCCACCCTGATAGGCTTCGCTGGAGTCCGTGAATCGGTCGCAGAGCACGATGCGCCCCGCTTCCAATGCAGGCTCGATGACTTCGGCGATCGATTGCGCGCGGTCGGAGAACATTAGCCCCAATTCCGCGAAGGAGGAAAGGCTGTCGGTACGCGAGTCAAGCAGCAGGGCGCGGATGCGATCGCCTACACGCGTGCCCCCAGGCTGACGGGTCGCCGTCACTGCCAGTCCATTGCTTTGCAACCACTCTTTCAGGCGGCGCAGCTGGGTGCTCTTACCGGACCCATCCAGGCCTTCGAAGGTGATGAAGAAACCTCGTGGCATGCCCGGAGTTTACACGCGGAGCAGGTCTGCGATCTCGAGTTCCAGGCCGCCATATTCGGGATGGACGTTTTCCCGCAGCTTGTAGGCAACGTGCACTACAGAGCCTTGTTCCAGGCCGAGCGCCCGAACGCGATCCGCCCAATCCCATCCCAGGGCCGACCAACTGGCGCCACGCGCCCCCTGGGCGAGTTGCAGGCAGATGTGGCGCTCCTTGATGGGCCGCACCGGCGCTGCCAGACGCACGTTGTAAGCGACGAAGACGGGCTCTTCGTTGCCAATGCCCACGGGTTCCAGGCGGCGCAACCAGGTGAAGAGAGCTTGGGTAATTTGGTCGAGAGGCAAGACCGCATGGCAGCGGAGGCTGGGCGCTGTCTCCTCCACATTCACTGCGGCCCAGGCTTCTAGGTGGCTCTTGAGTTCTGGTAGCCGCTCCGCGGGCAGAGAAAAGCCAACGGCGTGGGAGTGGCCGCCAAATCGGGTGAAGAGCTGCTTGCAACTTTCGATCGCTTGCAGCAGATGAAAGCCAGGAACCGAGCGGCCTGAGCCATAGGCCTCACCGTCTTCGAGCGCGATCACCATCGCCGGGCGCCGTGTACGGTCGACGACGCGCGAAGCAAGAATACCGATGATGCCGCGATGCCATCCTTCTCCCTCGACCACGATGCAGCGGCTCGACTGGAAGGCAGGATCGTCCCGAAGGCGGCGGTCTATCTGGTCAAGCATGTCGGCTTCGGCCTGCTGACGTTCGCCGTTCAGGCGGTCGAGTTTGGCGGCTAACTCAACCGCCTTGGCCGCATCGCGGGTGGTGAAGAGTTCGACGACGTCAGAGGCAACATCCATGCGTCCGGCGGCGTTGATGCGAGGCGCGAGGCGGAATGACAGGTCGGTTGAGGTAAGGGTCCGCTGTTTGGGGTCGAGTTTGGCGACCTGCATGAGCGAGCGCAGGCCAGGACTGGCCGGTCGCTTTAGCTGCTCGATCCCAACGCTAGCGATCACCCGATTTTCCCCCAACAGCGGAACGGCATCGGCCACTGTAGCGATGGCCAGCATTTTGAGGAACGAAGGGAGGATCTTGTTTCGCGTCCGCTCCAAATCCCATGCCTCGAGCAACGCCTGGGCCAGCTTAAAGGCTACGCCGGCGCCGCAGAGGTGCTTGCAAACGTAGCCACAGCCTGGCTGATTGGGATTGAGGATGGCGAGAGCAGTCGGCAGACCGGGAAGGTTAGGCAGCTCCCGTGGTAGATGGTGATCGGTCACGATGAGGTCGAGTCCGAGGCGGGCTGCTGCTTCGGCGGCGGTGAAATCGCGGATGCCGGTGTCGACGCTGATGACGAGGCTTACGCCTTGCTTAGCCGCGGCGGCGAGCACCTCCGCCTGCATACCGTAGCCTTCGCGAAGCCGGTGCGGCACGTGGAAATCTACCTGGCCGCCGAGCATCTCGATGGCCGTCTTGAGCAGAACGATGGCCGTGGTGCCATCCACGTCGTAGTCACCGTAGATGAGGATGTTCTCCCGCCGCGCAATGGCCGCCTGAACCCGGGTGACGGCCGCGGCCATGCCTTGCATGGCGTAAGGATCAAGCAGGTGTTCGATGCGGGGATTAAGGAAGAAATCGGCCTCGGTGGCGCTGCGTACTCCGCGCTCCGCCAGCAGCTCGGCCACAATGAGCGGTAATCCGGCGCTCTTCGCCAGCGCCGTGGCGGCAGAATTCGCCTGGGGCAGGACCCATTCAGTGCGCGCAACGGCCGGGTCAGACTGGATGGCCTGGGGGTTTACCGCAGGGGAGGAGGAAGCATTCACCCTTCTTCTTCGTCCTCGTCCTCTCCGAAAACGACGTCTCCGAAGTCTTCCACGAACTCCAGCAGCTGCTGGTAGCGCTCGTACCACGGGGTGGCATTCTCGTGCACAAAAACGATGCCCTGATGGGCAAAACCCAGCTGGATATAACCGATCTTGCCCACGTAGTTGACCAGGTATTGCGCCTCGTGGACCTCGGCCGCGGCTTCATCGGGAAAATTGTCATCGCGGATCTGCTCCAGCAGCATGGCGATGTCATCCTTCTCCAGCTTGACTTCGCTCATGGTCACGAACGGGGCAGAGGCTGTCTTGGCCATTTCGACGAAGTCTTTCCAGCTATCGGGATTGTCATCGTCTTCCCACAAGACGGTTGGCAGGTCTTCGGTGATAAACCCAGGCAGGCGGCGCATTGCATGCCCCTCAATAAAAGCCACCATGTCGTCTTTCAGAGATATCAAATCGTCGGGGTGCATATTCGCGCCTCTATTGTCGCAGATGTCCGCGGATTTGCCGTAAGCCTCGGTGAGACCCGAGGGCCGTGCTCACGTCGAATCGCACCGGATTTCGTGCAGTCGCGACTCCCTGCGCGACCCGGCTTAGCGCTCCAAATATGCTATAGTCCGAGTCAGATCAAATGATTTTTTCGCGGGAGTACGTGAATTATCTGGCGCGCCAAACGGTCAACCAGCTGATCGAAGCCAAGATGATCCGGGCAGGGAAAGTTGCTGTTGTCGCTGAGCGGGTGAACGCGGCCATCCTGGAAGAGCTGTCTCTCGAAGACCGCATCAACGAAGAAGTACGCGTCATCCTTGACGCTTACCAGGAAGACATGCGCCGCACCGGCGCCAGCTACGCCGAGATGTTCAAGAAGGTCAAGCAGGAGCTGGCGAAGAAATACAAGGCGGTTCTGTGAGACTCTCCAGAGACAAGCTCAACAAGCTGGCGCACGTGGTAGCCGACACGCTCGCGGAGACGGAAGAATGCGAGTTCCTGGATGACCGGAACACGATCCGTCAGGAGGCGCGCAAGGCTTTGGAAAAGGTCCTGACGGAAGAAATGAAGATCGACCAGGCGGCGCGCCAGAAGATCGCCTCGCAACGCAAGATCATTGTTGAGGGAAGCCAGGAGTGGGACATCCTTTACCGCAAGTACTATAACGACGAGGTAAGGAAGTTGGGCTTGTAGACCAGCCCTGGTCCCTCTGCCCTGCTTTGCTATACTAACGTCTGTTGACTGCTGTGCAGTTCAACCCCCCGCCTCAACCCATCGTGGCGTCATGGTGTAATTGGTTAACACGCCGCCCTCTCAAGGCGGAGAGTTCGGGTTCGATCCCCGATGACGCTACCAAGAAAATCAACGACTTATAAGACTCCTATCGCAAAGTCCAATTTTGGCTTCGCTTCGGCCGTGTGGCGGTCAAGATGTTAGGGGCATGTGCGCTGGTGACCGTTGCACTCAAGTGCCGAAAAAGAAACAGCTTCTGCGATCACAAGCAATTTTGTAACAACCAGGAACGAAGCCCGGGAGTCCAAATTGGGATGACCGCGTTTTGGCGTCCCGCAATGGCCCCCCAGGGCCGCCGGACTCAAAATTTTTGCTGCGATAAGGAGCGCTTCTGGTGCTATGCTGCTTCCCAGGAATTGTGATTGATACATTTGCTGTCTGTGTCTGCCTTCCCGGTTTGCAATCGTGGCTGTCTAACTGAACGTCTGTCTCGAATCGATGATCTTTCCCGAGAGAAGGCTCCACACCCAAGGGTCCCCCCTTCCAGGTAGAGCAATGGAAGTCCGTGAGGTGGAATCGTGCCGTACAGTCGTAAATTTCCTGAGCAGGACCGTGCCATTGAGACGGTCTTGAGCTTGATGCGTCTTCATCCTGAAGGACTCACCGTCAACGAACTGAACGAACTCATACAGTCTCATCACGACAAACTTCGAAGTGAGATTGCCTGGTTCCATTCCATGGATGTACTGATTGACGAGGGCAGGGTCTACACCTGTGCCAAGTGGCGTGAGCAGGGCTATCTAGAAAGTTTTAAGCTGTTTGCGAAATAGTCGCAACCACCAACGAAAATCCCGTAGCTGGAAAGCAGCTACGGGACGATTTCGTTTGAGCCTGAGTCCTACTTGCTGGCAATCACTTGAATCTTGTGAATTTGCAGCTCGTTTGAGAACAGCTCTTTCGCTTTGGCCATCAGTGCCTTGGCGATATCACCGTTCAGGTGGGCGTCGCGGCCTGATTCGTCCTCGAAGGTGTCGAATACTGCGTAAGAGCCTTCGTCTTCTTTAATGCCATACCAGGTCAGGGTGCCCTTCTCCGCTTTCGCCATCTCCGCGCCCTGCTTGAGGAACGCTTCCACCTCTGCCGTCTTGCCCGGTTTCGCCTTCAATGGAACATATAACGCATACTTTGCCATGCTGATGATTCCTCCGTAGATCCTCCCATTGGATGCAACTCGCATAGCCCCCAAATTCATGAATTTCCTGCCTCCTGTGCAAAAGCACCGGCCGGCTTTGGAGAGAGGTCACGGCTCTGCCGGCTGCGGCCCGCGCGTGGTTCGCGACTGCACCAGGTGAATGATCGCGCTAATAGCGATCACCGCGAAGAGGCCAATGATTTCAGCACGGGATGCCAGGGCGATCATCAGCAGCATGCTCCCAACGCCCACTACCGCTGCTGTGCCCAGCCAGCGAAAGTTCAAGGGCGTGCCGGCCTGCGCTACACCGGTGCGCGCCAGCCACCATGCCGCGATGCAACCGGCGGCATAGAGCGCGCAGCTAGCCAGGGTGGCAAGCACAGCAAGCTCGGCAAAGGTTCCCGTCAACGCCAGTGCGACCGCCACCGCCGCATAGCAGAGAATCGCAACGTCTGGCACATGGGTGCGCGGATGCACGTGACCTAACCCGCGCGGAAGCAGACCGTCGCGTCCGAAAGCAAAAAGAATGCGCGGGGTGCCGAGGATGTCGCTGGAGACCCAGCCCAACATTGACAGCGCGGTCCCGGCCAGTAGCGTCACCCGGAGAACCGGACTTATCTTTGCCATTGCATCCGCCAGAGGTACCGTGGATTGGGAAAGGGAGGCACCAAGGATCCCTTGCGCGATGACCTGAATAGCGATGTACAACAAAGTGACGGTGACGAGGGCTATCGCTAAGGCGCGAGGAATCGTGCGAGCCGGCTCCTTCACTTCTCCGCTGATACTCAGCGAAACCTCCATGCCGGTAAGCACGAAGAGAGCGAGGATCATGGCGCGGCCCAGGCCTTGGGTGCTGGGGGTCACGGTTTGAACAAAATTTGCCCGATGGATCGCTGCCACACCGGCGACCAGAAAAATCACCAATGGAATCAATTTCATTGCGGTCGCCCAATCGACCAGCCGCGCACCGCGCGCGACTCCTCCCAAGTTGATCAGTGTGACGCCGCCGATGACGCCCACGATCACCACCGCGTGTACCGGCGCCTTGAACACCGGCGGCAACAGGCTCACGGCTACTTCGGCCAAGGCAGCGACTACGCCGCCGCCTGCAAGTACGTTACCCAGCCACAGCAGTGTGCCGGCAATGAATCCGGCGAGCGGCCCAAAAACCGCTTCAACATAGCCATAAGGTCCACCGCTGGTCGGCATTCGGCTGCCGCCCTCGGCAAAGCAGATGGCGACCGCTCCGATCGCGACCCCGCAGAGCAGAAACGCCAGGGGCGCATAGGGGCCGATGCAAGCAGCCAGCGCTCCCGGCACCGCGAAAATGCCTGCTCCGATGACACTATTAATGATGTTCGCTGCCAGGCCACGTGTCCCGATGGTGCGCAGCAGGCCGGCATCGCGTTGGTTCATGCGCTCGACTGTAGCATGGCGTATGTGCCGTCGATAGCGCTAACTCCTGCAAATAGCGCCAGTTGCTCCTCCGGAGCCCAGGTCCGTTGTTGGGAGCCAATCCGATGGTCATCCAGGCCGGATTACCCCTGGCTACAACTTTCCAATAAGCATGTTCCCCAAAGGATGTAGGCAGGTTACATTGCAAGTAACAAGTAACAAATTGCAGTTTTGGAGTGTTCATTATGCCTTGCGATTTAATGAGAGTACTTAGGAAGCCCGTTATTTCTGCAGTGCGCGTTCTGGTAGCGAGCGCAACGTTGCTGATTACGCCGTTAGGCGCTCTCGCCGCTAATACAGACGTCCATCCCGGACTAGCAGGGGTCTACGTCGCCCGTGTCGATAAGAAGGCACCGTCCATGAGTGTGAGCCTGGGAGTAGATGGAACTGCCACAGTTACCGAAGATCCGGGCACAGGATCCATTACGTCGTTTGGCCACTGGGCGAGTGACGGAAGCCAGATCAAGGTAGACTTCAATGCGGATGCGGGTGAGCCCGTTCCGCCTCCCATGGTTTTCCAGGTGGTCCACAATAAGATGCAGGCCGTCACCTGGAATCACGAAGCGTGGGGGACCGCACACCCGCCAGCCATGGAAAAGGGTTACAAGGTGAAGTACTTGTTCTGGACTACGACCATGCCGTAGGGAGGTTTGAGGCCGCTTTGATGCTTAATGCCTCGATACAAACTGGGCGCCCGGCAAACCAGCCGGGCGCCCAGTTTATTTGCAACGTACGTTACGTTTTTGACCAGCGGGCTCCATGACAACTGCAGTGAGGTCTAAACGCTTCCGAAGACCACCTCACAGAAAAGCGTTGGATTGGTCACAACCTGCGAAGACAAGTTTCGAGCAGTGCCAAGAAGTCATTCGGAGTGGAGTGTAGTGATTGGATCGAGGCGCATGGCGCGCAGCGCCGGGATATAGCTGGCGGCGAGCGCGACAGTGGTAAGTACAAGGGTGACGCCAGCGAAGGTGGGCAGATCGGTAGGCGACACGCCGTAGAGCAGTCCGGCCATGAGGTGAGAGACGATGAGCGCACCGGCCACACCCAGCCCGGCGCCAGCGGCGGCCAGACCGAGTCCCCGGCGCAGGACCATCTTGAGGATATTGCCTCTTTGAGCTCCCAGCGCGAGGCGAATGGCGATCTCACGTCTTTGTTCATTCACAACATAGGAAATAGTCCCGTAGATTCCAAGCCCGGCGAGCAGCAAGGCAGTGGCCGCAAAAAACGCCACCATTTCCATCGAGAATCGCCTGACGGAAAGCGAGGTGGAGAGCACGTCATCCAGGGTCTCCGCATGGAAGACGGGAAGTTCCGGATCGATGGACTGGACCTGCTCGCGCACTTGTGCGGAGATGGCGCTGGGATCGAGTTGTCCGCGAAGAAAGATGGCCAGGTCTTTGGCGGGGCGCTGGTACACGCTGCGGTAGATCTGCGGAATTGCCGCGTCCGCCAACGATTCCGTGCGGGCATCCGCAATCACGCCGACGATCGTGGTCCAGGCTGGCTGGGCAGAGCTCAACGGCTCGCGGGCATCCAAGCGCAAACGGACGCGTTTGCCAAGCGGGTCCTGGTTGGGCCAGTAGGTGCGAGCCGCGGCCTGATTGATGACCGCAACCTGGGGCGTATCCTCAAGGTCCTGGTCGCTGAAAAGGCGTCCGCGCAACAGCGGCATGCCCAACAGGTGGAAGTATTCGGGCGAAACGATGGGACCATCGATCACAGGAGCCTGATTGTCCATCGTCTCGATGCCTTCGCGGATCAATGGCAGCGGGCTGGGATGGCTGTGGCCCAGGGGAAGAGCGGCCACGTCGCCGATGGCCGCTTCTTCTACGCCCGGCAGGGTTCGGCTGCGGCGAAGAATCTCGCGCAGCAAGACCGATTCCTGGGTGGCGGTTCGGTAGATATCCGCAGTGGGATCGTTGGGCCCCGGCAGCCAGGTCTGAATGGCCATGACGCGGTCAGGATTGAAACCGGGCTGCACCTTGAACAAGTCCCAGAAACTGCGCAGCAGAAGGCCCGCGGCGACCATGAGCACCAGGGAGAGCGCCAATTCACTGATGACCAGAATCTGGCGGGCGCGCGAGCGTCCCAGTGAACCGCTTGATGCCGCGTCCTTCCTGCCGAAGCGTACCGATCAAATCGAAGCGGCTCATGAGCCAGGCGGGAGCAAGCCCAAAGATGGTTCCGGCTGCGACGGAGACGGCGAGAGCGAACACCAGCACGCCCCAGTTGATCGATATGTCGTTCAGGTGCGGGAGGCTCTCCGGAATCAAGCCGCAGCAGGAATTTCCTGGTGAAGAAGAGAATCGCAAAACCGGCGATTCCGCCAAGCAGGAAGAGCAGCAGACTCTCGGTGAGAAGCTGGCGGATGAGGCGCGTTCTTTGCGCTCCCAGAGCCTGGCGAACCGCGATCTCACGACCTCGCACACTGGCCCTGGCGAGCAGGAGATTGGCGACGTTGACGCAACTGATCAGCAGGACCAATCCTACCGCGCCGAACAGCAGAATGAGAGATTGGCGAACGCTGCCGACCACGCTTTCGCTGAGCGGAATCAGGCGCACGGTCCATGCGGCCTGTGCCGGATACTCCGCCGGATATTGCTTTTTCAGCGATTCAACCAGCGCATCGAGGTGCCCCTGCGCGGCCGCAATCGAGAGACCGGGCTTCAGGCGCGCGACCGCTCGACTCTGCAGACGTGAACCGCGCAGCGGGGGCGGAAACGGCAGACCGGCCATGCCAGCCGCCAGCCACATTTCCGTATTCCGCTCCTCGCTGGTTGAGCCCAGATCGCGAAAACCGCGCGGCATGACGCCCACGACGTGATAAACGTCGTTGTCCAGGCGCAGAGCTTTGCCGATAATGTGCGGGTCGGCTCCGAATTCTCTCCTCCAGAGCCCGTCGCTGATCACGGCCTCCAGGTTGAAGCCGGGAGTGGCATCGTGCGGATCGAATGTGCGACCCAACTGCGCGTCTACACCGAGGACCGCGAAGTAATTCGGCGTAACATGCTTGAAGCTGAGACGCTCGGGCTGTGCACTGCCGGTGAGGTTCACGTTTGCGCCGGTGCCGGAAATCGACACGGACTGGAATATCCCGGAACTCTCCAGGTCTCTCCACTCAGGGACGGAGATGCCGACGTCCTGCGCGCCTACGCCGGGAAGATCGTCCTGGATGCGCACCAGCTCGGCAGGGTTTGGGTACGGCAAAGGGTGCAGCAGCGTGGCGTCGATCACGCTATAGATCGCGGTGGTGGCTCCGATGCCCAGCGCCATTGTGGCGATCGCAATGAAAGAGAATCCAGGAGATCTCAGAAGCATGCGAACCGCGTACCGCAGGTCGAAGAGCAGATTCTCGATGAAGGGAAGGCTTTGCTCGGCGTGGTGGTGTTCCCGGATCGCTTCAGCCGCGCCAAGCTTGAGTGCGGCCTGCCGCCGCGCCTCGGCGGGCGACATGCCGGCGCGCAGGTTCTCCTCTGTCTGGAACGCAAGATGTTCGGCGATCTCTTCCTGCAGGCGTTGGTCGGCACTCCGCCCTGTCGCGAAATTCGACAGGCGTATCAAGAAGCGTCGCAGGAATTTCATGTCAGATCCTCCGCCTTGACTTTGAAAAAGCGCGCGATGATCGCCGCGGTTTGCTCCCAATCGCGGGTCTCTGCCTGGAGTTGCTTGCGGCCGGCCGCGGTAAGACGATAGAAGCGCGCGCGGCGGTTGTTTTCCGATGCGCCCCACTCGGAGGCGATCGAGCCTTCATGCTCCAGCTTGAGCAGCAGGGGATAGAGCGTGCCCTGGTTGACAGCCAGAAGGTCTCCGCTGATCTGCTCGATGCGCCGGGCGATTCCCCAGCCGTGCTGCGGCCCCAGGACATCGAGTGTCTTGAGGACCATCAGCGCGAGCGTTCCTTGCAAGACGTCCGGCTTTTCCTTCATGGCGAATCAACCTTTAGGTTTCCAACAGGAATAATGACACGCTTCCTTTTGGAAAGCAACAGGAGATTTGGCCTGTCTTGCGACCCCATCTCCTCCGTAGACTCCGGTCATGTTCTTAGCTGGGCTAAAGCATCGCTGCAATTCGCCGATAGTCGGAATGAGAGATACGAATGGCCGATACCAGGGTGCTTTTGGTTGATGATGACGAAGTTGCGCGCATGTGTGTGAGTCTCTTGCTGGAACAATCGGGATTTACGATAACGAGTGCACGCAATGTGCAGGAGGCGCTCAAGCACATCATGACGGAGAATTTCGATGTGCTGCTGACCGATCTGCATATGCCAGGGGCGGGCGATGGGCTCACGGTCGTCAGCGCCATGCGGCACGCCAATCCCAAGGCTGTGACTTTATTATTAAGCGCATTCCCTGAGATGACTGCGGCGGCTCAAGCCATATTGCGTCAGGCCGATGAGATCCTTCTCAAGCCAGTCGATGTGGTGTCTCTCATCCAGGTGATCCATCAAAGGGTGAGCAGCGGTCCTCAGCGCAGGCGTGAGGTGGTGACGGTGGCAAACATTCTTGAACGTAACCGGGACTGCATCATTCAAGAGTGGTTCGGGCGTGTGCAAGCAGAGGAAACGCTGATGTCGATTCCTCTGAACCGCGAGCAGCGCTGTAGCCATCTGCCCTTGCTCTTCGCTGACCTGATATCCCGTCTGCGCTCGCGGGAGCCTATGGGGACCAAGAAACCGAGATCTGCCGGAGCCACCAGGCACGGCGTTAACCGCTTCAACCAGGGTTACACTGCCGCCATGTTAGTTGAAGAGTCGCGGATGCTGCAGGTCAGCATCTTCAACACCCTACATAAGAATCTGCTGAACATCGACTATAGTGTGCTGCTCATCGGCGTCATGACTATTGCTGATGAGATCGATTTCCAACTGAGCCAGGCAATCGAAAGCTATACCAGGAAAACGGTCCAGTCCGCCGTGGCGTAGCTCGCTGACGAGGCGGTTACTAAATTCCCACTATCGAGAGAACCGGGAGGAGATTATGTCCGGCGACGATGAGGCGAGCTTTCTTTTTTTGGCAGAAAATAGTATCGACATCATCTGCCGTGCCGGCATGGACATGGTGCTGCACTATGTTTCTCCCTCGTCCTTCCACGTTTTGGGGTGGAAGCCGGAGGAGATGACCGGGAAGAGGCCTGACGCATTCTTTCTTCCCGAAGATGCTTCTGCGCTTGCCGGCAATTCGGTCGCGATCGTTCGCATGCGCATGAAAGACGGCATGATGGCGTGGGTAGAAATCAAACACCGCATGGTGTGCGATTCCGTTACCGGCGTCCCGCGCGAAAATATTATCGTTATCCGTGATATCACCGAGCGCAAGACCCTGGAAGAACGACTTTCGGTATCAGAGTCAACGGATTCGCGGACTGGACTCTTCACTACACGCGCCTTCGATGAGGCTCTGGAACGCGAATGGAATCGCACCCTCCGGGAAGGGTCGTTCCTCTCTTTGCTGCTGCTTGATTTCAATCACTTCAGGCAGTTCCATGACTGGCGCGAACACCTGGAAGGAGATCGCTGTCTGGCCAAAGCTGCCACGGCCGTTCTGCGCGCCTTGCGGGTCACGGATTTCGCTGCGCACTATGGCTCCGAGGCTATTGCCGTTATCCTCCCATCGACCGGCCCGCGCGACGCGGCCAGGGTCGCCGCCAAAGTGCGTTCCGCTATCGAACCTCTCCGTTCCACTCTCAACGTGAAACTGGAAGGCCACGGTTGGGTCACCGTGAACATCGGCATCTCTACTGCGCTCGCGCGCCCCGGGGGAACCTCGAGGATGCCGGAAATCCTGCTCCTCGCAGCGGATAGTGCCTTGCATCGAGCCATGCATCAGGAGTCAGAGTCGCAAGCCAAGGCGTCGCCGATTTCTCCGATTCTCAGGGATAGACCTTGATCCAGTGGTTTCGCATCTTGGGCCGGACAACCTCGCCTGCTGTCTGAGAAGCGATCGCATTGGTCGGTTCCACGGGCATATGGCAGTCGATGCAGTTGTCAGCTATTTTGTGCCCCATGGTTTTCGACATGCCACAACTTTCCACCTGATGGCAGGTTAGGCAACGATCGGAATACGCCGCGGCCGGCCGCTCTGGTTGATGTACGTTGTGGCAGGTAGAGCAGCTCATCTTAGGCGAAGAGAGATAGCAGCGGCTCTTTTGCAACAAGCCTACCTGGTTTCCATGCACGTCAGGATGGGCCGCGATCTCGCCTACGTTTGGCTGCAAGTAGTTGTCTAACGGTTTGCCTGGTACAAACGAGAATGCCGGGGCGAATTCCTCCCTGCGAATACCGTTGTGACACAGCGCGCAGAGGTCTACTTGCCTGTCCCGCGAGAATTTGGCTGGATTCAAGATTGCTTCTGCGCCGACAGAAGCTTTTGTTCGCTCGAGCGCGACGTGGTCAGCGCCCGGGCCGTGGCAGCGCTCGCAGGCGATACCTACCGCCAGGCTCTTCTGGTCATAACGATTGGTTAGAGGATCGAGCGAGAGCGGTTCAATATAAGTAGCGTGGCACTCCAGGCAACGCGGTGTGACCGCCCGGGTAAAGTTCATCGTGCCGTCTTTGTAGCCGGGACTATTGATCCAACGGTTCCCGTCCGACCAGTAGCTTACGGGCAATTCAAATAATTGTTGCCCGTGCCAATAGAGGTAGCTTTGCCCCCGCACGCCCGAGCCAATGACGATGTCCATCCGCTCGCTTCGCTGCTGCAAGTGGCCCGGCCAGCCGGCGATCGCGGTCTGGTAGTAACCGTTGTTTCTAGCTTCCATCTTGAAGTAGAGGCCCGGGTTATCGCCCGCCTTTGCCGGGTCGGCGATCATCAGCAGATTTGATCCATCATGGAATGAACCGAGAATCGAGTCCTTGTTCGCTGTCTGTGAGGTCAGATGATGGGAGGTGTGCTGGTAAGGATCGCTCTGATCCTGGTGACAGGATAGGCAGGCTGCGTCTCCCGCATACTTGTCACGCTGAGCGGGGAAGAATCCGAGAAGTGCCAGGAGGAGCGCTACGCTTAACGGCACCATGCGAAAGTACTCCCATGTGAGCGAGCGAGGCTCGGGCGAAAAACACTTCCACAAAAGATTTGCTGAACTGCAGGTCCCTCGGCTGCTGGCGGGATGGCAAAGGGTAGGGTAGCGCTTACCTCAGCAGCCGTTATAGCGGATGGACCGAGCCGCAGGTGATCAGCGATTTTCATTTCTTTGAGACAACTCAGTCCGGTACCGTCACCCAGGCCTTTTTTTGCGAACTTCCGAGTACCGCATCGAGAACGCGCAGTTGGCGAATTCCATCTTCAAAGGTGGGATAATCGACCGGCGCTTTCGCATCCATGACTCTTTTGTAGAAGCGGCGAAAGATCTGCTTGAAGGTGTCAGGATAGCCCTCGGCGTGGCCGCCCGGTAGATCGGTGTAGCTCCGGGCCTCCGGCGAGCATGAGCACAGAATCTTTGATGTGGATCTCGTTGGGTGCATTGCGATGACCGATCCAAAGGTCGTCGGGAGCTTCGCTCGTCCAGGCCGCGGATGCTTTGGAGCCGAAGATTTCGATGAACAGACGGTTCTTGCGCCCCCCGGAAACCTGGCTCACGGTCAGCGAACCTCGCGTGTCCTCGCCCATGGCAAACATCATCGCGCCGAAATCTTCTGATTTTGATGGGTACTTCGTCGTATTCACTCGGCTGAAGCGTCTTGCCGGTAAAGGTCTCGACGGAGTGTTTCGGCTTCTTGCGCGTTTTGTGAAACGTATGCAGATCCGCGCAGACGGAAGTAATGCGCTGCCCCGTGATGTGCTCCGCTAAATCGCACCAGTGGGTTCCGATGTCAGCGAAGGTGCGCGACGGTCCTTGTTCAATGCGCCAGTTCCAATCAGTGTCATAGAGCAGCCAATCCTGCGAATACGTGCCCTGAACGACATAAATATCGCCAAACTCACCCGCTTCGCACCTGCTGCGCATATTTTGTACCTGCGGGTACGCACGCACGTTGTAGAGCGTGCAATTGGCAAGTCCCTTTTGCTTGGCCAGCGCGATCATGGAGCTAGCTTCCGCGACCGAGGAAGCCAGAGGTTTCTCGCACAAAACGTGCTTGCCCGCTTGCATGGCTGCATTCGCCATGTCGTAGTGCAAATCATTAGGAGCACAGATGTGGACCGCGGTGATGTCAGCGTCGGCAAGCAGATCCTGGTAATTTCCGGTGGATCGCTCAATGCCCAGATTGTCAGCGAACTTGCGCGCCGCCTCGGCCGTGCGGCCAGCGACCCCGATTACTTCCACGTTGCCCAGGCGGCGCAGCGCCTCGGTATGGACGCGGCCCATGAAGCCGATCCCAAAAATTGCTACCTTTGGCTTTTCCAAGTCACATTCCTATCTTCGCCAGCGCCTTTGCGGCGCCAGGGTCTACGACGGGAGGGCGCGGCGCTCTCGCATCAAGGCATCTTTTCCCATGAACTCATGGGGCACGTAGTGGACAACAGGCGCCGATCGTCCGCGAACGATCGGTAAGGCGAAACTCAGCAGATCCGTGCCGTAACGCTCAGCGTGGAAGAATACAGTGCCGATACATGGGCTGTCGGGTTTGGCGACAATATCCATAATCTCCATGCTTCCGCCATGGCCGACAATCGCGATGTCAGTGCCGTTCCCGGCCTGCTTCGCTGCGTCCACGGCCCCGATGGCACTTTCATCATTGATCCCGACGACCAACACCCGCTTTCTCGATCTTGACTTGAAGGCGCCGGCTGCGGCTGCTTGAGAGGTCGCTTTGTCCCCACCTCCATCGAGGTGAACAATACATTTCTCAGGCAAGGGTCCTAGCCGTTCCTGAACCCCTTGCAACGCGCCTACCAGCCGGCTCTGGATGGTTCTGCCGGCACGGGGTGACTCGAGAAGCAGAAGCGTATCCACTTCGGAATTCCAGTGCTTGATAGCGTAGTCGGCCAGCGCGACCCCGGCGGAAAACCCCGCCCGATAATTATTGACGCCAAAATAGACTGTGCCGTGATGAGGGTTCACGAGAGAAATGAGAGGAATTTCCGAACGGGAAAGAATATCCGATATCACCGGCGCCACGTGTTCGTATAGCTGAAATTCAATAGCCAGGTCCACCTTGCTGTCGGCCATCGCCTCGGCGTTGCGAATGGCGGTATCCGCGTTGCGATCGTTATCCCACACCACCAAATCGATTCCGGCAGCGGCGGTCGCTTTTTCAAGGCTGCGTTGGATCTCGACGGCAATACAGATGTGTTTGGAAAGGTTGGCGAAGCCAAACCGCAATCTGCGGCGCAATCGGTTGAGGCGGTACTGGCGGCCGGACTGCGTCAGGTAATCCCGCAATACCAGGGTGTGCAGAATGCGATAGGCGGTCGTGTGCGGGATTCCGGTCCTCTTGACCACCTCCTCCAGCGTAAGCGATTCGGCCGCAGAGCCGAAACAATCCAGGAGCTCGATAGTCTTCGCAATGATAGGGACCCAATACTTATCTATTTTGCGAGATACCTCTTCACGAGTTGTGTCAGGTTTGTTCTTCATCTTTCTGGTCCGATTTCTTCCGCGACGTATAGTAGCACTTAAAGTCAACATTTTGAAAAGAGTTCTGCTGGGAACTTTTCCAAAACAGGCCAGTGCTCAGAACATCGAGTCGAATCCCTCCTTCTTTAAGGCGTCCAATCTTTCAGTGGGTGGCGCGGTGGCGGGCTTTACTTCGGCACCAAGCCCGAGGCCGCGCGCTGGAGTTGCACCGAAGGCCGGCCAATGGGGAAGGCCTGCATGGTTCGGATCTCCGCTCTTTGCGAAATTAACCCAGTAGCTCGACATCGTATCGGCCAGCTTGCGGTCGACTTCCGTCCAGGGCCGTTTGACGAAGTCCAGATTGTTGAAGACATAAACTAATTCCGCGGAGTGATACGCGCCGTAGTGATCGCTGTCGTGACCTGGCGGCCGGCGATCGAAATAATAGATATACGTCTTCTGGCCCTTCTCGAATCTGGCCACCTCTAACGCTGTTCTTGCCATTAGGTCCCGTACTCCATTGGTCGCTTCTTCCCATGCCTCCCTGTCTGAGTTGGCCGGGTAGAGCTTGAAGTACTCTTCCGCGCGCGCTCCGTAACGGTTTTCGATCTGAGTTTTCCATTGCTTCTCGGTAAGCGTGGGCGGAATGAACGTTGTGCCTTCGTTGGCGTTGGAACCGGCGAGCAGCGAATGAGTATTTTCTTTTCCGTCACGAAAAACTTCACGCGGAGGAGCAGTCAGAAAATAGCCGTCGACAATGGGCCAGAATCTGGATATGTTCGCGCCCGTGCCGCTCGGAGGGGGAATCGCGATCCGCTGAATTTCTGCAGCCGGTTTGCTTCTTAATTCAGAGAGGGAAGCGACCCCCATCTTTTTAGCAAAGCTCAGTCCAGTCTGTTCGGCGGCTTTGAGATCTTCGGCAGGTATGAAGCCGCCGCTTTGCACGATGGCACGGCGAAAGTAGCCCTTGGCCAGCGGCGAAGCACAAAGGCTCAGTACTGAAGACGCGCCCGCGGACTGTCCGAAGATGGTGACGTTCTCCGGATCTCCGCCAAAATTTTGTATGTTCACCTTCACCCATTTCAGCGCTTCCAGCTGATCGAGCATGCCGTAGTTGCCGGAGGCGTGAAATGCGTCCTCCGCAGTGAGCTCAGGATGAGCGAGATAGCCGAAAACGCCAAGACGGTAGTTGATGGTTACCAACACAACGCCCTTGCTGGCCAGAGCCTCTCCGTTGAACGATGGGAGAGAGCCAGAACCCTCAACAAAGCCTCCCCCGTGAAGCCATACCATGACCGGACGCTTCTCTGAAGCAGAGGATGCAGCGGTCCAGACATTCAAGTAGAGGCAGTCCTCGCTCATTGGCTCCGGGCTCTCATAGAACTCCACTTGATAGAAGGAGCCGGGCTTGAGTGCATTCTGTACGCAGGTATTTCCAAATGCATCCGCGCGGCGAATGCCTGCCCATGAGTGCGCCGGCTGAGGAGCTTTCCAACGAAGATTGCCGATTGGCGGTGCGGCGTAGGGCACGCCACGAAAAACGGTAACTGTGGGATTCCTTCCTGGAATGCCTAGGAGCGCACCATTGGCTGTCTGAACCGGCTTATGCAATGCCGCGGGAGCGGGAATAGTCACCGCCATCATTACAATCCATGTCAACCCTAAGAGTTGCGAAAGCAATGGGGACCCCTTTCTTAACCCGGCCCGGCTAAAAGTGGAGGGCCGTGCTGACTGTGACAGGCAGCGTGGCGTCACTGGTGGATAGCTTTGGATCGGTTGTCGACGACGGACGCTCACCCGCGTAAGGGCTGTTTCCCACAGCGAAGGTGGGGGGTAAAGTCAAGCCTTCATAAAATCGCGCGGCCACGGAAATGCGATCCTCACCTGTGCTGCCGCCCGGCGCCGGATTCGGGAAACTGTCCAACGCATTTTCTGGAGTATTCGATCCAGCGGGAACATGCCACGCCTGCCAGTATTTAATGGAAGACGGCGTGATTGCCGACCCATCCGGTTTTGTTCCCAGGATGGTTCTGGTTACCTCTTCCACGATGTAGCCCCCCTTAGGCGAGGCATGGGCCAGCTGCCACTTCCTTCCCCGGTTCGGAAGCCCGGGTCCTTCGGCGGTGGTTGCGTCGCGCAGCCACTGGCCATCCACATCCACGCCGGTGACCGTGATCGAGGAGGGGAACAGGCTTCCGCTGGCGGATACCCGGTCGTTATCCGCGGAAAAGGAAGCCGTGCTGCCTTCGAGGGAGGCAGAGGTGAAGCTCGAGCGCCAGTCGCCGTTCTTCGGCCAATAACCATCCTTTGCAGGAACTATCTGCGATGAGATGCGGTTGCTGCCCGCCTGCGTGCTGTACACAAATTGCTCGCTCTTACTGTTGGCGGAAGTCTGGAGTTTAACCTGGGCGCGGGTGGATGCTCCAAACTCCCAGACCGCGCTTCCAATTTGCAGAACGGCGTTGGTGCCTGGAGAAGAGAGGGCTGCATTTTCTGTCTCCGACTGGGTGATGGTCTCCCCGTTTATCCCGGAGATAGCTTGTTTTCCTTTTTCGTCATCGAAGGTATAAGTCAACACAAAAGGATCACCTGGAGGGATCTTCTGGTAGGAGCTATGGCCGAAGATTGGCCCTTCGCCAACCTTGATTTCACCGGTAGTTCCGGAAATCGTCACCGTAATTGTGGCGGATTGCGCCGCCGGTAAGGCCGTCGCCAATAGAAAGACCGCCGCTAACTTCATTTAACCGGCTCCGATGAAGCCTGGATAAAGGGTCATCCCGCCATCGATATAGATGGTTGTTCCGTACACGTAGTCCGACTCGTCCGAGGCCAGCCATACTGCCACTCGTCCGATGTCTCCCGGTTCGCCAATTCGTTTGGCTGGTATCAGCTTGAGAAGTGTCGACTCGAAGATCTCCGGCGTCGTCAATTTCTCAACGTTCATCGGAGTCCGAATCGCGCCCGGCGAGATTGCATTCACCCGGATACGCAGGTGAGCTACCTCCTGGGCCAGACTCTTCATAAACAACATCAGACCGCCTTTGGCCGCGGCGTAATTGGCATGGCCTTCCCAGGGAATGATGTCGTGCACGGAGCTCATGAAGATAAGCTTGCCGCAGGCATGGGAAATCGAACGATCGATCCCTTGCCGTTTGAACGCCCGAATCGCCTCCCGGGCACAGAGGAACATGCCCGTAAGGTTTACATCGATCACCGTCTGCCATTGTTGCAGCGTCATCTCATCTACCTTGGCATTCAGTTGTATGGCGGCATTGGGCACGCAAATATCGAGTCTACCGAAGTTCTTAAACATGCACTCAAACATGGCCTTCACTTCGTCTTCGCGGGAGACGTTAGCCTTGAAGATCACTGCTTTTCCGCCGTGTTTTTCGATGATCGCAGCGGTTTGCCTTGCTCCCTCTTCGTCGGTGCTGTAATTCACCAGGACATCTGCGCCGGCTTGCGCAAACCCGATGGCCATTGCCTGGCCGAGCCCCTTGCTTGCTCCGGTCACCAAAGCCTTTTGCCCCACCAGCACCCGATGTATGGGCGCCGGTGGCATTTCATCAGGAGGCGTGTATCCGTTTTCGGGGCTCACTGGTTATCCTTTGCAGAACTCTGTTCCAACAGCCTGTTTTATAGGCCCATACTCTTCATAAACGAACCCAGGGCTAAAGCCCGTCAAATTCTCAATGGTTTACGGCCCGACTAAAGTCGCGCCCTGACACTAAACAGGAGTTTTTACGTAGCCTGTAAAGTCTTGCTCTGATACAAGCCAGAGTCTCGAGGGCGCCGGTTCTCATGCAGACCCTTTGCCCCTGAGCTTTTTTTTTTTGCCCTGGGCAGACTTTTGCCCCATCGTTATTACTTAGCTAGCGACCTCAATCGAAGCTCTGCCATCTGGTCACCGTCTGTGCAGCGATTGGATTACCTTTTGCCTTAAGGTAACTTTGAAAGTTCTCGAAGTGAGGCGATGCAAGGTGCAGGTCGAGCGCAGCCTGGCTCGCGAACTTTTCATAAAACATGAAATTCCCGGGATGCTCAGGATCAAGGTGGAGTTCGTAGACAATCACTCCAGGTTCCTTGCGGCTCGGAGCAACCAGCGCATGCAATGCGCTTCCCAGTTCCTTTTCGTGACCCGGGGCCGCCTGAATGTGGGCGTTGATGATGATGTGTGCTTCGGTCATTGAGTCCCGTAATGAACTAAAGAAAGGCGCGAATATACGTGCAGTAAGTTCATATCGTTGCACTTATAAGAGTGTCAAGAGATTTTTTCCCGTGACAGTTCCGTATTGAACTATCAGTTTTGATTAGGGATCCCGAAGCGCAATTGCTGCGTCTTGATAGCATCTTCGCGTTGCGTCTTGGTAAGCATGCTGGCCTGTTTAGCCGTTTGCTGGGCTTTATCGCTTTCTCCCAGGCGTTGGTAAGTTCGGCTAAGCTGGTAATAAGTGGATGCGTTGTGGGGGTCAAGCTTAAGCACCTGCTCAAATTCCTCCTGCGCTTCTTTCCACTCTTGCATCTTCATATACAGCAAGCCCAGTTGATAGTGTGGCTCCACCACCGCCGGTTGCATCTCCTCCGCGCTTTTCAACGCTTCCATTGCCTGCTTTTGTTGGCCCAGCTGAAACGAAACCAGGCCGAAGACATAGTCCAGCGCAAAGTCTCGTGGGACCACGGCCCGCGCATCCGTAAGAACCTTCAACGCCTCGTCATCTTTCCCGTCCTTCATATAGCTCTGCGCCACCGCCACGTAGCCCAAGGCAAGTGCTGGATGCTCCGCAATCGCTTTTCGGAAGGTGTCGCGAGCCTGGGCGTGATCTCCGGTCATCATCTCGATGGCCCCCAAACGGATGGTCAATGGATAGTCATCAGGAACTCGGGAAATACCACGCTGCACAATCTCGGTTGCTTCTTTATACCGGTCTAGATCGATCAGCAGCCGCGTGCAATCAAGATATCGGTCGGGGTTGGCCGGATCGGCGGCAATGGCTTTCTGCCAGGCGTCGAGGGCTAGTGAGTTCTCCCCGGCGGCTTCATAAGTGGACGCAATATCGCTCAGCAGGTTTGCTTCGGTGGCATGCTCCGCGGTTAAGGAGGCCAGCAGGGGAAGCGCTTCTTTTGGCCGCTTGGCCTTTACCAGGGCAAGGGCGAGGTTGTACTGGTTCTGCCAAGAGGGTTGCATCTCCGCGATGCGCCGAAAGCGCGCCGCAGACTCAACGTACATTTGCCGATCCTCGAACAATTTGGCTAGCTCGTATTCCTGCTCCGCGGAAAACCTCGAATGCTGCTCCACCAGATCGATAAGCTTCGATGCTTCCGCCGGAGTACCCGAGGTGAGGTATGCCCTGATAGCCAGCAAGGCTGCGGCGGGATCATTTTCGAGCAGTGTGATGGCAGGTCCGATGTGCGGAATGGCTTCTTTTTCTCGTGAAGTAGTCAGGTAAAGCACGGCGAGGTAATAGTGCGAGAATGGGTCCACGCTATCCAGAGCCAAAGCCGTCCGCAATTGCTTTTCTGCCAGATCGTACTGCTTTTTACTGAGATAGTTGAACCCCAAGTTGGTATGCGGGCCGGCAAGCTTCGGGTCGATACGGATGGCGATTTCGTAATCCTGATTGGCCTCGTCCATGCGGCCAAGTTTAGTCTCCGTAATCCCGATAAAGTTGTCGATCGAAGCGTTGTTGGGTTGCAAACGCCTTGCCTCTTCAAATTGCTGCAGCGCCTCCTCGTATTTCTCCTGGCGAAATAACTCCAAGCCACGTTGGAGTGAATCGGTTTGCCCTAGCAGGGCGAAGGAGAGAAAAAGCGGCGCCAGGGTGATGGCCCAGGCGGTCTTACGATGCGAAGCGAAAAGCGCTTTCGTGGTTTCTCCTCGAAGGCAGCCGATCATTGGTCCACGGATTCCAGTGTGTTCATTTGTGTTTCAGAGTGAGCCAAACCTTCGAGCTTGAGTTTTCGAGCAATCTCGAATTGTTCATTTGCCGCTTCTTTCTTCCCCAGCGAGCGGTACACCAGGGCTAGCTGGTAATGGGCCTGGCCTTGGGGATCGTGGCGAACGGCCTGTTGCAGTGCGGTTTCTGCCTTGGGAAAATCTTTCTGCATGTAATACGCTTTGCCCAAGTCGCGATAAGTGGCCCACTGATCCGGATTGGCTTGCAGTGCTTTTTCCAGGTGCGGGATAGCCTTCGCTGCTTGCTGTTGATTGAGAAGGATCGTTCCCAACTCTGCATTGGCCCCGGCGTGGTCCGCATTTAAGCGAAGCTCGGCTTCTAATTCGGCCATCGCCTCTTCTTGCTGGCCTGTTTTCAAAAGCAGGTGACCGATGGAGAAATGCACCCCCGGTAAATTGGGCACGATACTTTCCACCACTTTAAATTCCGCCAGGGCCTTGGCATCCTGCTCCGCATTTTGGTAGGTCTGCGCTAGGAGTTCGTGTGCCGCATACGAATCCGGAGCAGTGGCCAGTAGTTGTTCGAGCGTAGAGAGGGATAGATTGCGATAGGTCCTAGCCAATAGGTAATCGGCTTTACCGTCATTCGGATGCGACTTGAGCCATGCGTTCAGATCGCTGGCGGCCTTCTCAAAATTCTGACGATTGAAATTGTCCAGTCCCCGTGCGTAAGCATCGGAAGGATTCGCATGGGGCGCGTTGTTGGTAAAGTCATTCCACGCCGCGAGCGAAGCATCTGTGTTGCCGAGGCGCGCCTGGACAACTGCCAGGGCCAGGCTGCGGGATGGACTCACCGGAGCCCCTTCCAACGCCGGTAGGCAGGTGCGCAATTGCGCTTGCTCGGCCTCGCTCAGGTCTTCGCTTGCAGCAGGGTAGGCCCGGGGGAGGCCTAGGGCATTCGCTGCCTGGTACTCCGAGGCGCGAATCGCAGAGCTGAATAAAGGCAGAGCGTCGTCCGGCTTGCCCTGGAGCAGCGCTATCTCGGCGAGCCTGGCCAGAGAAGCGGCGGAGTTTGGATTCAGCTCCAGTTCGCGGTGATACTCCTGGGCGGCGGCGTCCAGTTTCTCGCGATGGAATGCAACTTCACCCAATCCAAAATGCGCGCCCTGCCAGTGTGGGTCCTGGTCGAGCGCTCGATAGTAATGAGCCAGGGCGTTTTCCCAGGCGTGCTCGTCCTTATAGATGTCGCCGTAGACCTGATGCAGCAGGGGAGTACCACTTGCATGGTTGAGCACGCGCTCGATGCCCAGATCGGCCGCTTTGCGATAGGCCTCTCCCAGGTCCAGTAGCAGCGCCGGGTCGGAAGGAAAGAGGGAAGCGGTCTGGCGTAGCTGTTCGAATGCTGCCTCGGTTCGGCCATCATCCCACAAGGCTCTTGCCAGCCACGTGTGTGCCTCCTTGTTGGAGGGTTCCCGGTGGACGGCCTCGATCAGTTGCGGCACCGCCAGATTTGCCTGGCGTTGCTTTTCGTAGTCGATGCCCAAGTAGAGGCTCACGCCCGGCAACGCAGGCTTCAACTTTTCGGCTTTGGACAAGGCCCGTGCCGACTCCACAAATTTCCCCTGTGCGTTATAGACCAATCCCAGGCTTGCATAAGCTTCCGCTACATCGGGGCGAAGGCGAATGACGGCTAGATACTCCCGCGCCGCCAGGTCGAGGTTTCCCGCATCCTGGGCTTGGTGAGCTGCGGCGAAATGCTGCGCCGCTTCAGTGTCAGCATCCTGGGCCCAAGCCGTAGTCTGGCAAAGCAGGAAAGAGAAGGCGCAGAGAGCGGAATGCCCGATGATCAAAAACCGATGACTGCTACAACGCATGACTTGCCCGGCGAAAGCAGAAAAAGAATAGGGGAAGCCTGTCGCGCTCCCCCTTCTCTACTGCCATTGTGTATACCACACTTCGCAATGTGGTTGGGAGAAGCGATGTGCCTCCTCCCAACCACATCTACGTTAAAACGTTATTCGGAAGTTAGCCTGTAACGTTCGAGCCGACGAGACGATGCCCGACTGATTATTGTTGGTTTCCGCGTTGGGGCCGGTACCGCATTGGAATTGTCCAAACGCTGGATCTCCTATGTGGTAATCCATACACCCAAAGCTGTGGCGGTTAAAGATGTTAAACGCGTCGAATCGGAAGAGGAAATTGACCCGTTCCGTAAATAGCGGGATGCGCTTGGAAGCTTGCAGATCCTCTTCCTTGTGGGTGAAGTTACGTACATTCCCGAGGGTCTTAGGAGCGTTTCCAAACGTATAGTTCGGCGCCTGGGTGAAAGCGGCAGCGTTGATCTTGGCCGTCGTCCCAAATTTATAATCCCCGAGTTTACCAAAGAAGGCGCTGGGATTTGTCCCTGGGACTACGTTAGGCCGTGCGTTGCCTCCGGTTGCCTGGCCCGCAAAGGTACCGGCGGTCCAATTGTTTTCTTGTACGAACAGAGGGAAGCCGGTCGCGTAGGTATCCACACCACCTAGCGTCCAACCGCCGATTGCCGCATCGGTCAATTTGTTGACATTGCCTCCCCACTTCTTTCCTTTTCCGAAAGGAAGCTCGTAGGTATAGGCAATTTTGAATTGCTGTGGTTGATCGAATTCGCTGTAGGTTTTTTCCTTCCTGGGATCATAAGGATCAAACATTCCGCCTACACCGCCATTCCACGCTTCCTGCGGGGCATAGTCTGAATCGGCGTCGGTAAGATTCTTCGCCCACGTGTAGTTGCTCAATATAGTCAATCCGGAGCCGTAGCGCTTGGTTACTTGTATCTGCAGTGCTTCGTAACTGTAGTTGCCCCATGGGTTCGCGCTGAATGATGTGTCCAGGTCCTCGGTCTGGTACTGCGGGAAAGGCCGCAGGGCCTGAGCAACCGTAGCCCCAGAGCCAAAGTCGCTTTCGAAGTTTGTGTACGGGACGCCAACGGGCGCTTGTCCCGCGCAAGCCGGGTTGGCCCCGGATCCCGTTAGTGGAACCGCCAGGCAGTTGCCGTATACCAGGGCCGAGGCAGGAGCCACGTTGGGATCCTTAAGCAGCGCCTGCAAGTGACTTCCATGGTTTCCGACGTAGGCCATATCGACGAGCCATTGGCCGGGGAACTCGCGCTGTATGTCAAATGTCCAGTTATTCACGTCGCCAGGCCTAGCAAGCCTGCTGGGTAGGAAAACCGGTCCACCGCTCGCCGCGCCACCACCGCCACCGTTACCGTTCAGGGCTGTTGGCGTGATGGTTGGCGGGATGGATCCGGGATAACCTTGCACACTGCTGGGGATAACGGAAGGTGTCTGTTGGTTGATCGGGGTAGGCCACTTATAGCCGGCGGCGAAGAAGCCCAGACTGTCGGTGTTCGCGAAGTTGGATATCTTCAGCGGGGTTTGGTAGAGGCCGTACGCAGCACGGACTACCGTCCGGGGGTCGATCTGGTATGCCAAGCCTACGCGAGGCCCCCACGATCCCCAATACTGGTTCATCGGGGAGCACCTGCCGTCTCTGCCTGGGCCGGTTCCCTGAAACTCGTACGCACCCGGGAGGCCGTCGGCGCCAGGATTGGCCAGGGTTGGATTGACTTGAGATGTCCTGCACTTTTCTTCAAATACCGGCTGTGGGACCTCATAGCGCAGGCCCAGGTTCAGGGTGAGCTTTGGGCTAACTTTCCAGTCGTCCATGGCATAGAACCCCCAACCGTGCACGCGCATCGCAGCGTTTTGAGCGCCGCCAACCGTCCCGTTCGACGCTGCCCCGAGAAAGAAGGATGCTGCGCCCGACCCGGAGTTCGGGTCGACAGGGTTGCCGTCTGCCAGATTTCCTGCGGAAGTCAAAACATTGTTGAAGCCGAAATCGGGAGCGGCATTACTGTTGTAGTTCGAGTTGAAGCCCTGGCGCCGGTACACAAACCCAAACTTCCAGTTGTGCCTACCTTTCACCCACGAGACTGAGTCGTCCCATTGGTAGCTATTGTCTATGAATGAGCTGTTGTCGCCTGGGGGGGTGGGCATCCCCGCTCCTGTGGATGGAATGTATTGAATGCCGTTGTTGGGGATAAGAATGTCCTGGTAGTAGCCGTGAAAGTCGATCTTATCCGCCCATGATCCAACACCGCCTTCGCCCTGTTCGATTCGGAAGCGGCGGGTATAACCGGCATTGAAGTGGTTTAAAAGCGTGGGCGTGATGGCATAGTCCTCACCGATGCGAACATAGTGAGTGGTTGTGCTGCCAAAGCTCTGGTCATAGAGTCCCTTCGGACCGTATGAGTAAATGTTGATAATCGGCAAGTCGGCTTGCGCATAGCTGCCGAAGAGCTTGTGCTTTTGCCCGATGTTCTGGTCGATGCGGGTCGAATAGAGATCGTTGTTGATCGGCGCCAGAAGTGTGTATGCCAGGTTCTGGAAAGGCTGGTTGGGATTGGTAGCTACCGGGAGATAGGGAATGAAGGCCTTGGCATACGGGTCCAGCCTGTCCGCTGGAATCTGGTTGTTGGGAAACGCCTGGCATGGCTTGCCCAGGTTGGCTCCTGAGCAGGTTGTGTAATCATAAATTTTTTGTGCCGGGTAAGTGACACCATTGATGGTTTCGCCGTTCAGGACCTGGGAAAAATCCCCGTTCCACATAGCCGGCGTCGCCGTCGAGGTAAGGGCGGGGCCACCGGACTTGAAGCGAAAGCCCTCATAGCTGAAGAACCAGAAAGTCTTCCCACGGCCGTCATAGATTTTGGGGATAAATACCGGGCCGCCGCCAAACCCACCAAAGTCGTTTTGCGTATCGTTCTGCCTGCCCACGCCGGTGTGGTTGTTTTGCCAGCTGTTGGCGTCAAACGCCGCGTTCTTCAACAGGTCATACACGGCGCCGTGGAACTCATTGGTTCCCGACTTGGAGGCCACGTTGACGAAGCCGCCGCCGGTACGCCCGAATTCCGCTGCGAAGGTGCTGGTCTGTACTTTGAACTCAGACACTGCATCGACGCTGATGCCGAAGTTCCACTGGTAGTTCGGAGAAGCCAGCTGAATCGACGAACCATCCAGGATCACGTCAGCTTGTCCCGTTCCCGCGCCGTTGAGTTTAAAGCTAGCCTGCGATTGAGCGTTGCCCGTTGAATCTCCTTGAAAGCCTGGGGTCAACGTCATGAACTCGAGGGGGCTGCGGATCACACCACTAAAATTCAGTGGGAGTTGCGCGATCAGCTTACCGGGGACCGTGGTGCCTACGTCGCTGCTCTCCGTCTGGATCTGCTGCGCGTTCGCAGTGACGGTCACCGACTGCGAAGTCTGGCCTACCTGGAGGGCGATATCGAGATTGCTGGTAGTTCCGATCGAAACCGTGATGCCTTCCTGAACGGCTTCCTTGAAGCCTGGAGCAGCCACGCTGACTTTGTAGGTGCCGACCGGCAACTGTGGATACAGGAAGCGGCCGTCACCGTTGGTGGTCACCGGGTAGTTTGTATTGGTATCGGTGTTGGTGATCGTGACCGTCGCGTTAGGAACGAACGCACCTGCAGGATCGTGAACCGTTCCCACCATGGATCCGCCGCCGGCTTGCGCCCACATGGATGCTGTCGACATCGCGAGGAACAGCGCGAACACTGGCAATAGGTAACGCATGCTTCTGTGGTTATTTGAGCTATATGCTTTCTTCACAGGTGACTCTCCTAAAGTTACTGCTCTTTCTGGTCAACGATGGCCGATGAAGCCTTTTGGCATGAAAGGTCCGACTATGGCCTTCTCTACTTCCGGGGCAGTCGATAACTAACTAGTTCCACATCGAACTATTAGTCGACGCCAGCTAGTCAGTTTTATGCGCGATAATGTCATATAGTTGGCGTTGAAGATGTGTCAAGAAGTATTTAGAACCGCAAGTTCCGTAATGAACTCTTGTAACTAAAGCGGTGACGGAAAGTTGCTAAGGCCTTAGTGAAAGCATTCTGCCGCGGCAGTTATCGCCGGGATACCCCACTGGTTTATCGGGTGGCGAGGGGAAAACTTTAGCTGTCACTCCCGCAGATGTGTCTGTGACATTACAGAAGCGGAGCCGCAGATCTTTCTCTTGATGCGGAGCAGCGGCTAAATCTCGGTCCCAGCCTGATACAAGTCTGCGTTAGAACCCTGATCCCGTGGTGAGAGGTCTAAGCCCAGGACTGACATCCTGGGCATACTCAGCCAGTCCCTACGGGACTGGTTCCGATACACCTTCATAGTTGATTTGTTTTTGAGCGAGTGCTGTACGAATCGGCAGATCGAAAAGAGCTAATTTGGACAAGTCTGGCCGAGAGTAACCCAGGACGCCAGTCCTGGGTAGATGGTGAGCGCAGGAGCAGACCCTTCCAGGCGACCGAAGTGCTCGCCGTAGACGAATCAGTGGTCAGGGCCTGTCGCGACCAGTCCCGAAGGGACGGCTGAAAGTAGGCCAGGACGTCTGTCCTGGGTAGGCTTATTGCGAAATACATCCAGTCCCGTAGGGACGGCTGAAAATGACCCAGGACGTCAGTCCTGGGCGAACCTGCACTTACGCGAATGCGCGAGACCGCTGGCGTTTAGGCCTTGTCCGGATTGGGCAAGAGCAAATCTCTGACCCGCACCGATAATTCGTGCGTCGCCTCCAGGAATTGGCGAAGCGTGCGAACAGTTGGGCCAAAGGAGTCGAAGTCGATGGTCGACATACCATCCTCGTTGTAGGCGCGGCCAAAGTCAGGAAATTTCTTCAATAACTCATCCACGATTTCCGGATTGACTGGCTTGTCGATCCGGGGAGCGACAGTCACATCGCTGGCGTTGAAGCGAAGCTGCCACTTGTAGGGGGGAGAAATCACCACATCGCCGCCTACGAACTCACTCCACTGCATGTGGTTGCGGAATGCGGCGGAGAGCAAACGGGTCCGGTAGCCGCGCTCGCGGTAGATTTTGTAAGCCTTCTTGAAAACGGCAACTCCCGCCCATTCCAGATAGCCGGGATCGAGGGTAATATCCTGCTTTTCCGCGACTACCTTAAGCCAGTCGTCCAATCTGCCGCCCATGATGGTACAAACCGGTCCCATGCGGGATATATCCTGGCCATCCTTCTCCCGCCGCTTCAATCCGCGTTCAACCGCTTCCGCCACGGCAATGGATTGCGGCAAGGTGAAGGAGACGGTCGCATTGACGCTGATCCCGCGATACGTCGCCTCTTCGATGGCGGCGATCCCTGCGTGTGTGGCGGGAATCTTCACAATCATGTTGGGCGCCAGGGCATCGAAACGCAGTGCCTGCTCCAACAGAGCGGCTGGGTTGCGATAGTAATGAGGGTCGGTCTGGATCGAGAGCCGGCCGTTCCGGCCGCGGTACTTTTCGAAGGCCGGCCGCAGTAACTCAGATCGCTTGGCGGATATCTCCTCTACCAGCTTCCACCCGATCTCTTCTTCGGTGGCCACTGGGAACTCGATCGCCAGGGCCTTGATACGATCGTTCCACAGGTGAGCTTCTTTCTTGAGTGCATCTAAAACAATCACCGGATTGCAGGTCGCGCCCACCGCACCATGTTCGATCGAGTAAGTCAACTCGGAGAGAGTTGCCGAGTCGTTCCATAGGCAAGTGGGGGTGGTTTGCGTCATTTCATATAAAGGGCTCTTATACGCAACCGTTTTTTCCAGTGTCTCGCTCATGGCGCTCCTCCGCTTTCCTGTACCGGGCAGCAGAGAACAGCACGATCCGCTGCGAAAGATTACTACTCCGGATACATCAATACTTTAATAGCTTTTTTCTCATCGCATAGGCGAAAGGCGGTTTGCCAATCCGATATCGGAAGCTTGTTCGAGATCAAGTCATTCAGTCTCACTCGACCCTCGGCGTAGATCCTCATCATGCGCTCCCAGGTTCGCGCGGTATAGCAAACGGAGCCCGACATGGTCAGCTGTTTATAGAAAATCTGATCGATGGGAAATTGAATATCCTGCCCGCAAATGGCTACTTGTGTGTAGCGTCCCATGGGGCGGAGCGCTTCCAGGCATCCGCGCACTGAGCTGGGGTGCCCTGCGCACTCGAAGGCTACATCCACGCCTACTCCGCTGGTGTGGTCTTGAATCGCTTCCGTGAGGTTCTGCTCCCCGATGTTGACTACGGCCGCGGCGCCGATACGAAGCGCGGCGTTCAGCCGTTCCTGATCTCCCGGCGCGCCGGCGACGATGGTCCTAATGCCCTCGGCTACCAGCAGCTTCAGGCAAAGCAGTCCCATGGGGCCGGGGCCAGAGACCAGGGCCGTGTCACCGATACGCACGTTGGTGATTTCCGTGACCGCCTGCACCACGGCCGCAAACGGCTCGCTCATGGCCGCTTCGTCCAGGGAGAAATTCTCAGGAATTCGGTAGAGCTGGTCAGGACGCATAACCACGTAGCGGGTAAACCCGCCGTTCACACCGTGGCCCATCCCTCTACGGTTGGAGCAAAAGATGAAATACCCTGAGCGGCAGTACTCGCACTGGCCACAGGTTACCGCCGTAGCGCCGAGGCCGGTGACTCTCTCTCCTAGGGCGGCGTTGTGATTGACATTGCGGCCCACTTCCACCACGGTGCCGGAAAACTCATGTCCGAGAATAACCGGTGGATAGTTGCGAAAGGTGTCGTGGAGCACATGAAGATCGGTTCCGCAGATTCCACAATAGGCAATCTCAAGCTTGACCTGATTGTCTCCACATCGTGGCTCCTCAACTTCCCGTATCTCGACATTTCCTTCGCCACTCGCGTATTTGACAAGAGCTTTCATGTTGGCAGGTCCCTAGACTACTCAAGACAGGTACAACTTACCGCTGCCATCGACCTTTCTACTCTTAGCAATGGCGTCTGACGGGTTAGCTTTCGAAGACGGTTAGGAAACGCAAGTAGTTTCAGAAAACCAAGCCATCCTCTTGACCCTGAGTTCCTGATTGAACTCTTTCTCCACCGCTATGTTTTGCACTATAAGGCCGGCCCAGTCGAATAGCAAGACTGAGCCTTGACACCAAGGTTCCATCTCGGTGCAACGGATCAGCTATTTCACACCTCGCTGTGGGGCTCAGCGGGTTCCCCGGTCTGCTTCACCGGGGAAGGGTGTAGTACTCATAACTATATTTCCACGTCGACTGGCTACCAGTTTCCAGCGATAAATCAATAAATGGCTCTACCGCGATTACTGAACGAATGGACCAAAGCGACATTTTGGCCAGCGGACGGTCTCCGGTGATCGTCATTCCGGCATGTACGTTGGTATTGTCGATGTGAATCTTGTAGTCGTCGGAACTCTTTCCAAAGCCGTCGATGGAGAAGTACACGCGATCCTCGCCAGTCAATGTCTTGCGATACAAGATCTTGTTCTTCTCGATTTCCGCCAATTCCTTGTCAGGCTGTTGATTGGCAGTAATATCGAACGGCAAGGTGATGCTGAACCCGGCATTAGTCGGCTGTTTGTCCAGTACCAGGAAGTTATGGTCATAGACACTGGTATGTATGGCAAGCGTGCCGGTGTTTTTCAGGGTGTGCTCAATGACCATGACAGGCTTGCCAGCAAGAAGGCTTAGTTTCTTGTGATAAACATACCCATACCCGGAAGCGGCATTGTGGAGTTCCTGGGTGAACTCCACCGCGTCCGCGCTTTTCTTGACGCTCCACTTACCGCCATCGACAATCTCATACAGCCGGTAAGCGCTATACGCTGCGTCGTCAGGCTTGCGCAGGACGCCAACGCCGATTTTTAGAAAGGTTCCGCCGGCCTTGGCTTCGTCGAACCCAACTGGGGTTGCGAACTCCTCCACCGGCCCAGTGATAGCGCTACACGGGCCGGCTATGATCTCAGAGCCCTTATAGATGAAGTCCGAAACGGTGGGGTCGGTGGCCGTGAACCAGGGACCATAGTAGCTATGCCCTTTGTATTGCAAGTCGGCCACCACGCCGGACCAATCAAACCTGGTGCCGCGATAGAAGCCATGCTCGGCATCGGGCAGGTACAACTTCACATGCACCAAAGTATTCGAGATCTCCGCCTGTGGCGGAACGGGCGCAGCTTCGACTAAGGCCGGGGAAGCAGTTAGTAGGGTCATCACGATATACGAAAAAATTCTCATAAGTGTTCTAGTGGCTGGGTGTGGGCGCAACCAAGCTGGTGGAAGGAGCTAAAACGGGTGCGCCAGGCGCCACATCGCCGGTTGCTGCCCATTCCGCGCTGCGCGCAAATACATCCATGAAGCCTGGTTGGCTCATGGCCAGGAGATCGTGGCCGAGGACGATCATGACCACCCTCCCTTGACCGTAGGGCACCGTCCAGATGGCCGGCTCGACCTTTCCAGTTCCACCTTTTACGTTGGGATCATCGAAGGCCGTGGCCAGGACATGTGCGTTCGGCTTGAGGTCTATCTTGTGATAGAGCTCATCGTTGGCGACAAATGTGGGGGGTAGTCCGCGACTAATCGGATGGTCCTTGTCGACCCATTCCACTGCGAAAACATGGCGTGTGGCGTGGCCGATATTGTCCAGCTTCCAGGTCATTCCAATCATGTCAGCAAACGCGCCCCACGGTTCCCCCTCCAACCGGCGAGGCTCGGTCGCACTTCCGCCGGCTTGGCCGAAGAAAGGGCCATAGGTGATTCCGTGGACGCCGACCATACCTTTGCCGGAGCGAATAAACTCCTCAACTGCTTTCTCCGTAACCTCAGGCCAACGAGGGCCATAATAGTAATCTATCAAAACGTCGTAGTTGGCCAGCGTAGCCGCCGTGATGCCCGCGACTTCTTCTTCGAGCTTCACGTCAAAGCGGCCAGTATTGGTGAGTATACCTTGCATAAATGGCGCAGTACCTTGCCAGGGGTGTGACCAATCCGAGCTTCCGGTGAGCACCAGAACGCGAATCTTGTGCGCAGGCGCCTGGGCGGAAGATGGCAAGGTGGCCATCGTGCAGAGAGCTAAGCAGTACACCAGCAACATCTTCTTCATGTGCGTCTACACCTCGTAACTTGGCTTTAATGATTCGCCGCGGGGAAGGGACGAGGCGTAATATCCGCCTCGACCAAGCCCAGAGCCCACTTGATAGCTCCGATGTACATTTGCTGGATGCGCGCGTCATCCAGGGTCGCCTCGAGATGGCCAAACGTCGAGTACCACACACGGCCCTTGCCGTATTTTTTCGCCCACACGATGGGGTAATCTCCATCGCTTCGCAGAGCAGCCAGCTTTTTGAGATTGGCTTGCAGTTGTTCTCCATTGCCGTGCTCCGGCTTGAGCGCAGCGAAGACCTCGGGGAACTTACTGGGATCCATTCGCATGATGACGTGATCAACATCGCGGGAATAATTCGGTCCCACGATGGTGTACTGGTCCTTAAACGTGAACTCGCGAGGAAATCCCTGGACCCCGGGAAAATTTGGATCTTCCACCACGATGTGCATGTCGGCCGAGGGAAATTCGCCTACCAGGTTTCCGCCGATCATTTCCGCATATTCCGGCCACAGCAGAAGGTGCCCGCCGTTGCCGGCATGACCGGCGATGAAGCCCTTGCCGTCATCGTGAACAAATGAGAGCAGGTCGGCCTTCTGCTGATCGGTGATGTTCCAGGGGCCTTCTCCCATGTAGAAGACGGCATCGAAGTTGTTCAGGTTTCTGACGTTGTAGCCGGCGATCGGCTGCTTGGTCAGCAGATGCATGTCGGTGCGCACGACCGTGATCCAGGCGCCGGACTCACGTCCCAACCGCTCCACGGTAGCCAGCGTATGGGAAGCCGAGTCGTGATGATAGCCAGCCGAGGAATACCATTCCTGTGGGTCGGCGATGGCAAGAATTCTTTTCTTGCCCGGCCACGGATCGTCCGGGGGCCGGGAGGGCGCCTTATCCTGCGCCAGCAACTGGGGCGCGGGCCGGTTAGCTTGCGCACCATACAGTGTCTCTGCGGAAAGCGCGGAGGCGACTGCCATTCCTTTTAAAAATTCGCGGCGCTCCATTTTCTTTCCTTCCTAACCATCCTAATGACGCTTGTCTTCATCCTCGGGAAGAGCAAACGCAAACCAGGTATCGTTCGCAGCCACTAATAAATACTGACGTCCATAAAGCTCATAAGTCATGGGAGCGTTGGTGACAAACTGTCCCAGATTCACATGCCACAGGGTCTTGCCCGTGGCTGGAGCCATGGCCAGGAAGTTTCCCTGTGAGTCGCCACCGAACAAAAGATTTCCCGCAGTTGTCAGCAGGCCGGAGATCAGCACTCCGCTCTTGTCGCCCAACTCATGAGTCCAGACCACCTTACCCGTCTTGTAATCGATGGCGTTCAACACGTAGTCCGGAGGAGAACGAAAACGCCCATAACCCGAGGTCGTAAAGTAGGCCCATGTACGGGCCGCATTGACAAAGATCAGCCCCAGCTTGGGATCATAGGACGGCGACCACCAATTGGTGGCGCCGATCGGATAAGGAGAGACCAGTGCTCCCGGTGGATTAGCATCTTTGGCGTAGTCCGGAATCGGCCGGCCTTGTGGATCGATGCCCTTGGCCCAGTTAGTTTCCGGCATGAACTTCGTAGTTAGTAAGTGTTCCCCAGTTGCCCGGTCGAGAAGAAAGAAGTATCCATTGCGGGACGCTTGCGCCAATAACTTGCGTTTCTTACCCTGGAACTCGCCATCAAAAATAATAGGAGTCTGGCCGGCATCATAATCATGTGTATCGTGGGGAGTCACCTGGTAGGCCCAGACAAGCTTCCCGGTATCTGGATTCAAGGCAACGATAGACGCGGTATAAAGGCTATCTCCCTCGGGCGTAGGATGTGGAGGCCTGTCCATCGGAACGCCATTACCTGTTCCCAGATAATAGAGATTCAATTCCGGATCGTAGGTCCCCGTCAGCCAGGGAAAGCCGCCACCTTTTTCCATGGTGGCGTTGTCCACCCAGGTCTCCGAGCCTGGAGCGCCCGGTTCCGGGTCCACCCACCATTTCCATTGCAGGGCGCCAGTTTCAGGATCGCGAGACTCCAGCCACGCGCGGATATTGTCGTTGTTGCCCGGACCGACAATGACGTGCTTGCCGATAACCAGCGGAGAGGTGGCGGAAAAGAAATCCTGCTTCACGTCTGCGACTTGCACCCGCCAGCGCTCGGTGCCGTCCTTCGCGTTCAGCGAGACGAGGTAGTTATCGGGCGACATAAAGTAGAGCCAACTGCCATACATACCCACGCCGCGGTTGGCTACGTGGATCGCGCGGTTGTTGGGCCACGCATAGTGCCAGAGTTCTCGCCCCGTGAGCGCATCCATGGCCCATACGTTGTCGGTGATGGTGAAGTAGAGCACACCATCCACCAGCAGAGGCGTCGACTTGATTCTGCGACCCTCACTGGCCTGTTGGGCATACGACTCGGAACCGAAATCCACGTGATGCGTCCAGGCCAGCCCGAGCGATTTGACATTGGAAGCATTGATCTGGGAAAGGGTGCTATAGCGCTGACCGGAATAGTCGCCGTTATAAGTAGGCCAGGTATCTGTCGGTGGCCGGTGCAATGCCTCCGGGTCCAATGTCTGCGCGGTAAGACAGACAGGCAATAACAGCGAAACCAGAAACAGGATCGGCCTGCACTTCATTTGAGTGTCACCAGGTATGCCAGTAGATCGTGAATGTCTTTGTCCGTATAGATGGGCAGCATAGCTTTGTGCGCAGCCAGGGGATCGATTACGTCCACGGATTTAGTGCGATCCCTCGGCCACGTGTGATACACGCCGGAATCGTCCGACAGCGAAACCGTAAACTCGTCGAGATACTCCAGCTTCCCTGAAACGGTCTGGCCCGACGGAAGTACAACTTTTACGTGCAGAGGTTTTGCTGGAGGAGTTAGAAAGGCCGTCGTCAGGGCGAGTGGTTGATCTTTCGATCCAATGTGCGCCAGGTCGCCGGTGGGGGAGTGACAGGTGCTGCACTTGCCCGTGCCATTGAAGTAGGCCAGTCCGGCTTTAGGATCGCCCACCAGCAACGCGGTTTCCGGAAGGCGCTTACCCCGGGTTTCCTGGATCCGTGAGTGCAAAAACGCGGCGATATCCGAAACTTGATCCGGCGACAGCGTAGGGAAGGCGGGCATGCCGAGGGTTGGACGGCCCTGCTTAAGGAATGGTCCCAGCATGTCTCCGTTATGATCCTGAAAGACCAGCGGGCTGCGCAGCAGATTCGGCGCCTGTTCCGTACCCGTAGCGAGCGACCCATGACAAAACGAGCAACTGGAAGAGAAGTTCCCTTTACCGCGTTCCGCGGCCGCCTTGTCGATACTAGCTGCCGCTGGAGGAGCAGCTGCGGCTTGGGCGTGTGCGAATCTTATGGAGGCCACGCACATACATAGCGCGAGAGATGCAAAGAGTAGATTACGGGGGAGAATGAGCCGCCTCTTCATGAACTAACCTCGGAGTAACTTCGCTCCGCTCCGGACTTATAGTAGAGTCGCTTGCTACCGAGATAGCACTCTCCCTGGAGATAGATTGCGGGCGGGAAGTAAGATAACACCAGCTTCACCAAAGTTCCCTTATGAACTAATTCCACACATAAGTTGGTGCGACACTATACCGGCCGTTCGTGGGCTGTCAAGAATTTTAACCCCTGCTTGGGCATTGACCTTTGCGGCTTTCCACTCCTGGAAAACGCTGCGAAGGATGGGCGCACGGTCATCTATTGTCACTGCTGTCGTTTTTGACAGACGGCCGGGAATCGGTGTAGTGTCATGGCGCTGGCAGCTTGTTGCTATCAGATAGTTCATAAGGGAACCAACTTAGCCCAAAGCAAATGGAAGACTATTCGCCATGACCGTGAAGTGCGCCCATTAGCTTTGTATCAGCGTACGGCTTTTGCCCTGCTCGAAATAAGCGCTGCCGATGAGGGCCTTAGCCCCTGTGGTACACCCAAGGTCGCTCTAGAGTCTCGGAGAACGCAATGAAAATCCAGTTTTATCTCTTCACCATATTTCTCGGAATCATCCTGGCCGTCCATTTGGCGATGAATGGCAAAGTAGGCAGCGCATTGGGCAACCCTCGCGTGGGCAACGCCGTCTTCTGGTGCATCGGAGCAGCGACCGCGGTTCTCATCGGGCTCACCGGTTGGCGCGCGGGTGTGTTGAGTGGATTTAAAGATGTCCATCCCTTGCTGCTGACAGCAGGTGCATTGGGTGCTTGCCTGGTCTTCGCGATTGCCTGGCTGCTGCCCCAGGTCGGTGCGCGGGCCATGTTCATCACGCTGATTGCAGGGCAGGTTCTCGGGGGCATGATTCTTTCTCACTTTGGCTGGTTCGGTTCGCCCGTGCAACGGATCACCATTCCTAACCTCGTCGGCGCCGCGGTCATGATTGGCGGTGTGGTCCTGGCCACTCATGTTGCAGCGGATGCCTAGCAGGCTGCGGAAAACTCGCTGCAAGAAGGGCACGGGTTCAGCCGTGCCGTAGAGTATGCAATCGGAGAGGGCTTCAGCCCCTGAGGGACGGTTTTCCAATGATTCGCGACGAACTTCTTTGTGACTACCAGTACCTCAGCAGCTGCGAAAGATGGGCGATTTCGCCTACATCTCTACATCTCTCAATCGTCGTACCTCAGAGGCCAAAGCCCTCATGGATGTCGCGTTGCACGGCACGGCTGAAGCCGTGCCCATCGTGCAGTGAGTTTTCCGCAGCCTGCTAGATACTTGCATAACAGGGGAGTTTGGTTCGTGAAGAAGCTAAAGCTGGGAAGGACAAATATCGAAGTCAGTGCGCTGGCCATGGGCAGCGACCTGATCGGCAGCAGAATCGATCGCGAGACCTCGTTCCGCCTATTCGATTTCTTCAGCGAAAACGGCGGCACGCTCATTGACACCGCGAATATGTATGCATGCTGGCTGCCCGGCTGCAAAGGCGGCGAGAGCGAGACCACCATCGGGTCATGGATGAAGGAGCGGGGCAACCGGGGCCAAATGGTTGTTTCCTCCAAGCTGGGTTTTGACCATCCCGGATGCGACGGCGGATTACGCGCAGCGGAGATCGAGCGCGAATGCGAGAAGAGCCTGAAAAGGCTGCAAACGGATAGGATCGACCTTTACTATGCGCATCGCGACGATCGCGACACGCCGCTCGAAGAAACCATGGAAGCCTTGGATCGTTTGATCAAGGCGGGCAAAGTGCGGGCCATCGGCGCCAGCAATCTTGCCGTATGGCGCATTGCGGAAGCGAACACGGTCAGCAGGGTCCATCAGTGGAGCGGCTATTCGGTAGTGGAGCAGAGATATACCTACTTGCGTCCTCGCCACGGCGCCGATTTCGGACCACAGATCTTCATCAGTGAAGATTTGAAAGACTATGCGCGGGCGAATGGGATTGCGCTCGTAGGCTATTCCATTCTTCTGCAAGGAGCGTACACGCGCTCCGATCGCGAGGTGCCGGCCCAGTTCGCCGGTCCCGACTCCGATGAGCGGTTGAGTGTATTGCGCGCCGTAGCGACAGAGGCCGGGTGCAGCCCTTCGCAGGCCATTATTGCCTGGATGCGCCAGAGCGATCCGGTGATCCTTCCTATCATCGCCGGCAGCAAAATCGAGCAACTGCGGGAGAATATTGCGGGCCTCGACGTCACGCTCACCAGTGATCAGATGAGCCGCCTGGACGCGGCCGGCAATGCTGACGTCAAACAGGGATGGATACAGCCAACCTGAATCGTCTGATCTCGTTGAGAGAGTCGCCCTGAGAACTCCACAGGTTTTGAAACGGCACTCACTGAAAGCATGTTCAAATTAGCTTTTTTCCATGTGCTGATTTGGAATGCGCTAGTTGAAGACAAATCAGCAGATGGGTGGTATCGCGATCAGTCCCGCAGGGACGGCTGAGAATGTACCAGGACACCGATCCTGGGCTTCCTCACCAATTCCACCTGGTCCAGCAAACGCCGGTCTCAGCTGTCCCTTCGGGACTGGTTCCACGACATCCTCATAATCACGCAGGCCCCTAGGTTCGCAGCTCACCGCATTTCCCTTTGAATCGCCAAGCCGTGCGCAGCCTGCGGCAACGTGACACAATAGATAGGTAGTGGTTTAGGTGCGGGAGGTGCCGCGCTATGAATACCTTGAAAACTGCCTTTTTGTTGACTGCGCTCACCCTGTTTCTCATCTTCATCGGCGCCTACTTTGGCGGCCGCAATGGAATGATCCTGGCATTCATCGTCGCTGCCGGGATGAACTTCTTCAGCTACTTCTATTCCGACAAGCTGGCGCTGTCGATGTATCGCGCGCAGCCGGTCACGCGCGAGCAGCTGCCGCGGGTCTACCAGATTGTGGAGCGCATCTTGCCGCGCATGGCGTTGCCGATGCCGAAGATCTATGTCATCCCCAGCGATTCGCCCAATGCATTCGCCACCGGACGAAACCCCCACCATGCCGCCGTTGCGGTCACCCAGGGTATTCTCAATCTGCTCAATGACGAAGAATTGGAAGGCGTGCTGGCCCACGAGTTGGGGCATGTGAGGAATCGTGACATCCTCACCAGTTCGATTGCAGCTACACTCGCCGGAGCGATTACCCTGCTGGCCCAGACCGCCCGATTCGCCAGCTTTTTCGGCGGCGGTAGCCGGGACGGCCGTCGAGGCATCGACGGCGGCGGTATTTTCATGCTCATCCTCGCCCCCATCGCTGCGACGCTTATTCAGCTTGCCGTGTCCCGCTCCAGAGAATACGAGGCCGATGCCACCGGCGCGCATGTCACGGGAAACCCTTACGCCCTGGCCAGTGCTCTACAAAAGCTCGATGCCTATTCCAAGCGGCTGCCGATGCAGGCTTCGGCCTCGACTGCGCACTTGTTCATCGTTGCCCCCTTTATCAGCGGGGCGAGCTTCGCTAATCTCTTCTCGACCCATCCGCCGATGGCCCGTCGTATAGAACGGCTTACCGGCCGGGCGCCCATATAGCCGACGTGCGAACCCTCTTCCATTTCTTGGTCTACCTGGTGCTTGGCCTTTGGCTGGGCGCACTGGTTTTCTTTGGCGCTGTGCTAGCGCCCATTGCGTTCAGCCAACTACCGTCGCTTTTTCCTACTCCGGCCGTCGGCATCCACGCCGCCGGGTTAATCGTCGGCGGTTCTTTGGTGCGTCTTCACTGGATCGGGCTTGTCTGCGGCTTGATTTTTCTGGCGGTATCGGTGCTGGCCAGAGTTCATTACCGCACGATTATTCCGCAGGGAGTCCTGGTGTTGGCGATGATGCTGCTCACCGCCTATTCGCAGTTTTTCATCATCCCTCAAATGGATACGGCTCGTGATTCGATAGGCGGTAATGTGGCTGCGGTGGCCGCCGATAATCCCGGCCGCCAGATCTTCGATCGTCTCCATCAGCGATCGGTTCATGTGGAAAGCCTGGTCCTGTTGTGCGGAATAGCGGCGTTGTTCGTCACCACGCATTGTTCCCGCGAAATCTAGGCCGAATCCGTCGAAACGGCGCCCAATTCTCTACTGGCGATATACTTAACTTTTGCGCCGCAAGGCTCACACAACAAAAATCCATGGCGCGTAAGCGCCGTTTGCCTGGACGGCGAGTTCCATGAAAACTGGCATTATCGGTCTTCCCCAAGTAGGCAAGACCTCCCTGTTCAAAATCCTGACCCGGTCGAAGGTGGAAACTCCGGCCTACTCCAATCCGCGCGAGGCGCACCTCGGGGTGGCCAAGGTTCCGGATGAGCGGCTGGATAAACTTGCCGCCCTCTACAATCCCAAGAAAATCGTCTACGCCACGGTCGAGTACGCTGATGTGGCCGCGGTCGGGCAGGAAGCGCTCAAGGAGAGCGCCTTCCTGACTCATCTGCGCGATAACGATGCGTTGATCCACGTCTTATGCGCCTTTGAAGACGAGTCCATTCCTCGTGTCGGAGGTATCGACCCTCTGCGCGACATCAAGAACGTCGACTTCGATCTCATCTTTTCTGATCTCACCCAGGTGGAGAAGCGCCTGGAGCGCCTGGAAAAAGATCTGAAGAAGATGCGTACGCCCGACCTCGAAAAAGAGCACGCTCTGCTCTTGCGTTGCAAGCAGCAACTGGAGCAGGAGAAGCCGTTACGTGAGATGGAAATGTCCGCGGAGGAGAAGAAACTGATTCGCGGCTTCATGTTCCTCTCCCAGA
Source organism: uncultured Acidobacteriaceae bacterium (assembly GCA_963775365.1). Classification (GTDB taxonomy): domain Bacteria; phylum Acidobacteriota; class Terriglobia; order Terriglobales; family Acidobacteriaceae; genus PALSA-350. Next base: position 11,321 of record CAVZJL010000021.1, on the reverse strand, counting down.
AACCGATGCTCTTTGTGCTGAACATCGCAGAGAGCACGACGTTGGGCGCCGATCTGGAATCCGCCGTATCGCGATACAGGCTGGAAGAGGTGGCCTCACGCCCCAACGCGGGAGCAACCGCCATTTGCGGCAAAGTCGAAGCCGAGCTGGCCGAGATGCCCGACGAGGAAGCGGCCGAATTCCTCTCGTCCTACGGATTGGTCGAGAGCGGTTTGCGCCGTCTCATCCGCAAAAGTTATGAACTGCTGGGCCTGGTCTCCTTCTTCACCGTGGGTGAGGATGAATGCCGTGCCTGGACCATACCTGTCCATTCACGCGCGCAGGAGGCAGCTGGGGCCATCCACTCCGATCTCGAAAAGCATTTCATCCGGGCTGAAACCATACATTGGGATACGCTGCTCGCGGCCGGTTCGGAAGCCGCGGCACGGTCACAGGGCACATTACGGCTGGAAGGGAAGGACTACCGGGTCGAGGATGGCGATGTTATGCATATCCGCCACAGCGGCTAGGGTTTTCTAGGCAAGGTAGCATTAGAATGCTGCCGAAAATCGATCACTGAAAGACAATAGTCAAGACCTCGATCAGGCCGCTTGCGGACTAGGCCCACAGGAATAAGAAGCTCACTGAACGAAGGGCACGCGTTGAGCCGTGCCGTCCAAAGCCACAACCTGAGGGCTTTAGCCCCTGAGGCGACTTCCTATGCGATCGAACACGCTTTACGGCACGACTGAAGCCGTGCCCTTCGTCCCGGTACGGTCCCTCTAAAAAAACAAGTTTCCTGTAGCCTTTTTGGCCCGTACCCTTCAAAAGCAAGACATGTCCAATTTCTCACTCTCACTGGTACTAGGCTTGGTCGCCGCGCTCGCTGACGTCTTAGGGGCTCTGATCTTGGTACGCACCCACTGGGAGAAACGCTATCTTCGCTATTTCGTTGCCCTGGGCGCAGGCTTCATGCTCGCAGCCGTCCTGCTGGAGATGATTCCAGAGAGCTTTCGTCTTTCTTTCCATTGGACCCCGCTATTGGTCCTGGGAGGCTACTGCCTCATTCATTTGCTGGAACACACCATCACGCCCCATTTTCACTTTGGGGAAGAAACCCATCATGGCGAATTTCTCTCCACCCACACCAGCAACTCGGTGGTGGCCGGTCTTGCGGCACACTCCCTCTTTGATGGCGTTGCCATTGCATCCGGCTTTGTGCTCTCGTCCTGGTTGGGATGGATTATCTTCCTCGCCATCCTGCTTCACAAATTGCCGGAAGGCTTCACCGTTGCTTCGGTCATGCTGGCCAGCGGACACAGCCGTGTAGCTGCGCTCAACTCAGCTGTGATCGTCGCCTCGGCCACTCTGGCCGGGGTGTTGGTGATCAATTTTTTCCCTGGTTGGGTGCGCGCTGGTCTGCCTGTTGCCGCAGGCGTCGCCATCTACGTTTCTGCAACTGACTTGGTGCCAGAAGTCAATCGGGAGCCTGGAATCCGCATGGCGTTGGTCTTTTTTGGCGGGGTCGCTGGTTTCCTGGTCTGCAAGCTCCTCGCCGAAGGCGTTCTCCGCTAAAACCTGTGGGACTAGGCTCGGTGGGAATATGTACCCAGGACTTACGTCCTGGGCATTTTTTTCTCAGCCATCCCGTCGGGACCAAGTCGGTTATGCAGCCAGCCGATCCCGCAGCGCTTTTACGCGATCATGGGCCGTCTCGATGTGCCTTTGCTGGCGCAGCAGGATCTCCCGCAGTGGCAGAGGAAAATCCTCGCTGCCTAGCGCTTCCTCATAGATCTTCTTGGTCTCGTCCTCACCCTGTTCGGCAGTCGCCAGCAGGGCGTGGTCCCCGCCTCCCAGCCGGGCCTTTAGCTCGCCCCACACACGATGCACTTTGCCTGCGGTGGAACTCGACACCTTCACGTCCTTGACCCCGAAGTGATGCAGTTCATTTTCGAGTTCTGCTGCGAACCCGGCTCGGACGAGCGTTTCTTCGCGGAACAGCTTGCGCGCTTCGGTGTCTTTCAGGTTCTTTTCGAGCTCAATAAACCCTTGGTGCCCATCGCGTAGGGTCGCGATCAGTTCGCGCAGGTTCTTTTCCGTCTTTTCCAGATTTTCTGACATGTACTTTTGTCCTCTGCTCTTTCAGATGTCCGGATTGTAGAAGGGTTGTGCGATGCCTGGGTAGATCAGATGCCCAACCTTGTATAGTGTGGTGGTTGCAAGGCACTTTCACTTCTGGTGTGTACGAAGCGACGAATCCCGTCGCGGCTTTTCCTCAAGAAAAGCCGCACTTCGCTACACTCGACTGTGCACGGTTGAAGTGAAAATGGCTCTAGTGGGGAAAGGGACAGCAGGGCTCAAATGAAGATTATCGTCTTCGGCGCCACGGGGGGTACCGGCAAACTCATTGTTTCGCAGGCGCTGGCTAAGGGCCACTCGGTCACAGCTTTTGTTCGCAATCCCGAAGGGCTGGTGCAAAATCCGCATCTCCGAGTGATTCAAGGGGATGTCTTCGATTTCGCGACGGTAGTGAACGCCGTCCGCGGCCACCGCGCAGTGCTTTCGGCGTTGGGCGCACGCACGCTGAAAAAGACAGATGTGCTTTCCGAGGCCATCCCCAATATTCTCGAAGGTATGCGCCAGGAATACGTGACCCGGCTCATCGTGCTGGGTGCTTCAGGAGTCCACAAGGATCACGGAAAGTATCAGAATGCACTTACCAACATCGCCCTCTGGGTGGCTAAGAAGACGATGCTCAAGCACCCCTTTGTCGACCAGGCGGCGCAGGAGCGTCTACTGGCGGCCAGCGATGTCGACTACACAATTGTGCGCGCCCCGCGGCTCCTTGACGGACCCTTCACCGGCACCTACCGCGTACTGCCCGACGCGCTTCCCCCCGGCGCCCTCACCGTCTCACGCGCTGACGTGGCCGATTTTATGTTGCAGCAGCTCACCGATCCGCGCTTCCACCGCCAGGGGCCCTACATCGGTTCGGCCAAGACCTAAGATCTAGTGTCCCCCTGCGTCTGCGGGCGGCTTCTTGTGCTTGGGTGGGCGGCGCATGATGAATGGCCAGGGAACGAGCAGCGCAGCAATAACACTTAGCACCCAAAAAGCGTTCTGATAGCTCAGCATCGACGCCTGCCGCAGCAACTGCTGGTAGGCGAATCCGGTGGCTGCGGCCTTGGCTTGGGCCGCGGTCTGTCCCGCTGCGATTAAGGCGTTCCTGGTCTGGGCAAGAAAGTTCTCGTAGCCGACGCTGCCGGGAATGAAGTTTGCCGCTAGCGACGACTGGTGGGTTTGCTGCGTGCGTACAAGAAAGGTGGTCAGCAGCGCAGTGCCCATGCTGCCACCGAAATTGCGGGCGAAGTTGGAGAAGCTTGAGATCTGGTTGTTCTTGCCCTTAGGCACGCCCACGTAATTCAGGGTGCTGATGGGGATAAAGATGAACGACAATCCCAGCACCTGAAAGACGCGCCACATCACGATGTGCCCGAAACTCACGTTTAAGTCCAACCGGGTCATGTTGTAAAGCGCCAGTGCGGTTGCCAGGAATCCAATCGAAACCATCAGGCGGGCGTCCATGATCGACACCAGCTTTCCTGCAACCGGCATCATCACCATCAGCACCAGGGCCCCTGCCGAAAGCGCCATGCCGGCGCGCTCTGCCGTGTAGCCCATCAGGCCCTGCAGAAATTGCGGAATCAGCACAGTGGTGCTGAAGAGCACCATGCCCAGGATGAATTGAAAACCTACAGCCGTGCCGAAATTCCGATTCTTCAACAGCTTCAGGTCGACAATCGGATCCGGATGTCTCCATTCCCACCACACGAAAATAGCCAGCGTGACCAGAGCCAGCACGAAAGTGAAGGTGATATTGCGGTCACCGAACCAGTCCTTCTCCTGTCCCTTGTCCAGCACGAACTCCAGGCAGCCCACTCCAACCGCCACCAGCCCGAGCCCCATCTTGTCGATGGGATTGGCTTTAGCCCTGTGTTCAACCAGGTAGGGCGGATCTTCCACCATGCGGTTGCTGAGCAGGAGCGAGATGATGCCGATGGGCAAGTTGATAAAGAAGATCCAGTGCCAATTGAAGTTGTCGGTAATCCATCCACCCAACGTCGGTCCGATGGCGGGCGCAGCCACTACCGCCATGCCGTAGAGGGCGAATGCCTGTCCTCTTTGTTCCACCGGAAAAGTATCCGCCAGGATGGCTTGTTCGCTGGGAGCCAGCCCTCCACCGCCCAATCCCTGCAGAATACGGGCCAGAATCAAGAACGGCAGAGTGGGGGCAAGGCCGCAGAGCAGCGAGCACACCGTAAACAGCGCCACGCAAGTCATGTAGAAGCGCTTGCGGCCGATATCGGGTGGAGAGCCACCCGGAGATGGGCAGGACGATGGCACTCGAAACCAGGTAGCTGGTCAGCACCCAGGTGGCTTCTTCCTGGCTGGCGCCAAGCGTTCCCGCCATATGGGGTAAGGCCACGTTGGCGATGGAAGTGTCCAGCACTTCCATGAAAGTCGCCAACGTCACCGTAAGCGCGATCAACCAGGGATTGTGTTTGGGATGCCACCCTTCCACGGAAGAGTGGTGGACCCGCCGGGCGGGCTTCGGCTGCGGAGCTAGTGTAGCTGTGACCAACGCTTATCCAGGGATCGGGGAGTTTGTTCCTAGATTGTACGAAGCTTTGGCACGCAACGGCACCTCAGAGTTGTTACCCGAACGAGGTAGTCAGGGGAGCGCGACCCACCCAACACGATGAAACTCGATACGAAGGGCATAGCTTTACAGGCTGCGGAAAAACCCTCTACGAAGGGCACGGCTTCAGTCGTCGTGCTGGAAAAGCCATAGCCGAAAGAGGGCTCTAGCCGCTGAGGTACGCGTTTCAAGACGCCTTAGCGGAAATCACCCCGCATTGAAAGCTTTACCTCGGGGACTAAAGTCCTCCTGCCCTGCGGTTCAGTATGGCACGGCTAAACTCGTGCCATTCGTGGACTCGTTGGCCCCGAGGCCACCAATTCGACACAGCGAATCGCAGTTGCCCCTCAATCCACCTGCTGCTTGGCCTTGTAACCATCCCGCGCAATGACGTCGTACTTCATCGGGTGGTGCTTTTCGTCCTGCATCTTGAGCGGCTGGCCTTCGTTGTCCACCAGCTCCACCCGGATCTTCCGATAGGTCCCGTCCTGCTTGGCGTTGCGTCGGCGTGTAAGTCAGCACGTACTGGTTGCGAATGGAGTCGTTAATCGAGTGGAAGATGTCCGGCATCTCGCCCTGGAAACGGGGGAAAAATGACATGCCGCCGGTCATGCGGGCAAAGGTGGACATCTGGTTATCCGCCTGCAGGTAGTCAATCTCCTTAGGACCGAACATACCGGTCCGGGCGTTGCCGGTGAGCCTGGCGACCTGCCCGGTTCCGATGCTGAAGATGGTGACATTGGGCGTCGCCTTGATCTTGGCCAACACCTTATCCAGGTTGATCTTGCTGAAGCTGTCGTAGCCGGAAGCAATCAACACCACATACTTGCGCCCTTCAATGCGGCTCAGCCGGTCGAGGGTGGAATAGACCGCGTCGAACATATCGGTCTCGCTAAAGCCCGGAATCGTCAACGTATTCAACGATTCGTAGACCTGGCGCTTGTCCTGGGTAAAGTCGGTCAGGATCTGGGTTTTAAGGTCATAGGTCACCACCGCGATGTAGTCGTCCGGCTGCAATTGCTGGGCAAAGGCATAGGCGGCTTCCCGCATGTCGTGAACGAAATACCAGTTGGTCGAAGCAAACTCGCACAGCAGCACCGCGGTGATGGGCGCCTTGGTGCGTTGAAAGTTGACCACCTTTTGCGGTACGCCATCTTCATAGACGCGGAAGTTGGCCGGCTGCAGATTAGGCACGAACTCGTGCGTTTTCTGCAGGATGACGCCTACATTGAGGGTCACTTCGGGCACATCCACGCGCAGCGAGAAGTTCTGCAGGCCCTGGGGATTCTTCACCTTCGGCTCGGGCGGCGGCGGGGGAACATCCGGCTTCTCTGCCTTCTTGGGGATGGCGATCGCGCCATTGTCGCCTGCCGGACCACCAGAATCAGGCGCCGATTGATCCGGCTGTTGCGGGAGCATTCGCATGGCGGCGTGCTCGGCTGCTGTTGGCCCTGCGCCAGAAGAAACCCTGGGGCGAGCAGCAACACCAGCAAGGCAGGCAACAGCTTCTGACCCAATCTGCGACGGTAACCGGATAGGTGGGTGGAACGATCGAACTTCATCGAAATACCTCGTTAGCTGCAAAAAATAAGAGGGTTGGCGCTATATGCTCAAGTGGCCAGTAACGTCTAATCTGTAGACGTGTCTACAAGCCGTATATCAACCCGCTTTTCAATTTTGACCGCAGTTTTTGTCTGTTGCGGGCAGCCTGGTCGCCCAGGTTGGCCCGGCTACTCCGCCTCCGTCTGCCACCGCGGGAGTCTTTCCCCTCTCGGAGGTGCACCGCGGCCTCCATGGCGTGGCATATACGGTCTTTGAAGGCACCCAACCGGAAGCCATGGACGTGGAGATACTCGGGGTGCTCAAAAATGTCCTCGGCCCCGGCCAGGATATGATCCTGGCGCGTCTCAAGGGCTCCAAACCAGAGTACACCGGAGTGGTCGCAGGCATGAGCGGCAGCCCCGTCTACATCGACGGCAAGCTGCTGGGCGCGCTGTCTTACAGAATAGGCCAATTCAGCAAGGAACCCATCGCCGGCATCACCCCCATTGCCGAGATGCTGGCGGTCAACGGCACGACTGAGCCAGCCACGTGGATGCACACCACCAGCCAGTCGGGCCAGTCGAATTCGGGCGACGCCCATAGCTCAGCGACTGCCACCGCGGACGCGACCGACATCCACCCCATCGAAACCCCGCTTGTCCTCTCCGGCTTTAGCCCGGAGGCAGTCAAGTTCTTCCAGGACCACGTCTCGATCATGGGGCTATGCCGGTCGCCGGCCTGGGCGGCAGCTGCCCTGACGACGCCCACACCGATGCTGGGCCTCCGCTGCTCCCCGGGTCTGCCGTGAGCGCCCTGCTGGTTCGCGGCGATCTGGAGATCGCCGCCACCTGTACCGTGACCTATGTGGACCCGCACCAGGTGCTGGCCTGCGGGCACCCCATCACCCGCTACGGCAACGTCTCCATCCCCATGACCAAGGCGGATGTGGTGGCCACCCTGGCCTCGCCGCTGAACTCCTTCAAGATCGTCAACACCACCCAGACCATCGGCGCCTTTACCGAAGATCGCTCCTCGGCGATTCGCGGCGTGCCGGGCGAGTCGGCTCGCATGATCCCGGTGGCCATCCACACCCACGGCGGCCTGCGCGACCGCACCCTGCATATTGAAGTCATTGACAACCCCGATATCACTCCCGGCGCGCTGATGGTCTCGCTCTACGAGTCGCTGCTCGAGACCAACAGCTACAGCGAGGAGCTCACCTACAGCTTGCGGGGTACGGTTTCGATCGATGGCTATCCGCCGCTGCATCTGGATTCGTTGATCGCGCCTACCGATCAGTTGCCCTCCGCGATGCGCGCAGCGCTTACCGTGGGGCAGCGCTTCCAGACCGTCTATGGCAATTCCGCGCGCGTGCGCAATATCCAGCGCATCGACCTGGATGTCGACTCGCTTCCCGGGCGGCGCAGCATCCAGTTGGAGCGAGCGCAGGCGACGCAGCCGGCGGCCCATGCGGGCGACACGGTCATGGTGGAAGCGACCCTGCGGCCCTTCCGCGGAGACACGAAAAATCTCCGCATTCCCATCCCCCTTCCTCTGACCTTGAATCCTGGGCCGCTGAGGATTCTGCTCAGCGATGGAGCTACGCTCGACCGGCTGACCAGCACCTCTTCAGCCACCGAGGGCCCGATGGAATTGAGCAGCATCATTCACCAGATGAACTCGGCGCACGAGGACGACCAGCTTTACGTCACCCTCCTGCTGCCCAATGCACAAGCGGTGGTCGATGGGCGAACCCTGGCGTCGATTCCCATCTCCATGGCCAATGTCCTGGAGCCGTTGCGCACCAATCGCGGCATCTCGCTCAACGGCGAATCGGTGGTTCCCGTAACCTCGATCCCGGTGGACGCCATGCTCAGTGGAATGCAGGTCGTGTCTCGTCGAAATCGAATAATGTAGACTAGAGCGGTTTCACAGTGACTGTGGCGTCATAAAGATCACCAGGTGTGGTTTCCTCCTGCTTCGAATTACACCTACTGTGAAACCCCTCTACGCGGGCCCTTGTACCCAATCCTAACTGCCAAGGGCAACGCTCTTATGCCGCTGATCCAAGGATTCGCCACGCATGCAGCTGGCGCCGAACTTCTGCCCTACAAGTACGATCCCGGAGACATCAAGCCCAACGAGGTGGAAATCGCCATCTCCCATTGCGGCATCTGCCGCAGCGATATCCACATGGTCGACAACGACTGGGGCATCAGCCAATATCCCCTGATCCCCGGCCATGAAATTTCGGCAAAGTCACGGCAACTGGGACCGCCGTGCTGGGACTGAACTCCGGCGACCGCGTGGGCGTTGGCTGGCAGGCCAACTCCTGCGGGCACTGTGAGTGGTGCCTGCAGGGCGAGGAAAATCTGTGCGCCGATCGCCAGGGCACCTGCGTTCACCGCAATGGCGGCTATGCCGACCGGGTGCGCGTCAACGCTCGCTTCGTATTTCTCATTCCGGAGGGCTTGGAAAGCGAGCGGGCTGCGCCTCTGCTTTGCGGCGGCATCACGGTCTACAACCCGATTCGCAGCCTTGGCGTCAATCCTTCCTCCCGCGTGGGGATTGTCGGCATTGGCGGCCTGGGGCACATGGCGGTGCAGTTTGCCCACGCCTTTGGAGCCGAGGTTACGGCGTTCTCCACCTCCCCGGCAAAGGAGCCGGATGCCCGGTCTCTGGGGGCAGACCACTTCGTGAACACGCGGGAGACCAAGACGCTCAAGAAGCTTGCCGGCCATTTCGACTTCATCCTGTCGACGGTTGAGGCAGACCAGGACTGGAGCTGCTTATATCGCGGCTCTGCGTCCTCACGGCACGTCTTTGTTTCGTCGGCGCGCCGCCTGGCGTCCTGGGGGTGGCGGTCTATCCGTTGGTTTCCGGCAACAAGATCATTACCGGCAGCCCGAACGGAAGCCCGCGCATGATGCGGGAAATGCTGCGTGTGGCCGAGCGCCACAAGGTGCAGGCCATTACCGAGCGCTTCGCCATGTCCAAAGCCAACGACGCCGTGACGAAGGTTAAGAAAAACCACGTCCGCTATCGTGCCGTGCTCGCCAACTAAGAAGACCTCTTAGTCGGTTGCCAGGGCCGAGAGGGACCTGCATGTTGACGCCGCGTTCTGGCCCTGACGCACTCGACGGGCGTTCCATAGCGGCTGCTTAGACAAACGGCCGAGATCGCTTTCCCCGCACCCCTCATTTGTGGTGACAAATGCAGGCCTAGTAGACTCGGTTCAGCATGATGCCTCGCGTCGTAACCGCAAGTCTATTGGCCCTGGTTGTTTATCCTCACCTTCTGTTGGCCCAGGGAACCCGCCTCTGGGTTCAAACCCGCTACGAAGAATTCGAAAAAGGCCAACCCGAAAGCACCTCCATCGCCAGCCCAGGTTATCTGGAGGCCGGGCCCACGCTGCGGTCGGTTTTGTTAACCCCCTCGACCTATATCTGGGACGTTGCTTCCGACAAACAGGGAAACGCCTATGTAGCCACCGGCTCGCCTGCAACCGTGCTCAAAGTGTCCCCTGAAGGCGCTTCCACCAAGCTCTTCACCAGCAAAGACCTCACCGTACAAACAGTACAGGTCGGCCCGGACGGCTCGGTGTACGCGGCCACGGTGCCGGGAGGCAAGGTCTACCGCATCAAGCCCGGCCAGTCCGGTCTTGACGAGAGCACCGCCACCGTCGTCTTCGACGCCGCGACCGCGGCCACACGTGCGGCCCCGGCCAAGCAGGCCGACCAGGCCCGGTACATTTGGGATCTGGCCTTCGATGCTCAGGGTGCTTTATACATCGCGACCGGCGGACCGGCAGCGATCTACCGCGTCGACGTGGCCACAGATACTCCTCACGCGGAACTGTATTTCGAGAGTGACGAGCAGCATATTCGCTGCCTCCTCTTCGAGCCCAACGGGAACCTGATTGCGGGCAGCGATGGCGGGGGACTGGTCTATCGCATCGGCAAAGACCGCAAAGGTCTGGTCATTTACGACGCGCCCAAGCGTGAAGTGACGGCGCTGGCCGAGTCCGCGGATGGCCGGTTGTACGTCGCAGCCGTGGGTGAGAAGACCAAGAGCGCATTGCCGCCGCTGCCGGTGCAGGGTGTTGCGGTGGCTACCGCAACCATCACCATCGTCACCCCGGGATCGGTGCAAGCCTCCAGCAGCAATGGCCTCATTCCCGATGGCACCGAAGTGGACGAACTGAGCCCCCAGGGGGCCCCGCGCAGGCTCTGGGTATCGCGCGACGATGTTGTGTATGCCCTGCGATCCACACCCTCAGGGCCTTTTGGCCGCCACCGGCAATCGGGGCAGAATCTATCGCATTCACGAAGATGGAACCTACGTCGACCTGGCTCGCGCCGCCACCGGCCAGGCCACGGCCTTCGCCGATGCGCCCGATGGCCTTTACGTGGCCACCAGCAATACCGGCAGACTGTATAAGCTCAGCAACCAGCCCTCGACCCATGCCACCTACCTCAGCGATGTCTTCGATTCCGGAGTGTTTTCCCAATTCGGCCGCGTGGAAGTGAATGCCAACGACAATGGTTCGACTGGGGACTTCGAGATCTTCGCCCGCTCCGGCAACGTTGAGAATCCGGAGCGGAACTGGAGCCCGTGGCAGAAGGTAACCCCCAATGCAGGCACGGCCGGCGTCCCCGCGGCGCGTTTCATTCAGTGGAAGGCGGTGCTGGAACCGGGGGCCAGGGTCGGCTCCGTAGGCGTGAATTACCTGCCGGTAAACATCGCGCCGGTGGTGGATGAGATTGCGGTCGAACCGGGCGCGCGGGCGACCCAGGCCGCTCCACAGCCAGGCCAGCCGCAGCAGGTCAGCATCAACCTGCCCTCGGCGCAGAATGCTCTCACCTACACGCAAGACCCATCGACTGCTCCCTTGGCTGCGGTCCGAGACCGCTCCGCGGTGACGGTGCGCTGGTCGGCGCACGACGACAATGGCGACGACCTTATCTTCGATGTCTACGTTCGCGGAGACGGAGAGAAGAACTGGCGCCTGCTCAGGCCGCGCGTAACCGAGCGTTTTTATTCTTTCGATTCCATCAGGATTCCCGATGGCGGTTATCGTATCCGTGTGGTTGCCAGCGAT
>CAVZJL010000020.1:0-198239 GCA_963775365.1 uncultured Acidobacteriaceae bacterium | reverse complement strand
ACAAATTCAGCCACATGGATGCATGCGTCCTCTTGCTGAGGCGTGAACTTGCATAGCGCCACAAATAGTTCTCTCGAGTGATGGTGCAGCGCGTCGCGAATTATAAGACATCGGGCGATGGTCCCTGGGGATGCACTCGACCTCGCATGCTACTTGCCCCGGACAGCCCGTCTGATGCGTGCGTGCGAGTCTCTTGCGAATCGATGCTGCATCGCTCGTGAGAAAGGGTAACCAATGCGGGCCAGAATATGCCTCGGACGTGATACTGCTTCCAGGAGATACGAGACCGATTCGCTCTCGGGATCAAAGTCGATCACGAACCGCTCCTGCCCTTCCTCGATGTGCAGGCCAGTCGTGGTGTACATAAAGCCGAAGTGATTGGGGTCGTCAACAACTTCAACAACGCGGCTGAAATTGATCGACCAAAGAAAGGCGGTGTAAGCTTCCACACCTACTAACTCGCCGGGCAGAATCCTGACGGTCGGGTTCACGACTCGAACCCAACCCAGATCGAACTCTTCCCATCCCTGCAAGGCTTCGCGGGCGGCCGCGAAGACGCGCCGTCCTCGGCCGATCTCACTGCGGGAAATATCATGCGCAAAACCATGCGGCGATTTTCCAAGCAGGCCCTCGGCGAGGTCCAGCAAATGAGGACTGGAGGGCGGAGCCTCGCGGGCGGCAGCGAGGAGCCTTTCCTTCTGAGCATCGCTTGTTCGAAATGGCCGAAACACATTTCCAGTATCTCAGGGGGAGTGCAGCGGCGTTGCTGGCTTTGTTCCCGGCCCGGCTTGGCTACCACCCACTGGAACCTCAGTCTCGGCTTCGCTTGTAATAGACGAGAGGCCAATTCGGCAGCTTGAGTCCTAGCCCGGGCAAGTCTGCGTGAGAACACAATCGCGAGTCCCGTTAGCTTGTCTGCCCAGGACCACGTCCTGGGCTACTCTCAGATAAAGCTGTCCAAATGGCTCGTGGTGCAGGTAATCCGTTGATTGTATGGAAGCGCGTGAGATTCAAAAGGAATCGGGTTGGCTTTTGACGTGCGCTGCCTGCATTTGCGTGCGGTCCGAGTGAAACCGCAGGTCCCCTTCGCTGCCCCGGATTTCCTGTCCAGGAAATCCGGGCCCTCTCCGGTCGGGATGACAAAGTTGAGGGTGGTGGCCAACTTTTGCATGAGTGGAGGTGGATGGACAGAGCAAAAAGCTAATTTGGACAAGTCTGATTTTCAGCCGTCCCCTTCGACAAGCTCTGGGCAGGCTCTGCGGGACTGATCGTGACCTGCGCTGATAGTCGATTCGTTTGTAGAAGTTGTCACCCATCCCTGTCGTAGCAGGACCCAAAAGAGAGCCCCAGAACTTGCGCCTTCTTCGAGGCCCGGAACCGACGTAGAGTTTTGGTTTTGTATCAGGGCACGACTTGAGTCGGGCCGTACAGGATTTCCCTTTTTCTCCAAGCTCGTTTAACTTCAACTTCGACGAAAAGTGTTACCTACATGCCCGGTACCTTCTGTCACCGACATGCCCGATCACAGACGACTAAAAGAGAATTGGGTTTCAGCCCTCATCATGGACCCACGCTTAAGGCCCGACTCAAGTCGTGCCCTGACACAAAGCATGCGTTTTTCTGCGGCCTGTAAAGCTGCGTCCTTCCCGCAAAGAGTTTGGCTGCCCGTTCAATCATTTATAAAATTCGATATTTTTGGGTCCTTTTGGGATTTGCAGGTCAGCAAGCGGACAAAAGGATTCTTTATAGGGAAACGAATTCCCAAGTTTGAAACAGAATTGAACAAGGGGACATAAGATTTGGGAGCTTCCGAGGCGATAAGTTGGTTGGCGGAGGTGACCAGCTGGGACCCGGGCCAAAGGCGGATCTACAACCGGGGCGGGTAGCGAGTTTGGGCTCGGGGACGGCGGTGTTGGATTGCCATATTTTGAGACGAGGTTCTCGTGTGCCACCGGACAGCGGTAAAACTGTCCTTCGCTCGCGCTTAGGCCGAAACTACCGACAACCGCCGACCAGAGAGAGGTACGCGTGAGCCGCAAGATGTGCCGATATCGTCTGCTTACAGGGTACGGCGCGTTGCAGAATCGGATCCAGACGAAAAAACTCTCTTCTCCAATCGTCGGTTATCGTTCCGGAGGTTACTTTCGGTTGAATGGTGACCTGACGATCCGGGCCCACATTGCCGCCGACACGTAACGCCCATCCGTAAAGTAGCAGCAATGTTTACAGAAGACAGGCTCGCTGGAGCTGCGATATCCTCGAGTGCGCGTTCACCTTCGATGCTGCTTTTGTGACCGTGCTTGCGTACATAGGGAATTCCATTCATGCATGGCTTGATGCAGTACTGTTTTTCTGCCTTTTACCGTTACCGCCTGCGAACACTATTTGTAGTCGTCGCGATTGCGTTTGCGATTTCGGGAAGTAATGCGCTTTATGGACAGGTCAGGGATCGGATTACCGAGGAGGTTAACGCCGGGGAGTTGGCGGCTCTGCCCAATCACCATCCGCAGTGGGCATCCAAACAGAATGCTGCAGGCCCTCTGCCTTCCGGGCTGACACTCGAAGGGCTCACCCTCGTTTTGGCACGATCGACAGAGCAGGAAGAACAGTTACAGGAATTTCTGGCCGAACAGCAAGAGCAGGCTTCGCCGAATTACCATCACTGGCTCACACCCGCGGAGATGGGAGAACAGTTCGGGCTTTCCGAGCATGACATCGCTGCACTCAGCCTCTGGTTGCAGTCCCAGGGATTGCATGTCAATTGGGTTTCGCCAAGCCGCATGTTTATCGGGTTCGGGGGCACAGCGGGCGCGCTTGGACGCGCATTCCATACCGAGCTAGGCACCTACCATGCGCATGGCGCCCCGCGTGTGTCTCCAGCTTCGGATCCGATGATTCCGCAGGCGCTGGCACCGGCGATCAAGGCCGTTCATGGTTTGTACACGGTGGAGGACCAACCTCTGCACTCGTTCCAGTTAATGCAGTCGGTTTCGCCCGACGTGAGCACCAGCAGTGGAGAACATTTCCTCACGCCGGGCGATTTCGCGGCGATCTATGGCGGAGGCAGCACATCGGGAGTGACCATCGGCATCGTAGGCCGGTCGCGGACAGATTTCAGGGATTTTGACAACTTCCGGGAACAAACGGAAACCAATTTTCCCGACCCTACGGAAATCGTCCCCACCGCTTTTGGAGGGGCTGATCCGGGACCGGCCTCTACGGCTCCGCCCGCAACAAATGTTTCTCTTGACGACCAATCGGAAGCGACTCTGGACGTGATGCGTGCAGGCAGCGTTGCGGGCACGCTCAGATCTTACTGGTCGTGGCCAGCGCGGCAAGCGGGGGTGTCGAAGCCGACGCACAGTACCTGGTGGAAACGTCACCCGCACCGGCATCCGTGATGAGCATTAGTTTTGGCGCCTGCGAGGCAGCGGCTGGGGCCGCGGGAGTCGCTTTCTGGGACACCTTATTTCAACAAGCGGCAGCGGAGGGAATATCGGTTCTGGTTTCCTCTGGCGATTCGGGCGCTTCCGGTTGCGATCAGGCCTTTACCATCCCCCCGGCATCGCCCTGGCGAACAGCCCTAATTACATCTGTTCCTCGAGCTATGCCACGTGCGTCGGGGGAACTGAATTCAACGACACCAGTGATCCGTCACAGTATTGGAGCGCTAACAACGGCCGTAACCTGGCATCGGCCCTCAGCTATATTCCCGAAGGAGGGTGGAACGAGCCGCTAAACGCTAGCGGGGGGCGCAGGTTGCAGCATCGGGGGGTGGAGTGAGCAGCGTGATCGCAACCCCCGCCTGGCAGACGGGTAGTGGTGTGCCGGCGGCGAGGTCAGGACGGTATACGCCAGACATCGCCTTCTCGTCCTCGAGTCACGACGGATACTTTGGTTGTTTCGCAGCGGGTGGCGGCGATTGTGTTACTGCCGCCGACGGCTCGTTCAGCTTCGCGGTGTTCGCGGGCACTTCAGCCGCGGCGCCGGCGATGGCTGGGGTCGCGGCTTTGCTCGACGGCCAGACACAGGCGGCACAGGGAAATCTCAACCCGCAACTCTACCAAATGGCGGCGAATGCTCCGACTGTCTTTCACGATGTGACGGTTGCCTCGAGCGGCGTGGCCAGTTGCGACGTCGCCACTCCGAGCTTGTGCAATAACAGTGTCCCCGGACGCAGTGGCAAGAGCGGCGGCCAGGCGGGCTATGCGGTCACTGCGGGCTATGACCAGATAACTGGTCTCGGATCGCTTGACATCGGGAACTTCCTAGAAAGTTTTCAGGGGCCACCGACAATCAAAATCCTTGCCAATCCACCTAGCTTGACATTCTCCAGCCAGCTGGTCGGCTTTCCTAGCGCGGGAGAGGTTGATTTTCAAAATGGCGGATCGACACCAGTTGGATCCCCTGGCCATCGCGATCACAGGCGCAAACGCAAGCGACTTTAGAGCGGTGAACCATTGTCAATCGACGTTGGATCCCGCGGCTACTTGCGCAGTGCAGATTACCTTCACGCCTTCTGCGGCGGGAACGCGCAATGCCACCATGGCAGTTACCTCCGCGAACGCTACCAACTCGCCGCGGGTTGTGTCCCTCAGCGGAATCGGAACGGCCACGCTCTATACGCCGCAGATGGTGTAGTTGCTCGGCTAACAGCATCACCGTCACACAATCGATGACGGTTACCGTGTTATTCGGTATGCCGCCGGGCGCACCCAAAGCTCCTACCGGCTCGGTCACGCTGACCAGTGGTAGCTACCATTCTGCACCGGTCACTCTTAGCGGCACTTCCGTGACTATCGACATCGCTGCCGGAACGCTTCCGTTGGGGAAGGATGTTCTTACCGCCAACTACACGCCCGACGGCGCTAGTGCTTCCATTTACAACATTGCTTCGGCGACGACACTGGTCAGCGTCACCCCGGTACCAACTCCCAGTTTTGAGATGTCCGGAGTGCCCATGCAATTTCCGCCAGGGGCAACCACGGGGAATACATCCTTGATCGGGATTACGCCCACGGGCGGTTTCACCGGCAATGTAACGCTGAGCGCGGCGGTCACTTCCGCGCCCCCTGGGGCTCAGCATCTGCCTACTTTCAGCTTTGGCACGACCAGCCCGGTGAGTGTTACGGGAATCACCAGCGTCAGCGCGACGCTCACCATCCTGACCACGGCGGCGAGCAGCAATGCTTCGCGAACGGCCTCATCTCCTGGCATAGGACAGGCGCGGCTTCCCTTGCGTGGCTTCTGTTCATGAGTACGCCGAGGCGATTGCGTCGCTGGCGAGGTGTTTTGGGGAGCTTGGTGCTGTTTATAGTTTGGCCGGAGGGATGGCGGCTTGCGGCGGTGGCAGGAGCGGAAATAATGCGGGGGCGGGAACGACGAGCACTGGCGATTCCGGTACGACCATCGGTCAGTATGTTGTGACGGTGACCGGCACAGCGCCGGGTGCGACTACGGCCACGTGCGCCATTGGCGTGAATATCAACTAGTTGTGTGCACAGTTAGTTGGGGCTGTTTGGTCTGCGGCGCACGATTTTCGAGGGCGAGAGATAATGGGTCCAACGAAAGTGGGGTGCACCCGTGAAAGCTTGTTTGTGTGTAGTGGGAATTCTCGGCTTCGCCGTTGCGGTTCCATCAACTTATGGCGCCGGTAAGTCCCCCTATGGCCCCAGTAAGTCTGCAGAAGAGCTGGCGGTCCTTGCCCCTATTGATGCGATGTTTCAGGGTATGACGAAACGTGACCCCGCGGCCATCAAAGCTGCGGCGCTGCCCGGGACAATCTTGGTCCTGATGCGAGACGGGAAGCCGGAGCAGATGACTATCGAAGTATTCGCGGATCATTTCGGCAAACCTAGTGAGAAGCATATGGAAGAGCGGATCCATGATCCGGTGGTGCGCATCGATCATGACCTGGCGGTGGTGTGGGCTCCGTTTGAGTTTTTGGTGGATGGGAAAAAGGATCATTGCGGGACGGATTTGTTCAATGTCGTTCACACCGAGGGCAAGTGGGTGATTGCAGGGATTGCTGATACCGGAAGCAAGGGTTGCGCCGGGAAGTAGTTTTTTTCGGCGGGTCGGTTGCGCTGGGGTTAAATGACACGGGTGCGAGCATCCTGAGGTTTAGTGCCGCGCCTAAGGCGCTCCAATCATTTTCGGGATTGATCCCCAGCCCCTTCCGGGTTGGGCTCCCGTTTGGCGGCTGTCCGTCCGGGCCTTGCATCCATGGCAATTTGCGGTGTCGCTTCTTTCTCAGCTTGCCACAGGCAAGCCGGTTGCTGTCACGGCGAGCGGTATTACAAGAGGGAGACTGGGGCGTCGTTAAGTGCTGCGTGTCCCACTCAAGCCAAAGTACGGCTCGAATGGGGCACCCAACGTTCGTTGCTTTTACGGCGCGACTGCAGCCGTGCTCTTCGTAGAGAGTTTTTCCGCAGGCTGTTTAGTCGCGCCGTCAACAATTGAGAATTCCACGGGCTTTAACCCCTGAATAATGCCTTCCGTGCCCGCTACAAAGCCAACGCGGTTGAATCTCTTTGTTATCCAACGCCGCGAATTGTGGATCAAGCAAATGCGGTTGTGGGAGCGTAGCCCCATCGTTTTCGGTTCAGGTACGCTTCGGCGAACCTGGATTTCCTGTCACGCAACACCGGACAGAACCGCGTATGCGGCTTTCATTGAGGAAAGCCGCATGCAGTTCGTCAACGCGACCAAACCCAACATCCAGGGAACCTGGGGCACCTGTCCCGTTCCTATTGGGTTCTTCTTGGGCTTTGGTCTTGATACCATCTTCCTTGACTATGGCAGCCCCTACCGCGTTTCCTATCCTGCAGCAGACGCCCCGCGCAGTTCATGCCCACGAAGGGTTTTCGGCTTCCCGCGCGCTGGAGGCCAAGCTGCGCCAGGTGGTGCGGGGCGAGGTTCGGTTTGATGAAGCTTCCCGCGCGCTCTACGCTACCGACGCTTCCAATTATCGGCAGGTGCCTATCGGGTTGGTGCTGCCTCTCGATGAGGCCGATGTGGTGGCTACCGTGGCCGCTTGCCGCGAGATGGGCGCACCTGTTCTCTCGCGCGGCGGGGGGACCAGCTTAGCCGGGCCAGTGCTGCAATGTGGCCGTGATTATCGACTTCTCGAAATATATGCACGCGATTCTGGAACTCGACCCGGCGCAGAAATTTGCGCGCGTCCAGCCAGGCATCGTGCTCGACCGGCTGCGCGATGCCGCGGAAGAACACGACCTTACCTTCGCGCCCGACCCGGCAACGCATAGCCGGTGCACGCTAGGGGGCATGATTGGTAACAACTCCTGTGGCGTACATGCGCTCATGGGCGGCAAGACGGTCGACAACATCGATTCGCTCGATATCCTCTTATATGACGGCACCCGGCTTAGCGTTGGCCCGACTTCGGAGGCAGAACTCGAAGCCATCATCGCCGGGGGCGGACGGCGGGGCGAGATTTATGCGGGCCTGAAGCGCATCCGGGATACCTACGGCGACTTGATCCGCCAACGCTTTCCGAAGATCCCGCGCCGCGTCTCGGGCTACAACCTGGACGAGCTGCTGCCGGAGAACGGTTTTAATGTAGCGCGCGCGCTGGTGGGCAGCGAAGGCACTTGCGTCACCGTGCTCGAGTCGCGCTGCGAGCTTAAACATAGCCCGCAGCATCGCCGGCTGGTGGTGCTGGGATTTGCCGATCCCTTTATCGCTGCTGACCATGTGCCGGCGGTGCTCAAGTACAAGCCGATTGGGCTGGAAGGCTTCGATGGCTTGATGGTCGACTACATGCTGCGCAAGCACCTGGCGGTCGACGATGTACTGCTGCTGCCCGAGGGGCGCGGATTTCTGCTATGCGAGTTTGGCGCCGATTCGGCAGAAGACGCCGACACGGTCGCGGAAACATTCACGCAGGCTGGTCTGGCCTTCGGGAAGACGTGCACCGTGCGGCGCTACTCCGATATCGAGGCGCGGCGGGTTTGGAAGGTGCGCGAATCTGCGCTGGGCGCCACGGTCTTCGTTCCCGGGGAAAAGCATGGATGGGAAGGGTGGGAGGATTCCGCCGTACCGCCGGAGAACCTGGGCAACTATCTGCGCGATATCTACCAGCTGCTGGAGAAGTTTGGGTATACGACGCCCATGTACGGGCACTTCGGGCAAGGATGCGTGCACATGCGCATTACCTTCGACCTGGAGACCGCGCCGGGCATCGCTAAATTTCGCGAGTTCATCGATCAGGCGGCGGATATCGTGCTGGCTCACGGGGGCTCGTTATCCGGCGAACACGGAGATGGCCAGGCACGCGGGGCGCTGCTGCCAAAAATGTATGGCCCGGAGTTGATGAAGGCGTTTCAGGAGTTTAAGGCGCTTTGGGATCCGGATAACGGCATGAACCCGGGGAAGATGATCGATCCGGGCACCGTGTACGAACCGGTGGAGAACCTTCGGCTTGGGGTTGGATACAAGGCGAAGAAGGTGGAGACCTGGTTTCAATATCCGGATCCGGGCGGGTTTGGAGAAAGTACGCTGCGGTGCGTGGGCGTGGGAGCGTGCCGTAAACAGGACCATGGGACTATGTGCCCCAGCTATATGGCGACGCGGGAGGAAAAGCACTCCACCCGGGGACGAGCTCACTTGCTGTGGGAGATGTTGCAGGGCCAGGTGATCACGGACGGGTTTCAGAATGCTGAAGTCAAGGAGGCGCTGGATCTTTGCCTGTCGTGCAAGGCGTGTAAGACGGAATGCCCGGTCAATGTGGATATGGCGACCTGGAAGGCTGAGTTTCTGGGGCATCACTACAAGGGGCGTTTCCATCCGCTGCATCATTATTTGTTCGGATTTATGGATCGCTGGGCGCAGATGGCGGCGGTTGCACCGGGGCTGGCTAATTTGCCCATGCGGACTCCGGGGGTTCGTAGCCTGGTGAAAGCGATCGCCGGCGTGGCGCCGCAACGGACTCTGCCGCAGTTTGCCGGGCGTAGTTTTCGGTCCGCAGTACGGGAAGCGTGCCGCGGGGAGTGCCGGCGCGACGCCCGTGATGCTGTGGCCAGATACCTGGAACAACTACTTTCATCCCCAAGTCCTGGGCGCGGCGCATGAGGTGCTGGGGTCGGCTGGGTTTCACGTGCAGTTCCCGGCGGAGCACATCTGCTGCGGGCGGCCACTGTACGACTTCGGGTTTCTTGACCAGGCTCGGACGTACCTGCAGAAGATTCTGGAGCGGCTTGGGCCGCAGATCGACTCGGGAATGCCGTTTGTGGTGCTGGAGCCCAGTTGCGCCAGCGTGTTTCGCGATGAGCTGCTTAATTTCTTTCCGGCTAATGAGCGGGCTAAGCGGTTGGCGAAACAGACGTTCCTGCTGAGCGAGTTTCTTACCCGGCAGGCACCGGATTACCGGCCTCCTCAGTTGAATAACCGGAAGATGGTGCTTCACGGACATTGCCACCATAAGGCGCTGATGGGGATGCAGGATGAGCTTGGGCTGCTTGCAGGCTACGAACGCCGAGGTGAGCATGCTGGATTCCGGCTGCTGCGGGATGGCGGGTCCGTTTGGATTTGAGAAGGATAAGTTTGAGGTTTCGCAGGCT
Organism: uncultured Acidobacteriaceae bacterium; assembly: GCA_963775365.1. Lineage (GTDB taxonomy): Bacteria > Acidobacteriota > Terriglobia > Terriglobales > Acidobacteriaceae > PALSA-350. The sequence goes on along the minus strand of CAVZJL010000020.1, from coordinate 188,658 downwards.
TTGGGGGAACGAGTGCTCCTGCCTGCGGTGAGGGCGGCTGATCCGGAGACGATCCTGGTTTCGGATGGGTTTAGCTGCCGGGAACAGATTCGGCAGAATTCGCTTCGGCATGCGCTTCATTTGGCTGAGGTTTTGGCTGGGCGGGGTTGAGTTGGGTCGTAAGGGGGCTTTTGCCCCTGGCTTTTCGGCCCAGGTACTTCCTTTCCCCTTAGCACCGGCCCGATAGGGGACATTTGGTTACTAATGGGGTAGTGTGGCGTCTCTGGTCACGAATTAGATAGGAACTATCCGGGGCCGCCTGTATGCTGGAAAGAGTGCTTGAAACGCTTCGGCTTGCGTCCTGTCTTAATGAGCCTTAGTCCCCTTAAGAGGATATTCAACCCTGAAAAACGTGAGGCTCTATGCGCTCTGAACTGGTCTATTCGGCAGGAATTAAGATCGCGAACCGGTTCCTACTGGCTACCGTGGCAATCAAAGCCGTTCGCAAGCTCCACATCAGCACCACCCGCACGGAAGACACCGCGAATGTGGTGTTTGTCGACGTCGCCGCCGGCCGCTATACCGACGTCCACATGCCCGAGATTTTGCCCCAGGCGGCAATCGAACCCTTGATCGTCGATCCCTTCGTTGTCTCCGCTGCCTAATTCGTGCGCAGCAGGAAAAAAGGCCTCCCACACAGAGTGGGGGGCCTTTTTAATTAGTCGCCCGTCGGCCCGGGTGGTTGCCAGAGCTCGACCCGGTTTCCCTCCGGGTCGTTAAACCAGGCGAAGCGCCCGTATTCGTGGTCCTCGCGCTTGGGATCGATGTCGGTTCCGGCGGCACGCAGCTTTTCGAGGACTGCGTCCATATCGTCCACGCGCAGATTCAGCATGGCCTGCTGCTTGGAGGGGCCGAAGTAATCGGTGTCCTCGGGAAAAAAGGCGAAGACTGTCATTTCGCGGGGGCCTTCGCTGAAGAAGGCAAATGCTCCGTCTTCGGTGCGCTTGATGCCTAGATGCTCTTCATACCAGGCGTGGAGCTTCTCTGGATCAGCCGCCCGCCGAAAGACTCCACCCACCCCCGTGGCTCTTGTCATCCGTCATTCTCCGATCAATAACTGTGGAATGGTTTGCCGGTGCTTTGGCTTGCGGCTATTTTGCCGCTTCTGGTCGTCGACAATCACGCGTTCGGGCCGGGGCTGCCCGACACGCTCCCGGGCGTTGGCCTTGACCGCTTTGACGATGGAGAATTTCTCCGGCCGCCGTTTTCTTTTCGCCATTACATCATCTCCGCCAGCTTCGGCCGCCATTTTCCGCCGGTCCCAAAGGGGCGGTTATGGAATCGCTGTCCAAGTATGGAATACTTCTTATACTTTCGGCGGAAGGAGTTTTGCTCGCCGCTCGAGAAAGTGGGGCTCAGGCTATGGAAGAACGGGAATTCTTCGATGAAAAGGCTGAACAGCGAAAACATACGCTTACCTGCCCACATTGTGGCAAGTCCGAAGAATATGAGGTGGGCTGGCTGGTGCGGCGGAAAAAAGCACAACTGCATGGCAGACCCGACGAGCGCGACCGTGCCCGGTTCGCAAAGGCCCAATCCTACATGGTGCGCAAAGATGATACCGTCGGCTGCAAGAACATCCGCTGCCGCAAACGGTTTGAGGTGTCGAGCCTGCAGTCGGTGGCGTTCCTGTAAACCATGAAGATACTGGTGTGCATCAAGCAGGTACCGCAAAAGGATGCGCCGCTCAAGCTGAACGAGGCGGGCACCTGGATTCGCGAAGACGTGTCCTATGAAGTGAACGAGCCGGACGCGTACGCGTTGGAAGAAGCGCTTCGACAAAAGGAAAAGCACGGGGGCGAGGTGGTGGTGGTGACGGCCGGGCCGGCTCGATCGCAACAGGTGTTGCGGGAAGCTTTGGCCAAGGGCGCGGACCGTGCCATTCATCTAGAAGATGACCGTTTCGCCACGCTGGACGCGGCAAATGTCGCGCGTGCTTTGGCCGCCTCGATTGCCGGAGAAGCGTTCGATTTGATCGTGACCGGGCTGCAATCCGACGATTTTGGGTTTGCGCAGACGGGTGTTTTGCTGGCCGAGGTGCTGGGCTGGCCGCACGCCACCATCATTATTGGCATTGAAAAGACCGAGGGCGGCTTGCGCCTGAAGCGCGAACTGGAAGCCGGGCGTTATCAACATGTGGATGTTCCACTGCCCGCAGTGCTGACTATCCAGAGCGGTATCAACAAGCTGCGCTACGCCACGCTGATCGGCATCAAGCAGGCGAAGATGAAGCCGCTGCGCAAGGTTACCTGGGCCGAGGTTGAGCCGAAGCTGAGCAAGAACCAGCAGCAGATTGAACGGCTCTATGTGCCGGTGAAGCAAAAGAAGACACAAATGCTGGAGGGCCCTCCGGCCGAAGTGGCGAAGCAGCTGGTTGAGCAATTAAAGAACACTGCACGCGTGATTTGAAGGCGGGTCTTTCGCCGCGGACTCGTGATCTCGTACAATTCAGAGTTGCGCAGAGGAATAGGGCATGGCCAATACACTGCTTCCGATTGAAGAACAGCATCTGAACCCCGACCAGGTGGAGCAACTGGATAGACGCAGAACCCGCGGCTTCATGCTCATGGTCATAGCCGGCCAGTTTGGGATTATCGCTACTGTGCTCCTGCTGTGGATCGTCCAGGATCTGACCTACGCGCCGGGATGGGCGCATCCTGTTTTCTACTATTTCGTGGTTGCGCTGGGCATCTCGGGGATTTCCGGGCTTAGCGGAGCTTACCTGCGTCGCGGCGCTCCGGAGTTCTAAAGCTCTTCATGGCAGATCGGATCATGGTGGTCGCGGAGCAGCGCGAGGGTACGCTCAACCGCGTATCGCTGGAAACTATCGCGGCTGCCCAGGCTATAGGCAAAGAGACCGGCTGGACAGTGGAAGTGGTTTTGCCGGGCAACGAGACTTCAGCCCTGGCGCAGGAGTTGGCCGGGTACAAGGTCGACAAGGTGTACGACCTGGAGGGGCCCTCGCTTGCGGCCTACACTTCAGACGCTTACGTTCACGCGCTGAAGGAATCTATCTCGAGCCAGCAGCCGAAGCTGGTGCTCTTTCCCCACACCTACCAGGTACGCGATTTCGCTCCCAGGCTGGCTCTTGCCCTGGATCGCACGTTGATTTCCGACGCCGTCGGCTACAAGTACGAAAATGGCAAGTTGCTGTTCACTCGGCAGATGTTTCAAGGGAAATTCGTGGCCGACGTGGCGTTTGCAGGAGATGCTCCTTGGCTCGCGACACTGCAGATTGGGACTTATCGCGGAGACCAGGCGGAGCCCGGGTCGGCAGCGGTGGAGAAAGTGGAAGCGGCCCAGCCACCGGCGCTGCGGATTACTCCTCACGAGGTTTTTCAGGAAGCCAAACAGGCGGTGGACCTTTCTCAGGCCGAAGTCATTGTCGCCATTGGACGGGGCATCAAGGAACAGAAGAACGTCGCCATCGCCGAGGATCTGGCCAAGGCGTTGGGGGGCGAGGTAGCCGCCTCGCGGCCGATCTGCGACAACGGCTGGCTGCCGCTGGAGCGGCAGATTGGCAGTTCAGGGCAGACGGTGGCTCCCAAGCTCTATATCGCGCTGGGCATCAGCGGCGCGATCCAGCATATTGTCGGCATGAAGGGCGCTCGGACGATTGTCGCGATCAATAAGGACGTAGAGGCCCCAATCTTCGAGATCGCCGATTATGGTATTGTGGGCAACCTCTTCGATGTGGTCCCGGCGCTCACTGAAGAGATCAAGAAGGCGAAAGCTTAAGTCCGCAAGCGGCTCCCGCCCAAAACCATGATTCACTTCCGCAAACCAATCGAGGGCATCGAACGGCCGCAGATGGAGGCGGATGTGGTCATCATCGGCGGCGGCCCCGCCGGCATGGCCTGTGCACTACGCCTGGCGCAACTGATCGACGCCTACAACGATCAGCTCGCTCTCAAGGGCTCGACGCTTCCTCCCCTTTCCAAGGAAAACATATACGTTCTGGAGAAGGCGCGCGAGGCTGGCCAGCATTGCTTGTCCGGTGCGCTGCTGGACCCGCGTTCGATGCGCGAGTTGCTGCCTGGGTTTGAAGCTGAAGCTCCCATCGACGCAGAGGTGATCAAGGAAAGCGTCTACTTCTTGACCGAGAAGGGGCATCACAAGTTCCCTGTCGTGCCCCCGCCGTTGCGCGATCACGGCATGTATGTGATCTCCATCAACAAGTTCGTTAAGTGGCTGGCAGCCAAGGTGGAGGCAGCCGGGATCACGATATTCACGGGCTTTGCTGGGAGCGAGTTGCTTTTCGATCAGGAGGGGGTCACCGGAGTGCGCACCGATGACAAAGGGGTTGATAAGCAGGGGGGAACCAAAGCAAATTTTGAGCCGGGCTATGATCTGCACGCCAAGATCACGATCCTGGCTGAAGGTGCAAGGGGTTCCTGTACCAAACAATTGATTGAGCGCCTCAAGCTGGAAGATCCGGAACATGCGCAGACCTACGGGGTGGGGATCAAGGAGTTATGGGAAATCCCCGCCGGCCGGGTGGCTAAAGGCGAGGTCATCTACACGCTGGGATACCCGCTGACGTGGCAGGAGTATGGAGGGGCATGGATTTATGGCATCTCTGACACTCTGCTTTCGGTGGGGTATGTGGTTGGGCTCGATTACCAGGATCCGCGGCTAGACCCGCAGCACGTCTTTCAGTCGTTCAAAGAACATTCGCTGATACGACCCCTGCTGGATGGGGGCAAGATGATTCGCTATGGGGCCAAGAGCCTACCTTATGGGGGCTGGCTGACCATGCCGAAGTTGGCTGGGAAGGGTTGGATGATCCTGGGCGATTCGGCGAGCCTGCTCAATTCGCAGAGGCTGAAGGGGATTCATCTGGCGATTAAGAGCGGGATGTTGGCGGCGGAGACGGCCTTTGAATCGATGCGGGTGGGGGATAACTCGAGTACGGCTCTCGCGGCTTATCAGAGCCGGGTCGAAGGGAGTTGGATCAAAGAGGAGCTGTACCCGGTACGCAATTTTCACCAGGGGTTCGAGCACGGGTTGTTGCCTGGGCTGGCGCATAGCGCTGTGCAGCAGGTGCTGGGCGGGAGGAACCTTGGGCCGGATTTCAAGAACCATGCCGGGTATCGGAATATGCGGCACCTGGATGCCATCGGGCGTTCGACCTATGGGCGCGAAGCGACGCTGGGGCCGGCGAAGAACGACGGAAAGCTCTCGTTCGATAAGCTGACCGACGTTTATTACTCAGGGACGCGCCATGAGGATGACCAGCCGGTGCATTTGGTGATCCGGGATACGGATATTTGTAACGGTCGTTGTGGTCAGGAGTTTGGGAATCCTTGCCAGCATTTTTGTCCGGCAGCGGTGTACGAGATGGTGGAGGGGGCGGAGGGGAAACAGATTCATATCAACTTTGCCAACTGCGTCCATTGCAAGACATGCGACATCATGGACCCGTATCAGATCATTACCTGGGTGCCTCCGGAGGGCGGGGGTGGACCTAATTATGACGGGATGTGACGCGGGGACGGATGAGGTGGGGAAAGGCGACCACAGCATTGCCAAGGCGGGGGTCGCGGCGGCGTGGGGCTAGGGCTTGAAGCGTTGCGAGGGGGAAAGGCGCACAGCAGGTCCCTCACTACGCTACGCTCCGGTTGGCGATTCCATGAGGAAGTGGCTAGTGGCTGAAAAAGTTGCAGCCTGGGCACCTCCTGTTCTGTCCGCCCGCAACCATTGTTGTCCCTCACCCGCCTGTCCCGACGTTCAACCTTTCAGCCATTAGCCAATTCCTCATGGAATCGCTACCCCACCCTTGTCATCCCGTCCGGAGCATAGCGTAGTGAAGGGACCTGTTGTGCGCCTTTCCTGAACGCAACTGTCCTTAGGCCGACTCGGCTAGAAGCCTAAATCTTGCTCGATGCCTAGGGGCAGGAGTTCTACGGATTTGAAGTAGACGATGTCTTTGTCGCTGTGGTTTTGCAGGCCGATCCAGCCTTTGTCGGGACGCGGGCCGCGGTCGGGTTCGAAGGAGAGTTTTTTGGGCGGTACGGGCTGGCCTTCTGTGTAGTCGGTCACTTTGACTTCATTTACAAAGACCTGGGTGCGCGTGCCTTCGATGCGAATCAACATGGTGTTCCACTCCGGTCCCGGCTTGCCTGGCTTGGCTAACGGCTTGGTGAGGGAGTAGAGGGTGCCGGTTACGTGATAGTCGTCTTCGCCACCCTTCTCAGGTTGGTTGTCGATTTGTACCTCGTAACCGCGGTTGACCGGCATCCAGGGTTCTGTGGGCTCCGTGGGAATGCGTATAAAAACACCGGAGTTGTCGTTTTCGTGCTCCATCCGGTACACCACTTTGATCTCACAATCGCTGAAGGGACCGCCGGCCCAGTAGAGGAGACCCATTCCCCCATAGGGTTTTAGCAGTCCGTGCTCCACCGTGAAGCCGCCCGGCCCTACGTGCTTCCAACCTTTCAGGTCGTGACCGTCGAAAAGCTTTTGCCAGCCAAGTTGCTTGGCGGGCGCCATGGTTGCGGCACACAGCGGGATCAGTAGCGCAAGCATCCATTTTTTTTTCATCGATTGCGTCCTCGAGTTCGTAGAAGTCTCAGTTTAAATCGTTTCGCTGCCCTCCAGCTTGTGCAACCAGCCCGCCTTATCCAAAGACAAGTGTGAGGCAACGATTTTTGCGTGTAACATTCCATTGCGCGTGGGGCGTTCGCTGTCCACACGCTGAAGGGGGCGTAGCCATGAGCGGCAACGACCTAATGCTTACTTGTAGTGATTGCGGTCAGGAATTTACCTTCACTGCTGGCGAACAGCAGTTTTTCCAGGAACGCGGCTACTCGTCGCCCCGCCGCTGCAAACCATGCCGCCAGGCTAAACAGGGTTCTGGCGGGGGCGGGCACGCACCCTCCCATTCCCAACACGAGGGCGGTTATAGCGCGGGTTCGGGCGCTGGGGTGAGCACGGGCACAACCGTCGTCTGCGCCAGTTGTGGACAAACCACGACGGTTCCATTTGAACCCCGTGGGGACCGTCCGGTCTACTGCAAGAGCTGCTATCGACCCAAACAGGGCGGTGGAGGGGGGGGCGGCGGCCGGCAAGGCCGTGGCGGAAGCGGTGGCGGCGGCGGCGGCAACCGGGACCGAGATCGCCGGAAATACTGAACAGTCGTCAAGTCATCCAGTTATGTGCCATAAGTTGTATGGCCGCCTACATCTCTAGACAGCATACTGCTCCCGAGGGTGTGAGTATGGAGCAGGTTTTAACGGAGATGTTTGAGCAGGCACGCAAGCTGGTGGTCGAGACCGACCGCAGACTGGCGGAAGAGAACGATCGGATTCGGGAAAAGGAACGGGAAGCAAAGCTGCTCGAACTGTCTCATTTGATTGAGGCATCCTTCGATTTCACGAGCAAGGAAAAGCTAGAGCTTGATCCGCGGCTGGATCTGCAGGACAGCAGACCTACGGTGGAGTTTATTGTGCGCAGCCTGCGGGCGATTTTTGTCATGTCGCCGCAAGGTGATGGAATTTGGACCCTGAGTGCCCTGGAAGACGGGCGGGCGCCGCAGTCGCTGGGCGAGTTTAAAGGCGGCACCAAGAATGATGGGGCTTCCCGGCGGTTGGCCGCGGCCCGGATTGTGACGGCGATCGGTAACTGGGCGCAAAGGGGTCAGCCCCTGTCGGCGAAGAAGCCGGTTCAGTCGGAACCGTCCGGACGCTGGCAGGACACGCCAGTACCTCTTGAGGTACCGGAACGGCGCGAGCCGACCTACGGCACCATGGGCAAATTCCTCGGGTATTAATACTGAGATTGCCCTAAACGTTCTCCCCCGCTGGGGAAATGTGGCTTTCGAGCCGCGTTTCCCCGGGCTCCTTCCTGTGAAATTCCCTGAAGAATAAGATTGTGGCGGAGGTTGGAGCGATGAACACACGCGCATCCGCCGCGATTCTCTTTTTGCTGCTTGCGGGAGGCTATTCCCACAGCGCCGCCGCGCAAGGTGGCAAGCAGCAGCACATGGCCGAGCTGGCCTATGAAGCCGAAATGTCACACGAGGTTGGCGCGTGCCCGGAGGCGCAGACCGTTACCGACCGCGACATATGCCTGAACGACGCCCGGGTCGAGACCTACAAGAACTACACCCAGTTTTTCGATGCGTTGCGGGAGGCTCTGATCCAGGCCTCGCCCGACGATTCCAATGCACTGACTCTGGACGGGACAGAAGTGGTTTGGGAGAAATACCGGGTGACGGCGTGCGATGCATTGGTGAAGGTTTACGACATCGGCACGATCAAGCATCCGGGATCCAGCGAGCCCAGTTCTAGGACACGCTGCCTGATCACGCTAACGCGCAGCCGCATGCGCGATCTGAAAGAGTTGTATGCAGCAACGCTGTAAATGGTTCTGCCGCCCCAGCCTTGGCGAAGAACGCGAAGGATGGGGCGGCAGAAGTTTAGCTTAGCTGCAACCGCTGGTCGAGCCGCAGCTCATGCATCGGTAACAGCTGCCGTTGCGGACCATGATAGCGCCGCAGGTGTGGCAGCTAGGCGCGTCGCCCATGTCGAGATACTCTTTCATGGCGTCGGCTGCGTGAAAGACGGCCCCACCCTTTCGAGTTTCAGGTGCGCCGAAGATCCCGCGGTCTTCCATGTTGAAGTTGGCTGAGGATGTGCGGCCCTGGCTTAGAGCCCCAGGTTCGGGCACTATGCCGCTGGCTGGCGGCCTGGTTTCATACCTTGCGGTTTCGAAGCCGGAGGCTGGATTTGCCGGCTCATCGCTCAAATCTGCCGGTAAGGCAGGCGACGCAGGGCCTTGCGCTGCTAAGCCAGTGAAGAGGCTCAGTTGATGTCCGGAAAGGAAGCGCAACTGCAGCCAGCGAAAGATGTAATCCATGATGGACTTGGCAAAGCCAATCTGTTCGCTGCCAGTCCAGCCAGAGGGCTCAAAGCGTGTGTGGGCGAATTTCTCGCACAGAACCTTAAGCGGAACCCCGTGCTGCAGGGAGAGCGAGACCGCAGTGGCAAATGAGTCCATGAGCCCGGAGACCGTGGACCCTTCCTTGGCCATCTTGATGAAGATTTCGCCCGGTTGGCCGTTAGGATAAAGGCCGACAGTGATGTAGCCTTCGTGTCCGGCGATGGAGAATTTATGCGTCAGGGAAGGACGCTCCTCCGGCAGGCGATGGCGAACGGCGCGGGGTGGTCCCTGGGTTGCTTCCTCTTCTTCGCGCTGAGCAGCGGCAGCCTGACCCAGATTGACAGCGTTGGCAATGGACGCCGAGAAGGCATTGGCCGCGGTTACGACCGAGTTGGCTGTGACTTCCAACCGGGCCGAAACCTTGTCCTCAAGCACCTTCAGATCGTCGCCAATCGAGGTGGTGTCGCCCTGGGCCATGGCGGCGAGCACACGGTCGGCGGCAGCGGTAGCGGCTGCATCCACGGTGCTTTCCGTACCCAGCGCATTCTTGATGACCTTGGCCTTGTTACCGTCGGAGACGTTGAGCGGCTGCGCACCTTTGGATCCGTCGCGGTAGATGGCCACGGCTTTGAGGCCCAGGCGCCAGGATTCGGTATAGGCCTGGATAATGTCGTCGAGGGTCGCATCGTGGGGCAGGTTTACGGTTTTGGAGATGGCCCCGGAGAGGAATGGCTGGGCAGCAGCCATCATCTTGATGTGGCCGGAGGAGTGAATCGAGCGCGTTCCTTTGCTCGGCTTAAAGCTGCAATCGAAGACCGCGAGGTGTTCGGGCTTGATGCCGGGCGCGCCTTCGATGGTGCCGGTGGAATCGATGTAGCTGACGATGGAGTCCACCTGGGGATTGGTGTAGCCGAGCTTGAAGAGGGCTGCGGGAACGGTGTTGTTGACGATTTTGATCATTCCACCGCCGACCAGCTTCTTGTACTTGACCAAGGCGAGATCGGGCTCGATGCCGGTGGTGTCGCAATCCATCATGAAGCCAATGGTGCCTGTGGGGGCCAGGACGGTGACCTGAGAATTGCGGTAGCCGTGCCTTTCACCGTGGGCCAGGGCCTGATCCCAGCAGTCCTTGCTGGCCTCGATGAGCGAGGCTAGCTGGGGTGTGGTGAAGGGCTCAGAGGAGTTGGCATGGCCGATCTTGTTTACTTCCGCACGGTGCATGCGGATGACGTCAAGGAAAGGCTCGCGGTTGACATAGAAGCCGGGGCACGCACCGCCCCGCTGGGATAGGCCGTTGGCTCCGTCCGCATATTGTGCCTGCTGGCAGAGCGGGGTGGCAGAGACGATCGCCGGCGATTTCTCCGCCAAAACCGAGGATTGCAGGTAAGCCTGGCCGCACATGATGGCGGTGAGGGCAGCAGCAAAGTCGCGGCCGGCGTCGCTGTCATAAGGCAGGCCCATGGCCATGAGCAATGCGCCCAGGTTGGCGTAGCCCAAGCCCAACGGCCGGTAGTCGTGTGAGTTGCGCACGATGGATTCGGTCGGGTAGCCGGAATTGTCCACCAGGATGTCCATGGCGGTGATCATGATGTCGATGGCATGGCGGTACGCGTCCACGTCAAAGGCGCCTGCTGGGGTGACGAATTTGAGCAGGTTGAAGCTGGCCAGGTTGCAGGCAGAATCATCCAGGAACATGTACTCGGAGCAAGGGTTGGAGGCGTTGATGCGGCCCGAGTTCTTGGAGGTATGCCACTTGTTGATGGTGGTGTCGTACTGCATGCCGGGATCGCCGCACTGCCAGGTCGCCTCGGCAATCTTGCGCATGAGGTCGCGAGCCTTATAGACCTTGGCCGGTTCCCCGCCCTTTACCTTGCGTGTAGCGAAGTCCTGGTCGCGCTCGACGGCGCGCATGAACTCATCGTTCACACGAACGGAGTTGTTGGCATTCTGAAAGAAGATGGAGCTGTACGCTTCCGAGTCGGGACCGGAGCCGTCATAGCCGGCTTGCATCAGGGTCCAGGCTTTCATTTCTTCCTTGGCCTTGCACTCGATGAACTCGGCAATATCGGGATGGTCGACGTTCAAGATGACCATCTTGGCGGCGCGACGGGTTTTGCCACCGGACTTGATGACGCCGGCGAAGGCATCGAAACCGCGCATAAAGCTCAGCGGCCCGCTGGCTGTGCCGCCACCGGAGAGAGTTTCCATGGATCCGCGGATGCTGGAAAGGTTAGTCCCGGTACCGGATCCCCACTTGAAGAGCATGCCTTCGGTCTTGGCCAAGGTCAGAATGGAATCGAGCGAATCGTCGACCGAGTTGATGAAGCAGGCGGAGCACTGAGGACTGCGGTAGCCGGTCACGGAGAACTCGACCGCGCAGGTATGGGCATTCCAATGCCAGTTCTGGGCATCCGAATTGGGCTCGAGCCGCTCGCAGCCGACGTTGAACCAGACGGGCGAGTTGAAGGCCGCTTTTTGGGTAACCAGCAGGTGGACGAGCTCGTCATGGAAGGTGGCCGCGTCTTCCGGGGTGGCAAAATAGCCGCTCGCTATACCCCAGTCACGGATGGTCTCTGCGACCCGGGAGACGAGTTGGCGGACACCGGTTTCACGAGCGCCAAACTCACCCTGGGGAGTGCCAATGTGGCCGTGGAGGTACTTGGAGGCGACGATGTTGGTGGCGGTCATCGACCAGTCGGAGGGAACCTCGACGTCTTTCTGCTCGAAGATGGTTCCTCCGCCGGCATCGGTGATGGAAGCTGTGCGGCGTTCCCAGGTGACCTCGCTGTAGGGGGAAACGCCTGGCTTGGAGAAGAGGCGGGTGCAGTGCACGCCGGTGGTGGATTGTTGCTTCGACACCGATTGGCTGTAGTGGGCGGCCCAGCCGTTTTGAGCGGCGGAAGTTACGGAATTGGTGGCCTCGGCCATTAGATCTCCTCACTTATTTAAAAAATTGACAGAAAAGCCGCCCCTGACGCTCGTACTGGCGTCTTAGAAAAGAGGGGTCAAACCGGCCTTACTGGAAACACGTACCAAACCCAGGCTGGCGGACGAAACACCCAAAAACGGTGGAACCGAAGATTGAAAGAGCAATACCGTGAGATGCGAAAGTACCGCTCTCCATGGCGTGTGTCAAGCCAGAACCACTACATCTAGTAGTTTATATGCATATTCTCCCTATTCGATTCCCAAAGCCGAACAAATGGCTGTGGAGAACGGCGCACGGCAGCTACAGGCGCGGGTATCGGTCTTCGGGTTTATCGGCTGATCGATTTGCGCCCAGCTTGGCTGGGGCAAAAACCGGTAAGGGAGACTCCCGTGGGGGCCTCTCAAATGAGGCTACGCCGGGAAAATGGATCGAACAAGGCCGTATACCGGTGGTAAAGGGCTTGGAAATGTGGAATCAGTGGATAAGGGGACCGTTATCGTAACGACGAAGCGTCGGGGCGAGCTTCGCCGGCGGCGCGACCCCGGTCCAACCGGTCAGCGTATTTGGCGATGGACGGCCGTTCCTGCGGGACTGATGCGTGTTATCGATCCGACCCCAGTCTCACGTCTCGGGCCGTCCAAGGACTCTGTGTTCCCAAATCAGCCCGCAACCTGAGACCGTGAAGTTATTTGCCGGAGTGTTCTCTGAGGTTGAAGACCGTTCCCCCAGAATGAAGGGCTGGCACGGCTTTAGGTGGTGGCCGTTTTGCCCTTGATCAAGCGATAGAGGGCTAGCAGCACGATGGCGCCCACGAGTGACATGAAGAAGCCGGCGCGCTGGCCTTCCTGGTACAGGCCGACGTGGCTTCCGATGAAAGTGGCTAACAATGCGCCGGCGACGCCGATCAACATGGTGATGAAGATGCCGCCGGGGTCTTTCCCGGGCATGATGAACTTGGCCAAGGCCCCGACAATAAGGCCGATGATGGCTTCCCACAACAGGCTAAACATGACTCCTCCTCGATTGGAAGACGATAAGCAGGCCCGTCGTACATTGCCGAAAACAGCCGCGCGCCAGGAGCTGGCGGGCGGCTGTTTGCGGCGATTCCGGTACTAGAAAACCCGTCTTACTTAGACAGATTCTTGGGGGACTTCCTGTTCAACGTGCGCAGCAACAGTTGCGCCGAGGGTGGCGGAGGAACTGCCTTGTCGAAGACGATCGCCGAAGCAGAGACGTCTTTGCCGTAAAGATTCTTGTTGGCGTCGTTGTCAGCACGCAAAGTGGAGCCCGACAGGGAGACTCCGGCGAAAAGGCCACGCGCGCGCGAGTAGGAAAGGATCTCTGCCCGCATGGACGCATCCGTTTCAGCGGAGGCATTGCGGCCAACCGGACCAGCTGCCGCGGAGGCGTCGCCACCAATCTTGACCTTGCTCTTTAGCATGTTAGCGGCCGAAGTCGGGCTCATGAGCAGGAGAACGAAATCGGTGGCTTGTCCGCCGAGTTGCAATCCGAAGCTCGCGCCTTCGAGAGCCATCATGGATGGCGCACTCCAGGGGCCATGAAAGTTCTTTCCACTACGGCAGGTCATCACCCCGCGCCCGTAGCTGCCGCCGACGATGAAAGCCGCCTTGAGGACGGACGGCATCACGACGACACAATCCGCCTTGTCAATCACACTCTGCGGAATGTCATCGGGAACATTCATAATCTCGGAAATTACGGTTCCCGCGGCCTTCACTCGATCCGCTTCCTTGTCTTGTCCGAAAGCGGGCAGGACCATCAGGCCCACCATGGTTAGCGCCACTACTGTTCTATTCATGCTCTCTCCTTAAAACTTATCTCGACCATTTGCAGCAAAAGACCACCATCACACACGAATGGGCCCTGAACGGATCGGGAGTAACTGCTGTGGTAACCGTTGAAGATACTATACAAGTTTCTCATTAAAATTGATGGCCGCCCCCATTTTGGCAGCGTGAATGCCGAACTTTCCTCCGCCAGGACAACGACACCTGCTTTGATGCAAACGCCGCGATGCCAAGGGAAGATCCCGGAAAAATTTCTTCGGCCCCGCAGCCGGAGCAGGATACATCAGGAGGGTAAGGTCTGGCACGAGATCAGCGGCGGTAGATTGTGCCTGCTTTCATAACGAAAGAGACGTGTTCGAGCACGTGGATGTCGTCCAGGGGATTGCCGGGCACGGCGATGATGTCGGCGTTATAGGTGGACTTCAGGACGCCGATCTCGTGCTCCCAGTCGAGAAGGCGGGCTCCGTTGAGCAAGTCGGCTTTGAGCACATCGAGCGGCTTCATGCCGTATTCGACCATTAACTCAAACTCACGCGCCTGGGTGCCGTGGGGAAAAGGGCCCACATCGGAACCTACCGCCATGGGAACGCCGTGCTCCAGTTGGCGGTGAAACTGCTGCACGTGATAGTCGAGAAATTGATGCTCCTGGGCCGCACCTTCAGGCGAGCTGGCGTGGGCAGCAAAGTATTCCTGGATGGTGAAGGTGGGGACGGCGTAGATCTGCCGCTCGCGCATGAGCCGCATTGTCTCGTCGCCCAGCTGATCGGCATGGTCGATCGAGGCCACTCCGGCCTTGGCGGCGTACAGAGCGCCGGGTTCACCTTCGCAATGCACGGCGATGCGTGTCTGCAGGCGTTCCGCTTCGCCGACGGCTTGCGCCAGCTGGGCCTCGGTGTATTGGTAAATGCTGTGAAACTGACCGTCTTTGACGAAGTCGCGTCCGGTTTCGTAGATCTTGATGAAGTCCGCGCCATCCTTGATCTGCTGGCGAATGACGGCTACCAATTCGTCGCCGGTGTTGGCGTAGGTGGCGTTGGAGAGCACGTGCTGGTCGGGGTTGTAGTGGAGGGCGTCTTCGTGGCCACCGAGAACACTGATTGCGTTGCCACTGACGCGCAGGCGGGGTCCTGGGATAAGCCCCTTGTCAATGGCGTCGCGAACGGCGGAGTCGGCGGATCCGGCGCCTTCGGTACCCATGTCGCGCTCGGCAGTGAAGCCGGCCAGCAGGTCGGCCTTGGCCGCGAGCGTGGCTATGATGACCCGCTGGGGCACGGACTCAGTCACGGTTTGCAGATCTTCAGCTCCGGGATGGAGGAAGAGATGCACATGAGCATCGATCAGGCCGGGCATCAGGGTGGTGTCGCCCAGATCAATGATCTCGGCCCCGGCAGGATGGGCGACGGAGGAGCCGGCGGCAACGATCTTCTCTCCTTCGACCAGCACCTCTCCGGGGGTAAGCATGCGTCCGGCTTCTATGTCGAGCAGGCGCGCGGCATGGAGAACGACCGCGTGAGGGGTTGCGGGAGCCTGCGACAGAGCGCGCGGCCCGAACAAGATCGCGATTGCGAACCCAAGCGCCAGAGCTGCGGCGCGGCGGCAGGTTTGGTCGTTTCTATTTTGGGTGGCCAAGATGGTTTGCAGGATATCAGGAGCGCGGTTCTGCGCGTGCCGGAGCGTATTACTATGATCCAACGATGCGACTGCGCCGAAAGATCCGCGAAGTCACTTACCACTTCGAAGATCTGCGCGACCTTCTGGCCAAGGCCAGCCCTTACCGCTCAGGGGACGCGTTGGCGGGCATTGCAGCGGAGAGCAGCGAGCAGCGTGTCGCGGCGCAAATGACGCTGGCGGACGTTCCGCTACGCGCCTTTCTGCAGCAGGCCTTGATTCCTTACGAGGAAGACGAGGTCACCCGGTTGATTATCGACACTCATGATCCGGCGGCCTTTGCTCCGGTAGCGGCGCTTACGGTGGGAGATCTTCGCGACTGGCTGCTCTCCGATGCCGCGACGGGTGAGGCGCTGACAGCGGTAGCACCGGGCTTAACTCCAGAGATGGTCGCAGCGGTCAGCAAGTTGATGCGGGTGCAGGACCTGATCCTGGTGGCACGCAAGATACGCGTGGTGACGCGGTTCAGGACTACGGTCGGCCTGCCTGGCAGGCTGTCTACGCGGCTGCAGCCCAATCATCCGGTGGACGATCCGGCGGGCATTGCAGCGGCGATGGTCGATGGGCTGCTGCTCGGCTCGGGGGATGCGGTGATCGGGATTAATCCTGCTTCAGACAACGTGAGAAGTGTGAAGACGCTACTGCAGTTGATCGACCACGTGCGCCAGAAGTATGGAATTCCAGTGCAGAGCTGCGTGCTGGCGCATGTCTCGACGCTCATGGCGGCGCTCAAAGAGAATGCACCGGTCGACCTGGTCTTTCAATCGATTGCCGGCACCGAAGTCGCCAACCAGTCGTTCGGGGTGAACCTGGCGTTGCTGGACGAGGCGTGCGCGGCGGCGCGGGAGCTCAAGCGCGGTACGACCTTCGCGGGACAAAATGGCCACAAGTCTGCGCTGGGGGACAACGTGATGTATTTCGAAACCGGACAGGGCAGCGCGCTTTCGGCCGATGCCCATCACGGCGTTGACCAGCAAACTTGTGAGGCTCGGGCCTACGCCGTTGCCCGCCGCTACCGTCCCATGCTGGTAAATACAGTAGTGGGATTCATCGGGCCGGAATATCTGTACGATGGCAAGCAAATCATTCGTGCTGGGTTGGAGGATCATTTCTGCGGAAAGCTGCTGGGGCTGCCGATGGGTTGTGATGTTTGCTACACCAATCACGCCGAAGCCGACCAGGACGATATGGATGTGCTGCTGACACTGCTGGGCGCCGCGGGCGTGAACTACATCATGGGCGTGCCTGGGGCGGACGATGTGATGCTGAATTATCAAAGCACCTCATTTCACGATGCGCTGTACTTAAGGCGAACGTTGGGCCTGCGGCCGGCGCCGGAGTTTGAGGCCTGGCTCAACAGCGATGCTCGCTTGCGCCTGAGCGTACCCGCGTTTATTGCGTAAGCCATGCTTGGCAAACGAAAGTACAAGACGCTGCCTAGCGAGCCCGATCCGGGTTTGACTCCGCCGGAGATGTCTCACGCGGCGCGGGAGGCGTTGCGCAGTTTCACGCCGGCACGGGTTGCCCTGCAGCGAAGCGGGGTGAGTTTGGCGACCCGTCCTTTGCTCGATTTTCAACTGGCCCACGCGCGGGCCCGTGATGCGGTCCATGGGGCCATCGATGCGCGCATGCTCTGCGACGAGCTGCGTCGGTCGGGACTGACGGCGCTTGCCCTGGAAAGCCAAGCTGGGGACCGGGTGCGGTATCTGCGGCGGCCAGACCTGGGACGAGCGCTGAGCAAGGATTCCGCGGCGCTGCTGACTCCGGGGGAATATGACGTGGTCTTTGTGATCGCGGATGGGCTGTCGGCGCTGGCGGTGGAGCGGCATGCGCTGCGTTTGCTGCAGGAGGTTTTGCCCTTGATTGCCGGTTGGCGATTGGCGCCGGTGTGCGTGGTGGAGCAGGGCCGGGTCGCGGTTGGGGACGCGATTGGAGAGGCGTTGCAGGCGCCGCTGGCGGTGGTGTTGATTGGGGAGCGGCCTGGATTAAGTTCGCCTGACTCTCTGGGGGTCTACATTACCTGGGACCCGCGGCAGAGGAAGAAAGACTCGGAACGAAATTGCATCTCAAATATCCGAGAAGAGGGATTGGGGTATGCGGCGGCGGCCGGGAGGTTGCACTACTACATGCAGGAAGCGTCGCGGCGACATTTGACGGGATTGGGGTTGAAGGATCCCGCGGAGGATATTGCTGGGTTGCTTTAGTGTATGGGTGGGCCTGCGGCTCTTCCCCGATTGACAAGTTTAGGCCTGGTTCAAACCTTGAGATTCGTTAGTGGAGTGAGGCTCCTGCGCTCGTTGCGGCCGAAGGTGGGTAGACGGGAAGTGTCACATCGAGAGCCGCTATCCCACTCAAGCCAAAGTACGGCTTGAATGGGGCATCCAGCATTTGTTGCTGGTGTGGTTAAAAGCAATGGTTGGCGTTGGCGAAAAGGGCTCCGTCCTCTTCCGCGGGAATTCGTGGGTTGTTTAGTGCAGATAGATGCGGAAGAAGGCCAGCGCGCGCTGGTTGGCGGAGTCCGTGACGTGGGGGCCAAAGACGTGGCCTTCGCCGGCGATAGATCTGGATTTCGCAGGTGAAGTCCCGGAGCTGGCAGAGGCGGACTAATCTGGCGGGCATTGACGATCGGCACCTGCTCGTCCAGCTCGCCGTGCAGGATGAGAAGCGGGGGCATGCTTTGCACCTGGGAGAAGAATTCGTTGGGGAGAAGGCCGGACCATTCTGCGATCGCCTCGACCGTCTAGCCTCTGGGTCGCGGCAATGAGGGCCACAGAAGCTCCCTGGGACTGTCCGGCGAGGCCGATCTTCTTGTTGCGGAACAGCGGGCGCGAGCGCAGATCGGCAACGATATCTTCCACCACCTGGGCCCACCGCCGATAGTTGGCGGCGGTCGGCTTGGCCGTGGGCGTCGCACTGAGATAGTCAGGCAACAAAACGCGAAAGCCGTGGTCGGCGAAGAAACGCGCCTCCAACCGGCCGAGAGAGAGATCGGAAGGGCCCGCTCCACGCAGGAAGATGATGGTCGCGGTGGCGTCACGGCTGCCATAGACCGCGCAGGAGACGGGTTTGCCCTGGCTCATGAAGGTTTCGTACTCAACCGGGGGCGTTTGTGCCCGGAGGACAGCGGCCAACCCGAACAGAGCGAAGACAACCAGCCGGCGAAGAAGCATCTCAGAGTACCTTGAGCACGACCAGCGACAGGTCGTCACTCTGTGGCGCGCCCGCGGTGAACTGGTCGGCGCTCGCGATCACCGCGGTGACAATCTCCTGCGCGGAACGGTGGGTGCTCATCCTGGCAGCCGTGATCAGGCGTTCTTCTCCCCATTCCTGAAGATCGGCAGTCATGGCTTCGCTGATTCCGTCGGTGAAGGCGATGAGGGCATCGTAAGGCCGCAACTGGATTCTGCCCTGCTCATAATGAACCTCGGTAAAGATGCCAAGCACCGGTCCGCCGGTTTCCAGGCGCTGCACCATGCACTCGGCCTCAGGGTTGCAAAAACCATCATGCGCCGAGGGACGCAAGAGTAGTGGGGCGTTGTGCCCGGCGTTGACGTAATCCAGTGTGCGCGTAACAGGATCGTATTCACCAAAGAAAAAGGTGACAAAGCGATTACTGGTGGAGGAATCGTAGATGATGCGGTTGAGGCCCTCGATGACCCGGGCCAGATCGAGATCGCCGCTGAAGGTAAGCCCGTGCAGAGCGGCACGAATGGAAGCCATCAACAGGGCGGCAGAGATGCCTTTTCCGGAGACATCGCCGATGGCGATGCCCAGGCTGCCGTTTTCGAGCGGGATGAAGTCGTAATAGTCCCCGCCTACTTCCCGCGCGGCGCGGCTGTAGGCGGCAAAATCAATCCCGGCGACGACGGGATAGGTCTGCGGCAGGAGGCGTTCCTGCACTTCGCGGGCGATTTCAATTTCGCGATCGATGCGCTGGCGCTGTGCCGACTCCTCCGCCAGGCGGTGAACCAGGGCGCTGTTTTCGATGGCCAGACCGGTTTGCAGGGCAACGGAAGAGAGCAACCGCCGGTCGGAGCGGGAGTATGGTTCTTCGCTGAGCTTGGGTCCCAGAGCCATCACCCCGATCAAGCCGGACGCGGCCAGGCAAAGGCAGGAGCAGCTCCGCATCGAGCTGGTTGAGCACTGAGAGTTCCTCGCCGGCGGCCAAGGCCAGCCAGGGATCGGGACGCTCGAGGTAGACCTGCTTGGGGCTTCGATCAATGGCCAGAGCGCGAATGGTGGAGGAGTTGTCCGGCAGGGAAACGTCGATGGTGGCGGGAATTCCTTGCGCATACTGCAGACTAAAGAGATTTCCGCGGCGCAGCAGGAAGGAGATCCGGTCCACGTGCAGCGTCTGGCTGATGCGCTCAACGATGGTGCGCAGCAAGGGCTCGGTTTCGGTGAAGCTGCGCGCTTGTTCGGAGAGGTCCGTTAATACCTGGTCGACGGAGTAGGCTTCGCGAAAGAAGCGCCGGTCAATCCATAGGGAAAGAGGCCGGGCAATGCGCAGGCGCAGAAAGAGAACGACGACGACGAAGACCACGGGGGCGATGAGCTGGGCGGCGCGGCCGGAAGTATGGGCAAAGTGGAAGATGCGGAAGACCAGGAAGACAAAGACGATGACTTGCAGCACCCATAGCGTGCCGCGGGCAAAGGCGTAACGCGTGCCCTGGCGGAGGATGATGCGCAGGTCGAGGGCGCGCTGCACGATGACGGTGTAAGCGAGCGACAGGGGGAAGAAGGTGAAGAGGACAGCCACGGTGAAAAGGGCCCAGGAAGGCGCCATTTCCAAGATCGGCTTTTGGGAGAAGGTGGAATTCAGCAGGAGGACGAGCAAAGGGCCAAGGCCGAGCAGCGAGCCAGCGGCCACCACGGCCAGGCGGCGGCGGGCATCGGGTTCCGGTACGTGGAAGAGCTTACTGACGATCGCGGTGATGAAGATGCAGAGAGAAATCGCGGCGAAGACATTGCCCGCGAGTTCCAGCGGATCAAACGCGGAGAGATAGGGCTGGATGAAGCGGACGTGATAAAGCAAGCCGTACTGCAGAGCCCACATGGCAGGGACGATGGGAATCTGGGGAATGATGATCAGCCACTTCAACCACGGATAACGCATGTCGGTGCGCGAGCGGACGGGAAAGTAGATGCTGAACAGGATGAGCGAAACGAACATCCACTGGAAGGCGAAGATCTGCCAAAAGATGGTGAAGGCAGCGAGAAAGCCGGGAAAGTATCCCGCTCGACCGAGAAAGGCCGGGAACCACGTTCATGATGCCGAGAAAAAACCAGGCATTCCACTCGAGCGGCCTGGCCAATACCACCCAATATCCCAGCAAGAGACAGAATGCGGGGAAGATCAAAACGAGCACGATGTTGATCAGCCAACCGGTGACCGTAGGAGCGAGCCCTGCGCCGGGCCATCAACTGGACCTGCGCGGTACGGATTGCCGCCGGCCATATTGCGATAGACGATGGCAGCCATCTGCCCCGGACGAGCGTGAAAGGTCTGGCGAATCAGCCCGGCCATGCCGGTGAACGGGAGTCCGTCCACGGAAAGAACCTCGTCTTCAGGCACCATGCCGGCGCTTTGCGACTCGGGGAGCGGCTGCACCAGGAAGCGGGCGCTATGGGAGTAATCGAGCGGCGGCCGGGCGCGGTTGGCATTGAGGAAACTGTCAAAGTTCGCAGCCGTGCTGGCGGCATAAAAGAGCGTAGAACCAACGGCCAAGATGGTCAGCAACAGGTACGGAAGTTTGGCGGGGTTGGTTTGCATGGAGGCGATAGAGCATTTTTACTATTACTGTGAGATGCCGGGGATTCGCCATGTGCGGTCATTCTTTCCACCCGGATTTTTCGGCATAGCCGCGTTGAGAGCAGTCTCCTCGATTACACCAATATTAAAAATGCTTCCGGCGGCATGGTAGCAGACCGATCAGAAGCCAGCGTCGACCGTGAAAGTTGACCTCAAAAAGTTGACACCGGGGGAAGAGACGGTTAGCTTTTTATTAGCTATGCAAGTCCGCACCCACCATCATCGTCATCACCATCATCACGTGACGAGCGTGTCGGCGGACGGTTCCGGCCAGCGATAAAGGCCAGGAAGCCAGGATCAGAAAAAGCCCGCCGGCGCGAAATGCGCACGCGGGCTTTTTTGCGTTTACGGTGTTGCGAAGAGAGGGAGAAGGCGGGCAATGACTGAAGCAGTGAAACTTGATTTTGCGAAGATGGACGGACTGCTGCCTGCAATCGTGCAGGATGCAGAGAGCGGACAGGTGCTGATGGTGGGCTTTCTGAATGAGACAAGCTATGCCAAGACGCTGGAGACAGGCTTTGTGACGTTTTGGAGCCGCACGCGACAGAAGCTGTGGATGAAGGGGGAGACCAGCGGAAACCGGCTGCGCGTAGTGTCCGCCGCAACCGACTGCGACCAGGACACAGTGCTCTTTCGCGTCGTCGTCGAAGGCGACGGGCTGGTCTGCCACGAGGGGACGGTGAGCTGTTTTACGAATGCCATCGCACTGCCTACGGCGGCGAAGATGGAGGCCCGGAATGGCAGGTAAGCTGAAGCTCGGCATTCCCAAGGGAAGCCTGCAGGACGCAACCATCGCGCTGTTCGAGCGCGCGGGGTGGCACATCTATGCCAACGGCCGCTCTTATTTTCCCGGCATCGACGATAGCGAGATTGAGTGCATGCTGATTCGCGCCCAGGAGATGGCACGGTATGTGGAGAAGGGCGTTCTGGATGCAGGCCTCACGGGCATCGATTGGGTAGTGGAAAGCGGGCTCGACGTGGTCAGCGTTACCGGGCTGACTTATTCCAAAGCGACGCGGACCAAGGTGCGCTGGGTGCTTGCGGTGCCTGAGGATTCTCACTTTGAGAAGGCGGAAGATTTGAGTGGGAAGGTGATTGCTACCGAATTGGTGGAGGTGACGAAGAATTACTTCGCCGCAAAGAAGGTTCCGGTCAAAGTGGAATTCAGTTGGGGGGCGACGGAAGTAAAGCCGCCCACGCTGGCGGATGCCATTGTGGAGGTGACGGAGACGGGTAGCTCCCTGCGGGCAAACCGGCTGCGCATTATCGATACAGTGATGGAAAGCGAAACCCATTTGATTGCCAATCGAGCCGCGTATGGCGATCCGTGGAAGAAGCAGAAGATCGACAATATCTCGCTCATGCTGAATGGAGCGATTGCCGCGCAGGGCCGAGTGGGATTGATGATGAACGTCCAGAAGAAGCACCTGGACCAGGTGTTGGGAATTCTGCCGGCGCTGGATTCACCGACGATTTCGACGCTGAGCGATGCGGGGTGGGCGGCGTTGAATACGGTGCTCGAAGAGAGCGTGCTGAGGGACGTGATTCCCAAGCTTAAGAGTGCGGGGGCCACGGGGATTGTGGAGTATCCGCTGAATAAGATTGTTTTTTAGGTGGGGGATGGTTGGGGCGGCGAACTGCAGTCCCTCCATTGCGCTTCGCTCTGGTCGGATGACAAAGGAGAGGGTGGCGCTTTCATGAGAAATTGCCTGGGGCTGAAAGAGCGGCAGTTAAGTGCTGCGTATCCCACTCAAGCCCAAAACAGAGCTTGCATGGGGCACTCGCGTTCGTTGCTCGCTGAAGTGAACCGCAGGTCCCTCGGCTGCGCTCGGGATGACAAGGGTGGGGTAGCGCTTTCATGGGGAATTGGCTAGTGGCTGAAAGAACCGCACAAGGAGCGTCTGCATGAGGCTGGTGAAGACACAGGGCCGGGACGGAAAGAAGGCCCGTCGGATGCTTAGCGAACTGGAGCTGCAGAGGCGCGCGGAATACGGCGCGCACGATGCCGGTGGTGCAACGCATTGTGGCCGACGTGCGCAAGGGCGGGGATAAGGCGCTGCGCCGTTACGCGGCTAAGCTGGATGGCCTGACGCCGCAACAGCCGCTGAAAATAAGCCGTGCCGAGATGGAAGAGGCTTGGGACGCTACGCCCAAGCCGCTGCAGGACGCGTTGGAGACCGCGGCTGCGAATATCCGGCGATTTGCCGAACGGCAGATGCCGAAGGATTGGAGCGCGACCAGCGATGGGCTGACCACCGGACAGCGGGTGCGGGCTCTGGGCGCGGTGGGGTGTTACGTGCCGAGCGGGCGCTATCCGTTGCCCTCTACCCTGCTGATGACGGCGATCCCGGCGCAGGTGGCCGGGGTGGAGCGGATCGTGGCGGTCTCGGCGAAGCCGGCCAAGGAGACCCTGGCAGCTGCGGCGCTACTCGGCGATCAGCGAGTTTTATCGCATCGGTGGCGCGCAGGCGATTGCTGCTCTCGCTTTTGGCACGGAAACCATCCGCCGGGTGGACAAGATCGTAGGACCGGGCAACTGGTATGTGACCGCGGCCAAGAAAATGGTCGCCTTCGATTGCGCGATCGACATGCTGGCCGGCCCGACGGAGATCGTGGTGACCAGCGAAAACGGCGATCCAGCGGGGATCGCGGCCGACCTGGTCGCCCAGGCGGAGCATGACCCTGAGGCACTGGCCATCCTGATCACGACCAACGGTTCCCTGGCGCGCGCGGTGGTGAAGGAAGTGGCGCAGCGGGTGAAAACGAATTCCATAGCTAAACAGGCGATTAAGCGCAACGGCCTGGCGTTGGTCGCGGGTTCGGTGGACGAGGCACGCGAGATTACCAACCGGCTGGCTCCCGAACATCTGAGCGTCGATGCCAACGAGGACCTGGACTGGGTGCGCAATGCAGGTTCGGTGTTTATTGGCCGCTATTCGCCGCAGCCCATGGGGGACTACGTCTCCGGCCCTAACCATACCCTGCCCACTGGCGGAGTGGCCCAGGTGCGGGGCGGGCTGAGCGTGATGGACTTTTTGAAGCTGATCACGGTGCAGGAGTACACGCTGGCTGGGTTGCAGAAGCTGGGACCGGCCGCGATCACACTGGCCAATGCGGAAGGATTGCTTGGCCATGCGGAAGCAGTGCGGGCGAGGGGGATCGATGGCTGAGATTGTGTTGCAACAAACACCAGAGCCACGGGCCGCGGTGAGGCGAATGCAGCGCCTACCATCCTCCGCTGGGTGGGCGGCAGGGGCTGCGGCTGGATTTTAACGAGAACACCGTCGCTTGCTCCCCACGGGTGCTCGAGGCCCTGGGGAGGATCGCCGCCGCGGACCTGGCGAAGTATCCCGAGCGGGGCCAGGTAGAGGCCAAGGTTGCCCAACACCTGTCGCTTGACCCTGCCACGGTGCTGCTTACCAACGGGGTGGACGAGGCAATCCATGTGCTCTGCCAGACGTATCTGGATCGCGAAGATGAGTTTCTCTTCCCTACCCCGACCTACTCGATGTATGAGGTCTACGGTTCCTGCACCGATGCGACGGTCAAGACGGTCCCGTCAGGAGAGGATTTTGCCTTTCCGCTTGAGCGCCTGTTGGCGGCCATTACGCCGAAGACCCGTTTGATCGCGATCGCCAGCCCCAATAGCCCTACCGGCACCGTAGCCAGCCGGCAACAGATCCTTGAGGTGCTCCACCGCGCTCCACATGCCGCTGTATTGGTGGATGAGGCCTACTACCACTTTTGCGGCCAAAGCGTGATCGACCTAGTGGGGCAGGTGCCGAACCTGATCGTGGCGCGGACTTTCTCCAAAGCCTATGGGTTGGCCGGGTTACGGCTGGGAATGCTCGCCGCGCCGGTGGCGGTGCAGCAGTGGCTGCGCACGGTTATCTCCCCCTACAGCGTGAACTCGCTGGCGCTGGCCTGCCTGCCGGCGGCGCTGGATGATGAAGAGTACTTGCAGTGGTATGTGGAGGAAGTAAAGGCGGCGCGGACGGAGATGGTCGAGAGTCTGCGCCAAATGGGTGTTCCCCAGTGGCCTAGCCAGGCCAACTTCATCCTGGTAAAGATCGGGCCCCAGCATGCGGAGTTCGTGCAGGCCATGCACCGGCGTGGGGTGCTCACGCGCGACCGGTCGAAGGACCAGGGCTGCGATGGGTGCGTCCGCCTGACAGTGGGCACGCGGACACAGATGAAGCAGGCAGTGGCGGCAATGACAGAGGCGTTGAAGGAGATCGGGTGGGAGAAAGCATAATGGCAAAGCAGAAAGTGCGCCGGGGCGCTATTGAGCGCAAGACAACTGAGACCAAGATCTCGCTAAAGCTCACGCTCGAGGGCACCGGGCGCTACAAGGTGAAGACGGGCATTCGCTTCTTCGACCACATGCTGGAGTTGTTTACGCGCCACGGAGCTTTCGATCTGGAGTTGCTCTGCGATGGCGATCTGGACGTGGACCAGCACCACACGGTGGAAGACGTCGGCATTGCGCTGGGCGAAGCTTTCGACCAGGCGTTGGGAGACAAGAAAGGCATCCTGCGCGCCGGATACTTCCTGATGCCGATGGACGAGACGCTGGGCGTCGCCGCGGTCGACTTGAGCGGACGAGTGTCGTGCGTGGTTAAGACCAAGGTGAAGAAGCGCCTGGTTGGCGATCTGCAGAGTGAGCTGGTAGAGGACTTTTTTGAAGGCTTTGCGCGCGGCGCGCGGGCCAACGTGCATATCGCCACGATGTACGGCCGCTCCAACCACCACAAGATTGAGGCCCTGTTCAAAGCCTTCGCCCGGGCGCTGCGCGTGGCCTGCTCCAAGGACAAGCAGATGGGCAAGATGCTGCCCAGCACCAAAGGATTGCTGTGATCACGGTCATTGACTACAAGGCCGGGAACCTCACCTCGGTAGATGAAGGCTCTCGGTTGCCCTGGGTTGCCAGGCGACGGTCACCGCGGATCCCGAGGTGGTGCGAAGGGCTACGAAGGTCATCCTGCCCGGCGTGGGGCATTTTCAGGCTACCCAACTGCTGGAGGAGACCGGGCTCACGAGCGCAGTCAGCGATGCCATTGCCCGGGGCATTCCATTCCTGGGAATCTGCGTCGGACTGCAGTGGTTATTCGAGGGCAGCACGGAGGCCCCAGCGGTGAAGGGGCTGAGCCTTTTTCGCGGCGAGTGCGAGCGGTTTGCGCCTGGGGTCAAGGTTCCGCACGTGGGCTGGAATGAGGTCCGCGTCGATCCGCTATCGCGCTTGATGCGGGGCGTGGAAGACCGCGCTTTTGTTTATTACACCCACTCCTATCGAGCTCCGGTGGTCACGGAGACGGTTGCCGTCACTGACTTACGGTGGTCCGTTCTCCGGGGCAGTGGAAAGGGGCAACGTGATGGGGGTGCAGTTTCATCCGGAGAAGTCCGGGGTGGCGGGCATGCGGGTGTTGCGCAATTTTGTGGAGTTGGCATGCTGACCAAGCGAATTATTGCGTGCCTGGATGTGCGTAATGGGCGGGTGGTGAAAGGGGTGCAGTTCGTCGACCTGGTGGATGCGGGAGATCCTGCGGAGTTGGCGAAACGGCATGCCGCGGCGGGTGCGGATGAGATTGTTTTGCTGGATATCACGGCCACGCATGAGGGGCGCGGGACTTTGTTGGATACCGTGCGGCGGGCTGCGAGGGAGCTTTTCATCCCGTTTACGGTGGGCGGGGGGATACGTTCCGCGGACGATGCCTCCGCGGTCTTCGATGCTGGGGCGGACAAGGTGAGCATCAACTCAGCGGCGATCGCCGATCCGGGCCTGATTGACGCGATCGGGCGAAGCTTTGGCGCACAGGCGGTGATTGTGGCCATTGATGCCAGGCGGGCTACTGATAGCGGTGATCCGGTGGGACTGGCGGAAGTGTTTGTCAGCGGTGGCCGCACGCGCACTGGGCGCCAGGTGATCGAATGGGCGCGAGAAGCCGAGGCTCGGGGGGCGGGCGAAATCCTTTTGACATCCATGGATGCGGACGGCACCAAGGCGGGCTTCGATTGTGAGCTGACCGCGCGGGTCAGCGAGGCAGTGGAGATTCCTGTGATTGCTTCGGGCGGGGCCGGGACCGCTGAGCACTTTGTCGAGGTTTTTCAAGCAGGCAAAGCGCATGCGGCGCTGGCAGCGAGCATCTTTCACTTCGGCATCGCCGATGTTCGGGCGCTGAAGCAGGAGCTGGCGTTGCGGGGTGTCCCGGTGAGGCTGCCATGCTGATTCCTTCGATTGACCTGATGGGTGGACGGATTGTGCAGCTGGTGGGGGGCGAGAAGCTCAAGCTGGCGTTTGACGATTTCGAATATTGGATTGGCCGGTTTCAGCATTATCCGCTGGTGCAATTGATCGACCTCGACGCAGCCATGCGGAAGGGGGAAAACAGCGAGCTGATCGCCAGAATCGCGCTGCGGTTGCCTTGCCAGGTGGGGGGCGGGATCTCGACGGTGGAGAAGGCGGCGGCCGTGCTTCGCGCTGGGGCTCGGAGGGTGATCGTGGGGTCGGCGCTTTTTGGTGGGGCGGAGTTGGTGAATACCGGGTTTGCTCGGACGCTGGCGGATGAGGTGGGCTTGGAGCGATTGGTGTTTAGCGTAGATACGAAGCAAGGGCTAGTGGCAGTGAAGGGATGGAAGGACCAGGTGGATCTTACGGCCGACCAGGCTGTTCCTCAACTGGAGGCTTATTGCGGCGGGTTTCTTTATACCCATATTGATCGGGAAGGGACGATGCAGGGATTTCCGATCGAGGTGGCGCAGAGGTTGAGGCGGATTACGAAACGGCGGTTGATTGTGGCGGGTGGAATTCGCGAACAGGGGGAGATTGATGCCCTGGACGCGATCGGGGTGGATGCTGTCGCGGGCATGGCGGTGTATTCGGGGATTCTTGCGACTTGAGGGGCCGGTTTGGGAGAGGGAAGAAACCGGGGGTCCCTTGGCTGCGCTACGTTCCGGTCGGAATGACAAGGGGATGGTCGCGCTTTCACTAGGAATTCGCTCGGGGCTGAAAGGGCTTCAGGTTGAGTGCGACGTATCCCACTTAAGCCCAAAACAGGGCTTGAATGGGGCACCCAATGTTCGTTGCTTGGGAAAGAGAAACCGCAGGAGTGCTTTCATGAGGAATTCGCTAGTGGCTAAAAAAACCGCGGGGCTCTCCCCGCTTCGCTCGGATTTGAGTTTGCAGTTAGAGGGCTGTGGAATCCCACCCGTCATTCGTTGCGGACACGGTGAGTGAGTTTTTGTTCGCGTTTGCGGAAGAAGAGGCCTACGGCTAAGAAGCAGCAGGCGAAAAGGGCGGTTAGGCTGGCT
This sequence comes from uncultured Acidobacteriaceae bacterium, assembly GCA_963775365.1. GTDB lineage: Bacteria > Acidobacteriota > Terriglobia > Terriglobales > Acidobacteriaceae > PALSA-350. The sequence continues at coordinate 160,211 of CAVZJL010000020.1, read as the reverse complement.
TGCAGCCTGTTGTGATGGAAGAGGGCCAGCAGGCAGTCGACGGCCCAGGCGACGGCTAGCGCGAACCAGATTACAGAGCCCCGCATACTACGGAGATTATCAGTCGACACTGATTCGATGCAGCAGATACACTTCCCAGCATGGCTACCTCCGCTACCAAGAGTGCGGCTACAACGGTCACGGCTCCGCAGAGCATGGCGAATACCATGCGCCGACTGGTCTCGCTCGACGTGGCGCGCGGGATCACTATCGCGTTCATGATCCTGGTGAACAACGGGGGCAGCGGGAAATACAGCTACCACCAGCTGGAACATAGCGCGTGGAACGGATGGACCCTCACCGACCTGGTGTTCCCATCGTTCCTCTTCATCGCCGGCATCTCCATCGTTCTCTCGACCGAAACACGCCTCGCACGCGGGGAGTCAAAAACTACGCTGCGCCTCCATGTGCTGCGGCGCGCGGTAATCCTGTTTCTGCTGGGCCTGCTAGTCAATAGTTTTCCCTTGTTTCACCTGGGAACGCTCCGCATCTACGGCGTGCTGCAACGCATCGCTATCTGTTTCTTTCTGGCCAGCCTGCTCTACCTATGGAATAGCCGGGCTTGGGTAGCCGCTACCACCGCAATTGTGGCCTTGTTGGGTTACTGGATCCTGATGCGTTGGGTTCCCATACCGGGTATCGGCGTTCCCACCCACAGCGTGCCCCTGCTCGACCCCAATCAGAATTGGGTGGCGTATCTGGACCGTAAGCTGCTGACCGGCCACCTCTATGAAGGCGTGCGCGATCCTGAAGGTCTGCTGAGCGATATCCCTGCGATGGGCACCATCCTATTCGGCGTGCTGACCGGTATCTGGCTGCGGCGTCCGAAGGCGCTATCGACCAAGGCGGCCGGATTACTGGGCGCGGCGATCAGCGGGTTGATTTTGGGAGAGATTTGGAACGTCTGGTTCCCCATCAACAAGAAATTGTGGACCAGTTCGTATGTGTTGTTTGCGGCAGGCTGCACGCTGTTACTGCTGGCCATTTGTTTCTACGCAGTCGAGATCAAGAAGTGGACGCGCGGCTGGACGTTTCCGTGGCTGGTCTTCGGCTCGAACGCCATTACCGCCTACGTTTTCTCGGAGCTGCTGGCCGCCGGTATCGATACCATTCGCGTGCACGACGGCGCTCGAGTCACCAGCCTACAGCAATACATCTACCAGCATTTTTTCTTCCCGGTGATCAATCCGTCTTTCGGATCGCTGCTCTATGCGCTTACCTTTGTGCTTGTCTGCTTCATACCGGTGGTATTGATGTACCGGAAGAAAGTGTTTATCAAGATCTAAGGCAGTTTAGCAATGCTTCTTCTGCGTACCCGCTCCGAGAAAGAGGAAGATGGCTCCCGCGACCGCATCAAGAACGGCGGCGGTGATGTTGTGCGGGGGCGAGAATTCGACGACCGCACCCGCCAGGAAGCCGGCGGCCGCCGCAAGGTAGAGATATCTAGACTTCATTTGCTCAACACTAACGCTGTGGAGGGATGAGGGCAACATGGCGGCAGACGCAATGCGATTGGCGAAGCGATTGGATGAAGTAGGTTTCTCCGATATCGTCCACGTGCGGAACAAAGTGATAGAGCTGCGAGCCGCCGGGCAGAAGGTGCACGCATTCCATGGAGGCGAGCCCTTCTTCGATACTCCTACTTCGATAAAATATGCGCTGATTGGCGCCGCTGTCGAAAACAAGACTCGCTACGCACCCTCCTCAGGCATAGAGCCTTTGCGCATGGCAATCGCCAACAAACTGAACCAGCGCAATGGGCTCGCGGTCACCGCAGAAAATGTAATCGTGACCGCCGGAGGAGCGCACGCGCTATTTGTTGCCTTTCAGGCAGTGCTTGATCCGGGCGACGATGTGTTGCTTTTCTCTCCTTATTGGACGCCGATCCGGGAGATGATTACCGGCTGCCAAGCTAGGGCCCTGCTGGTGCCGACGGCGACGGCGCGCAGCGCAGGCCTGACGCGAACGCTCGAAGATTTCACCACCCCGCATACACGGGCGATCTACTACAACACGCCGCAGAATCCGACGGGCACAGTCTTCTCTCGCTGGGAAGCGGAGGAAGTAGCGGCATTCGCGAGGAAACATGACCTGCTCGTGATAGCAGACGAGGCTTATGAGGACCTGGTTTACGATGGGGAGCATTTTTCGATTGCATCCCTGCCGGGCATGGCGCAACGCACCATTACGGCGTATACCTTTTCGAAATCCTATGGCATGACTGGATGGCGTGTTGGATACGCAGTGGCGCAGGAGCCTTTTATGAGCGGGCTGCGGAAGCTGGTTCTGTATTCCGTGAACGGAGTTTCCACCATGACGCAGTGGGCCGCTTTGGAAGCGCTGCGCGTTCCGCGAAGCGAGATCGATGCTCGGCGCGAGGAGTACCGCCAACGACGCGATCTGTTGGTGAATGGATTGAACGAAGTAGGGCTGCCTTGCGAGCTGCCGCAAGGAGCTTTTTACGCTTTTCCGTGGGTGACGAAGATCAACAAAGACAGCCGCGTGGCAGCCAGAATCCTGCTGAGCAAAGCACACGTGGCCACCGTTCCTGGTGTGGTCTTCGGAGGGCAAGGCGAGGGCCATGTTCGCTTTGGCTACGCGATCGATCCAAAAGCTATTGAAGAAGGCCTGGCGGCTCTAAAAAAGTATCTCCTCCCCTAAAGGTTGTAGGCCAACAGTCCCTCAGAAGGAACTTTTTGGGGCCTGTTGCACACTTCTGATTCGATTCCCTCGTCAAATTATGAGACCGTCGTTTATGAGAAACGTGACCGTGTGTGAGCGCGATCACGCGGCAGCCGGCAACCGCCGGCTGACCGAGATTCCATGGCGTGAGACAAAAGAACCAGTAAGGACACAGCAGAAGCACCAAAGATGTATCCAACGAGCGAGGGATATCGCTCTGTTGCTGCCGCGAGAGATCTTACATATACGAGTGGTCTGCAGCCACTCGCACACCACCGGAATCAAAGGGCTCGCATGAGGTTCTCCGAGAGATTGGCTATTGTTGCTTTTGGACTTCTGCTCGGAGGCGTGTGTGCTCCGGGAGCAAAAGCAAGAGCGGATGAACTTCCCCCCGAAGGGATGACCCTCGAGGTACAAGCTCCTAACCAGCATGGAACCGCGGCGTATCTGACGGCACTATCTTTTGATATGGCGGATGCGGAGCTGCCTGATGATCCGGGAGCCGGCATTCAGCAGCCGGTACAGACAGCGTCGGGCGAGCCACCGCCATCGGGTTCTACAAATGGCGCCGTTGTCGATCCGCTCGCCGAGGGAAGGCAAACCAAGCGCATTCTTTATGTCATTCCCAACTTTCGCGCGGTGAGCGCAGATCAACATCTACCACCACAGTCGGTGAAAGAAAAGTTCAAGACTGCGATGCTCGACAGCGTTGATTATTCTTCGTTCATTTTCGTTGCGGGACAGGCTGGCGTTGCGCAGGCCAACAAGTCGTATCCTGAATTTGGCCAGGGAGCTAAGGGTTATGGCAGATATTACTGGCACACGCTGGCCGATGCCATCAACGAGAACACGTGGGTCGAGTTCATCGTCCCCACTGCGTTGCATCAAGACACCAGGTATTACACCTTAGGCCGTGGAGACTTTGCCAAGCGGCTGGGATATGCATTCACGCGGATCATAATTACGCGTTCGGATGAGGGTCACGAGACCTTTAATTTCAGCGAAGTTCTCGGAGCCGGAGCATTTTCGGGCGTGGCTAATCTCTACTATCCCAGCCAGGAACGCACGTTCACTAAAACTTATCAGCGATGGATAACGAATCTTGCCATTGATGGCTGCACCTTCGCTTTCAAGGAAGTTTGGCCAGACATCAACAACGCGGTCTTTCATCAGGCAGACTAAATGCAGTTTTGCAATTACTGTGGCCTGATAAATATCGCGAGGTGTGGTTTTCCTTGGGAGAAAACCACGAAAAGGCCGGTTGTGCCGATTTACACCAATTGCGAAACTGCTCGCACCTAGTCATCTGGGCGATGTGCCCGCTCCCTTGAAGTGTCACCATGATCTTGTCCTTGTGGAGAAGATCATGGAAACAGCAATACAGAATTCAGGGGTTTGGAGCGGGCTCTCCAAGTCAATAGCCGAAACAATTGAAGCCGTTCAGGACAGCATTGTCACCGTGCATGGGGGCGGCCGTTCGACCGCGAGTGGCGTGGTGTGGCGGCCTGGCGTGATTGTGACGGTGCGCCAAGGATTGCGCCGCACCGACTCGCTGCAGGCTGCTCACCAGGGTGATCCATTTTCAGCTACGCTTGCGGGTTCGGATGCCGGAACCGACCTCGCGGTGCTTCGTGTTGACAGCAGCGAAGGCAAGCCCGTGGAGGCCATTGGTTCACAACCAACGCGCGTCGGCGAAGTGGTGCTGGCTGTAGGCCGTTCCGCGCATGGCGACATTTCTGCCAGCGCGGGAATTGTTGCGCGCCTAGGCAGCGGTTGGCGTACGTGGCGCGGCGGGCAGATGGATCGGCTGATTCGGCCGGATGTGCAGCTCTACGTAGGCCAGTCGGGTAGCGCGTTGGTCAACGAAGGCCGTCGCGTGTTGGGCATCAACAGCTCAGCGCTGGCGCGAAACGCAGTCATCACCATACCAGCAACAACCATCGATCGAGTGGTGGATGCCATTCTGGAACGGGGCCATGTGCCGCGGCCGTTTCTTGGGGCTGCGATGCAAGCCGTTCCTGTGCCCGAAGCCCAGCGGTCTCACTTCGCGACAGGAGTCGGAGAGGCCTTGCTGGTGCTGCACGTGGAAGCCAATGCGCCTGCCGCTGCAGGGGGGATGCTGGTGGGGGACCTGGTGCTGTCGGTCGACGGGCACGTGGTTCACAATGTGCACGATGTGCAGTATCGACTGGCGGGGTTGAAGGTTGGAAGCCTAGTTACGGTGATCGTGATCCGCGGAGGCGTAAGAATAGAGCTGACGGTAATTCTTGCGGATCGTGGCTGATCACACCTACGAACGAGTGGTAGTTTTGCCCAGCGTGGATTCGATGATTCACGCTGGGCGTTTCGCGGCACTTCACTCTGCGCCGGAGTTGGAGATGCTGCCCGTTGCCCTTGCGTCGACTCTGTTATTTCGCGCGCAGAGTGAAAATCCGGATGCGATTTTGATTGCGGCGGGCGAGGCTTTCCTGGCCAGCGTGCGGCATCGTCGCGCGCTGGAGGAGGTTTTTGCCGAGACGCCGACGGTGCTGCTCGCGGCCGTGCCGGGAGCGGCTATGGTGCGGAGTGCGGCGCGGATGAAGATTTATTCCGTGCTTCCCATGGAGGTCACGACTGCACAAGTGGTCGCCGCCATCTCAGCCACGGTGGCGGGGTTTGCTGTCACGGTGCCGCGCTCGCCTTCGGGCCCGGAAGAATCGATTCCGGGCAGCGAACATCTAACGGCCAGAGAGGTGGAGGTGTTGCGACTGATGGCGCGCGGGCACAGGAACAAGCAATTGGCCGCGGCGCTTAATATCTCCGAGCATACGGCGAAATTTCACGTGAGCTCGGTGATGGCTAAGCTTGGTGCGCGTACGCGGACAGAGGCAGTGACAATTGGCGTGACGCGTGGGTTGGTTGCAATCTAAGGTGAAGGAAATGGAACAGGAATCTTTGATCTCTGGAGCTGCGGGTGTGGGGACCAGCAGGCTCGATGACTCGGATTTACTGGATAACTACTCGCGCGCAGTGACGCAGGCGGTCGAGCGAGTGAGCGGGTCACTGGTGAAGATTGACGTTCAGAGCGCGGGAAGGGCTAATCGGCCGGGCCACGAGGGGTCGGGCTCGGGCTTTGTCTTCACCCCCGACGGGTTGATCCTGACCAACAGTCATGTGGTTCACCGTGCGGTGAAGATTTCGCTGACCTTTATCGATGGCGCTCGCAGTGGGGCGGTGCTCATTGGAGAAGATCGGGATACGGATATTGCAGTGCTCAGAACGGAGCACTCTGTGTTTTCGCCTGCGCCGCTGGGTGTCTCGAAGAAGTTGCGCATCGGGCAGATTGCGATCGCTGTGGGCAATCCGTTCGGGTTTCAGTTTTCGGTGACGGCGGGGGTGGTTAGCGCACTGGGCCGCAGCATGCGGTCGGCCTCCGGACGCACGATGGAAGAGATTATCCAGACGGATGCGCCGCTCAATCCAGGGAATTCGGGAGGACCGCTGCTGGATTCCGCGGGCTTCGTTGTCGGTGTAAACACTGCAACTATTCAGGGCGCGCAGGGGCTTTCGTTCGCTGTCGGCATCGATACGGCCAAGTACGTCGTGGCGCAGATTTTGCAGCATGGGCGGGTGCGGCGCAGTTCGATTGGGATTGCGGCACAGAATGTGCCGATTCCGCGGCGCTTGGCGTATGAGTATAAGCTTCCCGTATCTTCAGGCGTGATGGCCACTGCGGTGGCGGCGAATGGCGCGGCTTCGATTGCTGGACTCGCGGAAGGGGACGTGATTGTTGGATTTGCGGCGCAAGCGGTGGGCGGGATCGATGATCTGCATCGCCTGTTGACCACGGAGCGCGCGGGGAAACCGCAGAATGTTAGCGTGCTGCGCGGTACGGCGCTCAAGCACCTCATGATTGTGCCCCGCGAGCGGGAAGAGGATGAGGCGGTCGGGTAGGGTAACCTCTCCCGCGAGCGAGCAGTTGCGAAGGGAAAAGGGGATACTGCAGGTCCCTCGGCAAACAAAATCTAAGGTTTCCACATAGTTCAAAGTTTCTAGTCGGATGGAAAGAGGCAAATTGAGAGCCACTATCCCACTCAAGCCAAAGTGCGGCTTGAATGGGGCACCGAGCATTTGTTGTTGGTGGAGCACGGGACTGTGAGGCGAACCTGGGGCCTCCGCTTCTGGAGGTGTTATTCTGGGCGGAATCAATTGATCCTCAGTTTGGGTTCCCATGCCTAGTTCACAGCCTGACAATTCGGAATCAGAAGCTGCTTCGGAAAGCGGCGAGTCATTCGGCGCGATTTTTTCGGAGTATGAGCAAAGCCATGCGCGCAAAGGCGAAGGCGGCAACCGGCAGATCGAAGGAACGGTCATCGCGGTTTCCGCTGATTCCGTCTTCGTGGATATCGGCTATAAGACCGAAGGCGTGCTGCCTCTAGCCATATTTCAAAGTGGGAACGAGACGGTAAAACCAGGCGACTTGTTGCTGGTATCGGTCAAAGGCCGCAATCTTGAAGGCTACTACGAGCTTTCTCGCTTTAAGGTGGAACAGCCCAAAGACTGGTCTGCGTTGGAACAGGCCTTCACCGCTAAGACGATCATCGCCGGAACGGTGACCGGTGTGGTTAAAGGCGGACTAAGCGTGGATGTGGGCGTGCGGGCATTTATGCCTGCTTCGCGCAGCGGGGCGCGCGATGCTGCCGACCTGGAGCGGCTTGTCGGACAGCAGATCCGCTGCCGCATTATCAAGTTGGACGTGGGCGATGAAGATGTGGTGGTCGACCGCCGCGCGGTCACGGAAGAAGAAGACCGCTCCACTAAGGAGCGGCGGTACTCCGGAGATCAAAGAGGGCGAGACGGTGCATGGCGAGGTGCGCAGCCTAACCACCTATGGGGCGTTTGTTGATATTGGTGGGGTGGACGCGTTGCTCCACGTTGGTGATATTTCGTGGAGCCGGGTGAACAGTCCCGAAGACGTACTCTCGGTGGGGCAGCAGATCGAAGCCAAAGTGCTCAAGATCGATTCTGCGAAACAGCGCATTGGCATTGGCATGAAGCAGCTTCTACCGCATCCCTGGGATGGAGTGGCAGCACAACTGAAGGCCGGGGACCGCGTTCACGGCACCGTGACGCGCGTCGCTGATTTTGGGGCTTTCGTTGAAATAGAAGCTGGTGTTGAGGGCTTGATTCACTTATCAGAGATGTCCTGGGCGAAGAAAGTGAGGAAGCCCAGCGATGTGCTCAAGACTGGGGACACCGTGGAGGCAGTGGTCCTCGGCGTAAATATGGGCGAACGGCGCTTGTCCCTGGGCCTAAAGCAGACGCTGGGCGATCCCTGGGCGGAGATCGAGCAAAAGTTTCCTGCGGGCTCGACCATCGAAGGCCCGGTTACCAGCTTCACGAAATTCGGGGCGTTCGTGCAACTTGCGGATGGAGTGGAAGGCATGGTCCACGTGAGCGAGATCAGTGCCGAGAAACACATTCATCATCCGCAGGATGTGCTCCGGACGGGTCAGCTCGTCAAGGTGCAAGTGCTCGAAGTGGATAAGGCGAAGCGTCAGCTACGGCTCAGCATGAAGCAGCGGGCAACGGTGAGCGTGGACGAATATCTTGCCGAACATCCTCCTGGTAGTGTGGTCAGCGGCCGCATTGTTGAGGTTGCACAGGGACTAGCCAAGGTGGAACTGGGCGAAGGCGTTGAGGGCACATGCTCAACCGGCGCGCAAAGCCCTGTGGCGGTTGCGTCCAGCGCGGAGGGGAGAGTGGATCTGTCCTCGCTAACCTCCATGTTGAAGGAGCGGTGGAAGGGCGGCCCGAGCAGCGGCCCGGCAAAGCCGGAGGGGTTTAGCGTGGGGCAGATTCGCAGCTTCCGGGTTAAGCCGTTGGAGCCGGATGCCAAGAAGATCGATTTGGCTCTGGTGTAGGAGAGGACCAGGGTTTAGTGCCACGCCTACTGCGGTCAAATCATGTTCGGATTGATTCCATCGCGATTTTATAGAGTCATTTCTTTCACAACTTGCCATAATCGAGTTGTCTACTCCCATTGGCAGGCCCCATGACAAGGGGGAGGACAGCGCTCACCTCAGCAGGCGTTACCTGGGACGGAGAGGCGCTGATCATCCGCGTGTTTCGTCAGCTTGTTTGGACCAAAGGCCTACTGGGGCAAGGCGAAGGTGAATAGGTCGCTACCGGAAGCGATGGCTACGTATTGCTTGCCGTTCACTGCATAGCTCATTGGGGAGGCGTGCAGGCTTTGGCCGGTGTTGAAATGCCATAGGGATTTTCCTGTTTTGGCATCGACAGCTTCAAAGAAGCCTTGATTGTCGGCGAAAAAGACCAGGCCGGCTGCTGTTGTCATGACACCACCGTAGCCGTGAGCATCACCGGATTGCGGATAACGCCAGACAAATTTCTTGGTTCGCGGGTCGAAGGAGAGAAGCACTTGCGTGCTCTTCTCACCTGGATTGCGCTTGGTCCCGGTGGAGTAATACTCCTTGCCTTCTTCGAAGGCAGCCGGCTTGCGAAAATAAACCGAGCAGCTCTCAAGAGTCATGAAGTAGAAGAGATGCGTAGTCTCACTGTAGGAGGGCGAATACCAGTTGGTCGCCCCTTCGACCCCCGGACAGATGAGCGTTCCCTCCGCAGTCGGCAGCAAGTCACTGGGTATGGGACGGCCGTTGGCATCGATTCCCTTGGCCCAATTCAGAGTCTTTACGAATTGCGTGGCCGACAGAAATTTTCCGTTGGTGCGATCAAGCACGTAAACGTAACCGTTACGATTGGCCTCGACTATCAGCTTCCTAGGCTGGCCATCGTATTGCGTGTCCACAAGGACCGGCGTCTCGACACCGTCGTAGTCATAGAGGTCATGGGGAGTGAATTGGAAGTACCATTTCAGCTTGCCGGTGTCCGGATCAATCGCCAGCAGGCTGGAGGTGTAGAGATCATCGCCGGGACGAACGCTTCCATCGTAGTCCGGCGAAGCGTTGCCGGTGCCCCAGTAGAGCGTGTTCAATTCCTGATCGTAGGTGCCGGGCATCCATGCGGTGCCGCCGCCGTGAAGGTAGGTATCGCCGGGCCAACTGGAAGAGCCGAATTCTCCGGGGGCTGGAATGGTCCACAAGCGCCAGACCAGTTTTCCGGTGGTGGCATCGTAGGCGGCGAGAAAGCCGCGCACGCCGTCGTCCCCGCCGGAGGTCGCCACCAATACTTTGTCTTTGAGGATGAGCGGAGCGCCGGTGGCGCCGTAGTTCTTATTCCAGTCGGCGTAAGCAATATCCCAAATCAAGTTGCCGGAGCGGGCATCGAGACAGAGCAGGTGAGCATTGTCTGTTTCCATGTACAGGCGGGTGCCTAAGATGGCCACGCCGCGATTGATATGACCGGAGGCATCATCGATGAGGCCACGCGAAACTGATCGCGCATAGTGCCAGAGCACTTCTCCGGTTTGCGCATTGAGCGCAAAGGCATCGTTCGAGCCGGTAAAGTACATGATGCCGTTCACAACCACCGGCGTCGCTTCCAGTACTCCGGGGGTCTTGGTGTGAAAGACCCATTGCGCCTGCAAGGTGTGCGGCATTTTGGGGAGTGATCTGAGTGAGGCTGCTGAAGCGGCGGCCGGTGTAGTCTCCGTTGTAAGTGGGCCAATCGTCTTTGATGGTATCGGTAATCTTCTGCGCCGAAAGATTGGCAGCCAAGCCACACGCGCAAATAACCAACACCCACACCCGGCGAAGCTTCATGCGATTAGCGTCCCTCATCGTCGATGGTAACGAACACCTCTCCCAGCGCTCCGCGATCAGCACCATTGCTATCGATGAGGTGAATAGAAACCCGGGCTATGTTCTTGTCGGCGTCAATCGCCTGGTGAAGTGCGATGAGATCCTGCGGGTGAACTGTCTCGAGTGACACTTCGGCCTGCTCCAGTCCGCCCCGACCGTAGAGAAAGGCCTTGAGCTCCCCAGGGATAAAACACGCCGAAGGTGCCAGTGAGGTCTATCTTGCCGGCGTTACGGCGCGCTACCAGCGGCTTGCCTACCATACCCGCATCGGTTACGGTGGTGAAGTCGTGGGTGAGGCGCGAGGGAAACCAGTTGGTATCGAAGGCGTAGGTCTCGCCAGGCCCGAGGACTACCATCGGGCTATTCAGCTCTGCCTCCATGTAGTACGGCGTCTTCTGCTAAATCGGTGGAAGTGAGGTAGGGCATCCCTTGCTTGTCCAATTCCACGCGTGGGCCCGTTCTTATAGAAGATGGTGGTTGCCTTGCTGGGATAGTCCCCTCCGGCAATGTGTTTTGTTTTTTCTACCATGGCATATTGAGTTGTGCCGTCGATGATGGCGACCCATCCGGCAGTGGAATCAAGCCATACTTCGCTTTCCAGATACTTCCAGTTCAACCGGAACATGCCGTCTTTGACTCCGTAGGACGGATCGTTCGCGAGGCCGTCGCGGGCGTGGTAGCCCAGCAAATAGCTGGAGGGTGGGTTGAGCGGAGTGATGGCCCAGAAGTCGTGGTTGTATTTTTGGGGATCGTTCGCATCGGAGAGGTTGTACTGGGAGACGGATTGCACCGACCAGGTGATGGAGTGGCCGGTGTAGTTCTTCGTGATCGCGTGGAAAGATATTTCGCGGCGAGTCGCTGCCTATGCTGATCTCCCGGGTGTACTGGAGACCTGTGGGCGGATCGGGAGGGCCTTCGAGGCGCACGGTGCAGCGCGCACCCTGGGAAAGAACAGAAAAGGCATAGGCGCCGTCGTCCAGGGGAGTGGAGGCTCCCTGCCAGTGCTGCTCGTCGTCATCCCCTTCCGGCAAAGGCCAGATTTTGTCACCGCCATAGTTAATCCAGCGGCCGGCGGCTTCCGCGGGGGAAATATATTTTCCTTTGTATACGGGGTTCACGAACAGATAGGGATGCCCGTTGAAAGCAACCTGCATGAGCCGGCCGCCCAACTGGGGAATAAAGGTCAGCTGCACCCAGTCGTTCGAAACCTGCTGCGCCTGCCAACCTTCGTAGACGGTTGGATGAACCTGGCATGGAGAAGGCGCAGCGCTTGCCGTAGAGGCCGCCATGGCGACGGCCAGCAGGGTGGGAATCGCAGAACGTCTCATGTTTAAACTCCCTGGCGCCGGGCCTGCGTCAGCAATTCCTTCAGCCGCTTGCCCATGATAATTTCTTCACCCGGCCGCAGCGTCATGGAAACGATCTGGAGCTTATCGTCTTTTCTCGGGGTTCTGGCAGCGCCTGGCTTTTGGGATAGCACGTCGCTTGGATTGTCTTCGGTCAGGACGGCGATGGCCGGAGTGCCCTCGAGCAATTGTTTTGCGCAGTCGGCGGTGGTGTAGCGCCAGGCTTTCTGATCCCAGGAAATGCTGAGGGTCGGGCATTGGTTTTCTTCCGGGGTGTAAACCTTTGTCTCCACACCAGGAACGGTTCCGACCAGGGTCGCGATGCGTTGCACACGCGACTCCCCATTCCTTGTTGAGCTTGGGCACATCCATCTTCAGCCATGTCTCGACCGCGGCGAGACATCCCATGATCTCTTCTTTGCCGACCTTCATCGGGCGGCACACCGCGCCCTCCCATGGATTGCTGTTGGCCAGGGCGGCCTCGATGAGATCCTTGCGGCCGAGCAGGATGCCGCTCGATTGTGGCCCGCACAAGCCTTTGCCTCCGCTGAAGGTGTAGAGGTCGCAGCCCATCTTGGCGAACAGCTGAAGCTTGTCTACGGGAGGGATGCCGTCGGCCGCATCCATGAAGATGGGCACATGATGCGCTTTGGCAACCGCGATCTCCTTCGCCAACTGCTCGGGCGACGAGGAGGTGTAGATCATCACCGTGTTGGGGGTGATGGCGTTGGCAATCTGCTCGGCCGATTCAGCAAGGACGAGTTTGCCTCCGGCCAGGCGGATGGCGCTGTCAAAGACGCTCCGCCCGCCGACCATGACCACTTCATTTTTCAGCCCATCGGTATTCGGCAATTGCCAGATTTTGTCGGGATCGGTTCCAGCAATGCATCCGGCGGTGGCAACCGCCATGGCGCCGGCTGCGCCGGAGGTGATCATGCCGGACTCCGCGCCGGTGAGCTCCGCCAGACGCCTGCCTACTGCGTGCTGCAGGTCGAAGATATTTACGAAGTGCTGGGAGGCCTCGACCTGAGCAGCTCTCACCTCGGGCAATTCGAGGCTGGCGCTGAGATAGGTCCAGGTACCACGCCCATTGATCAGTGGCTTCACGCCAAGGCGGGTGTAGATGTTGTCAGTCGAATTGCGGGCAACTTCTGCCCATCCGGTTCCTAGTGCCTCCTGCAGGCCAACTTGTGCCAGCAGGGGAAAGGCAGCAGCCCATTTGACGAACGATCTACGTTTCATTTTTTTACCGCGATAAAGGAGATTTGCTCAGCAGCCTCTTCGCCAGTCTCGAAATTCTGTTGGAGCGTCGTTCTGGCGGGGTAAGGGGGCTTGAAGAATTTGCCGTAGAGCTCGTTCATCTGCTTATCATCCTTCATCTCGCGCAGGTAAACGGTGCTGAAGACGACATTGGAGAAATCCATGTCGACCTCTTCCAAGCCATCGAGAAGATTGCGCATGGACTGACGAAGTTGCAAATCGAAGAGAGGCGTGACCATGCCCTGACCGGGAATAAATCCATCCTTGGCGGACAAGTAGAGTGTGTCGCCATAGAGGATTCCGGGGCTCGCGGTGGGGCTGGGAGGCATATTGCGTGGACGCACGGCTTTGCGTTTGGTTAGATCCGCGCCGGCGATGCAACTGAAGACCATGTGTTCTCCTTTGGGGAGGCCAACCACCTGAATGGTCCCGCGCCCGGGTGTATTGCCGAATTCGAAGTAGGTCTTGTAGACCTTACCCATGACGTCATACTGGCCACCGACGCTCATGTAGGGATTGACCCACAGAACGTTCTTCATGCTCATCTGGGCGGCGTTCAGGATGGTGCTCACGTTGTCGAGGGCCTGCCTGGTTTCGGCGGAAAAATCGGACTTCAATTTTCCGGTCAGCGGATCTTCTCCGCCTTGCGCCGATAGATAGAGGATTTCGCCAGCCAGGATCGCGGGAGGATCGACGTGTGGCCCGCGAGGCCATCCGGCAGGCCAGATTGCCTTTCGTTGAGCGGCATCGGCGACGGCGATGCAGTTGATCTCCACCTTCTCTCCATGCGGCAGAGCGGCAACCGTCAACACGGTTCGTGCCGGAGGGCTTGATCCAATCATTTTCCAATACACATCATCCATCGCGGCCTGGTCGTGCGCATCCGTGAGATAGATGTTCATCCAAACGACATTGCCAAAATCCATCCCTGCGCTGCGCAGCACAGTCTGTACGTTGCCCATGGCCTCGCTCATCTGCCCGGCAAAGTCTTTTGTGGATCCACCTCCCTGGCCGGATAGGTAGAGCGTGCCGTTGGCCACAACAGCAGGACTGAGCACCTCATCGCCGGCTGCATTGCCCGGCGGCTGGACGACCTTAAAGCCTGGGTCTGGGCAGAGAGAGATGCCGTCAAGGAAGAGGAGACATACGGAGACGCGGGAAAATCGATGCATCATTTGGCAGGCTCACAAGTACGGGATAAATCCATGGGCACGGGTCGGTATCTTATACACAGAAGTAGTTGCCGTTATGTAGAGGGTGGAGTAATCGGGGTCTCCCCAGGCAAGGTTCGCAGGCTGCTCCGGCACCACGATCGTTCCCAGATGATGGCCGGCCGGATCCCAAACCCATATGCCCTTGGGACCAACCACATATAGGTTTCCCTGGCGATCGACCCTCATGCCATCGGGCACGCCGTCGTGTTCGCCGCCCGGTTCGACGCCGAAGATACGTCCGTTGCTCAGGCGGCCAGCGCTGAAATCGTAAACGTGGATGTTGCGATGGGTTGAGTCATCTACATAAAACTTTGTGCCGTCGGGGGAAAAGGCGAGGCCGTTGGGATCGCTCAATATCTTTGGTGAGCAGTTGAAGCTGACCTCCGGGAGCGATGCGGTAGACGCCTTTGAAGGGGAGTTCCTGCTTTTGGTCTTTGGGCAGGTCCGAAGTTGGATCGGTAAAGTAGATGCGCTCCATCCGGGCCCAGCACCACGTCGTTGGGGCTGTTGAGGCGCTTCCCTTGATATCGATCCACGACGGTTGTGTAGCTCTTTCCATCGGGCGAGAGACGAATGATAGCGCGCAGGACGCTGGCGCAATCCAACAGCCGGTGTTGCCGGTCGTAGGTGTTGCCGTCGGGATCTCCGAGGGAGATGATCTCCTGCTTCTGGCCGGTGGCGGTATCTACCTTGAATATCTTATTGAGCGTCTCGTCGCTCACCCACAGATAGCCGGATGGATCCCAGACTGGCCCTTCGGTGAAGCCGAAGCCAGTAGCCACTCTAGTCAGTTTTGCGTTGTGGTCGAATAGATGCCAAAAGCCCGGCTCGACGGCCTCAAGAGAAAAGGTACGAGTGTCGGCTCTGAGCCCTAGTATCGCTGCGAAGGTGAGAGAAACTATCGCGATTGTGCGCGAGAGGCTTTTAGTTGTCGTCGTCATTGTCGGATTTTGCGGGAGTGTGCTTACTGTTTTCAACGCCGGCTTGGAGCAGGTAGCTGACCAGGTCATCCACTTCCTTACTGCTCAATGTCGATCCGGCGGGCATTAAAGAATGGGAGTAGAGATCAACATGGGCGAGCTCGGAGTTGAGGAGATAATGAAACGTCCCGTCGGGCGTTTGTAGGGAGACGGAAAAGTTGTCCTTGACTTTGAGCATGCCCGTAATCTTTTGCCCTTTAAGTGTCACCACGGTGGTGGCTTTCTTATCGGCGGGCAGGTTCTTATCGGGATCGAGAATGATGGCGCGAATTTGATCTGGCTTCGCGTCAGCTCCATAAAAAGACAGGTCGCTGCCGATAAATCCTCCTTTGCCATTGACCATGTGACAACTGGAGCATTGTGCTTTGCCGAAGAAGAGGGCTTTCCCTTGATTCGAATCTCCGGGAAGCTTAACAATATCTCCTCTGCCTTGTAGAACCCTCAAGTAGCTGACAACCGCCGATATTTCCTGGGGCTTTAACGTAGAGAAGGCCGGCATACCCGCGCCAGCAATTCCGTAGCGGATGATTCCGGCAAGCTCGCGGTCTAAGAGGTGTTGTACTTCCGGGGCGGTAGCAATGTTCGGTGCGTGTTCACCACCGCGGCCATCCGCGCCGTGACAGCCGGCGCAGTTGGCTGCGAAGATGGCGGCGCCTGGCTGCTGCCCATGCAGGGCGGCCGTAGATAACAGCGCAAGAATCGCGGTCCGGACGAAGATGCCCCGCCCCCAAACCATCCTCGCCAAAGGTCCTCTTCTCACGTTAGAACAGGAACTTCAGTGCGACTTGCATGATGCGAGGATCGCGCGCCCCGGTCACATAACCGAACCCGCCCACGCCGGTGTTGTTGACCGTCCCATTCGGATTGTTAAACTGCGCATGGTTGAAGACGTTGAAGGCTTCTGCCCGGAATTGCAGCTTGGTGCTCTCGGTGATGGTGGTGCTCTTTAATAGAGCCATATCGTAATTGTCGATGCCAGGACCGGAGAAATATCGCCGCATTGCGTTGCCTACTTGTCCGATTGGTTCCGGCGTGAAGAAGTCCGGGTTGAAATATGCCAGCCCTTTGCGCGGGTTTTTGTTTACATAAAGACTGCTACCGTTGTTCGCATAGCTGGGCACATCTACGTTTGCATTAAAGGCGCCGAGCAGTGAATTATCGTCATTTTCAGACAACTGGACCGGCTCTCCCTTGGCAAAGGTAGTTACGCCGGAAAGTTCCCAGCCTGCCGTGAACCGCTTCGCAAGATCTCCTCCGCCTATAAAGTGATCAAAGGGCAACTGCACAGTGTAGCTGGCGACCAGGTTGTGGGGGACGTCAAAGCTCGATAATGCGCGGGTTTGGCCGGGATCCAGGGGGTTGGTCGCGTCAAAAGAATCCGAACCATTGTCCAGCGACTTCTCGAAGGTGTACCCGATCAGGAAGTTTAGGTATTTTTCTGTGTGCTCGAGCGAAACCTGCAGGGAGTTGAAGCTGGAGGAAACCGCCGTTTTCATGTACGGATTGCTGTTGAAGTTAAGCCCGAAGGGTCTGGTTCCGTTCACTGTCGCGCCGCTCGCGGTGGTATAGGCCGTGTCTTCGCCGTACGGGCCGCAAGTGGTCGTACCAGGTGCCACATTGGCGGGATCACTCAATTGGAGGCAGAGGGCCTGGTTGCCGGGATTCGATTCCTCAAACGTCAGCAGCTGCCGCCCGACGGTGCCCACATAGTTCACGCTCAGCACGGTTGCGGTTCCCAATTGCCGTTGGAAAGAGAGTTCCCATTCCTGAACATAGGGGATCTTGTTTTTGTAGTAGTAGTAGTCGGATCCACCGATGGGTGTTGCTGCCGCCCAATTGAAGGTGGTATCGGGATTTTTAGGAGACACGTTGGTTGGGGGAAAGACGAAGGGGAACTTCTGTCCCGCCGAGATTCCCGACGGCCGATCGACAAAAGGGGTGGCCAGTTCAGTCGATGAAACAGAATAGTAGTTGCCATAAGGAGCATCGCCTACCTCGACGAATCCAGTGGCGTCCTCAATCGAGCTATAAAAGATACCGTAACCGGCACGAATGCTGGTTTTTCCCGAACCGCCCAGCAGTTTGCCGAGAAAACCGTCGCTCACATCTGGCGCATAAGCAAAGCCGATCCTGGGGCCGAAGTTCGTGTACTTGGTTGGTCCGAGGGTGCGAGGAATGCCCGGGTCTCCAGGCACCACCAGGCCCTGGGGAGCACCAGGGAAAGCGAGTGACTGTTCACCAAGAACGACTGTTTCCAGCTTGTTCTGGGTGTCGTACCAGGGGGTAGAGGCTTCCCAACGCAGGCCGTAATTCAGAGTGAGATTGCGGGTCGCACGCCAGCTATCCTGACCATAGAATCCGTAGTATTTGCTGCGCGAGTCGAGGAGCTGTTGGCTGGCCTGCACAAAGCTATCAGGCGCTCCGATCAGGAAATCGGCGAAGTCCACGCCGGTCTCTGACCCGTTGAAACCAAAGCACGCGTCATAGCAGTCGTAATTGCGCTCGTTGATCTGATTGTAGTGGAGGTTGGTGCCAAACTGCAGAGTGTGCGTGCCCAAGATCTTGGTGACGTTGTCGATGATCTGGAAGGTGTTGTTGTACTGCCTCAATGCATCCGGCGGGACGCCAAGGCTGAAGTTGTTGAACATCAGATTCGTAACACCCTCGTACGAAGGTTGGATGGGAGAGATGCCACCATCAGGGCTCCACGGAGTAACAAACCCCTGCGAGGCAAGGGTGACGCCCAAACCTTGTCCCGAGGTCGGTTGGCCCGTCTGGTTCACATCGCGCAAGATAGGCGAGACGAAGATCGTTGACGGTCGAGGTGTTAAACGTGGTAGTCAAGCCTAAATTGATCATTTGGGTTTGACCCTTATTCGTTGCGGCAAAGCCTGGCACGGTTACCTGGCTATACGGATTCACCGTATTGAATCGATCAAAGAAGTAGTAGCCAAAGACAGCGCCGAATTTTGTAGGAACGTCTATCCGGCCACTCCCCTTATCGTCGGTCAACGTCTCGTTAAAGCCGGAGGTGGAATAGTTCGGGCTACCGTTGACAATCCCGTTGGCTGTAGGCAGGTACTTCAGTGTATTCGTGGCAACTGGCGACCACGCGCTTTGGGGAATGACGGCGTTGGGAAAAACGCAGGTCCCAGCTGGGGAGTCTGGGGTGCAGCCCGGAGCGTAATAATTTTCCCCCTGCGTTACGGGATATCCCAATGTCTGAGAAAGAGTGTTTGCCCAGCCTGCGCCGACGACGGTTCCGGTAAGCGAATCCGCAGAGTCAGAGAGGTCTCCTGTGCGGTTGGCGTCCGAAGGCACGGGATAGCTCTGGGTCGCACCCAGAATCTGGCGTGTCCCCTGGTAGTCGGCAAACCAGAAAATTTTGTTCTTACGGATCGGCCCCCCGACCGTTCCGCCGAATTGATTTTGGATGTAAACGCCACGCGTCGGAGAGTAGTAATTTCTGGCATCAAGGTCTGTGTTGCGCAGGAAGTCGAAGACCGTCCCGTGATACTGATTGGTTCCGGACTTGGTGACTACATTGATCTGGCCACCGCTGTAATTTCCATACTCCGCGTCGAAGTTGTTGGTGATGATACGGAACTGCGCGATGGAGTCGAGATTGGGAATCATGGCGGCGCCGTTGTGCACGCCCTCTTCTGCATTTGCCCCGTTTACCATGAACGCGTTCGAGCCGGTGCGGCCGCCGTTGACAGATTGTTGGCCGTTGTCCAGATCACCCGAAACCTGCGTCGCGCCGACTCCCGACGTTTCGCTGTCCGTGCTATGGGAATAAGGCGATACGCCTGGTTGCAACTTCAACAAGTCGATGTAGGAACGTCCGTTGAGCGGCACGGAGGTGATCTTGGTGTCAGGGATGACGACGCCATTCTGCGTGCTCTGGGTTTCCACCTGCAGCGCATCGCTCTTGACGTTCACCGTATTGGTGACGGTCCCGAGCTGCATCGTGATGTCGATGCGGACATCGGAATTCGCGTCGATCTTTACCCCGGTCTGCGAATAATCCCGAAAGCCCTGTTGGTTGGCGGTGACGTTATAGGTATCAACATTGAGAGTGGCAAACCTATAGAAGCCCTTGGAGTCGGTGACGGCTGTGCTCTGCACATTGGTGGAGACGCTGGTGGCGACGACCGTCACGCCTGGCACTACTGCGCCGCTGGGGTCGGTGACCACTCCGGAGATCGAACCGGTTATGGCTGCCCATGCCGCAAGCGTTCCCAGGAGTACACACGCGGGTACGCCAACAAGAGACACTAATCTCAGGAATCGATTCACAGGAATGACCTCTCTCAAATAAGGAATCAGTGGAACAGGGTACTCGAAACCAAACGATGGTAAAGAAAACTAAACGATGATAAAAGAGGGTACCGGTGATCCTGCGTGGTGTCAAGAATTCTCGGGCCCCAATAGAGCTGTATCTTGCTGGAGATACCGGGTTTGACTCGCGATGCGGGCATAGCGGACACTCTGTCTAGAATCGGCCTTAGTACTAGGTCATATGTCCTAGATGGTTGCACTGCTTTCATTTCATTGTGCTGAGAGGTCAAAGAACAGCAATGGAAAATCAATCCAGGTCAAACTTAAGCCGGCGCAGGTTTGTGCAGCGCTCGTTGATGGCTGGAGCGGCCACTTCCCTTTTGCCAACGGTGGGTCAGGCCGCGAACGACCCCTGTCTCTGTGCCCGTCGGCCCGAATCTCTTCGAGGAGATTGGGGTGCGCCCGCTGATCAACGCCAAGGGCACTTACACCATCATCAGCGGTTCACTCTCTTTACCTGAAGTGAAGCAGGCGATGGAAGAGGCCGGGCGCCACTACGTCAACATGGACGAACTCATGGCTGCAGTGGGTGCACGCCTGGCGAAGATTACCGGTGCAGACTGGGGGATCGTAACCGGCGGGTGTGCGGCCGCCATCGCCGTTGCCACCGCGGCTTGCGTCGCCGGGACTGATCCGGAAAAGTCGCAGATCATGCCTTACATGGTGAAGGGTGGTCTCAAGAACCAGGTGATCATCCCTAAGCACTCGCGCAATCAATATGACATAGGTTGCCGTTTGCTGGGCGTCGACATCGTGGAAGTGGAAACGCCGGAGCAACTGCAGGCCGAGATGGGTCCGCAGACGGCGATGATCTATATCCTGTCTTCGCCCGCGGCCGCCAGCGGCCCACTCAGCATTGCGAATATCTGCCAGGCGGCGAAGGCCAAGGATATTCCGGTCTTCGTGGACGCGGCGGCGGAAGAGCTCACCATCCCCAATATCCATCTTGCGCGGGGGCAACGTTGGTCGGTTATAGCGGCGGCAAATGCATGCGCGGGCCGCAGTGCGCCGGACTGCTGCTGGGAAAGAAGGAACTGGTTCAGGCAGCGTGGTTCCAGGCTGCGCCGCACCACAACGTTGGACGCTCCATGAAGGTGGGCAAGGAAGAGATCATGGGCATGCTCACCGCGGTCGAGATGTGGACCAAGCGCGACCACAAGGCGGAATGGAACACGTGGAAGGAGTGGCTGGCCAACATCGAGGCCAAGGTCAAGCCATTGCCTTCGGTGACCACCGAATATCTAATGCCTGAGGATCTTTCGAATCATTCGCCGCGGCTGCTGATCAAGTGGGATGGGAATGTACTGAAGATTACCGGCACTGAGCTGGCGCAGACGCTGGACGCCGGTACGCCCCGCATTCAGTTCGATGAATCGAGCGGCACTCGTCCCGACCACATGGAAAGCTCGCTCACGATCATGCCGTACATGATGATGCCGGGCGATGACAAGATCGTGGCGGACGCGATTTTCGCCACGTTGTCGCACCCGCCGAAGTTCTCTGATCCGGAAATTCCGCAGGGCGCCCCGGCAAATGTCGCTGGGATCTGGAAAGTGCAAATGAAATACCTGTGCGGCGAAGGTTGGCAACGCTTCTTGCTGGAGCAGCAGGAGGGCGGGGTCACCGGCGTCCATCAAGGCGAGATTTATAACGGGAATCTGACCGGGAAGGTCCACGCGACAGCAGGTTAGTTTTCATAGTGCCATGCCGGTTGGCGGGAACGAGATTCACTACTCGTTCAACGGCACGGTGAATGGCGATTCCATGAGCGGGACCGTGGCTTTGGGGGAATATGGCCACGCCGAGTGGTCGGCCACGCGGGAGACGTAGAGGGTCTAACGACGTGGGGAATGAGGGTGGAAATGTGCCCTCTAGCGACGTTTGTTGCGGTTTACTGAAACTGCAGGTCCCTCCCCTTCGCTAGCCCGGATTTCCGTTCCAGCTTAGTGGCGTTGGCCGAATTCGTGCGGCTTTCAGAGAAAGCCGCATACGTTGCCTCGGACGGTACCCGATGTGGGAAATCCGAGTCCGCCCCGGTCGGGATGACAAGGTTGAGGACTGTGGCCCACCTTAGCATTCGTGGAGGTGGATGGACAGATTTCCATTGGACAGGACTGATTCTTAATCGTCCTTGCGGCGGGTTTTGTCAGGGAGGTACAACATCCTCGGGGTCCTGCGCGGAAGATCGGAAGATTCTAAAAACATATCCGGTTCATTTTGCTCGCTGCGCTATGCTCGATACAGGTGGCTTTTGAATCTGCACAGAAGTGGGGCCGGTGCATCCGGCAGCAAATATTGATGCCGAGGGTCCTGGTTCGATTTGCTTTGGTTTTTGCGGTTACCGCATTGGCCTGGCTGCCTGCGCCAGGCCAGCAAACTGCCCCCCCGCCAACGTTGCCGGCAGCGCTCGAACCGGTCTTCTCCATCTTTGAGACTGACCAAAGCAGCGACTATGGCTTGGTCTATGAACCGCTCGACAGCTGGATTTATCCGGCCTTCGAACGCCTGTTTGCGCTGGGCTATGCCGACTCCGCGTACCTGGGCATGCGGCCCTGGACGCGCAACAGCTGCCTGCAGATCCTTCGGGAGACCTACCCTAAACTGCAGGATGCGCCCCAGGATGAAGAGGCCTGGAACATCTTCCAAGCCCTAGCGGTGGAATTTGGAGCCAACGCGGGACCGGCCATGCCTCGCGCCGAAGTTGCGAATGTCTACAGCCGGAATATGTACATCAAGGGCCCGCCCATCAATGACTCCTTCCACTTTGGGCAGACGCTCATCAATGATTACGGACGGCCGTATCAGGAAGGCTTCAATGCTCTTGACGGTTTCACGCGCGAGGGCCGAGGGCTACCACTTTTCGCTCGATGTGCGGGGGGAGTATCAGCACGCACCCGGGCGTGCAGCCTATCCCGAATCCGTGCAGGAGCTCTTTGCCCAGGTTGACAGCACTCCCCTGGTGGCGCCCGAGCCTGTACCGCACGACCAACGTCTTTCGCTTGATCAATGCCAATTTTGCCACTTCGGTGGCCAACAACGAGTTCTCGGTCGGCAAGGCGGATGACTGGTGGGGTCCGACGCAAAGCCGGAAGCATGGCGCTCAGCAACAATGCAGAGCCCGATCTACGCCCTGCGCATCAATCGCGTGGTGCCGCTGCGCATTCCGCTGTTCTCCGACGTCTTCGGGACCCGTTCGCTATGAAGGATTGTTTGGCTCGCTCAAGGGGCATCGCTATCCCAACGCGCCGTGGATTCACGCCGAAAAATTCAGCTTCAAGCCGACCAGGAACCTGGAATTCGGCTTTTCCCGGGTGGTCATCTTTGCCGGGAAAGACCATGTGCCTCTCACTTTCGGCTCGTTCTGGCACAGCTTCACCAGCTTCAGCAATGTGAGCCTGGAGGAGAAAGAGAGCCGAAACGACCCCGGCTTCCGCAGTTCGAGCTTTGACTTTACGTGGAGACTTCCCTGGGTGGAGAAATGGCTGACTCTGTACTCCGACTCCATCGTTCACGATGATGTGAGCCCCCTGGCTGCTCCGCGCCGCGCGGCCGTCAATCCCGGCCTCTACCTGTCGCACGTTCCGGGGCTCCCGCATGTGGATCTGCGCGCCGAGGCGGTATCAACGGACCCGGTCGCGTCCTCTCAAGGAGGCCAGTTCCTCTATTACGAGTTCGAATATCCAGACGGCTATACGAACAAAGGCAACATGCTGGGGAGTTGGATGGGCCGCGAGGGCAAAGGAGGCCAGGCGTGGCTGACCGACTGGCTCAGCCCTAAGGAGTACATCCAGCTGGGCTACCGCAATGCGAAGGTCTCCAAGACCTTTATCCCCGGGGGCACGACGCAGAACGACTTTAATGTCAAAGCCGTGCTTCGCCTCAAACACGACCTGGAGCTGAATGCCTTTGGCCAGGCTGAGTTCTGGAAGGTTCCGGCCTGGTATCCGGGACCACAGCACGACTTCACTGGCTCGATCCAGCTGACGTACTTTCCCAAACTAAGCTGGCAAGTACACCAGAAATAAAAAACGCCGGAACGCGATGGTCTGCGTTCCGGCGCTGCTGTTTGATACCAGTGCTATCTTCGGTTATCGCGGATATCACGGTTGTCGTGCCTATCGCGCCTAAACTCCACCGCACGCGGTGCCGGTTCCTGACAGAGTGAGGGTCGGCTGGCCGCCGTTGTAGCCGTTGCTCTGAACGGTGATTTGCTGGGTGGTCTGGCCGATCAACTGCGGCGTGAACTGCACATTGATGGTGCATGGAACAGAAGTGAGCCAGCACCAACGCCATTACCGCAGGTTGAGCTACCCAGGACACTGAACGCAGTATTGATCCGCCGGTTGACCGTATAGAACGGCGATGCGAGCGTCAGGCTCAGATTCCCGATGTTGTATTCGGTGGCCGTCATGGTCGGACTTTGATTTCCGACTCTGACGTTCCCGAACGGGAGCGCGGAAGCGTTGCCGTTCAGATAGACCAGGTTGTTGGTGTTGCCGGTGCCGATATTGGCAATCACAAAGCTCTGCCCTCCTGCGGAAATGGCCAGGGCACTGGCAGCGGAGAGCGTCGTGTTGTCGAAGTCCACCAGGTAAGGGACGTATGCGGCTAGCGGCGGGTGGGAACGACGGTGATGGTATCGGCGTTGCCGTCGAGGACATAGAGATTCTCGGCCGGATCAAAGGCCAGTCCAGTTGGATTGGTGACACCGTTGATGGGGCTTGTCGCGCGCGGTAGATCCGTCTGGCGGAAACCTGAACCACCTGCCCGACACCGGAGGAGTCTCCACCATCGCCGATCCACAGGGCGGCGGTTTTGGGATCGGTCGCCAAAGACTGCGGGAAGATGATGGGTAACGGTGGGGATCGTCATTTTAAACGCGGCGCCCCCGCCGGTAGCTTCACCACGAAGCCAGGGTTGCCAGTGCCGGCATCGACACCGCCGGGCCTGCATCGCCGATATAAAGGTTGCCGAGATAATCGAAGGCCAGGGCCATCGGGTGGTGCAGCAATCCCCCGGGGTAATGACCACCGAAGGCGCGAGACCGGTGGTGGTCGGTACCTCGATCACCTCGCCCAGGTTGAAGTCAGCAATGAACAGGTTGCCGGCTCCATCGAGAGCAACCGCGCTCGGGGCCTGGATGGGGATGGTTCCGGTGGAAACGCGGTTTAATCCAGTTCCTCCCAAGACCGCCGATTGAATAGACTTTGCCCGCCAGGGTGTCGGCGACGTAGACCGTATTGTCCAAGCCCCGAGATGGCGAGCGCCTGAGGCTGCTGAAGCCTGGTCGCGGTGGTAGTTTCATTGAGAGGATAGGTGACTTCTGCTCCAGCCAAGCCGGTCTGATAGACGGGCGTGGAAGCCAGAATCGTATTGCCGGTGTTGCCTCCCCTCACCTGGATGGCCGAGGAGCGAATACCCGGGAAAGTTGGGTTGCCGTAGAAATTTTCCGCGCAGGTGTAAGGGAAATAGTTAGAAATACGAGGGCCGCCGCCGGGCAGATTGGTGTGATTGCCGTTGGTGCAGGTGCCGCCGGTGCCTGGATGAGCTCGGTGCTGGCGTCGCCCTGGGAAACAAACGAAATCCATGAAGGTCGTGGGCTGGTTGTATTCGAAGTTGAAGAGAACACTGCGATCCGGTCTGCGCCGACGACGTCGGTACTGCCCATGTTGACCGGAGCGATGTAGTCCAGTTGAGTGATCAGCCCCATCGGCAGAATCAAGCACATCGAGGTTCGATTGAGGATCGAATGCCATGCTGCTGCTGGTTCCCAGCCCCGTATTGGGCAGGATGTAAGGCGTGGTCGGCGAAGCAGCTGGGATAATCACTACCTGCTGGCCGGCATTAAAGCCGGTACCCGTTCCCAGGAGAGACAGGATGAAGAGGTCGCCGGCGGAATCAAAGGTCAGACCTGAAGGCTGATTGATGATAAAAGTCCCGGTGGGCACTGGTTGGGCGGCTCCTCCAGTGGCGGCGCACCTTATATACGCCGCCATTACTACCCGAAAAGTTGCCATTGTCTGCGATGTACAGGTCGGTCGAAGAGTCCCTCAACAACGCCGCCGGCGTGAAGGGAGCGTTGAGGCCTGTGACATTCAGAAGCTGGCGGGTGCCACCCGAAGCCAAAGAATAGATGGCTCCCATCGCTCCGAAGGTCGGGTAGTCGCCGATGAACAGCGTGCCTGCACTGTCAACGGCAAGGGCGATCGGATTGGTCAGCGGAGCGCCGGCGAAAACTGAAGTCGCAACGCCGGTCAGATTTCCCTTTCCGTCTCCAGCCAATTCGATGATGCGTCCGGAACTTGTAGTACCGGTGGTAGGAGTATCACCGACAAAGAGATCTCCGTTGGCATCCAGGGCGAGGGCTTGCGGGGTCGTCAGGACGAAGGTTCCAGTGGAAACCGGAGTCTTGACGCCATTCACGACCGAGACGATTTGATTGCTGGTGGTATCTGCAACGTAGATTGTGCCGTTCTTTGACACTGCGATGGATTGCGGGCTATTGAAGGCAGTCGCAATCGTCTGCTGCGCGTCGACAAGGACGGACGGGGCCTGCGCCGATGCGGCAGCGCAGATAACGAGTGCCAGAATCGGATAGGAGAAGATTTTCCACTTCGAGAGGGAACCATTTGAGAGAGATTTCGACGGCATGAGAGACATGGGAACGGCACTCCTGTACAACTTTGGTTCGGTCCTCCCTAGTCTACGGGGAGGTTAACAGGTTGCAACTCCTTTGGCGCATGGACGCGCAGAGGGCGCCGAACAGGCAATCGATTGCCCTCATAACACAAAAGTTGCAGTTTCATGGGGAGTGAAGTCGAGGGTACACGTTTGCTGTCGCAAAATGAAACGGTTTTTGAAGATATCGGAGAGGAGAGATGGTCCAGGGTACCCGCAGGAGCACCAAGAACAGGTCATCAAGGAAACAGGATCGGCCAGTTTCTTCTTTTTAATCAGAGGCTTATGGACATTCGTGCAGAGCGCACGAAAGTTTACTCGGGAGATTATCTACTGGGGTACTTAAGATTGCCGGGTTCGCACCCTGAGCGGGGCGATTCTCCTACCTACCGTTCAGGCGAAAATCTCCTTAGAGTGTGACCACGCGGTGAATACAGTCGGCGCGGAAGATGCTGAATTTGCCTTTGTCGTATCCGCCGAAGTAGACCAGACCGCCGCGACCCTGACCGGTGCAGGTTAACGCAACCTGGTGAATCGATCGGACACCTTGCCGGTCTTCGTATTCAAACAAGACAACCGGTTGCCCTGTCATCGGGGTTGATAGGCGAAGATCGGCAAACTCAACGACCTTGCCCGGGACCGGACGCTGCGAAGTAGAAATTGGGGATTGAGGCTCGGGGTTCACTTCACGATTGAAGCAGAAGCAATGTATCCACTCAAGTGACAGATCGCATTTAGTCGTACAACCTTTGTGCAATACTCGGCCATTTGTACATGCATGGTTATGCATCCTACCCGGGAGGAGAATTTTCGATGCTGATTGCACACGTCAAAGCGCACCTCGTAACGGGCGAAACCGTGGAACTGCTGCCGGTACGCCATGAGACGGACGTGAAAAAGGAAGTGAGCGGGCTGCTGGAAGGCTGGGCGTGCTTCAGGATTTCTGATTTGGGAGAAATTTGTCTATCCGTGGCACCAAGTGCAGACGATTGAGGTCGCGGTCGAGAGCCTATCCAGTGAACAGGCAGCGCAAAGAATGCTGGACTTGCATGGCGCGGATCGGGCGCGCCTGCATGAGGGCTTTTGGCGGGGAGGCCGGCAGAGTTGAGGCGTGGTTCGGTGAGGCTCATTGCGGCTTTTAAGGAAAGCCGCATACGAAGCCGTTGATGAGGGCGGCGTGTGGAAATCCGGCGTCCGCGCCCACCGCTCGCCGGGGCAGGTTGCTACTTTTCTCGAAGTTGTAGCCAGATGGAGGAATCAACTTGAGTGCGATTATCCCACTCAAGCCACTAAACGGCTTGAATGGGGCACCTGGCATTGGTGACGGGATGACAGGACAGAGTGAAAGCTCAGTCACTGGCCAAGTCAAGTTTCGGGTTATTACTTATTTCAAAGTTGCTAGCAAGCCAACGTGCGATGGGGCACCTGGCACACGTGTTCGCGGGTGAGATTGGATTATTCTTCGTAACGGAAGGCTAGAAAGTTGAGGAGGCCATTGCGCTCGATCTGCAGGACTACTGCGTCGCCAGACTTGAGGTTCCTCACAAAGTTTCTGAGGTCGGCGACGGTGTTGACCTTGGTGGTGTTGGCGAAATAGATGATGTCTCCGGTCTTCAAACTGACTTCGTCAGCAGCCGCCCCGAAGGTGCGAGCGACCACTAGCAGGCCTCCCGATTCCCGTTGACCGCCGAATTGGCTGGCGAGCTCGGGAGTCATAGGCAACACCAACGCGCCTAACCTTGGGATCAGATACTGATCTGTGTCCGCGGGATCAAGCAGTGCTGCTGTGTCGCGGGGCGATTGCGTGACGGGAACATCTATCTGACTGGTGGCCGTGCCGCTCAGGATGGAAAGGTGAACTGTTTCTCCCGGGCGTTTGCGAAACATGATCAGCGCGAGCTCTTTTGTATCCCGGATCGGCCGTCCGTCGGCGGAAAGCACGATGTCGTCGATCTTGATCCCGGCCTTGTCTGCGGGTGAATCGCGCACTACGTCTTCAATCAATACGCCCGAGTTGCGTGACAGCCCCAGACCCTGCGCGAGCACTGGGGTCAGGTTGGTCGGGTACACCCCGATCGTCCCCCGGCGCGGACGACCGTATTT
Source organism: uncultured Acidobacteriaceae bacterium (assembly GCA_963775365.1). Lineage (GTDB taxonomy): Bacteria > Acidobacteriota > Terriglobia > Terriglobales > Acidobacteriaceae > PALSA-350. Next base: position 131,808 of record CAVZJL010000020.1, on the reverse strand, counting down.
CACCAGCTGCTGGTAAACAATGCGAGCCGTGTTACTCGGTATTGAGAAGCCAACCCCCTCGTTGCCTCCGGATTGGCTTTCGATCATGGAATTGATGCCCACTACTTCTCCCCGCATGTCTATCAGCGGGCCGCCTGAATTGCCGGGGTTGATGGCAGCATCCGTCTGCAGGTAGACCATCGGACTGTCCGGATCAAGCTGCTGGTTGGTGGCACTGATGACGCCCAAGCTCACGCTATCCTGCAAGCCCAGCGGACTTCCAAAAGCCAGCACCAACTCGCCTGGATGGACGCGATCGGAGTCGCCGAAGGTCAACGCTCGCATGCCGGGCATCTCGACCTTGATCACGGCTAAGTCGGTTACGGTATCGATGCCTACGATGCGAGCTGGAACCGCAGTTGCGGGCGGTTCAGCACGATCACCACTGCCCACCGGCGCATCTCCGGTCATATCGGACACCAGTACGCTCAAAGAGCGCGCGTGCTGCACGACATGGGCGTTGGTGAGAATGTAGCCCTGCGCGTCCATGATGACGCCGGAGCCGACCGATCTTTGTTGGGCCAGGAAGGCGGTCCTGTTGTTGTCCCCACTTTCGACGGGCGCCAGGCCGGTGGCGTAAATCTTGACCACGGCCGGCTCGATCGAGTGCGCCAGCGTCTGCATGTCGCTACTAAGGCTCATCAGCACATCGAGTGCATGTAGCCCATTTGCGGACTGTGCGGGTAGCGACTGCTGCTTGGGCGGCTGTTGGGCTTTGAGCGAACTTGCGCAAGCAGCGGAAAGCAGAAGCGAGGCCAGAGCGAATGGTGCTCTACGGGTGAGAGCTTTCATTGGGCGCAGCAAGGACGTGGTCTCCTATAAGCATTCTGACAGTATTGATGCTTCGGAGTGGGTTTCCCGATCGCTATGGTCAATCGGTGCCCGGTGTTCTCATCAAGGCTAAACAGTCCGCGGAAAAATCTGCACCGTGCAGGAAAGGAATACCTCAGGGGCTAAAGCCCTCATAGCGGTGCGTTCCACGGCCCGACTAAAGTCGGGCCCTGACACAAAACATGAGTTCTTCGGCAACCTGTAAAGGCGCGTGCTCCTTAACAGGATTTTCTGCAACGTGTGAAACCGAGTGCTTCATTCACAGCGTTTTTCCGGAGCTAAAGCGCGGTCACGCCTCGCGATAGTTCAGCAACACCAGGCCGGCTGCGGCCAGGAAGAGCGGCCAGAGAAAGCCCGCGATCCTGGATGTACGGCCGGGGGGCAGCCGCAGTTCCAGCCAGCGGCCCCAACCAGCCGTGGCACCGAGTAAGGCGATGGAGGTATGGCTCAGCGAAGCCAACAGGTCCTCTTGTACATCGCTCGGGGAGTGGTTATGAGTGAGCAGAACGGCCGCCCCCAACGCGCACATGGCGGGGAAAATCATCGATGCCCATCGAACCCGCAGTTTGCCCGCCTGCACCGCGCACTCGAATGCCGCAAAGCAGAGAATGAGCACGGCGGCGGCGCGGTGTTGCAATACGTCGGGAGAAGAAAAGCTAGCCCAGAAAGGACGTGGGCCCAGGGGCCAGTTCTCGGGATCGGCGCGCAACAGAATGAAAACGGATAGACCAGCGAAGGAGAGCGGCCAGAAGCGCGCCCAATGCATGCCACGAAAGCGGCTTAGAAACGCCAACAGGCCCGCAGCCAATACGATCAAGCCTGCCCAGTGATGGTTGTATTCCGACCATTCCCGATCCGTCTCATCGCTCGAGCCGGTGGAGTGGAACTCCGCCACCTGCACTTCCGTTTCGATAGACGTGGGCGGGGTAAGCTGCGAAACGGATGGGCTCTTGAGACGAGGAGCTTGCGGGTGCAGGCGGGCGGCAATTACCTGTCGCGAAACTTGACTGGGGACGTCAACAGCCGGCGGTTGCGATGACATCGACGCAGCGGCCAGAATAATGGTGAATCCCAAGCCAACCTCAGCTTCGCCGAATCGCCTAAGCTTCGACAGCAAAGGTTGCGGATCGGTATCCAACCGCTGCACCATGAGCCAGTTGCCGGCACCCATCAGCAGCATGACCAGCAGCAGGTAGATCTTGGCCATCAGAAGGACGCCATAACTGGTGCCGTAGAGCCCATTCCACGTCCCCACGTAGAACCAAGCCAGGCACACGCCGGCCGACACGAGGAGGACGACGCTGACCAACGCCATCGAGGAGTAACGCCTGGCCATCACGCGCGCTTCTTCAACGGTTTCAGCGCGTGCTAAGGAAACCAGCAGGAAGGGCATGGCTCCGATCCACGCCGCTGTTGCCAAATGGTGGAGGGCGGTCGCGGCTGCCAGCAGCCACCGGTCGTCCATGCGTGCTGCGGCGTGGCTGGTTGAAACCGCTGCAACCAGCAGCAGCAGAGCAAGCGGAATCATGGCGGCGATGCCTTTGACGCCTTTTACACGCGTACAAGCCCCTAAAAGCATAGCGAGCAGAGCGGCACTCAGTCCGGCTTGCAGAGATGTAGCGCTGATTAGATCGTGGAGGCGCAAATCGCTATCGCCCAGCAACGATGCGGCGGAGAGAATGACCGTCACTAGCTCAGAGATCGCCAGGGCCAGGGCGGCCCAGCGAATGCCGCGGAAGCAAAGGGACTCAACCGCCTTACTCGCTTTTGCGGGACGAGCGACGACCAGCAAATACGCGATGCCACCGAGCAGCAACGCCTCGAAGGAAAGATTTGCCGCACGCAGCAACGTGCTTAGAAGATCAATGTCGCGCAGGAGCCAGATCAAACGTTCATCTCAAGTAGGAAAAAAGGCCTCCGTCTGGTTGGACATCCCTATCATACGTTGGACCGTGGTCAGGACAGAGTCTGAGGCTTGAGCTTATTCCACCTGGAAAGGAACTGCACCTCGTGTAATGTGGCCATCGCTGGATAACACTTGCCAGCGCAGCACATAGGCTCCCTTAGCGAGCTTGTGCCCGGTCGCCGACAAGGTATCGGGAAGAGGCTGTGTGAGGGCGCCGACACTTTCCACCGAACCATCCGGCTTAACCAGGGTAAGGGATGAGTGCGCCCCATCGACTCGCGAATTGTACTTGAGACTGATCGTAATGTCGGGGCCGCTCACCGCCGCATTCTTTTGGGGCGTCGAACTCAACAGCACCGCATGAGCCAGCGCCGTTCGCGGGCTCGCAGCCATAAAGGCCGCGACTAACAAGATAATTGCAGCGACAAAAGGTTGCCGCGTTTTGCTCTGCATAGCTACTCTCTCCAAGAATGACTACATCGGCTAGGATGGCGCCATTTGCACGGACTGCGCGCGCTCGGAGTGCCCGCCTATTTCTGCCGCACGGGCTTCAGCGTAGGCTGCGGCCCCCATTAAGGCAGCGCGGCTTTCCAGAATGAGGCGCACCGGCGTTTGCACCAGCAGATCGCTCAGCCGGCCTTTGTCGGTGAACGCCTTCATGAATGTACCATCCTGCATCTTCTTGAGAAGCTTGGGAGCAATGCCGCCGCCCACATACATGCCGCCGACGGCCAGGATTTTCAAGGCCAGGTTGCCAGCTTCTGCTCCGTAGGCAGAGACGAAGATGTTCAAGGCTTCCACACAAAGCGCGCTGGCACCCGACTCGCCCAGCTCACCAATCACGGCGTTAGGATCTTCGGTGCGCATACGTTCTTTCAACCAGGGCGGTTCCTCCATGCCTTTGACATCGCGACAGTAGGCATAGACATTGGCCAAGCCGATGCCGGAGATGACGCGCTCCGAGCTCACGCGCCCACCCAAGGTTTTTTGGAGATAACGCAGGAGTCCAACTTCTTCTTCATTGCGGGCCGCAAAGTCGCTGTGGCCACCTTCGGAGGCCATGGGGAGATAGGTATGCCCATTCCACACCAGGATGGCTTCTCCCAACCCTGTGCCGGCAGCAATCAAGCCGCGATTTCCTTCGGCGGCCGGATCCCCTTTGCTGAGGACAAGAATCTGATCCGGGGTTAGCTCGGCAATGCCGTATCCATTGGCTTCAAGATCGTTGATCAGGAAAACATGTTCGATCTTGAGATCGACTCGCAGCTGATTGGAGTCGAGTACCCAGGGAAGGTTGGTGAGTTTCAGACGGCCCTGGCGCACCGGACCGGGCACCCCAAAGCAGGCCGCCAGCACGTCGACCGGCTGCCCGAGGGTCTGCTTGCATTCATTCAGGAATGCTTCCACCACTTGCACCAGGCCGGCGAATTCCTTGGCATGAAACTTGTGTTCATGCACGGTCTGCAACTGTCCGTTTTCAAACTTGCATAAGGCAAGATCGACCTTGGTGCCGCCGACATCCCCGGCGAGAATCATCGTGAGATCTCCAGCCTGCCCACACCATTCGCCGCAGGCGGGGGTAGTGCGGCGGCAGCGGCAGTGTCGAGCAGAAGGGTGATGCGGCGGGCGGCCGGCTTAATCAACTGCGATGGATAAGTTTCCGGGTCATACGGGCCGGTGAAGACGTGTTTCAGCGCGGCCACTTTGTCAGGCCCTTCGATAAGAAAGAAGACATCGCGTCCCCGATTGATGACCGGCGAGGTGAGCGTGACGCGCCAGGTTTCCTTTTGCTGCGGAACGTGATTGGCAATGGCGATGCGCATCAATTCGTGCAAACCAGCGGTATGGGGGAAAAGGGAAGCGGTGTGGCCATCGGGGCCCATCCCCAACGCAACCATATCAAAGATGGGGATCTCCGCGCCTTCCAGGCGAAAGCTCTGCCGGATGTCAAATTCATACCTGTCTGCAGCCGGCTCGGGGTCGAGTTCGCCTCGAATGCGAAAGATCTGGCTTTCGCTCAGGGGCACTTTGTCCAGCAGAGCCTCGCGGGTCATGCGGTAGTTGCTGTCGGGGTGATCGGGCGGAACACAGCGTTCGTCGACCCAATAGAGTTCGAGGTTTTCCCAGGGAATCTGCTCCCGGTATTGGGCGGCGGGGTCAGCCAACAGGGCAAAGGTATTCTTCGGAGTGTGTCCTCCAGAGATGGCAATGCGCGCCTTGCCTCGCGCGCCAGCGGCCGCGCGGATTCCGTCCACGAAGTATTGGGCCGCGCGCTGGGTTACCGCATCCGAACTCGCATCCACGTAATAGAGAACTTCGATTGTCTCAGCCATGCAACTCGATACCCGTTCTATCCTCGTTTTAAAGCTTATGCCAAGCGCGCCCATCCCGCGAGAGCAGTTCGTCGGCGGATTCGGGTCCCCAGGTGCCGGCGGCATAGTTGGGGAAACCTTTGGCCTTGGTGGCTGCCCATTGTTCCAGGATCGGTGTCAGCAGCGACCAGGTGGCTTCCACGCCATCGCGATGAGCGAAGAGGGTGGCATCACCCAACATGGCATCCAGCAGCAAACGCTCATAACCATTGGCGGACGACTTGCCGAATGCATCTGCATAACTGAAGTTCATGTTCACCGGACAAACTTCCATGTTGGGGCTGGGCACCTTGGCACCGAAGCGGAGCGAAATACCTTCATCCGGCTGAATACGCATCGCGATGAGGTTCGGCTGCAGCTCTTTGCAGGCTCCCGACTGCTGCTTAAATAGCAACTGCGGTGGTTGCTTGAATTGAACGGTGATCTCGGTCACCCTTTTGGCCAACCGCTTGCCCGCCCGCAGGTAGAACGGAACCCCCGCCCAGCGCCAGTTCTCGATGCCGATTTTCAGGGCGGCATAGGTTTCGGTGGAGGAATTGGGATCGACACGGTCTTCCTGCCGGTAGCCTTTGACATCTTTTCCGTCGACTTTACCCGGGCCGTACTGGCCACGGACGGCGTCCATCGGATGGATCGCCTGGATGGAGCGCCAGACCTTGACTTTTTCCCGGCGCATCGCTTCGGCTTCAAAAGAGACGGGAGGCTCCATGGCGACAAAAGACAGGAGCTCCATCACGTGGTTCTGCACCACGTCGCGAAGCGCACCGGCCTTCTCGTAGAAGGGCCCGCGGCCTTCGATCCCGATATCTTCGGCGGCTGTGATCTGTACGTGATCGACGTAGTTACGATTCCAGACCGGCTCGAAGATCCCGTTGGCAAAACGGAAGACCAGTATGTTCTGTACGGTCTCCTTGCCCAGGTAGTGATCGATGCGAAAGATCTGGTCCTCAGCAAAGACCTTGTTTACGTCGTTGAGCAATTGCTTGGCGGAGGCCAGGTCATGACCGAAGGGTTTCTCTATGATCGTGTGTACCTTGCCCTGTTGGGGCTTGGCCATGCCATGCGCGCCCAATTGCTCGATAATGTCAGCAAAGTACTCCGGCGCCGTTGCCAGGTAGAAAAGCCGATTGCCCTTGGTGCCTTGCTTCTGGTCGATCCCCTCGAGCACGGTCTTCAATTTTCCGTAGCCCTCGGGATCATCGAAGTTCATGGCGTGGTAAGTAACTTTCTTCATGAACTCGTCCAGTTTTTGCGTCGCCTTCTTTCACCCCGCCAAATTGCAGGATGCCTTCGCGCATGTCTTTTTGAAATTCGTCCTGCAAAGGACGGCGGGCGACCCCGACCACGGAAAACTGAGCCGGCAAGAGGTTGGATTGCTCCAAATGGAAGAGGGCAGGCAAGAGCTTGCGCTTGGTCAGGTCACCGGACGCGCCGAAAATGACGACGACCGTAGGCTCGGGAATGCGCTCGGCACTCTGCGCCGCTTTTAAATCTTCGGGGGAGAATTTTACTTCCATGGTCGCCATGGGATCTTGCTCCTTGCTCGCAAAGTCGTGGTTTTAGGTCCTTACGCCGGCATCAAGTCCCAACCGCTCCAGCGCCTGCACGCATTGTGCTTCATCTTGATAGCGGATTGCGTGAATTCCCAGCGCTTCTGCCGCCTCGCAGTTCTGTGGCCGGTCGTCGATGAAAGCAACTTCCTCCGCATCGCGCTGGAGAACGTCCAGCGCGAGCTCGAAGATTTTGGCGTCCGGCTTACGCAATCCCAGATAGCAGGAACTAAGGAAAACGTCGAAGTATCTGCCCAACTCGAAACGCTCGATCCGGTAGTCGTTCAACTCCCGGGCTTCGTTATTGAGCATGGCCAGTTCCACTTCCTCAGATGCGGCAAGCTCTTGAAGGATTCGCATGGCACTGTTGGGCAGCAAGACGGAGCGGTCCTTCATCGCCTGGAGAAAGGCCGCGGGGGTGAAGGGGCGGGGCTGGTAAAAGACCGTTTGCAGGAGATACTGCTCCGCTGTCATCAGGCCTTTCTCCCAGGGGTCGTTGGCCAGCTCATGCCTCTGCTCGAAAGCTGCACTATCCAGATCGAATTGTCTTAGGACGGCGGCGCGTTCGTTGTGATCCCATCCGTTGGTCAGCAGAACGCCGCCTACGTCCCAGAGAATTGTACTGATCTCGACCATGGTTGCGCCTCCGAGTGCCCGGGACGGTTTGGAGAACAAAGGGTTCAGTGAAGGCGATGGGGGGCTCGCCCGTCTTTTCGCCCTTGACACGCCAGCCTTTGAGGCCCAATCGAAAAAAAACGTTAAGATTCGTGGGGCACCCGCTCATTGGTGATAGGGAAAGACCCTAGGATTTGCCCGCCGCGACTGCAGGCCGAACACGCTCCAACAATTGTTTGGCGCGCTTAGTGATGTTTGCCGGGCTGAAGCCGAGTTCCTCGAGTGCTTTTGCCCCTACGGCTGACGCGCCGAAGCGCTCCAAGCCGATTACATCTCCGTGCCGCCCTACATATTTCCACCAGGGCATGGGTGCCGCGGCCTCTACCGCAAGCGCAGGTAGATGGTCGGGGAAGACTTGTTGTTTGTAGCCTTCGGATTGCTCTTCGAAGATGCGGAAGCTGGGCATAGAGACCACACGTGCCGAGATGCCGTCCTTCTTCAGATCAGCGGCAGCCTGCAGAACCGGCCAGACCTCAGCACCGGCCGCGACTAGCAGCACATCCGGCGAAGCGCCGCCGTCCTGAAGAATATAGGCGCCCTTGCGTACACCCTCGGCCACTTTGTATTTCTCGGGATCAAGAATAGGCAGATTCTGCCGCGAAAGAGCCATAAACGCCGGTAGTTTTCGTTCCAGAGCCAGCCGCCACACGGCTACGGTTTCATTGGCATCCGCGGGGCGGAAATCCGTCATATGCGGCATAGCCCGCAACATGGCGAGTTGTTCGATGGGCTGGTGGGTTGGTCCATCTTCGCCGAGCGCGATGGAATCGTGAGTGAAGACGAAGAGCGAGTGCGCCTCCATCAGTGCAGCCAGCCGAAGCGCGGGCTTGCAGTAGTCGCTAAAGCAGAAGAAAGTCGAGCCGTAGGGAATCAGGCCTCCGTGCACCGCCATCCCGTTGACCGCCGCACACATACCGAACTCACGCACACCGAACCAGATGTTGCGTCCGGCAGGATCGAGATGGAAGTTGCCGCCAGTTTTCAGAATTGTCTTAGTTGAAGTCGTGAGATCGGCTGCACCGCCTATCAGCTCCGGCACCGCCTGGGCGATGGCATCCATGACTTCGCCGCCGGCACTGCGGGTAGCGATGGGCTTGGCATCCGCCTTAAATACGGGCAGACTCTTCTCCCAACCGGTGGCCAGTACGCCTGATTGCACGCGTTCGAACTCGGCAGCCACGTCGGGGAATGCCTTCTTGTAGGCGGCAAACAGGTCGTTCCACTCCTGCTCGTACTTCTTGCCTTTTTCGATGGCCTGGAGCCAGTTCTGTTTGGCTTCATCAGGGACGTAGAAGCTCTTGTCTTCGGGCCAATTCAATTTTTTCTTGGTGGCCTTGGTTGCTTCTGGGCCGAGGGCCTCACCGTGCGCCTTGTTCGTGCCGGCCCTTGGGCTGCCGTAGCCGATTACGGTGCGCACGCGAATCAGCGAAGGCTTATCCGTGATGCTCTGGGCGATTTTGATGGCCTGGGAAATGGCCTCGAGATCATTGCCGTCGTCCACAAATTGCACATGCCAGTGATAGGCCTCGAAGCGCTCGGTTACATCTTCGGTAAAGGAGAGGTCCGTAGGCCCGTCGAGCGAGACCAGGTTGTCGTCGTAGAGATAAATCATTTTGCCCAGGCCGAGAGTGCCGGCGAGCGACGCAGCTTCGTGCGACACCCCCTCCATCAAGCAGCCATCGCCGCACATGACATAGGTGAAGTGATCGACGATGTTGTAGCCGGGCCTATTGTAACGAGCGGCGAGATGCTTCTCTGCGATCGCCATACCGACACCCATGGCGAAACCCTGACCCAGCGGGCCGGTGGTTACTTCGACGCCGTCGGTATCGCCGTACTCTGGATGGCCGGGCGTGATCGACCCCCACTGGCGAAATTGCTGTAGATCTTCGATGGTGACCTTGTAACCGGTAAGGTGCAGAACGGAGTAGAGCATGGCGGACGCGTGCCCGTTGGAAAGGACGAAGCGATCGCGGTTTGTCCACTTGGCGTGCGCCGGATTATGACGCATGAACTGATGAAAGAGCAGATACGTGATGGGGGAAGCTCCCAGCGGCGCTCCAGGGTGCCCGCTGTTCGCTTTCTCTACGGCATCTACGGCCAGAAACCGCAATGCATTGATCGACAATTGATCCAATTCGCTCATAACAATCTCACCCTTCCTCTTGAGGATACTTCGGTTTGCTGTTCACGTCTTGCGGCCCGGGTTCGTTTTCTTCTTAAGATTCTTTTCGTACTTAGGATGTCAGGCCGGATCAAGGCGGACTTCGAAATTGCGGCCCTCCCAGCGATCCTGCTGGGGCCAGCGCAAGGTGAAGATCACCCGTCCGCCTTTGCCGGGCTCTGTCGCCATGTCGGCAAAATGCCCGCCATAACCCGCGTCACGGCTTTCCATCGTGCGAACAGTCGTCCAGTCGTCCAGGGTCCACACAAGGATGAAGCGGTCATCCGCCAGCATGCGCAGCTTTCTTCCCGCAATCATGCTATGCCGTTGCCGAGTGAGGCGAAAGACCTCAACCGGCGGCGGGCGTTTGCCGTTGCAATAACGTTCGGCAACAGCGGAGATGCGATCAAAGACCTTTCCGTCGGTCACCGATCGTAGCAGTTTGAGATACTCCGCGTGTGCCCACACCAGCGGCATGGCCGCCCCGGTTGGCTTGCCCAGCTTCAATCCCCTCTCAGGTATATCGGGTCCATCCCAGATCTGTTCTGGGAGCATACCCCCACGAGAACTAAAACCCTCGATCGCCTGGATATAGGGACGTACGTCGCGACCCGCCGCCAGTTCGTAGTGGGCGCGCTCTCCAGTCAGCAGCGGCCACGCTCGACCCTGGCCCCAGCCCAAGTAAGGACCGCCATCGTGCCGTTGCCCATAGCCATCATGGTTGTAGCGCCTCCAGCATGGGCCTACGGGGGTTTCTACCTTTAGCACGTGATCGACTACCTTGACGGAATCGATCACGATCGGATCATCCGCCCGCCGCACTCCGTATCGGACCAGTTCCAGAAAACCCCCATCGATTACGTCGCGTGCTTCGAAGTCGATTCTCTCCCCGGCCCCCGGTTGTTGATGCGCACGATTCCGTCCTCGCAACCATCATGCGCATAAGGGTCTCCGCACCGGGGCGGACGAATCCGCATGTAGTGCCGGGGCACGCCGGGCAAGAGCGTGCTGTCATGGGTGACCGTCCAATCCTCGAGGTGGGATTCAAGCCAATCCGCATGCTCTTCGAGAAATTGGGCCAACTCCTGGGCTCCATGGGCGCGCTCCATCTCAGCCGCACAGATCAGACTGGAAATCACGGCGGCCAAAGTAGATGGGGAGTAACCAGCGGCTTCTTCCCAGCGCTCCTGCTGGGTCACGGGAGCGTGGCGGACAAGGAATCCGGCAGCACGCCTGACAAATGGGAAGACGTCGAAACCCCCCAAGCCGTCCAGCTTCCAAAGCCGCCACGCGAGGATGAGAGGGAAGGCTACTTCGTCAAGCTGAATGCCCTTCCAGTACGGAGTTCCGTTGATCCAAAAGTTTTGGGCGAAGCTGCCATCCTGCTTCTGCGTGCAGGCAAGGTAAACCAGAGCCCGACGGGCGGTATCTACGCGACCGCAGGACAACAGCGCGGTCGCGCTTTGCACCATATCGCGGGTCCAAACGAGATGGTACCCGCCCACATCCTCATCTCCTTTGTGCTGGCCCCAGGGAATGGATGCGGAAGCGATGAAGGCGCCTTGATAAAACTTATCTTCGTGGGAGAGGATGACGTTCTGGCTTATCTGAGCCAGCCGACCGGCATCCATGCTGGCGCCCTTCAAGGCTACCGGGGCGGTAGTCCGATGCCATTGCTCGTTGAAACGTTTTAGGTTTGACTCGAAAGGAGTGGTGACCGCGCTCAATGCGGTAGTTAAGGCAGAGTGATGTCCTTCTCCGAACGAAATCGCTATAACGAATTCGCGGTGATGGCTGACGTCGATCTCGCCAGTGAGTGCAATGTTTCCGTGGAACGCAGAGCCGAACTGCCAATCCATGCGGAGGTTGTCCATCAGGTCCTGCCAGCCGTCGCTCCTGCCCACGAAGCCGCAACTGGCGCGGTTAAACCCGCAGCTTGCAGCCATCACCAGCGAGATGCCGTTTTTAGTCGCGAGCAATACCTGCTTACCCGAGAGGTCGAGAACCGAACCGGAGTTGTCTGCTCCACCGACATCCAAATGGGGCGCCAGCAGCGCATAGGCTTTTAGGCGCGAAAGCACGTCTTCATTGCCTTCGAAGCGTACGCGCATCAGCACCACCGGGTGATGGGGATCGGCAATGACCTCCTTGATGATCTTGTAGCGACCCTGGGGATCGGAATTGATGAGCCTTACGGCTGATGAACAACTGTCGACATATTCGAAGATCCGCTCCAGATCGCGCTTCTCTTCATGAATAAATGTCTCCCCATCGGTTAGCAGGAACTCCATATCGCGGGTCTGCGGCCGATCAATGGTGGGATAGTAAATCTCATTCAAGATGCCATGCGAGACGGTAAACCAAATGCGGCTGGAGGCGGAATACGCCATCCCCACTGCGTCTTTTCTGCTGGAAGTCCAACGTGGTTCTACTCCGGGCCATCCGAAGGCAGAGCCCTGCCCTTCTATCCAGCGATAGCTGGAAGCCTGATCGGTCATCGAATTGTTTTCCTCGCGACCATAAGAAACCGGGATTGCAGATTACCTGACGGATGGATGCTGTCGAAGTTACAAAGGACTTGAAAATAAGCGGGCGGGGAGATTTCCACAGACTGAATACGGAAAAGGCGGAAAAAATCAGTAGGTATTAAAGAACCTGGGTGTTTGCGTCCGGGTCGGGATGGAAGGCAACTTCACGCATGGCATGAGCAATCTCTCGATTCTTCATGAAACAATCCCATACAAAACCACTACGAAGGTTCTCTGCCATCAGCATCCCAATGCCCACGTCGATGCCGATCACATCGTCACCGTACCACCCGGCCTTTGGGTGGAAAGCATCAGCGAATCCATAGCGCCCCCAAAGCTTATCGCCAAATCTCTCGCGCATCGTTAATAAAACGTGAGAACATTCGGCGGGCAGAAAGACGAGCGAACCCGCGGCGGCACAAGGCACGAGCGTTCCATCCAGTGGCCCAATGGAAGGCGGCCCTCCCCAGACACGATATCCCTGGCGGGAATCGGAGGCGGAGATGCCCCACATATCCTGATCGATCCAGGGAAATTTCTGACCCTGCACCAGGCACCAGAGCTGATGGGCCCGGGTTGCGGCAATGGAGTTAGTGAAATAGTTGGCGTGCCGGTCGCGCAGGTTACGGTAGTCGCACCAGGCCTGTGGGTACTGATGGATGAAAAGCGGCGCGTTGCCGCTGATGTAGTCGATTCCACCGTAAGAAACGACCGGCCGCTGTACGGCGTCCCATGCCTCGGGAGGGACGGGATGGGTGGGCGAGCCGATCGCCAAGAGATACATGGTGGTCAGCTCGGAATAGATGTCCCATCTGTTTTTGAGGAAGCCCTGGTCGGGCAACCAGCCCATGGATAGCGTGGTACCGCCGTTCATCATCCATTGCCAGTCGATGCGGCGATAGAACGTGGTGGCCAGGGCTTCGATACGGGCGTTGCCGGTGAAATACTGACGGCAGTGAAGCACGCCGCAGAGCAGGAGCGCGGTGTCGATCGACGATAACTCACTGCCGAAAAGCCGCTGACCGCTGTCGATGTCAATGAAGTGGTAGAGAAAACCGTGCTCGTGCGGACACTCTTCGAGTAGAAAAGCGAGCGTCTTCTCTACCCGCTGCTCGCAATCGATGGGGCGGAGGTAGTTGTATTTGGCGGCAATGCACAGAGCGCTCAATCCGAAACCGGTGGCGGCAATGCTCGCCACACGGCTGAGGGAGCGACCGACGACCGGAGCGCGGTCACGCACCAGGCCGCTTCTGGGGCTAGCCTCGTTGAAGAAAAAATCGGAGTTTCGGCCGGCCATATCGTCCAGAAGGGCTTCCGCCATTCTGGAGACCTGGGTGAGCGGGCGATTAATGAAGACGCCGGGCGGATGGGCGTATTTTTCGGCCGACTCGCTCTCGGTCTTGGGGGTATTGCCGGCGGCGGAAGGCTGGTTTTGTGGCTCTTCGCTGTTTGCCAGCCCCGGCACAGCGAAGGCGAGCGCTCCGCTAGCGCCCGCCTGGCGCAAGAGCTGCCTGCGGGTTATTCGTGTCCGGGTCAATGCAAATTTATTCTCAAGGTCTAAGAATCAGGGCAGGTGCGGCAGCACTGCGAACTATTCTGAGTGTAACCAAGTGGTTCCTGATCGACATCCCCATAAGGGGTCAGGGGAACCGCCTGGGTACTGGCGTCTGCGCCGAGCCAGATTCCGGAACCCGACCCGCCCGAGTTGCATCCCATAGAATTGAGACGCAATATTGGAGTGGGCAATCAGGCGCAGCCGTTGCGCTCAGTGGCTTTTGCCCGCCAATGGTTTCCCGAAACAGTATTTTCGCGTCTGGTGTGCACAGAGGGGCGCGCCTTGCCCAATAAAAGATGCAATTCGCTACACCTCCCTGTGCCGAGAGAAGTGAAAATGCTTTAACCCGCACCACGCCCTGATCCGGGCGAGCTGGTCCCCAGACTCATCCCTGTGGATGAGGGATCAATCCAGGAGGATATTTTGGCTTACGAACTGCCACCACTTCCCTACGACTACGCCGCGCTTGAACCGCACATCGATACCGAAACGATGAAGCTTCATCACGACAAGCATCACGCTACCTATGTCAACAACCTCAATGGCGCTATCGAAAAGCATCCTGAGCTGGCGAAACATTCGCCGGAGGACCTGCTGCGCAACCTAAGCACGATTCCAGAGGACATTCGCGGGGTCGTGCGCAACAACGGCGGCGGCCATGTGAACCACTCCATGTTCTGGGCGATTATGAAGCCCAATGGGGGCGGCGAGCCCACGGGCAAGATCGGAGAACAGATCAAGAAGGACTTCGGCAGCTTCGCAGATTTCAAGAAGCTGTTCAATGAGACCACCGCGAAGCAGTTTGGGTCGGGTTGGGGCTGGCTGGTTTTTGAAGGCGGGAAGTTGAAGGTCGTGACTTCGCCGAATCAGGACAATCCGATTTCTCAGGGGTTATATCCGATTCTGGGAAATGATGTTTGGGAGCACGCGTATTACCTCAAGTACCAGAACAAACGGCCGGACTACCTTGCGGCATGGTGGGGGACGGTGAACTGGGATGAGGTGAACAAGCGCTTCGAACATGCACAGAAGTAGTTAGTTGTGGGGCGCCTATCTCTCGATGGAGTTTGTTGGGGGATAGGCGTCGGTGCACAGCTGCGTTTGAGAAAGGCGCACCGCAGATCCCTCGGCTTCGATCGGCATGACAAAGGGTGGGGTAGTGCTTCCAGGAGGAATTAGCTAGTGGCTGAAAGGCCAGCGTTCTCTGACCAACGCTAGGGCTTGATCGCGGGTTTGAATTGTCCCTTCTAGTTGCGCGTCTTCGGCTAGGGCTAGCATTTGGGTGAATTGGGGGCCGGGGCGGTAGCCAGCTTCGATTAGATCCTTTCCGCTCAGTAGTAATTGTGGGCGAACCTCCTCTTGCGGCAGCGTTTCAAAACGTTGACGGACAAAGTCGTAGAGCTCAAGAGATCCGTGGCTGGACAGGCAATCGAGGCGATGCAGGGCCAGGTGTTGGTCGAATTGCGGTAGGCGGAAGAACCGCTTCAGAGTCGACTCCTTCATTCGAGGCGCGTCTGCAAAACGCATGTGGTTGGCAATCAGCGACAGGATCTGCTCTGTCTCTTGATTGGCAAAGCGAAGACGATGGCAAATCTCCTCTGCGATCCGCACGCCGACCTCGACATGGCCATCGAACCGTATACGGTCTGGCGCGATGCGAAATGTCGCGGGCTTGCCAACATCGTGCAGCAAGGCCGCCCAAGCCAAGGGCAGCGGACAGCCGGGGGCTAGCCCATCGAGCAACAAGAGCGTGTGTACCCAGACATCACCTTCAGGGTGGTACTGAGGAGGCTGCGCGACACCTTTCATCTTGACCACTTCAGGCAAAACCTGGAGAAGCAGCTCAGTCTCGTCCAGCAACTCGAAGGCGCGCCTCGCCTGGCCTTCGGTAAGCATCCGGGTTAGCTCGTCCCTGATCCGCTCGTTGCTTACCTCGCTCACGTCAGGAGCTAAGTGCTGGATTGCCCTGGCTGTCGCGGGCTCCAGAGCAAAGGCGAAGCGGGCAGCAAAGCGCACCGCCCGCAACATGCGCAGTTTATCTTCTGCGAAGCGGTCTGCGGGGTCCCCAATGGCTCGGATCACGCCGGCATTCAGGTCTTGGATGCCGCCCACCATGTCCAGGACTGTGTCGTCGGCCGGGTCCAACATCATGCCGTTGATGGTGAAGTCGCGACGCTTTACATCTTCTTCCGGGCTGGTGGAGAAGCGCACCGAGTCCGGATGCCGTCCATCGGTGTAAGCGCCATCACTGCGAAAAGTAGCGACTTCGGTCACGATTTCCTCGCCCCCACGCCCCTGACTGGAGACCAACACAACACCGAAATGCGCGCCTACGGCAAAGGTCTTCTCAAACATGGCGAGCACCTGATCGGGCGTTGCACTGGTGGCGACATCAAAATCCTCGGGTTCGCGGCCTAGTAGTAGGTCGCGAACGCAGCCGCCGACAAAGTAAGCCTGATGGTCCGCGGCGCGGAGCCGAGTAACGATCTCCGCTGCTGCTTGCCTTGCTCCGCTGGGTGCCGATACTGCCATGTCTACTACTATAGAAACGTGAGTCAACCGAGCCAGCTGCTCTCTGGCGCTGAAGGCGCTGATGCCCCGGCCCGTGGGCTGATTCTTGCCATCGAAAGCTCCTGTGATGAGACTGCGGCCGCAGTGGTTGAGCGTGGGCGCCGCATCCTATCGAGCGTTGTGGCCTCGCAAATCGCGGTGCATGCGCCCTACGGCGGCGTGGTCCCGGAACTCGCGTCGCGCGAGCATTTGCGCAACATCGTTCCCGTAGTTCGGACCGCGTTGGACAAAGCCGGCGTCGGCATGGCGGACCTCGAGGCTATCGCCGTAACCGAGGGGCCAGGCCTCGCGGGTGCATTGCTGGTGGGTGTCGCGTATGCCAAGTCGCTGGCCTTCGCCCTAGGAAAGCCGCTCATTGCTGTCAATCACCTTGAGGGTCACATCCATGCGGTTCTGCTGGCGCAGCAAGAAATGCTCGACGCCGGCCATGCACGATCCCTGGCGCTGGTGGTTTCCGGCGGCCATACCCATCTCTATTTAACACAGCGTGAGGGGCAGAGCTTTACCTATCGCAACGTGGGCGCCACACTCGACGATGCGGCAGGTGAAGCTTTTGACAAGGTCGCCAAACTATTGGGACTGGGCTACCCTGGGGGGCCGTGGATCGACGCGCTGGCCCCTCATGGGGACCCCACGGCAGTTGCGTTTACCTTCAGCCAGGTGAAGCAAAAGGCGCATCGCCCGGATTCGCCCAAGGACGGGCTTCGATTTCCCTTTTCCTTCAGCGGTATCAAGACGGCAGTGCTTCGCTACGTCCAGATACACGACCTTTACCCTTCGATCGAATGGCGGCGAGAGGCACTGGCTGCCCACCCGCTACCGGGGCCTATTGCAGCACTCACTCTGTGCGATGCCCGCACGTTGGGTCTGATTGCGTCGTTTCAGCGCGCCGTGGTCGACGACCTGAAGCGAAAGACCTTTCAGGCTGCTGAGGCATTGGGGGCAGAAAGTATCCTGGTTTCCGGCGGCGTCGCCGCTAACCGTGAACTGCGGGAACGTTTTACCGCGGAAGCCGGCAAACGGGGGCTGCCGATTGCTTTTCCGTCGGTGGCTCTCTCCACCGACAACGCTGCCATGATCGGAGCAGCAGCTTGGCCCAAATACCTGGCCGGCGGCTTCGCTTCCCTGGATCTGACTGCACACGCTTCGCTACCGTTGGGGTCTCCATGATTCTAAAAATCCGATCTGTGGGGGAGCTAGTTCTTCGCTCTCGCGCCAAACCTTTGAGCCTGGAGGAGATCCAGCTGCCCAGCACCCGGGATCTCATCGCTGCCATGCGGGAGACGATGCGGGATGCGCCGGGGGTCGGCCTGGCTGCGCCGCAGGTGGGGGTCTCATTGCAGCTCGCGGTCATCGAGGACCGAGAAGAATACTCGAAAGATCTCAGCCGGGAGGTGCTGGCGGAACGGGAGCGGAAACCCGTGGCTTTCCACGTCATCATCAACCCGGTATTGACCCTGGAAACGGACCCTGAGATCGAGTTTTTTGAGGGCTGTCTTAGCCTACCCGGCTTCGTTGCCGTGGTTCCGCGGGCGCGCAAGGTGAAGGTGGAGTGCCTGGATGAGCAGGGCCAACCGAAGGTGATCCGCGCTTCCGGCTGGTACGCGCGCATCCTGCAACACGAGATCGATCATTTGTCCGGAGGCCTCTATGTGGACCGCATGCGCAGCGTAAGTCTATGTACGCTTGAGAACTTCGGCCGCCACTGGAAGGGAAAGACGGTGGCCGAGGTAAAGAAGCTGCTGGGGTAAGGGCGCTGCCCATTTGGGTACGGCCAGACTGGCTTGGTGGACGTTGGATCGTTGAAGACGTTAGGATGAGGATCATGCCGGTAGCGACGGGGTCAGTTGGCGATAAAATTGCGTCCCCCAAGACTCCGCCCCGGACGACCATCCGACTTTTCAACACACTCTCCAACACTGTCGAAGTTCTAGAGCCTATCGACGGCGAGACGCTGCGCATCTACGTTTGCGGACCCACCGTTTACGACTACGGACACATTGGCAACTTTCGCACCTTCCTGGCACTGGATATCTTGCGCCGGTTCCTCAAGCAAGAGGGACGCAAGTTGCTTCAGGTCATGAACATAACCGATGTGGACGACAAGATCATCCGCAACGCCACGGCCGCGCATTTGAGCATCGAGAAATACACGGAGAAGTACGAGCGCGCCTTTTTTCAGGATCTGGATGCGCTGGGGTGCGAACGCCCGGAGATCATTGCCCGGGCCACGGAGAATATCGGGCAGATGGTCGATCTGATTGATCGACTGGCGGCCAAGAACCTTGCTTATCAAGCCCCCGATGGATCGTGGTATTTCCGCATCGCTGGATTTCCGGAGTACGGCAAGCTTTCGAAGAAGGATTTCACCGCTATCAGCGATGGTGCGCGGGTGGATTTGGACGAGTACGACAAGGATTCGGCACGCGATTTTGCTCTGTGGAAGGCGGCCAAACCGGGGGAGAAACACTGGGACACCAAGCTCGGTTCCGGGCGGCCCGGCTGGCATATTGAGTGTTCCGCCATGGCGCTCAGATATTTGGGCGAGAGCTTCGATCTGCACGCCGGGGGGGAAGACCTGATGTTCCCTCACCACGAAAATGAAATCGCCCAGTCGGA
Source organism: uncultured Acidobacteriaceae bacterium (assembly GCA_963775365.1). Classification (GTDB taxonomy): domain Bacteria; phylum Acidobacteriota; class Terriglobia; order Terriglobales; family Acidobacteriaceae; genus PALSA-350. The sequence continues at coordinate 112,998 of CAVZJL010000020.1, read as the reverse complement.
GTCCGCCACCGGAAAGACGCTGGCCCACCACTGGATGCACGTGCGTTTCCTGCTGGTGGATGGGCGCAAAATGTCGAAGTCTGAGGGTAACTTCTTCACTTTGCGTGACTTGTTGCTCAAGGGCTTCAAGGCGTCCGCGATTCGTTTTCTGCTTATCTCGGTTCCCTACCGGCATCCGTTAAACTTCACCATTGAAGGGTTGACAGAATCAGCCAGCGCGGTGGAGCGGGTGCGGACTTTCTACCAACGGATCCGCAACGGTGGCTGGCCGACCGGGCAGAATGCTGAGTTGGATGCCCAGGCGGCAAAGGCACAGCAGGATTTCTTTGAGGCTTTGGCCGACGACCTGAATACCTCTAGGGCACGGGCAGCCATCTTCGACTTGGTGTGGGCGGGGAATGTGGCTGCTGACTCGGGCAAGCTTTATTCGGGAAGCGTCCCGGGTATCCTCGAGGTCCTGCGGCGTTTTGACGAGGTCTTTGCCATTCTCGAAGATCGGGATGCGGAGATTGCCCGTGGCGCGCTGCAATGGGCGCAAGAGGAAGGACGAGGCGACCAGGCGGCGCCTGAGTTGGTGGCCGCGTATTCACTGAGCGATCAACAAATTGATGCCCTGCTGGCGGAACGGGAGCAGGCTCGCCGGACGCGCAATTTTGCGCGTGCAGATGGTATCCGGAAAGAGTTGGCCGCCCTTGGAATCTTGATTGAGGATTCGAAGGATGGCGCCCGGTGGAAGAGGAAATAGTCGGGATTGGCGTCTGGTTCCCTCACCAATGACGGGGTGGGCAGCTGTTACCGATTGATGGACAGAGTTGCCGGATATCCGCTTCCCTGACGCCCGGGACTGGGCCGTGCTAACCTTATGTGCAAGAGATGCATAAGGTGCGTGTGAGAAGCCCAAAACGGTGCAGTATGGATACCGGTGCCTCACCCAAGCCCGTTTCTTGCTTCCGCTGGTCAGCGCGTCCCATCGCGCCACGCAAGCATCTGAGCGTGCCACCCGCCTGCACCCGACCTAGTCTCTTCGGCGGCGACTAGCTTTCCTCCGCCGAAGCTCTGCCCTGCCTCCGTCCGCCCCTGTGTTCAATCGGTGGCGGTCTCTTACTGGCCTTAGGCACGGCGCCGATAAAGACGCCAAGAAAGCAGAGAAACATCATGCAGAATAATGGACATATGACCAGCACGAATCTCGCCCAGTACGGCCCGAAACTGTTAGGCCCGGTGCCGGGCCCGAAAGCCCGCGCGATTCTCGCCGGGGATGAGCGCTATGTCTCCCCCAGCTACACCCGCTCCTATCCGATGGTGGCCAAGCGCGGCCGTGGCGTGCGTGTGGAAGATGTAGATGGAAACGAGTTTCTGGACTTTGCTGCCGGCATTGCCGTAGTTTCTACCGGACATTGCCATCCGGAGGTAGTTGCCGCGATCCAGCAACAGGCCGCCGAGTTGATCCACATTTCGGGCACTGACTTCTATTACGAGCACATGGTGACGCTGGCCGAACGCCTTTCGGCGATTGCACCGATGCCCGGACCTCATCGGTTCTATTACGGCAATTCCGGTGCGGAAGCCATCGAGTGCGCGCTGAAGCTCGCCCGCTATCACACCGGACGGCAGAACGTCATCGCCTTCTTCGGAGCTTTCCACGGACGGACCATGGGCGCACTTTCGCTCACCGCCTCCAAGCCGCAACAGCGGCGCCGTTTTGCCCCGCTGGTTCCGGGCGTCACACACGTCCGCTATCCCTACGCCTATCGGGGCTGTAGCGGAGGCCCACAGGAAGAGGAAAAGTTTGCGCTGGGTTGCGCTCGTTACATCGAAGAGAAGCTGTTCAAGACCACATTGCCTCCGGAAGAAGTGGCAGCTATTTTCGTCGAGCCCATTCAAGGAGAAGGCGGGTACGTGGTAGCGCCCGACATCTTTATGCAGGAGCTGCGGCGCATCTGTGACCGGCACGGCATCCTGCTGGTAGTGGACGAGGTTCAATCGGGCGCAGGCCGGACGGGCAAATGGTGGGCGGTTGAGCACTCCGGGGTGCAGCCGGACATGGTTTGTATCGCTAAGGGCATTGCGTCAGGAATGCCGCTGGGCATCTGCATGACACGGGCGGAGCTGATGAACTGGGTTCCGGGCTCCCATGCCTCAACCTTCGGCGGCAACCCGGTGGCGATCGCCGCGGCGCTGGCCACCATGGACGTGCTGGAACGCGAAGGTATCGCCAATGCGGCCACCATGGGAGAAGCATTTCTTTCCCGCTTGCATAATTGGCCTGCGAAGCATCCGATTGTGGGCGATGTGCGCGGCCGGGGACTGATGATCGGGGTGGAGATCGTCAAGAGCCAGCTCACGCGCGAGCCAGCCCCGGCGCTGCGCGACCGGATTGTCTCCCTGGCGTTTGATCAAGGTCTTCTGCTTCTCGGCTGCGGAGAAACCTCCATCCGCCTAGCGCCCCCGCTGATCATCAATCAGCAGGAAGCGACGATTGGCCTGGATATTTTCGAGCATTGCGTAACGCAGGCTGAGCAGGAGCATGCGCAAGCGGCCAGCTTTGCCTCAGCCACAGTGTAAGGCCTAAGCGGATGCCCCATCTCGAGGTCGGGCATCCGCTATTCTCTGGGTTAATCTGAAATTTCCGGAGACCGCCCCGTGCAGGCCACAGGCATACATCACCTCGAGCTCATACTTCTCTTTCTCGTGCTCCTGGTTGCAGGCCTAACCACACTCGCGCAACGTTTCAAGATTCCGTATCCCATCGTGCTCTTTATCGGTGGCGTGGTTCTCTCTCTACTACCGCGTCTACCCCAGATTGCGCTGAATCCCGATGTTGTCTTTCTGGTTGTTCTGCCGCCGTTACTTTACATCGGCGGATTCAATACTTCATGGCGTGACTTTCACCACAACATCGTCAGCATTTCCATGCTGGCTTTTGGCTTGGTTGGATTTACGGTATTCGGCATTGCAGTGGGCGCGAAGTGGCTGATTCCAGGATTCGACTATCGGCTGGGCGCCGTTTTGGGAGCGGTGGTATCCACCACGGATGCGATCGCCGCCACCGCAATCGCTAAACGCCTGGGTCTTCCCCGCCGGATCGTTGACATATTAGAAGGCGAAAGCCTGGTCAACGACGCCAGCGGGCTGCTGGCCCTGCAATTTGCCGTGGCCCTGGTGGTCGCCGGGCGACGGCCTGGGCCGGGCCTGGCGATGCTGGAGCTTTTGTGGTTGGTGGCCGGTGGAATTGGGATTGGGCTCTTTGCCGCCTTCGTCATCCACAAAGTTTCTCTTGAGATTACAGACTCCCCAGTAGAAATAACTCTGTCCCTTGCCACGCCCTACCTCGCTTATCTCGCGGCCGAGGGCATTCGCGCTTCGGGCGTGCTCGCAGTTGTGGTCTGCGGGCTGTACCTTGGCCGCAAAAACTCCGAGATCATGTCAATTAACGCGCGTATCGAGAGCACCGCGGTGTGGAAGGTGTTGGAGTTCGGTCTCAACGGCATCGTTTTTATCCTGATGGGCTTGCAGCTGCGATTGATTCTGAGCGGTATTCACCATCACACCATGGGTCAACTCGCACGCTATGGAGTAACGTTCGCGCTCCTGGTGATCGCGCTTAGGATTCTCTGGGTATATCCAGGCGCTGTGATTGCCTACCGGATCCGGCGCCATTTGCTGCACCAGCCAGAGCCCCTTCCAGGCAACAAGCAGATCTTTATTGTGGCCTGGACAGGAATGCGTGGAGTGTTGGCGCTGGCCGCCGCCATCTCGCTGCCCACGGTACTCGAGAACGGCGACGCTTTCCCGCAGCGAAACTTCATCATCTTTCTCACTTTTTGCGTGATCTTCGCCACGCTGGTTCTGCAGGGGCTTACGCTGCCGGCGGTGATCAAGAAGCTGGGACTTGCAGTCGGCGGCGAGAACAATTTGGAAGAGCGCCAAGCTCGCCTGCTCATATTGAATACCGTGCTCGACTACCTGAAGGATCTATCGCGGCAGGCGAAGTCTGATCACGCGGCGATCTACGAAGACATGACCCGCCATTACCAGATCCGCGCCACCCTGATCGATGCCGGGGGTAAAGAGATGCAGCCTGAACGGGAGATCGCACTGGCACGCTATGAACGGAACCTTGCCCAGGAACTTGCGGGCGCTCGAACGGTCGACAGCAGTTATCTTACGAAACGAAGACAAGATCAACGACGAGTTGCTGAGAACCATCGAGCGCGAATTGGACCTCACCGAGGCGCGCTTTCAGAATCAGTAGACTGGTTTAGCGTTTTTCGGTGCTCTTGACCCACATGATGCCGGCGGCGAAGAAGACACAGGCTACGGCGAGGGCCAGAATAGCGTGCGGCTTGTTGCCGTAGTGGACGGCCACAGCGGCATCAATCCACCAGACCACGGCGCCCACGAACCAGATAAAGGAAAGATTCCTCATTCGCATCGAGGCTACCTCAACGACGCCGGTTCACAATGCGACAACTCTTTGACAATCCATTACTTTGGGAATCGCACCTGAAACCTGCGTTCGAACTCTCTGCAACAATTCTAAAACCAATTTGCGCTCATATTTTGCCCGAGTTTCGCCGCTTGACCCAAACCTTTTCCGCAGCGGGGTGCCCCAGGGTGGAGCGACCGGCAGTGGTTTCTATGGAGATCGTCCGGTCGTAGTTCTTAGCCAGGACACTCACCCGGCCGCCGGGCGCGATACCTGCCTGGTGCAGAAATAGCAATAACTTGGGATCGCGCTCGTAGAGGCTTACTACGGTATACCCGGTATCTTCCCTGGCCTCAGAAAGCAGCACCAATCCGCGCTTACCGCGCTGCTCCGGAGTTTCCGGCAAGACCCAATTGCCGTGTGGACAAGTTCCCCTGGAGCCCAGCCTTTCCAGTAGCTTGGCTTCGAAAGCGGGGGAGACAGCGTGCTCCAGGCGTTCCGCTTCGTCGTGCACCTCGTACCACTCCATGCCGAACATCTCCGCCAGCATGCGTTCGATCAGATGGTGCCGCAATGCGGTGCGGTAGGCCGTCTCCTTGCCTTTGGGGGTGAGACGCACAATCCCGTCCGGCTTGACCTCGAGATAACCATCACGCCGCAAACGCTTGAGCGCCATGGTAACCGCGGGCGGGGAAACGGAAAGCCAGTGGGCCAGGGTTGCGGGAATGACTGCCTGCCCCTCGCTCTCCGCTTCGAGAACGGCCTTTAGATAGTCTTCCTTCGAGATGGTGATCGGGGTCTTCACGTCGCGCTTTCAGTAGTGTAGCCCGTCCGCCGGTGCATATTGCAGTCGTTGCAGACTTGCTCGGCCTTGAGGCTCTCGACTCACGTTTGGAAAGCCTGACAAAGAGGAACGAGGGCCTGAAATTTCCTGCGCAACGGACCGATAGGACTGAGAGAAGTCCCGGAGACCGGGCTAGCCGGTAGCTCATGCGGGATACGAATGTGAGTGATTTTATGACTACATCAGTTTCGGCTGCGGAAGTACGATGCTTTGGTATCTTTCATTGTTTCCTATCAAACAGAGGCTTATGGCTCGCTTCCGCCAGGCAGTGCAACTTTAGAGTAACGATCGCATTCAAGACGCACCCGGAAGGAAATACCTCCTTGAGATGAACTGGACAGTATCAAAGTAATACCAAGTTACCAACGTGAGAACGCCGGTAATTTGCGGGGGAAAGGTGCCTATGTTATTTCTTTGGATAGTCAAACAACGGAAGCGTCGGAGTCATCAGCGCTCACGATTTTTTAATACCTGTCGGCCACACCGCGGGGTGTGGAAGAGCCTTGGAGATAGAAAACGGGCGGTGAATGCCGCTCGACGGTGCGTGGACCACATGCGTTAGACACCCCTGTTCATTCCCCCTGATGTATGACCCCTTAGAGCCATTGACATCTATGGGTGTGCACCCGCTTTATGGGGCGGGAAAAGTGTCCCTATGGATGAATCGATCCATTACCGCTGTTGCTGATTCGCATGGACGCGAAACACCATAGGGCCAAGCCTTAGCTTGCCTGAAAAGCGTATCATGGAGGACTTGTGAGTTCTCTCGTTGCCTTCGACATCGCTGACGCACCAGCGGCTCGGCTTTGCGAACCACAGCGCAGACTCATTGACTCAAGACCCATTGGTCTCGGTCATCATTCCCTGCTACAACGGTGAAGCGTTCCTTAAGGAAGCGATCGAGAGCGCCCTGGAACAGGGCTACAACCAAGTAGAAGTTATCGTGGTGGACGACGGTTCGACCGATAGCAGCCCTGAAATTGCGCAGATGTTTCCCGTCCGGTACATACGGCAGCCGAATCGCGGCCTTACGGCAAGCCGCAACTTGGGCGTGTTGCGAGAGCAACGGCAGCTACATTGTCTTTCTCGATGCCGATGACCGCTTGAAGCCGGAAGCGATCGAGACCGGGCTTCGTGCTCTGGCCCAGCGCCCGGAATGCGCCATGGCGGTAGGAGATCATCTTTTCGTTTCCGAGGATGGGTCGCACCTGGCGAATTCGCGTAAGGATTGCCTCGCCGAGTCCCACTACGAAGCACTACTGAAAAGCAACTTCATCGAAATGATCTCGTCGGTGTTGTTTCGCCGAAGTGTTTTCGATAAGGTTGGTGGATTCGATACGGGGCTTCGCGTGGCCGAGGATTATGAGCTTTATCTGCGCGTCGCTCGGGAACATCCCATCTGCTGCCACTCTACGGTGGTCGCTGAATACCGGAAGCACCATTCGAATGTATCGCACAATTCCGAGCTGATGCTGACGCATGACCTTGAGTGTGTTGAGAAGGCAAGCGCGCTATATTCGCGGCGATGCTCGGCGCCTGTTCGCATTTCTCGAGGGGCTTCGCACCTGGCGTAGACAGTATGGCCGCCAGTTGGCATCGGAGCTGGCGAGTTCCTTTTCGACTCTGCAGGTACGTCATCTTCGCCGCAAACTCTTGCTGCTGCTGAACCACTACCCGCAGGGATTGATCCTGCTCGTGCTCTTATGGATCATGCCGGACCTGCGCAAGCACAAGGCCGCGGTCTGCCATCAAGCCGGGACCGAAGAAACGCCACTGTTACAAAGGGTGCAGGGATGGTTAAATGCATCGAAGGCAAGCTCGCCGGCGCAGATCGGCTAGTTACCCAGTAAGATCACCGGCACGAGGAAAAGGCCATCAACGTTCCGCAGAACATCCCGTTCAGAAGCACGCTTAAGAAGGCGGCACGGCGCTTTCACCGTTTGCGCACGGTCTTTCACAAGAAGGCGATGATCCTGGTCTACCATCGGGTGGCGGAGGCCAACGTGGACCCATGGGCGCTCGGCGTCAGTCCTGCTCACTTCGCCCAGCACCTAGAGGTCCTCAAGACGATCGCCAATCCGATTTCGCTTCAGGAACTGATAAACGCAACATCGGACCGGGAGCTTCCGCCCAGGCCGGTCTGCATCACCTTTGACGATGGGTATGCGGACAACCTGTATGCTGCCAAGCCTGCGCTCGAGTCTTATCGCGTGCCGGGTACGGTATTTGTCACACCGGGATATCTCGGTGTTCCGGAAAACCTATGGTGGGATGAACTGGCAAAGCTGCTACTCGACCCGGCATCGAGGCAAGAAGAACTGAGCCTGAGTTTGAACGGCTATCACTACGCCTATGCGTTTCCGCGGGAAGAAGGGGAGGCGGGCAGGCCAGATCCGCATAACAAGTGGAGAGCCTGGGAAAGCGCACCCGGGCCCCGCCAGAAAGCCTATCTGGCGATCTATGGCATGCTGGTCAAACTTTCAGACGGCGAGCGCGAAAAGGCGCTCGAACAGCTCCGCCGAGGAGCGACACCGTATGCGGACCACCGGCAACATCGCTGTCTCACCGAGGATGAGCTACGGGAACTGGCTGAGGGCGAGTTGGTGGAGATCGGCGCGCACACCCTGACCCACCCTGTGCTTGCGGACCTAGCCCCGGATCAGCAACAGCACGAGATCGGCGGTAGCAAACGAAGGCTGGAAGCACTGACGGGCAGGAACATCAGCAGCTTCGCCTATCCCTATGGCAAGAAAAACCATTACACGCGGCAAACGGTCTCGACCGTACAAGCCAATGGATTTGCCTGTGCCTGCTCCAACTTCGGCGGGCTTGTGACGCGGTCTTCCAATCGCTTTACGCTGCCTCGCTTCCAGCCTATGGACTGGGATGGGGATCAATTCGCCGACGCGGTGGAGGGGTGGTACCGGGAATAGTTGGCAAAGAGGCGCGCTCCGGCGACAATGGAGCCCATGCTTAGGCAGTTTCGCAATTACGATGGCCTGATAAAGTTCGCGAGGTGTGGTTTTCCTTGGAAGAAAACCACGAAAAGGCCGGCCGCCTCGGTCTGCACCAATTGCGAGACTGCCGTCGCTCTCCGACTGCTCGAGGGCTTTGTTCACGCCAGCGACTCCCTCGCCGTCCGTTTAAGGAGAGGCTCGACGCGTCCGGCACACCTGGAGGTGGGACGGCGTGGCGAAGAAGCGGCCTTTTTCTACCTGCGCCGCCGGGGTTACATCGTGGTAGCGCGCGGGTGGCGTAGCGCGAAGGTTCGGGGCGATCTTGACCTGGTGGCCTGGGAAGACACGACTCTCTGCTTTATCGAAGTGAAAACACGCACCAGCCGAAGCTTCGCTACTGCTGAGGCGGCTGTCGACGAGGATAAGACCCGGATGCTCCGCCGGATGGCGCGGCAATACCTTCAGGCAATGCCCATGGTTCCGGACCAGGTTCGCTTCGACGTTTTGTCAATCTACTACGAAGCCCAGGAGTCTTTTGAGCTGATCCGTGGCGCGTTCGATTGGCGTTGAGTTTACTCTTCTTCTGGTCACCCCCTGAAAGGAGCCACACTTGTTGAATCGCAGGCAATTCATCTCCGCAATGGCTGCAGCCACAGCGATGACGGCGGTTCCATCATCCCTCGCGAGCTCCGCTCGTCTCACGCATAAAGAACGAGTCGACCGCGCACTGCGGGGAGAGGAAGTGGACCGCCCTCCGTTCAGCATGTGGCACCATTACAAGCGCCCCACCGCGGAGCTCGAAGCACAGGACCACCTTGCCTTCCATCGCAGGTACGATACGGACTTTGTCAAAATCATGAATGACTTTGACTATCCGCGATCGACCACTGGTAAGTGGTATGAACTGAAACCGTTGCAGACGCCGTATCCGGAGCAACTTCGTACCCTGGAGCTGGTGCGGGACGGCTTGCATGGCGATGCGTATTTTATCGATACGCTCTATGGTCCATACATGACAGCGATGCTGCTGCTGGCGGCCGAGCCGGAGTTCGCGGGCAAGAAAGACGCAGAGGACCGGAGTGACGTGATCAGCAGCATCCATACCTTCCAGAAGGAGAACACTGCGGCCTGGGAGGGAGCGATGGAAGCTATCACGCAATCGACCATCAACCATATTCGCCGTTCGCAGGAGATCGGATGCTCGGGGACGCTGGTGAGCATTTTTAATGCGACCAGCAAGTTTGGATCGGTCGCCGACTATGAGCGCTACAGCCGGCCCTATGACAAGCGCGTGCTCGCGGCCCTGGCTGATACCAAACTAACTCTGCTGCACCTGCATACGCTGGAGAGACCGTACCTCGATCAGTTCAAGGACTTTTCGGCGCCGGTCATCAATTACTCGGTGAAGACCAGCGGTATTCCCGTTGCTGAGGTGCGCAAGGTTTATTCGCAGGCGATCGCCGGCGGTGTGGATGAGGTGGATTTCGATAAGCTCACGACGGAGGAGATCCGGAAGCAGTGGACGCTGGCGCGGGAGCAGGCGGGGAGCAAGTACATCATTACGCCGGGCTGCTCGGTTCCTGATGCCTCGACGGAGGCGGAGCTAGCGCGGATGCCGCGGGCGGTTGGGGTGAAGACCTAATGCGGCTATGCGGGCGATTTGATCTTTCGGTTATCCCATCGATGACCGTGTGTTCCAGATTCACCTGAATGTGCGGAACCGGATGAATTTCCGAGGGAATCGCTTGGAACGCTTCTCTAGATTTGTGTGCTGTCGAGTGAAACTGCAGGTCCCTCCCTTACGCTGCCCCGGATTTCCTGTCAGGCGTAGCGGAACTGGCATTCCAGCTATGCAGGAAATCCAGGTCCTCTCCAGACGGGATGACAAAGTTTAAGGGGCCGTAGCACACCTTGACATCAGTGCGATATGGAGTGGACAGAGTCGAAAAGGCTAAGTTGGACCAGACTGACTTCCAGCCGTTCCATTGGAGTCGGTGTCATAGCAGAACCCCATTGGGGTGTTCAGGCAGACTGAAGCAACGGAGCTGTTATTGGGCGTCTTTGTATTCTTCGTGCCAGGCCATCTGAATGGCTTCGAGCTTGGGCTCGTTGGACTTTGCGGGGTCGTCCGCAAAGCCTTCAAGCTCGGTTACGTATTTGTGCAGATCGGTGAAGCGCACGGTGAAGGGATCCAGGTCGGGAAATTTTTCCTGCAGCTGGATACCTATCTCTTCCGCGTCATTCCAGGTAATCTCACGCGCCATCGTCAACCCCTCACTTCTCTTCCGCCAGACTCAGCGGCTTGCCCTCGGAGACATAGTTGCGATTCCACTTGGGGATCTCAACTACGTAGTTGCCCGGACCGGTGATCACGGCCTGACAGCCTAGACGGGAATTCAACTGCAAATCCGCCGCCATGTCCAGTCGGTCCAGCTCATCGTCATCGGCGGGTGAGAGCGCGTCGCTGCCTTCTTTGGTCCAAAGGTGACAGGTGGTGCAAGCACAGGAGCCGCCGCAGGCGTGATCGAGAAAAATGTCGAAGTGCTCAGCCACGTCGAGGAAGGACATGGGCTTTCCATGATGCCCGTAAGGCAAGGTGCCGTATTCGAATTCCACGGTACGGCCTTCGGGAAGAAATGTGACGCGGACCATATTGTCAGTCATTCGGTTTACTTTCTTTCCATGAACTCGGCCTGGGCGATGGGGTGCGGTGCTGTCGGTCCCTGGCCCAACTTGTCGTCCGCCGATTGCATCGTCTGGCCCTTGATTGCGCTCGATACCGCCGCGTCCATCATGAGCTCGGCAAAGCGGTGAGTGGATTTGTCCAGCGCTTCGGTTCCGGCGCGTAGCGCCTGCAGATCATCGCCCTGCTTCAGTACGGTTAGCTCTGCGCTGAGCGCGCTAATCTCTGCCCGTTCGTCCGGCTCAAGCAGCTGCCAGGCGGGGTGGGAAGGAGCCTTCTCCACCGCGCTGAGAATAGTGTCCGCTTCGTTCCTGGCTTCGACTAATTGACGGAGATGAATATCCTCTTCGGCGTGATCGAACGATTCCAGGATCATCGACTCGACCTGCTCGTCTGTCAGGCCATAGGCCGGCTTCACCGAGACCTCCGCCTGCTTGCCGCTGCGCTGCTCCAGGGCGGAAACATGCAGAATTCCGTTGGCATCGATGAGGAATTTGACCTCGATGCGCGGCAGGCCCGCACTCATGGGCGGAATCCCCTTGAGATCGAAGCGCGCCAGCGACCGGCAATCCTTGGCCATCTCACGCTCGCCCTGCAGCACGTGGATGGCGACATTGGTCTGCCCATCGACCCCCGTGGTAAAGGATTCGGAGGCAGAGGCAGGGATGGTTGAGTTGCGCTGAATGATTTTGGCGACGACTCCACCCAGGGCCTCGATGCCCAGGGATAACGGGGTCACATCGAGCAGCAGCATATCCTCGGTGGCTTTCGATCCGCCGCCCAGGATATTGGCTTGCACGGCAGCGCCGAGGGCAACTACTTCATCCGGATTGAGCTCGGTGCGGGGCTGCTTGCCGCGGCGCGGAAGCTCAAAAACTTCGCTGACCAGGCGCTGCACCGCGGGTATGCGGGTGGAACCGCCGACCAGCACTACCTCGTCGATCTGATCGGGACTTAGGTGCGCATCGCGCAACGCGTCGCGGCAAGGGGTGATGGTCCGGGAGATGACGGGTTGAATGAGCTGTTCGAACTGCTCGCGCGTGATTTCACGCCGGTAGCGGCCGCCCTGCGGGAGCTTGATATCGATTTGCGCCACGGACTGCGACGACAGCGCGATCTTGGCTTCGATCACTGCCTTACGTATCGCCTGAATGGCCTCTGGCTCGCGGCGCAGATCGGCCCCCGTATCGCCGGCGATGTCGTCGAGCGCGATGGCAATCAAGAGGTTGTCGATGTCATCGCCCCCCAGGTGGGTATCGCCATTGGTGGCGATTACCTCGAAGATGCCTTCATGCAGCTTGAGGATGGAGATGTCGAAGGTTCCACCGCCGAGATCGTAGACCGCGATGATGCCTTCTTTTTGGCGGTCGAGACCATAGGCTAAAGCAGCGGCGGTGGGTTCGTTGACCAGGCGCAGGACTTCGAGCCCGGCCATGCGTCCCGCATCCTTGGTCGCCTGGCGTTGGGCATCATTGAAATAGGCCGGCACGGTGATTACAGCCTGGGTCACGGGCGCGCCGAAGTATCGCTCCGCATTGCGCTTGAGCTGGCGCAGGATGTGGGCGGAAATTTCCGGCGGAGTGAACTCTGTATCTCCCAACCGAATGCGCAGCACCTCGCCGGGCTGAATTTCGTCGGCCAAGCGGAAGGGAAAGAATTTCAGTTCTTCGGTAACGTCCTCGACCCCGCGGCCCATGAGACGCTTGACGGAATAGATGGCCTGCTCCGGCGCATGCAGCAGCGTATGCCGCGCTCCATTGCCCACCAGCATGGCCGGGCGACCGCTATCACGAGCAGGCGCCAACGCCACCACGGAGGGCACCAGGTTCAGGCCATCTTCCCCCGGAATGACGACGGGCTTCTCGCCTTGCATGAAGGCGACCAACGAGTTGGTCGTGCCCAGATCAATACCGACTACGCGCTCATCCGCCATAAACTCTTAAGACTCTCCCAGAGTCTGTTCCACATCACGAACCAGGTTCTGCAGGTAGCTGCGGCGTTGCAACAACGAGGTCATCGCTTCTTTGGCTGCAGTTTTCCCGGCTTCGTCGTTGCGTTCCCATGCGGCATCCCAAGCCGCCCAGCGGGAACGCACTTGCTCGTCGAGGGCGCTGAGTTGCGCGGCAAACTGGTTCTTTGCGGCCTCGAGATCGCGGCGCAATTGCGGGTCGTCCTCGCCCATCTTCTGGTTCTGGCGCAACTCTTCGAGTTGCATGTTCAACTCGAAGACCTCTTCCAGTAGATCAGCCGGCACTTTGGAGGGATTCAGATTGCCGGCTCCGCGTTCCTCTTCGAACTGCACCCCTTCGAGCTTGAGGAGGTACTTGGTCCGCTCGAGCGGATTCTTCAAGGTGCGATAAGCGTCGTTCAGCAGCGAGGCTTGGGCGAGGCTCCAATCCTGCTCCTGCTGCGTGGCGCGGGCGTAGACGTCCGGGTGCAGTTTTCGGCTGTAGCGGTAAAACTGCTTTTCCAGCGCTTGCACGTCCAGATCCAGCTTCGGCGGCAAGCCAAACATGTCGAAGTAGCCCGCCTGCTGAGGTGGCTGCACCTTGCCGCAAGCGATGCAGAAGGGCTGTCCGTCCGCGACCTCCTGGCCGCAGGACCAGCATTTTGCGGGCGCACTGACTCTGTCAATAATTTGCATAGGGCAAAACAGACCGCGGCGCGTCTACGCCGAAAACGATGAACCGCAACCGCAAGACTTGGTCGAATGGGGATTGATGAAGTTGAAGCCCTGCCGCATCAGCGTCTCTTCATAGTCGAGAATCATGCCGTGGAGGTAGATAAACGACTTGGGATCGACGAAGACGCGCACATCTTCAAAGTTGTACACGCGATCGCGTTCTCTGGGCTGCGAGTCGAAGCGAATGTTGTAGGAAAGACCGGAGCAGCCCCCGCCCTGAATGCCCAAGCGGAGTCCCCCCTCGGTAGGGGAAACTCCTTCTTTGGCCATGGCTGCGCGAATCCGCTTCAGGGCACGCTCGGTGACCTGGATGCCCTTTTGATTCGGGGCTGCATTTTCCGCATTGAGGACAGCTAAATCCATCTTGCCTCTGAATTACTGAGCTACTGAAGCAGTGGCTTCCGCCGTTTCGGTTACGCCATTCTTCTTCTTCCAGTCGCCGATGGCCGCGCGAATGGCATCTTCCGCGAGTACCGAGCAGTGAATCTTAACGGGCGGCAACGCCAGCTCTTTCACAATGTCGGTGTTCTTGATCTGCATCGCTTCCGCGACCGTCTTGCCCTTGACCCACTCGGTGGCGAGCGAAGAGGAGGCGATGGCGGAACCGCAGCCAAAGGTCTTGAACTTCGCTTCTTCAATCACCTGGGTTTCAGGATTGACGCGGATTTGCAAACGCATGACGTCGCCGCACTCCGGGGCGCCGACCAGGCCCGTGCCTACTTCAGACTGGCTCTTATCCATCTGGCCCACGTTCCGCGGATTGTTGTAGTGATCGATTACCTTGTCGCTATATGCCATTTTTCTCTCCCTGAATTTCGTATCCAGCGTTTGCGTGTCCACACCAAAAAGCGAATGCTCTTAGTGCGCCTGCCACTCAATCTTTGAAATATCGATGCCTTCTTTCACCATTTCATAGAGGGGTGAAAGCTCGCGCAATTTCTGCACGACATCGATGACCTTGTCCGCAACGTAATCAACTTCGGCTTCGGTGTTGAAGCGGCCCAAACCAAAACGGATCGAACTGTGCGCCACGTCGTCGCCGAGCCCCAGGGCCTTCAATACATAAGATGGCTCAAGCGACGCCGAGGTGCAGGCTGAACCACTGGAAACTGCAACGTCGTTAATCCCCATCAACAGCGACTCCCCTTCGACGTAGACGAAGCTGACGTTCAGGTTGGCCGGCAGACGATGCTCCATGGAGCCGTTGACGTGGACGTAATCCAGGTTGGCCATCAGCTTGTCTTTAAGCTTGTCGCGGAGCTTGCCCAACCGCTCCGCCTCAGCCGCCATTTCCTCGCCGGCGATCTCGCAAGCCTTGCCCAGGCCCACGATGCCGGGAACATTGAGGGTTCCAGAGCGCATACCGCGTTCGTGACCGCCACCGTCGATCTGTGCCGAAATCTGTACCCGGGGATTGCGGCGGCGAACGTACAACGCGCCACAGCCCTTGGGGCCGTAAATCTTGTGGCCGGTCAGGGAAAGGCAATCGATGTTCATGGAGTTCACGTCGACCGGTATCTTACCCACTGCCTGCACCGCATCGGTATGGAAGATGATGTTGTGCTGGCGGCAGATTTTGCCAATCTCCGCGACCGGCTGCACGACGCCTATCTCGTTGTTAGCAAACATGATGCTAACCAAGATGGTCTTGTCGTCGATGGCCCGCTTCAGGTCTTCGAGGTCGATCAGGCCGTCTGCCTTAACAGGCAGGTAGGTAATGCGATAGCCGTACTTCTCCAGGCGTTTACAGGTATCGAGCACCGCTTTGTGCTCAGTGACCTGGGTGATGATGTGATTGCCGCGCTCGCGGTACATCTCGGCGATGCCCTTGATGGCGAGGTTGTTGCTCTCGGTCGCGCCCGAGGTAAAGATGATCTCTTTGGCGGTGGCGCCGATCAGCTTGGCTATCTGTTCGCGAGCATGATCGACCGCCTGCTCGGCTTCCCATCCGAAGGAGTGGTTGCGGCTGGCTGCATTGCCGAACTTTGCGGTGAAGAACGGAATCATCGCTTCAAGCACGCGGGGATCCATCGCCGTGGTCGCGTGATCATCCATGTAAATCGGCAGCTTTACGTTTGCCGGGGCCGTCACTGCAGTCTCAACGGTGCTCATCAAGTTCTCTCCTGCTCTCAACATTCTCGCATTGGAATGTTACGAACTATTATCGTCTACGAATTACTGTTAGCTGCCCAAGCTCACCAGCATGGATTCCACCGGCTTGCCATGGTATTTCCGGTTGGGTTCGTGCTCACACAAGTCGGATACGCGAATTGCCTTCAACACACTCGAGATACTCTCGTTTACCTTGCGTAACGGCTCGCGGACGGTGCAGCTATCCGTCAGGTCACAGCCACGCGGCCCGGTTTCACAGGAGGTAATAAAAAGGGGCCCGTCGATAGCGACGATCACCTCAAAAGCCGTAATGTCCTCGGGCGCCCGGGATAAACGCATATCCACCGTTGGTGCCGGCATGGGATCGAAGCAGCCCTGCCTTGGTAAGCCGCTGCAGAATCTTGGCCAGCAATTGCGGAGGAATGCCATAAGCTTCTGCGATGTCCTTAGCACTCAGTGAAGGCATGTCGGGGCGCTCAGCGAGGAACTTCAACGCCATCAGACCGTAATCCGCCTTCTTGGTGAGCCTTAGCATTCTCGCTATACCTAGAGATGCAATTCCGACCTTCGCGGTCGCATATTCAGTATACGACCTATTTCCTAACAACCACAACCTGTTGCCAGCCAGGGTGGGACGGGGGTTCCGTCCCGCTACCAGGTATTACGCAACTCTTACACCGCTTGGAGCTTGCGGCCACTAGCCTACTGAAGAGGATACGGAGCAGTAATGATGGCAACAGCCGCAGCAAGCGCAGCGACGGAAGCAGCGGAGCTACAGAGGGCCCTGGAGCCGAATCGGGGCAAATTCCATTGGAAATTCGCCTTGGTCATCGGCATCTTCCACCTGGGAGCGGTAGCGGCGCTGTTCGAGTTTCGGTGGTCGGCCCTGGCGGTTTTTGCCGTGACCTGGGTGCTTACCCAGAATGTGGGTATCGGCCTCTCTTATCACCGCCTGCTGACGCATCGCGGCTATGTCGTTCCCAGATGGCTGGAGTACACGATGGCCATCCTGGGCACCATGGCCCTGCAGGGGAGCCCGGTTTACTGGGTCGCCGTGCACCGCCTGCATCACCAATTTACCGACAAGCCGGGCGATCCTCATTCGCCGCGAGACGGCAAATGGTGGTCGCATATGGGCTGGATTCTGAATGGCTCGCTGCATAACGACAGCGGTGTTCTCAAGCGGTATGCCCCCGACCTGATGAAACAGGGCTTCTACCGCTGGCTGAATCGGTTCCACTGGCTGCCGGTGACGGTGCTGGGTTTTGCCCTGCTGGCCGTGGGCGGCTGGCCGTGGGCGCTATGGGGCATCTTCTTTCGGGTCACGGTTGGCCTGCACGTCACCTGGCTGGTGAACTCCGCTACCCACATCTGGGGTTCGCGCCGGTTCGAAACCCGGGATGACTCCCGCAACAACTGGTGGGTCGCCCTGCTGACAGGCGGCGAGGGTTGGCACAACAACCACCACGCGCACCCGGTTTCGGCTCGCCACGGGATGGCCTGGTACGAACTCGATGTCAACTACCTGGGAATATGGATGCTGGAAAAAGTGGGCCTGGCCACGAAAGTCAACGCGAAGCGCGTTTGACGCGATTCATACTTCCTACTTGCTGCCCTGTTCCGCAGTGTTGATCAGCCAGACTTCGGAAACCTGGCAGCCTCGTCCGGAACCTCCCAGACCTTGCTCGCGGGTCCAGGAGAGCGTGAGTTCGCCTGCTGAAGTTGCGGCGCCCGGGATGTCGAACTCCTGTGGAACAGGTGGCCAGGGGCGCAACACGTAGGGGTGAATCTCAAACTGCTCATTGGCCACCAGCCGCATTTTTTTCGTAGGCTGATCCCCGCTGTAGACCACACGCAAACGGTAGTGCGCCGCTGTATCTAAACCGGTGTAGCGCATTTTTAGAGGCGCATCGAAGAGCGACTCGGCCCATCGCTTCCAGGCGATGGGCGCATGACTGCCAAGCACATCGGGATAGAGGAAACCGGTCAGCGGAGTGGCGCGGAACTCGGGGTCTCGCTCTGCTCCTTCACCCAGGAGCAGGTGGGGGCGGTTGGCAACGTTTCCCAGATCGTCATAAAAGCCGCCTGGACCAGGATCAGTGCGGCGCAACAGCGCCCGGATCCCGGCGAGCTGTTTCGCCGTATCGGTCTCCCGCATGATCTCGGAAATCCTGGTGAGCATCCATGGAGCATCGCTCACTGGATAGTCCAGCGTTTCCAGATTGGTTCCGCGCTCAACCGCCTCCCCGCGGTAACGATCCACGGCTAGTTGCATCCGGATGCTCTGGAACAGAGCTTCTCCCAGTTCCAGAACCCTAGACCGTAGACTGCCGCCGGCAGAGTGGATCAGTGTTTGTTGCAAAATATCGCGCGCTTCGTCGAGCAGCAGCATCAGCTCTCTGCCGTTAGGCGACGTGGCACTCGGTGCTGCGCCGATCTCCAGTGGCTCGGGTGTCCAGCCAATGTCGTCCACTCGGCGCAGCACAGCCATCGCGCGCCCTACCTGGGCGGTTTCTTCCGCCAAACGGCTCTGGACATAAGCATCGTAATAGGCACGATACAGCGCTTGCTGGAATCGCCAGTTGGCGAGCAGCGCAGGTGCGGCATTACGCTCCATATCCTGGAATTGGGAAAGAGTGACGGCAACGGAGGCATTGGCGGCCAATGGGGCCTGCCAATTCTTTTCCAGGCTCATCAGGCCTTGGGCCAGCCCCTCGGCTTGCTCCTTGCCGGCGAAGTAGTGGGAATAGTCGCGGAGGACGTCGATCACACTTCTCTGCGGGTCCCACCCCAAAGCGCTCCAGATGAATTTATTCACGTCATCGTTGCAGCCCTCGGAGTAGGTAATAAAGCCAATGGTCTCCGGGAGAAATTTCCTGATGATGTTGGCTTCACCCAAGGGGCGCGGGTTGATCGTCTCCCGCCCCTCGGTAAGCGCATAGGCAACATCCCAGTCCGGAACGGGAAATTGGCATCCCGTGCTGTGGGTGATGTCAGGGTAGAAGCGGATGGGGTACTGCGCGGGCAGACGGCGCCGAACCTCTGCCAGCGTTAACCTTGATTGCGGTCCTACCACTACGCCATCGAGCCAGCTTTTCGTCTCCGCCGTAGATACAATAGAGAAGAACTCCTCCATCCATTCCCGCGGTGAAGGATTGAGGAGAAACCCACATCTGCGCCTTGGGGTGGTATTTTCGCAAGCCTACCTTTTGCTTTTGCAGCAGGTTCAGAAGATACTTGGGCTCGGTATGGCCCGGGTCGCCTCCGGGCACAAACACAACGTCGAGGCGCGGAAGCATTTTGAAAACAGCTTCCCATTCGCTCAGGGCGGTGTTTACCGTTTGCGGATCGGCGTAGTCCTTATCCATCGCCGGGTACCAGATCGAGACGTCCAACCCGTAGCTATCCGCGATGCGCGACATCTCGACCATCATCTGCGCGGGGGGAGGGGGAAGAGGGACTATCTGGCTCATCGTCCGATCGGGGCGGGATGATCTCGATTGCGTTGGTCCCGAAGATCGCCAAGTCGCGTATGTATTGGTCCCACATCTCCACTGTCCAGGCGTCGTAGGCATTGGTCTTCGGGCGATAGCCGAGCTGATGTCCGCGCAAGGGATATTTCGGGCTACTGTGTATAGGCAGCCGGCCGCGCTCGATGGTTGCTGTTTGCCGGCCAAAGTCGATCAGGCGGAGCAGTTGACCCACACCAAAGAGCACTCCGCGTTCGTCGCTGCCGGCAATGGTTATCCAGTGTTCGGTGCCTTCGCTTCCGGCTTGTATTGCGTACGTCTCCGGACATGTCCATTGAGAGCAGCCGCTGCGGCATGCGTCCGCGGCCCCAGCCTACCATGGAGGACGCCAGCCCGGCATATATCGTAACTGGCGCGGTGGCTCTTTTGGAGGACTGCAGTTTCCAGGTAAGCCCGCTTCGCTTGTATGACTCCTCGCTCAGGACAGTAAGGGCTTTGACCTCACGTGGAGTGGGGTTTTGAGAGGTTACCAGGACGCATTCTTTGAGATCGATTTGCTCGGCTGCGCCTTGAAACCAGCGCGTTCGGTTTCCGGCCAGGGCGATGGACGCGTTCTTAACAAAATCTCTGCGTGAGTACCAATGCATTTTTCAACCCCGGCAGATAATCGTAAATGCTGTCGACAAATCAAATTGGCGAATAAACCTAACATTCCCTTGGGGCGAGGTTCACCCAGGACTTGCGTCCTGGGGCATTCTCAGTCGTCCCTGCGGGACTGGTCCCGGTCGGAACGTAGACCCAGGACTGGCGTCCTGGGCTATTCTCAGCCGTCCCTTCGGGACTGATCGCGATAGGCCGCAGCAGCTGTTTGTTTCCAGCGGGTGAGGTTATCGCAAGAAGCTAATGAAAGGCTTCGCCCATCGTCTTCGCCACTTACGCTCCCACGGCAAGCCGGGGCCATGTGGGCGAACGTGAGGCACCCGTCCTGTTTCTAATCGGGTTCTTCTACGACACAGACTCAGGCGGACGCTTTGGTTTGTCTTGAGGGGGCGAGGATGGTTTGGCGCGCGGCCAGCAGCATGAGAAGTCCGGAGATGAGGTAAACCGACTGCTGTTCCGCTGATGCTTGGGCCCATTCCGTATCTGCTGGCGGCTAGCGCGATGACGATGGGCGCGAAACCACCTCCAAGCCAACCCAGGGAGTTCATCATCCCGGCGGCGATTCCGCGCTGTCTTACTGCGACAACATCGTAGAGCGAAGCGAAGATATTGGCGTCGTAAATGCCCTTGCAGTAGCCAAAGCCAATCATGCCCAGCACCACGGCCGGAACCGAGGCCGCCCACCCGGTGAAGAACAGGAACGGGATGCCCAGGAAGAGGCCGAGCGCCTGCGTGAGCATGCGTCCATTGGCCAATCGGCGAGCCAGGAAATCGGCCAGCAGGCCGCCGCAGAAAACGCCCGCAACCGACGAGAGCTGCAAGTACATGGTGCCGTTCAATCCCGCCATGCTGAGGCTCATGTGAAATTTGCCATACAGGAACGACGGCATCCAGGTAAGAAAGACAACGGCCACGAAGTTGGCGCCGACAAAGGTCAGGATCAGCAGGCGCACGATGGGGCTTAGGAGCAGAGCCTTGAGTTCCTCCAACAGGCTGCCGTCACCAGGGGGCGTTGGCAATGACGCTGTGCCGGCCCACTGCTCCGAACTGCCTCGCACGGGTTCCTGGAGGAACTTTGCCACTACTACGCCAAATAGGAGTCCGCAGAATCCGAAGAGAATGAAGCTCCATCGCCAGCCATAGAATTGGCCCACGAGACCGGAAACAGCGCCGCCTGCAATCGAGCCCACATAGACGCTTGACTGATGAAGAGACATGGCGCGAGAGCGGGTACCCGCTCCGTGATAGTCGCCGATGAGAGACATCGAGGCTGGGAGATAGACCGCCTCTCCCAATCCGCTAAGGGCACGGCACAGGACCAGTTGGCCATAGGTGTGACAAACCGCCGTCAACGCTGTGACCAGTGACCAGGCAATCAGCCCGCCCAGCACCAGGCTCTTGCGCGGAAGACGATCGCATAGCCAGCCCGCCAACGGGACCGAAGAGGGCGTACATCCACATAAATGCCGCGCCCACAACGCCCAATTGAAGGTCAGTGAGCACCAACTGCTGCTTGATGAGGGGAAATACCGCGAAAATTGCCTGGCGATCGGCGTAGTTGAAGAAACAAACGAACCACAGCATGCCTACAACGAGCCATTTGTAGCTAGAGTTCGGCGGTTGGCCTGGGATCATCGTGTCCAGCGCTCACTCAGGGGCGGAAGCTTGGGAAATGGAACGTGGGGTTCCATTTGATACCAGTATGCCGTCGAGGCAAAGTCGTCATCCAGAGGCTGATACTTGCCATTGGGCCACCAGCCCAAATCCTGGATGGTCACTTTCAGATCCTTGTGAAAGTTGATGGGATCCGGCACATGCCATCGGTATAGGCTCCACGCCATCCCCGCCTCATAGTCCTTGCTCTTGTGGTCGAGCACATTGCCGACATACGGCGTGGAGAAGGTCGCGGGAAACCCATAATCCGCGCCGAAATAATCCTCCGTTCCAGTGCCCGCAATGGTGGGAAATTCGACATCGCCGTCGATATAGAACTTGACCTCGCCCTCGCCCGCCCATCCACTCGCGAGCTGCGTCCACGACAGAAAAGTTCCGACGTACCGGCCCTCGCCCTTCACACCGTCAAGAATAGTGTAGGAGGGGTTGGTGCGTTCCACCCTGGCCCGCCGCCATTGGGCGTGGAAGTAGCCTGCTTCCCGCGGAACGGCTCCGGCTCCAGCTTCATAGTCGATCTGAAAGGTCAACAGCGGCAGATCCTTGTCGCTGTCATTGGTGAAGGTGATGCGGGCATGCTTGTGAAAGGGCATGGGCCAATAGCAGTTCATCGATGAGGTTGGGTTGTCGACCACCATGGCCGAGTTTACGGGCGCGAAGGTCTCATGGCCGATTGCGAAAAAGTCAGACATTGGCACTTCAACGGACGGCGTGGTTTCATCATCCCAATAGAAGCGGAGGATGCTTGCGCGTCCTACCCCGTGCAAGTCCTCCGTCGTCGCCATCCAAATGTGGTTGATGGTTCCCGGCCCGGACACATCCATGATGGTGGCCGTGCTGTGGGCCGGCACTTTAATGAATGGGCGAACCTTCCAACCCCGGCCCAGATCGGAGGCGGCTCGGGAAAATGCCAGATCGGGATTCGCCGGATCTGGGGTCCGCGTGGCCCCTTTGGCCTTCTCTCCGGTTGGGTTTTCCGGCGAGACCATGCGTGAATCGACATCAGGGGTAAGGGTTGCGAGCGACGCAGCGCCACCGCGCTCCGCTGCGTTGGCCGTTTGGGCTTTCACGGCAGTGCCCGTGCAGAGTAGACCAACCGCCAGGACAACCATTGGCAATCGGAAAAATAGACGACGCAAAGTTTGGTTCCCCGCTCCTACCAAAGGATCTTCAATGCAATTTGTATTTGCCGGGGCAAGTTTACCTGACTATTGATGATGCCGGTGGTTCCGTCGCCAAAGGTAGTGTCTGGCGGTCCAAAGGTAGGATGGTTAAAGAGATTGAATGCCTCTGCCCGAAACTCCGCCGATATGCGGTCGTGGATAGGGATTTTCTTGATCCCAGAGAGATCCGTATCTATGAATCCCGGAGAGCGAAGATTGCCGAGCATGCGCGGAGAGTTGCCGTAGGTAAACGGTGCGGGTTGGCTAAAGTAGTTGACGTTGAAGTATTCATTGAGACGGTTTGAGATTTTACCGCTCTTCGACGGGTTTAGGCGGTTCCAGTTTGCTCGCTGTGAGCCTCCGTAATTGAAGAGTGTATTGGTAGCTGTGAATACCTCCTGCGGCGTACCACTAATCGCTGAAGTGATTCCATTAAGCTGCCAGCCTCCAATAAAGTAATTGGCCACCTTGTTGCCGTTAAGGAAGGGTTTGCCCTGACCGAACGGCAGCTCATAGATTCCATTCAACGCAAAATATTGGGGAGTATCAAAAGAAGCGACCGCCCACTCAGCACGAAGGTTGTCCCAATCCTGGATACCGGTTCCCCCGAAGGATCCCCCGGGAAATCCTGTTTCCGACGCCGGAATGTTGTCCATCAGTTTTGACCAGGTGTAGGAAGCAAGGAGGCTGAAGCCGTTTGCAAAGCGCCGCACTACTTTCACTTGCAATGCGTTATACGCAGAGGCGCCGAAGAAAGAACTGTTTCCGAGAGTGACTCCAGTAAACTGCGGGAAAGGCCTCAGCAACTGGCTTTGCGCCACGGTCGGGCTGCTAAGACCGCCGCCGCCAACCAGCGGGTTACCGTAAAACGGATTGCTCACCTGGTTATTTAATACGCCTCCCATGGACAAGTACTGGTCGGGAAGTTGGTCGGGATTGTAATCGCCGTAAAGATGTACACCGCGGCCTCCCGCGTATGCGATGTCAAGCAGGATCTGCGCGCCCAACTCCTGCTGTACATCCAGATTCCATTGCTCGGCATACGAGACAGGCCGGCTACGTTGCATACCAACTACGGACTGACCGAGCTGCGTGGCCAGGCCCTGGGTGCTCCCGGTGGGATAGACAAACCCCTGGGGGAATGGGTTCGTCAGTGTATTGAGCGGAGTTACCCCATCCAGGGTACCAATCCAATTCGTGGAAGCTAGATAGCCGGTGTTGGGCACCGAGTATCCGTTGAAACCCGCTCCGCCCAGGGGGCGAAGAATATACCAAAACCGCCTCTTACGGTCGTGTCGGGACGCGCCGCAAACGAAAACCCAACCCGGGGGACAATCTCCTTTCGGAAGGGGTCGAATTCAGACCGGGGAACCCCATTGACCCCAGGGAAAGTCAAACCTCCCGCGAGGTTGCTCAAGCCTGCTACCTGTAGAGGAGATGTTGCAGTGGAACTCCAGTCCGTAAAGCGATTGAAGCGTTCTACCCAGGGAGCAGTGTAGTCATACCGGATTCCGAGATTCAGGGTTAGTCTCTGTGTCTTACGCCAGTCATCCTGAAAGTAAAAGCCATAGTATCTGCTGGAGAGATATTGATTTGGACCTCCGCTGCTCGAGCTGCCACTTCCTGTACCTACCAACCACGAAGCCACGCCAACACCTGAACCGGTCGACGAAACTGGGTTAGGACCTTGGGTGAAGTTGGGACCGAAATTGAAGGACGGCCCTGCTGGCTCATATCTCGGCGTAGCCAACCAGTCAATGCCAAAATCCGCGCCAGTCTTGAATGTATGTTGCCCATGGACGACTGTGACGCTCCCGTATTCGTGTAGATCTGGGTAGACGTCACCGAGGGTATAGCAGCCACCGCCCATCAGGCCACCCCCAATGTTCCCGAGCGAGAGAGTGAGCCCCAAACCAGAGACTCCGACAGACGGAAAACATGGGGTATAGAGAGACGCGAGGGTGGTGAAATAGCTCGGGAGGCCGACCACTGTGGGATTAACGTCGTAACCAGGAATTCTCCGCCCGATGAAATAGCGTATGTAGCTGCTATTGAGGTCAAGGATCGCATTAGGCTTAAATGGATTCGTGTAGTCGATCGTCGCTTGTTGCTGCCTTAGAAAATCGTTTCCTGCGGTCGGACTGCTGATGACAAAGTTAGGGGAAGAACTTCCGTAAAGATTCGGGCGCGTTTGGGTCGTATCGTTCAGTGAATAGCGGCCGAAGATTTTCTGCTTATCGGTAATGGCATGATCGAAGCGTATCGAGAAGGAGTTTTCGATAATCGGCGAGCTGTAATTGGTGTAGTAATTGTTCGATCCAGTCACCGGCGTTCCAGGTTGGTTGGGCAATGGAAGATAGGTCAACATGGCTTGTGCGACGGGACTAATCTCTGAAGCAGGTATTTTATTTCCTGGATATTGAGTTCGGAGATATTGGCCTGGATTATTGGGGTCGGGTACGGTGGTAAACGGATCGTAGATCGGGATCACCTGGCCGGCGCTGTTGTAGGTACTGGAAAAGTCTCCGTTACGTTGGGCCTGGGTCGGTAGTGTACCTACGGCGGATCCGCTTTGCACCCAACGCAGCCCCTCATAGGCAAAGAAGAAAAAGGTTTTATCTTTCCGGATGGGGCCTCCGATGGTGCCCCCGAATTGACTGAATTGGTAGTGGGCTCGTGGCAGACCGGCTTCATTAGAAAAGAAATCATTTGCCGATAGGTCGGTGTGCCTGAAAAACCACCACGCTGAGCCATGGATCTGGTTGGTACCCGATTTTGTGATTACATTGATGATCCCGCCACCGGTGTTCGAAAACTCTGCGCCGAGGTTATTCGTCTGTACCTTGTACTCCTCAACCAGGTCCACGCTGGGAAAGTAGCCAGGCCCGGTGAAGGCCGGTTCAGAGTTCATGCCGCCGTCGAGAAGAAACAGATTTTGATTGGGTCGTGACCCGTTGATCGAAATGAACTGGTCGTTGTATTCGTCAAATGCAGTCTGACTAAAACCATAGGGTGCGATGACTCCCGGAACGAGGGCCGCAAAACCGTAGGCGTTCCGGCCATTCAGAGGAAGGTCAACCACCGATTTGTTGGGGATGACTTCACCGAGCGAGGATGTTTGAGTTTCCAGTAGGGGCGGGGCCGAGGTTACGGTGACGGACTCGGTGACCTGGCCTACATCCAGATTGGCATCGACGTCTCGTGTCTGGGCTACGTCAAGTTGGATATTGTCCTGAAGAAACTCTTTGAAGCCCGCGGCGTGGACGCTGATCTGGTACAAGGCGGGTTGCAACAGCGGGAAGGAATAATATCCCGAGGAGTTTGTGGTAGCGCTCACCGATTGGTTGGTAGCTCTGTTGGTCACGGTGACTTGCGCCCCGGGCACTACATTTCCGGTGTGATCTCGCACTATGCCCACGATCGATCCAGCAGCTGTCTGAGCATGCAGAGCGTGATTGCTTCTCACAAGACTGACGACGAGGAGTCCGGCGAAGAAAATGCTGACGAGCCGCCTAACCCTTATTTCGAAGATTCTGCGCATAAATCCTCCCGAAAAGGTTTAGCTGTGCGAAAGCTTCGTGTGCTTAATCGATAGGGCGGGCAGAGAACACCGCCCCTTTTTACGAGCCGGATGCTAGAGTAGGCAAACTTCAACTGTCAAGTACCGATCAATTCAGGAATGCGATGATCGTTGTAGTATTTGGTGAGAGCAAAACTAATTTAGTGCAGTTTTCGTTACAAACATGGACAAATCTGCGCACGAAGTTCAAAATGTTTCCGCGGGGAGCGGAAGCACTCAGTCCTATCGAAACCCGCGGGCGATGCGGTGAGGCTATTCAATCCGGATTATGGGCGACGAGTATAAAGTAGGCCGGCGCGGTTTCATCAAGCAGGCCGTGGGCGCCGTTGGCGCAAGTACACAAGCGGGTCTCTGGCCGGATCTGCCGGCATTTGCAGAAGGGCCGGCAAGGGATCTCCGGATGTCTCCTATCCGCGTCGTTTTACTGGGCCGCAACTCAAGATGATTGCGTTTCCCCTGGGCGGGGTGGCGGCCGGCAGCCTGAGCCTGGGCGGCCGAGGACAACTGCGAGATTGGGAGATATTCAATCGCCCGAATAAGGGGTTCTCGCCCGCTTATGCCCTGCCGTCGATTTGGGTGCAAGCAGGTAATTCGAAGCCCATTGCGCGCGTACTGGAAGCACGAATTTTGCCCCCATACGAAGGGCAAGACGGGCTCGGCTCGAATAATTCTCCGGGACTGAGCCGCATTCAAGGAGCGACTTTTACCGGTGAGTATCCGCTCGCCAACATCAAATTCGAAGACCCGACCTTGCCCGTTCAGGTGGAACTCGATGCATTCTCTCCATTCATTCCGCATGATGCGGATGATTCGGGGCTGCCGGTTGCGATCCTGCGCTACCGCGTGCACAACCCTGGTCACTCAACGGCCAAAGTGGGGATTGCCTTTTCTATCGATAATCCGGTCAAGCCCGAACCGAGAATGGGCGGAGCAGCCAAGATCCGTACAAGATTCACGGCTGAACGAATACAGAAAGTCCGGCGAATTGGAGGGCCTGTTGATGAGCAATCCGAGTGTGCCGGCAGGCGATCCATTGCAGGGGAGTTTCGCACTGGCAGCGCTCACCAGCGATCGCAATGCGATCAGCTACTGGCGCGGTTGGCCCCAGGGACGCTGGTGGAATTCACCCATGCTTTTCTGGGATGTGTTCTCCCGCGACGGGCAACTGCAGAACGAACCGGAGCTGCGCAATGCGGTGGGAGCAGTTTGCCAGCAAAGCTCGATACCTGCCGGAGGATCGGCAAACTTCACTTTTCTGCTTTCATGGAACTTTCCCAATCGCACACCCGACTGGTGCGGCTGGACTGCTCCTACGGGAGAAGGCAACACCATCATTGGCAACTTCTATGCCACCCGTTTCAAGGATGCCTGGGAAGTTGCGCAATACACCGCGACAAATTTAGAGAAACTCGAATCACGGACGCGGGCATTTGCGAAGGCCTTTGGCGCGAGCACTCTGCCTTCGGTGGTGAAGGAAGCCGCCAGCGGAAATCTTTCAACGCTCGCGTCGACAACCTGCTTCCGGACTGCCGATGGCGAGTTCCACGCTTTTGAAGGAGTGGATGATCACATTGGCTGTTGCTTCGGCAACTGTACCCACGTGTGGAACTATGAGACGGCGACCGCCCATCTCTTTCCCTCGCTGGCACGATCCCTGCGCAAAGCTGCTTTTGGCTACTCGATGGACGAAGCGGGAGCTATGCACTTTCGCCAGCTTCTTCCCGATGGCAAGGAGAGGTCCGGTTTTGCCGCCGCAGACGGGCAGATGGGACAGATCATCCACGCTTATATGGACTGGAAGCTCTCGGGCGACAACGAATGGCTGGCAACGATGTGGCCGCGCATCAAGAAAGGTTTGGAGTTTGCCTGGGTTCCCGGCGGCTGGGATGCCAACCGCGACGGCGTACTGGAAGGCGTGCAACACAACACCTATGACGTCGAGTTCTATGGGCCAAACCCGATGTGCGGAATCTACTATCTGGGCGCGCTACGCGCCGGAGAGGAGATGGCCCGCGCGATGGGCGACACTGCGTCCGCCGACGAATATCGCAGGCTTTTCTAGACAGGGAAGCAGTTGGATCGATAGCAATCTC
The DNA here is from genome assembly GCA_963775365.1 of uncultured Acidobacteriaceae bacterium. Classification (GTDB taxonomy): domain Bacteria; phylum Acidobacteriota; class Terriglobia; order Terriglobales; family Acidobacteriaceae; genus PALSA-350. The sequence continues at coordinate 84,653 of CAVZJL010000020.1, read as the reverse complement.
TTCAACGGAAGCTTCTATATTCAAAAAGTTCGCGGTTTTCGCGCGAACGAGATTGCTCCTAATCTGCGCAGCGACATGGGTTCGGGAAACACCGAGAGCCCCGAATACCAGGTGGGCGGCGGATGCCTGATCGATCAGTTGATTGGACAGTATCTTGCCCAGGTCGCCGGATTGGGTTCGCTGGTGGCGCAGGAACACGTACAGTCAACGTTGCAATCCATTTACAAATACAACTACAAGCGCAGCCTTGAGGAGCACGACAATGTGGAGCGTACCTTTGCCCTGAACGACGAAGCAGCTATGGTCATTTGCGACTACGCCACCGCGCCCCGGCCGCGCATACCATTTCCCTATTTTGCGGAAGTGATGACGGGTTTTGAACATTCGACCGCGGCGTTGATGCTGTACTCCGGAATGGTCGAGCAAGGCGTCGAATCCATACGAAACATTCGCTCCCGGTACGATGGCGAAAAGCGCAATCCGTGGGATGAGGCGGAATGCGGTCATCACTATGCGCGCGCGATGGCTTCCTGGACGAGTGTGGTTGCCTTGAGCGGATTTCATTACGATGGGCCCGAGGCTTCCGTGGTCGCAGTGCCGCGAGTCCCGCATAACGTATTCGAGTGTTTCTGGTCTACCGGAACGGGCTGGGGAACGTTCTCCTATCGTCCAGTGGGCACTCGGGGCACACAGGTTACGCTGCGGGTGCTGGCGGGCAAACTTCCTTGCCGTTGGTGCGAAATAACCGGCACAGGAGCCACGACTTCAGTGCGAAGCAACGGGCGCACATACTCCCATACGATAAAGCAGAGCGACGGACGAACCACCTTTCAGATGGAGCAAACTTTGGTGCTCGCCGAGGGCAGCGAACTCACTCTAGAGGTCCATGCGTGAGCCTTGCGGCGGCCGTCAGCCGGCCTTCGGAATCCGACGCTCCGGGACCGGGGCTGCCGGACTAAAGCAGTCGACGGTCAGACTTTGTCAGGCCATCCAGCCGAAGAATCTCACCTTCTACGATTTCACGCACCTGGGCCGGCTCTCCCACCGCACGGAGATTGAGCAGCAGCTCGAGCTTGCCGGCAGGGGAGGCATCGAGGTCCCCTTCGACGACTGGTTCCTGCCCATTGCCGCAGATCGCCGCCTTGAGAAAGCCTGTCGGCGAAGTAACGATTGCTTTCAAGTGAGCGATGGAGATTATCTCGGCGCTGAGGGCGGCATCGAGATGGTCGAGCAAAGGCCCCAGCAGCATCGCTGGGGAAAGCAAGTTTTTTGGTTCGAAGACCGCTCGCAAGTTCAACCAGGCGAGCGCCGCCTCTGCACGCGCATATTCCGAATAGTCGATCTCCAGTGTCTGATCGCCTCTGGCGATAGCCCCGGAGAGTACCTCGTTCAACCACGCTGCCACGCCCTGTCCGGACTTGGCACTCAGCTGACGCGCGTGCGGGAGGCCCATCACGGGATAGTCGGCGTAGAGGTCCGACTTGGTAAAACAGACCAGATCAGCCTCCTGCAATTGCTTGTCGAAAAGGAAACGCATATCGGGATCGGCATCCTCGTTCAAGCATCGCGTGGGCACGGAGCGGATCCACCAGGACGGTGAGCGGTGAAAGCTGATAGGTCTCGCTGTACTCGAGCAGCGGACGAAGGACCGTGGCCGAGAGATCGGTACAGCTTCCTACCGGTTCGGCGAAGATTACGTCGGGAGCGTACGCGCGGAGATCGTCAATAGCATCGATCAGGTGGGAAAGGCGGCAACAGAAGCAGCCTCCGGTAACCTCTCCCGAGCGCATGCCTGACAGAGCCGCATAGCGGCTGTCGACCAGGTCTACCCCCTGGTCGTTCCATACCATGGCGCTGCGCAGACCACGCCGTTGCAACTCGCGGGCCGCGGCCAGAATCAAGGTGGTCTTGCCGGATCCTAAAAAGCCGCCTACCAGGACCACCCATGGCTTGGCGGAATGGCCACTCATATGCCAAGCCCCCGCAACCCGCCGTGAAGCAACCACCGAATTGCGTCTATTCTCATGTAGTCGGTGTGGCTCCTTCGAAAGCAAGACCACCATTTTGCCACAAGCGAGGTGCAACTGTTATCGTTAGCGGTTACCCAAAGCCCATGCAGAGTCCCGACCCGGTTCTTGTTTCCGCCATTGTCCGCCGCGCGGTTTCTGAGTGCATCGGAAGTTTCCAATCTCCCGGTTCCCCTTCGACAAGCCGCGAGGCCGAGGAGCTTTTTCACTCGCCCGAGGCGCAGGCTATCAAAGAGGAGATCATTCTCACAGGAAAGAAGCTGTGGGACCGGCAATATGTAGATGGCAACGGCGGCAATATGTCGGTTCGGATCGCAGACGAGTATGTGATCTGCACCCCGACGTTATGCAGCAAGCGAGACATGCGGGTGGAAGATCTTTCGCTGGTGGATCTGGAGAATCGCAAGATTTGCGGCGGCTCCCGCCCGACCAGCGAGATCTTGCTGCACCTGGAGATTTATAAGGCGGTGCCCGCCGCCAAGGCAGTCGTCCACTGCCATCCCCCCTACGCCACGGCGTATGCCATCGCCGGCACCGTGCCGCCGGGCAATTTGATCCCCGAGCAGGAGGTTTTCGTCGGTCCGGTAGCGTTGGCCCCCTACGAAACGCCAGGCACGATGGCGTTTGCCAGGACGGTTCTGCCGTTTGTGCAGGATCACAATACGATCCTGCTGGCCAACCACGGAATTGTCTGCTGGGGGGACACCATCACCCATGCGGAGTGGTATGTGGAAGTGGTGGACACCTATTGCAAGACGGTGATGATCGCACGCCAGTTGGGGACGTCCGATTAACGAGATTCCCGCCGATAAAGTTGCCGACCTGCTGGCAATCAAGAAAAGACTGGGCTTGCCCGATCCACGGCTTGCGGTCGGTGAGACAGCAAAGAGCAACTCCACGAGACCGGTGGCGGCGCAGGATGAGGAGATCGAAGAGCTCGTTCGTGACCTGACCTCGCAGGTAATGACTTTTCTTCAAAACAAAGGATGAGCCATACTGCCAACTTCGTAGCCGCCGACCTCGGCGCCTCGAGCGGCCGGCTGATGGTGGGCCGATGGGACGGCCGTTCCTTCCTGCTGGACGAATTACACCGGTTCTCGAATGCCGGCGTTGGCCTCGCAGGCGGCATCTATTGGGATGCGCTGGGGATCTGGTCTCAGCTCGAAGCCGGACTCCACCGATACAGGTCGCGTTTTGACGACCCTCCGCTGGGGATTGGGGTGGACGCATGGGGAGTGGATTACGCCTTGCTGGACCGTTGTGGACGGTTGATCGGCAACCCTCACCACTATCGCGACCCACGCACCGATGGGATACCAGCTTTCGTCTTCGAGCGATTCGCAGAGCGCGACATCTTCGCCGAGACGGGGGTGCAGACCATGCAGATCAACACCCTCTTTCAGCTTTTCTGCATGCTGCAAACCGGCGACCCTCAATTGGAGTTCGCCGAGAAGCTTCTCATGATCCCCGATCTTTACCTGTACTTCCTGTGCGGGGAGAAGCAAAACGAATATACCGAAGCGACCACGACCCAGATGTATTCGCCTGCTCGCGGCGACTGGGCTCGGGAGATGCTTGGATCCCTGGGTATTCCGCTTCCGATCCTCAGCCCCGTAGTAAAACCGGGAACGATCCTGGGGCCGGTTCGCCCGGATATCTTGCGCAACGCCAACTTAAGCGCAGTCTTGCCCGCGATCGCCGTGGCCTCTCACGATACGGCCAGCGCGGTGGCGGCAATTCCTGAGCTGGACGACCACAGCGCGTTTATCAGCAGCGGCACCTGGAGCCTGATGGGGGTGCAGGTAGCGGGAACCGAATACCTCGGAGGAGGCCTTCCGCTTACACTTCACCAATGAAGGCAGCGCGGATGGGCGATTCTGCTGCTGAGAAACCTTACCGGCCTTTGGATTATCCAGGAGTGCCTTCGCTGCTGGGAGAGGGAAGGCCGCCATTACAGCTGGAACGACATCACGTTTGCCGCAGCCGAAGCCAAGCCATTGCAGCGCTTCTTCGACCCTAATGCAAAAGAGTTCCAGATGCCGCCCGACATGCCGGGGGCGATACGCTCGTATTGCAAGGGCACACAGCAATCCATTCCGGAGACGGTGGGAGAAATCGCACGTTGCGCGTTCGAGAGCCTGAGTTTAAAGTACCGCTCGGTGCTTCAATCCCTGGAAAAGCTTACCGGACGGCATCTCGACTCCATTCGCGTAGTCGGGGGTGGGTCGCTCAATCACTTTCTGTGCCAGATGATTGCCGATGCCTGCGACCGGAGAGTGATATGCGGCCCAGTGGAGGCTTCGGCGTTAGGCAATGTGATGCTGCAGGCAGTGGCCACCGGGCATCTGCAGGATATAAGGGCCGGAAGAACGGCAATTGCCGGCTCAATCGAATGTGTTTCCCTGGTTCCGCGGCCTAGCGACGCCTGGGATGAGGCGTATGCACGTTTTAAGACAATCGAACTATAGCCGCGCGGCCAGCGTCTTCACTAACGTCTACGCAGGAGCTCGGAAGAATTTGAGGAGAGTTGCAGATGTCATCGTACGCAGTCCCTGTCCTGGAATCGCCCACTCCTGTTGTCCCCGGTGAAGTTCTGCTCATCGCCAGCGGCGACCTGCGCCAATCTGCAAATAAGGTCTGCTGGGCGGCTCAGTCGGAAATGGAGAAGCAGCTGACGGAAGCCCTTCGTGCCGAGGGCTTCACCCTACGCCGCGCGCACCCATACCGCGACGATCTGGGACATGGCTTCATCTATAACCAGCGCATGGGCATGGATGTTTTTATGAAAATCCATCCCGATGCGCCGGTGATTGTGGCCGAGGCGGTATGGCAGTACAGCCACAACGTCTTCTCTGGTCTGGAGCATCATCGAGGCCCGATTCTCACCGTGGCCAACTGGTCAGGCCAGTGGCCGGGCCTGGTGGGCATGCTGAATCTGAATGGCTGCCTGCACAAGGGCGGAGTGACGTTCAGCACTCTTTGGAGCAAAGACTTTACGGATGAATTCTTTCGCCGTGGTTTGCAGCAATGGCTTAAGGAACATGTGATCCAACATGATTTGAGCCATGTGCACGAACTGGACTTATCGGCTTTGCCGGCAGCGGAGAGGGAGTTGGGCGCGTCGCTGGCCCACAATCTGAAGACGCGCAAAGCCATTCTCGGTGTCTTCGATGAGGGATGCATGGGCATGTATAACGCCATCATCGAGGACTATCTTCTCAACCCCACAGGTGTTTACAAGGAACGGCTCAGCCAGTCGGCGCTGGTAGCCGCCATGGCGAGCGGTTACCGATAGCGAAGCGCAGGGGGTTCGCAGCTGGCTGGATGGCCGCGGGCTCACCTTCGTCACCGGGACCAAGGAGGAGACCGATCTAACCGACCGCACAGATTCTGGGGCAGTGCAAGATGTATATCGCGGCGATGCGGATTGCTGACGAGTTCGGTTGCGATGCTATTGGGATCCAATATCAGCAAGGATTGAAAGACCTGGCGCCGGCTTCCGACCTGGTGGAGGGCCTGCTCAATAACGTGGACCGGCCGCCTGTCTTCGATGCCAAGGGCCGGGAGTTGTATGCCGGGAAGCCCTTGCCGCATTTCAATGAGGTGGACGAATGCGCGGGGTTTGACGCGCTGGTCACGAACAAGGTCTGGAATGCGATGCAACTTGACCCAGCCACGACGCTGCATGACGTTCGCTGGGGCGAGCACTACAGCGGGGGGATATCGACGAGTTCGTCTGGGTCTTTCAGATCTCCGGCGCGGTGCCCGCTTCGCATATCGCGGGCGGCTATGCCAAGGCGCGCAGCGAACGGCAGCCACCGATGTACTTCCGGCTAGGCGGGGGCACGCTTAACGGAGTCTGCAAGCCCGGACACGTGGTTTGGAGCCGCGTTTTTGTGGAAGGTGGCGCGCTGCATGTTGACCTGGGCCGGGCAACCGCGATTGAACTACCCGCCGAAGAGACGGCGCGGCGATTGAAGTCGGTTACCCCGCAGTGGCCGATTATGCATACACTGCTGCACGGCATTACGCGCGACCAGTTCATGGCAAGGCATCGCGCGAACCATCTCAACGTGGCCTACGCTCCGACCAGCCAGGTGGCCGACCAGGCGCTGGCAGCCAAGGCGGCTATGATGGCGGAGCTGGGCATCCACGTGCACCTTTGTGGAGATTGAGTTGTTTAACCAGGAAAGGACACACGCGTAGATGCTCGGGCCTTTGCCTACAGACTCAACGGAAGCCAGCGATACGAAACAACCACTGATCCCCGACGGGCGCGGCTGTACCTTTTTTCCTGGTGACCGCGCTGTTTTTTCTTTGGGGAGTTCCCAGCAACCTCAACGATGTTCTTATCCGCCAGTTCATGAAGTCGTTCGCCATTTCCCGTTTCGAGGCGGGGCTGGTGCAGTCGGCTTTCTATTTGGGTTATTTTCTGCTGGCCATTCCCGCGGCGCTGTTGATGCGCAAAATGGGGTACAAATTCGGCATCGTGGTGGGGCTGCTGCTGTTTGCTACCGGGAGCTTCCTCTTCTGGCCCGCCGCGGTTATTGGGCGCTACGGTTTTTTTCTGTTGGCGCTGTTTGTCATCGCCAGTGGGCTTTCTTTTTTGGAGACGGCCTCCAATCCTTTTGTCGCCCAGTTGGGGTCGCCTGAGAGCGCTGCCCGCCGGCTGAATTTTTCCCAGGCCTTCAACCCTTTGGGCGCTATTACTGGCGTGCTGGGGGGGACAGTTTTCATCTTCTCCGGGATCGAATTGACGCCGGCTCAGGTCTCCGCCATGCAAGCGGCCAATACGTACGATGCTTACTTGAAGCATGAGACGATGCGCGTGGTGGTTCCCTACCTGGTGCTGGGGGCGATTACGCTGATTTGGGCGTTCCTGATCGCCCGAACCAAGTTTCCCACCATCGCTCGAGAACACGAGGATAGCCAGGATCATGGCAGCTTCAAGGAACTGCTGCGGTACCCTAATTTTCTCTTCGCGATCGTCGCCCAGTTCCTGTATGTCGGCGCGCAGGTCGGCACCTGGAGCTACTTTATCCAGTATGTGCAGGATGGGACCCATGAGCCGGAAAAGATCGCCGGCTATTTCCTTACCGGCACGCTGGTTGCCTTCGGTGTGGGCAGGTTTAGCTCCGCGGCGCTGATGCGGTACGTCAAACCCGCTCATCTGATGGGCGTTTACAGCCTGGTGAATATTGTCCTGGTTGCGGTTGGCGTTGCTTTTCCCGGCTGGGTTGGGCTTGTGGGCTATCTTCGTGACCAGCTTCTTCATGTCAGTCATGTTCCCTACGATCTTCGCGCTGGGCATCGATGGGCTGGACCAGAATACGAAGATTGGCGGATCGCTGATCGTGATGGCGATCGTGGGGGGCGCGGTGCTGACACCGCTTATGGGCTGGATTTCACAGACGCAGCACAGTATTGCGGCGGCCTACATGGTCCCGCTCTTCTGCTACTGCGGAATCGCGCTTTACTCCTTCGTTGGGGCGCGCATGAAACGGAGAGAAGCTTTGTAGGAGGGATCTTTTGATGCGCACAGTTAAGGCAGTCTTCTCTCTGTTCACGTCGCTATCCATGATGAGTGGCCTTGTAGCCGGCGCGCAGCAGACGCCGCCGGAGTGGCAAGCACGGCTGGGGCAGATACTGCCGCTGATGGGACATCGCAACTGGATCATGATCGTCGATTCGGCGTATCCGCTGCAGAGCTCCTGCTGGTGTGGAAACGCTGGAGACGAACACAGACCAGTTGGAAGTGATTCGCACGGTGCTGGGCACGATTGACAGCTCGATCCATGTGCGCCCGATTGTTTACATGGATGCGGAGCTTCCGTTTGTGACGGAGAAAGATGCTCCCGGAGTGACGGCGTATCGTGACGCGGTGAAGACTGCTCTCAAGGGGCATGCGATCACATCACTGCCACACGAGCAGATTATCGCTAAAGTGGACGAGGTGGGAAAGACCTTCCATATCGTTGTTCTTAAGACCACCATGACGGTTCCGTATACGTCTGTCTTTCTCCAGCTCAATTGCAAATACTGGAGTGACGATGCGGAAGCCCAGATGCGCAAAGCGATGAGCGCAGGTGGCGTGAAGTAGTTACTAGGTATTTTTCAGACGCTTTTTATTTCGGTTGAGTCGGGCGCAACAAGGGGGATGTGGCACATCGAGCGCCATTATCCCACTCGAGCCAGTACGGCTTGACCCGAATTTCCTGTACGCGGTACCACGCATCAGCGGCGTGTGCGGCTTTCGTTGAAGAAAGCCGCATAAAGTTCATCAGCACCGACAACTTCACAGGAAATCCGGGGCCACGGAGCACCCAGCATTCGTTGCCGGTTGGGCAAACACAACACAATTATCATCCGACCGAAGCGAACCCGGATTTCCTGCTACGCGGCCCTCAGCAATGTCCACGTGTGCGGCTTTCCGTAAAGAGTGCAGCATGACGTTTGCTAACGCCACCAACCTCCACAGGAAATCCGGCATAGCTTAGTGGAGGGACCTGCGTTTCTTCCCCCCTACTCGCATGCACTTCTTCAGCCCGTACCCTCCCTCTAGAAGAGGAAACGTCCCTGCACGACAAGTACACGCCCGGAGACCGTCGACTCTTGACTGGAGCCGTAGGGGCTGGTGGGCGCGTTAATATCCGACGCGATGTGGCCCAGGGTGCTCAGGTTAGACGCATTGTTTTGCGGCGGCCCGAAGTTCACATGGTTCAGTGCGTTATAGGCTTGCGCGCCTATCTGGAAAGTCATCGATTCATGCTTGAAAACATCTTTATAGACATTCAGGTCGACATCCGCATAGTGCGGACCATAGAAAGCATTCCGGGGCACATTGCCATAATTTGTTTGCGGGGAAGGCCCCGGTCCTACCGGCACGACCGTCCCATCGTCGGCGGTGGTCAAAGACTGGCCATTGAAGATACCTGCAGCCTGGAAGCACGGACTGGAATAGGAGTTGCATTTGTGGTTGAAGTTGTTATTCAACACCTGGGCAAGCACCGTGGTGGCTCCCCCGTCCCATTGGCCGCCAGAACGGACTCTGCATTGACATTCAGCACGCTAAAGGGTTGCCCGGAACGCCAGTAAGCTTTGCTGCCCACAGTCCACCCCGCAGCCCCAGCAGCAAGAAATTTATTGCTGAAGTGGAATGGTTCCACATAGACGAGATCGAGCAAGAAGTTGTTGCGGATGTCGTAGTCGGAGTTTGAATACATCAGTCTCGACGGGAGATCCGGTGTGATCTGAAAGCCGATGGAGGTGTTTCCGTTGTAAGGGAGCTGTGAGTTGCCCCCATTGGAGATGTCATCCAGTGAATGAGCGTAGGTATACGAAACGTCGGCCGTCAGACCTCGCCGGTCGATATGTTTGTATTGTACGGAAACCCCGCTGTAGTTAGAGATTGCGTTGTTGGTGAAGCTTTGAACCTGCGCGAAGCGCGGATCCGGCGAATTGAATGGAACATTATCAAAGGTTCCGCTTCCATAACTGCCGTAGAGCGTGGTGCCGATATTCTGATTCAGGTGGTTGTTGGCAATGAAGAGATCATAACCATGGTTGCCGGCATAGGAAATAATCAAGGCGTCCCTTGGGGTGAGCTGGCGTTGAAGTTGCAAACTGAATTCTGTATATCGCGCGCTTTTGAAGGTATGCGGCGTGGTCACATAATTTGGAGGGAAGAACGGTATTCCCTGCGCAGCCAAGGTCGCAGAGATCTGGTTGTACGTGGCCCCCTGCGAAAATCCGTTCAGCACGGCAGCTGCTGAGCCGGCTGCGACCGCTTGTGCACTGCCTGCCCCTTGTGCAACCGATCCCGAATTCACGCCCGCAAAATATTGGTTGGGGAAGGAAAGAAAGGTTTGTTCAAGCACGAGCCCAGGGAAACTGTCGGAAAACAATCCTACTCCGCCGCGAACGACGGTTTTCCCGTCCCCGCGAAGGTCCAAATTAAACCCGAAGCGCGGTTGGACGACTGCGCGCTCAATCGCCGGAGAAAAGCTATCATGCCCGGCGGAAAGGGTAGCGTTGTAGGGAGTGTCCAAGGTCGCGGAGGTGTTAGGAAACCCTCCGATATATTGCGTATAGCAACCGTCGTGGCAAATGGGATTACCGTTGCGATCGACACGGATCCCGAAGTCGAGGGAGAGGTTTGGCAGCGCCCGCCACTCATCCTGGGCATACATTCCAAGGTTATAGATGGCGTTGTGAATGTTGGCGAAGCGCGGAAAGCTCTGACTAAAGGTGGAACCAGTGTTTCCGGGCAGGGTACCTCCAGCTAAATCCGCGATACTACCGAAACTATAGAAACCGCCATAAGCGGAGGTCTGCAGGCCGATGTCGGTAAAGTTATACCTCTTGAAGTCGGCGCCGAATCGGAGATTATGGCTCCCTTTTGTCCACGAGAGACCGTCGACAAATTGGTATTGCGAAGTGTTAGTCCCTCCCGGAAAGTCATTCCACACGGCTCCCAGCGTGGTGGCGGCCGCAAAAAAGGAGGACTGCCCGACACCCGCCAGTGCATTGGTTCCGCCGTCATTGCTTTCGTTGAATTCTGTGGGCGAAGCCGCGAGCGCGGCCGATAAATTTGCCGGTCCAAAAACACCGCCAGTGTAAAGCGACGCGGCCGTAAATTGGTTGGTCAGGTTGGGAGTGAAGCTGTAAGTATCGTTGAGTTGTCCGGTGTAGTTCGGCTGGATGCTGACCATGTCCCAGGCGGGATTGATCAAGCTCACGAAGGAGGGCTGTTCGCCCTGGTCATCGGTTACGCGAAAGAAGATTCTGTGCCTGTCACTGATATTCCAATCAAGGCGTCCTGCCGCCAGCCACTCCCGGTTGAGTGCTCCGACATTTACGAAAGCTGAATCGATGCAGCTTTCGGCAACGCTCGTGCCCAGCACTCCACCGGTCGCATAGTCCGGTGTCCCAGCAAGGCTTCCGCAACCGTAGTTCCCCGAGGCGTCCTGTTGCGAGCCAGGACCGGTTACGACCGGAACCGCGTTCTTGTAAGCCGTCGAAGAATTCGTTCCTGCGAACATACCGCCGTACAACGCTTTGCTGGCGGCGGAAATGTTGGGATTAGCCGCTATACTGGCTTGCATTACGGGGGAGGGCAGATTGACAAAGCCGGTACTTGGTTGAACGTATCGAATCCCTTCCGTGTCTACAAAGAAGAATATTTTGTCACGCTTGATAGGTCCGCCGATCTGCGCGGCGTATTGATTGGACACAGCCTTGGACCGAGGAATACCGGACTGGTTATTAAAGAAGTCATTTGCGTTCAGGCCGTCGCTATTGTAGTTCCACTGCGCCAGGCCATGCACTCGGTTGCCTCCAGATTTTGTGGCGTAGGTTTCAATGATGCCGGCCTGGCGGCCGTACTGCGTGCTGTAGCCATTTTGCACTACGGCTGCCTGGTCAATCTCCTGCTGACCGAGTGTCAGGTTGGAAGAACCGGAATTCGCAATGTTGTAAAGCGAAACGGAATAGTCGGCGCCGTTGATGACGACCAGGTTGGAAAGGCCGGGGAGTCCATCGGAGACGATCGAGCCAAAACCCTGGGTTCCGGCGCCTACGACCACCCCAGGCACTGTATAGGCAATGGTTGTGATGTCGCCGCCGGGCGCGGGCAGGTTTTGAAATTGCTCGGTAGTAAAAGTCGTGGTTGTGTTGGACGTTTGGGTATCGATCAACTGCGCATTGTTCGCGTTCACTTCCACGGTCTGGGTGGTTGCGTTCGGCGCCAATATCAGATTGACGGCTGACTGCTGACCGGTTAAAACCTGCACCGTTGTTGTAGCGGACTGCAGTCCGCTAGCTGCAGCCGCAATTTGAAAATTGTCCGGCTTCAGGAACGGAGCGGTAAAACGGCCTTCCGCATTCGAGGTCAGGACGCGGGTATCTCTGGTGGCCAGATCCGTAATGGTTATGGTGGCACCCGGAACGATGGCTCCGCCAGAGTCCACCACTGTGCCGTTGATGCTGCCAGTGGTCGCGCTCTGCGCAAATGCCGCTTTTCCGCACATTACACAAAGCAAGAGAGCAAAACACAGTAGGAATAACTTGCGCGCCTCGCGTCGCATCATCGTTACCGCCTTTATTTTTATTGTTTTCATGGTCACTGGCCTCCGAAACCTCACCCGCTGGCGTAAGGGCCACCGCTTTGCAGTGGGGAAATATAGTCACTGTCGTTGTCTGCTGTTGCCGCCTCTACGCGAAGGGCATTTCATGGTTCCACCCGCTTGTGCGCGCACGACTACGCGCAAATCCGCGTGCGTGTTCAGAGAGCAAACTCATGCCGACGAGATCTAGCTGATCGGGCAAGCGGCCGGAGGCCCTCGAAGCAAACCGAGCTAAAAGGGGCCTCTGACGCATGGTTAAGAGCCGCGGGCGTCCCAGAGGGCTCAACAGGGAGTCCCGGGAAGGCGCTGAAACAGGACACACGATGCCTAATGCCCGCGCCGGCTCATCGGCGTGACAACGGTTCGCCCGCCAATGCAATTATGTTCACCCGGAAAATGCCACGCAGCAATAGCCACTTGAGTCAATTAGCCAGGTACCACTCGACCTACGAGTTCGTGATTGCGGTGAAGATCAACGTTCCGATCTCCAAACGCTCCGCTTTCGTTTCTCTGAATCGCAAGTAAAGCGCCAAAGTTTTTCCGGTTTGAGTATGTGTTCACGAAGAGTTTGATTTTGTTAAATAAATTTGCAGGAACGGTAGGGGGGAGAGGAACTGGAGACTGCCGAGAGACGAGGTGGAGAGATGGCGATGATCTATCTCTCCGCGCAACGCCCGTCAACCTGTCAACGTCAAAAGACGATAATCTCTCAGATTTTGGACGACTCTTAACTGAGGTCTACGGATTTCCATAAAGGGCCCGGCCGGTTGTGGGACGAGTAGCAGCTTGAAGTAAATACAAAGTCGATTGCAAATGCAGGAAGCAGACTGCTTGCTTTCGTGCGCACGAGTTCGCAGGCGGGATTGCGGGAAAGCATTTGAAACGAATCATTTTTGGCCCAGGTACGCAGGTGCGAATTTCCTGTCACGCAGCGCCAGACAGGACCGCGTGCGCGGCTTTCATTGAGGAAAGACGCATGTAGTTCGCCAACGCCACCAAACTCAACAGAAAATCCGGGGAACCTGGGGCACCCGTCCTCTTCGACAACAGCTGCGGTTAGGACAGATTCGACACGTTTCGTGTCGCCTATACTTCCAGGAGCGAAACTTCCTTTACCTGACTGCGGCCGGTCTTTGCGGGCGTGACCAAGAGGGTCTTCAACTCCCACGGGGCCAGGTCGATGGACTGGTCCAAACTCAAGACAGTGCTCTTAAGGGTCGCCTGAGTTGTTTTTCCCGATCGCTCCTGGAGGCGCAAAATGGTTCCATCCTGCTCTCGCTCGGCGCGTTTGATTGCCAGGACCCAGACGTTGCTCGGCATGATCTCGAGCAAGGACTGCTCCCATGGTTCGCTTCCGTGGTGTGCGGAGTCCATCACATACTCGGCGGGGGTTTGCAGTTCTTCAGCGCGACGATCAAGTGCTAACTCTGCATAGCCACCGCGACCACCCAGGAGCCAGAAGTTGCGCTCCTGCCGTCCCTGGTCCTGCCATGCGTTGTTGTCATCGTGCGGCACCTGGTTCGGGTTATGGCGGGCAAAGGGCGCTGAGCGAATCAACACGGTGCGAAACAGCGAATGCAGGCAGTCGTAACTGTAGGTCTGGGCGTTGAGTAGGGCCACGGTGTAGTCGGCATTTCCGATCCTTCCCTGCACCGCCCCCCAATCCTGGTACGGCTCTTCTTCCCCATTGGTGGTCCGCTCCAGGACCTCTCCCGGCACTTTGGCATAGATTTTCGGCTGGGCGAGCGCGGTGGGAATCTCGAGCTTCAGTATCTGCTCATGTTCGTGCCAGTCGATCACGAAGCGAAGCGCGACAAAATCGTGGCCGGCAAATTCTGCGATGTCGAGAACGATTTCCGAGTTTTGCCAGGAGGCCCTCTGACGTGTAACCCGGGTGACTGGCCCGTTCTCAATCACCGTGGACGAGACGAGCGTGGGGCGGCCCATCTCCTGGCGGAACTCATTGATGCCGTGCGCCCAGGTATCGCTGGTGTCGCTGATGACGACCATTCCTATAGGACCCGCAAGCAGCTCTGTGCCATCCTCGGCCTTCAACGAAGAAATACCAAAGCCGGAGTTCGACACCGAGACAAAGTCCCGATAGGCTTCGGGAGCAGGTGGGTTACCGTGTTCCAATGTAAAGACCTTGTAGCCGCACGCAGGCAGTTCTACCCATGCCGACAAACGGGGAAAGAAGTTGGTCATGCTCTCCGAAGGTCTCCACTGTACCGGTATTCTTTTGCCATCTTTGGAGACGAGACAAGTGATGGGAGAGGCCTTACGCGATGGATCCTGTTCGGTGTAGTACTCGACCAAAGCGTTTCGTCTCCAGGGGAGCGGGTTAAAGAGGAAGACTGCGCCCTCTTCCACGGTACTCAAGTCAACCCGCTTGGCCATCATCTCAAGTGCCTCCACTTTGGAGGTTTGCGCGACTTCGCAAGCGTAACCGACACTGTCCCGCACATCCTGATAGTCGGAGTAGAGCGAAGTTCCAGCCATCATGTCGTGGAACTGGCAAACCAGAACTTTCCACCAGGCCTCGGCATACTGATCTGCCGGATATACGCGGTTCGCGCTCAAATTGGCTACCAGAGAAATGGTCTCGGCCTCGCCTAGCCAACGCTCGGCGCGCCGGTTGAGGTACTTCCCTTCTCCATAGGCCGAATAGCAACCGCGCGCATGATGCTGCAGGTCGGTTCGAACCACCGGCAAATTAGAAAAGGCAGGGGAACTTTCGACGGCGAGGAAGAAGTCGCGCAGCGTGCTGAAGCGCAGCTGCGGCAAGCTTGCGTCCTGCTGCAAAGCGAGAACCTGCTGTATCTGCTCCTTAGTGACGGCACCGCCGTGATCACCTACCCCAAGAAAGAACGCTGCATGGTCAAAGCCGGGCGCAAATGCTTCGGTGGCTGCGGGTTGAATCAGTTTGGGGCTGGCGTCATAGGTGTGCCAGATTCTCAGCGTGAGAACACGCGATCCGTCGGCGCCTTCCCACCAGAAGAGAAGAGGCAGATTCATCTCGTGTTCCTGGGGGCGCATGAAGACGTAATAACCGTAGCCGGAACGTTTCAGGATTGTCGGCAGGCCCGCGGCGTGGCCGAAGGAATCAGGGTTGAAGCCTATTTTTACTTCCGCTCCCAGCGTGGACTGGCAATAAGCTTTGCCGTAGAGAGCGTGGCGGACAAAG
Source organism: uncultured Acidobacteriaceae bacterium (assembly GCA_963775365.1). Classification (GTDB taxonomy): domain Bacteria; phylum Acidobacteriota; class Terriglobia; order Terriglobales; family Acidobacteriaceae; genus PALSA-350. The sequence goes on along the minus strand of CAVZJL010000020.1, from coordinate 69,318 downwards.
CTTTCGGTCGAGGGAATATTGCAGTCGGGTTCGACGGGCCAACCGCCGACAACCTCCCAACGGCCCTCGTGAATTCGCTGTTTAATCTCCTCCAGCATCTCAGGGTCGGCGCGTTCAACCCAACGGTAGTGGGCCGACGAAGAATGGCTGTAGCAGAAACCCGGAGTTTCATTGATGCGGTTCAGAGCGCTACGAAACGTGGTGAGCACGGTGTCGGAGCCATTGCGCCAGGGCCATAGCCACGCTGCATCGATGTGGGAGTAGCCGATGATGTGGATGACTTTCTTCTTCCCCGACCCATCTGCGAGGGGCCGCGCCCATGCCGGGGTGGTGGTTATCGCCCCCAGCGATGCGGCCCCTTGAACTAGAAAGTCCCGCCTTGTAAGGCCCTGCTTACCCATATCCCGCATTCTCCCTGTTTGGCTCACGGGTAGAATTGTCGGTGTTATGGCCGAACCAGTGCAAGCCCTGATGCAAGCGCAACCGCCCGACGATCCGTGGAGCACTTCGCGTTCCCTGCTGGAGCGCTCCCGCCGGTCTCTTGCCGGCGGGGTTAGCAGCCCGTTTCGCGCGAAGGCCCCGGTGCCACTCTTTCTTGCCGATGCCTCAGGGAGCATGATCACGGACGTGGATGGCAACCGGTACATCGACTACGCGCTGGCCTGGGGTCCGCTGATTCTGGGCCACCGCCATCCGAAACTGGTGGCAGCGATCCGCGAGCAAGCTGACCGGCCGCACATCTATGGCGCCCAGCATGCACTGGAATACCAGGTGGCGGAGATGATTCAGGAGTTGGTTCCCTGCGCGGAGCGGGTCGCGTTCACCTCCAGCGGCAGCGAGGCGGTACAGATTGTGTTGCGGCTGGCAAGGGCCTTCACGCGGCGCAAACTCATCGTAAAGTTCGAGGGCCACTATCACGGATGGATGGACTCGGTTTTATTGAGCTATAAGCCAAGTGCCGATCAACTGCGGCAAGCTGAGCCTTTCGACGCCATCCCCGGTTCGGCGGGACAAGTGGCAAACGCCGGTGAAAACACACTTGTTTTGCCCTGGAACGATGCCGGCAAATTGGAGGCTCTGCTTCGGGATCGTGGTTCGGAGGTTGCCGCGATCATCACGGAGCCCGTCCTCTGCAACAGTGGTTGCATTGAACCGGGCGACCATTATCTAGAGCAAGTGGCGGAGTTGGCTAAGAGGCATGGGGCTCTGCTGATCTTCGATGAGGTCATCACGGGTTTCCGCAGGAACATTCGAGGCGCACAGAGCTACTACGGTGTGATCCCCGATCTGGCGACGCTGGGCAAGGCCATTGGTGGCGGGCTACCTCTGAGTGCGATTGTGGGCCGCAGGGAAATTCTGGAGATGATGTTTAAAGAGGGAGTGGCCTTTGGAGGGACCTTCAATGGCAATCCCCTCTCTCTGGCGGCGGCATTAGCGACGCTTACTGAGCTGGCGCAGGCCGATGGAGAGCCGCTAAAGCAGGCGAATAAGACGGGCGAGGAGATTATGCGGGGAATTCAAGCAGCAGCCTATAAGCATGGCCTTCCGCTACTGATCACAGGTTTCGGAACCGCTTTTGCCCTGCATTTTACCCAGCGTTCAGAACTGCGCGATTATCGCGATGTGCTGGAAGACGATCCGATCCTGCTGCAACGGTGCCTGCTTGAGAGCCTGCGGGAAGGGCTCTGCCTGGTGCCTGATGGGCGCATGTACGTGTCCACGGTCCACAGCGAAGACGATGCGGCACGCACCATCTCCGCCATGGATCGGGTTTTCAGCCGCTTTTAGAGGACGTCGGTAGCACTTCGAGCTAAGGCCGCCGCCCAACAGAGAGCCTAGAAAATAATCTTCCCGCCAAGAATGATGAAGCGCTGGTTGGAAGACCCGTACACGTTGGTAAGAAAGGCCTGGGGTTGCCCAGGTCCCTGCGTGTTGTAGGCGCCCACATTTGAAGTGAGGGACCCATCCGGAGTGTCACCAGCGGCCGAGCGTTCGGCGTGGTTCAAGGCATTGTAGGCATTAAGCTGCAGCTGTAACGTCACGCGCTCTGTCAGCTTTGTGTTTTTGTAGATGCTGGCGTCGAGGTTGTTAAAAGGCTGCGCCCGCAAAATGTTTCTGCCCGACCCTGGATAGGGGTTGCCAAGCGCGAGTGCCTCCGCTTGATTATTGATGATCCAATGCGAAGAGCCCGGATCCACGGGGGTTCCGGAGTGGTAGACGCCGTTGGCGTCGACGAAATCAGTGTTGTAGTCCACGTATACCGGCGTGTCCTGGTTGGGCCCTCCATAGGGATTCAGATAAGCGATCGTATTTAGAGGTGCGCGCTTGTTGGATAAGACCAGCCGACATGTGTCATTGGCCGACCCGACCGTGGACGCCTGAAAAGTCGTATCGCAGAAGCTGGTATCTGGGCCGAACTGGTTTGAGATGCTGAGCGGTTGAAAAGCCTGGAAAGGCTGCCCGCTGTTGTAGCGGTAAATACCATTCAGTTGATATCCGTTCACGATCTTCGAAATGAATCCGCCTCCCTTGGCAAAGGAAGGCAACTCGTAGCTGAAGGACAAGCCGAGTACGTTCGGGTAGGAATTGCCACTTACGCCGCGTTCGCCCAGATTGACATCCTGAGGATTTTGCGAATATTGCTGGACGTTCCCGGCGGTGCCGGTGCCAAAGATTTCACTGGCATTATCCTGAGTTCGGCTCCAGGTATAGGAGACGGTGGTAGTGAGACCGTGATAGTTGCGCGTGGTGAGGTTGGTTTGTAATCCATTGTAGATTGACCAAGCGCCATTATTGACGATCAGCTGGTTGGAATAGGTGCAATCGGGCCGGCCGAAGCCAGGTTGCGTTATGTCCTGACAGAGAGACGCTGGATCGGTGTAATCAGGAAAGGCTGTGGCCACCGGCAATAGGAAAGGATTGGCATCGATAGACTGGAAATTCCCCACAGTGTGAGCCCCCACATAGCGGGCGCTCACCACCGCTGAGTTGGCAACCTGGTACTCCACGGCCAATGTGTAGGTCTGCGTATACGGGTTATGGTAATTCGTGCTCACGTAATTGGAATCGTCAATCCGTGGATTCCCCCCCGTAGGCAAACCAGGAAGAAGAACGGCACGAGTAGCGGCCCCTGTGAACGAGCCGCTGGCCGGTTGACACGGACATCCCAAGGTGCCGCTATTGGCTACCGGCGCGTTTTGTGCGGCGTTCAGGAATGGGTTGGTAAACTCCGGGTCAGTATTGATGGCATAACCCGCACTCACTACCATTTTCTTATTGAAATCCGGATTCCAGGCAAATCCTAGCCGGGGCTGATAGTTATGGTAGACCGGCTGCACATAGGGAACAGTGCGAACGCTAAGCGGCAGGGACTGGTCCCAGAAGGCGGTAGCAGCATTCGTTTCCCGGGCGACGGTTAGGTCATGCAGTAAATTAACGGTCTGTCCGTAGAACTCCCATCGCAGGCCAATATGGGCGGTAAAGGTCGGCGTCACCTTCCAGTCGTCCTGGATATACGCAGCAGCGTCCGGTTCAGTGAAGGGAACGACCACGGCTCCATTAGCAATCAGGCCGATGCCGTCGCCGCTGTCTGCGAGGAAATCGGAAAAGTCGTTATACCCGAGCAATGGGTTGTAAAAGGTCAGACCAACATTGGTGGAATTTTGATAATCGAATTCACCGCCGAAGAGCAGAGTGTGGTTGCCGTGGGTCCAGGTAGCGTTATTCTGTATTTGAGTGACCTTTACCGTCCGGCCCTGGGGAAAACCTAGCGGTTCACCGAAACTCTCGTCGGTCCCATCGAAGAAATCGAGGAAAGCGTCGCAGTTGCTTATGTCAGTAACTGTACAGTTCGGATGCGCTCCGCCCTGGAAGTTGCCCTTGCTCTGCTGGAAACTATAGCGCAGCTGGTCCAGCCAATGAGCGCTAAAGATGTGGGTCCAATCCGCCCCGACGGAATGAGTCGTTCCCGGAACGTCCACCCATTGTCCTGAGGGAATATCCTCGAATGCTGCCTCAGCCAGAGTGTTTTGGTAAAGGTAACGGAATGTTAAGCGGTCTTTGTTCGTCGCCTGCCAGTCAAGCTTGCCTAAGTCTTCCTGGTCATTGTCAATAGAGGCGATCGTTCTCTGGATGGCCGAGAAGGGCACGGTAACGAGCGCTCCGCCAGGATTCGTGAAGGTCTCGTTTACCGTCGTGCCGGGTACTGGGGCCGGGTTACCGGCTTTGATGGAATAGGGACCGAAGTTGGTGATGATACCAACCGCTGGATTGCCCGGAAAGCCAGCCTGCAACGCCGTGAGGCCGTCCGGAGTCGGAGTCAATGCCGTTCCGGAGTTTGAGGACGATGCACCGTTGCGGATGGGATCCCAGTACGTACTGCCAAAAAAGAACAACTTGTCTTTGATGATGGGGCCGCCAATAGTGCCTCCATATCTGTTCTCCACCACGCGGGGAACGGAGACCGGTAGGCAACCGGAAGACGGACTCACCCCTGGAGGGCAGAAGCCGGCGAGCGGACTCTTATTCTGCTGCTCCAACGACTGAAGGAAAGAGCCGTTGTAGAACTCGAACCCGGAACCATGAAACGCATTGCTTCCGGATTTTGTGATGTAATTCACCACCGAACCGGCGTTGCGCCCGTATTGAGCGCTGAAGTCGTCAGTGATAACCTGAATTTCCTGGATTGCGTCCTGATTGCCGAAGAAGAATTGAGGCCCAGCAATAGTGTTGTCGTTGTTCGACTGGCCATCGATCTCGAAGTTGTTCGCCCGGCCACGCTGGCCATTTACGGAAAAATTGTCGCCGTTGGTATTCGAGAATCCGGCGGCGTGCGTGCTTACCACGCCTGGAATTAGTTCAGCAACGGTATCAAATCCGTTGTTAAGCGGTATATTTTGTAGCGCTTGGGCGTCAAAGGTAGTTGTGACCTGGGAATCGGTGGTTTGCAGCAGAGCAGCGGAAGATCCGTTGACTTCCACCTGGGTGGCAGACGAGGCCAGAGACAAACGGACTGTCTTAAGACCAGACGCAGCGCCCGCATTAACCTGAACCGAGTTCACCGTCGCAGGGGCGAAGCCTGCCGCTGAGATAGCTATCGTGTATTGGCCGATCGGCACCGCATAAAGCGAGAATTCGCCGGCCGACCCCGAGGTGGTCTCGCGCTCTGTACCTTGGGTGTTGCTGGTCGCGGTAACCTGGGCGTTCGGGAATCGCCGCTCCGCTGGGGTCCACTACTGTACCGGTGATTGTTCCGGTTGTGATGCCCTGTCCATAGGCAGCAGGGGCAATAAACAAGAATGCCAGTAGCGGCAGTAACTAGCGAAGCGGCAACTGACAGCAGCAGTCGACCAACAAACCTTTTTACTTCCCTCATTTTGCTCTCCTAGGTCGCCCAGCAGCGCGTACAAACTCCAAGACATAGCTATAGGGGCTGGTCGTGCAACGTCGGTATAGCACGTGAATTGCCACACCTCTTAGGAGGGGGTCTTTTACAGTCGGTTTCGTGGGCTGACGGTTTATATAAGAGTCAACTTGGATTTCGCGATTCTTGTGGCAGGCTGCCCGTCGGCGGCTGTAATCTGAAAAACCTTTCGAATTTCACAATGGAAATTTGGGCCTCTACGGATTTTCATAATTTTCAGGGTGGTCGCTTAGATGTCGGAAATCAGACCTGTAGCGGTTTTAACGGCAGACAATACAAGGTGGAGTCCTGGTCTTCGGAAGTAAAGTTCCCCTCTCCATGACGGCAACTGGAGACTTGCGGTCGACGCCTCAGCGATGGAGGCCATTCCCTACTGGGAGCATCCACGCCCAGAGAACGCTCTATTTCGAGGCAAGCGGATTTCGGCGCCCGCCGACGACGACCGCTGGTCCCAGGCTGGGCGTTAGACGCTCAAGGCCAGCACCTTTGTACGAAAAAGCGGACTAATCCACTCGGTCTATGATTTATGAAATATTAACAGCCCGCATGCTTTTCCTCATGCCCCCGTCTAACCATTAATTTACTGATTCGATGCGCCTTAAGCGAAAATTACTGGTGAATCTGCAACCTTTGTGTTACTTAGGCAGCCCAATTGCTATGACCGTGGCATGACAGTTGCAGTACGTCCGAGATCGGGTTTCTGCTGGGACTCACCTGACGGGCCCCTGGATCTGAGTGATTGTCAGCGGATGTTATGCGCGGGCGAATGAAAGCCTTCCAAACAGCTTCGGGCCATTCCGAACAACCTAACCTCTCATCCCGGCCCAGGTCGTCCGTGGAGCTATTTCTAAGGAGATTGTGTGACAAGTACAAGAATTAACAAGCTTATTTGCAAGATGGGCAGCCTGTTCGTCCTGCTGGCGTTCGCGATGGCGGCTTGCCTGCCCACCCTCTCGGCGCAGGAGCTGTCAGGGACCAAGGGCGGCCTTCAAGGTATTGTGACCGATAGCAGTGGCGCAGTTGTGCCCGGCGCGACGGTGACGGTCACAGGCAGCTCGGATTCGCGCACGCTGACCACGAATGGCGCCGGTCACTGGGAAGCACTCGATTTGACTCCGGGGCCGTATACGGTCACCGTGGAGCGCGAGGGTTTCAGCAAGACGGTAGCAAAAGCCATCGAAGCTCGAAATTAACCGGGTCAGCGGCGTGAACCTAGTGCTTCAGGCTGGTGCCGTCGCCCAGACCGTCCAAGTCGATGCCACGGCGACCACTATCGACACCGGCTCTACCGCGCTCAGGCTCCAACCTCACCGCAGCTTCTATAGCCAGGTTCCAGTTGCCCGAGACGTAGGCAGCCTGTTCTACACCGCACCCGGAGTCACCAATAGCGGCGGTTCGGGTACAGCTAACCCATCGATCGGTGGCGCGACCGGTCTGGAAAACCAATACATTGCTGACGGCGTAAATATCACTGACGCCGGCTACGGCGGCATCGGCGTATACAGCCCGATTTATGGTTCTCTCGGCACCGGCATCAACCTCACATTTATCCAGGAAGTTCAGGTCAAGACGGGCGCCTTCGAACCGAAGTATGGCAACGGCGACGGCGGCGTCATCCAGATCGTTACCAAGTCCGGCGGAACGGCCTATCATGGGGCGCTGGCCGCCTTCTTCGCCCCAGGGGGCATGAGCGCCGGCCAGCGGTATGCTGACGACTACTTTCAGCGCGTAAACGTGCGCGGTCGCATCGTGGCCGAGCCGCAGTACGATGCTTCGGCGGAATTCGGCGGCTATGTTCCGGGCGCGCACCTGAAAGACAGGCTCTTCTTCTTTGGTGCGTACAACCCGGCGCTCAATGAGTTTTACTGGAATACGCCCGTCCGGTGCAGGCTCTCGCAGGTCCTTTCACTAACAAAACGACGGGCAACGAGTTACGCGGCGAAAGTCACCTTCAAGCTGAATGAGGGCACCAGCATCGACGCCTCTGTCTTCTCTGACCCATCCAGGACCAATGCCGGCTTCGGTGTCGCCAATGACGATACCTTCCCTTTCTTCCCGCAGCTGAACCTCGCCAACCAAACTGGCTTTAGCCGCTGGAACTACGGCACGCGCAGCGAGACTCTGCACATCTACCAGTTCCCTGTCTCCCACCTGGCAATTGGATATTTCCGCCACCGCCAAGAGAAGCCACTTCAACGAGGTCGGACTGCAAAATGTCTACCATATCGTCGACGAGTCAGGCGCCGTGTCCGCCGGGCAGTTCACCGCTCAAGGGCTGGGCTTTACTCAGAATCCGACTGTCCATGACTACGGCTTTGGCATCGATACCGAAAAAACTGTCAACTTCCACGGTCAGCACACTTTCTCGCTTGGTTGGGGATTCACCCACTCCATCTACGCATTGGATAAGGCTTATAGCGGCGGCTATTTCACCTTTCCGACCGCAAATGATATTGGTACTCCTGTAGCCAGCATCACCAGCAACCCCGCAGTCGCAGGCAGCACGGCAAATGCGGCATTTAACTTGCAGGCGGCCGCCCCCAATCCGGATACTGGTTTAGTCGACTGCGCTCCTTCGCAATGCCCCTACTACAACGGTGTCCAGGTCTATCTGCAACAGGTTCGCGGCATTTTCAGCAGCCCCATCGCAGAAACCAGCTCAGTGAACATGTCGATTTACGGCAACGATAATTTCCAGGTCAATCGCCACGTCACCCTGAACCTCGGCCTCCGCTGGGACGAGGAACAGCTCAACGCTGTGACGCAAAGCTACACTTTCATCGACAACTGGTCTCCACGTCTGGGCATCAACTACGATCCCTTCGGCGATCGAAAGTCGAAGATCTTCTTCAATTGGGGCCGCTACACGCAGTCATTCCCGCAGGATGGCGCGTTGCGCGATCTGTCCAATGAATTGGACGATCTACAGGCGCCAATTGGGCTCCTGAAGCCGATGCGAATAACAACGTCATCCTCAATGCGAACAACACGGTCACGCCGGTTCTGGACGCAGCGCACCTGATTAGCGGCAATCCCGCAGCCGGCCAGCAGGGTACTAACGTTTCGGCCAGCGGCGGCGCTTCGCCCATCTTCATCGAACACAACACCAAGATGAACTTTGAGGAAGAATATGTAGGCGGTATGGAGCGCCAATTCGCCGGGTTTGATGTCAGCGCCCGCTATATGGACCGCCGTCTGCTGCGCATCATTGAAGATACTTCCGGCGCGTCTCCGGAGGGCAACTAAGTCCGGCTTTGTCGGTCAGAATTTTGTGGTCGGCAACCTGAGCGCGACGACGGACTACTTCGTCAACGAAGTGGAGCAAGCCTATACCCTGGCGTCTGGTCCACCAGCAAACTGCGCATCGGAATTCGCACCGATCCCAACGTGGCCGACTACGGCTTGCAGACAAATAGTATCGGCCAGACAGTCGGGGGCGCCTGCGGCTACAACATCATGACGGCCGGCCTCCCAACCCCGGACGGCAAGCCGGACGGTTTTTCCAATCCACACCGCCACTACCAGGCGATGGAGTTAGAAGCGAACAAGAACTTTAGCCACAACTTCATGCTGCGGGTCAACTATCGTTATGCCAAGCTCTACGGTAACTACGAGGGCCTTTACCGCAACGACAACGGACAATCGGATCCCAGCATCAGCTCGCTGTTTGATTTCACCAATGGCGTTCTCGGGATGCTAGGCCAACAGTTCGTGGAGGGCTATCTGAACACTGATCGCAGACAGGTAGGCAATCTCTATGGCTCCTACGTGATTCCCGACGGGTTCATGAAGCGCTTTACCGGCGGCATTGGCCTGCGCGGTAGTTCCGGTCAGCCGATCAGCCAACTAGGCGCCCATCCTGTCTACAACGATCCGGGCGAAATACCGATCGGCGGGCGCGGAACGATCGGCACGAGCCTCGAACTATCAACTCGATCTGCATGCTGATTACCCGCTCCAGTTGGGTGAACGGTATAAGGTCAAGTTCACCTTTGATACCTTCAACGTAACCAATTCCCGTTCCCTTACCGCTGTCGATCAGGACATCGCCCTGAGCTACGGAGTACCTGACGTGACTACCTCAAGCCCTTATCCTTCCAGCGCGCCTTCTATGGCCGTGGTTCGGTACGGTTTGAGTTCTAATCGCGGTTTGCTCATTCAAGGGAGGGGGATGGAAACATCCTCCTCCCTTTTCTTTTGTGTATCGGCCGGTAAGCCGTCGCTCGTTCGCCGTCAATTACACTGGAAGTGCATGGATAGCGGTGTCTGGCTGATTGTGCTGCCAGCAGCCGTGCGCAAACTGAGGCGAAATTGTTAAAGCGTTCTGTATCTGCAACCGGCTTCTGGTTGCTTTGTTCTCGGGCTTTTGCTGTGCTCCCCGCAGCGACGGCAGCCAAGCATCCGCAGCTCCCCCCAAGTATGAGCATTGGTTGAATCAAGAGGTCAACTACCTGATCACGAATCAGGAGCGAGACACCTTCCTGTGGCTTGACCACCGATCAGGATCGCGACCGCTTTATCGAAACTTTTTGGGCGATTCGTAATCCGGATCCCAACTCGCCCGGCAACACCTTTCGGGAAGAACACTACCGGCGGCTGGAATATGCCAATACCCACTACGGCACGGCCTTCAGCACAGATGGATGGCGCACAGACCGGGGCATGGTCTACATCACGCTCGGGCCCCCGCAGCAGAAAAGACCCTACCCGAATACAAAATACCTGCAACCGATGGAGATCTGGTTCTATCAGGATCCGGGCAGCGCGCTTGCTCCCTATTTCTCTGTGCTCTTCTTCCAAGCGAAGCGCCGCGGAAGACTACAAGATTTACTCGCCTTACCAGGACCGGCCCGGAAAAGCTGATCGACAGCACCAATGCGGTCAACGATGAGCCGACCGCGCTGAAGATCATCAAGGATGATCTGGGACGACGAGGTCGCCAACCTGACGCTCTCCATTTTCCCCAATGAGCCGGTAGACAACGTTAAGGGCACTCCTACCCTGGAATCGGACGTTCTGCTCAACAAGATCCGCAATTATCGCAATCTGCCGGAAAACAGAGACCTGCTGGCGCGAGCGACGGGCGCTGCTGGAAGGTGTGACCCATCGGGTTCTGCTGGGGCAGGACTTTAGCGATCTCTCTGTTTTGGCCACGCGCGATAGCGCCAACCAGGCCAGCATCCACTACCTGCTTCGCGTGTTGAATCCCGGCGATTTCGTGCTTGGGAAAGATGCCATCAGCGCGGTCTACTACTCGCTGTCGGTGGAATCGCAGCTGCTGAGCGCAGACGGCAAGGTGATTTACACCGACACCCAGGACCTGCATGACTTTCTCACTCCCGACCAAGTCGATCAGTTGCGACTTCGGCCCCTGGCGATCGATGGCCGCCTGGTCGCTGTTCCCGGCAAGTACCAGCTTCAGATCGACGTCACGAACCTGGTCACCAAGCAAAGTTTTGCCCAGACTCGAGGCGATCCTGGTGCCGGCGTTTGACCACGCTCTGGGAATGAGCCAGGTCGTTTTCGCTTCCATGGCGTCCCCGCAACGCGATTTTCAGCAGAATCAACCGTTCAGTTTTTCCGGGGTGAAACTCGCAGTAGCCGGAGCGGATAACGCTCCGCTTACAGGCGGCGATCCGATCAGGGTTATCTATCAGCTATGGGAGCAGCCCGGTTCACCAGTCTTGTTGAAGGGAAAGAACCTGGAAATTTCCTACTTGATCGGCCAGCTTGGGCGTAACTGCCAAGAAAGAGCAGACCCAGACGGTTGACCGTGCCAAATTCGATCGCTCAAGGAAATCTCCTGATGGGTACCGATATCCCCACCAACGATCTTCATCCGGGCAACTATCGGCTGGTGATCCGGGTCACCGACCCGGAGACCAAGGAGAGCACTTCGCAAGCGATCAATTTTCGCCTGGTTGGCGGGGACCGTCATCCACTGTGGAATGTGACCAGCCCTTCCTACACCAGCTACGCGGACTCAGTCGTCAATTTGTACCGGCGTGGCCTGTGCGCTTTGGCGCAGCAGCAGCCGCAGGCCGCCGTCGCTTACCTGAAGCAGGCGGTCGATGCGGGTACGCCCGATGCGGCCATGTACAGCGCCCTGGCTTCGGCTTACCGGCTGGCCGGAAACACCACCGCTGCCGCTGCCACGGAAAAGCAGCGGGACAGCGCTCTAGCCCAGCGCGGGCGCGCCTCACAATTCAGGTAGTTTCGAATTCCAGACTAACGCTCCGCGCGCAACAAAGCCGAAAGATTGCGTCTGCACGGAATCCTCAATAAACTTCTCTCCGGGCGAAAATCCTGGTTTTTCAGGTTTGTAAGGAGGCTGCGTGCACGGTTTTCGGATCTTCCTCTTGCTTTCGCTCGCCCTTCTCAGTCCGCAAATCCCGGTTCAGACCAGTAGAGTGGAAGCGCAGCAGCCACCAAACAACATGCCGGCGCCGCCGCCGCATGCCAAGGAGATCCACCTTAAGCACGTTCTGGTGATTGGTGAAACGAAGGGCTTCGAACATGACTCGGTCTCACCCGCGATGGCCGCTATTTATGACATGGGCAAGGAGAGCGGGCTCTGGGACACCATGCTGCGCACCGACACCGAGTTACTCACCAAGAAGGAATTGAAGAACAACGCAAAGAACCTGAACTATTTCGACGCCGTCATCTTCGCCAGCACTACGGGCGAACTGGACATGGACGCGAGCCAGAAGCAGGATTTAATGTCGTTCATCAAGGAAGACGGGAAGGGCTTCGTGGGGATCCACGCCGCGCTGGATACGAATTACACCTGGCCGGAATACGGCGAGATGATCGGGGGATGGTTCGACCAGCATCCGTGGATGACGTTCAATGCGCCGATTATCAATGAGGATCCTGATTTTCCCGCCGTGCGCCATTTTCCCAAAGCGTTCGTGAAATATGACGAAATCTATCAGCCGAAAGATTGGTCGCGGAGTAATGTGAACGTGCTGCTCAGCCTGGACCCGAGCAAGCTCAACTATGAGAACAACCCACGCATTCATCGCACGGACCATGATTTCCCAGTGGCCTGGAGCAAGATGTACGGTAAAGGGAGGGTCTTCTATTCCACCCTCGGCCACACCGAAGAGGCATGGGAAGATCCGGATATCCGGAAGATGTATTTCGAGGCGATTAAGTGGTCGCTAGGGATGACCGAGGGAAGCACGACGTCGCACGCGCGGCCGGCCGGCTCCGGCAAGTAAAGTAGAACCCGATTGGGAATGAAGGTGGTATCACAAGGATGAAGAGATTCCGGGATTTTGCCATGTCTGGCGGCGATCGCAGGTTTGGCTGCCTACCAGGGCAGACAATTGCACATTTATGCGGCATCGAGCCAGGCGCAGGCCGCCCCGGCAACGCAAAACGCTGGGCCCACCCATGGTGGCAATGCGCCGCCTGCCCAAACTGCCGAGCTGGCCGCCGCCGGCGGTTCCCTCTTCCAACAGAATTGCGCCTTCTGCCACGGCCGCGATGCCGGCGGCGGAGAGACAGGTCCCGACCTCACCCGGTCGAAGCTGGTGACTGCTGATGTAGGCGGAGACAAAATTGGGGATGTAGTGCTGCATGGACGGACCGATAAAGGGATGCCTGCTTTTCCATTCTCCGCTGACCAGATCACGCAGCTCGCCGCTTTTATTCATTCCCAGCAGACGAAAGCTATGGCGCAGAGCGGCAAAAGAAAAGGGGTCGACGTGTCCGATCTGCAGACGGGGAACGTAGAAGCCGGGAAAGCCTATTTCAATGGCGCGGGCGGCTGCGCGACCTGCCATTCACCCACTGGCGACCTGGCCGGCGTCGCCTCACGTTATGAGGGGCTGCAGCTGGAAGAGCGAATGCTGTATCCCAGAGACGTGAAGAGCAAGGTAACGGTGACACTCGCTTCGGGAGAAAAGGTAAGTGGGACCCTGGCGTACCAGGATGAATTCACGGTGGGATTACGGGATGCTACAGGAACCTACCGGTCGTGGCCGACTAGCGCTGTGAAGGTCTCCATTGACGCACCCGTGGAGGCCCACGTGGCACTGTTCAGCAAATACACCGACGACGATATCCATAACCTCATGGCCTATATACAGACCCTGCGCTAGGAGCACTTCTTGACTGCTTTGAGAAACATCCTGCTTCTTGCCGTTGGCGCGGTATCTGCCTTTGTATTTTCTTGTCCGCTTAAGGCGCAGAATGTGGATGCGAACATGCTGCTGCATCCGCCGGCGGATAGCTGGCCTGGGTACCATGGCGACTACTCCGGGAGACGGCACAGCAAGCTGACGCAGATTACGCCGCAAAATGTGAATGATCTCAGCCTGGCTTGGGCCTTTCAGACGAACCAGCCGGCGGAGATCAAATCCACCCCGATTTTGGTCGATGGCGTGTTGTACTTTACCGTTCCGGACAATGTTTGGGCGATCGATGCGCGGTCGGGCCAGAAACTTTGGCAGTACACCTATCCACCCAACAAAGGGGACCATATCGGCCAGCGCGGGGTAGCCATTTACAAGGACTGGCTTTTCTTCGTCTCCCCGGATGCACACCTGGTCTCTCTCAATGCCAAAGACGGCAAGGTGCGGTGGATTGTCGAACTCGCGGATGTGAACAAGGGCTATTGGGCCACCGAGGCGCCTTTCATTGTGGGGAACCACGTCCTGGTGGGCGTGGGCGGCGATCTGGATAACATACGGATGTTCCTGAAGTCGATCGATCCGGAGACGGGCAAGACACAGTGGCAGTGGAATGTTACGCCTCCGCCGGGCCCGAACGTCACCACGGGCGGCACGACCTGGATGGCCGGCACCTATGATCCTGACCTGAACCTGATCTACTGGGGAACGGGAAACCCCACGCCGGTGCTGGACGGCAACGCGAGGCCGGGAGACGACGAGCATACCTGCAGCATCGTGGCGCTGAATCCCGATACGGGCCAGCTAGTGTGGTCCTTCCAACCGTCACCGCATGACACGCATGACTGGGATGCGGTCGAGATCCCAGTGCTGGTGGACGGAACTTTTCATGGACAACCGCGAAAGATGCTCATGCAAGCTTCCCGCAATGGGTATTTCTTCGTACTTGATCGGACCAATGGTAAGAGCCTGCTGACAGTTCCCTTTGGGCCTGTGAACTGGACATCGGGCGTGGACAAGGAAGGGCGTCCTATTCCAGATCCGGCCAAAGATCCGGCGCCGGATGGCCGCCTGATTGCGCCGGATGAGGGGGGACTCACTAACTACCGTTCGCCCAGCTTCGATCCCAAAACCGGCTTGTTTATTGTCAGTGCGCACCCCGCCTATAGCCTCTACTTCAATAAGCCGGCGGATGGTTCCTACGGCTGGGCGGGCGCGGATTATGGGTTGTGGGGCAAAGGCGTGCTGGAAGCTATCGATTACCAAACCGGCAAGATTCGGTGGACACATGAACTTGGCCCGGGCGGTTCGGGAGCTGGAGTGCTGACCACGGATTCGGGTCTTATCTTCACCGCGGATGCTCACGGGAACTTTCTCGCACTGGATACCAGTACGGGCAAGACGCTTTGGCATTCTGGCTCTGGATCTCGCGTTGGAAGTTCTCCGATCACCTATGAACTCGACGGCCGGCAATACTTGCTGACGAGCAGCGGTAGTGTGTTGTTTGCGTTTGCGCTGCCGCAGAGCGGGGTTGTGCCGAAGCATCCGATGGTGAAGGGACAGTGAGTCTGGCGATAGGTCGGGGAGCCCGGTAGTCTTCTGCAGAGTTCTTTGGCAATAGGAAGTCGCGGATCAAGAGCAGTTATCCCACTCAAGCCAAGGACGGCTTGAATGGGACACCTAGCGTTTGTTACCGATGGAGCAAAAGCGTCCGTTAGGCCTGCCCCGCGGGTTTCATGCAGAATTGATGTTTTGCTAAATCGTTGCCTGATTGCCTGGAAAACGCTCTATGAAAATTACTGATGTTAAGACCATCGTCGTCAACGCAGAGATGCGGAATTGGGTGTTTGTAAAGGTCGTCACCGATCAGGCGGGTTTGTTTGGTTGGGGAGAGGCTTCGCTGGAGTGGAAGACGCGGGCGGTCACCGGCGCCATTCAAGATTTCACTCCTATGCTGATTGGCGAGGATCCGCGCAACATTGAGCACCTCTATCAGAAGCTCTATCGCCACTCATTTTTCCGCATGGGCGTGATTGGCATGAGCGCGATCAGCGGATTGGAACAGGCGTGCTGGGATATCTTCGGCAAGTCGCTTGGCCTTCCGGTGTATCGAATACTCGGCGGCGAAGTGCGTGACCGGGTTCGCATGTATACCCACCTTGGTGGCGGGGATATGAAGGCGGTGTACCAGACCTTCGATCCGCAGCCGCTCATCGATCTTGCTAACGAGGTCGTCGCCCGCGGCTACACTGCGCTGAAAGTCGTCTTTGTTCCCTATTCCGAGCCATTGATGGGGCGCCAGTATGTACGCCAGTTTTCGCAGATGTTCGAGAAGCTGCGCCTTGCTGTGGGAGATAGCATCGACATCATGATCGATTTCCATGGACGAACCACTCCCGCCATGGCGATCCAGTACATTCACGCGATTGAGGAATTCAGCCCATACTTTTGCGAGGAGCCGGTTCCACCGGAAAATATTCCGGCGCTGCGCCAGGTTCGTGAAGCGGTGCGTGTTCCCATCGCTACCGGCGAGCGATTAGTTTCCCGCTTTCAGTTTCGCGAGGTTTTCGAACAACAAGCGTGCCACGTGATTCAGCCCGATCTGTGCCATTGCGGCGGTCTTTACGAAGCAAAAAAAATAGCGGCTGCCGCAGAGACCTACTATATGGGCGTTGCCCCGCATAACCCTCTGGGGCCGATCGCCAATGCTGCCGCACTCCACTTTGCTCTGTCGACTCCAAATTTTCTGATCCAGGAGGATATGCTTACGGACGTCCCCTGGCGTTGGGACGTAGTCGAGCATGGCTTGAAGATGGACAACGGCTACTGGTCGAAGAGCGAATCTCCGGGCCTGGGAATCGAAGTGAATGAAGCTGAGGCGGCGAAACATCCTTTCAAGCAGGAAACATTTGCTACCTCGGTAGCACGTGCGGCAGACGGCGCAATTCTCGATTGGTAGAGTTGTTGGAAGGGATGACATCGCATGAACCGGCGAAGGTTTCTAGGAGGAGCGGCCCTGCTAGCGGCCGGCGGCGGGCACGGCTCCAGAATGGGAGCCGCAGTCTCAGGTTCACGAGTCGTCGACGCGTGCGGATGTGATTTCCAAGCTGTCGATGCAAGCTACGCTTATCATCCCGAGGGCCAGGATGTTGGGCGAGAGGCATTCCGCGAGCTGGGCTCCGGCCTGACGATCACCAATCTCAAGGTTTTCGGCGTATCGCTTACGCCGCACTCGGATCGGCCCTACGTCTTCGTCAAATTGGAAACAAACCAGGGGATTGTTGGTTGGGGTGAAGGCACGCTTGAGGGCAAGGCCCAATCTGTCATGTCCTGCATTCAGGACTTTCGTGACTTCCTGATCGGGAGCGACCCCATGCAGGTGGAGCATCTGTGGCAATCGATGTATGTCCACACCTTCTATCGCGCTGGGCCGGTGATTGGCTCCGCGATCTCGGGAATCGATCAGGCGCTGTGGGATATACGCGGCAAGGCCCTCAATGTGCCCGTTTATCAGCTCTTAGGGGGTCCGTTCGATGCGCGTGGTATCCGTGGCTACTATCACGTGGAGAACGTGGCGACCTCAGAGGACCTGGCACAGTTGCGGGCAACGGCTCTGCAGCAGGGCGTCTCGTGTCTTAAGCTTGGCCTACCCGATTCTGACTATGAGTGGATCGAAACCAATGCCAAGATCGAACGCGCGGTGAAATTCATGCAGCGGGCGCGCGAAGGGTTGGGAGATTCCATCGACATCGCTGTAGATTTTCACGCGAAGATGGGGCCTGGCGTGGCGTCGATCCTGATCAAAGAAGTAGAGCCGCTAAACCTGCTCTTTGTGGAGGAACCGTGTCCACCGGAGAACGTACAGGCTATGGCGAAGATCGCTAGCCGCACCACTACCCCGATCGCGACCGGTGAGCGGCTGGTCGCGGCTTACGGTTGCCGCGAGTTGATCGAACTAGGGGCGGTCGACATTTTACAAACGGACATCAATCACGTGGGCGGGATCTCGGCGCTGTGGAAGGTGGCGGCCATGGCCAACATTTCGAATATCTCCATGGCTCCTCATGCCTGCGAAGGACCCATCGGCGGCCTGGCGACGCTGCATGTGGATGCCGCAATGCCCAACTTCCTGGTGCAGGAGATTTGCAGCTTCGTGAAGCCGGGGGACAAAGAGAAGGTCTGGGCGGAGTGGTTTGGCTTTCCTGCGATGCGGATGGTCGATGGCCGTGTTCCGCTGCCTGCGAAACCCGGCCTGGGCTTCGAGATGAACGAAGCTGATTTGAGCAAGTATCCATTCCGCGGCACTGTTCCGATGGCTTTTGTCTTCCATCAGGATGGTTCGGTCGCTGCATTATGAGGAGAGAACTGTGAAGCTGAACCGCTCGCGTAAGAAAATTTTTCTGGCAGGGGCTCTTATCGTTCCCTGCCTGCTGATTGCACTGCTGCTGCACGCACAGACATTTCCCGACGCATCGGTGTACGCAAACGATCCCGCAGCCATGCTTGCCGGGTATCGGCACGTCGAAGTGTCTTCGGTTTCCGACGCGATTGAGCAGCTCACCGGGCAACGGCAGTACATGACACACCACATGCAGCCGATTTTCACGACGAAGTTTGCCGGCTATGCGGTAACGGTAAAGCTGGTGAAGGAAGAAAATCACGATCCGAATGCGCTCACCGGTATGCTTACAGCGATCGACCAGGGGGCCAAGGATTCGGTGTATGTGATGACGGTGCAGGATGGGGCGGATATTGCAGGGATGGGTGGACTGATGGGCACGGCGATGTCTGCGCGGGAATTTGCGGGCGCGGTGATCGATGGAGGCGTGCGTGACGTAGCCTATTTGCGTAAGATTGGATTCCCTGTGTATGCGAGTGGGATCGTACCGGCGACCTCTGCCGGGCACTATCGTGTTGCGGGCACGGGGATTACAGTCGTGTGTGACGGAATCAAGGTCAATGCCGGCGACATTGTCGCTGCGGATAGCGACGGGGTCGTGGTCGTACCGCGGGAGATCGCGCCGAAGGTGCTGGTATTGTCGCAACAACTGGACTTTAAAGAACACAGCATGTACGCGTACATCGAGAACACTAAATCCATCCAGGAAGCAGTAAAGAAGTTCGGCCGTTTGTAATAAGGGCTAAATTTAGTCGGATGTTGAGGGGTGGTCCATGCGATTTTCGAGTTTGTTTAAGAGTCTGCTGCCTGCCATCACCGTATTCAGTGCATTGTGTGTAGGCAGTTCGTTGGCTTCGGGTAGACCTGGCGCAGAAACCAAGAGCCAGGGATGCCCGAGCGAGGACAGTGGGCTGAAGCTGCCCGCCGGTTTTTGCGCAACCATATTCGCCGACGGTATTGGGCACGCGCGTCATCTGGTGGTAGCGCCGAACGGAGTGGTGTTCGTGAATACCTGGTCCGGCGACTACTATCCCCCGGGAGATAAGCCTCCCGCCGGCGGATTTCTGGTAGCGCTTGCAAGATAAGAGCGGGACGGGTAAGGCGGCCGTGACTGAGCGTTTTGGCGAAAGCGAAGAGACCGGCGGAAAGGGTGGCACCGGCATCGCTCTCTATAAGGGCTCGATTTATGCCGAGATCAACGATCGCATCGTGCGTTACCCATTGTCTGCAGGGTCAATCGTCCCCCAGGGATCGGCTACCACCGTCGTTACCGGACTGCCTCTGGGTGGCGACCATCCCATGCATCCATTCGCCATCACCGCTGATGGGTCCATGTACGTCGATGTAGGCACGGCGACCAACTCCTGCCAGCTGAAAAATCGAACGCTCAAGTCGCCCGGCGCGGACCCCTGCACGGAACTCAAGACCCGCGGGGGCACATGGCGATTATGACGCGAACAAGACTAACCAACCATTTACGCCGGCAGATCGTTTCGCCACTGGGATACGCAATGGTGAGGGTTTCGCGATTGACGCAGCGGGCAAGCGGATATTTGTTACCCAACATGGACGCGACCAACTGCATGCGAATTGGCCTGACCTTTACCCGCCGCCGATGGAAGCTACTTTACCGGCAGAAGAATTGCTGCTCCTGAAGCAGGGCGGCGACTATGGCTGGCCCGAGTGCTACTACGACGCAGTGCAGCAAAAGCTGGTACTGGCGCCAGAGTACGGCGGAGACGGCGGCAAAAAAGTAGGCGTCTGCGCCAACAAGATTCGCCCCGGTGGCAGCTTTCCCTGCTCATTGGGGGCCGAATGGCGCGGTGTTCTACGACGGAAAACAATTCCCCGCTCACTATCGCAATGGCGTGTTCATCGCCTTCCACGGTTCATGGGATCGCGCGCCCTTTGCCCAGGGGGGCTACAACATTGTCTTTCAGCCGCTGGCCGGAGCCCGCGCGGCTGGTCCTTGTGAAATATTTGCCGACGGATTCGCTGGTGCGGTGGAGACACCCGAGAAAGCCGTCCATCGTCCCAGTGGCATTGCTATCGCACCGGACGGGTCGCTCTACATCTCCGACGATAATACCGGGCGGATATACCACGTTGTTTATGTGGGCGGCTCTGCAGGTGGAGGGGCGAAGTCAACTCCATGCCCGGGCGCCTCAGCTCCGGCCGGCCCTATCGACACGGCCAATGCCAAACCGCCGGAAGGCACAAACCCGGACGCAGGACTCTCCGTTCCCCCAGGCGCGACGCAAGACATGGTGGCGCTGGGTGATCGCATCTACCACGGACAAGTGGGAGGGGGTTCGTGCGCGGGTTGCCATGGCTCCGACGGCAAAGGGACTCCGCTGGGTCCGGACCTCACGGATCAAAAATGGTTGTGGAGCGATGGCAGCTGGACCGGCATCGCCAAGACCATCACCGACGGCGTTCCGCAACCGAAGGAATATCGCAGCCCCATGCCGCCGATGGGCGGGGCGCAACTCACAGACGACCAGGTGAAAGCCCTGGCCGCATATGTTTGGAGCATGAGCCATCACTAAACTCCGAAAAGGTGGTGTTGATGAAGCCTTGGATCCTGTATGCAGGCATGACCGTGTTGGCATGGGGCGTGTGGGGAGTATTCAGCAAGCTGGCTTCCAACTACACACGGCCGCGGCAGACACTGCTTTTCCAGGTAGTAGGCGTGATGGCCTTTGGGTTGGTGGTGCTCTCGCTGGAGCGTTTCCACATCGTTTGGTCTCCCCAGGGATTCGGCTGGTCGGTTGGCGCAGGCTTTGTAAACTTCGTGGGCTTTCTGGCCTTCTTTGCGGCAGTTGAGAAGGGCAAAGTTTCGACGGTGATCGCGATGTCGTCGCTGTACCCGGTGATCACCATCGCATTAAGTGTCCTTTTTCTGCACGAGAAGATCACGTCGCGCGAGGGCCTAGGGGTTGCCTTTGCGTTGCTGGCTGGTTTCCTGTTGGCAGGGTGACGCGGCCTTTGATGCGCGATTACTCCGCTTATAGCTTCTGGCTAGAGGACCTGGGCGAGCCGTTGACGCCACGGCCGGCGCTCAAAAGTTCGACCGACGTCGACGTCGCGATCCTGGGCGCCGGCTACTCCGGCCTGTGGACGGCCTACTACCTGCTTCGGGATCAGCCCGCACTACGCGTTGCCGTTGTCGATAAGGAGGTCGCGGGCTTCGGCGCCTCGGGCCGCAACGGAGGTTGGTGTTCCCCAAATTTCCCTGTGACGGCTGGCGCTCTGGAGAAGCGGTTCGGGGCTGAGACGGCGCGTAACCTGCTGCTGACCATGCGCGAATCGGTCGATGAGGTGGGCCGCGTCTGTGCAGAAGAAAAGATCGACGCGCGCTTCCATAAGGGTGGCGTTCTGACCCTGGCG
This sequence comes from uncultured Acidobacteriaceae bacterium, assembly GCA_963775365.1. Classification (GTDB taxonomy): domain Bacteria; phylum Acidobacteriota; class Terriglobia; order Terriglobales; family Acidobacteriaceae; genus PALSA-350. The sequence goes on along the minus strand of CAVZJL010000020.1, from coordinate 47,966 downwards.
CGCGGGCAGCATCAGCTACCGGGCATTCGCTCGAGCTTTGCAGCCTATGAACGGCTGGGATTGGGCAATCGCTACCAGATGCTCAGCGCCACAGAAGCTGCGGAACGCATTCGCGTAACCGAAGTGCATGGCGGACTGTACACGCCTGATGGCGCGAGCCTGCATCCGGCGCGCCTGGTGCGCGGCCTGGCGCGAGCAGTCGAGGCACGCGGCGGGGTCATCTATGAGCAGACGCATGTGACCAGCTTCAAAGCCCGGGAGCCTCATCACCCCTGGGGGCGAGCTGCGCGCTAAAGTTGCCATCGTGCTCGCGGGAGAGGCATATCTGACGCGCCTCCCACCCCTGCACCGGGCGCTGCTGCCGGTCTATTCCCTGATCTCGTTGACGGAACCGCTGACTGCCCGGCAGTGGTCGCAGATCGGATGGCAGAACGGAGAGAGCGTTGCTTCCACGCGCAACACGGTCGTATATCTGACCAAGACCCCGGATGGACGCATTCTCTTTGGCAGCCGGGGCGCGCCTTATGCCTTCGGCTCGAAGATCACCGACCAGCAAGATACCCACGAAGCGACCGTGAAGATGATCCAGCGCTCATTGGGGGAGTGGTTCCCACCGCTGGCAGGCATTGCGTTTCACCCACGCGTGGGGCGGCCCGGTGGGCATGCCCCGCGACTGGATGCCGGCTGTGAGCTTTGACGCGAGCTCGCGTATCGGTTCGATTATGGGCTATACGGGACAGGGAGTTTCCACCAGCAACCTGGCCGGACGATTGCTCGCCGGCCTGATCATGAATCGTCAAACGGGCCTGGAGATGCTACCGCTGGCCCAGAGACGTTCGCCGAAGTGGGAGATAGAACCGCTGCGTTGGCTGGTCGTGCGCTATATGCAGGACGCTTTTTTGCGCATAGATGAAGCCGCGGAAGCCGGCCGGCCACGCCCATTGGATGCCCGGCTAGCTCGAATATCTGGGCAGACATTAAGGAAGCCCTCAGGCTGCGCGCATTCGTAACTTTGCATGTTACATTACTGGTCACTGCGAAGTGCACTCAGTCGCGATTCAAGGTAGACGCGCAGGAAATCGTGCAGGGGCCACCCCTCGTGGGTCCACTTGAGGATAGTTTCGCGGGCCATTTTCAGGCCGGCAGTCTCGGCTGCCAACGATGCCGGAGAGGTGGCCAGCACCTCAATTTCGAATCGCTGCACGTAGGTTTGATCCGATACGCGAATCCTGTAAAGGCCGGGTCCGCCTACTCGAACTTGTGCTACCTTCTGCGCAGCCGACCAATCCAGCGATTGGACGGCCGGGCGGGGTTGCCGCGGCCGCTTGCGCCATCCGCGGATACCCTAAGGGCGTATTGGCCCGAGGGCAGAACACGGAGCGCCGGAGCGATCGAGATCTCGCCCTGCGGGCTGACCGCCGCTACCATCTCGGAGTTGACCGCCATCTACTCGCGGCCTGCTAGGGTTGGGAAAGCGGTCTCGGCCGATGCCGGCCGCAACAACAAAACGTTCCTGACGGCGACAAACATCTCCCAAACCGCGGGCTGGGGCTGCGGAGTAATCGCCGGAACGCGGAAGCCCTGGGAACACAGTTTTCGCTTCGTAGCATTCGCACAGCATTCGCTGTCCGTCGGGCAGGAAAATTGACAATCGAGTGCGCCGGACCCTCAGCGCCGGCGGTGATCAAACCGCCGGGTGGGATCGCCTCTCCCAACCGGAGGGCGCTGGAGCTGCCATTGAGATGCCAGTCCCCATGCTTTTCCCAAACCATTCCGGAAGCCTCGCTCCCGGCCGCCACCGCGACGACAGGCCCGCCCATCAGGAGCGCACCCGCAAACAACGCCGGTTACCAGTAGAGAGAGCAAGGCTATCCGTTTCATGGGTTGAGTCTTCTAAGTCTCGCACCCTTCCAGGACGAAGCCAACCGGAGTGGCAGCCGTCAAGCCGAAACGAAAAAAATCTTTTCAGAAAAATGACCTTCAAAAATGTCTTTCGTAATGCCCCAATTGTTGTATATTCGACCTGCGTCTCCTAATTTCCCCCCCCGTTCCATCCCCTATGCGATCCCCTATCCCCTGGGCTGCAAAGCTCCTGTCGGTTTCAACAGAACCGCGCCAGTCCAAAAATTCGTTTGACGGTGCGGCGGGCCAGGGCCAGACAGTACGTAGCTGGAATTGCGGCCCCAACATACCCACCCGGGTAGGAGGGTCTTATTTTTCGGCTAAGTGAATCCACGCGCCAAGCGCGACGCAACCGGTTCGCGTCAATTCAAGCAAAATCTGCGGCCTTTTCCAGGCTACTGCTCCTGTGTCTTTTGTTCCTGACCGCGGCAGGGCCTCTGCTCGCGCAGATCCCCAACGTGCTCACCTGGCGCTACGACAACACTCATCAGGGCCAGAACACGCAGGAGACGGTTCTTACTCCGACCAATGTGAACACCAACACGTTCGGCAAGCTATTCAGCCGAACCGTGGATGGCCAGGTTTATGCGCAACCGCTCTACGTAGCCAATCTGACCATAAACGGCGCGACCGCACAACGTCATTTTCATTGCCGACGAACATGACACGGTCTACGCCTTCGATGCCGACAGCAACGGCGGCTCGAATAGTGCGCCCCTGTGGCAGGCCAGCATGATCAGCACGGCTCATGGGGCCACGTCGGGAGCGACCACCGTCCCCTATACAGATGTCCAAAGTGGTGCCGGAGACATTCATCCCGAGATTGGCATCACCTCCACCCCGGTCATCGACCTCAGCCAACAACACCCTCTTTGTGCTCGCCAAGAGCAAAGAGAACGGCAACTACTATCAAAGGCTGCATGCTCTCAACATTCTGACCGGCAACGAGCAACCGGGCAGTCCGACGGCCCTCACCGCATCGGTGCCTGGCAACGGCAGCGGCAGTTCCGGAGGCACGCTGGCCTTCAGCACCTTGTGGCAAAATAATCGTTCGGCGCTCGATCTGTTTAACGGGAACATCTACATTGCCTTTGGTTCTCATGGTGATGATGGGCCCTGGCATGGCTGGGTTCTGGTTTACAACGAGACCACACTTCAACGAACAGCTGCGATTTGCACTTCCCCCAACGGATGGGGCGATGGCATCTGGGGGGCGGGCGCAGGAATGCCCATCGACACGGTCAGCGCAAACGGCCGGGCATTTCTTTCCACCGGCAACGGCGATTGGACCAGCCTATCCCCCGCTCACGAGCAATGTTGATTACGGCGCAAGCATTCTTCGTTACGATCTGTCGAATGGCGGCTTTGCCATCAGTGATGCATTCACAGACTTCAATCAAGCTTCGTTGAGCGCCGCGGATCTCGATCAAGGCTCCGGTGGTGTTCTGCTGCTTCCGGATCAACCAGGGACCTATCCGCACCTCCTGGTTCAGGTTGGCAAAGAAGGCCGGATCCTCGTCCTCAACCGTGACAGTCTCGGCGGCTATGTTGGCCCCAATGCCGGTAGAAACACCAATGCCGTGCAGGATATTACGAACGCATTGGGACGGACTCAGGATTGTGGAGCACGCCGGCCTATTGGAATGGGAATGTCTACATGTGGGCGGAAAATGATGCCCTCAAGATGTTTCCTATCACCAATGGTGTTCTGGCGACGACGGCCACCGCGCAATCCTCGGCAAGCTCAGCATTTCCGGGAGCCACCCCGGTGGTCTCGTCCAATGGCACACAGAACGGTATCGTATGGGCATTGGAGACCGATGCGTACAACTCAAACGGATCCTCGGTTCTGTATGCATTCAACGCTAATAATGTGGCGCAAGAACTTTACGACAGCAATCAGAACTCCAATCGCGACAACGCCGGGACCAGCGATCAAGTTCACGGTTCCCGTTGTCACCAACGGGAAAGTCTATGTAGGCGCGGGTTACCAGGTCGATGTTTACGGCCTTCTGAACGGAGCGCCGCAAGCGGCGGCACCCGTCATTTCTCCCGCAGGAGGAACCTTCAACGGCCCACAACAAGTCACTATCACGGATACCGTAAGCGGCGTCTTCCATTTATTACACCACCGATGGGTCGACTCCGACCACGGGATCAACAATGTACACCGGCCCCTTCCAGCTCTCTACGGGTACGACGGTGCAGGCGATTGCCAGCGCGAGCGGATACCTTCAGAGCGCAGTATCGAGCGCAACCTATACCTTCAACACGCAGACTGCCATGCCGCAGTTTTCTCCGGCGGCCGGCTCCTACACGACCACGCAGTCAGTTACTATTTCGGACAGCACGTCCGGAGCCATCATCTATTACACGACGGATGGATCGACTCCCACGACCGGTTCGGCAAAATATACGGGGCCAATTACCGTCAGCGCGCAACACCGTCATCAATGCAATCGCTACCGACAGTGGGCTGACAAACAGCAACGTGGCGAGCGCCAGCTACACGATCCAGCCGAACGGGACGGGGATTAACTACGGCAACGGCTTTGCGAGCGTCGCCGGCCTGACGTTGAACGGAAGCGCAACAAACACCGACGACAGCCGCCTGCAGTTGACCACGGGTGGGACATACCAGGCATCGAGCGTGTTCTATAACACTCCAACCAACATCCAGGCGTTTACCACATCGCTTCGGATTTCAACTCTCGAATGCCCTGGCCGATGGATTCACCTTTACCATCCAAAACGTTGCCCCCACTGCCATTGGCGGCTACGGGGGAAGCCTGGGATACGGACCGAACCCGACCACGGGAACAACCGGCGGTATCGCCAAGAGTGTCGCCATCAAGTTCGACTTCTATAACAACTCCGGCGAGGGCACAGACTCCACCGGACTCTATATAAACGGCGCGGCCCCCACCGTTCCCGCCGATCGACATGACCTCGTCGGGCGTTGTGCTGAGCAGTGGAGATTCAATCAACGCGACTATGACGTATGACGGGGCCAACCTGATTTTGACCCTGACGGATATCGTCGTGAACAAGACGTTTACGCACACGTTCCCGATCAATATCCCGGCAACCATCGGTAGCAACGTGGCGTATATCGGCTTCACCGGCGGCTCTGGTGGCAGAAGCTCAAGCCAGAAAATTCTGTCATGGACGTTCACCTCTCAGTCCGGGTCGGTAACGCAGACGCCAACCTTCTCTCCGGCGCGGAGGGTCTTTTGCTACGGCGCAACAGGTGACGCTCAGCGATGGAACCTGCTGGGGCGGTCATCTACTACACGATCGATGGTTCGGTTCCTACCACCTCGTCTACCGTCTACAGCTCTCCGATCAGCGTGGATAGCGGCACGGTCACGATCAATGCGATTGCGCAGGCGTCCGGGAGCAGCGCCAGCAGCGTCGGCAGCGCGACCTACACTATCCAAACGGCGACCACGGCAATGCCCACTTTTTCGCCGGGCACGGGCACTTATACCTCCACGCAGTCAGTCACGATCGCCGACACCACGCCCGGGGCGGTGATCTACTACACCACCAACGGCACAACGCCAACTACCGCCTCTGCGGTCTATAGCTCGGCCATCACGGTCAGCGCCAGCAGCACCCTGGAGGCTCTGGCGGTTGCTCCTGGATATGCGCAGAGTACCGTGGCCACTGCGGCCTACGTGATTCAAACCGGCGGCACCAGCACCATTAACTTTGCCAGCGGCTTTCCCAACGCCACTGGACTGCAACTGAATAGCGCGACAAAAGTGAACGCCAACAGCCTTGAGATTACGACTGGAGGAACCTACCAGGCGGGGAGCGCCTTCTGGACCACACCGGTCAACATCCAGTCCTTTACCACCAACTTCACTTTCCAGCTAACCAGCGCCACGGCCGACGGATTTACCTTCACCATCCAGGGTGCAGGACCGACTGCCATTGGTGGCTATGGGGGAAGCCTGGGTTACGGACCGAATCCAACCACGGAACAACGGGCGGTATCGGCAAGAGTGTCGCCATCAAATTCGACATCTACAGCAACAGTGGTGAGGGCACCGATTCCACGGGCATGTATACCAACGGAGTAGCTCCAACGGTGCCGGCCGTCAGCCTCACCTCTTCCGGGATCGTGCTGTCGAGCGGCGATACGATATCCGCCCAACTTGTCTATAACGGCACCACGCTAACGCTCAATCTTACCGACACGGTTACGAATAATACCTTCAGCCAGGCGTTCACGGTCAATATCCCGTCCACCGTTGGCGCGAACACGGCTTATGTCGGCTTCACCGGCGGCACCGGTGGAGGGACCGCCATCCAGAACATCAAAACCTGGACCTTCACCTCGGGAACAACTCAAGTAGCCGCCGATCCCACATTCACCCCATCGCCCGGCACGTATGCTTCGGCACAGAACGTCTCCCTCAGCAGCGCGACGCCAGGCGCAACCATCTACTACACGGTAGACGGATCGACCCCCACGACTTCCTCCGCCGTTTACAGCGCACCGATCGTGGTGAGTGCAGCGATCACTTACCATTCGCGCCTTTGCCGCGGCGACCGGATATCAAAATAGCCCGATTGTCATGGGCACTTATCAGATCCAGGGTACAGCGGCGACGCCGACCTTCACCCCAGCCAGCGGAACGAGTTTCCCCACCACGCTAAGTGTGTCCATTGCTGATGCGACTCCAGCGGCTGCGATTTATTACACCACCAACGGAAGCACGCCGACGACGGCCTCTCAGCTCTACTCGGCCCCGTTCACCATTAGCGCCACCACCACTGTCCGCGCGATCGCGACAGCCAGCGGCTATACGCAAAGCGCCGTGGGCTCAGCGAGCTATACGTACTCTCCGACCCAGACGGTCACGCAGACGCCGACCTTTTCGCCGGCCGGAGGAACCTTTACTTCGGCGCAACAGGTGACGATCAGCGACACAACCGCCGGAGCAGTGATCTACTACACCACCAACGGGACCACGCCAACCACCGCCTCTGCGGTCTATAGTTCGGCCATCACGGTCAGCGCCAGCAGCACCCTGGAGGCTCTGGCGGTTGCGCCTGGATATACGCAGAGTACAGTGGCCACTGCGGCCTACGTGATTCAATCTGGCGGCACCAGCACCATTAATTTTGCCAGCGGCTTTCCCAACGCCACCGGACTGCAACTGAATAGCGCAACCAAAGTGAACGCCAACAGCCTTGAAATTACTAACGGAGGAACTTACCAGGCGGGGAGCGCCTTCTAGACCACACCGGTCAACATCCAGTCCTTTACCACCAACTTCACCTTCCAGCTAGCCAGCGCCACTGCCGACGGATTTACCTTCACCATCCAGGGTGCAGGGCCGACTGCCATTGGTGGCTATGGGGGAAGCCTGGGTTACGGACCGAATCCAACCACGGAACAACGGGCGGTATCGGCAAGAGTGTCGCCATCAAATTCGACATCTACAGCAACAGTGGTGAGGGCACCGATTCCACGGGTATGTATACCAACGGAGCAGCTCCAACGGTGCCGGCCGTCAACCTCACCTCTTCCGGGATCGTGCTGTCGAGCGGCGATACGATTTCCGCCCAACTTGTCTATAACGGCACTACGCTGACGCTCAACCTTACCGATACGGTTACGAATAATACCTTCAGCCAGGCGTTCACGGTCAATATCCCCTCCATCGTTGGCGCAAATACGGCTTATGTCGGCTTCACCGGTGGCACCGGCGGCGGGACTGCGATCCAGAACATCAAAACCTGGACCTTCACCTCGGGAGCAACTCAAGCTGCAGCCGCTACGCCAACGTTTACCCCAGCCAGCGGAACGAGTTTCGCATCCACATTGAGCGTGTCCATTGCTGATGCGACTCCATCGTCGTCGATTTATTACACTACCGACGGAAGCACGCCGACGACGGCCTCTCAGCTCTACTCAGCCCCGTTCACGATTAGCGCAACCACCACTGTCCACGCGATCGCCACGGCCAGCGGCTATACGCAAAGCGCCATGGGCTCGGCGAGCTATACGTACTCTCCGACCCAATCGGTCGCACAGACGCCGACGTTTACCCCAGCCAGCGGAACGAGTTTCCCATCCACATTGAGCGTGTCTATTACTGATGCGACTACAGCTTCGGCGGTTTATTACACTACCGACGGAAGCACACCGACGACAGCGTCCCAGCTCTACTCAGCCCCGTTCACGATTAGCGCAACCACCACTGTGCACGCGATCGCCACGGCAAGCGGCTATACGCAAAGCGCCGTGGGCTCGGCGAGCTATACGTACTCTCCGACCCAATCGGTCACGCAGACGCCGACCTTCTCACCGGCCGGAGGATCCTTTACTTCCGCGCAACAGGTGACGATCAGCGATGCCACCCCTGGAGCAGTGATTTACTACACCACCAACGGGACCACGCCAACCACCGCCTCTGCGGTCTATAGCTCGGCAATTACGGTCAGCGCCAGTAGCACCCTGGAGGCTCTGGCTGTTGCGCCTGGATATACGCAGAGTGCGGTGGCCACTGCGGCCTTCGTGATTCAATCCGAGCGGGACACGCCAACATCAACTTTGGCAGCGGCTTTCCCAGCGCCACCGGCCTGCAACTGAACGGCTCAACCAAAGTGAACGCCAACAGCCTTGAGCTTACCGATGGAGGAAGCTATGAGGCCGGCAGCGCCTTCTGGACTACACCGGTCAACATCCAGGCCTTTACCACCAACTTTACCTTCCAGCTAACCAGCGCCACTGCCGATGGATTTACCTTCACCATCCAAGATGCGGGCACAACGGCGCTGGGAAACTATGGCGGTGGGCTGGGCTACGGAGTCAACCCCAACGGCGGAACAACCGGCGGGATTGGCAAGAGTGTCGCTATCAAGTTTGATATCTACAGCAATAGCGGGGAGGGCTCCGATTCCACGGGAATCTTCACCAATGGCGCTGCGCCGACGAACCCCGCGGTCAGCCTCACCTCTTCCGGGATCGTGCTGTCGAGCGGCGATACGATATCCGCCCAACTTGTCTATAACGGCACCACGTTGACGCTCAATCTTACCGACACGGTTACGAATAAGACCTTTAGCCAGGCGTTCACGATCAATATTCCATCGACCGTTGGCGCGAACACGGCTTACGTTGGCTTCACGGGCGGCACCGGTGGAGGGACCGCCATCCAGAACATCAAGACCTGGACGTTTACTTCGGGTACGCCGTAGGGCGCTGCGGAGGAAGCAGGGTCGACCGCTAAATACGCCGGATGAATCGGGGATCAGAGGGAAAGTGGTATCCCAGCGAGATAGGGTACACCCGCCCTTCGCAGAGCTCTAGGGAACGAGAGCCAGACTCCGTGGGGTTAGTTTGAGGAGTCTTCTGGATTTCCGGATGGTAAGGCGTAAAGCCGTTCTAATTCCTGCACATCAGCCAGCTGGCCAGCGGTTAGGATTCTGCCTAAGGCGGAGCGCTCTATCGCCTCCCAGTTGGCCAGGAATACCAGTAGTGCGTCGAAATCGGGGTTTGTTTGTTTCACAGCTTCATCTTGCATCCAGCCGAGGCCGACCGAAATACTACAAATCGGTGCCGATGCCCACCCTTTGGTGGTTAAGGCTCTCACCCGGATGTCTCGCTGAGAGAAAACGCAGGGCAAGAGAAATCGCCTCCAGGTTGCGTTTCCCCCTTTGACGCAAACCGCAGGTCCCTCCACTACGCTACGCTCCGGTCGGGATGACAAATTCGGGGGCGGTGACCCACTTTGACACGGGTAGAAAGGGTAGAGAAAACCATGGCGGCAAATGTTACTACTCAGAGATCAGCGCGCGGGTCATGACGCGCGAGCCGGCTAAGCAAATAATCGACCTCAGTGCGCGCCGCCGGATTCAGCGCCGCACCGGGAACACGCTGTGTGTCATGAGCAATCGCGCCGCGCTTCTGCAGAACATATTTGCGCACCGCCAGACCGATGCCCTGCTGCTGCTCATAACGGATGAGCGGAAGATGCGCGTCGAAGAGATCATGAGCGGCATCTCGTTTTCCGGCCTGCGCATGCTTCACCACGTCGACCAGCATGTCAGGAAACCCGTAACCGGTCATCGCGCCGTCCGCGCCACGCTCCATCTCAAAATCCAGGAACAAGGCGCCATTGCCGGTAAGAATCGAAAGCGGGCGGAGAGATCCATCGCTTTGAAAGCCGCGCAACGCGGTTATCTTGTCCAGGCCGGGCCAGTCTTCATGCTTCAGCATCACGCAAGAGGGGTTATCCATCACAATCTGGCGGATGACTTTGGGCGTCATCACGACGGTTAGCAGCAACGGGTAGTCCTGAATCACGAATGGGATGTCCGTCCCGATGGCGGTCACCGCCTGGGCATAATAACCGATGATCTGATCATCGGTGCGCAGCGCAGGCGGCGGTGCGATCATCACCCCCGCCGCTCCACCATCCATTACCCCGCGGGCCAGCGACCGCATGGCAGCAAAGCCGGGTGCGGAGACGCCGACGATTACCGGCACCTTTGCCCGGCGGACCACCTGGTTGGAAATCGCCAGGGCCTCGGCCGGGTCGAGCTTCGGCGCTTCGCCCATAATGCCAAGAATGGTTAAGCCGGTAACGCCGCAAGACAAATAAAAATCTGTCATGCGATCGACCGATTCCGTATCGACTGCCCCATCCGGCATGAACGGAGTTGCGGCGATGGCGTAAACGCCGTTCGCAGTGTGATCCAATTTCATTTCTATGAACCTGTCTCTTGCGGTGCGCCTTCGCGCAGGAGAAAATCGAAATCGCAGCCTTGATCGGCCTGCAATACGCAATCCTCGAATAACCGGGCATAGCCGCGTGTGGGTAGGTTGCGTTGCGGGGGCGATGCTTTCCAGGCGGCGAGGCGGCTTTCGAGTTCCTGGTCATCGATCAACAGTTCAATCCGGCGTGCTTCCACGTCGAGCATAATCCGGTCGCCGGTTCGAACGATTGCGAGCGGTCCGCCAACCGCCGATTCCGGGGTGATATGCAAGACGATGGTTCCGAAAGCGGTGCCGCTCATCCGGGCATCGGAAATGCGCACCATGTCTTTCACACCCTGGCGAGCCAACTTCATCGGAATAGGCAAATAACCTGCCTCCGGCATGCCCGGCGCGCCTTTCGGCCCGGCATTGCGCAGAACCAGAACGTCCTCGGGCCCCACATCCAGGTCTGGCGCGTCGATGCGGTTGGTCATGTCTTTGACGGAGTCGAATACCACCGCGCGCCCGGTATGGCGCATCAGGTTTGGGGAGGCTGCAGACTGCTTGATGACGGCGCTATTCGGCGCTAGATTGCCATGCAAGACGGCCATCGCTCCTTCCTTCTTCAGAGGGGCGGCGAGGCTGCGGATCACATCCTGTCCTGGTACTACTTCGGCACCGGCAATTGCATCGCCGATGGTGCCCCCGGATACGCTGGGCGCATTGAGATCGAGCAACGTCTTCACTTCACGGAGCAGAGCGGGTAACCCGCCGGCGTAGTGGAAATGCTCCATGTAATGCGTGCCGGATGGCTTGAGGTTGAGCAAAACCGGAACGTCCCGGCCCAGTCGATCGAAGACTTCCAGGTCGATAGTGCACGCCGGCGCGGCCGGCTATGGCGGTCAAGTGAATCAAGCCATTAGTGGACCCGCCGATGGCCTGCAACACGATCATGGCATTGCGCACGGAGGCTTCGGTAATCAGCTCGCCTGGCTTGGGAGCACCGGAGATGGCCATCTCTGCGGCGCGCTTGCCGCTGGCCTCGGCAATGCGGCGGCGGTCAGAGTGCGTGGCGGGCGCGGTGGCGCTCATAGGCAGCGCCAGACCCAGCGCTTCGACGATGCAGGCCATGGTGCTGGCGGTGCCCATGACCATGCAGGTGCCGACAGAAGGAGCGAGGCGTCCGCTGATCAACTCGATCTCGGCAACGTCGATAGCGCCGGCGCGGTGCTGCGCCCAGAACCGGCGGCAATCTGTGCAGGCGCCCAACACCTCGCCCCTGTAATGGCCCACCACCATCGGTCCAGTGGGCACCACGATGGCCGGAAGATCGGTGCTGGCAGCGGCCATGACCTGCGCCGGCAGGGTCTTGTCGCAACCGCCGATGAGCACCACCGCGTCCATGGGCTGCGCACGGATCATTTCCTCCGTATCCATCGCCATGAGGTTGCGGAGGAACATCGAGGTGGGATGAGCGAAACTCTCGCCGATGGAGATGGTAGGAAACACCATCGGCAGACCGCCTGCGAGCATGACGCCGCGCTTTACGCTCTCGATCAGGTCCGGCACATTGCCGTGACATGGATTGTAGTCACTGAAAGTATTGATCACACCGACGATCGGGCGATCGAGGGCATCGTCAGAATAGCCGGCGGCCTTGATGAAGGCTTTGCGCAGGAACAACGAGAAACCGGCGTCACCATAGCTAGTGAGCCCCTTGCGCAGACCCCGAATAGGGTCTCGTTCCCCAGGATCGTTCATGCCGCAATACTAGTGCACGGCGGGCCGGGCCGCTACTTCCGGAGATCTCCCGGTTATTTCTCCTGGACGGCCTCGAAGGCAGCCTTGAGCCGTTGGTGGAGCTGCGCCAGGTCCCGCGTGTGGGCCAACATCGATTCGGCCACGGCTTCGAAGAAGATCCCTTCCGCGAGCGTCGTCCAGCCGGCGCGGCGAACGATTTTGAGCAACTCCTCGTGGTATTCCTCACCAGGAAGGTTGGCGATTGCCTGCTTCACCTCGCGGAGTTTTCGCTCGAATCGCTGCAGCTGATCCGCGGAGGCTTCAGGCTTTGACTTGGCCAAGGTTGCCACGTTCTTTCTCCTCTTGATGAGCGCGTTTGCATCCACACTCTGTTGTGATGCATACACCACATTCGTTTCAGATCATTCGAGATTTTTTTTGGCGCTAATGGGGCCACTCAATTGCTAGGATAGGGCGTTTGTGGCGGGCGGGTAAAGAGCAGCGGAGCTCCGCTGCTCTACCCTAAGCGGCTAATATAGAACGACTTGAAGGATTGTTTTGCGCGGTGTAACAACACTCTCAAATATTCCCGGCTTATCCCGAATTCGGCGCAAACCTCATCCTTGTCGCGCTCATCCAACAGCACGGCCTGCAGCAGACGCCGATCCCGCTCCGTTAGCTCGTTCAGGATCTGCCGAACCACTCGCTCGGTATCCTTGGCCTCCAGCAGGCTGAGTGCGCTTGGCTCGTGGCCGGCAATGGTAGCCTCGGTTTCGTCGTCGATCGTGGCCGTCACCCTCTTTTGGGAACGATAGTGCTCCAGCAACACATGGTTACAGACCGAATTGACAAAGGGCCCAAGCCGATCAGGCTGCCTGAGGCCCTCTTCAGCGCGCAACAGAGCCAGCACGCGCATGAAGGTTTCCTGCCTTATATCTTCGATGGCTTCTTTAGAATTCAATCGCGAGCGTAGTTTGAGACGGATCAGTTCACTGAAGTACGTCACGAAATGCCCTTCGATATGCGCGTCCCCTGATCGAAGTCTCTCGACGTAGGACGCGTCGAACGCAAAGAATTCCAAGCCCGGTTCCTCCGCAGCGACAGCGAGCGCGTCCAAGTTTACACCGCCAGGGGAACCCTTTAAGCACACTATTCGGTTATGGGTGGGTCTCGCGCAGCCGGTCCTCCGGTACCGTCCGGGATGCCCGGGCCGTTTGCCGGTGAATCCTGACGCCACAGAAGCCCGGTTATCCATACTTCCTCCGGTGCCGGCTTGAAGAACCAAGGCAGAAGTATCAGCAGTCTTAGCCGGCCCGGATTGCTGACAACAGAAGCGCGTACCGAGTAGTGGCGGAGGAGGAATAAACGTTGCAAAGACGCTCTGGAAATCTCGAAGCGGCGTCTCGCAGATTCCGGGGCCGGCTTCCTTGGTAAGAAATCGTGTAACGATTTGCTCCCTTCCGGCACTATTTCTCGTATGCCGTTCCCCGCACCCGGCGGGGACGCAGACAGCCTGATAGAGAGACTGCCAGACCCCTTCAGCTGCCCATGCAGATCCCGCTCGCAAGGGCCCAACCGAAGAAGGGACATCGCCATGCCGAAGCTGAGCTTTGCTGATGTGAGGTTGAACTACGATCCCTCGGCGCCGCAACAGCGCTTTCGCGATGCCGGGCCTGGAAGCAGCATTCGCCAATCCATCGGCGCAGCTTCCGTCGGCTCCCCCTTGGCCTGCCGGCGGAGCCCCGCAACCCATCGCACTCACGCCAATCCCTGCCGCTACCGACGATCTGTCCCGCTTCAAAGGTTACGACGCCGTGGTCGTTACGTGGACGGCCGCCGAGGCCGCCGCCTTGGCTACGCTGTTTACTCCCGGGCATCCCACCAGCTCGTGGTATGAGTACCGGCATGGCGTTGCAGCGTATCTGCCGCTGGTTACGGGCGCCAAGTCTCCTTTCAATGATCATTCCAGCGAGATGGCGCGCTACTACCACAGCCTGGGACTCTACTTTCCCTGCCAGATCGGCAATGCCAAGGTTCTGCTCTTCAAGAGCGGACTGCATTTTGCTTACGACGGTCCGGCGACCCCGGTGAAGAAGCTGATGACCGAAATTGCGCAAGCTGTCGGTCCCAAGGTTTTTATCACCACTGGAACTGCAGGAGGCATCGGCGCGAATGTCCTGCTGGGGGATGTCGTCGTCGGTGGCAGCGTGCGCTTCGACTGCACAACCCAGTTCAAGAACGAACCATGGCACGATGCGGCCTTTACCCCTTCACCGCTGCCACCGGGCGCGTTGAACGCCATGACTCCTGCTTTACTTCAGCTCAACGCATCGCGGGTACCCAACTCGCGCAGCACTCCGAAGATATGGAGCGCGGCGACCGATGCCATCGTGACCACCGATTGTTTCGCCTTCGACGACTCCACCGATTACTACAAGCTCCAGGGGTTAGGGCGGGTGTGCGAGATGGGCGACGCGATGGTTGCGAGCGCGTTGCAGGGCATGCAAGGCCTCGCCTGGCACGCGATTCGCAATGCCTCTGACCCACAAATACCGAACCCCAACCACAACATAGAACAAGCCGATCAGCAGGCGGCGCAAATCTATGCCAAGTATGGCGGGCTTACCACGGCCGGTAGCGTAATCGCGACATGGGCCGTAATCCATAGCGGAATATCTGTCAAGCCGGATGCTTCCTCCGGCAGCAAAGCCACCCACCCAAGCGCCAACTTCAAACTTGGGCGGATCGCTCCAGTAAGAGACCCGGAATTTCCTGTACGCGGCACCATCCGCGGGTAGCGCGTGCGGCTTTCAGTGAGGAAACCCGCATAAAGTTCAGTGGTTCACATAGGCTTCACAGGAAATCCGGGGGATGAACACGGAGCAACGATCGACGTAGAACCATCATTCGCACACAAGGAGAAGCACCCATGACGCCACCAACCGCAGAGAAGATTTCGTTCAAGCTGGGCCGGCTTGCCCGTTCCCATAATGACAAAATTCCGATGCTTCACACCCTGCTGGCGGGCCAGCCAGTGGAGCCTGTTCACCCTGCTGTGGACTACACCAAGGGAATGCCTGGGGAACTGGGCATGATGGCGAACGACACGCTGGGAGACTGCACCTGCGCCGCTTTCTATCATGCGATCCAGGTCTGGAGTTTTAACTCAGCAAAAAACCTCGAAACCGAACCGGATGTAGACGTCGTCGACCTTTATGAGCAGGCGTGCGGCTACAACCCGAAGCACGGCGGTGAGGGCCCGGGCGGCAACGAACAGCATGTTCTGACTTATCTGCTAAAGACAGGCGCGCCCTTCGGCCCCAAAGGGCAGCAACGGCACAAGATCACTGCGTTTGCTGAAGTCGACGTCAAAAACATCGACAACATCAAGCGCGCTATTTATGACCACGGGGTGGCGTACATCGGCTTCAACGTGCCGCAATACATCATGCCAACAAACGCGCCGCCGCTGAAAGTTTGGGACGTTGAACCCAAGGCCGACAACAGCATCGTCGGTGGTCACGCGGTTGTTTTGGCGGGCTACAATGCGAGCGGAGCGCGGCTCATTTCATGGGGGCAGTACTACACCATGACGTGGGCTTTTTTCGAGAAGTTCGTCGACGAAGCGTACGCCATCACGGATCCTCTGTGGACGAAGACCACGAGCAAGGTCCCTGCCAAACTGATGGATCAATACATGCAGAAGCTAAAAGAGGCCAACTAGCTTTTCCCGGGCGGTGCCCGGCGCACGGCGTCCAGCAGCGAACCTGCTACTGGACGCTGGGCCAAGCCCGTTACGCGGAAGTCTTCGCCTGTCCCTTGCGGAAAGCCTCGTAGCGCGCTTTGTTTTCCGCATTGGGAGGGTACAACCCGGGCAGGGACGCGCCCGCTTTTACCTCAGCAATAATCCAGTCCTCCAGCTTTTCCTGCTCAACGGCCGCTTCCACAACCTCCTTGAGCAACGAGCGGGGAATGACGACAGCGCCATCTTCATCCACCACGATCACGTCATTGGGAAAAACTGCGACCCCACCACAGCCGATCGGCTCCTGCCAATTGACAAAAGTGAGACCGGCGACCGAAGGGGGCGCTGCGGCGCCCATGCACCATACGGGCAAACCTGTGGCGAGCACGCCGGTGTGGTCACGTACTACCCCATCGGTGACCAAGGCGGCGACGCCACGCACCTGCATGCGAGCGCAGAGAATATCGCCGAAGATGCCGGCGTCGGTGATGCCCATGGCGTCCACCACGGCAATGCAGCCGGGCGCCATGGCCTCGATCGCGGCGCGCGTCGAGATGGGGGAACTCCAGGATTCCGGTGTAGCCAGGTCTTCGCGCGCCGGGACAAAGCGTAGCGTGAAAGCAGGGCCCACAATCCGCTTCTGGCCTGGGCGCAGCGGCTTGGTGCCGCGCAACCAGACATTGCGCAGGCCGTTTTTCAGCAACACCGTCGTGAGCGTCGCCGTGGCTACGGAGGAAAGTGTTGCCACCGTCTTTTGGTCTAATTCCACTGTTGTCCGTTCCGTTGTCATGTTGGTTTCCAAGCTGATATTTCTAGATGCTGGCGATCAGGCCGCCATCGACGCGAATCACTGAGCCAGTGATATAAGCGGCGCGATCGCTCGCCAAAAATGCAACCACGTCACCGTATTCTTCCGGCTTGCCGTAACGCCCCACCGGAATACTGCCCGTGCTCTCCGTTAACACATCCTCAACGCTGCGTCCTTCCCGCTTGGCTTTCGCTTCATCGAGAAATTTCAGCCGCTCGGTCGCGATGCGTCCGGGGAGGATGATGTTGGCGGTAATGCCGTCCTTGGCGACTTCGCGCGCCAGTGTTTTTGACCACCCGACCAGGGAGAGGCGGAGGGTATTGGAAATAGCGAGGTTGGGGATGGGCGACTCCACTCCGGATGAGGTGCTGGTGATCACCCGGCCCCAATGGCGGGCGCGCATATTCGGCAGCACGCGGTCGGTGATGGCGATGACCGAAAGCACCATGGCCTGAAAATGTTTCGACCACATCGCCGGGTCTTGCCCGATGGCCGTCGTTGGGGGCGGGCCGCCGGTGTTGTTCACGAGGATATCCACCGGGCCGAGCTCGCTTTCAATCTTTGAGATGTGGCCATCAATCTGAGATAGGTCGGAGAGGTCCCAAAGCAGGCCGATGCTTTTGCCCTCGATGGCTGCCAATGCGGCCTCGGTGCCGGCGACGGATTTCGCGCCTATCCCGGCCACCGCTACGTTTGCACCTTCGGCCGCCAAGGCTTTCGCGATCGCCCGGCCTAAGCCGCCACCACCGGCCAACACCAATGCAGTTTTATTTTTTAAGCCGAGGTCCATGGAGGGTTCCTGTGTACGCCATCATATCGAAGCTTTGTCAGCGGTAAAGGAACCGCAAGCCTGCCGACGAATTCAGCTCCTGAAGGTATCTTTATCTCTTGGGCGAGCGTGGCGGACGGGAAGTGGACATCACGGTCCATTATCCCACTCAAGCCAAAGGACGGCTTGAATGGGGCACCCACCGTCTCTTGCAGGTCCGACAAAACCTCAATTCTGAACCGACGAGTTCTCACCCAGACTCTACACCTAGCTCCACGCGTCTGCCTGAAAGCGCGAGATTGCTTTTTCGTCGAATAGATATCCCAGGCCGGGGCCGGTTGGCAGCGCTAGGCCGCCGTTCCGCACTTCGAGTTGGCGATCGATAATGTCGCAGAAGTTGAATACCTTGCCGTCAGGAAAGTATTCGACGAATTGACCGTTGGGCGAGGCCGCTACCAGGTGCACGTGCAAATCATGAAACCAGTGCGGGCACATGGTCACTCCGTAAGCATCGGCCAGGGCCGCGATTCGCCGGAATTCGGTTATTCCACCACACACCGCGGCGTCCGCCTGCAGGATCGACGCGGCCTGCTTGTCCAGCAACTCCTTGAACCGCCAGCGTCCGGCCTCGATTTCTCCGGTGGCTACAGGGATGCTGATCATGGCGGCCAGCTTGGCGTGGTTCTCGATCTGATCGGGGCTGAACGGCTCTTCAATCCAGTAAGGATCGTAGTGCGCGAAACGCTCCGCGTAGCGAAAGGCTGTGGGCACATCGGACCACGCGTTGTTGGCATCCAGCATGAGCAGAACGTCCGGCCCAATCGCTTTGCGCGCTGCCTCGATTCTTGCCTCTTCTGATCTCAGGTCGCCGCGGCCGACCTTCATCTTTACGGCGTTGAGACCGAGCGCCACGTAGCCGGCCATTTCTTCACCCAGCATAGCGGGCGTCTTGCCCTCGAGGTAATAGCCTCCGCTGGCATAGGCCGGAACCGTATCTTCATAGGCGGCGCCCAGATACTTGTAAAGCGGAAGGTTGGCGGCGCGGGCGTTGCGGTCCCACAGTGCGTTGTCGAGAATACTGAGCGCACGCATCACCGAGCCGACGCGGCCATGCAGCAACACTTCCTGATACATATTTTTCCAGAGCATTTCCGTCGCGTTGGAATCAGCACCAATCAGCATGGGCGCCAGCATCTCGCGCACCGCCGTCGTCACCACGTTTCCCCCGGAATGCCCCGCGTAGCAATGGCCAATGCCTTCGAGCCCGTCTTCGGTGCGGATCCTGACCAGGGTGTAGTCGCGGGAGGTCACTTGGCGGCGCGCAAAGGCAGTCGCCTGGCGCAGCGGAATATGAACAGTGCGTGCTTCGACAGAAATGATCCTGGCCATTTGGCTCCCGTTTCTACATTCCGTTAAGAAGCTTGACCAGGCGAGCAAATCCTTGCTCACGCGCGGTCTTGTTTCCGGGCACGGTGTTGGTGGGGTCTTCGCCGGCGCGCATGAATCCGTGGCCAGCACCATCGTAAGTCACTGGCTCGTATGTTTTGCCGGCAGCCTTCATGGCTGCGGTGGTCGCCGGGATAGTAGCTTCAACACGAGCATCGTTTCCGCCGTAGAAACCGTAGACGGGAGCGGTGATCGTGCTCACGTCCGCCGGGCCGGTGCCATAGAACACAAAGGCTGCGGAGAGGTCTTTACGATGGGCGGCGAAGGCGAACGATTTTCCTCCGCCCCAGCAGAAGCCAGTCACGGCGATTTTGCCATTACCCGCGGGAATCTTCTTTCCATAGTCTGCCGCGGCGTCCAGATCTGCCATCACTCCCTCGGGATCAAGGCTGGAGACAGCCTTCACTGCTGCGTCCTGGCTGGCAAACTCACTCGAACCACCTCCATTGGGCCCGAAGCCGGAGAGCAGGTCGGGAACAACGACAATGAAGCCTTGCGCAGCCAGCTCATCTGCCATCTCCTTAGCCCAGTCGCTGAGGCCGTAGATCTCGTGAATGAGGATGACCACGGAGGCTTTGGTCTTGACCTCAGGGTAGACGACGAAGGCCTGCACCGTCCGATTGCCGTGTTTGAGGGGAACGTACTCGTGATGGCGGGGCGAGGCTTCGAGACGCGTCTTGGCCCAATCTTGCGCGCGCATGGCAACGGTGGCGAGAGAAAGAAACAGAGCAACGGCAGCAAATCGGATGACATGAGGCGGCTTGAACGTCATGGGGAGGAGTTTAGTCACTGATGTATGGGTGTCGCAAGCGTTTGACGCCTGCGGGGGGCCGTGTTTGGATGAAAATTGGTGAAACCCAAACCTGCTCTGCCGGTGGACGCGATTCTGCCGGAGATCCTCGATTCGTTAAAGCGCAGTCCTAACCTCGTGATCGAAGCGCCGCCGGGAGCGGGTAAGACCACTCGCGTACCGCCGGCGTTGCTCAACATCGTCAGCGGTGAAGTGGTGGTGCTGGAACCACGCCGTATCGCAGCGCGAATGGCGGCGCGGCGGGTGGCTTGGGAGCTGGGCGAAGAGGTTGGCCAGACCGTTGGCTACCAGGTTCGCTTTGAGGAAGCGGTTGGCCCGAAAACGCGGCTGCGGTTTGTTACCGAGGGCGTGCTCACCCGGCGGCTGCTCTCCGATCCGGGCTTAAAGGGTGTGGCCGCAGTTGTGCTGGATGAGTTTCATGAGCGCCACCTTGAAAGCGATTTGGCGCTGGCCTTGCTGAAACGCCTGCAGCAGAAGCGGCCTGAGCTGCGGATCGTGGTTATGTCAGCGACGCTCGATGCAGGCCCGGTGGCACACTACCTTCAAGACTGTCCGGTGCTGCGGTCAGAGGGGCGGCAATTTGAACTCGCGATCACCCATCTGCCGTACTCTCCAAAGCCACTGGAAGCTCAATTAACAGAAGCACTCGAGCTGCTGATCGCAGAGGAACCCTCCGGAGACGTTTTAGTTTTCTTGCCTGGGGCGGCTGAGATACGACGCGCCACTCGCGAGAGCCAGGGAGTCGCGCGCCGGGCCGGCTTGCTGGTGTTGCCGCTGCACGGCGATTTGACGCCGACGGAACAGGATCGTGCGGTCGCGCCTGCTAGCCAACGCAAAGTCATCCTGGCTACGAATGTCGCGGAAAGCTCAGTAACGGTGGAAGGCGTAAGCGCGGTGATCGATAGCGGCCTGGCGCGCATCGCGACCTATTCCCAGTGGACCGGCTTGCCGACGCTCCATGTCGGCCGTGTGAGCAAGGCTTCAGCAAAGCAAAGAGCGGGGCGGGCGGGACGCACCGGGCCCGGCCGCGTGCTGCGCTTGTACACCATGGAGGACTACCTGCGCCGGCCGGAACACGACGAGCCGGAGATCGCGCGCAGCGAGCTCTCCCAGCTTTGCCTCGCACTGCGCGCAATGCAAATCGGCGAAATCGACTGGCTGGATGCGCCGCCTGCGGCAGCCGTTGAAAGAGCGGAGTCTTTGCTCGACCGCCTGGGTGCTACCGGGCCGATGGTGCAGCAATTGGCGCGTTACCCGCTGCATCCCAGGCTATCGCGCATTCTCACCGCGGCCATGGAGCGCGGCGTGGGCGAGGACGGCTGTATCGCGGCGGCACTGCTTGGATCGGGCGCGCGATCAGAGAAAAATGATCTGCTCGCAGCCATCGATGCCGATCAGGATTACCGCACCCGGCAACAAGTGGAGCAACTGCGCAGGATTGCGCGGCCCGCCAGGCAGACGAAGCATGACGATGATGCCTTGCTGATGTCGATACTGGCGGGGTTTCCTGACCGAGTCGCCCGACGGCGTGCGGGCAACCAGATGCTACTTTCGAATGGCACATCGGCAGAGGTCGCGGGAGAGGCGCCACAATATGAATTTATGGTCGCGGTGGATGCCGAGGACCGCAAAGATAAGCCTCTGCCACTGATACGTATGACGGCTCGTATCGAACCGGAGTGGTTGATTGAACTGTTTCCCGATCGTGTGCGCGAGCAATCGAGCGTAGAGTGGAATCGCCAGGGCGAGCGGGTGGAGGCGGTGAGCGCGCTGTTGTATGACGAACTTGTTATTCAGGAATCCCGCGGGGCCATGCCGGATGCAGAAGCCGCAGCCCAGCTGCTGGCGCAGAAAGCGATGGAAGCCGGCGTCGATCGTTTCGTCGACAGGAAGGCGCTCGATGAATTCTTAGCCCGCGTAGAGTTCGCCGGTGGCAAGGCGCCCGATGTTTCTGAGGTACTCCGCGAAATGTGCCTGGGGCTGCGCAGCTTTACCGAGTTGAAGTCTGCAGGGGAACACCTGGTGACTACACTCGAACGGAAGATAGGGACACGGCAGATCAATGAGATTGCACCCGCGCGGATCCGATTGCCCAGCGGCCGGGAGACGAAGGTTCACTACGAACCCGGTAAGCCGCCCTGGATTGCATCCCGCCTGCAGGATTTCTTCGGGATGCGGGAAACGCCCCGGATCGGGCTGGCGCGGACGCCGGTGGTGGTCCACCTACTGGCTCCGAATCAGCGAGCGGTGCAGACGACCACCGATCTGGCAGGCTTTTGGGAGCGGCTCTATCCGCAGGTGCGCCGCGAACTGATGCGCCGCTACCCGAGACACTCGTGGCCCGAGCGCCCGTAGGCCTTTCGATCGGGTGTGTGGGAAGCGGGAAAAGAAACCGCAGGTCCCTCCACTGCGCTTCCGGGCTCTCCTTCTAGACGTGCGGAGGCTCTGGCAATTTTACGTGCAGTACATTTCTCAGATAGGTGATGTTGACCGCGAGATTGTCTTGAATGCTACCGCTGCCATCATCTGGCCGAGGCGCGTCCAGGTCGTAGACTACCCATCCCTTGAACTTTCGATCCCGTAAGACTTTGAAGAGGGCTGGAAAGTCCACACCGCCTACACCGAGGTTGTGGTAGAGGCTTGCCTGACGGTGTTCCGCCAGCGTCGGCGTCGATGTATTGCCGCGATACCTCGGATAGGTGTCCTTCATATGCACTTCTGCGACCCGCGGAAAATAATCGCTGATGATCTGCACCGCATCGCCACCGCCCAGGGTCAAATGCGCGGTGTCAGCTGTGAGCCAGACATACTTTGGATCGGTATGTGCCATCACCGTTCGCATGTCATGCTCCCGTTCCATGGGGCCCCAGATATGGGGATGCGGAGCCAGTCTTACTCCAAAGGCGATGGTCTGCCTCCCGATTTCATTCAGCGTGTTGGCCAGTATCTTGAGTTGATCGTCACTGGGCCCGGCTTGCGGCCGGCTGCCCATATTAGTCTTCCAATGATCGCAGCCAGAGGGCGCCAGAAAATCGTGTGCGAAGTTCACCATGTCGGCGATGAGCTCGGCATTGCCCTCCTTGCTGATCCATGGATTGGATGGCGGATTGGCGCTCGAAGCTGGCTTCGACCCCGGAGCGCGCGGCAGATCTCCCACATCAACTAACTCAATTCCCGCAGCATTGCACATTCGCTTGAGCTCGAGCGGGTTCCCCAGAAACTGCACAACTTGTCCTGAGTAGGGCTCGATGCCTTGCAACCCGAAGCGCGCCGTGTCTGCGATGATCTGATGCATGTCGGTTGACATGCGAAGATTACCGTTGGGCCAATCGCCCCACAAAGCGCCAGTAATCCCAAAACGGATATACGGGTCGATGGGGTCGAGAGATTTGGTTGCCACGCCGGCCGCCCACGCATTCGAGTCACAGAGCACGCCCGCTGCAACTGCTCCTCCCGACAACGCCAACGCCGAAGAAATAAATGCACGCCTATTGAGACCACGCGACGAGATGTTTGTAAACAAAGTGGTTTCCTTTGATTGAGCGCCTTCAGCGCTTGAGCCCAAAAGCGTAGACATGGGCGTCATGGCTTACGATGAAGACTTTTCCCAACGCCACCACGGGTTCGCTGAAGTGCACCCAATCCGTGAGGATCTTATCGCTCGAATAGAGTTGTTCCCCTGTCTCGGCATCGAACGCATACAGAGTGAGATTGCTGACCGGGGTGGAACGGTACTTAGCCGATAGCGGATTGTGGTTGATTTCATCCTGGGTTCCGTGAACATAAGCGGGGCTCTGAACGGTCTGCTCCCCGGTCTGGATGGCATACAGCACACCATTCGCCACAACAGGCGGATCGGGCACGATCATGTCGCGCGAGATCCACTGCGCAGCCAGGGATAGCTTTTCTCCTTCGGCTGTAACCTGGAATGCCATGATGCTACCGTGAGGGGCGGGGCCGCCATTTGATTTAAATTGCGGTGCATTCTTTGAAGGCGGTCCCCACATGGGCACATACAGTAATCGTTTATGATCCGGGGTCTCATAGCTGGTGATAGAGCCCCATATCCCCTGACCCGGTTTGCGGCCTTCCGCGGCATCGTTACCAAGCTGCGGTGATTTGTACAGAGGCGTCGAATGATTAGGACGGCCACCAAGATCGGCACCATCGAGCAGGTAGAGGACACCTTCTTTGCCGGCAACGGCGACGAGCGTCCGGTTCTGGAAAGTAAAAACGTCTGGGCTCGCCGAACCGAAATCGAGGTCCTGGGCATTCAGATATTGCCAGTTCGAGGGCGTAAATGAATCCAGCAGACGCGTCGCCCTGGGGGCCAGCTTGAGCACGGTCTCGCCAAAATCGCCGGCTGCTGGATCGTAGACACCGTCGGCTGTTTGCGCAATGACAGTGCCGTCTATGCCTTTGGAGACACCGCCCCGTCCCCACGGACCTGAATATTTATTGCCGCTGGTATAAAAGCGGACTAGCTGCGGGTGAGCGAGATCGCTCATATCCATCGCAGAAACGCTCCCCGGCACTACCGATGGTTTGACGCCCGGCACCGCTGGCAACTGACCGCAACCGCGGCCACTGGTGGTGTACACGACGTTGTCGATCAGGTTGAGGCTCCAGGCCCGGGCAAAGGGTTCCACCATATTGACCGGCGCCATGCGATCCGCGCCGTCACTCAAATTGAGTCCGCGCAGCTTACCGTCACTGGTGATCAGGAAAATCACGTTGTTTCGCTTATCGATCACCGGGGTATCGTTCACTGTGTTCGAACACAGCCAGGTAGCAGGCCAGATGGGCGCGGCGGAATTGGCGAAGGTCTTCTGCCAAAAAACTTTTCCCATGTCCGCATCGAGGGCAAACACCGTGTCGTCGGCGCCCAACAGGAAAACCAGATTCTTTGCGCCTCGCGCGGTGCTGACGCCTTCCGCCACCAGCGGTGCGGTAAGCGTGGAAAGAACGATGCCGTTGGGTGGCGTGCTCAGTTGGGTGCTCCACAGCAATCCGAGCTTCGACACGTTGTTGATGGTCAGCGAAGTCTCGCCCCGGTTCCAGCCGGTCCGCTCCTGATCGTAGCCCCATGTCGTCCAATCGCGACCAGGATTGCTTTGTGCCAGATTGGCTTGGGGAAAGAGGAACAACGCGAGTGCTAACGAAAGATCAAGGTGGAGATCTTAAGCAAGCAGGCCTTGTCATGGGAGTCACTCGGCATGCTTATGCATCTGCAGCTCAAGCGTGAGTCAATTCGCGCCATCGAATATCTAGAAGGTCCCGGAGAATACATAGTCCCGCCAGCGAACATCTGTCAACGCGCTCTTGCGGGACCGGGGCCCTATTGCGATCGTTAGTCGAGCTCAATTGGGAAAAGAAAAGCCCGTCGGTGAAGGACGGGCTTGGGAATTCCCCTATTGATTGGTTTTAACGGCCGCCATGAAAACCTCCACCCATGGCGTGGGCTCCTCCACCAGCAAAGCCTCCTCCCCTGAATTGCGCATAGCTGCGGCCGCCGTAACCGCGACCGCCGTAGAAGACCGGGCCCCGGTAGAAGATGTAGCGTGGCGAATAGAAGCCCCATCCGAAGGGACTCCACAACAGCCCGTCACCCGGGAGCCAGGTATAGCCCCAGAAACCGGCGTCCCAGTACCATCCCGGAGCCATGACGCCGTACCCGGCATATTGCGAGGCCAGACTGAGATTAGCTTCGGCCAGGTATTGAGAACGGAGGCTGCTCCAGTTGTAGAGTGCGTCCTCGGCTTGATTACGCTCGAAACTCACGCTCTGAACCGTTTCGTTCCCCGTCAAAGCGACTTGGTGGTCACCCTTTACCTTGAGTGCCTTCTGGCCATCGCCAGCGTCTTGCAACAGCACAGCCTCTCCCTTGAAGACGCGGACAGTTCCCTTATCGGCGTCGAAAGCATACAGCCCGTCCTTTAGCAGGCGAGTGTTCGCACTGCCTTGCGCCACTTGTATATCGTTGCGGGGATGGATCTCATCCACTTCAATGTCGGCACGGCCGCGATCCAGGGCTATCTGCGTATTCAGTAGATTTGGAGAAATCATTCGTACAGCACTGTTTTCTCCCACGCGAAGAAAAACACCTGGGGTGAGGAGCAACTCAACCCTGCCATTTGCTGTTTGCAGCACCTGGCCCGGCTGGAGCTGGGCGTAGCCCACCGATTGTTGATTTAATGGCTGGCCGCTTATCGAGGCCGAGCCTTCTACATAGTTGACAGTTCCTGGAACGGCTGGGTTTGCAGTCTGCGCTAGAGCTACAGGCGCGCACATAGTCGCCAGGGAAAGCAGAATCGCCTTCAACCTTGGCATAGTAGTTCAAAACCTCTCTAGTTAATTAGAGAGTAAACAGGAGAAAAAGTTGCGCGGCCGGCCGTCGCTCGCTTGGAACTACTGTGGATGCTATAAGTTCGCCGTGGCTTTTACGCAGCGGAAGCCGATGTTCGAGGCCGAGCTATCCGGAGTGTTTGACGTGCGGGCAGCCACGCGGTATCGATTGCAGTAGGACGCGTGGCAAAGAAATGAGCCGCCCTTCATCACCTTTGACTGGCCGTGCGGTGGCCCCGTCGGATCATGCGCGGGAGAAGGAAACTTGGTATGAAACCAGTCAGCACACCATTCCCAAACATTGCCAGTGACTGAATAGAGACCATAACCGTTGGGTGGAAAGCTGTCGACCGGGCAAGTTCCGGTGTAACCGTCTTCGGCTGTATCTTTCTGCGGAAATTTTCCTTGCCAGATGTTGCACCGATGCGTGCCGCCTGGGACAAGCTCGTCGCCCCACGGATAAAGCTTCTGCTCCAGACCGCCGCGCGCTGCATATTCCCATTGCGCCTCGGAGGGTAGAGACTTCGCGGCCCATGCGGCGTAAGCGGATGCGTCGTTCCAGGAAACGTGGACGACCGGATGATTCTGCCGAAGATCCACATTGGACCCTTGGCCCTCCGGATGATTCCAGGTAGCACCTGGAACCTTGCACCACCACGGTGTGTGGGCTGCTGTGTCCTCCACCAGTTCTTCGAAGCGCTCAGGCGGGATATGAGACCAAAAGACAAACGACCAGCCGAAGATTTCGGCCTCGGTGCGGTAGTGGGTGGCATCAATGAAGGCGGCGAATTCGGCGTTGGTGACCGGGAAGGTATCGATTGCAAACGGCGAGAGGGAGACAGCACGGACCGGGCCTTCGCCATCCGCGGGAAAGCCGCGTTCGTACGCCTGTCCCCATCAGGAAGCTTCCACCCGGAAGCGAGACACTCGCCTTCGTTGCATCGGTGGTTGAATGGCCGCCGGAGGCGATGCGATCCACTGCACCCGAAGCACGCGATCGGTAGTCTTCGCGGGGAGAAGAGGGCGCGCAGCAAGATGATTTCTCACCGATCTTCATACGAAACAGGTGCCCATTCTAGAAGAAATGTTTTGACTGTGCGACCCGGCACGACGAACAGGAGGCCGTCCCAAGTCAAGGATAAAGCTTAGCCGGCACTATTTCAGGTTCGGGCTCGCCTGCCGCAACCAGAAGCTTCTTCAGTTGCTGGCTCAGCTCGCTGGCCTGCGAGCGGTACTCCTGGCGCCCAGCGAGATTCACCAGCTCGTGTGGATCGGCGCGCTGATCGTAGAGCTGGTACTCATGGTAAGTGGCAGCCGCGGGCTCTTTCGAAGCCCCAGAAGGGTCCGCGACGCAGTAGGTCCAGTCCTTCGTCCGGATCGCGCGGCCCGTCATCGATTCGCTGATCTGGATCAGTTGCTGGTTAGGCCAAGCCTGCCGAGCGCCGGGATCGTTGAGCAGCGGCAGCAGGCTCCGGCCCTTCCATCCCGATGGCACCGGCACGCCCGCCGCTTCGAGCAAAGTGGGCGCGATGTCGATGAGGCCGACAAGCTCGGGGATCTGCTGCGCGCCATGAAAGCCTGGGCCGTCGATGAGCAGGGGCACGCGGAGGGAGCTGTTGTGGGTGCTGCGCTTGTACTCCTGGTTACGAGTCATGAAGTGGCAGCCGTGATCGCTGATGAAGACGAAGATGGTGTTGTCGGCGAGATGTTCCTCTTCGAGAATTCGGCGGACTCGGCCCACTGAGGCGTCGATCGCTTCAATGCAACCGTAGTAGTCCGGCAGCTGCGCCTGCCAGGTGCCGGGAAGCGCTCGTAGATCGTCGGGGACGGTGGAGTTGGCGAAGCGCTCCACCGAGCCATGAGGACCGATAGGACGATGCATGTCGTTCTGCTGGTGAGGCTCGATCTGCGAGATGAAGAGGAAGAATGGTTTTTCCTGCTTCTGGCGAAGGAACCGTTCCACGCGATCGGTAATGAAGTCGACGCGATATTCGTCTTTGTACGTGATCTCTTTGCCGTCGCGGTCCCAGATGGTTCCCTCGTACGGATGGGTGGTGAATTCGATCACATTCGACCCTTCCCAGAGGTCAAGGAAGCCACCACGAAACTCCGGTTTCACGGCGCCGGGACCGCCTCCGTCGGCCTCAGTGTTGGGGGCAAGATGCCACTTGCCAATCAAGTTTGCTGTGTAGCCGGCTTTGCGCAACTCTCCGGCCAGCGTGGGGAGAGTTTGGCCCAGAGCAATGCCGTTGCGCCAGACGCCGGTCTCCGTTGCATAGCGGCTGGTAAACAAGACCGACCGGGCAGGAGCGCAGACAGGCTGGTTAGTGACCGCGTGGGTAAAGTTCTTACCCCGGGACGCCATCGCGTCGAGATTGGGCGTGCGGGTGGAGCTGTTATGGCCGTTGGCGCCGATGAAGTCCCAACGGAACTGGTCGGAGAGATACAGAATGATATTCGGCTGTGTTGTCGGCCGTAGCAGCACTCGTCTTCATCTGCTTCGGCCGGGGCCGGAACCGCAGCGGCTACAGCGGCTGCCAAGGAACTCTTGAGGAATGACCTTCTGCTATCTATCTGCTCTGGCATATCTCTCTCCTAACAAACATCAACGTGAAACCGCCTTTGCGCGAGAAAAGCATCAGCTGAAACATAGGCAAACTCGCGGGGGAAGTCTCCGCCGAAGAAAACGAGAATGACCCGGGAATAAGGGAGGCGCAGGCTACGCAGTCAACAACCAACGGAGCGAGGCGCAGCCAGCTGCACGTTCGACATAACTATCACATCTTGTTGACTATGCAGCTGGTCATCGCGTCTGCGCGAACTATAATAGCGGAGGACTTAGTGTGTCAATGTGACCTGTAAATCGCTTGACAAAATTTCGCATCTAACTGCATGATCTGAACCAGCGGTATTAGTTTTACCGCGACACTGAGCCCTATGCAAACCTCCCGGTTGCCGAACATTTCGTCTCTTCTGTGTTGTTGTTGCCCGACTAACGGGTAACGAGGCGGATGTGTTTGGGGCACGTTCTTTTGAACCGACCCTCCAGTTTTAACCCATCTTAACCAATCATTTCAGTCAGCAATCACTGTATCCAGCTGTCTGCTAACTTCGCAGTACCCGAATTGTCTATGCGGATAGCGGATTTTAGCTTGTTGGCAAAGAAGATTGCCGTGGGCGTCGCGCTCACTCTGGTTCCTCTGTTGATCCTTGCAGGGGGCCTTTGGGCGACGACAAAGTTACTGGCTCATTAACTGCACCGGCAACGGTTCGCACTCGAGTCAGAGATTCATGCGAGCAAATCATGAAGATTGAACCACATATTCAGCGCAGGATGGTCAGGAATGCCGCTCTCAGCTTAGTCATCTACGCGTTGCCCGTTCTGCTTATGTTTCTCACGCTGTATCTCCGCGGCAGTAGGCCCTGGGAGAATGTACATGCCGCGACGGGCAGCAGTTTAAGCGTGCACCACGCTGCATCCGATCATGCGCACGGTTATGGATTCATGCTCTTCATCATTGTTCTCGGTGTAGTCGAGTTTTCTTTTGGACTCTACGGTGAGGGATGGAACCGGAATGAAAAGGCGCTGGATCTCGCGTGCTTCGCGATCCCCAAGCTGGTTTTCGCTCCATTCTTTGCCTGGTTCAGCCTAACCGTGCTTCCTGTTCTGTTTCCGCACCAACACAATATCTTTGCGCTGGGTTCCGTTCTTCTGGGGCGTTCTGATTCTCTGCATCGCCGATGACTTGACGCAATATTGGTATCACCGGATGCATCATGAGGTTCCCTGGCTGTGGAGATTTCATCGGACCCACCACTCTGCTCCGTACATGGGCATGTCGATGGCCGGGACGTCAAAATGCCATCTACTCCATATTCTTCTCGCAGACCTATCTCACCAGCATCCTGGTATACCTTGGCTTTGGCCCGGCGGCGGTGGTCGTGCTTGGGGTGAAGTCCACCATCACCACGTTGGCCCACTCCAGTATTCCCTGGGACAAGCCTCTCTATCGCTACAAGGCTCTCCACCCGATTGCCTGGATCGTTGAGCGAGTCATCTCCACTCCTGCGACCCATCATGCCCACCACGCATCGGGTACAGACGATGGGGTCGGATTCTACAAGGGCAATTTCGGCAACATGTTTTTCCTGTGGGACGTTATCTTCGGAACCGGCCATATCTCGCGCCAATATCCCGCGGAGTATGGCATTTCGCACTATGAAGGCGATCCCTGGTACGCGCAGCTTCTGTGGCCGGTCTTCAAATCGAATATCCCGGGCAGTGAGTTGGCTGCCGATGGTCCGGTAGTAAGGACCGATATTGAAACACGGAACCTGTTGAGCAATTCGAACTCGGCAACGTGCCGATTCAGGCATAGCAATCAACATGGAACATATCCCACAATCCGCAACACAGCACGCCAGGGCAGCACGATGTTGTTGTCCGGCCTCCGCACCCCGCGTTGCGGCTACGGCAAATTGCTAGCTGGGCCTTCGGCCCTGGTCCACGCTCGCACTCCGTTATCACTCTGAGATACCCAACACAGGCATGAACCTGAGGTTCTGCTGTCGTTCCTCCTCTCTGAGGAAAAGAAAGGTACGACCATGTCTCTGCACTATTTGCGGAAGCACTCGCTCTCATTTATAAAATTTGGTCTCTTGTTCAGCGGGTTTGCAGCGGTTTCCCTGACTGCTTTCGCGCAAACCTCTCAGGTTTCAGGGCAGGTTTTGGACGCAAGCCATTCGGTAGTGTCGGGGGCAGACTTGACTCTGACCCGAGTAGAGACAGGAGATACCCGGCAACAACACTCGACGAGTGAGGGTTATTATTCATTTCCCCTTCTCTTGCCTGGACATTATGACCTGAAGGTCGAGAAGGATGGCTATGAGACCCAGGATCAAAAGGGGATCATTGTTGAAACGGGCACGGTCAGCACGGTGAACGTTGTTCTCGCCGTCGGTGCGGTCGCGCAGACGGTCGATGTCGACGCCACGGTTCCGCTACTGCAGTCACAGTCCTCAGCGGTCGAAGATGTGGTAGAGAACCAGACCATCGTAAACATGCCTCTGATCGACCGGCGCTCTTCGCAGCTGCAGCGGTTGAGCGGGTTTGTCGTAGGCAACGGAACGGGATCAGGCGCAACCTTCGCCGTGGGAGGCGGCCGGGGAAACAACGCCAACTACCTGGTAGATGGCGGAAACGTGCAGAATCTTTTGCTCGGCGTGCCAACGCTCATGTTTGACCCACCCATTGAGTCGGTGCAGGAGTTCAACCTTTCTATCAGCGATTACGCGGCGGAGCTAGGGCGCAGCGGCGGCGCGGTGGTCCAGATGACGACCAAGTCTGGAACCAACTCAGTTCCATGGTGCAGCGTACGAATACTTCCGCAATGACGACTTGCAGGCCAGGCCCTACTTTGCCAAGACGAACCCCGAACTTCGCTACAACCTCTTCGGCGCCAGCATTGGGGGCCCGATCAAGAAAGACAAAACGCAGTTTTTCTTCAACTATGAGGGACGCCGGCAGACAACCTCTGTGACCCAGATTATCAACGTGCCTACTCCGGCGGAACTTACAGGTGACTTCTCTGCTTTCTCAACACCCGTTATAGATCCAAATACCGGAAAGCAGGCGGTCTACAACGGGAAGTTGAATGTTCTGCCGCCGGATGAGTTGGACCCGGTTGCCTTGAAACTCGTCGAGTTCTATCCGGCGCCAAACGTTGCGGGCGCGGCGCCAAACATCTCGAATTTTCGCGCCAATGATCCGACGCAGGGCATATACGATGTCTACGTAGCCCGCATTGATCACGTATTCGGTGAAAAGGACCGCATCTTCGGCCGCTTCCTGGCGCAGACCGATCACGAGCCCACTGCTTCAATCTATCCAACGGCAGGAACCGACAACTTTGGCGTGCTCGCGCACAACTACTATTACAATCCTTCCGGCACCTGGTATCACAACTTTTCGCCCACGCTGATCAACGAATTCCGCTTTACCTATTCGCGCAGACAGGCTCTAAGCATCTCAGCTGGAGCGAACACTACCCTGGCCTCAGAAATTGGTATTCAAGGGACCAACGCGTCTTTTTTCCCGACGGTGACGCTCTCCGGGCTTGCAGGCTTTGGCAATACGACACAGCAGGAGAGGCTGCAAACACCGATTAACAGCAATCAGTATGTTGACAACCTGTCTTTTCAGAGAGGCAACCACCAGTTCAAATTCGGCGGGGAACTGCGGACGTCGAATAATACAGACAACTACTTCCCGACCGCGGGCGGTTCGTTCACCTTTACCAATACCGGTGTCAGCACCAACGCGGCGCTGGGCAGCCTGGCCAATCTCCTGCTGGGCAGAGTCAATTCCGCTACCCTGCAGCAGGCGGAGACATTGCTGACCACAACGTATTCCTGGGGATTCTTCGCGCAGGATGATTGGCGGGTAAGACCAAACCTGACCCTTAACATCGGGTTACGCTACGATATCGACGCGCCGCGCGCGGAAGAACATAACCGTCAAAATTCCTTTAATACGACAACCATCAACCCAGTATCAGGTACGCCCGGGATCATCACCTTCTCCGGATTAAACGGCGTCAGCAAGTATGCCAACAATTGGGATCTTCACAACATCGGCCCCCATGTCGGTTTCGCATGGACGGCTCGGCCCACGACGGTACTGCGCGGCGGAGGCGCGATTCTCTTCCCCGGCGAGTACGATCAGGCAACCCCGATTGTCGCTTATACCGGCTTTGCCAGACAGATCAGCCTCTCCTCTCCGAATGCCGGTACAGGTGCACCCGCGTTTCTATTGAAGAACAATGGGACCGATGGCACTGGCACTGCGGCCGTTCCGACTCCCGCCCAATTGACCCCTGCCTATGGCGCCGTGCCAGTGGGACAGAAGGTTGTGCAGGCCCCGCAGTATTTCCAGCGGGATCGCGTCACCGGCTACCTCTATCAGGCGAGTCTCAATATCGAACAGCAGTTGGGCAATCAGGTATTGCTCACCTTCGGCTATCTGGGAACTTTCGGCCATCATTTGTCTGCAACAAACGCTGAAAATACCAACCAGGTTGCGCCAGATAAGATGGCCTTGCTGCCGACGACAAAGAACACGCAGACGCTGCGCCCATTCCCGCAGTTTGGAAACGTAAGCATTATTGCGACGGACGAAGGGCAGTCTAATTACAACGCCTTTAATGCGGGCATCAAGAAGCGCTACGCTGGTGGTTTCCAATACGGAATTAACTACACATGGTCGAAGTTTATCGATAACCAGGAAGCGCGAAATGAGCTGGCAGCGTACCCGGGAACGGATGCGTTCACCGACTACTATAACCCGCAAGACCGGCGCGGTCTTTCCGGAAATGATATTCGCAACCGGATCATCGGGAGTGCGCTTTACGAACTTCCCTTTGGCCCGGGCAAATGGATTCACCCATCCTCAAACTGGGTGAACGTATTCGCCGCAGGGTGGACCGTGGGGGCTATCTCCGAGATTCACTCTGGGACCGCGCTCAGTGTCATCGATTCCACCAACAATACCGGTAGCTACTCCGATGGAGTGAGGCCAAACCTGGTCGGCAATCCCAATGACCTCTCCGGCTCACGGCCCGCGGGCCCAGCGGACCCATGAATGGTTTGACACTCCGCGTTCGCACAAAACCCTCCGTTCACCTTCGGCAATGCCCCCCGTACCTTTGGCAGGGGGCCGGCTTTGGCGACTACGGACGCATCTCTCTTGAAGGACTTCAAGATTGCGGAAATCAGTACGCTGCAGTTCCGCGCGGAAGCGCTGAATGTCTTTAACCACGCCAACCTGGCAAATCCGAATACGCAGTTTGGCAACGGCGCCTTCGGTCAGATCACGGCATTACAGTCAGGCAACCAGTCGAGAATTCTTGCAGTTGGCTCTCCATCTGGCGTTCTAACAGAGCGCTCGTCGTTTCCCTCTTGCCCTTGGCCAGTCGGATATTGCGGACTGGCCCAGGCATTTTCTTCATGTACAAATTCCTGAGGAGGCGATTCGGGCAATGGTGGCAGATGCGAACGAGGGTTCCGGCGTATCGAGGCGTGCGTTTCTCCAGGGTATGGTCGCAACCGGCGTGGCCTTGCAGGCAAAAGTCGCCGGCGCTGAAATCGATTCGACAGCCAACTTCCGTCCGAATATCGTCTACATCCACTCGCATGATTCCGGGCGATACCTGTCGCCCTATGGCCAGTCAGTACCTACCCCGAACTTGCAGAGACTTGCGCAAGAAGGCATTCTTTTCCGGAAGGCCTTCAGTGCTGCGCCCACTTGTTCCCCCAGCAGGGCCGCCCTGCTCACCGGGCTCTATCCCCACAGCAGCGGCATGCTTGGACTCGCACATCGCGGCTTTTCGCTGAATGACTACCAGCAGCATATTGTGCATACCCTTAAACCTGCTGGCTATACCTCGGTATTGGCGGGGCTGCAGCACGTGGCAAAGGTTCCGGAGACGATCGGGTATGACAAGATACTTCCGCACAAGGATACAAGCGCCGTACATGTTGCGCCGGCGGCTGTTGCGTTTCTGGATAGACGGCCGGCGTCTCCGTTTTTTCTGGATATTGGGTTCTTTGAGACGCATCGCGAGTATCCGGAGGCCACACCGGAAGACAAGGCTAACTACTCCCCTCTGCCGAGACCTATCCCGGATACCGCGGCGACCAGGGGCGACTTTGCGCGCTATCGGGCGAGCGCCCGGATCATGGACGAAGGTGTAGGAAAAGTTCTCGACGCGATCGACCGCAATGG
This sequence comes from uncultured Acidobacteriaceae bacterium, assembly GCA_963775365.1. Classification (GTDB taxonomy): domain Bacteria; phylum Acidobacteriota; class Terriglobia; order Terriglobales; family Acidobacteriaceae; genus PALSA-350. Next base: position 12,899 of record CAVZJL010000020.1, on the reverse strand, counting down.
TTATCGAGAGAACACGCTGATCATCAGCACAACCGATCACGGGATCTCATTCCCGCGGATGAAGTGCAATCTTACTGATGATGGCTGGGGAGTTTCACTGATCATGCGCGGCCCAAAGCTTCCCCGAGGCAGTCGTTTGCGATGCCCTGATTTCGCAGATAGATGTGTTCCCCACCCTCTGTGACTACATCGGAATTCAGCACCCCGGCTGGTTACAAGGAAAGTCCTTCTTGCCGGTGCTTTCAGGCCAAGTTGCGGAGATACACGAGGAATTGTTCGCCGAAGTTAATTATCACGCTTCGTATGAGCCAAAACGCGCAGTACGAACGGCTCGCTGGAAGTACATTCGGCGCTTCGGAGACCGGCGGACACCGGTTCTGCCTAACTGTGACGATAGTCCCAGTAAAGAGCTTTGGTTACAGGCTGGGTGGGGTTCGCAAGTATTGGATACCGAGAGCCTTTATGATCTGCTCTTTGATCCTACTGAGCATGCGAATCTTATCAACGACCCTGGTCACGCGCAGGTGGCGCAGGATATGCGCGATCGCCTGCATCGCTGGATGGTTTCTACGAACGATCCGCTATTGCATGGACCCGTTGCGGCGCCCCCGGGGGCGGTGGCAAATGATCCGAATGGGATATCTCCTAAAGAGCCGCCCATCGCTGCGCATCCATCGTGACTTTGTTAGCTAATAGGAAGGCGAACCGCAGGTTTCTCGGCTTGGGTAAGACGAAAGGTGGGCTGGCTCTTCCATGAGGAATTAGCTAATGGATGAAAAGAATTGTGAACGACAGGATCGACTTAGGGTTAAGTGGAACTGTAAGTTTGTCTGCGGTTAGCTGAGTGAAATGGGGAAAGAAATAATTGCCCTCATTACTGAGAGAAATGTTATTCTCTCAGAAGTTTCAGGCCCGCAGTATCCCGTGTTTATTGAATACATTGTCATCTAAGACAAGTATCTCGGCCGACCCGACCATGCGCATTGTGTCTCGAAAGTCCGACCATCACCCGCTGCCGATTGAGCAGACCCCGCCGCATTCTCGCTGTTGACCTCATCCTTTAGTTTTCTCCCTTTAAATCTGTAGACGGTCGTGTCCCTTGGCTCAGCTTTGGGCGTGACGCCTCTATAAGAGTTAGATCTTCTTCCCACTATTGATTTACGCCCGGTGTGCAACGGGTTGTAATGGAGCCTTTGTGAAGAAAACTTTGATCGCCTTGCTGAGTTATGTCCCTTTCGCTCTCACCATTACATTGCACGCGCAAACGACCGTCGCTTACCGTGTTTTATTTGGCGTAGGAGACACGGCCCCCACCCGGTGGGATGGAACCTTTTCCGGGGAACGTGTGGGCAAAATCACGGCGACCGAGTGGAAGTTTATTGCCGGTGACAACATCGACGGCCAACTCTTCCACTTCTCTACCCATCCCGATCAACGCTTCGTCGGTGCTTCGGGTGGCAGCGGCGCTCCGATTGTTCCCAATGGATTTATATTGACGGCGGAGCGTGTGACCGAGAGCAGTGAGTTTTCCTTCACCACCGCGCAAGGAGACTTTCGATTCCGCGCTTCTGATCTTTCTTACGGCAAAGGCATTTATCGGCTGGGAGAGAAGGTTTATATCGATCGTGTTCCCGCCTCCTACCGTCTGACCGAAACACCGGAAGAAGAAGATTATCCGTCGATTACAAAGGACAAGAATGGAGACGCCTGGTTAGCCTATGTTGAGTTCCACCATAGTCCCGATCATGTGAAGCTAGCCGCGCCGTTGCATGAGGCGCCGAAAGATTTCGCGGCCGCTAAAACAGCCTGTGGGCGGAGATCAGATCTGGCTACAGAAGTACTCCGGCGGAGCGTGGCAACAGCCCGTCGCCGTCACCAAATCCGGGAAAGATCAATACCGTACCGCGGTGGCGGTGGATGGTAGCGGACGGCCATGGGTCTTCTGGTCCGAAAATCGGGGCGAAAACTTCGACATCTTTACCAGCTCAGTTGACCAGTCCGGACCGCAGAGCGAGATTCGGATTTCCAAGGAGAGCGGCTCGGATATCGATCCCAGTCGCGGTGACCGACTCCAACGGCAAAGTCTGGGTCGCATGGCAGGGATGGCGCGACGGCCGGGCCGCAATCTTTACCGCACATCAGAACGGGAACGGCTTCACGACGCCGGAGAAGATTTCCACCTCCGCAAAGAATGAGTGGAACCCAGCTATCGCAGCAGATAAGGCTGGGCGGGTTGCCGTAGCCTGGGACTCGTACCGCAATGGGAACTATGACGTCTATGCGCGCACCTGGTCCAACTCCTGGGGCGCAGAAGTTCCGATCGCTGCCTCAGCCCGATACGAAGCCTACCCCTCGATAGCCTTCGATCCCAAGGGACGTCTCTGGGTCGCCTACGAAGAAGGTGGCGAAGGATGGGGCCAGGACTTCGGAGCCTATACCAGCCCTGGCATTGCGCTCTATAAGGGGCGCGCCATTCGGCTGCGCGCGCTTGAGCCCGATGGACGGCTGGTCACGATTCAATCATCGATTGATAAGACCCTCGTAGGCATCCCCTCGGCGCGACCTGATATCACCGGCAGCCAGCTCGATGGAGAACCGCGCGATCCCGATACGCAAAGCGCACTTACGCGCAAACCCGACCAGGCCCCCGAGGGCGGCGCCCAGACGACGGCGAAGAACACTCTGCCGCGCTTGACCATCGATGACTCGGGGCGGATCTCCATTACCTTTCGCACGGCGCATCCTCTCTGGTGGAGCCCCATCGGGACCGTGTGGTCGGAATACGTGATCTCGTTTGATGGCAAGCAGTGGTCCAAGCCAATCTTTCTCGATCACTCCGACAACCTGCTCGACAATCGCCCTGCAGTACTCGCCACCGCTCCGGGCAAGCTACTGATCGTCAACTCCTCGGATGGCCGCCACAAGTTTGTTCCTGCGAGCTCTCTCATGGGCGAGCGTGAAGGAACGAAGGATCCCTACAACAATGACCTCTGGAGCCAGGAACTCGATCTTGGTGCCGGAGACCAGGTTCTTCCTGTAGTCGCGCTTTCGCAGTCGGAGAAGACGCCCGCCGCCCCCACGTGGGAGAGCGTGGAGGTCGATGGGGCAAAAGCGATTCGCGAATATAAGGCAGGGTCCGACGGATCGTACCACATCGTCCGCGGCGAATTTCATCGCCATAGCGAGATATCCATGGATGGCGGTGGGGATGGGACGCTGCTCGATCAATGGCGCTATGTACTGGATGCGGCAGACATGGATTGGATCGGCTGCTGCGACCATGACAACGGGGCGGGGCGTGAATATTCCTGGTGGATTATTCAAAAGCTGACCGATGTCTTTTACACTCCAGGCAAGTTCACGCCGTTATTCGCCTACGAGCGCAGCGTTCCCTATCCGGAAGGTCATCGCAATGTGCTCTTTGCACAGCGCGGCATCCGACCGCTACCGCGGCTGCCGATCTCTTCGGAGAATGACTTCGTCCATGCACCCGATACGCAGATGCTGTACGCATATCTGCACCAGTTCGACGGTGTTTCGGCATCGCACACCAGCGCCACTTCGATGGGTACCGACTGGCGCGACAACGATCCTAAAGTCGAACCGGTGGTCGAAATCTACCAGGGCCTGCGACAGAACTATGAGATCCCCGATGGGCCTCGCGCCAACAGCGAGAAGGATTCCATTGGTGGATGGCGCCCTAAGGGCTTCATCAGCCTGGCCCTCGACAAAGGCTACCGCCTGGGCTTTGAATCGAGCTCCGACCACGTCTCCACCCACATCAGCTACGCCAACATTCTGGTGAAGGGGGATGTGACCCGCGAATCGCTGCTGGAGGCTTTCCGCCAGCGGCACGTGTACGCGGCTACGGATGAGATTCTGGCCGACGTCAGGAGTGGAGACTATCTCGCGGGAGACGAGTTCTCCACCTCTTCGCTACCTACCCTGAACATCAAGCTGGATGGGACCTCCAAGTTTGCCAAAGTGGTGATCATCCGCGATGGCAAATACGTATACTCGGCGGCGCCGAATACACAGAACGTTCAACTCACCTGGCGTGATAACCAACCGTCTAAAGGTAAGAACAGCTACTACTACGTTCGCGGAGAACAGGACAATGGAGAGATTGTCTGGGTCTCCCCGTTTTGGATCACTTACACAGGAAACTGATGCGGACGATTATCCGTTTCTTCTCTGGCTGGAAACTGACCACCTGCGGGGATTGCCGCCGCGGGTGGAGGCCTGGCGGGCTGCGGGAGGAAAGGAATGAAAATGATGCCCTCAGCGGCTAAAGCCGGACCTGTTTGCAACCACTACGTACGGGCTCAAGCCCGTACCCTTCGAAGATCCAGCTTTTCCGCGAACAGGACTGGGCACAAAGGGGTATTAGATCGATGAGCGAAGAGCGGCGAGAGCGAATTCTCTACTACTCCTTTGCGGCAGGCGTGGGAATACTGCTGCTGCTCAACTGGCTCGGAATCTTCCGCACCGTATTCGGCGTGAATACGGCGATCATCATCACGCTGCTCGCCGGATACAAGACCTTCTATGGCTCCATCCAGGCGCTTCTGGAAAAACGGATCTCCGCCGACATTGCCCTTTGCGTCGCCGTGGTCGCGGCCCTGCTGGTGGGCGAATATCTGGCCGCCGCAGAGGCCATGTTTATTGTGCTGGTGGGCGAAGGGCTAGAGTCCTATGCGGCGGAACGGACCACCGCGGCAATCGAACGCTTTGTCGAGCAGATGCCGCGGTCGGCTACCGTGCTTCGTGATGGCAACGAACAGACTGTCTCCACCGAACAGCTGCACCCGGGCGAGACGATCCTGGTGCGCAGCGGCGAGCGCATTCCCGCCGACGGAGTGATCGAAAGCGGTTTCTCCACCATCGATGAAAGCTCCATCAATGGTGAGCCGCTGCCCCGGGATAAGAAGCCGGGAGATGAGGTCTTCTCCGGAACGCTGAACCAAAATGTGCTGCTGCGCATTCGTGTCACCCGGAGCGGATCGGATACCACGCTCGCCCAGGTCGTCGAACTGGTCAAGCAGGCAAGCGAGCGGCGCTCGCCGGTGGAGCGCACTGCCGACCGCTATGCCAAGTACTTTCTTCCCGCGCTGCTGCTCTCGGCTGCATTGACCTATGGCTTTACGCGCGACTGGCTGCGAACCGTATCGGTGTTGATTGTTGCCTGCCCCTGCGCGCTGATTCTGGCGACGCCTACTGCGATGGTTGCCGCGATTGGAGGGCTTGGCGCGGCGCGGCATCCTGGTGCGAGGCGGCGACGTTCTGGAACGCGCTGCCAAAGCGGATGTGCTCGTCTTCGACAAGACCGGCACCGTCACCGAGGGCAAGGTGCAAATCTCCCAGGTGCTTGCCGCTGGGGTCGCGCCCGATGAACTGCTCTCGCTGGCAGCATCCGCCGAGCATGCTTCCTCGCACCCGCTGGCGCGGGCGATTGTGAGTGAGGCTGATCGGCGGCGCATCACTCCACGCACTCCGCAGAGCGCGGAAATCCTCCCTGGCCGGGGCGCGTTCTGCTACCTGGATGGGCGCAAGATTCTCGCCGGCAATGCAGAGTTCCTGCGGGAGAACGGCGTCACCGGGATCGAATCGTTTGTCCGCGATGCCGATGAACAGGGAGCCACGCCAGTGCTGGTGGCCGACGCGGGAGTGTTTCGAGGCGCGATTCTCTTTCGCGATCACCTGCGCGAAGGAAGCCGCGAGGCGCTCTCCGCGCTGCGGACATTTGGCCTGACTGATCAGAGGATCTTTACCGGCGATCGCAAGCGGGCGGCGGAGTTGATTGCCCAGCAACTGGGGATCGCCCATCTGGAAGCAGGCTGCTCCCGGCGCAGAAGGTGGAGCTGCTGGAGAAGCTTCGCGCGGAGGGGCACAAACCTGCCATGGCGGGCGATGGCCTGAACGATGCCGCCGCGCTGGCAACGGCATACGTCGGCATTGCCATGGCCGGGGCCAGCGACGTCACCGCCGAGGCTGCCGATGTCGTCTTTCTTCCGCATTCGCTGGAGAGGCTGCCGGAGCTCTTCCGCGTCAGCCGGAGCGCGGTGCGCACTGCATGGCAAAACATATTTCTCTTCGCCGGCCTTTTTAATGCAACCGCTGTTCTTTGCGCGGCGACGGGCAAGATTGGCCCGGTGGGCGCCGCGGTCACGCACCAGCTTTCTTCCTTCCTGGTGATGATGAACTCTCTGCGCCTGCTCCATGTTTCTTCGCCCGGAGAATGGAGACAACGCTTCGCATCGACCTGGGAGCGGCTTCCGTTTGCCCAGGGGATCAGCCAAGGCTTTCATTGGATCAATGCCCGCGTGGAGCATTTTGAGTTCAGCTCCCTTGCCACACGGTTCGTATCTCTGTGGCCGCGGATTCGCAAGCCTCTGCTCTACAAGGCCATCGCGTTATATGCGCTTGAGCGGCGTTTACATGCTGAGCACGGACGAGGTTGGCGTCATCCAGCGCTTTGGACGCAAGCTGGCCGCCGGATCGGCAAGCTGGCCTGCACTACAAGCTTCCCTGGCCCATCGACACGCTCACCCGGGTAAGAGCGCAGCGGGTGCGCGTGGTGGAAATTGGATTCCGATCCAACGCCAGCGGCAATGGGGTGGGCGAGCCGGCGGCCTACGAATGGAATGTGCAGCACCGGAGCGGCCGCTTTCAGAGCATTCCGGAAGAATCTCTCATGCTCTCCGGCGATCAGAACATGCTCGAGCTGAATGCCACGGTGCACTACATCCCGGAACACCCCGATGATTTTCTCTTTCACCAGGTCGATGCCGATCTTACGGTAAGGTCCGCGGCGGAAGCGGTGATGCAGAGTGTGGTGACCTCATCCTCGCTTGACGATGTGATGACGCGGAACCGGCGCGGGATTGAAGCCACCGCACGGGAGCAATTGCAAGACCGGCTTGACCGCTATGACGCAGGCGTTCGCGTGCTGCAGGTGAAGTTGGAGGATGTTCATCCTTCCATTGAAGTAGTCGATGCTTTCCGCGAAGTATCCGACGCCTTTGAAGAGAAGAGCCGTCTGATCAACGAAGCCGAGGGCTATAGCAACGAGCAAATCGCGCTTGCCCGCGGCAATGCAGCCGCAATGCTGCAGAATGCCAATGCATTCCTGGTGGGGCGCACTGCGCGCGCCAGCGGCGATGCCAATCGCTTCGATTCTGCCGCGACCGCCTATCGCCTGGCGCCCGACGTAACCGCGTCGCGCCTCTATCTCGAAACTGTTGAACAGGTGCTTCCCGGCCGGAACAAATTGATCGTCGACAAAACCACAAGCAAACGTCAGCTGTATCTGTTACAGAATGGCGTCCAACTGCCGAATGGAATTCGGCCTTTGCCTCCGGAGTAGACCGGCCTATGACACGCAACAAAACGCTTTTGACCGCCGCTGCCGTTGGCGCATTGCTCGCCTGGCTCTCCCTTTACACCGTCAGCGAGACTCAATTCGCCTTGATCACCCAATTTGGCCGGCCGGTGCGGACGGTCACGCAAGCCGGACTCCACGCGAAGTGGTTCTTCCAGTCCGCTCTGCGCTTTGATAAACGCCTGCGGATCTACAATCCGGCACCGTCGGAGTTTTTGACCCGGGACAAGAAAAACCTGGTCATCGAAAACTACGTGGCCTGGCGCATTGAAGATCCCAGCCGCTTCCTGCAGAGCGTTGGGGATGTTCCCTCGGCAGAGATGCGCCTGCACGACATCATCTGGTCCGGCCTGTCCGCTGCCTTTGGCAATGAAGATCTGGATGCCCTGGTTTCGACAGACAAGACCAAGCTGCAGAGCGCTTCCATCCTGGATAGCATCACCGCCAGCAGCGACCGCGCCGCCCTGCAACAGTACGGTCTCAGGATTGAGGATGTGCGCATCAAGCGGCTCAATTTGCCGGAGCAAAATAAACAGAATGTGTTTGCCCGCATGCGGGCAGAGCGTGGACGCATCGCCATGCAGTATCGAGCGGAAGGCGAAGAACAAGCGCTGGCCATCCGTGCCAATGCAGATCGCGAGAAGGAAGGGATTCTCTCCGCGGCTTACAAGGAAGCGGAGACGATCCGCGGTAAGGGCGATGCGGAAGCGACCCGGATTTACGGTGAGGCGTATTCGAAGAACCCGCAATTCTACAAGTTGACCCGCACGCTCGAGTCGTACAAGAAGATCCTCGATGACAAGACGACCATTATTCTCAGCTCGGATTCTGACCTGCTGAAGATCCTCACCAAAGGCCAGGGGGCAGCGAAATGAGCATACTCATTTCGCCACCTGTACCGGCTACCATCCCTGCGGAGACACCGACGCCCCCGCGCGGACGGCGATATCGTCACCTCCTGTGGTATCTCGCCGGTGCGTGGCTGCTTTCCGGGATCTTTATTGTGCAGACAGACCAACAGGGATTAGTGACGCAATTCGGTAAGGTCGTCGAGCCGCGCGTCTTTCCTGGCATTCACTATGCTTTGCCGTGGCCGATCGACCGGGTTTACAAGCTCAAGGTGCGCGAGTTGCGGCGCAGTGTCGTGGGCGGAGAGATACCAGACACCGTGCTTGGACGAACCCAAACCGCGAGCTCCGAGTTCTTTAGCGGGGACCAGAATCTGCTGAATATTCGGGTCGTCGTGCAGTATTCCGTCAGCAATCCGAAGGACTTTCTGTTCCAGGCGCAGAATCCCGATCGCATTGTCGGTTTAGCGGTTGAGTCGGAGTTGGTTCGACGCGTCGCCCACACCACGGTGGACGACATTCTCACCACGCAGAAACTGGCCATACAAAACGATGTCCTTAAGACGGCCCAGACAATCATCGATGGCTACCGTACGGGAGCCCTGCTCTCCAGCATCAACATTGAGAGCGTATCGCCGCCGCCTGAAACGGCTGAGGCCTTCCGTAGCGTTGCTGGGGCGCGTTCCGACGCCTTCCGCATCGTGAATGAGGCCGACGGCTACGCCAATGACCTTCTGCCCCGGGCTCGCGGTGAAGCTGACCAGCTTCTCGATCAGGCTCATTCTTACTCTGATGGCAAAATCAACCGGGCCGAGGGAGACAGTGCACGGTTTACCGCGGTCGCCGCGGAATACAGCAAGACTCCGCAGGTCACCAGCACGCGCGTGTATCTCGAGGCTATGGAACTCATCCTTCCCAAAGCTGAAAAAGCTGATCGTCGACGCGAACAGCAACCTCGATCTGAGTGTGATTGGCCGGCAAGACAACTCCACGCCCACGCCTCCCGCTAGCGCAGACGGAGCCACGCAGAGATGAATCTAGTCAAACGGCCGGCGGTATTAACCGGATTTTTTATGCTGGTCTTGCTCAGCCTGCTATTCCTTCGTGCCCACAATTGGCGGGTGCCGGCGAATGTAACAGACTTCTTGTCCCGCTCACTGCCGCGCGTCCAGACCCCACGAGGATACGGTCTATGGAATGCTTGACGCTGCGCGCGCGGGTGATACGGCCGTCTATGTCGACACTTTTTCCGGACCACTGCAGCAACAGATTCAGCAGGTGATTCGAGAGAGTGGAAAAACACAATTTGCCACTTATTTGACTGCGCAAAGTTCTTCATTTCAAAGCGTCGCACTCTCTGTGGCCGATCAGCCGAGTGACGTAGAGGCACGCCTGAGGGTTGAATATGTCTATGCCAATCGAAATGAGGTGCAAACCTTTCATCTGAAGAAGAGCGGAGGGCGCTGGAAGATTGTCGGCATTTCTGGAACAGATCAGATCAAAACTTTGATCCCCTATGGGACCGCCGTTACGGACGACTAACGTTCCAACAGAAGGATAAACAGAGATGTCGTTAAGTACCCTGGATCTTGCATTTGTTTCGGCGGGTATATTGGGCTTCCGTCATGGATTTGATTACGACCACATTGCTGCCATCTCCGATATCACCAGCATGGAGCCCTCCAGAAGAACGGCCATGCAGATGGGCTTTGTCTACATACTTGGCCACGCGGTCACCTTAGGCGCCCTGGGAGGCGCCGTCATTCTGTTCCAACATTCGCTGCCCCGGCAGATTGATCGTTGGGCTGAGCGGGCTGTGGGCGTGACGCTGGTCTTGCTTGGAGTCTATGTGCTGGGCAGCTTATTGCGGAGAAAGGACAATGGGCTTCCCCGTTCACGCGCGGCCGTGGTGATCGGGTTTGTTCAATGGATCACATGGAGGCTGCAGCGTCTGTTCGATCGTGGGCCCAGCCAGATGCCCAACCGGGAGCAAGAGCCCTACAATCCATTCGTCGTGTTTCTGATTGGTGTCATCCATGGGTTGGGCGCCGAGACGCCAAGCCAGTTGCTGATCTTTCTGCTGGCTGCCAATCTGGGCGGAGCAGCTCTCGGACTGTTGGGATTGGGCGTCTTCCTGGCTGGATTAATCACCATGAACCTGCTTATGACTGCGTCCATCGTTGGCATCCTCGGCATCAGCGCCAATAAGCCGCGCGTGCTGCAATGGGTGGTAGGAGCCACGGCTACCTATAGCGTCGTGGTTGGAGTTATCTTCTTTGTGGGCGGGGCTGCCCTGCTGCCCGCACTCGGTGGCTAGATGATGAATCGAAGATCCGTATTGAGGGCGCTTACATTCAGCCCTCTTGCGCTGGCAGACAAATTCGCTGGGTCACAAACAGGCTTACCTAAGCTAACAGTCGAGGGTCTGGAAGTTTTCCAGGTGAAAGTAAATCACCGCGGTAACTGGACCATTGTCCGCCTCAACACCAGCGGAGGAATGAGCGGGCTGGGCGACGCATCACAGAGCGGCAAAGACGACCAGACGCTGGTCTATCTCAAACAGTTTTCCGATCTATTGAAAGGCCGAAGCATTTTCGATGTGGAATGGTTGCGGAAAGTAACTGCTCCGGTCATCGCCCAGTATGGCGCGCCGGCCGCGGTTGCAGCGAGCGCACTCGACCAATGCCTCTGGGATATTCAGGGAAATGTGTTTTCCGTTCCTGTCTACGACTTGTTTGGCGGCCGTATTCAGGATAGGATTCGCATCTACGCCAACATTAACCGCTCGACCGAAGAGAGAACCCCTGAAGGCTTCGCACACATGGCGGAGAAGGCTGTGGCGGCAAGCTTCGACGCGGTGAAACTGGCGCCGTTTGACGAGATGCCACGTGGATTGACCGATAGACAGGCTATCGAGCATTTCATGCAACGCGGCATTGACTGTGCTCAGGCAGTCCGGCAAACGATCGGTCCCCAACGCGACTTGCTGATCGACGGCCATAGCCATTTCACTCGCGATGATGGCCTGGAGCTTGCCCGCCGGTTTGAACCGTTGCATCTGTTCTGGCTGGAGGAGGTAACTCCGGCGAAGCCCGTAGAAGATCTGGCCGCCATCAATAAGGCTGCGACCATGCCGACTGCAGGCGGCGAATCCATCCATGGAGTGACCGGCTTCTATCCTTACATCAAGGCGGAAGCAGTAGACATCGTGATGCCTGACGTAAAGGTGTGCGGCGGCATGCTGGAGATGAAGAAGATCGCAGCCCTCGCCGAGGGCGCGGGTTTGATCGCATCCCCTCACGGGCCAGCAAGCCCTGTAGGCAACGTGACCGCCGCGCATGTAATCGCCACCATCCCGAATTTCAACATCCTGGAATTCTCGTATGGTGAAGTTCCATGGCGCGCGGAACTGATTGATCCACCCGAGCAGATTATTGATAGCGCTCTCGTACTCTCGAATCGGCCTGGACTGGGGATCAAGTTGAACGAAAAGACGGCGGCGAAATATGCCGTTTCCTGAGAAGTTCGGAGAGGAAATGAACGACTCCACGGCTACCAATCGAGCTCCACAATGTTCTGAGTGTGGCTGCAATTCACAAGGAAATCTACCCAGGAGACTCTGGGCAGTTGGCATCGCCCTGCTGCTTACAATGGCCCTGGGCGAGTTAATCTCCGCGCATGAGACGCCGAATACAAGCGCCGCTATCTCCTCCAAAGCGCGCTTGCCGGAAAAAGGAAAATAATGGGTAACCCGACACGACGAGATCTATTGAAGGGCGGAGCACTGGCTGGTCTTGCAGGCATCGCCGGTTGCAAAACCCCGAACAGCGAGCAGCCCGGCGCTAAGGGTGAGACCCCGCAAAAGGCTCAGGCGCACTGGGAGGCTCCTCCGAGCCAAAAGGGAAACGATCTCAACCTGATTGTGCTGGTCTCCGATTCTTTCCGCGCCGATAATCTGGCGGCTTACGGCAGCAACTGGGTAGATACTCCAAACCTCAACGACTTCGCCAAGGACTCGATTGTCTTTGACAGCTTTTATCCAGAGGGCCTGCCTACCATTCCAATTGCGGCGGCAACTTTATACCGGCCGCCGCATTTTCCCCACGCATCTTTATTTCCAGCAGGACTCAGTCAAGTTGCCTGGCTGGCATGAGCTGTTTATCGAGGATGTGACACTTGCCGAGACTCTGCTGGCGGCCGGCTACCAGACGGCCCTCATCGCTGATTTGCCTCACCTCTTCAAGCCGGGGCGAAATTTTCAGCGGGGCTTCCAGTACTTCGAGTGGGTTCGTGGTCAGGAAATCGATTTCTACGCGCAAGCGCCACGCACTGTCCCGGACCTCAGCGGTCTATATCCCGAGGACTACCTGCGGTTGGTGGGTGCCACCTCGAGTGGCAGGCCAGAGGGCCTCGCAGAATTCTTAAACCAATACCTGGCCAATCGTAAGCGTTGGCTTAAGCGAGCGCCTTCGATTGCGGAAGCAACCGCAACCACCACCATCGATTGGCTAAAACAAAATCACGATCAAGGACCCTTCTATTTGCAGGTAGAGATCTTTGATCCCCACGAGCCATGGGATCCGCCAACCCGCTTCCTGGAAAAATATCTTAAGGATCCCGGCCCCCATAGCTGGCCGGAGCCACCTTACGGCAACGTCAAGGTTCCGGAA
>CAVZJL010000019.1:0-69841 GCA_963775365.1 uncultured Acidobacteriaceae bacterium | reverse complement strand
CGTTTTTGCGTTCGACGATGACATACAGTCGTTTCAGGACTCTTGATTGAGGATGTCCAGATAGTTTTCATAGAGGAACAGACGGTCTCTTCGTTTTCCGCTGGACTCCCGCAGGATTCCAGCTTTGCTCATGCGGGCCACCGCGGAGGAAGTGGTCGGGAAACTCACCTTCATTTCTCGCGCAGCGTTCTTGATCGAGAAAAGCGGGTTAGCCTGAGCATATTGATAGATCAATAGAGCAGAAGCAGCACCCCGTCCAAACAACTCGATCTTTTCCTTATCCTTACGGAAGAGTCTGTCGATGCTAACAGCCATGGAGTAGCTACCGCACATTCAGCTATCGCAGGAACTCGAAGAAGCCGCTGCCCGCGTGCAGCAAGAAGTAACGGCCGCCTTCGAGGAAGCCGAGCGCGAGTTGGAGCTGATGCGGCAGGAAGGCGAAGCCGAAGAAATGGCAGCCGAGTAACTCAGCATCATCCGTCAAACCACAAAGGCCGCGAGCAATCGCGGCCTTTGTTTTAGGTACTGCGGGAGGGAGCCATAGGCCACAAAGGCAGTAAGAACCTGAAGGGTACGGCCCTGGGGCCGTAAATAACAACTGCACTATCAGCGCGGCTTTAGCCGCTAAAGGTTAGGTTCTTCATTTGAAAGCAAGCTCGCAGCAAATCGAAACAACTGAAGCCGCTCGCGCTCTGAGCTTTTGGCCGGGATCAACGATGACCAGCCCCAACTACAAATTTATCCATCGTTGGTACGGCGGCTTGTACTTCACCGGCACCGTCTCCTCATCGATCAATTGAAACAATGACTTGAGCTTCATGCGGCAACGGTGGTGACTTTCGACCCGAACTCTCAAAGTCGTCTTTCTTTCCAGAAGCGTAAAAAGTATTTCCACCTCTCTGGGTGAGAAACGCTTGACCATCTCGCTGAAGTAGATAAGTGTGTCCCGCAGGATCCGGAAAGCCACGAAGGTATCTGTACGAGGCCGGCGGAATGATCGAGCGGGTTGCCGCAGGAAAGTGACGCCTGAATGAAGACGCTCAACATAGCCTCTGGCCTGCTAGCCGGTTTGCTCTTACTGGCACAGTTGATCCGATCGTTCTACGGCGTGACCGGCACAGGGCTGGGCAGCAGCATTGGTTGTCGGTGGGATTTGGATCATTCTGCGCATCCTTGAGTTCGGCTGGTTTAGACAACAACGATTTCTGGCCAAGTTTGACGTCCTGGCGGTCGCGGTAATCGCCTTAGTACCGACAGGACAAGCCATTGACGGATGGATAACAAGAGCCTTGCCGCGGCCGCCTCATGTCGTCGTGAAGAATGCGACATTTCAACCACTGGCGGTAGGTGAAAAAATTCAGTGGCTTCTTTATCTCGAGAACTCGGGTGGCCCGGGTACGTTGGAATGGGTCTCCGATGGAATTACATCCAGCCATGAAGCTTCAGAGATGTCCACACGCAAAGGAATCGAGACGTTCTACTTCGAGCGTTCTCGCGCCAAAATGGCGGACTCCCACTATCCAAAGCAATACGCCGAAATCCGCGCCGACGAGCCTTACAGCGCGCTTGCGTTTAGCGACTTCACTGTTAGTCCGGACCTCATGAGAATGGTGTCCCACGGCGGGGTGTTATACCTACCGGCATCTTCAGATACATAGGGCATCCAGAGCTGCCACCGGCGGAATTCTGTTTTTTCTGGACTGAGAAGGACACTGGATATTCGGAGCGATGTATAGATCACAATTCCCCCTTAGCACTGTGAAGTCGGGCATCTCCCCCACTACATCTCGTCCCGGGGTTTCCCCGTCCCAGGTTTCCCGAGCTCTCAAAATCTGTAATTAACCGTCATCGTTATATCGCCGATGTGTACTCCTTCCGCTCCTTCAGTATCTTTAACCTCATTTGGCTCTTCGCCAAAATTCTGAGTAATGAACGCCTTGAGTTGATCGCCAGCGATCGCCGCAGATGCCCCATCTTCGCGATATTGCTAAGCTGTTGACCGAAAAACATCTGACCTTGCTGCTTCGCCTTGCGATAGTTCGGGTGTCCACTACCGTCCACATGAGCACCGCCATCTTTATTCGTGAGACCCAGAACAATTTCCCTGTTTGTGATGCTGTTTGCGCCGCTGCTCCAACAGACTTGGTTCCACCAGTCTCGAAGTAAAGCTCGCGGGGCATTGAAGGGACAGACGGAGTAATCACCGGGTTGAACCGGCATATGTGCGCGGTGCGGATGGTGATTACTCCGTCTGGAGTCCATGCAATGCTCTACCCATCGTAGTGAGTTCAATTGCTCACCTTACGGAACAACTGCGCTTTTCCTTCCGATAACTCGGTGACAGACGGAACCTAACCGTTACGTCTGTTAAAGCTTTGTCGGCGTCCGGTAACGATAAGGGAAAGCATGAAGTGGACCCCTCGAAGGTAACTCGGGGAAGGTAACTCGGGGACGGGCACCTCGTTTCCAATCGTGACGCGTGGGTGACGAAAAGTATCCGATGAATTAAGCGCGCCAGGTTATGCTGCCAGAGGAACCAGACCAGACTTCATGATCATCTTGTCACGCCTCCCGTCAGGGCAAGTTGATTTACGCCGCGCGCACGCGCAATGGGTTCACGCCTGCCACACGCGCTAAGCTGAATGGAGCGCTTCAAAGGGCTCGAAATCGACACCTGCCCGTCCGCCAACCTCCCAGAAGCAGCGAGCGGGGCGATGGGGCGCGGGACTGACCGCAGCGAAGACGCAGGAATGCCGCGGCTAAAGCCGGTGCCGGTTGGCCTGTTCGCGTTTCCCGAGTGGTCAGGCGACAATCGCCCCCGACACAGCCGGTTCATCGCCCTGCGGGTGAGATCGTGTTAGATTTCTCTATCAAACCTCCAGCATTTCCACAGTAAGCGGATCTTTCCTGTAGTGGGCGATGTGAAGGTTGATCGTGTCGTTCCCTACGGAGAGAGAATTCTCTCTTTTGAAAGCTCGCAGCTTGTCCTCGAACTCTTTCCGATTTCGGCCATCGGCAATACTCACCGCGACCACACTTTCGATTGCCAACTTGTCTGGCACATTGCACCCAAAAACCCAGGTGACAGACGGAACGTAACCGCTACAGTTTAACGCTCCATAGCGTCCGGTAACCTTCCGTTCCCGAAAATGGAGATTCGGGACAAATGGGGCCTTCGCGTGACAGACGCCCGCCGGCGCGCCGCCCCGTCGACGGTGCAGACGCTTGAAGGAGAATTCACAAGATTCCCTCGATATAAGCGGTGGGTGCGGAACCCCGGTAGTGCAACTTTGGGCCGGAGCCGTCGCAAACTCTCGATCACGCTTCTGGCGGGCGTTGGAGCGGAATTGCTTCGTTCGCCAGACGAACAGAGACATCGAGCGAGCCCGGATCGCACCAGTCGATGCGATCGTGGGCGCGGATGATTCCTCCAACGACGATTCTACAGTTGAGCCCCGAACGGTTCAGCAGCGCCTTGAACACCTTTTTGGCGATTAGATTTTCGAGATAAAGGCACGGCACGTTGAGCCGCCCGCCATACAACACGCAGTCGCCGATACGAAAGTATTGCCCCACGAGATGGCTGAGCGGCACATTGCGCGTCGTCAAGTTTCGCCTATGCTCGTGGGGTGCAAGCTCGACGCCGCGGTCGCGAGCAAGCGCTTCCAGCACCTCGGCTTCAATCAGCGTCGCCTGACGATCGATGTGGTGGTTCTTCGAGTAGGTCCCCAGCCTCATCGCGTAACGGTCGCCCTCTAGCCCGATGCCGGCGACCAAGCGCACCTCGGAGAGCGCGACCATCGGTGCCGACGCTTTCGGTGCGACGTGGATGTTCAGCAACTCACCTTGCCAATGCATGCGGTAATCATCGCACTGGTGAATAGCCCGCACAATTCCTAATGCAGCAGTGCCGGCCGGTCATCGAGCCGTCCAATTCTCGTTCCGGTCACTATTCCCGGCACGCGGATGGCCATGCGATTGATCTTCACCGGAATTTAGTCGTCAGACGGGACTGGTACTTTGGGAAAACGGAGGTTGCTAAGGATCGGACGGAAGTGCGTGACACGACGCTCACCGGCCCAAGGGGAGCGGACGGACAGCATACCTATTGCAGCAATTCTGGGCGATACGTGTCGGGATCTTCTTATCTCCCTTGCTAAACGGCAGCCACAGGCTCAAATCCCGCAGCTACCAAATCCGGAATTTGAAAAATCTTCTGACCGGCTCTTCCCCCGATCACTACCTCTTGCGTCTTTTGAAGGCTATTGCGAATCGCTAAAATCTCCGATTCCGCGAGATGAAGGGCTTTCATCGCCTTCACGATCGCTGACCATTTGACCGATCGCGTGGATAGCAACTTGCCGCCCTGGTGGTGAAATGGCCGCGCTTGCAATTGAAAGGCGTCATTCTTCTCTGTCCGGACCACCACCATATACGGCTGATCCTCATAGTCCCCGAAACGGTTGATGACGATTGCGCCGCCTTCGGGAAACACCGCTTGAATCTGGAATACTCCGCCCATTGCCTGAACATAATTGCGCAATGTGCTCAGATACATGTCGGTGCGTTGTTCGATACGCGAGATCGAACTCTGCGGAACGTTCAACAGTTCCGCCAGATCTGCCTGCGTGAGTTGTTTGGCGTTTCTCAACTCGTCAAGCGCCATGCGCTGCAACTCTTCGCTTACACGCTGTCGATTCTCGGCAACATCCGCAGGGTTCATCTTTGCTTGCAGTTCCTTGTAGTTTCTTGCCATAACCGTTTCTCTCCTCAGTGGGAAACCCAGGTACGGAGGACTGGTTTTCTTTCTTTCCTTATTCGTCTTCCAGCTCTTTCAGATGCTGGTCGTAGATATCATCTGCTTCAGGTACATACTCTTCGTACCATCGGTCGTTGCCGGTTTTGTCCCCGCCGATCAGCAGAATTGCCGTGCGCCGCGGATCGAATGCATAAAGGACTCTGTACGGACGTCCCTCATGTTGGATTCGGAGCTCACGCATGTGCTTGTGCCGCGATGATTCGACTCCGGAGGAGTGGGGCATCTTCAGTGTCGGTCCAGCCTCCGAAAGCAAGGTGACCGAAAAGTCGACACTTTTTTGCTCAACAGCGTCCAGCCCGTTCCACCACTCTCCGAATTCATCCGAAAACTCCACTTCCCACGCCATCTGTAATAGTATGTCATGGACGGCATAATGCCGTCCATGACATCATGCAAGTACAATGTGAGCAATAGGTTGAGCTACCGCGCTTTTGTTTCGTAACCCGCCACGGCACGCTAGCTAGTCCGTGGAGGAAACGAGGGACAGCCTGACCTGCGTGATCTATCTGCCGTCAGGAAATTAGTGGCCACTAATCCCCGTCACTATTCCCGGCACGCGGATGGCCATGCGATTGATCTTCACCGAAGCAAGCGGGCTGGCGGTCTGAGATGTCGTGGGTGTGTTCATAGTCTTCCTGATGTTTTTGCTGCCTTCATCGCAAACTACAGCGACTTCGCCTTGAGCCAGGAACGCAGAGTTTGGACTACTTCTACTTTGCGTTCGAGAGGTAACCAGTGGCCCGAGGGCAGAGTTGTCACGGTGAGGTCCTGGCACGCGTAGGTCATTGCTTCGCCGGAGCGATTGCGGGTGATATCGCAGAGACCGTCGAATTCACCGTTGAGGAACAGCACAGGCTGAAGAAGCCGTCCACCCTCCGGCGCTGCGTGAGCGAAGGCAATGTTGGCGGCATCGTTCAAATACCAGGAATTCCCAGGGCGAAACCCGTGCACGCGGAACGAATCGACGAGAACCTCAAAGTCAGACTGCGGCCAAAGCGCCGTATCAGGCTCTATCGCAGGAGCGTGATGCGCCGATCCAAACCAACCGCCACTGAGCGTGATGATGGCTGACCGGTAGACCCTGCCCGCTGATTCAGGATTTCCGCTCCGGAATATCGCCGCCAGGCTTGCGCGGATGTCGGCATCGAAGTCGGTGACCGTCTGGTCGAAATGGGTTAGGTAGAAACGGTAGTAGTCCCACTGTCCGTCCGGGTACCGATCGACGGGATAAAGCTCGCGGTCGATGGACGGCAGGAGACTGGGAAGCGCGAAGCCTTCCGGCGTATATGGAACGGAAACAAAGATGAGGCCACGGCTTCGCTTCGCGTGATGCGCGGCCAGCGCCCCGACAACCGGGCTTCCGAGATCATGTCCGATCCAGATGGCCGGGCTGGCGCCAAGATGATCGTGTAGCTCGACCATGTCCTCAACGATCTCTTTTATGGCATAGGCTTCCGCAACGTCGGGCACAGACGAACCGCCGTAGCCGCGCATGTCTGGCGCAATGCAATGCCAGCCTTCCGCTGCGAAGGCCTCCATCTGCGCGCGCCACACCAGGCCGATCTCGGGCCAGCCGTGCAGCAAGAACATCAGAGGCCCGTCGGCGGGTCCGGCCTGCCAATAGTGCGTCGTGTGACGTGGCGAACGGAAAGTGTAGCTCGGTGAGTGTGTCAGATTTTGCCATCATGAGCTCCTAGGCCGGGTTGACCGTGCGCAGGAACTTGACAAGCTGTTCGCTGACCTCGGCTGAGGCCTCGTGTTGTGCCCAATGGCCTACATCGTCGAGCTCAAGCTTCCCGACAAGGCCCGGAAGCCCAGCGCGAAGCTCTTCGGCAGGAGGGTAGAGCGCTGCCAGCCCGTCGGCTTTTCCCGAAATATAAAACGAAGGTTGGGTAATCTTCGCCCCTTTCCATGCGGCGGACAGATAGAAATACGGTTCGGCCGCGCGATAGTAGTTCAATGCACCGTGGAAGCCGGTGCGCGTGAATTCCGCCACGTTGTGAGCCACGTAATCCGCTTTTGCCCATGATGGCAACGCCCCAGGTGCGGGGCGATGAAGGCTTCGCGCAGGGTCCAGAGGGTTCCATCGCTTATCCATCGGAGCAGAACCCGACGCCCAATACAAAATCCCCGGAATCGTAACCGCAGCATCGGCCCAAATCTGATCGGCTTCCGGTTTGATCTGCTCGAACATGTAGAAGTCGCTTTCATGCCCGGTGGTTCGCATACGCTCGAAGACGCTGACATCACCACGGGGGAAATAAGGGACGCTCAGGCAGAACACCGCTTTGAATCGGTCAGGACGCATCATCGCAGCATTCCACGCATGGCTGGCGCCCCAGTCGTGACCGACGATTACGGAGCTGGGAATATTCAGCGCATCGAGCAGTCCCACCAAGTCACCTGCCGTATGCAGCGGTGTGTACAAAGCTGGGTCGGATGGAGCTGAGCTGCGTCCGTATCCTCGCATGTCTGGAGCAATCGCGCGAAAGCCGGCTGACGCCACGGCTTTCATCTGTTCTCGCCATGTATAAGAGGTGTCTGGAAACCCGTGGCAGAAGAGAACAACCGGCCCCTCCCCGAGCTCAGTTACGTACAAAGAGATGCCATTCGCAGGGACCTCGTACTGTTTGAATTCCATCGTTCCTCCACCCTCCATCATAGAAGAAGGCCATTGTCGTTTAGCCCGCGAGGATAGTAAGGACAAAAGCCAGTTCGCTTTGTCTCGCATCCAAGCCGGCTTTGGAAGGGCGCGCCCTCCCTTTCGTGGTGAGCTCCCGTGCGCAGTCCCGACAAGCGTGAGGACCGGCTGGTGGACCGCTGACATGGATGTCCCACATCTCTGAACGCCGACAGTAGCCCTGCTTAAGTCTGTCTCGGTCATGCCGGCCGGCGATCTTGACGCTATGGATGATGAGATTGAGCGTTGTCCTGCCACATCGGCGGTTACTTTTTTGCGCGATATTGAGCTAAATAGAGCGCCGCCATGGTTACCAAAATTATTTTTCTTGCTCTGGACAAGGTCCGAAAACCGTACTACGTTGGAAGTAAGAACCCACACGTCGGCGCCCTCTTCACGACGGCTCTGCTTGGCCTTGCACCGGTCCGCTCCACCCGTGCAACTGCCGCCCAAACACCGAAAAAGCATGAGCGCTTGTCGATCTGACGAATCGGTGATCGCAAACAGTGATGGTGACCGTCCAAGCGGCGGATCAAGCCTGTCCGTAGCGTTCCTGCGCCCCGCGCGGGCGCCTGCTGGCGAGCAGGGTGCGCTTAGTGCGCGCTCTTGATTGAGCAGTTTTTGACAACTTGGGAAACAGAACACCACAGCGTACGTTCAAGCCTGTATGGCGCTGGGTAGGTCCGGGCTACCTGGCCGCAGCAGCCCGGACATCCATCCCCTCGAATCGACCGTCCTTCAGGACTTTTGGTCACCCACCCCCCTTATAGCGCTTATGGCGCTTTTAGCGCTGATATTTGGCAAAAACATCCCCTAAGAGCCTGCCCTGCCTGCCCCCCTGTCCCGCCTGCCCGGCGTGCCGCGGAGCCGTGCCGCTGGGAGCTTGTCGAACGGGGACGGGCACTCCTTTGATGAATGAGGAATTCATACCGCCCGTTTGCCACCAAGCTTGATCCTCTTCGTGAAACAAAGGACTGGTTGGGCTCTCCACTCCCCGTTAAGCTGCCAAATCTCAAAAAAGACCCAAAAATATCGAATTTTAAAAATTAGGCTGCTCCGGGAAAGATAGGGCGCCTAATCCCTACGTCCCTTAAAAAAGAGCCGCCTTCACCCATTACTCCCTTTACGCAGAGAGGCTCCACTGCATCCTGGGGGGCTTATCTCTCTTATCTCTCACATTTTGCATATTTCTGCAGGGGATTTTGGCGAAATACGGCGACATGCCACCTATCCCCCTCGACAGGCATTTGAGGTGTAATAGGGTATGCTGTATGCACCCCAAAAGTTGAGACACGGCGAGGGCAAGAAATGGGTGACACTTCTCGGCAAAATGGAGCAGGCCGATGAAGAAGAAGGCGAGGAGCGCCGCCTAATTCGAGCGCCAAATGACCTTGCCGCCACGGATTGTATATCTGACCTTGGTGAACGCCTCCGGGTTCCCCGACGCCGGGTCTTCTGACAGAATCGTCAGATCACCGCGCATTCCGGGCATCACCTTGCCTTCGCGCTGCGATAGATGAAACAGCTCCGCCGGAGCCGTCGTTAACATTGCCAGCACCTCGCGAAATCCAAACCCAGCCTGCATCAGCTGACGAAATTCCTCGCTCTGGTCGTAATCCGGGAGAAACCCGGTGTCGGTGCCATAAACCAGCCTTCCCCCAAGCTGGTGAAACCGGTAGTCGAGCCCGCGAATGTTCGCGATATTGTCGTCGCGCGAGAACAGCTTGAGTGTCGGGATGATCGTCATGTGTTGCGCAATCATGCGCCGCAGCATCGCCTCATCGATTCCACTTGTAGCCTCCGGCGTATGCGCCAGAACGTCCACACCAGCGTCGATGGCCACTTTCGTGCCCTCAAGGTTTGAGGAATGCGAAAAGACCAGCTGCCCGTGTCGATGTGCCTCATCGACCGCGGCACGCGC
This sequence comes from uncultured Acidobacteriaceae bacterium, assembly GCA_963775365.1. Taxonomy (GTDB): domain Bacteria; phylum Acidobacteriota; class Terriglobia; order Terriglobales; family Acidobacteriaceae; genus PALSA-350. Next base: position 60,421 of record CAVZJL010000019.1, on the reverse strand, counting down.
GATCGCCACTTGCATCGGAGTGATGTGGCCGGGACTTACAATCGAACCGGTGAAGAGCTTTACGATGTCGCATCCGGCCGCTCGGTTTCTATCGACAATGGTCACTGCGTCTGCAGCCGTTTCAGGCTGCGCCATTTTTGCCTTCAATTCTGGCGGAAGCTCCGCTAAGTAGTACGGCAACGCATGCGCGGGAAAGATAGGGATGCCCGCGGTAAAGATGCGCGGTCCCAGGACTTCGCCGCTGTCCACGCGCCGCCGCAGTGCAATCGTATTCTCCCCGTCCGAGCCGGTATCTACCACTGTCGTAAAGCCCGAGTGCGTGAGCATCTCGCTGATCTGGCGTGCCAATTTATCTGCGGGCTGGTTCGCGGCTTCGTTCCACCGCGGCTCCATGAAATGGACATGCGCATTCCAGAAACCGGCAAGCACAACGCAGGCTTGGCAGGAAATCGTCTCCATGCCCTTGGGGATGCGCAGATGCTCCCCAACCCCCGCGATCACTCCATGGCGGATCACGATTGTTACGTCCCTCCGCGCCGGCGCATCTGGCGCAGCGTAGACAGTGGCGCGCGTGATCGCTAGATCCTGTGCTCGGCCAATAGCAACCGCACCGACCAGGAATAGCGCAAGGACAATAGCTCTGATACACAAGACCCTGATCATCGACATTCCCGTTTATACGAAGTTTCGTGGGCAGAAGTTTCGTGAAGTTTCGTGGAAAGACGCGGACGTTTCGTGAAACTCCTGTCCACGAAACTCCTGTGCGCTACGCTGCCAGAGGAACCAGACCAGACTTCACGATCATCTTGTCATGCGTCAGAAGGCGAATGCCCTCAACAATCGCGGTTGCTCCGATGATTCTGTCCTGCGGATCGTTTGGGTAGGATTTTGGGAACTGAACAGAACGAACCGCTATCTCCGGAGTGATCGGGAAAACCTGCACATAGGAAGCACATTTCTTCACAAAGGAATCGACGCTCACATCGATATCGATTCGCTTGTTCACTGCCAGCCATGCAATTTCCCAAAGGCTGATTGCAGAAAGAGCAAGCGGCCCGGATTTGCGGGCCGCCAGGATTGCCTTCTTTGCTTTTGGTGAAAGATTTTCAGGAGCGATCAGAAGCCAGACGAGAATATGAGTATCAAGAAGGATCATTCCACTCCCCAATCGCTGGCCGGAACCGTGTTCTCAATATCGCCCTTAATTCTGGCGATGCCTGCCAAGGCCCCGAAGATCTCATCCTCGCCTTCGTTTGCAGGAACCAGTTTCACCACAGGTTTGCCATGCTTGGTAATTACGACGGGGCGACCACTTTGCGATACCTGATCCATCACAGCGAGGCATTGAGCTTTGAACTGCGCGGCGGCCATTTTTTGCATGACAATGCCCCTATCGATATGACCAGAATAATATGACCTCTTTTGCGCTGTCAAGTTTACGTGACAGCGCGTATCGAAGGGACAATGTCTGGATGTGACAGGGGGCGAGAATTCCGCCGGGAGTGCCAAGAATCCTGACGCAAACCCAGCGGCAATGGCCGCCATCACGCCTCTAATAATGAGAAAGCCAGGCATCAGCTCTTCATCGTCTTGTTACCGGGCAACATCGAATTGATAACTGCGAGATGGGGCGTCAGGGACATCCCCGGTTCTTACGAGACCTGCGCGACTTACGAGGAACTCTGCGAATATCCAGCATGCCCCGATCGCAGGCAGGTTGTACACAGCGGCTCCCCATGTTGGCTGATCGTGCAGGCGGATGAAAATAGGAGGCATTTCCACCAGACCATCAAACAGCAACAGCATCAAGGCAAGCAGCCTGAGTGCCAGAACATCCCTGATTCCTGAGCAAATTGCCAAGCCCGCGAGAAGGAAGGCGACTCCGGTCAGCCCTGCCCAAAAATATCCAAACCCCATCCACTGCGGAACGATGGTCGCGAAGACGCGAATGCCGATCAGGTGAAATAAGCCGAAGAGGATCGGAGGCAATCCCAGCATCCAACGTGCGGCGATAGGCACTCTCTTTTGCAACAGGGAATCCGGTGAGGTGGTGGACACGTAGATGAGTGCTGCCGCAGCGACCAGCATTAATTGTTGAGCGAGCCCGAAAGAAACGCCGAGTATGACATCGATTCGCCAGCCAAGCGTGTGAATTCCGGCATAGTACCGGGTTAGCCACAATGCCACAAAAATCAAGTAGATGATGGCGGCCGCGGCGGCGCCGATCTTTTCGCTGCGCCGCCACAACATTGCAAGACCGGCTGCGATCAGCCACATGCCCGCGATGTAAGCCAGTATGTGTTGACCAGCAACATTGGTGACCAGGACTTTGATGGGTTGATGAGAGGCATCGAACTCACCCCAGGCGATATTCAGAATGCCGGTGAGAACGGTGCCCAAACCATAGAACCAAACGCCAATTTTCATCTGTCGATCTCCCACGAGTCGCAACCAAAACGCAACGCCGATGCTTGCGTTTGTCGATATCAGAATCGATACTAGGTCAGGAGTGGTACATCGAACAGAGCCATTTTCCCCTATTTTTATTGGACCATTGAAATGCCGAAAGCCACTAGCTCGTTCGAGCTGACTCTCAAAAGCCGGCCGCGCCATCAGACCCTGGCCAACTGGTTGTATGGCGAACTGCCAGACGAAGGCTCGCCTTCTCCGAGCCGTCTCTCAAGCGTAACTGGCGGATAGGCGGCAACAGACTCGGAACTGAAAAAAGAAGTGGGTAACCGCAACAACGATAACACACGGTTCCGCAGTACCCTACTCTGGACTGGCATGAACGTTACGGTTAAGGCACTCTGGTACATCGAAAGCCATCTCGGAAGCGACCTCTCGCTTGAAGCGAGGCGGGTGTGGGGGTTTCCCGATACCATCTGTCGCGTGCATTTAGCACCAGTACAGGTTATGGGCTCGCACTCTACATCCGTGGTCAACGAGCTGAGCAAGGCCGCTAAAGCCCTGGTCGACGGTGCTCCGGATATTTTGTCGGTAGCGCTCGATGCCCGTTATGGTTCGCATGAAGCCTTCACTCGAGCCTTCAAACAGCATTTCGGCGTCACGCCGGAGCAGGCTCGTGCGCAGCGCATAACCAATCTCAAACTTCAGGAGCCAACGAAAATGCCCAACATAGCCGCTGCTCACATCGCGCCTGCTCGCATTGACAAGCGAGACGCCATGCTGGTTTTCGGACTAAGCCAACATTACACCCCTAAAACCATGAGCGAAATTCCATCGCAGTGGGAGCAATTCCTGCACCACTTCGGTCACATCCCTTCTCAGGCAGACAAAATCGCTTACGGAGTTATTCACAACGCAGACGACGCCGGTAATTCGATTACCTCTCGGCATTGAAGTCAGCGAGTTCCCCACTGACCCGCGCGAATTTACGCGCCTGCGAATTCCACCCCAGACCTACGCTGTGTTCCTGCACACCGATCACATCTCTTCGGTCGGTGCGACCTGCAGCGCGATCTGGAATCAGGGCCTTCCGGATTCCGGCTACAAAGCCACGGATGGCCCTTCGTTCGAGCGCTATCGCAGAGGAGTTCAGCGGACGTACTGGTTTGGGTGGACTGGAAATCTGGATTCCGATTGTGCCCTGATTGAGGATTTGGATCCAAATCTTTTAGATCGGGGATGGAGTGCATGCATCCGTCGGAGTTTGGGTATAACAACCATGTGACAGACGGAACGTAACCGTTACAATTTCACTTGGTCCTCTCAGAACGACGTTTCGCGATCTTCGCACGGGGGCGCTGTGGCTCCCCGCCTCGACGTCCTCCCTTTACGTGTACGCCTTCTCTCCGCCGACCTGCGAATCCCAATACGTCGTAGGATCGGTGAAGAACTCACCCTGCCTGCAGAGGTTGCGCATCGCTTCTTCATTGACTTTGATGCCCAGGCCCGGCCCCGTCAGAACGGGGATGTAACCCTTAACCACGAGGTCCCCTTTGTCGCATAAGTCTTTGTGCCAGGCTGGCTGCGGCTGGTGCCATTCCATGGCGAGGAAGTTTTCGCAGGCGGCTATCGCGTGCGCGCCGGCCGCGTAGCCGATCGGCGTAGCGTTGCTGTGGACCATCATCCCCACCGAATACTTGGCCGCCATGTCGGAGGTCTTCTTCAATTCCAGACAGCCGCCGATCACCAGGTGATCCGGGTGGATGTAGTCGACTGCACGCGCCTGGCAAAGCGCCTCGAGCGATTCCACCAGGTAGGCGTCTTCGCCGGTCAAGGTGGACACCTTGACCGAATCGGTGATGAGTTTCCACTCCTCTACCCGGAACCACGGGACCATGTCTTCCAAAGTCGAGGGATTGATCCTCTCCAGCGCATTCGCCAGCTTGATGCAACTTTTCACGGTGAGGTGCCCGAAATGGTCGTGACCCATGGGAACGTCACCAGCCTCGCCCATGGCTTCCTTAATCGCAGCGACGTGGTCGGCTACGAGTTCACATCCCTTGTCGCTGATCTCTAATCCCTCATAGTAGTTCTCGGGGGGGACACCCCCCGGCTCCCCGTAATAGCCATTCGGAGCATAGATCGTGCCCGGCTTGCCTCGGAGGATGGGAACTACGGGCAGGTCGTATTTGAGCATCGTAAACCCCGAGGCGACTCTCTCCTTATAATCGGCGGCGATGTCTGCGATGGAGTTCGATTTCGGGTCACCCTCGCTGTACATGCGGATCTTGTCGCGAAATTTCCCGCCAAGCATCTGGTAGATCGGCACGCCATAAGCCTGGCCGGCCAGATCCCACAACGCGTTCTCAATCGCGTTCACGCCGCTCCCCTGACGGTTATATCCGCCATGCATCTTGATCTTGCGGAAGATTCTGTCGACGTTGCAGGGATTCTCGCCGAGTAGCCGGGCCTTATGCATCAGAATGTAGTTCGGCTGGGGGCCGTCCCCGATCGCCTGGCCGTAACCCGAAATTCCCTGATTGGTATCGATCCGGACGACGATCGTGCCGCCAGAGGCCGCTCCCGCTCCGGGAGTCGCAGGAGGCATCTCTCCCCTGGGGGGGCCGCCACTGCCGGGGCCGCCCACGCCGCCGGAGCCGCCCACGCTGCTCGGGCCGCCATTGCCCTCCCGGACTGCCTGGCCTCCCGGCCCTCTCAGAACGGCGATGCGCATGTCCGTGATCTTCAAGTCCGACGCAATCGAATTCCGGTTGACATTCTGGGGATACGCTTCCAGGTCGGCCCAGAGGCCAAGCCCCGCGGCTGCCGCGCCCATGCCCAGAAACTAACGCCGCCCAATTGTCTTCCTTTTGTAGACATTACTCTCCCTTTCGCCACCAAGACTGACTCGCGTTTAGAACCGGCCCATTGTATCCGAACTCATGTATACGAGCTTATATTTCGAAGCAGACTAATTGAAAGGACAGACGAAGTAATCACCGCTCAAGTCCGCACATATAAACAGCGCGGCCGGTGATTGCTCCATCACTCCGGTTTCTCTTCAATGCTTCTAACGGGCTATCTGGCGTTTCCCAGCCGTCACAGTGCGAGATGGTCGAATGAGCACTTCGGCAGAAATGCCGAGCGTTGCATGCAGACGACGAATCATGCTGATGGATAAGCCACGTCGGCGGTTGAGAATTTCGGCGACTCGCGTTCTCGTCCCGATCATCGGCTCAAGTTGTTTGCGCGTCAGCTTCTTCTGGCTCATTCTGAACTTGATGGCTTCGATGGGGTCCGGCGGGTCGATCGGATGGTGTGTCTGTTCATAGGAATCGATCAACGTCGCGAGGACATCGAGCCGGTCCCCTTCTGGCGTACCCAGCTTGGCGCCCCACAGGCGCTCAACTTCCGACAGAGCGGCATCGTAGTCATCTTTAGTACGAATGGGTCTAACGTCTGCCATGTTTCACCCTCTTTACATCAATCTTGTCGTATTGGCTGTGCGTACCTATCCATTTGCTCCAGACAATGCCCTTTTCGAAGTCCACCGCGGTCACCAACCGATAGCGATTCGTCAGGACATCGAAAACAATCCGGTCCGATGAAATGATGCTGGCCCAAGTGTAGTTTCGCTTGACGTCGTTTGTATTCTTCCAGTTCGCCCTCTCCACTTCAGCGAACCACGCATCGAGAGCGTTCTTCAGGGATTCCTGGTCGCGGTGACCTGCTTTGGAGTCGATGTACTCCCTTAGCGTCCTCCGGGAAATCACGCGCATATGTTAGTTTATCCCCGCAAGCAATCTCAATTTCCCTCCACAAACCCCACCCCCTGGACGGCTGCCCCATGGCCTGCCCAATAAAACAGTGACAGTGCCAATCACGCAAGCCCCGCACGGCCCTGAATGCGCCAAGAACAAAGCGTCCGGAAACTGGACAGGGAACCTCGTTCTTCATCGGAAGGGAATCTTTAGGGTCATTCCACCGTCCCACCCGCTGCTTTATAGTTAACCCATATTCAGAACAAAACCGCTGCGGAGCTGAAGATGAACCGCTGTTCTGCCCTGTACCGGGCCTGCCTGTGCCTTTCTGCCTTTACGTGGATGACTGGTTGCGGCTCTTCCGCCAAATTCGCACCGCCCGGGGCAGACAACAGCATGAACACGATGACCCCTATTCATCACGTGGTGATTGTGATCGGCGAGAACCGCAGTTTCGACAATCTTTTCGCCACCTATCAACCGCCGGCCCAAGGCCAGACCGTATTCAATTTGCTATCGGAAGGCATCGTCAACAGCAGACGGCAGCCCCGGACCCAACTTTCAGCAGGCCGCGCAGCAGCAAGCGCTCGACACGCCCGCGGACGAATTCATGCTCAGCCCCCGGCAGACCGGCGCGTTTACCACCCTGCCCCAGCCCAGCATGGGCCTGAACCTGCTATTACTGCCGTACAGCCTCGAGTACGGAATACTGTCGGAGCCTGGCCTATCCCAGCAAGACCAGTACCTGCTGCATCAGGGAGGATTCTTCGGGCGCTTCTCCCCCGACCCGCGTTTCATCGCAGCCACGAACAATGGGCCTTACAACATAACCAGTTTCAGTTACGACTTCAATCTTTTGAACTACCAACCTGGCTATCGCAAGCTGAACACCAAAGACAACACCGGCGATCCGATGCACCGCTTCTATCAGAACTGGCAGCAATCGGACTGCGCTGTAGCGCACGCAACAAAAACCAACCCCAGCGGCTGCCTGCATGACCTCTACACCTGGGTGGCCGTCACCGTAGGCTGGGGCACACTCGACACTCCGCCGCCTGCAAACTTTAACCAGGACACCACCTTCCAGGGTGGAACCGCGATGGGCTTTTACAACATGGCGAACGGCGATCTGCCCTACATGAAATCGCTCGCCGATCAGTACGCCCTGAGCGATAACTACCATCAGTTCATGTTTGGCGGCACGGGTCCAAACTCCATCACCACGGGCACGGCCGCGCCGCTCATCTACTCTGACGCCAATGGCAATCCTGCGACCCCGCCCGCCGATCAGATAGAAAATCCCAACGCCTACAACGACAAGGGCTACTATCCCAACAACAACAACTGGTATTGGAACGATGGCTTTTGGATCGCCAACACCGGCAATGCCAGCAATGGTTCCTATTCCAACTGCGCAGACACAACCCAGCCGGGTGTCGCCGCCATTATGAATTACCTGAATGCGCTGCCGTACAAGCCCTTCAATGGCGGTAACTGCCAGCCCCCCGGCTAACCGGCCGGCGACTACTACCTGCTCAACAACCAGCTGCCGTCGTATACGCGCGATGGTGGGGGACAGCCATCCAACTATCTCAGCCACACCGTCGGTCCCTCCAGTGTGCCCACGATCGGCGACGCCCTGTCGGCCACCCACATCACCTGGCATTACTACGGCGATGGCTTCAGCAGTCAGCTTCTCTACAGCCACTACTGCGACATTTGCAATCCATTCCAGTACTCCAGGTCCATCATGACCACGGACCTCAAGAACAACCTTGTCGACCTCAACTCATTTTTCACCGATGTGCAGAACAACACGCTCCCTGCGGTGTCCTACGTCAAGCCCGACGACATCGTCGACGGCCATCCGGGCACATCGACGCCCGCGATGTTTGAAGCATTCATAAAGAACATTGTGCAGACCGTGAAGGCCAACCAAGATGTATGGGATTCGACCGCGATTCTGATCACCACCGATGAATCCGGAGGCCTTTACGATTCCGGCTACATTCAGCCGATCGACTTCTTCGGGGATGGGCCGCGCATCATGCTACTGGTCGTCTCCAAATATGCCAAGACCGGTGTGGTCGACCACACCTACGCCGACCATGCCTCTCTCCTCAAATTCATCGAATACAACTGGAGTCTCCAACCCTTGTCCGCGACCAGCCGCGACAACCTGCCAAATCCCGCGCCCGGGCCCACGCCCGTACATACCGGGCAACAGCCCGGCCGTAGGCGATCTGACCACCCTATTCAACTTTTGAAAAGCTCTCTTCCTTTACCAGCCCACCCCCCTGGACGCGTACATGGGTTGAACAAGCTGGGCCGAAGGCCCCTTCCGATGAAATTTTCTCCTGCTGACCAAACCAGCACCGGGTTCGCACCCGTCCACCAAACTCCCTTGAAAGTGTCAAGGACGTGAGACCTCGGTCAAATCTGAACGCGGGAGCTTCCCGGATCACTGGCTCTTATGCTTTGTATCAGGGCACGACTTGAGTCGGGCCATTAATAAAGCAAGGATGAGGGCTTAAGCCCCTGAGGTGTTCCTTTCCTGCTCGGTGCGGAGTTTTTGAAGGGTACGAGCTTCAGCTCGTACGTAAGTCTTTGCAAACAGGTCCGGCTTTAGCCACTGAGGGATGCCTTAACCCGCTTTCGCCGCTGCCCGCATGCACCCAAGCGGCCGACCGGTTCGATGAGCTTGGTAATCCGCAGTGAATTCAAATCATGACGGCGCAATCATCAATGGTGATACACCGGAACCGGCATTCCCTGTATCTTTAGGATCGCCTCCTGGGCGACACTGCCAAGCCGTCGCTCCTTCAACACCTGTTGCAGCGCGGGCAGTGCGTCCTTTGCCGCGGGTCCAATGTCGCCCAGGGCATAAGCAACGCTGTCCAGAACGAAACCCTCATCCTTTGTCGACAATCTCTGTGCAAGAGGCATAACGGCGGCGCCGGCCTTCGGACCAATGTTCCCCAACGCATCCGCCGCCGGCGCCCGCACATAATCTACTGGATCACTCAATGCACTTATCAGCTCGGGAACTGCCGGAGCCGCGTTGCCGCCCATGGAGCCTAAGGCGGTTGCAGCCAGGTCGCGCACCTCCGGCTCAGGATCTGAGAGTGCCTTTGCCAACGCTGGTATCGCCTCCGGCGAGCTGTGCGCGCCTACTTGCGCCAACGCTGCGGCAGCCGCTGCGCGAACCTTTGCCGAAGGATCGGAAAGAGCGGCGATGAGCTGCGGCGATGCGGAAGCAGCATCGAAACCAAAACTGCCGATGGCACGGATCAGGATTGGCCGTTCTTCCGGCGACGCGCCGTGCAGTCTTGCCACGTACGAACTCAGCGGAAACCCCCGGTACACCACGCCTACCGCGGTCCCGGTCATCTGTTGCCGAACATCCGGAGTATCCGCCGCCTTCTCTACCCTTTCCAGCACAACGTCGTTAATCCCCAGGTTGTAGCCGACCGAGTGCGGGTCCTTCCCATTAACGATGAAGCTAAGAATATGGCGCCCCGCACTGAGTTGGAACATGCCCAGCGTTCGATCCCTCGCCACGTACAGTTCATTCAGGTAATTATGAAACACCTCTGGCCCGGGAAGAGGAATTTCAGAAGTCGCCGGTTTGCGCGTATCCACATTCGTCGGTTGTCCATCCACCAGGATGGAGTAGTCCCCGTAATCCGGCCCTTCGGCAATCTCCGCTACGATCTCGTAAAGCCCCTCCGCCGCCACGTCGATAGGAACGTTGAGCCTGGAACCTACACCGTTCGCCTTGAAGAAAAGCAGATCTTTGGACCAATCGACATCGCGCAGGACAGACGCCTCTCCATTCTGCGTCGTTACGTCTTTGATCGAATCTTCAATCGGAATCTGCGTAGCGTTTCCAAACGGAAGCCGCTCATCTCCGTAGGGCGGCTCAGAAAGCCCCTCATTCACCCCTCTTTGATACCAAAAGGCTACGCTCGAGAAGTTGTCCGCCCGCTCTTCAAACCCTGAGCGAACCGAGCCATCCGGATTTGCCGTCCAGCCCGCGTGTTCAATCCCCGCCCAGATCGACTTCGTGAAGACGATCGGATCCGGTACATGCCATCGATAAGCGGAAAGCCTCGATCCCGGCAGTTCGCCCTCCGCGATAGGAGTTCCCGTCCACGGTCCAGTCACATCTCTCAGACCCCATGCGTCGTTGAAATAATCTTCCGTCCCGGTCCCGTATATCTGCGGCTGATGCGCCCCGTCGATGTAAAACAAATCGTCGCCTTCGCCAAACCACGAAATCTCCGTCTGCGTAACGCTGAGGACGGTCCCCACGTAATGGCCGTTCCCCTTCGCATCCAGAAAGGCGTAGTTCTGCCCCTTGTGGGCAGGCCTCTCCTGCCGGTAATACGCGTGCAGATATCCCAGGTTGGCGGGCAGAGACGAATATCTGCGGTAGTCGACATGGTAATAAAACATCGGCACCACCCGATGGCCCTCGTTGGTCAGCGTAATGCGGCATGACTTTTGAAAAGGCATCGGCCAATAGCTGTTCCGCGCCCGTCCAAAGGAGCTGTCCCGGACCATCATGGAGTTCACGTCCCGTTCCGCGCCATGCCCAACCGCAAAAAAGTCTCCCAGCGGCGCATCCACGCTCGGTGTTTTTTGCCCGTCGTAATAAACCCGCAGGCGCAATCGACGAGGCCACGCGAACTCGTTCTGCGCGATCGTCACCCAGAGGTGAGTGATCATGCCCGCACCGCTGATGTCGGCCATCACGAACGTCTGGCCCGGCATAATTCGCTTGCTGTCGTCATTGCTCAGAACAAAACGGTTGCCACTCGAAACCCGGTGACTGCTGTAATCCTTCATTCGTGCTAAGCCAAAGGAATCCAGAAAGTCGTTGTCCGGAGCTTGTGCTATGGCCGCCGCGCAAGCAAACAGAAGAATGCCGGTCACCATCCATCGAAGGTGCGCACTTGTTTGGGATTTTCTCACTTTGGAAACCACGGAGTTGCTTGTTCCTTTCGTATCGAGTGCACGCGACCGGAGTTCCCCGTTAGACATTTTCAGATTTTTGAAGGGTACGAGCTTCAGATCGTACGTAAGTGTTTGCAAACAGGTCCGGCTTTAGCCACTGAGGGATGCCTTCTTCTAGGTTCACCGACTTTTTCCGCAAGCTGTTTAGTCGGGCCATTAACGACGCAAGGATGAAGGCTTTAGCCCCTGCCACCACGCGTTCCGCAATCTCCCCTACGGCGCCACCACTTCATACGCGATGATCTTCCACTTCTGGTTCTCTTTTCCCCACAGCAACGTCAGCGCCGCCGGATGATCCCCCGGCGCGCGCAACGTAAACAGAGTCGCATAGTAATTTCCATATTCCTTCTGCTGGGCCGACCCGTCAGCCGGTGCATAAGGGTTCTTCGACGACCTCTTGTCGCACAGGAACGAACCCACCAGGTAGTCGGGCACCGCCACCAGCGTATAAGCGTGTTCTCCCGCGTGCTCGACGACCTGCAAATCCTCGTGCTCCGGGCGCACCGGTTCCAGCGCGTCATGCAGGTGTGGCACCTTGCCCAGATCCTTGTTTACGGTACTCAGCGCCTTGCGAATGTAGGCCGAGTACTCCTCCGTCGTCGCCGGCGGCTTCTCCCCCTCCGCCAGGTAGAAACTTACACACTCATTGCAACGTGGTGAAAGATACGTGGCCGCGCGGTCAAAGTTGTCGTCCACCAGCCACGTGTGCAGAAAGTCATGCGACGCCTCCAGCAATGCGGGATCGGCCGTGACGCGCGCTTTCGCCGGCGTCGCCGCCGCCAACCGTTTGCGTCGCCGCGTGTCGGGAATCACACCCGGCTTGGCCTCCTCCGCCTCAATCTCCCATGCCACCACTCTCCAGTACTTGCCTTCCTTGGTCCACAGCAGGGTAATCGCGTCGCTCTTGCCGCTGAGCGCTTTGAGCCGGAAAACAGCTGCGAAGTAGCGTCCATACTTCGCAGCTGTCCCTGACACCCGCGAGGAGTCGAAATCGTCAAAAGCCTTCGCCGGATCGCACTCGAAAGTCGGCAGCCACTCCGTTGGGCACCTGGTATAGCGAAAACATCGCCTGAAAGGGCTGCTTCATGGGCTTGATGTCTCGTTCATCCAGGCTCGAAGGCTGCACCGCAGCCTGCAAACTTGTGACCGTGCCCACCGCCCGGCTGGTGGCAGCCAGGCCGCGCGCGGCCACATAGGGAGCCACCCCCGCGTTGATCTCGTTGCCCGCCTGCGGACCGTATTCTTCCAGACAGGCGAACGAGCGCACCGAAAGGTAGGACGCCGACAACTCCGGCTTCCGTTCCACTAGCCACGACTGCAGAAAATCCTGCACCGCATCTTCGAGTTTTCCCTCGGCCTTCCGCGGTATCGGGGGGACATCGCCGGGCAGCAAATCGGCGTTTGGGTCGTCCACAACACCCGGCAGTCCGAACAAACTGCGCCACCAATCCGGCAACCCCTGCCAGCGTTGCAAGTGGATCTGCGTATTGTTTCCTGCCCGTACATCCGAATTCGCCGATGTCAGGTGACCGTTGAATAGCCCCGAAGGGAAGCCGGACGAGCGGTAGTCGACGTCGATGTCGGCGTGTCTGCCGTCTTTTGCCATCGAGAATTGTATCGAAGGCGTGCCATCCTGCCGGTAGTTCAGCGGAAAGCCATGATGATAGATCGTGTTGTCCCGGTCGCGGAAGAACTCGCTCGAGTCCTTCAGCTTCTGCAGGGCGTCCGGCTTCAGAAGCACGTACATGCGAAACTGCTGATCGCCGCGCGCACGTGGCACCTTGCCGTTGATCGTCTCGATGGCCTGTACCAAATCCAGCGCTGTTCCCTCCGGCTTCCCCGACTTGTCCGTCAGATTCGTGGTCATCAGCGCGTGCGTCACCGCCTCGTAGGTAGTGCGCGTCGAAAGCGAAAACTGGTTGTACTCGGTGGGCTCCGAGTGGTCATTGGTCATGCGGTTATATTCCGCATACCACTCATCGATGAGCTGCTTTTGCGCCGGTTTCAGCTCTTCATACTTCCCGTGGAACTGCGGCTGCGTGCCGGCGGCCTGTTCCTGCCCGGCGAGCATCCCCACCGGCAGAAGCAGCAGCACCACCAAGCCAACATAACCGCCCACCTTTGTTCCTCCCGGGAGCACGATTCACTATAGCCCGGACGTCCCGTCTTTGCGACTGTCCGCATCGGGAGAGACCCGGGGGTGAAACTTCTGGGGAAAGACGACACGTAACCGTTGCCCGCACTCGAAAAGAGGTGGGAACCAATACCCACCGGAGCAGAAATACGGCGCTCTGTGTGCGGATTGCAAGCGATCGTGGAGCCCAAGAACGCAGGGGCAGTATGGTATCCACGCGTCGAGCCGAGTAGTGCCTTCACACTAGATCAGGGACAAAGATTGCCGTAGTTGATTGTGGGTATTTGACCAACCTCGTTTGAAAATTCCGCGTCCCGGTGCCACAAAATGGTCCATAACGTGCAAGGAAATCAGACGCTGACCGGTTGATGTCTTCGCTCTCAAGGTATGCTCCTGCGATTGCTAACCGGGAAACCCGGCGGCAAAAAGAACCTTTCCATGTCTACAGGGAACTGGTGGCTTTGAGGATAGCCCTGAAGGCGGCATCTTCGGTAACAACTGAGACGCTTTCGGCCAGTGGATAACAATGAGAAACTGGCGTACATGGAACATTTCTTTGTCATAGCCTTCTACTGCATTCTTGCCTTTGTAGTGGGCCTGTTTAGCTGGTCTTTTCTGCCCAGCCACATGCGAGAGAAAGGCAAGAACCTTGCCACAAAGGAAGATATACAGGAGCTCGCCAGGCAAACGAGGATACTCACCCAAGCGACAAAAGAGATCGAAGCAAGAATTTCCATCAGCGTATGGTCAAAACAACAACGCTGGGATATTCAAAAGACAGCGCTTCTAGACAGCTTGAAAGACCTTGCTACCGCCGAAACGTTTCTGGTGCGATTGGTACAGACATTCGTGGATACGAAAGATCGGCCGCAGGGGTGGGAGACGCGACGCAAAGAAGCGAACGAAAAATATGCTGAGAAACTCAACAATTTCTGGCGAACGCAATTAGCAATCGAAATCCTGTGTGGCAGGGAGATTGGCAGTCATTTTCAGGAGATTGACAATATATTCGATCGCGTGCGCAAGAGCCTCAAACAAGGCGAGTTCGACAATATTTGGGATACGCAGTATCCAGAGCTTCTGACGGCCAAGAGGCAAATGGGAGAGACGGTTCGTAGAAGGTTAGGACTTGATGTGGAGACCGGGGAGGAACTTGTTCCAGGTTCAGGTGCCACCCTTCCATCCAGTGAATCTTCGGCAGCTCCAAGCCCTGATTTGCAAGGCCGTGCAATGGGTACACGATAAGTCAGTTTCGAAGCTGCATTTCGCCGCTCCGGTGGTATACGGCAACGACGCGCTATGTCAGAGATCGGTGAAAGCGGCGCTCGAATTCAATCGGTCCCTCCCGAAGAATGAGGCGCGATCACAAGGATTGGCCAGTCGCTTTTCGAGTTGTACGCGATAGGTTCTGCTGACGCGTGAGCGGTGGCCGTCCTTCAAGACGAGTTCGAATTCGCCGTGAGAGATCGGCCTGGCGGAGACCATGCGCACGACGCTGCGTCCGAACTCCTGCAGACTACGCTCATCGTGCGGACCTTGGCGCGTTCCAGAGCAGCTTCAAGCCGTTCGTCGCTGTAGCGCTTGAGGAGATAGTCGAGAGCGTTCGCTTCGAAGGCGCGGATGGCGTGCTAATCGTAGGCGGTGACAAATACTGTGAGCGGCATTGCGGCCGCCCCAACAGTTTCAATCACCCGCAACCCAGGGCCGTCGCCCTAGGCACGCCCCAAGGGGCAGATCAATCGATCTTTCTCATCTCAAAACGGGAGAGTCCCCGCAGACCTTGCCCCCTGGTCGGGGCCCCCACATCTCGCAAACCACAAGCAGCATTGAAATGGCAAAGCGCCGGCCAAACCACGAAGTGCAACCAACCATAAACGATCCGGTCTCCGATCCGGTCTCTGGGCCCGAGAAAGAGACGTGGGGGCAGGCCGGTTTTCCGCATTTTACCGATTCGTGCGGATGAGGCTAAGGAGAAGATGATAGTTATACCCTTACCAAAGGATAGGGAGAGTCACTTGAAGTCTATGCGCGACCGCATCAAGAAAGCAGTATCCATCACCCTGCTTGGCGTGTTAGCAGCGCCGTCCATCGAGGCCGCGCAAGACCCAGCCCGTGAGCAGTCTCGTTCCATGGTCATGACGCAGTACGGCGTCGTGGCAACTCTGCAGGCAGTCGCCTCACAAGCGGGTGCAGCCATTCTGGCTCGGGGCGGTAGCGCAGTGGATGCCGCCATTGCAGCCAACGCCGCCTTGGCGGTGATTGAGCCCATGATGAACGGAGTGGGCGGCGATCTCTTCGCCATCGTCTACGATACGAAAGCAAAGCATCTATACGGTCTCAACGCCAGCGGATGGGCGCCGAAGAATCTCACCCCCGAAGCTCTGAAGGCCAAGGGTCTAACCAAGATGCGCACCATTGACGAGGTCACCGTGCCGGGAGCCGTCGCCGGATGGGATGCATTGCATCAACGCTGGGGAAAGCTCTCGCTAGCCGAGGATTTGGCGCCCGCTATTGCTCTTGCGGACAAAGGTATCGCTGTGACCGAGACCGATGCGGACAACTGGAATACCTATGGAATGCCGTTTCGCAATGATCCTGAATTCGCCCGGGTCTTTCTTCCTGACGGGAAAGCGCCGGTCGCCGGCCAATTATTCCGCAATCCTGAGCTGGCGCGGAGCCTGCAGCGGATCGCAGAACATGGCCGCGATGGCTTTTACAAGGGAGAGACAGCGGCCGCGATCCTGAAGCTCGAGCGTCAGCTTGGCGGTTTTATGGAAGCCGAGGATTTGTCGGAATTCCAGCCGGAATGGGTTGACCCGGTCAGCACCACCTATCATGGCTGGACCGTGTATGAGATGCCGCCCAACGGGCAGGGAATTGCCGCGCTCGAGATGCTGAACATCATGGATCAATTTCCCATCAAGGAGTGGGGACACAACAGCCAGAAATCCCTGCACGTGGAGATCGAAGCCAAGAAACTCGCTTACGCCGACCTTCAGCGGTATGTGGGCGATCCCCATGCCACCCACATTCCGACAGCAGCGCTTATCTCTAAAGATCTGGCAGCACAACGAGCGAAGCTGATTACGGATAAGGCCGCGTGCAATGTGTTGCCTTCCGATGTGCAGCAGGGTCTTGCTCGTTTGTCGAGCGACACCACTTACCTCGCGGTGGTGGATCGTTACGGCAATGAGGTCTCTTTGATCCAAAGCAATGCGGGAGCTTTTGGCGGCGGGCTGGTTGCCCCAGGCACCGGCTTCCCGCTGCAGAATCGCGGCGGGGGATTCACCCTGGAGCCAGGCCGCGCAAATACGCTTCGCCCGCGCACGCGTCCGCTGCACACCATCATTCCTGCGTTCATGCAAAGTGGCGACCGGCGGATTGCCTTCGGGATCATGGGCGGCTTCAACCAGGCGCAGGCTCATGCGCAATTTGTTTCCAACATCGTCGATTTCGGCATGAACATTGAAGCCGCCGTGGAAGCGGCGCGCTTCACCAAGCGCGACTTCGCCGGCTGTAACGTGTGGGTCGAAAATGGAATATCCCCAGACGTGGTCGAGGGCTTACGAAGCCAGGGTCACGACGTAAAAGTGTGGCCGCGCTATTTCCAGGGCATGGGCCGGGGCAATGCAGTGGAGGCAAACGACTCAACGCCGGTTCACTATGGAGCAACCGATCCTAGAGCCGACGGGGAAGCTGTGCCCGAGCAAATGCCCTTTTGAAAAAGCTCCCTGCAGCGGTGTTACCGTGGATAAGATATGTCTGCCCTGGAAGGTAACACCGCAACCTCTCCCCGCTCCTGGGCGGTTGCACTCACCAGTTTCTTCTTCATCCTGCTGCAGAGCGCCTGTACGGCGGTCATGGCGATCAGCGGGGTGCGTGTGGTCATCGGGCTGACCGCGCTGGCCGCAGCCGCAGGACTTCATCGGCCAGCGAGCGGATTTCATGCCGACGCGATTCGGATTCCAATGATGGTGATCGCCCTCATCGGCTCATTCGTCAATCTGTATGTGATCTGGCGGATCCGCAGCCTGCGTTCCAGGCCGTCCTCGCAGTGGCGCACGATCCCAGCAACCCCCAAACAGAAACGCGCCGAAGCCTTCCAGATTGCGCTCGCGGTCATAACCCTCGCACTCGTCCTGGCGGAATGGATTACCCACCGCATTGTTCACAATGCTTAGGGAGCGAGGCCTCGTATCTCCTCTTCCAGCCGGGCGTGCAACCGCTCGCTAAAGCCAAGGGGTAACTCGAAGACTCGCTCGTCCGCGGTCAGGATCAGGATATTGCGCGTTGAATCCAGGATCGCCGAGCAGATCTCGCAATGCTCCAGATGCTTTTGCACCTGCTCCAAAACATCCGGTGGCAGGGTCGCGTCCAGATAGCCGGAGATGTGTTCCCAAACGTGTTTGCACTCTAGGACCATGCCCACCACCTCCGTTTGGGAGCTACCTGCTTCAATTCGGGCGCCAATTTCTTTTGCAGCATCATGCGCGCGCGATGCAAGCGAACTTTCACCGCGGCGATGCTGATGCCCAGCGCGGTGGCGGCCTCATTGACACTCAGCTGCTCGATGTCTCTCAGCTGGAAAACCTCGCGGTAAATCAGCGGCAGAGCGCTGATGGCTTGTTGCAATAAGTGCCTGATCTCTTTGCGCTCCAGGGCCTCGGACGGTATCTCCTTCCAATCTCGTAAGAGCGCCGGCAACACATGTCCCTGCTCATCCGGGGGCTCGTCCAGTGACTCCATCTTGACCGTATTCTGATGACGGATACGGGTTCGTGCCTCGTTCAGGGTAATGCTGACCAGCCATGTCCCGAATTTGGATTCGCCCCGAAAGCTGGATAACTTGCGAAACGCCTTGAGAAACGCTTCCTGGGCGGCGTCTTCCGCATCGGCTTCATTGTGCAGAAACGAGAGAGCCATGACGTAGACCCTGCGCTCATAGGGACGAATCAGCTCGTGAAAGAGCTGCGAGTCCCCGGCAAGGATCTTGGCGATCATCTCGGCTTCGTCCCGTACTTCGGTGGTTGCCGCCATGCAATCTCTCTACAGCGGTTTAGTATCCGCGCCCAGCACCCGTCCGTTGTCCGGTGTTTGCGCGAACAGGATCAGATGGTGTTTCTGCGCCGCCTGAAACGTGGCTGGAATCTGGACCTGCACTGTCCGTTCCCCTGCGCTCCGCAGCTTGGCGACGCGGGAGATGGATCGCGCGACAGCAACGTGTTCCAGGTTCTGACCGGAGTTCTCGCCGCGCAGGACGTTGGAGCGATCGGAGTCGTCGGCAAGGACTGCCATAAGATCAGCCCCTTGGGCCGGCACGTCTCCGCTGACAGAAAAGTTCACCGCCAAAGTGTTTCCAGCTACGTTCAACGAGAGAATCCGGAGAGAGACGCGGGGATGCGGTGCTTGCTCTGCCTGCACCGCCCGCACCAACGCAACGCGGTCGCTGCCGACAATCTGCTCTGCGCCGTTGATCACCATCTGCGGAGTGTATACACCCTCCAGGTGAAATCGCTCACTATAAGCATTTTGCCGGTCCGTGTAGGCCGCAGAGGAAAAGGGATCGGACCAGCCGAGGCCGTTCCAGTACGTGACATGCTCGCTGATGCCAACCACCAACTGATCGCCGTTGGTCCGGCTCCCATTCACCTGGCGGAGCAAAGCATCCGCGGGAGGACAACTGGAGCACCCTTCCGAGGTGAATAGCTCGACCAGCACTACCTTCTGAGCCGGCGCGTCCACCGCCGTCTGTGCCTGCAGGCCGATGGTAACGGCAAGAGCCATTCCCGCGGCAATTCGTCTGGATAGTCTGTACATTGCTCCCTCGGTTGCGCATGAGACGCACACCCCAGGGAGAGAGTTACAAACCTTCTGTGCCGGGGCGGCAGGACCGGATGGAGACTTAGGGCGCATAGGGCGCTTAAGGCGCACCTTCCCCGCCCTTTCCTACATGTTTGTGTGCCCGGCGCGCATCTCCTCATTAAATGCCGGCTTGGTGAGATTGAGAGCCTGCTGCAGCCGGCCGCGGAACTCGGCTTCACGCGCCAGCAGCGCGGGGGTAGCGGCCGCGAACTCCGAGCCATCGTCTTTCTCCCCGCTCAAGGCCAGGAGCCCTTGGCCGGCCAGCGCGGCGGCCATGCGGACTAGATCCTCCGGGGTGGTGTTAAGGTATTGCGCATCTCGGGGGTCTGCGATCCATATCGGCTGCGAATTGCCCAGCACTCCTGAGAGCCAGAAGGCCTTTGCCAGCAGAAATTGTTGGCGGCTCTCGTCATCCGTATCGGTGAAGAAAAACTTCTTTTGCCAGCGGCTGTAATAGCGGGTGGTCACGGGAACTGGTTGCCGGTTGCCGCTCTTGAGCAGTTCGAGCTGCCCCTGGTCCAGCGTCTTGCGAATTGCGCTGTAAATGAAGGTCTCGGCATAGGGCTGTTCCGGCGCAGGGACGATCTCCGCGAAGGTCACCGTCATGCTGGCCGAAATCTTGGCGTGGAGAAGGGAATCGGTGCCGTCGGCCACGTGGACCACCCCGTGGACAATGTAGGTATCAGCACCCGAGACCGAGCGATGGAAGGGCCAACGGAAGTCGCTGAAGATGATCGGCATACCGGCCACAGTCACATAGGCATCGGGGCGCGGATTGCGCAGTCGTTTGGCCTCGTCGCGCAAATGGGAGGTCATCTCCGGCAGCAGCTCAGGGCGGTTGAAGTCGAAATCCTCGCTCAACTCCAGTCGCAGTGTGCGCTCGGCAGCAGCATCCCTGGAGAGCCCGAGGCGGAAGATGGTGGTCGGGCGGCCGTTGAAATCGATCCCTTCTTCGGAGGAGAGGACGGTCAAGCCGGCATGGGCGGCGGCGGTGCCGAGGGCGGAACTCAGGGCTTCTTTCGTAGGCATGGTTCTACTTTCCTGCGTCGATCTAATTGATTGTACCGGGGCTGGCCCAGCGTATGAGAGATCACAATCGCGAATCCGGCAATCTGATCGCCAGGACTTCTGTGTGAGAACCCGGAAGGTGCAGCGTATCCCTCATATCGCCAAGGCCCGGAGGGCCGACCGCTAAACGTCAGCCCAGCGCGGTAGGAGTTCACAGGCTGCAGAAAAATTCATGTTTTGTGTCAGGGCACGACTTTGGTCGGGCCGTAAACACGGCCCTGATGACGGCTTTGGCCGCCCAGGTACGGCTTTTCAAAGCAGTTTCTGCCACCAAAAACCGGGTGATTTGGGCTAAGCGTCTGGAAAAGACGTATCCCGGCTAAAAAAGCTGAACAGGCTGCGGTAACTCCGCACCGAGCAGAAAAGCAATCCCTCAGGGGCTAAAGCCCGTCATACTCTCCATCGTTTGCGGCCCGACTAAAGTCGTGCCCCTGACACAAAACATGAGTTTTCCGCAGCCTGTGAAGACGTGACCTTCATGAGGGTTTGCCGCAGCCTGTTGAACCGGGTCGTTCGTACGGTTCGTTCGACAGTTCTCACACAGCCCTTTCCGGGCGGCTGACGTTTGGTGGTCGGCCTGCCGGCTCTTCGTCGATCGGGGGAGGCGGTTTCGTATCTAGTTCTCAACCAGAACTACCGGGCAAGCACGAAGGCAACCAGGGTGCGGCCATGCCTGCCGGACGATTGCTCGAACTCCTCCAGCAACTCGCCTTCGAGTCCGTCAGGATCGACAGGCATTTCGCAGGCTTCAATTTGCTCCTCGGTGGCGCCGTGATAACAAAGCTCGCAGACGCCAAGCCCCTGCTCGGAGCGAACGGGCGGGCCAAAGACACGGCAGGTCATGGGACGGGACAGATATAGGTCACAAAGGCCGGTGGCGGGATCGAGAGCCGGACAAGGCTCGTCGTTGGCGAAGTCCTCAAAAAGGGCTTCAGCCTCTTCCGAGGGGTCCAGCAGGCCCGTTATGGGATCGCCAGGAAAGCCCGAGGCGAGGCGCTCGACCGATTTTCGCGCCCGCTCGCGAATGGACTGGGCTCTCTCCGGTTCGCTGCCGATAAGCTCCTTAAGCCCCTGCTGCAGACGGGCCGCGTCTAGCTGATGGATAGCGAAAACGCCGACGCAGCATTGTGTGCAACCGGGCTTGCAGACAAGCCAATCGCCACTGCGGCGCGCGGTGTCGGCCAGCGCTGCATCAAGGATTTGCACCAGTTGTGCATCGCCCGCGGGAAGCATAAGACCATGCTATATCGTCGTAAACCAGGTCAAAAAAACGTCGTCTATTGGCTTGTGACCGTGTTGTGCCATGAATAAGCCCACTACGACATAAATTAGCGGTGAAAAAAAGATGAAACCATGGCAACTTTCCAGTAGGGTTAAACGTTAGAGAGTGTAGATAAACCCGCGCCTCGAGGAGATTCGTGAAGAGATTGTGCCCCTCCCCCCGCGTTATAGGTTCTTTGTCATTTTTGCTCGGCGTTCTGCAGATCGCAGCGCTACTTGTCGCGTTTGAACGGCCGGCACGAGCCTATGTCGATCCGGGGTCTGGCTTCGTATTCCTTCAGGTTGCCGGCTCCATGTTCGCGGGCGCGGTTTACTATATGCGTCATCGCTTGAAGCGGCTCTTCGGAATGACGCGCAGATCATCTCAATTTCTTCTCCAACCGGTACCCAGACAGAGGTCGCAGAGAACCAACCATGACCCAAGGCGCGTCGCAAGAGATTGCGACGTTTCGCGATCCGGCTGGGTCGTTGCGCATTCATGGCGAAGAGGTTCTGCGAACGGTTCATCCCCTCTACGCGGCAGAGTCGCTGCGCTTCCTGCAGTCTGACTTAGCTCGGCGCCTCACAGGGCAAGGCCATCTGGTCGAAAGCCAGGTGCTCTCTGCAGAAGCAGGTCAGCCGCTCCTGTTGAAACATCCACGAGTCTTCTTTCCTTCCTATCCCTGGGAATGGACCCCCGGGCAGTGGGTCGCGGCTGGGGAACTGACGCTCGAATTTTGTAGGCAGTTGCTCCACGAAGGCTGGATTCTTAAGGACGCGACCCCGCTGAACATTCTCTTTGAGGGCTCGCGCCCGGTTTTTGTCGATTTGCTGTCGATCGAACGCCGTGACCCCGGCAGCCCCCTGTGGCTTGCCTACGGACAATTTGCCCGCACCTTTCTTCTCCCTCTGGCCGCACATAAGCATCTCGGCTGGCCTTTGGCAGCTACCCTGAACCGCCGGGACGGTTATGAGCCTGTCGATCTGTATCCGTACCTTTCGGCCATGGAGCGCTGGAGCGCGCCGCTTCGTTCTCTGATTACCCTTCCCTATCTATTCGAGAAACGGAAGGGGGGAGCCGGGGCGCCCCCCAAGCTCAAGCAGGAGCCGGAAATCGCGTCCGCGGTTCTGGAACGAAACTTCAAAGGCTTTTCTCGAGCGCTGCACGCTTTGGAACCAAAGGGACGCGATTCCCGTTGGAGTGACTACCCCACAGCGGCGGATCACTACACAGACCAGGAGCGGCAACACAAGCAGGAATTTGTCGACCGGGCCATGCAACTGCTGCGCCCCGGCTCGGTGCTCGATATCGGTGGCAACACCGGTCAATATTCGCGTATTGCTGCCAGTGTGGGCGCACGCGTCGTCGCCTGGGACACCGACGTTGCCTCCTCAGACCTCAATTGGAGAGAAGCCGGGACTGCTGGCCTGCCGATACTGCCGCTGGTCGCTGATGTGGCCAGGCCTACGCCTGCAGTGGGATGGTGCAACAACGAGTCACTTACGCTACTGGAGCGGGCGCGCGACCGCTTCGATTGCGTCATGATGCTGGGTATTCTCCATCATCTGCTGCTTGCCGACCAGATTCCCATGGCCGATGTGGCCGTACTCCTGGCATCGCTCACGCGCCGGGCCAGCATCGTGGAATGGGTTCCCAAGACCGATGTGCGCTATATCGACCTTTGCCGCGGGCGAGACGAACTCTACCAGCATCTGAATGAAGATCTGTTCGTGGAACAGTTCACTCGTTATTTCACGATTGTGCTTCGTAAGCAATTGAGCAACGGCCGCGTCCTCTTTCTATTCGAGAAGAAATGAACCTCAAGACCATCGTCCAGGGTTTTGGAGCGGCGATGCTGGTCTTGCTGCTGTCCGTTTGGCCGTTGCTTTCGTCTCACCACTCTGCGTTCTATCACAGCTTCTTACCCATGCAGAGCGTGGTTTGGGGCCACCTGATCGACGTAATCGTCCTCTCCCTCTTGTTCGCAACCCTATTCGTGTTTCTGCAAAAGAGTGAAGGCGGCGTGCGCACGTTTGTCTGGGCGCTGGTCATCGCTGAGTTGGTCCCAGTATTGGTGGGCGATGTTGCGGCTGTGTGGCAAATGTCGGTACCTCATTTATGGATGGAGGTGCTGTTCTGGGGAGTTTTCCTGGCGGCTCTTGCTCTGCGCTGGATGCGACCGTTGCCGTACATGCGATGTGTGGACGGATTCCGGGTGTTGCTGCTACTAACGGGCTGTGGCTTGGCGTGGATGGTTCCCGAACTCCTGTATTTCGGCTTGCGAGCGCAAGCACGCGACGTTGCGGTGCCGGTGACGGGTGCTGGATTGCCTGTTATCAAAAATCACCCGCCCGGCGGCGGACGGATTGTATGGCTACTCTTCGACGAACTCTCTTATGACCAGGTCTTCGATCATCGCTTTGCCGGCCTTGCCATGCCTGCGTTCGACGACCTAAAAAGCGAGAGCATCTCGTTCAGTGATATAAAGCCGGCGGGTTATCACACAGAGCGGGTGATTCCGTCATTCTTTCTCGGCCATGTGGTCGAGAACCTTGCCAGCAATCTTGACGGAGAGCCCAGGATTACGCTGGCCGGACAAAAAGGCTGGCACCCTTTCAATGCCAATGAAACCCTGTTCGCAGACGCCAGGCGGCTTGGCTGGACCACCGGGGTGGTCGGCTGGTACAACCCGTATTGCCGGATTCTTGCAGGCACACTCGATTACTGTTACTGGAGAATGGGAGATGGTCTTTGGACGGGAACCAGCCCCGATCAGTCTGCCCTGGAAAATGCCGCTGCGCCGCTAAAAGAAATCGTGCGAGACTGGTCGCGTAACGGCGGCTTTCCTGCGGAAGAAAAGCATGCCTCCGATCTACAAGCGGTTTTGGCCCAGGCCGAGACGCTGATCCGCGACCAGAGCATAGGCTTCGTCTTTATCCATCTGCCTGTGCCGCATCCTCCCGGAATTTTTGACCGTAGACCTGGACACCATCGCGTGAACGGTACGTACATCGATAATCTAGCGCTGGCGGATCGGACGCTGAGCCAGTTGATGGCGACATTGAAGGACACTCCTTCGGCTGACAAGACAGCGGTCATCGTCTGTTCCGATCACTCCTGGCGCTTGCCGTTGTGGCGGCCAACGCCGCAATGGAGCAAGGAAGAGCAGATTGCCAGCCAAGGCCGTTTCGACCAGAGGCCGGTGTTGATGATCCACGGTCCCGGGCAGCAAAGTGAACGGGATGTCAACGAGCCATTCGACGGGATCCGCATTTATGAAATCATCGAGCGTATGTTGCGTGGTGAGCCGGCGTTGCCTTAAGGTGCTGGGGCGCTTTGCTTAATTTGATTGAGCGGCTGCACCCGCCGGTCGCAATGGGCGCATATCAAAGACCAGCGCATGGTGCGGATCGCCCGGGGCACCGATGTCCGCTACTGGATGAATACACAGTTGGGCCTGCATCGCGGGGCTGTGCGGCCCAGCCCAGTAAGGCTCTCGGACTTCGTAGCAGTCCCGGTTTCGCTCAGGTCGGACGGTAACGTAATAGTCCACTCCCAGTTCATCCAGCGCCCGCAGAAGAGGCTCCTGGCGGCGAATGCGGTCCACGAAGGGCTTGTCAGCCATTAGTCCTTCCAATTGCAGGACGGGCGCGGGCATCAGGTACGACGGCAATCCCGCGGTATCGCCCATGCTATAGAGGCCAGGATGGGCCGCAGCAAACTCCTGCAGCCCCTGAGCTCGTTGCAAGGCAAACACTGCCGGCCTTTCGGTTCTCACTCGGTCCAGGACGATCACGAGCGAAGCGCAGGTGACTGCTGCAGCGAGCCACAACGAAGCCGAGCGGGTTAGCGATATCCACCGTGCGATCAATGCTGGCCCCAATAGCGCGCAAACGGGAGCCAAGGGGTAGAGATACCAAATCCACCACATCGGCCAATCGCTTGAGAAAGAGAGGACACTATAGAAAATGATCGGGTGAAGTGCGACGCAAAGCTGTACTCTGCGCTGGTCTGCTGGAACCGCTTCATCTGCATGGGCGATTCCACGAATCACATACAGCAGGTAAAGAGCGCAGAACGCGAGAGAAGGCCACGTAAAGAGAAAGTTGAGAAGGCGGGGAAGCGCAAGCATGGAGACTGTGCTGGCGGAAGGGAACCACGTGCTCTTGAGGTTTTTGGCAATGCCGGAGATTGGCAGCACCGTCCCGAATTCGATTCGATTGATGGCGAAGTAAATAGCCACGGGTAAGAGTCCCGCGCCGAAGTAAAAGACTTGCTTCAAGGCTGTGCGCCGTGCGCCGGACGGCGCGATGAGTGTCAGGCCACCATATGCGGCAACCACCAGGCACGCGTCGAGCCGGCTCAGCACCAGGGCGGACGCGAGTAGCCCGCTCACGAAAGCCGCCGCCGGTGTTTGGCGCTCCAAAGGCTGTGTGGCCATGCGTTCCCAGAAAAGTGACAGGCAAAAGAGAGCGAGACCGATCTCCATCCCGGTTCGCGAGAGAACCGCAATGCAGGTGATCGATAGCAAAGCCCATGCAAGACCGGCGTCCCCTCCGATGCCGAGAGATGACTGAGTACGGCGGAGCGCGCGATAGCTGCCGCAGACAAGCAGCCAGATGAGCACGCTCAGCGCGACAGAAGAATGACAATTGGGTATGGAAGATTTTATAGAGAAGAGCAATCGTCAACAGCCAAAGCGGATGATAGCCATTGGTCGCCTGCAGGCCGTTGAAGGTGGAAGCACCGTGAAGCGCCAAATTCTTCGCGACGACCAGATAGTAGAAGAAGTCATCCACGAAGGAGAGGTACAAGTCGCCTTTATAGGCGAAGTGAACCATCAGGGCCACGAAGTACGCTGCCAAAACGACGATCGGCAATGCGACCTTCCATTGCAGTAGCCGCTCCTGCTTTGGAAGTGCTGATTCGCTCGCCAACACTTCATCATTAAGGCGAGACGTTTCCGCATCCATCTTATTCAAATCCATCTTGATTTTTTTGCGATCTCTTCGTTTATGGCGCGATCAGCGCGGGGAGCGCCCGATCTCCATTGCCCAAATCTACACGAAATCAGCTGTGATCGACCCCTGGCCCCGGCATGCCAGCTATCCGGCGAAAGCAATCGAGACAAGTCATGGGCGCCCCGCACGAGCGCCACGCGGTCCATCTCACTTGCTCGCCGTGATGGTGCCGGAGCATTCGCCCAGCCCGATACTCACAAATCCTCCCGCTCACAATATCCGCGAAAAGTGATCTCGTCACCGTCCGCCAGAAAACCGCGCTGCTCGCCAGTGGGTAGAGTGATGGGCTCGACCGCCCGCCGGGTGAGTTCGAGTAGGCATCCGAGGGACTCCTGTGTTGGCCCGGAGACAGTGCCGCTGCCCAGCAAATCGCCGGGCTGAAGATTGCACCCGTTGCTCGCATGATGAGTCAGTAACTGAGCGACCGTCCAGTAGAGGTAACCCAGATTGCCGCGGCTAAGCCGGACCGCATCGCACCCTGTCGCGCGCATGCGAGCGGAACGGAGATTGACATCCACAATCAGGTCGATTCCGCCCTGGAGCCGATCCTGTTCCGAGTCCAGGTAGGGAAGAGGGCGCGGATCCTCGGGCGGGCGCGCAAAGGCGGGCGTACGAAAAGGGGCAAGGGCCTCCATGGTGACCACCCAGGGTGAGATGGTGGTGGCAAAACTCTTGGCGAGGAATGGCCCCAGAGGCTGGTACTCCCAGGCCTGGATGTCGCGCGCCGTCCAGTCGTTCAGCAGGCAGACGCCAAACAGGTGTGAGGGAGCTCGATCGATGGCAATCGCTTCGCCCTGGCTGATTTCCCGGCCCAACGAAGAAGCCGGCTTCGATCTCGTAATCAAGCGCCTGGGTAGGCGCGAAGTGAGGCGGCGCGCCGGCAGCCGGCAGAATCTGGCCAGCGGGGCGCTTCACGGCTGTGCCGCTCACAACAATCGACGAGGCCCGCCCGTGATAGCCGATAGGCACATATTTGTAGTTGGGCAGGAGCGGATTCTCCGGCCGGAAAGCCTGCCAACATTCGTGGCGTGATGGATCGACGCATAGAAGTCGGTGTAGTTGCCGATCCGGGCCGGCTTGAGCATGGTGGCTTCCGCCATCGCGCGCAGATGAGGCGCCACCGCCCGTTGATGATCGGGAGTATGGGGATGATCAGCACGAAGAAGGTCGCTGAGCCGGGCGCGCAAGGGCGACCAGCACGCCGGGCCGCTTGCCATGAGTGGATTGAGCGTTTCCGCGGTACACGCCTCTATCGTCTCTGCTGGGAGCGATGCGAACAGGCCGGCGTGGCAGCAGCCGCGGAGATCCAATATCTGGTCGCCAATGGCTACGCCGATGGAGGGCTGCGCTGTACTTTGGAATATGCCAAAGGGCAGGTTCTGGATCGGAAATGGGCCACCGGGACGATTGGCGGAGGCTACCCAGCTTTGCCGCTGAGGATCATGTGTAGCATTCATGGTTGCATTTATCGGAGGGGGCTCCCGGTGAAGTGTTTTTTGAGCGCCTGCCACACCTGGAAATAATCACGCTGCAGGCATTCCGTCTCCATCGCGAAGCGGGTTGGGTGAAGCACCAACTGGGTCTCGAACATGAAGGCCAGGGTATCTGCGAGGTAGTGTGGCTTGAGTTCGGCCTTCTCGGCCCGCTCGAAGGTTTCCGCATCCGGCCCATGTGCCTGCATGCAACTATGCAGGCTGGCGGAGCCGGGAATGAAGCCTTCAGCCTTGGCATCGTATTGGCCGAAGATCAGGCCCATGAACTCGTTCATCGCGTTGCGGTGGAACCAGGGCGGACGAAAGGTGTGCTCGGCCACCATCCAGCGCGGAGGAAAGATGCCAAAATCAACGTTGCTTGAGCCCGGCACCGCAGTGGGCGCCGTGAGCACGGTATAGATCGAGGGGTCAGGATGGTCGAAGCTAACGGTGTTGATGCAATTGAAGTTTGCCATGTCGTACTTGTAAGGCGCGTAGTTGCCATGCCAGCCGACCACGTCGAGCGGCGAGTGATCGATCCCCGCGGACCATAGCCTGCCCTGGAACTTGCACAGGCTCTGAAAGTTGCCGTCCACATCCTCGAAGGCGGCCACCGGAGAAAGAAAGTCACGAGCATTGGCCAGCCCGTTGGCGCCAATCGGACCCAGGTCAGGCAAACGGAAGGGGAGGCCATAGTTCTCGCAGATATAGCCGCGGGCAGACTCTTCGAGTAGCTCCACACGCATCTTCAGGCCGCGGGGAAGCACGCAGATTTCACCGGGCGCAACTTCCAGAATGCCCAGCTCGGTAAAGAAGCGCAGCTTACCCAGTTGGGGGACAACCAACATCTCTCCATCGGCATTGGAAAAAAAACGGCCCAACATACTTTGATTGGCGGCGTAGATGTGCATGGCGCACCCGGTTTGGCCTGCCGGGCCGCCGTTGCCGGCCATGGTGATGATGCCGTCAAGGAAGTCGCATGGCGAGGTCGGGAATGGGCAGCGGATCCCACCGGAGTTGGTTGGGAGTAGCAGAAACCTCGTTGAATGGCCCGCTGCGCAGGTTGGTCTCCGGGAGTTCGACGAAAGGCCTGTGGGTGACCGAGGGACGAATGCGATAGAGCCAGGAACGGCGGTTGGTGGCTCGTGGAGCAGTGAAGGGGGTTCCGCTGAACTGCTCGGTGTAAAGTCCGAGGGTCGACTTCTGGGGTGCGTTCTGGCCCTTGGGCAAAGCACCTGCAACCGCTTCCGTCGCAAATTCGTTGGCAAACCCCGATTGATACTGCAGCTTCGACATAAACCCTCCCTGCAGTAGCTGTATACCGGAGGACGCATAGCATTGCCAACTTGGGACCCTGGTCCATCTATTAGGTAAGTTTTAACGCTCTCGGGATCGGCGCCGCCGATACTGCGGGCAGAGGCGCTGTTCCGGGGCCTGGGACGCTTGAACAGCCAAAAATAGAGGCAGGGACTGGAAATTCTGCCTCCCGTTACGTTACAAGAGGTGCCATCCGTAACCGCTGGGGAAGAGAAGCAGAGGACATTATGCATCTAACAAGGGCAGACTAAATGCGGTCTCACAATTACGCTGCCCCCGAATAGAACGTGAGGAGTGGTTTTCCCTGGAAGGCCACGAAAAGGCGTGCCGCATAGGTCTGTAACCGATCGCGTAACCGCGGGGGCATTGATGCAAACAACCGGCTGGCGGGATAGCGGGATAGACAAGATAAACAGGTTCAGAACCATGCGTCGCTACGCGGGACTGTATCGAGCACGTGGTTTCCCCTGTTGGCGTTGCTGGCGTGCGCACCGGCAGCCTGGCCGCAGGGCCAGCCGGCGTTGCCTACGCTAGGCGCCGACCAGATAGTGCAGCGTCTGATGGAGAAGAACAAGGAACGCGCGGACACTCTGCAGCACTACGTTGGGCAACGTAGCTACCGGTTGGAATATCGCGGCTTCCCAGGCTCCGCCGACGCGACAATGGAAGTGGAAGTGAACTTTGACGCACCTGCTTCCAAGCGATTCACCGTGGTCGGTGCTACCGGGTCGAAGCTGATCCAGAATCGCGTCTTTCACCGGCTGCTGGAGAGCGAAGAGCAGGCCGGCGACTCGAGCAACCGAAAGCACACCGAGCTTGGTCCGGACAACTACACCTTCTCGCTTGCCGGAACCGAGGGAACAAACTATGTGCTGAATGTTGAACCCAAGGAGGAGAGCCGGTTTCTGTATCGAGGCAAGATCTGGGTGGACGCACATGACTTCGCGGTAACGCGGATTGAGGCGCAACCGGCCCGGAATCCATCGTTCTGGACGACGAAGTCCATGATCCATCACACCTATCAGAAGGTCGACAATGGATTCTATCTGCCCAAGGAAAACAAGACGGTGACCAGTGTCCGGATGGGAGGCGTGGCGACTCTGACCATCGAATACCAGTCTTACCAGGTGACCGTCGCCAAGCCCGTTGCATCGGCAAGAAGAATTTCCTCCGGTGAAGGAGCTGTGTGGCCAGACGGCGGACTTAATGCCGAAGTCGCGAATTTTGTCTCGTCGAGAAAATGATCCGTTAGACCACTCCGCGACGCTTTGCGAAATGGTGCTCAGTGGCGAGGTGCATCGAGCCAAAAGATGGATGCAACAAAGTCTGCACCTTCCGTTTGACTGAAAATCTCTTCCCTTCAATTCACGCCTGAGTTCTCATCAGTCGACAAGATCACGCGCCGCCGGCCAAACATCCGTGCATCCAGCGAATAGCCTCCCGGTCCGAGCAATCCTAACGCAGCGGTATCGACAATCGAGAATGACCATGTGCACCGCATCGACGCCTCGTAACGCGAATACAGCTGCAAGCTCGATGCAGCAACAGAGCGTACACAGGACGGGAGTAAATGCTCCGAGAAAGAAAAAAGCTGCAATCACGATGAGGCCGGCAAAGGCCCATTGAGGCAAGATGATATCTCCGCGCGGGAACGCGATCAGGAGCAGCATTGCCGCAGCCGTTAGCCTTAACAAAGCCAGCGCGATGCCCGCCGCCCCAGTAGGAAACATGGAGAAGAGTCTTTGCATTGCACCGACTCTAACCATCTCTTTAAGGCCGGACAAACGCGAAAAGGGGGCCAAGGCAACGACCCTTTTGAGGGGTTACGGAAGGCTACCGGAGAATATTCGGGGCCCGCTTGCGAAAGTGATTCGCCCAGGCGGCGGCGCAGAGATAAAATTGCCCATTCTCCCGCATTTGGGTTGAGAGCCGGCGAACAGTTGCGCGTTTATAGCGGTTCCACGTGGGTGTAACCGGTGAAGATGATTCAGACGGGGCTTTTCCCGAAGACCCACCTCGCTGACCCGGATGGGCAGAGTAATCGTGAACGCTCTGAAGGTGGCCGATCATGGGTAACCAGCAGCCGATCCGAGTGCTTACGGTAGACGATCATCCGCTTCTGAGGGGCGGGATTTCGGGCGCAATTATGGCGCAGCCGGACATGACCGTCGTGGCCGAGGCGACTGATGGAGAGGAGGCAATCGCGCTGTTTCGCGTGCACCGGCCCGACATCACGCTCATGGATCTCCGCATGCCGAAGGCCAACGGAATCGACGCGATCACAGCCATTCGCAAGGAGTGGCCCACTGCTCGCATTATTGTCCTGACTACCTACGGAGGAGATGTACAGGCTTTGCGCGCGTTCAAAGCGGGAGCTTCCGGATATCTCTTGAAAAGCATGCTGCGGACGGAGTTGATCGATACCATTCGGCTGGTGCATGCCGGCCATCGCCGCATCCCCCAGGAAATCGCGGTCGAGATGGCCGAACATGTCGCTGACGATGCGCTCACCAGCCGGGAGCTGGAAACGCTTCGTGGGGTCGCCAGTGGCAGTTCGAATAAGCTAATCGCCGAACAGCTTGGCATCTCGGAGCACACCGTCAAAGGCCACCTCAAGAGCATCCTCTCGAAACTCGGCGCCACCGACCGTACGCACGCAGTCATGATCGCGCTGAAGCGCGGCTTCCTCGACATGTAAAAAGCCCCCGAGACCGATCAAACACGGCTTGAGATCTCACCAGTCTTCAAGTAGCCATAGCCATGGACGAAGAGACGCGAATTCGGCGCGCGCATACCTTTGACGAAATTGCAGAGCTTTACGACCGGGGGCGCCGGGGATATCCCGAGCGCATCTTCAATGACCTGTTTACCCAAGCCGGCATGGATCCGTTCAACGCGCACGTGCTCGAGATCGGTTGCGGCACGGGACAAGCAACACTACCGCTGGCTCGCCGTGGGTGCCGTGTAGTTTGTGTCGAGATGGGCGCAAACCTCGCGCGGATCACGCGCCGTAACCTGGCTGGCTTCCCACGGGTAAGAGTCGACAGCGCCCGCTTCGAAGATTGGAGCCCGGGCAATCTATCATTCGACATTGTCTTTGCCGCGACGTCGTGGCATTGGCTCGACCCGCGGGTTCGGTATGCGAAAGCCGCCGCGGCACTGCGGTCAGGGGGTGTTCTGGCTTTCACCACCGGTGGTCACGTGTGTCCTCCCGGCTTCGATCCGTTCTTCACTCAGATTCAACTTGCTATCAAGCGATTGGCGAAGCTCGGGGAGAGTGGCCTCCTCCAGTGCCGGAGGAGATTTGCGACGAGCGCGAAGAGATCGAGCAGAGCGGATACTTTCAGAACGTGCGCGTGACACGGTGCATCTGGGTCGAGGAGTTTACCGCGGACGAGTACGTCGCAATGATGATCACCGCATCGGATCATCAATTGATGCAGCCGGCAAAGCGTGAGCAGCTGTTCACCGAAATGCGGCGTCTCATTGAAGCTTCTCCCCGAGGCCGCATCCGGAAACACAATCTTGCCCTTCTCCACGTTGCCCAGAAAGTGTAGAGAGCTGGCAAGGCTGAAACGATCTATTCCGTCGACACGGCACACGAAATTATTCATTCTGCTGCACACGATGCCGCGTCTAATCACTCATGCGCGTCATTACTCTTGAAGAGCACTTCACCACCGGGTCCGTCATTCGAACGACAGGAAACACACGGTTCGCAGAGGTCCAACCCAAACTCCTCGATCTCACCGCCGGCCGCATTGCAGACATGGACGAGGCCGGCATCGACCTGCAGGTGCTATCGCTGGTTTCCACGGGCATCGATGCGCTCGACGCGGCGACCGCGACGTTGTTGGTCCGCGACGTCAACGATGAGCTGGCGAGCGCAGTGCATGCCCATCCCACCCGCTTCGCCGGCTTTGCCAGCCTTGCCTTGAAGGATCCTCATGCCGCTGCCCTGGAACTGGACCGCTGCGTGACTCGCTTGGGATTTCCAGGAGCCCTGTTGGACGGCACCACGGGAGGCCTCTTCCTTGACGATCCTCGCTTCCTTCCCGTCTTCGAAGCCGCAGCTCACTTGAACGTTCCTATTTATCTCCATCCTGCGCCCCCGCCGGAAACCGTCCGCCAGGCATATTTCTCCGGCCTTCCCGGTGATCTGGGCTTCCTGCTCTCCATAGCCGGGTGGGGCTGGCATGCCGAAACCGGCCTGCACACGCTGCGTCTGATTGTTGCCGGTCTCTTTGATCGTTTTCCCCGCTCCAACTGATCATTGGACACATGGGCGAGGGCTTACCCTATGCGCTTGCTCGCTCCAGTGGCATGCTCTCGGCGGCCGCCCCCACCTTCGGCAACCCGTCGCCGCCTACTTCCAAAGCAATATTCATCTCACCACCAGCGGCTATTTCACTCATCCGCCTCTGCGCTGTGCGATCGAAGTTGTGGGGCTCGATCGCCTTCTCTTCTCGGTAGATTACCCCTTCAGTTCCAACATGCGCGGCCGATCTTTCCTGGATAGCCTTGGCGGGCTGCTAAGCCCTGAAGACATGGCTAAACTCACTCACCGTAATGCTGAGTCTCTCCTGCGCCTGCAGTCCATCTAATTCGTTTCTGTGGCGATGGGCTCGGTGCTCACAGGCATGGTTCGGAGCGTCTGAAGTCCAGACTGAACGCGGGCCCACTTCTGCGGATCTTTCTTAGTGTGAATGGGCGCGTTGGGATCGGCGTAGTAGTTCACGATATCGGACTTGAGCCCGGGCGGGACGGTATGGTTAGGGTCAGCAACCAGGCGGTCAAGCAGTTTGGCATAGGTTTCATCGGTAAGCGGGTAGGCCCCAGGCCGAACCGGCGCGCCGGTATCCAGATCGCGATTGGGAAGCGTCGGATGCGGCTTGCCAAACCGGCCCAGCACGGAGCTTAGCTCGTCCGTCGATTGATTGACGCTGCGAACGTACTCCTCCTCAGTGGGTGCAGTAGGCCCCTTGATCGCCACCATTTTCAAGGGGCCGATCTTGGGCAGGATGTAAATGAGCCCGGCCAACGAATAGGTCCCGATGCCGGCCTTCTTGCGGTACTGGTCCCAGTTATTTTCAGCAGCCACCCTCGCGACCTCATCTGCCAGTTTCTGGAGATCGGGACTGTTGGAGTCCGCAGGCATGCGGCTGCGATGCAGCAAAGTGACAGCGTAGGCGATGCGGGGAATAAAGCTGCGGACGGCAAAGCGAAAACCGCCGACGTTGATGCGGCGTGATCGGGCTTTGGAGAAGTCCTCGCTAAGACCATAGGTCTCGTAGAAGGCGTTCGCGAGCTGATCGGTGGGCACGTTGAGGCCGACATGGCGAAGGTAGTGAACCGGCGCAAAGCGGCGATGAGCAATCTCGTTAATGTCGAAGGCGAACTCGGTCTGGATGTGCGGATGTTCCCCTTCGCCGAAGGTAACGACGGGTCCATATTTCGCGGCCAACTTGGGGAACTCCACCGGCACGGCCAGATTGGTGGCCTGGGAGTGGCCGATGTTGTCGCCGATGAAATGGGAGAGCGCCCCAATGGCAAAGGCTAGCTGGTTGGCATTCTTGGCGTCGCGGAACAAGTTGACGACGAAGTCGCCGGAGCGGACGTAGTGGGTCAGGTCAGAGAAGAAGGGGTCGCCGAAGGGATAGTAGCCAATGTCCTGAATGACGCAGCCGGCATAGGCGTAGGACCGGGCCAGTTCCAGCTCCTGGGGCGTGATTTTGGGATAACGGCTGCGCAACAGTGGTGCGATGGAACTCTGCCATGTCAGGTCTATCAGCTGCTCGTGGGTCAGCAGGGAGTAAGCTCCAGCGGGTCGGCAGACAAGCAGGAAGCACAGGAGAAGAGCCGAGGCCCGGCAGAGATTGCGCATCGGCTACAGTATCGCAGCGCCGGGATGCACCTGACTACGCCGGCTCACTGGAACCAAGTGGCCGCCCACCGCCTAACGTCCAACGATTACATTACCTGAAACGGATGTCTTTCCAGCTCGGTGAAAGAAGTCTCATTTCCTGCCCGGCCCGAGATAGTGAAGAGATAGTCTCCATGGGCGAGAGCAGATGCAGGAATGTACAGTGGAACCGTTTTGTCTGTAGCCGCCTGAGGCACGTCGATCGACAATACCTGGCTTCCGCTTGGGGTCAGGATTTGGCAACGATATTCGCTCACGTTTGGGTGAGGCGGGATATCGAGGAACAATATGAATGGCTTCCCTTGGACCGGATGGATGACCGGTTGAACGGCGCTGCGCGCGCCCAAATCGGCCATTGAAAAGAAGGCCAACGCCTGTGGAGCGGAAGAGCTACGAAGCCTGGGAATCGTCACCGTATTTTGATAGAGGATGAACGCAAACAGGGCAACGGCCGCAGCAATCGCGTATCGTGCGGGCTGCCATTGGCTACTCGACCGTTTGGGAATCGGTTGCGGTGTCCGCGCCCCATCCGTCGCCAGAACCTTCTTCGTGGTATCGACGAACGCAGACGTCATTCGTAAATCGGTTGCGCATTCCTCGCAGTCGAAGAAATGCTCCGCGAATTCATCCGCTTGCGCAGTAGACAGCTCTCCCAGCAGGTATTTCTCCACTGCTTGACTTTGGAGCGCCTCTGCATGATCCATAAGCCTTCCCATATTACAGTAGTGCAATTCGTGCATGATACGTTTCACTGTCGCGCTAAGTATATGATTTTAAGGATCAAATGCCCTCATATAGGACAAAGGGAGCCCAATAGAAGGGGCGCCGATTGACTGTGTCCGATCGCAGAAGCGCCAGTTTCGCTGCCCGCAGCGCGGACTCGGGATCTTCTCCCTTGGCCATGTCCGAGTACAAATGATCCATGAACTGAGGGGTCGAGGCGTCGTTTACCTCCCACAGCGAAGCGATGACCTGCCGCGCGCCGGCTCGAAGAAATGCCCACGAAAGGCCGACCAGTCCTTCCGATGAGTAGATTCTGTTGCCCGCACTATCGCACGCCGAAATGGTTACCAACCTGGCATTGAGCTTGTTGCGTGCAATGTCGTGCGCGTAGAGGTTGTACGACGTGGCATCCTCTGAAAGAACGACCGCGGAGTCGAGTGGGCTTGTGCGGCTCGCCGTACCATGCGCCACGAAATGGATGAGGGCATAGTTCTCAGGCTTCGCCTTAAAGTAAGCCACGGGGGTCGCATCTTTCCCAGATAGCACAGTTTCCTGGTCAGGACTGAAATGCCCCCCAACTAAGCGGATTTCTTCGCCCGCATGCGAGAGTGCCGGATAATTTGCAGGCGATTGGGGATTTCCGATCAGCAACAGCGTTTTGCTGGACTCTGCTGAGTGCCGAATAGCCGAATGCGTCCCGAGGGTGAGCAAGAACACAGAGCTGGCGTTGGTGACAGAAACATCTTCGATCCAATAGTGCGGCTTGGGCGCGCTAACCAGTAGAGTCTCGAAGTTCAATCCGCACAATTCTCCATCGGAGATTATGGTTACCTGTGACTGCGGCTTTATCCACTGCTCTGCGGGGCCGATCAATATTCGATAAAGCTCTTGTCCGTCGGCGTTGCCGAGATCGTTGGGGTCAAACGAAGCCCCAACCAGGTGAGCGTGATAACGCTCGAGCAAGGGTCGTATCCGATCCTCTCCGGGGAGGACAAATAATTGTGCGTGGTCGGGTAGAAAAATCCATAGATAACTCTGCTTTGTGCCGATCCAGTAAGACAGAATTACATGCCCAAGACGCGCCGCGGCATGTTCTGCTTCTGTCACATTAAAAGCCTGCGATTGAAGTTCGTTCAAGCCCAGGCCATCGGTGAGCGTGCGAGCTCTTTGCAACTCCGCGACACGGAAGGCTTCATCGCCCATGCCGTGTTTGACGAGAAAGTCGATATAGTCGCTATAGATATCCTTCGTTCTCGTTGGATAGGAAAGCTTAAGGTCGTCGCGGCCGAGCGATTGACGTTCCTTTTCCAGGGATGCGATTGCAGCTTTGAAGTGCATCTTCGCGTCTTCGCCATGATTAAGCTGAGCATCGACGCCGGCCTGCGTCGACAAAGCCCAGGACTGGAGATGGATATCTGTGCCGGAATCGTGAACGACTTCGTGAAGCAGGCGTTCGGCCGTACTACGATCCTGCCTCCCGGCTGAGATCTGCGCTTCATTGACCAGCGAATAGAGCTCCATATTGCGATCGCCTATGGAATGCTCCAACTCTAATGCCTCATTGTTGTACTTTTCTGCCAGTGGGAGCTCGCCTTTTTCGATTGCACTTTGGGCGACGTCTATGAGGCAAGAAGCAAGTTGTTCACGATTATTCACTCGTCGCGCCAATTGCAGAGCCCGCTGATAATCTGTTTCGGCGGCAGAGAAGTGATGTTGAACGAATTGGAGCGCAGCAAGACTCATGAGCGAGGTCATTTGATCAGTGATCATTCCGAGCTGTTCCGATCGCTTCTCTGACTCCTCGAAGAGCTCGGAAGCTCGCTCAAAATCCCCCATCCGCAAGTAAGCCCACCCTAAATTGACAGTCGTCTTTACGATCGATGCTTGAGCGTCCAGCTTCTCGGCTGCAGTCAAAGTTGCGTTGAAGAGATCAACCGCGTCTGCATAGTGAAATTGCTGCATCTGTAGCATCCCCAGGTTCCCTAGCGCCTTGCCGGCCAAAAAGGTTTGGCCATGCTCCTGGGCGATTTGGAGAGCGTTCTTGAAAAGCAACTCAGATTTGGCGGGATCACGACGGAAGGCTGCGAGCTTTCCTTCGCCCAGTAACAAATCACCCATGACCTCGGGTGAGTCACTACCCGGCATTTTTTCCGTTGCCTGGAATGTCTGGTCGGCCAGGGCAAGTTGCTGCAGGTTGCTCTCGGCGATTCCTCGCAGCGTACTCCTGCGTGCGGCTAGCGGGGCAGCAATGGGCTCGGGGAAACCTCCTTGCTGGAGCAAGTTGAGGGCATCCTGGTTGAGACCTTGCCAGATGAAAATTTCAGACTTTAACAATCGGAGACGCCAAAATGTATCGGGATCTCCATTCCCAACTACTTGGAGAGCGTCGTCTACATTTTTCAGGGAGCCCTTTAGATCACCGTGTTGAAAGCCGGCTTCAGCCCGCTGATAAAGACCCTCTGCCGTGTAGCGGGGAGGCTCTTTATTACAAGCTGCACACAGCAGGAGGCCGAATGAAAGGGAAATTGCCAGCCTATGGATACCAAGAACCGTTGGTAACCGGTTCCGCGAGCGCCACGTTGCCGGCAAAAGGAGATCCAAGT
This sequence comes from uncultured Acidobacteriaceae bacterium, assembly GCA_963775365.1. GTDB lineage: Bacteria > Acidobacteriota > Terriglobia > Terriglobales > Acidobacteriaceae > PALSA-350. The sequence goes on along the minus strand of CAVZJL010000019.1, from coordinate 21,848 downwards.
TCAAGCCGCAGCATAGTAAGGCGCTTCGTATCCGCCGAAGAAAAAACTTCCGCGAGGTAAAGATTGCCGACGTGCGGGATGTAGATCGCGTACGCGTACGGAAGCTCCTCTGCGGAGTTGCCAGTCCCTACCGGGCGAACCTGTTTTACCAGACTGGTGTGCAGCACTCCATTGGATTTGGATTTGCTCCAGCCAGCACCGGGTTCCATCAGCATACCCTTAGCCAGCGCCGGCGGTACCTTTTCGCTGTCGAGCCCCCAATGGTATCTGGCTTTTGGCTTCGCGCCTTTGTTTCCCTTGCTACCGGACTCGTGATGGCTCAACAACGCTGCATGAGTGGGATTTTGGGTAAAAACATCGTGGTTCAGGTCCACCTGCACCGGCTGACCGGCGATCTTGAGGTTCTCAAACGAGCTACCCAGAGGAAGGATTTCCGGTTGTTCGCCGTCCTTGTGGTTTGAGGATATCCTGCCGATGACCGCATCCGCGGTAATCATATGAAGAATGTTCAAACCTTCAATGACGCAAGTGACGACCGAATTGTAGGCCCCGTCACCCGTCTGGATGCCTGACACATAAGTGCGCGCTGACTCGTAGGAGATAATGTCCTTTAACTGGTAGGCCCCGTCTTTCGCGCAAGCAAAACCACCAATGACCGGGAGTGACGTTGCTGAGCTGGTGGCGATGTCTGCCTTGAAGGGTTGAATGATCGAACCCCCAATGGCGGATCCATGTGCATGGTACAGAAACCTTCTCCCACTCATGTCTACATCTCCCATTTGCGAAAGTGCTTAAGAATTTGCCCAAAACTGGGTTCAGGTCGATAGTGCGATGGAACGGTGTTTCGTTTCAGCAAAATGTTTTTATATCCCGTTGACATGACCATGGTCTAGGGGTGGATGAAATCATAGCGCGAATCCGTTGCTCGATCGACCGGTAGCGGTATTTTCTTTGCAGCGAAAGAAAGGTCTGTCCACGCGGAACATCTTCACGAATGAAAACAACGGACATTCGTGGGGGGCGGTCCACCCGAAAGGAAAGGCAGGGAGTTCAGAAGTTGAACTTCAGAGCTCCCTGCAGGATTCGCGGAGGCGCCGCGCTGATGGCGTTGCCAAAGGTCGAGCTGCCGATATCGCCGTCGACCGCGCTGGGGCCGTTGAATTGGGTGTGGTTAAAGACGTTGAATGCTTCCACCCGGAAGAGCAGGGATTTTGACTCCGTTAGGGGCAGCTGCTTGGCGACAGCCATGTCGTAGTTATCCGCGCCGGGCCCATAGAAGAACCGCCGCTTGGCGTTGCCTGGAGTGCCCAACGCATTCATCGAGAAGGCGGAGGTGGCAAAATAGTTGTTCCCGTTCTTCCGGGGATTTCCGCTCAGATGGAGTGGGCCGCCGTTGTAGTCGGGCTCATCGATGCTGCTGTTGTTGATCCCATTTGGATTGGTCCCGATCAGCGAGTTGTCTCCATTGTTAACCATGGTTACGGGAAAGCCGCTGGAGAAGTGCGTGATCCCGGACAGCGACCAGCCATGGGTCAGCCGGTTGGGACGGAAGAACTGATCGAAGGGAAGCTGATACTCGTAGCTGACGACGAAGTTGTGCTTCACATCGAACGAGGAGATGGCATAGCTCAGCGCGGGGTTGAAGGGATTGACTTCTTCGGCGACATTCGATGATTGATCCAGCGACTTGCCATAGGTGTAGGCAGCGGAGAATTCCAGGCGGCCGCTGGTGTGACGGGCGCTCAGTTCCAGTGCGTTGTAATTGGCGTGGCCGATGTTGGACTGGAGCGCATTGCTGCCGAAATTTGACCCCAGCGGACCGCGCGTACCGTTCACCTGGCCGCCGGCGATCGGATAATAGACTGTGTCCTCGCCGCCTGCGCCGCAGGTAAGCGTCCCCGGCTGCACTTCGCTTTGGCTGGCTGAGGCTCAGGCAGAGCGCGGGATTTCCCGGGTTTGGCTCAATGAGAACTCGCTGGCGATGGCTGGAAGTGCCGACATAGCTCGCGCTGAACACGGTATTTGGTCCGGCCTGCCGTTCAATGGAAAACATCCACTCTTCGGTGTAGGGCGTGCGGTTGTGGATGTCGTATCCCGGAATACCGCTGATTGGCTCGTACGTGCTCCAGTCGATGTTGGGATCGGGATTGCGGCGCGAAGAGTTCAACGGGGCAAAGATATAGGGGAATGGCTGGCCGTTATCCTGGTCCGCCAGCCGCGGTGATGAAGGGCGTCGCGAAGAGCGGCGGCGCTGGGCTGGTATAGGTCGTGCCGTAGGGAGCGTTCGCAGCCAGCACGCCGATCGAAAGCGCATCGATCGCGGTGTAGAAATTTCCCGAAGCTGGCCCGGATGCTGGTCGTGCCCGGTGCTCCAAGAAGCTTTCCGAGGAAGTGCCGGCTCTCGCCTGCGGCGACCACGCTATGCCCACGCGCGGCGAAAGCTGAGGTTGCCGATCGGGGCCAGCGTATTCGGAATACTTGACCGCCGGCCCGATCGCCCGGATAAAGTATGCCCGGAGGCGCACCGGGAAAGACGACCGACTGCGCGCCGGCGACGAAGGTGGAGATCTGGTTGTACTTCTCCGACCAAGGCGCGATGCGATCCCAGCGCAGACCGTAATTGAGGGTCAGGTTGGGGAGAACGTGCCAGCTATCCTGCGCGAACAGGCCGATGTATTTATTTCGCGCATAAAAAGGGTTGAGCTGGCTCTGGTTGTATTGGCTAGGCACGCCAATCAGGAAGTCGGCAAAATCGACGCCGGTTTCCGTTCCGGAGAAAACAAAGCTGCCGTTGAATTGCGCGATGGGGTGGGCATTGACCTGGTCGGCATGAAACTCGCCGCCGAACTTGATGGTGTGATTGCCCAGCACCTTCGAGAAGCGTCCGTGACTTGGTAGGTGTTGTTGACCTGGATGAGCTGGTTGGCTGCGGCGCCGGTGGAGTATCCGTTGAAGTTGAAATTCTCGACACTCTGCCCCTTGGGGTCGAGAGCGACGATGCTGGGAGAGCCGTCCGCGTTCGCGAAGCCCTGCGATACCAGGCTTACGTCCAGACCGCCCACTGGCTGGCCAAGATTGGTGTTGTCGCGCATGTAGCTGAGGTGGAGTTCATTGACCATCGTGGTATTGAAGGTCTTGGTATCGCCCAGCGCAAAGAGCTGTGCCCGGCCGGTGGTGACGGCATTGAAACCAGGGACGCTGGCGCCGCTCTGCGCAACAGGATACGGATTATCGAGATTGAAGTCGTCGATGAAGTAATAGGCGGAGAACAGACCCAGGCGGGTATTTGCATCAACGCGAACCGCACCCTTATCGTCGCGCACCGTCTGGTTGAACGACGAGGTGGCAAAGCCCAAGGCGGTGTTCGGAGCGGGGATGTACTGCAGCATGCGCTGCGCCGGAACCGACCAGGCTTTTTGCGGAATCGACGGCGTTGGGAAAAACGCATTGGGTCGAAGTTGAGGCAACCGGGCACGTAGTAAGACTCACCCGAGATCACGGTGATATCCCAGCTTCTGGGTGAGCAGGTTGGCGAAGTAAGGGCCGCCCACCACGCCGGCCAGGTTACTGGACAGGTCGGACGAGATTGCCCAGGCGATCGGCGTTTGAGGGCACGCTGATAGTGCCGGTATCGATGCCCTGAGTCTGCCGCGTTCCCTGGTAGTCAGTGAAGAAGAAGAACCGGTCGTGACGAATCGGACCGCCGAGGGTCCCGCCAAACTGATTCTGGCGGAAAGCCCCGCGGGTGGGAGAAAAGTAGTTGCGCGCGTCCAGATCGGTATTGCGTAAGAAATCGAATGCGTTGCCATGAAATCCATTGCTTCCGGACTTGGTGACGACATTGATCTGGCCGCCGCTGAATTCTCCATACTCCGCGTCGAAGTTGCTGGTGATGATGCGGAATTCATCAATCGCATCGAGGTTAGGAATGACGGCCGTGCCGGCGTTGACATCTTCTTCCACGTCGGCTGCCGTTCACGCTGAAATAGTTGGCGATCTCCCGCTGCCCGTTCACGGAGATGGTGCCGGGATTGAGCGTGCCTGAAGGATTGAGAACAGTGGCGCCTACATCCTGCACGGTAGTGGAGGTGATCGATGTTTGCGGGCGCGACTCCGGGCTGCAGGGAGAGCAGATCGGTGTAGCTGCGACCGTCCAGCGGGACCGCGGTCATCTGCCGGCCGGTGATCACCTGGCCCAGTTGCGTGCTGGTGGTCTCCACGTGCAGCGTGTTGTCCATCACGCTGACAGTTTGGGCGATGTTACCGACCTGCAGCGAGGCTCGAGCGTGAGCGCCGCGTTGGTATCGAGCACCATGCCGTTACGTTGATAGCCGGAGAAACCAGTAGCCTGCACCTGCAGATCGTAATGACCGACCGGCAGAACAGGGAATGTGTAAAGCCCTCTACTATCGCTGTGTGCCTGGTAGGAGAGCCCTGTGGTTGATTCACGAAGACTCACCTCCGCATTTGGAATCACACGCCCCGAAGGATCTTTGACCGTTCCGGAGATGCTTCCGCCTACACTGGCCCAGACCAAAGCAGCAGACAAGACTCCAATAGCGCACAGGGTTCTCGCTAACTTGCTTGCGAGGCGCCAAACTTTCATCGACATACTCTTCTCCTGATCTCTTCGCTCGCCGTTGGTTCTCACTGGATTGTGATCGGAACGTTTAGGCTGGTCAGGTCTTGCGATGAACCGCTGCCTGCCGTAGCTGCGACCACAACGGTGTAAGCACCCTTGGGTGTTCCTGGATCGGTCTGCGCCGTGCCACCGCACCCGATGGCCGTGAAGAGGATAGCCATGAAAGTCAGAACAAACATTGCCTTACCGCGCCACCGTCGCGGCGGCAGGGCAAGCAAAAAGACGCATGCGAAACTCGCGCCACCGCCCGCAGCGAGCCATCCTGGCGCGCCTGTTCGTTTGCTCATTTGGGGATGCGGTGGTGTGGTATTTACAGTGAGAGAAGCCTGACCCGTACCGGTCATCGATTTGGGATTCACAAAGCATGCCGATTGGGTCAGGCTCGCAGGCATGGTGCAGGTGAAACTGATAGGCGTGGTGTAGTTGTTAGCCACATTCACTGTGACCGGCGCGATTGCGGCTGATCCGACGGCAGCCGTTGTCCCCGGCGAAGCGAGCGCGAAATCCGAAATCGTGACGGGAATGTTTGCCGATACCGATTCCATGTAAGTGGCATCGCCTTCATAGAAAGCAGTCAGATTATTGGCGCCCGAGTTTCCATTCACGGCTGTGTTCAAAATCGCCTGCCCGTTAGCGAGTGTTACCGGGTTACCGACGTTGAGCCCGTTGAGCTGGAACTGTACGGTGCCCGTGGGTGTTGCAGATCCCGTTGACGCATCGACGACACTTGCGGTTAGCGTGATTTTCCCGTTGGGCGTGATGCTGCCAGTCGAAGCTGTGGCAGTCGTCGTCGAAGCCAATCCAGAGGATGGCAGCACTTGAATCGCACCCATCATGCCGGCATCTTCGTGCTGCAGAATGTGGCAGTGATAGACGAAGGTGCCAACAATGTTCGGATCGCGGAAATCCATGCGTAACTTCACGCTCGGATAAGCCCCGCTGCCACTCCAGAACGGTAGATCGACGGTGTCGCGAATGGCTGGATCGCTTACCGGCTGGCCGTTGATCTCGAGCACCTGAAAGTGGATCTGATGGATGTGGAAGATATGGTCTTCCAGCGCCGTGTTTTCGACCACCCAATCCTCAACCGTTCCCGAGTGCACAACGATATTCGGAGGATTGTTCATGTTGAACAACGCGGGTTGCTGTCCTTCTTCGGTGATAAAGAAGTTGGTCGGACTATTCGGATTGGTAGGGTCTTCTAATACTTCGGAGAACTGCAGTGTGCGTTGCGCGATCGGGGTGGAGGCTGCCAACGCTGCGAAGCGGGTGACGCGGGTTCGCACTGCATGCGAGGGCAGCTGTTTGACTGCGGCTCCGCTGCTTGCAGACGACCCTTCGATGCCGCTCTGGCTCACGATGTTCGCGATGGTGCGCGTGGGATCGAAATCCCCGTCCGGCCCGGTATCCCAATTCTGAGTAATCAACTGCGACTGGTCGCCCGTGTTCGGTGTGGTCACGACAAACTCCGCACGGGCGCCGGGAGGCAAGAGAATACTGGTTTCGCTTTCGGATTGTTCTCCGCTGCTGCCTGAAGCAATGGGGTAGCCATCGATCGCCACCACCTGCATGGTCTGCGGCGTTCCGTTGACAATGTACTGCAAATTCAGGATGGTGTCCGCAGCGGTGTTTGCTACTCGCCATAATTCCTGTTGCGATGGATTGGTTTGGATAACGGCCGGGGTGTATTTCGGATAGGTAACCGGGAACAAAATTGATGGAAATATCCCAGGCAGGAATATTCGTGTCGTTGGCTTCTGACGCCGGCAGCACTTGATCGCGGATGACGAAGGTGCGCTCGGTCATTCCTGCCAGTGCAGGATCGACATTTTGCAGGCCTTCGACGATCAGCGCTCCAGTGGCGCCTCCCTGCACCTGCCCTTCAGAGATGCCGTGCGGGTGGGGATGGTACCAGTAAAGTCCTGGGGGCTCGTTTTGCGGGATTTGTACGTTGTAATCGAAGCTCTGGCCGGGCTGGATCAGCGTGTGGACCACCTCGTCTTGTCCGCAGACCGGGCTCACGTTTGTTCCATGGAAGTGGATATTGGTCACAGTCGCTGACATCGACCGTTGCAGGCGCTGCTGGTGCTGGTCGTCCGCGGAGAGAGCGCCATCTTCATACCGGCCATATTGTCGCCGGCGCTGGCGGGAGACGCAGGCAGGTCGTTCTGAAAATGAATGATCAGGTGATCGCCGGGATTCACGCGCAGAGTGGGCGCCTGCAGACCGGTGTCGGTGACGTAGCAGTAGCGGGGTAGTCCCTGGGAATCGGTTGCGGTCAGAAACTTGAACGTAACTTCCAACACGCCGTTCTGGCTTTGCAACTCCGGCGGCGCGGTGGTGGCCGAACCGGCCGCAAAGCGGGCACAGACCTGATCTGCGGGGTCGGCAGCGGAGACGTTGGGCGAGGCAACCTTGGGGCTGGTCAACGAGGCCGTCTTCGATGCCATTTGGGCCATATCTTGCGCCGACATCGCACCGCGGCCGTTGGCGTGTTGCGCCAGCGCCGAAAGCAGAGTTGGGAAAATAATCAAAAGGAAGAAAACGATGCGGAACGGCAGACGCACACGTCTGCTTGAAAGATCCACCTGAACACGCACAACGACTCCCTTAGCCTCACCAGGCACACGGATATTAGGGACGTCCCGCGAAATTGAGCGGCGGTCATCCTAAGAGTTGAAACCTTGCGGGCAGGGGACCTATAGTGAAGGAAGCCCGCAGTCTATTTGGCTGTGGCCCCCAGGTCCTCGCGGTCTCCGCCAAGAGCTATCCGCGGGGATCTGGTTCATTCAAATTCGAATCAGGAAACTTTTTGCTGCGCGGCACACCGCCGGCATAACCCTCCAACTTCGAGACGCATGACCTGCACTTCAAAATCGTTTTGTGTCGCGATCTCCCGCTTCAGCCGCTGGAACGTGGGGCTGTCGAACTCCTCAATCTCTCCACACCGGAAACAGGCAAGATGCAGATGGTCTTTCTGCGTCTTGACTTCGTAATAATGCTTTTCGCCGTTGAGGTGCATCAGGTCCAGCTCATCGATGAGCCCGAGCCGCTTCAGCAGCTCCAGGGTCCGGTAGACAGTCGCACGATCGATGTTGGGATCCCGCTGGCGGGCGCGCGACAGGAGGGTAGCTGCATCAAGGTGGGCGTCGGCACTTTGGATAGTTTCGATCAACGCGCGCCTCTGCGCGGTCAACCGAACCCCCCTCGCCTCCACCTCATTCAGCAGCTCACAGCGCTTCAGCGTCATTTGCTAGTTGCGACTCATTCGCACTGGGTATAATATACGACAACTTTGGTCCGATTACAACCCCGAGCTGCTAGACCGCTAGTTGCTGTTCGACCAGGGCAGCCCAATAGGCGGCGCCGGTGGAGAGGATCTGGTCGTTGAAATCGTAACGAGGGTGATGCAGCATCGGGTTGAGTTGTCCCGGCTTTTTTGCCCCCAGCATGATGTAGGCGCCTTGCTTTACCCCGAGCATGTAAGAGAAGTCTTCCGCGCCCATGATCGGGTCTTCCATTTCGACCACTGCGGCCTGGCCCGCCACGGCAGTTGCAGCCTTGCGGGCGAGGGCCATGGCGGCTTCATCGTTGACTGTGGCAGGCGCAACCATATGCATCTCTACTTCAGCGCTGGCGCCATAGCTCTCAGCAACGCACTTGGCTAACCTGACGATCGACCGTTGCATGTTCTCGCCAACGGCGGGATCGAACCAGCGTGCGGTTCCTTTCAACACCGCCTCGCTGGGGATTACATTCGCGGCCACGCCGGCCTGGAAGCTGCCGACTGTGACCACCGCCGCGTGCTTGGGATCGACCGAGCGGGAAACGATCGTCTGCAGCGCGCTTACCAGCGAGCTGCCGGCGATAATCGGATCGATGCCAAAATGCGGCTGCGCTGCATGCGCGCCCACGCCGGTGATCCTGATCTCGAAGAAGTTGGCCGCGGCCATGATGTTCCCGTTGCGCCAGTGGAATTCTCCCACCGGCATTGTGGGCATATTGTGCATGCCGAAGATTCGCTGCATGGGGAAGCGATCAAACAATCCATCCGCTACGACCTGCAGCCCTCCGCCTATTTCCTCGGCTGGTTGAAAGATCAGGTATGCGGTGCCTTTGAAATTGCGGCTGGCGGCCAGGTATTTGGCTGCTCCAAGCAGCATGCTGGTGTGCCCATCGTGTCCGCAGGCATGCATCACGCCCGCATTGTTCGAAGCGTAGGCAACGCCGGACTCTTCCGGAATGGGCAATGCGTCGATATCTGCGCGCAGGCCGATCGCCTGGTCGCTGTCGCCCTTGCGGCCATGAATGACGGCGATTACACCGGTTCCGGTAAAAGCATGGATCTCGTCGACCGCGAACGACCGCAGGCGTTCTTGAATAAAAGTGCTGGTGCGGGTCTCGGCAAATCCCAGTTCGGGATTGGCATGTAGATCCCTGCGCCAGCTCACCATCTCATCCTGTAGTCGCTTTATTTCGTTGATCGCCGCCATCGTTATCTCCTGTCTCCTACTTATATATCGCGGCGGAACGCTCCCTGGCGCGAGTCTGCAACTATTGCGACATCAACGCATCCAATGACGGTGATTGGTCGCTTGTAAGGAGTCAGCTTTGCAGATCGGCATCGACAGTTTCGCGGCATCGATCCCAGATCCTGTTACCGGTGTGGCTCTCAGCCCCGCGGAGCGCATGCACCATCTGCTTCAGGAGATTGAGCTGGCCGACCAGGTGGCTCTGGATGTGTTTGGTATCGGCGAACATCACCGGCCCGAGTTTCTCGACTCGGCCCCTCCAGTCATTCTCGCCGCTGGCGCTGCACTTACCAAACGTATCCGCCTTACCAGCGCAGTAACAGTGCTGAGCGCGGCTGATCCGGTGCGTGTCTTTCAACAGTTCGCAACCCTTGACCTGATCTCGCAAGGCCGCGCGGAGATTGTCGCCGGCCGTGGCTCCTTTGTCGAGTCCTTCCCCCTCTTCGGTCTCGACCTCAACGACTACGACGCGCTGTTTGCCGAGAAGCTTGATTTGCTGCTCAAGATTCGCGAGAGCACAAAGGTACATTGGTCGGGTAAGTATCGCCCTGCGCTGAACGGGCAGAGCATCTACCCGCGCCCTGTGCAGGATCCCCTGCCGATCTGGTTGGGTGTTGGGGGAACGCCTGCATCCTTCGCGCGCGCCGGGATGCTGGGTCTTCCGTTGATGGTAGCCATTATCGGCGGCGAACCGCATCGCTTTCGTCCCCACATCGAACTCTACCGTGAGGCCGGCCGCCGCGCAGGGCACAAGCCTGAGCAGTTGCGCGTGGGACTGCATTGCATTGGTTTTCTCGCTGACACGACGCAGCAGGCGGCTGATGATTTTTTCCCCGGGTATGCGCACACCTTCACTGAGATCGGCAAGGAGCGGGGATGGCCGCCCACCACGCGGGCCCAGTTCGATGCCACGCGCGGGCCCACAGGGGCGTTGATCATCGGTGACGCGGAAACTGTCACGGAGAAGATTCTTTACATCAACGAGTCGCTGGGCGGCATTGCTCGCATCACTTTTCAGATGGGGGTCTCGACGCTCGCCCACGCTAAGATGATGCATGCCATCGAAATTCTCGGCGACTCGTGTTGCACCGATGGTGCGCGAGGAACTCTCCGTGAGTGCAGGAATCACCAAATGAGCAAGCCCCACCGCTGTGCATGGGCAGAAAGCGATCCGCTTCTGCGCGACTACCACGACCAGGAATGGGGAGTGCCGCAGTACGATAGCCGAGCCTTGTGGGAGCTGCTCATGCTGGAGGGATTTCAGGCCGGCCTCGCTTGGATCACGGTGTTGCGCAAGCGCGACGCCTTTCGCAAGGCGTTCCGTGGCTTCGAGCCGAAGAAGGTGGCGCGTTTCACTGAGCCCGACATCATTCGATTGCTGGCCGACCCTGGCATTATTCGCTCCCGCGCCAAGATTGAGGCGACGATTCAGGGCGCACGGATTTATCAGGAGATGGAAAGCAGTGGCGAAGGCTTCTCGAAGTTTGCCTGGGAGCTGGCCGGGGGAAAGCCAATCAAGAACAAGACCGGTTCACTGCCCGCGAAAACCGCGCTTTCAGAGGAGATCTCAGCTGCGCTTAAAAAACGCGGCTTCAAGTTTGTCGGACCAGTGATCGTCTATGCCTGGATGCAGGCCTCTGGGATGGTCAACGATCACGAGCTACGCTGTTTCCGTCGTAACGCTTGAAACTACTTCTGACGAAGGGGAAGTGGCAGATCAGGAGCCATTATCCCACTCAAGCCAAGAAGGCTTGAATGGGGCACCCAGGATTTGTTGCCAGTGTGGCGAAGAACATCGTGGGGTTTTTCAGAGTGTGCGGTTTCTATCCTGACTGTCCGATCTAACCGGCTCTTAATAGGTCGACCGCTCCTCCCTTTGTCATCCCGAGCGTGGCCGAGGGATCTGCGGTGCGCCCTTCCTGAACGCAACTGCCGTACATTTCACCCCGCCCTGCCAATCCTACGGTTTCTCTTCCGCTCCACCTACTCACTAGCCTTTTTCGGTGCGCGTGTAGTCTCCGCTCTTTCCCCCTGATTTTCTTACCAGGACAATCTCGCGAATGGCGATGGATTTGTCCAGAGCCTTGCACATGTCGTAGATGGTGAGCGCAGCCACTGCTGCTGCAGTCAAAGCTTCCATCTCGACACCGGTGGCCGCGACCGTCGCAGCATTGCTGCGGATCTCAATGCCGCCAGCCACAACCTTTGCCGAGACATCGATAAAGCTCAACGGCAGCGGATGACACATGGGGATCAAATCAGCGGTGCGCTTGGCCGCTTGAATGCCTGCAAACCGCGCGACTTCAAGCGGGTTGCCTTTAGGGTTTTTCGGCAGTGCAGTGAGCACCGCGTCAGAGAGCACAACAAAGGCGGAAGCTTCGGCCTCGCGCCGTGTGGATTCTTTAGCGCTCACGTCGACCATATGCGCGCTGCCTTCGGCGTCGTAGTGCGAGAGCTTATCCATCGTCTCGTCAGGTTAGCAGCACCGCGACCGTCTCACCAGCGGCGAGATGCGGACGGTCAGCAGGCACCACCAGAAAGCAATTAGAGCGGCTGGTACTGGCGACGTCCCCGGAGCCTTGCCAGCTGACTGGCTCTACCGTCACATCGGTGGACACAGAGCGCAGGCTGGCGGGCAGGAAGCGCGTCAGGCCGGTCTTCACATGGACGTCGCTGACCAGGCGGGCCTGCGCGAAACGGGGTCCGCGATGGGGATCGCCGCAGAGCGCCCCCAGCACGGGCTCGACAAAAAGCGAGAACGTAACCATGGTAGATACAGGGTTGCCAGGCAATCCAAAGAAGTAAATCTGGCGATCTTCCAGATTCAGTCTTCCGAAGACGACTGGCTTGCCCGGCTGGATCAGCGCACCGGTGAAGAAGAACTGGGCGCCCAAATCCAGCAGGACTTCCTCCACCAAATCGTACTTGCCCATGGAAACCCCACCGGAGAGGAGCAGCAGATCGGACTGAACCGCGCTCCGGATAGTAGCCTCAAGGTCGCCGCGCTCATCGCGCGCAATCGGGAGCCGCACCGGCTGGGCTCCAGCGGCGAGTATCTGCGCCGCGAGCGAATAGCTATTGGAGTTGCGAATCTGGTGGACCAGGGGCTGCTGATCCAATTCGACCAACTCGTCGCCGGTGGCAACGATGGCGACCCGCGGCCGGGCGAATACGTGGAGCTGGCCCGCGCCGCAGGCGGCCGCCGCAGCGACCTGAGCAGCGGAAATACGCGTCCCCCGCGACACGATTACGTCTCCGGCGTTAGCCTCGGCTCCCCTGGGAACGATGTTTTCGCCGGAAGCGATGCTACGGCCGTTCGCAAGGTTAACCGTGTTGCCGTCACGCTGCACGTGCTCCACCATGACCACGCAGTCAGCGCCGTCAGGCACAGGCGCGCCAGTCATTATTTCGATCGCTTGTCCTCGAGAAATCGCGATCGGGCCTACTTCCCCGGCGCGAATCAACCCAATGACCGTAAGCGGCAGCGCGGCCGCAACGTCGGCGGACCGGCAGGCGAACCCGTCGCGTGTGGAGCGCGGAAATGGCGGCTGATCCCGGTCGGCATAAACGGGCTCGGCCGGCACCATGCCCAGGCTATCGAGAAGAGAATTGAACTGCGTTGGAGGCCGGTGTGTCCCGGCCAGCCGGTCCGCATGCTCCCGGACAATCCTGCTGGCGTCGGCGAAGCTGACCACCCGGGATGGAGCGGAGCTGTTCAAGAGTGCACAAAGAGAGACGGGACGCCCTGAACGCGGCGTCCCGTCTCTTCACTTTCCGATCAAGATTTAGTGTTTGGCCGAGTACTTGTTGTTAACTTTCTCCCCGATCTCCGCCAGGATCGATTTTGCTTCAGGCGCCATGGGCCCGTTGGGAGCGAGCTCGAGGTACTTGTTGTAGGCTTCGGCGGTACCCGGAGGCGCGACGATCTTCTGCGTCTTGGGGTCCACAGTGGCCTTGGAGATAAGCGCCTGTCCCTTCAGATAGTAGGGAATCGGCCTGGTCGGATCCGCGGCGATCGCCTTATCCGCCGCGGCGATGGTGGCGTCGGTCTGTCCGGTACGGCTGAGGACAATGGTTTCGTTGGTGTAGAACATGCCTGCGTTCGTAGGTTGCAGCTTAGCCGCGGCGTCATACGATGCCGTGGCCTCAGGGATCTTGCTGGTGTTGGCGTACACCTCGCCGAGGGCGTTGTTGTCGGCTGCTTCTACATCTGGATTAGGCTTCTTTGAATTGGTATCGAGGTCCAGCGCCTTCTTGAGCGAAACCAGGGCATCGTCGTACTTCTTCTGCCCGGTCTGAGCAATGCCCAGCTCCAGCCACAGAACCGCGGCGTCCTGCTTCAGGGCCGTGGCCTGCTGCATGGCAGCGGCCGCATCGTCATACTTCTTGGCGGCGTTGTCTGCGCGTGCCTGCTTGAGCAGGTCATTCAACTTGCCGACATTCTGGTTCTCTTTATTGATTTCCGCGTTCTTCTTCTTCGCTTCCTCTAGCGCTTTTTTCTGTTCTGGAGGCAGCTTATTCACGTACTCAGCGCGGCTCAAGTCGAAGTCCTGCAGGACGTCCTCGCCGGCTGTGATCTTCACGTTGTCAAAGCGATCGACGGCTTTTCCGGGTGTCGCGTAAAGAGTGATAAAGTACGTTCCCGGCTTGATGCCGTCGCCCTTGTAATCGCCATTCTGGTCAGCGGTAAACGTGTAAAGAGGGGTCTTACCGTCCGTGCTAAGGATGATCTGGCCATTCGGGATGGGGGCATTGGCTGGGTCCTGCACGTGGCCGTGGATCTTGGCCGGGACTTCTTGTGAGAATGCAAGAGTCGGAACGAGGGCCAGCATGACGCCCACGAGCCAAAGAGTGAGTTTCGTACGCATTTTTTATCTCCTCGAAGCGGCAGCGATTGACTGGCTTGCTGCCGGAATGACCGGCTGCCGGCTCTGTGACGAACGGATCGCCCGCCCGTATAGCACGATTAAGTTAAATGGAAGGCTACAACAATTCAAGGCCGGGGCGACCGCAACGGCCTTGCGTAGAGTGAGTAACGCCTTCCCCTGCACAAAGTTGGATGTGTCTTAGACCGGGGCCGTCTAAAAAAAGTCGATATCTTGCCTTTTCAGGCCGTAGAAAGCACAGCATTTTGCTGCCACCAGGCGTCAAATAGCGCCAGGGCACGCTCGCACTGTAGACGATGCCGCTCCCGCTTGTCCCGGATCTGCTTGCGCAGCGACTCTTCCAGCGGCAGCAGGAGGTCGAACGTGATGTTGGCCGGTTGGAAGTTCTTGGCCTCGGTATGGGTAATGTAGTGCACCAGCGAGCCCAGAGCGGTTCCGCGAGGGACGGTTACGGCCGCATGCCCCTGGGACAGCTGGGCGGCGTACAGGCCGGCGAGCATACCGGTGGCAATGGATTCGGTGTAGCCTTCCACCCCCGATAGCTGCCCCGAGATGAGGATATTGGGGTGGTCACGAAGCGAGAGCGTCTCGGTGAGCACGCGGGGCGCATTGACGTAAGTATTGCGATGAATCTGGCCAAAACGAAGGAATTTGGCTTTCTCCAGTCCAGGAATCAGCCGCAGCACCCGCGCCTGCTCGCCGAATTTCAGGTGATTTTGCAGGCCGACCAGGTTGTAGGAGTCGGCGCGCAGGTTTTCGCAACGCAATTGCACTACTGCCCAGGGAACTTTCCCGGTGCGAGGATCGCGCAGGCCGACCGGTTTCATGGGACCGAAGCGCAGCGTCTCCCGCCCCCGCCGAGCAATTTCCTCGATGGGCAGGCAGCCCTCGAAATACTCCAGCTTCTCCCATTCCTTGCTCTCCACGGCCTCGGCGGAAACCAGGGCGTCGTAGAACCGCTCGTATTCCTCCTTGGACATGGGACAGTTGATGTAATCGGCGGTGCCTTTGTCATAGCGGGCGGCGAAGTAGACGCGCTCCATGTCGATCGAATCGGCTTCGACGATGGGACTGATAGAGTCGTAAAACGCCAGCTGCCCGCTGCCCGTGAGGCGGGCGATTTCCGCGCAGAGCGGAGCCGAGGTGAGCGGCCCGGTGGCTACGATGGTGAGCTGTTCCGGGTCGAGAGCGGTTATCTCTTCCCGGTGTACAGTGATGCGGCTTTCCTGCTCGATGGCGCTCGCCACGAGGCGGGAGAATTCCACCCGGTCGACAGCCAGGGCGTGTCCGGCGGGTACGGCGCTCGCATCGGCGCAGGAGAGCAGCGCGCAGCCGGCCCGGCGCATTTCCTGCTTAAGCAGCCAGGGCGCGGTGTTTTCACTTTCCGACTTCAGCGAATTGGAGCAAACCAATTCGGCAAAATCTGCCGTCTGATGCGCCGGTGTGGAGCGCAGCGTACCGTCCACAATCGAACGCATCTCAAAGAGGTCGACATGGCATCCGCTTCGTGCCGCCATCAGCGCAGCCTCCGGGCCGGCGAGGCCGCCGCCAATGACAGTTATGCGGGCTGGTCCGCTCAACCTGCAAGCTCCAAAGCCGCCAGGGAGTGAATAGCCTCGTCGTTAACCCGCATGATGCGCCACTCATCGAGAAACTTCGCTCCCAGGCCCTGGTAGAAGTCAATCGCGGTCCGATTCCACTCCAGAACGTCCCATTGCAAGCGGACGCAGCCCTGCTCCGCAGCGCGAGCGGCGACCCTCGTCAGCAGCGCTTTGCCAATGCCTAGTCCACGAAAGCGGGGCAGTACAAACAAATCCTCCAGGTGAATGCCCTGGCGGCCTCGCCAGGTGGAGTAGTTATAGAAGAAGAGGGCAAAGCCCGCCGCTTCCGGCTCTTGTCCATCGTCGGTTTCGGCGATGAGGCATTCAAAGCACGGACGGTCGCCAAAGCCATCGCGCAAAAGATCGGCTTCCGTCGTTTTCACTGCGTTGGGCTCTCGCTCATAGGCGGCGAGAGCGCGGATGAGATCCAAAATCAAAGGAATGTCAGCGGGAGTAGCAGCGCGGATCGAATGCATCGTCTGAGATCCAGTTTATAACGGCGTTTCCTGGAGGCGTGCCTGGTGTCTGCGCGCCTTCATCCGGTTGCCGCACGTCTTCATGTCGCACCATCGCCGGGTGTGGTTCTTGCTCAGGTCCAGAAACAGCCAACGGCAGGTTGGGTCGCCGCAGCTTTTCACTCGTTCCGCGTCCTCCGAGACCAGCAAATCGGCTGCCGGCTGGGCCAGCTTCCACAGGGGCATCTCGGCTTGCTGCTCAAAACCAGACCAGCTCCAAACCAGGCGTTCATGGCCGCCGCGAAGGCTGCGATGCAACGCCGCGTGCATGGAAGTGCTTTTCAAGTATTTCTATCTGTCGATCGCCCGGCTTGCCGCCGTCAACCCAGGCATAGAGAACCGCCGCCAGCGCTTCGCGCAGCTCGAGGGTGGATGAAAGCACCCGCCGGCCATCGTTCTCGCGGACGGTGCGGCCAAGTTTGCGGGCCTGTTCCGCCGGCAATATGCGCAATTGCACTGCGAAGCGAAGCAGATCTGCATAGGTAGGAAGCAGCTCTTCTGGATTGGCGGAGAAACGCAGGTCAAGTGTGTTGACGAGCTCCAGCGGCGGGATGTCCAGCAAACAACTTGAACGGCTTGGAAACGGAACTACTCACAAATTCCAGTATAACTCCTAAAAATAGTTTTAAGGGTTAGCTAAAAATGGCTTAGAATGTAACCAGTGATGGCAACTACAACGGTTAGTGAGAGCAGCGCCGCTAAGCAAAAAAGCAAGATCGACCTGCGCGTCTATCTCGCGTTTGCGGCCATCTACGTCTTGTGGGGATCGACCTATCTGGCGATTCGTATTGCGGTACAACTGGTGCCGCCCCTCTTTGCCGCCGGGTCGCGATTTTTTCTTGCCGGCACTTTGCTTTACGTGGTGATGCGCCTCTGTGGGCGCCCGCGCCCTGTGGGCAAGGAGTGGGGCAGTCTTCTTTCTATTGGCTCGCTGATGTTCGTGGTGACCTATGGCGCGGTGTTCTGGGCAGAGCAGTATGTGCCTTCCGGGTTCACCTCGGTTCTCGAGGCGACTCTGCCGCTCATCACCATCGCCCTCGAGGTATTTGTCTTTCGCCAACAGCGATTCCGCTGGAGCCTGCTGGTCTCCATCGCGCTCGGATTCGTCGGCGTCCTCCTGTTACTGCTGCACAATGCGCAGCACGTTGCCATCCTGCCCTGCGCCGCCATCCTGCTGGGCGGAACAGCCTGGTCGCTGGGAGCTGTCTGACCCGTTCGATGGTGCTACCCAAATCAAAGGGAATTACCGCCGGGGCGGAGATGATGTTCGGCGGTGCGATCCTGCTCATCCTCTCGGCTTTGACTGGGGAGATGCACCCCTTCCCGCATATTTCCACCAAGGCCTTCCTTGCGCTGGGTTACCTGGTGGTCGCCGGCTCGCTGCTGGGATTCAGCGCCTTCGTGTGGCTGCTCGGCCGTATGCCCGCCACGCGTGTCGCCAGCCACGCCTATGTCAATCCCAGTGGTTGCCGTGGCCCTCGGCTATTTCTTTGCCGGAGAGGTGGTCACCCCAAGCATGCTCTTCGGCACCGCGCTCATTGTTGCCAGCGTCGCCCTCATCCTCATCAAAGACAAAGCAGATGGGCCTGAGCCACTTCCGTAACGAATGACGGGTGGGCCACCCGTCATTCGTCAGGGAACAGACTTACCAAACCTCAGTCGACATATGTCTCGTCGATGTAGCACCAACGCCAATCTTCTCCCGGTTCGACGGATCGCATGACCGGATGCCCGACCTCGTGGAAGTGAGCCGTGGCATGGCGATTCTTGGAGGAATCGCAGCAGCCAACCTTGCCGCACTCCAGGCACATGCGCAGGTGAACCCAGGTATCTCCGATCTTGAGACATTCCTCGCATCCCTTGGTGGCGGCTTCACCTGCTTCACATGATCTTTTACGTGGGTACACTTTGCTGCGCTCATAGAATCCTCTCTTTCGATGTTGCTCCCGCCACTAAGGAGTCTTCACCACCGGCAGCTCGATGAAGCTGGCGTGGCCGGGCGCGTGATAGATATGTTGCGTGGCTTTTTGATAATCCGCCGGCTTGGCCCAGAAAATGTTCGGCACAAAGGTCTGCGGGTTTCGGTCGTAGAGAGGAAACCAACTCGACTGTACCTGCACCATGATGCGATGCCCGGGAAGGAAGACATGATTCGCCGTGGGCAGCGCAAAACGGTAAACCAGGGGCTCATTGGCCGCGATGGGTTTGGCGTTGCTCCAGGCTCTCGCGATAGCGTCCGCGGAAGATGTCCGCGGAGATCATGAGCTGATATCCGCCCAAGCGCGGCTGGCTGGCCACCTCGTCGGGATAGACGTCGATGAGCTTCACCACCCAATCGGAATCCGTGCCGCTGGTGGAGGCGACCAGGTTGGCGATCGGTTGCCCGCTGATCTTCAACGGCGCAGTCAAAACATCCGAGACGAAGACCGCGACATCCGGACGCCCGGATTGCTCGCGCTGGTCGTCGACCAGCCATTCCGACCAGGTCATCCCCGCTGCATAGCCCATGGGCTGGATCGGCCGTGCGCGGTAGGGCACGGGTTTGGCGGGATCGGAGATGTATTCATCGAAGGCCGCTGTCGCCCGGCTTGGGCGCGGTGAAGCTCAGCTTCAGACCTCTGGAGGTAGAGCGGCGTAGGTTGAGTGGTGCAGCCGGTCTGCAGCCGCCCGGCCAGGATGGCAGCCGCCGCCACACGTTGGTTCCGGTATCGAACGCAGTGACAGGAGCAATCTCTTCCTTAGGCGCTTCATCCTTCAGATAGCGGTCGAGGAACGGGCGCAGGATCTGCTGGCGGAAATAGAGCCCGGTGTCGCCGCCGAAATTCAAAGCGCCCAGGGTGCTGCCGTCTTCGATCTCCTGGCCGTGATGCCAGGGACCGATCACCAGAAAGACCTTGTCGTTGTCCGTGTCCTTGGGCTTGATGGCCTTGTACACGGCCATGGCGCCGTAGATGTCTTCCTGATCCCACAGGCTGTCCACCAGCATGGTGGGCACTTTGAGCGGCTGGGCGGCCAGCATTTTATCCATTGCCTGGTCGCTCCAGAAGCAGTCGTAGCTGGGATGCGCGAGAACCTTACGCCAGAACCCGGCCTGTTCCAGGCCGTGGCGACGCCCCAGTTCCCCCGCGGACCCGGCCTGCATGTAGATGTCGTAGTCGTCCAGGTAGGTCGGTCCACCACTGGGCCTTGCCGTCGCGCGTCGCCTCCTGGTCGTAGATGTAGGGCATGTTCTGTTCGCGGAACGCGCCATTGTGAAACCAGTCGTCGCCCATCCAGCCGTCGACCATGGGATTCATCGGCACAGCCACCTTGAGAGCCGGGATGAGGATTGACCAGCGCCGTCAGAGTCATGAAATCCGTCATAGGAAATCCCGAGGATGCCGACCTTGCCGTTGCTCTCCGGAATATTCTTCACCAGCCAGTCGATGGTGTCGTAGGTGTCCGTGGCATGATCGACCGGCGTCGGATTCAGTGGACCGCGCAACGGGCGGTTCATCACGTAGTCGCCTTCGGAGCCATACTTGCCGCGCACGTCCTGGACCACCCGGATGTAGCCGCCCTCGACGATCACTTCGGTCGCGTTGTCATAGCCCTGGAGAGTGGGCCCCAGGTGGGCGCTGGTTTCATGCGTGGTCAGAGCGTCCGCATCGTAAGGCGTGCGGGTGAGCAGGATCGGCGCGCCCTTGGCGCCCTTCGGCACCAGGATGACCGTGTGCAGCCTGACCCCGTCGCGCATGGGGATCATGACTTCGCGCCGTAGTGTAGTCGAAAGCTGCGGTGGGCGTGTCTACCTTGGCTGGAGTTTCGCTGGGGAAATCAGGATACTTTGCAGGCGGGGTTTGGCTCCAGGCTACCCGCGCCAGACAAAATGGCGCAGAAGAGCACGCGCTACAACGCAAGGGCCGCATTTTTTCCATACGCAAACGAACTACAGGAACCAGGCTTCGGTCAACCGTTGCGACGAGAAACGCGCTAAGCGATGGGATCAGTTCTGGCACAGTGGAGAGCGTCTAGTAGCGGCGAAGCAGCCGTGAGCCTAATTCGCGGTTGGCCCGTTGCAGCTTGTCTTCAAACGCGATCCCGACAGCGAAAGGCCCGACGATCAAGCCCATAATACAAAACCAAGAACCGATGGAGTTCCACATAGCAATGACTCCTTACTTCACCGAATCCATCGACGATCTCAAGAAAAAAAGGAGGAGGGAATAGCAAGAAAGGTGCACTCCACTTTTCTCTGGCGCGCACCTTGAACCAGATTGGGGAACCCCGAAAACCGAAAGCCGCGCGAATCTGATTTTCCAGGAATCGCTGGAAGGCAAAGTGCAACTTGACCTGCCGGTTGGTGAACAGGATGAAGGTGGGAGGAGCCACTGCCGCCTGGGTCATATAAAAGATCCGCATCTTGTTGGCGGCGGGTACCGTAGCTCGCTGGAAATCGATTTTCTCCAGGAACCGGTTCATCTGCCCGGTGGAAACGCGCTTACGTCGTTCGGCGGCCACTTCCTTTACCAGCTTGAGCACGGTATGGATGTTCTTTCCCTCAGCGGCGGAGATGAACACCACGGGCGCATAGGCGAGGTACTTCAGAACGTTGCGTACCTGCTCTTCGAAGATCACCTTGTCCGCAGGCGGCTTTCCATCCGTTCTTCCGGTAGTCACCAGGTCCCACTTGTTGACTACCAGGATTACGGAGCGGCCGCTCTCGTGCGCGTACCCGCCAATCGTGGCGTCGTTAGAAGTGACCCCTTCGGTAGCATCGATGACCAGCAACGCAACATCGGCTGCCTCCAGGTGTCGCCGCGCCATTACCACCGATAGCTTCTCCGCCATCATTTTGGTTTTGCCCTTACGGCGGATCCCGGCAGTGTCGACAAATCGCAGCAAGCCGCCGTCGTATTCCATCACCTCATCCACTGCGTCACGCGTGGTTCCCGGAATGGGCGACACGATGGCGCGCGAAGATCCGGTGAGCACGTTCAGCAGCGTGCTCTTGCCGACATTCGGGCGGCCGATAATCGCGATAGAAGTTTCGTGCTGTTGGAACTCGCCATGCGTCCGATGGCGCGGCTTGCCCTGCTCCGCCTCCTCGGCTTCGGGCGTCTTCGACCCGCTCCGCTGCAGGAAAGGTCAGCGTGGAGAATACCTGGTCGAGCAACTCGCCGATGCCGACTCCATGCTCCGCGGAAATAGGGAGGATTTCGCGGATACCCAGGCGGCGATACTCCGCAGTCTGTTCTTCCATGCGTTCGGTGTCGATCTTGTTCACTGCCAGCAACAGGGCTTGCCGCCTCGCAAGAGCATCCGGGCAAGGTCATAGTCGGGTGCGGCCAGCGGAGTGCGGCCATCGACCACCATCACGATCGATTCGGCTTCATCCAGCGCCACCTTGGCCTGGCGAAAAATCTCGGACGGAATCAACTCCGGGTCATCGGGCAGGATTCCACCGGTATCGATCACGCGCGCATGTTGACCGGACCACTCGATCTCCCCGTAAATGCGGTCACGGGTGATGCCCGGCTCATCGCCCACGATCGACCGGCGCGAACTGGTCAGACGGTTGAAGAGAGTGGACTTGCCC
This sequence comes from uncultured Acidobacteriaceae bacterium, assembly GCA_963775365.1. Classification (GTDB taxonomy): domain Bacteria; phylum Acidobacteriota; class Terriglobia; order Terriglobales; family Acidobacteriaceae; genus PALSA-350. The sequence goes on along the minus strand of CAVZJL010000019.1, from coordinate 94 downwards.
ACATTGGGGCGGCCGACGATGGCCACGACCGGCCACGTGGAAGTGTCTACCGCCACCTCGCGCCGGATGACCGGGGGGGCCGGTTCCAGCGCTA
>CAVZJL010000018.1:0-246405 GCA_963775365.1 uncultured Acidobacteriaceae bacterium | reverse complement strand
AAGCGCATCAAAAGCCCAGACGGCGAGGGGAAAGCTAGGTTGCTGAAATCACTTTTCGACTCCATCGGACAGGTGGCGTTATTTGGCGCAAAGGCGCTTCGCGATGCGTGGGTGCCCCCGTTTGAATGGGAGTATCTGCTCACGCAGTTCTATGAAATTGGGGTGGGTTCTTTCTTCCTGATCGTGGCGTCCGGCCTGGCGCTTGGCGTGGTCATGACATTGCACACGCGAAGCACTCTGGTTCAGTTTGGCGCCACGGCAGAAATTCCCGTCTTCCAGTCACTTGCGTTCTTCAATGAGATTGGCCCGCTGGTGGCCGCCTTGCTGATGGCGGGGCGTGTGGGCGCGGGTATGGGAGCGCAGCTGGCGAACATGCGCGCCACGGAGCAGATCGACGCGATTGAAACCCTTTCCGTCGACTCCTTCAAGTTGCTGGTAGTCACCAGGGTCATCGCTTGTACCGTCATGCTTCCGCTGCTGACTATGTTTATGGATGCAGCGGGTATCCTCGGTGGCTTCCTCTCCGAGCATATCTGGTCGCATTTGAGCTGGACGCTCTACATGGAGCGTGCCTTCGACGGAGTCGCACTCGCCGATTTCCTTCCCCCCACTCTCAAGACCGCGGTCTTTGGCTACCTCATCGCCGTCATCTCCTGCTTTTATGGTTACAACACCAACGAAGGCTCCGACGGCGTGCGCAAAGCGGCTACCAACAGCGTTGTCGTCTCTTCGCTGGTCGTCATCCTGGCGGACGTGATCCTGGTCAAATGCATCTTCTTCCTTTTCCCGGACCAGGCCATATGAGCGAAGGGCAAGCGAGCGGCGCCACGATCGCGTTTGAACAAGTGGAAAAGGGTTTTGACGGCAGGAGAATTCTGGATAAGGTGTCGTTCACGGTCGCTCAGGGAGAAGCACTCTGCATCCTGGGCCGAAGCGGGACCGGCAAAAGTGTGACCCTAAAACTGATGATTGGCCTACTGAAATCGGACGCTGGAAAGGTCCTGGTGACGGGAGAAGATATGTCGGTTCTGGAAGAAGATGGGTTGGCGAAGATCCGCCGCAAAATGGGTTATCTCTTCCAGAGCGCAGCCCTCTTTGACTCCTTCACTCTTAACCAGAACCTCGCCATGCCCCTTCATCGGCTGGCCCCCAACAAATCTCCTGAGGAGGTCAAGCGGGCGGTCGAAGAGACCTTGGGACAAGTGGGACTGGGAAACGATGGCAACAAAATGCCGTCAGCTCTCTCCGGCGGTATGCAGAAGCGAGCCGGCCTGGCGAGGGCCCTGGTGCTTGAGCCGGAAATCCTGCTGGTGGATGAGCCCGCCAGCGGACTAGACCGGATCACCGCTTCTGAGATTGATGACCTTCTCATGAAAGTCAAAACCGAGCGTCACACCACCATGGTGATTGTCACCCACGACGTTCACGGGGCACGCAAGATCGCAGACAAGTTTGCCGTGTTGGATCAAGGCCGGCTTCTGGCGTTTGGGACACCGCAAGAACTGGACAGCAGGAACGACAAACGGTTGCAACAATTCATAGCGGAGCGCTAGTCGCATGAAAACCCACAATGTGGTCGTCGGAATTTTCGTTACAGCCGCCATCGTGCTGTTCGCCGCCTGCCTCTTTTTGATTGGCAATCAGCACAAAGCGTTTAACCGGCACATCGTTTTCTACGCCAATTTCAAGAGTGTGGATGGCCTTCCCAAGGGGGCGAAAGTCCGAGTGGATGGCATGGATGCGGGCGAATTAGTAAATATCCAGATCCCGACAAGCCCGGCACAAAAATTCCGCTTGAAGATGAATATAGAGGATAGACTCCATGGTTTGGTCCGTGAGGATTCGCTGGTGACCGTCGAGACCGAAGGGTTAGTGGGGGATAAATTTCTGCTCATCCATTCTGGTACCGATCGTTCGCCCGAAGCCCCGCCGGAGAGCACTCTCGCCGGTAAGGAGCCCTTCGACCTAACAAAAATGCTGGAGCAGGCCCAGGGTCTCATGAACCAGGCGGGCACCACCATCACGGAACTTCAAGGCACCATGAAAGATGTAAGCGGCCGCCTTGACACCACCCTTGACACCGCGACCGGCACACTCAAAAACGTAGACGGAGTGGTGCGGGATGTGAAAAGCGGGAAGGGCACCGCGGGACTTTTGCTCGAGGATAAGGCAACTGCAACGGACGTAAGGCAATCCATCACGAACGTCCTGCAGACAACTGAGAAGCTCAACACCACCACTACGCGCGTCGACAATCTGCTGGCCGACGTGCAGAACCGGCAACTGATTCCCAAGATGGATGACACCCTGACCAGTGCCAAGGCGGCAACCCAGAATCTCGACCAGACGTCGGAGCAACTCAATACCACGCTTAAGAGCGCCTTTGCCCAGGACCAGTACGGCGAAGACGCAGGCACCAACCTGCAGCAGTCCCTTACCAACCTCAACCAGGCATCGGGCAACCTGACTGACGACACAGAAGCGTTGAAACACGAATTCTTCTTCAAAGGGCTTCTACAAACACCGCGGCTACTACAACCTCAACGATCTGCCGGCTGAGCAGTATCGCGCCGGGCAGATTTTCAAGTCCTTGCCCGAAAACCGCGAGTGGCTCGATGCTTCTGGCACTTTTCACCAAGAATCACAGCGGGGAAGAAGTGCTGTCAGCGGATGGCCGGCACAATATCGATCAGGCAGTCGGTCAGTTTAAAGAAATCTACGATAAGCCTCTCGTCATCGAGGGCTACGCATCTTCAGGATCGCCGTCGGATGAACTGCTGCAATCGCGCAGAAGAGCGACCCTGGTCCAGACCTATCTGCAACTGCACTACCATCTGCAGCCCAAGAACACCGGCATAGTTGCCCTGAGGAACACGCCTCCGCAGAATACCGGCAAAACTACCTTTGACGGAGTCAGCCTGGTAAGTATCGGCAGGCCCAGCAAGTAAACTCGCAGCTCACTGTCTTCAGTAGTCATAAAGGTGTTCTATCTTAACCCCTGGTGCTCCAGCATGGGCAAAATGTTGTGGAGTTCGGGGACGCGGCACAACAGAACGATGCGGGTGTTGCCTGGGTCGGTCAGCAATGGCTGAGCTAAAAGCAACTGCACATTGGGTATGCTGTTCGTCCAGCCGCTCGGGGCAATGGCCGAGATAACGATGAGCTCATTGCTCGCGATCTGGCGGAATTGGACGCCGGCATGGATCAGACCCAGCGCTGCGCTCGTGAATTCCTGGTAGCGAGGAATCTCCACCATGGCTTGCTTGTTTCCCAGGTCGCGGAGAATCCTAGACAGACGGTATCGGGGGAATGAGCGTTGTCTGAGGCTGGAAACTCGACCCACGCGATGGTAGTTGTGTCTTCGAAACCGTAGGTGGCGTGCGTTGCCAGCTCGATAAGTTCGCAGTAGACAGCTTCAACCGAGTAATCGAGAGTGAGCCACGCGCGGCGTTCCAGGGTGCGAACAAGGTGAGTGGTGCGGAAGGGCGTGTTGCTCCACAAACCCCGCAGTGCATGCGCGAACGAGAACTCATAAAACGGACGGATGTGGACGAAGGCAGCGTAGTTTTCTGCCACCTTGGCGGCATAGTCATCTTCAGCCACGGGCTGATGATGGCTTGTCCACTCGCTCAACCGGCCTACCGTTTCCTCGTACAGGCCTTTCAGGGCGTACTCGACCGAGAAAGAGGAGCCGATGACGGCAAGCATGATGTGGTCGCCGGCCGGGAATGGATAGTCGGCGCGGGTTGCCGAGTAAACGCAACAGTAAGCTTGCCAGAATTGGCCGATGTCGCCGAAGTAAGAGTATCCAGAGGGAAGATGATTGCGCTGATAGTCGGCCTTCGATTGATAGCTCCATACGATGTACCACTCGGGGTAGGTATAGAACGTATCCACCTCGGGACGCGAGTAGTGGGGAATGCCCGCAGCCTGATCCGGATGTCGTAGAGCCTCAGGAGTTGGGCTGAAGAGAAGCTGTCTTCGACGGCAATGAAAAGTGAAAACGATAGCGGCCGCGAGGCGCAAGAATGACGATGCACCCTAGCACGCGTATGAGGCGGAGAAGGATCTTACGCGCGCGCGATCGTGGCATCCGCTCTGTGGTTACCTACGTTGATCGCGATAAGGAAAGCCGCAATCGAGACCACCATGTGCGGCATGTTCACCAACAGATTGGTGATGGGCGAGATGAGATGCAGATGCCGGATCGCGTAGGTGATCACGTCTGCCGCGTAAAAGAAACCGAGGAACCAGAAGTAGACGCGAGAGGCTTTGGGGCCCACAAATCCGCTGATGAGAGCCAGGATGCCGAGACCGAGGTGGCCTACATCGACAAAGGTCGTCATCGAGAACAGACCGAACATCTTGCCGTTGGCATCCATAATGCCCGGCACGTAGTCCAGCGAATACACAGCGAGAAAGAGCAACGCGAAGCCGAAAGCGCATTTCTGAATCGTGCTGAAGCGTCGGGCCATGGTTGTCATCCTATAGCAGGAATGTCACTGTCCGCAGGTATAATTCCGCGCATGCGAGGACCTGCTCTGGCGGTGTTGTTGGCTCCTGCTTGCAGCCCTGCTCGTTGTGTTGCCTGGCATTGGCTCCGGCGGCCAGACCGCGAGTGCCGCCTCCCACACCATCAGGACCCTCGACGGAAACCGAGCTGCATGCAGTTCATAATGCGCTGTTTGCCTCTTTCTTACCGGTGGACGATCTCCCCAACGATCCCAGGACAACCGCGCTGTTGATAGCGGCGCGGGATGCCATCTGGCAGCAAGCCGGTAGCTTGCCGGCGTTTCGACAATTACTGCAGCCCTTCGCAGATCTGCCTGGCCTCGGCAGCAGCTGTGGGATTGCGCAGGCAATCAAGACGGATGGCAGAACATCGTTTGCTGCGCTCGATAAGAACGAACGCCAACGGGTGCTCTTTTTAATGCATCAATGTTCGGAGAATGCGCCTCGCCGGCTGGTGGCGACGGTTCGCAATTTCTACATCGTCAAGGGCTATGGCGCAATCCAGGAACAGCTGACGGGAATCAAGCTGGACATGTTCGCGCCGCCGGAATACCTGAAAGCGAATATGCCGCACCCCGCGCCCACGCGCCTGGTCTACAACAGCGCAAAGAAGGAAGTGGCAGAGAAGGATGGCCACCCGATCGATGTGCTGATCGTGGGCAGTGGCCCGGCAGGGTCAGTATTGGCGCATGAGTTGCGGCAGGGTGGAAAGCGCGTCCTGTTGCTGGAGCGCGGATCGTTTGTCATCCCGGGCTCCATGGAAACACGGCTGATCGATGAGCTCATCGACACGCGCACTTCAATGGATGGAAACATCCGCATACGAAATGGAATGGGCGTGGGCGGTGGATCGCTGGTGAATGTGGACCTGTGCTTCGCCCCGACAACGGTCGCCATCCGCACCAAGATCGAAGGCTGGCGCGAAGCCGGTCTGATTGCCCCCGATCAGTTCACACAATCCGAACTGGCGCAAGAATACGAGTGGGTGAAGCGGGAGATTGGCACCCGCACCCTGTCAGAGGCGGAGATCAACTCCAACAATCGAGCGCTGTGGGACGGGGCCAGATTGTCGGGCTTGCACCCTAAACTTTACAGCTTGAACACCTATGCTCCTGGCAAATCTCCCTCGCCGGTGACGGACAAGCGTTCGGCTGAGAGCCAGTTGCTGATTGCAGCTCTTGAAGACAGAACGAATCCACTGGGGATGATCCCGGATGCCGATGTCAGGCGTGTGCTCTTTGAGCAGAGTGGCGGCGAGCAGCGCGCTGTTGGTGTCGAGGTGGAAATGAGGCCGGCCATACCGGTCGTTGGCGCCATCCCTGACCCCAACGGCTTGAAGCTGCCTGCGGGAGAGATTTTCACCGTTCGCGCAAAGACCGTGATCCTCTCTGCCGGCGCGCTCGGATCACCGACGGTGCTTTTACGCAGCGGAGTCAAAAATGATTGGATCGGCCGCGGGGTCGTGCTTCATCCGTCCATGCCGATTATGGGACGCTTCGACCACCACATCGACGCTCTCACCGGCACGGAGGCATCGGTGTATGTGGATGACCGGTTAGTGGATCGTGGCTATGCCCTGGAGTCGATGGCAGACCAGCCGCTCTATGCGGCCCTGATGAGTCCAGGACCCGCGCTGCACTCCTTGGAGATGATTCAGTCCTTCCGCGACCTGGCCGGCTTTGGAGTCATGCTGATCGATACGCCGCAAGCGAGCAACCGCATTGTGCTCGACCAAAGCGGCGCGCCACAGATCGACTACACCCTTTCTGCGGCTGACAAGAAGCGCTTTGCCGCGGGCATCGCGGAGGCGATCCGCGTGATGTTCAAGGCCGGGGCAAAAGAGGTATACCTGCCGACGACAGAAGATATTCTTGGAAGCCAGGCAAGCGGGCCGCAACCCGGACTCGATATCGGCTTGCAGCCGCAGGTTCTGACCTCGCCGGACCAGGCAGCGTTGGTCGAGAAAAACCTCACCTTTGCCGAGAACCGATCCATCGTCACGTCAGCCCATATGCAGGCAACCGATAAGATGGGCGCGAGCCCGCAGAACAGTGTGGTTGGCCAGGATTTTCACGTTTGGGGAACTGAGCGACTCTATGTTGTCGATGGGAGCATCTTCCCCACATCGGTGGGCGCGAATCCGATGCAAAGCATTTACACCATTGCGAAGATCTTTGCCGATCACTGGAATCGCCATCAAGCAAATCACTGCGGACACGGCTAGGGCGTCTAGCGAGGCGTGACGGTGTTTGGGTTTCGACTCCGATAAGGCTCGATACGCACGTTGCCGTGGGCATCAATCTCCTGAGTCTTCTCGTTGTACTCAACGGCGTCAGCATGCAGAACCATCGAACCCTGTTCACAACCGAGTCCTCCTGGGGAGCACATCCTCACCTGAACAGCTCCTTTTAGTTTGAGGACCGATTCGATTTCCGCACTCGATAGATCCAGCGGTCCGCTTGAGAATCCGCTGAGCGCTCCATGCTTCCAACACCACGCGTCCATGTGTTTCCGCTCGGAGGTACCAGTAAAGTGCAGTCGCGAAGTCTCCGTATGCTCCAAGTAAGGTCGATCTGGCTGTGGTTCCTGCTGTTGGCATACTCCTTCAGAGGCAAAAACGAAAGCTGCGCATGCCACCGCAACACCGGGCATCAGGAGTTTCATGAAATAGCTCCTCGCGAAACCAAACTACTTCTCTTGCAACCGAGTTTACTCGCAGCCACCCTACCAAAGTCCAATGACCAAACCCCTGAGGCAACGGCTGCAAGATCTCGACCATCCTAAGGAGAAGAAACAGCGAACACCGGAGGAGTGATGAACATCAATGCTGAGGCAGGCAATGTTCAGCAACGTGGTAGCGCACCTGGACAGGAGACCCTGGAGCAGGCCCAAAAACGTGCGGATAAAGCTGAACGGGAACTCTCCGCAGCTTAAACAGAGTGCGTCCGACGATCAGCGCGACGAAGTGGACAGAGCTCTATCTCGGAACTTGACGGAATTCAGGGACTTCGTAAGGACGCGATGATGGCCCACCTGCTGGATTCATTGGAGGCTGGTAAAGATATAGGTCATTACGGCCGTCTTGTCTTCGCGATGGTTGCTGTCGCGATTCTTGCCTGAACAAGAAGTAATCGACTGGCTGGCGAAGGACCCAGACTTTCCTCGTGAGAAGGCGTCGGCGATGCTGCGCCAAGTGGAGGGACGGGGTTACAATCCACCGCGGCGCGAGCGCATTCTTCAATGGCAAGCCGAGCAGGATTTTCCCATTGTTCCTGATCCCGCCGATCCAGACTGCGGGAACGTGTACAAGAGTCTGAAATTCACCCACCAGGTGTACGACCACATAGAAAACTATCAAATGGAGAAAGCAGAGGCGAGTTCCTAGTCCGCTTTGGAACCCGGCGTCGATCTGTTCCAGAGCTTCCGGCGTCACTTGTAACGGTTCTGTTCCTCGCGCACCATATGGCGTCAGGGATTCCCCCATGCTGCCAAAGGAAGATTTTCGATTGCTCTTGGTCACCGCGCTTTTTCTTACTCTGCTCGTAATGTGGACATTTCCTAGTCCTACCTCGTTCGAGCCATCGCCCTGGGTTCTCAGCCTCACACCACCTCAGGCCCAGTCGTTCAGATAGCGCTGCGTACAACTCTGTCCCGATACACTTTTGCAATGGATGGCGAAGAGCTTCAATTCAAGGTGCCGAAGACGCGCGGATGGTCGCGAGCGCCCGCCCGGCTGAGCTCAAGACAGGGACCCTTCGACCGAAAACCTGAGTTCGATTCAGGGAAGGCGGGGCTAGGACGAGCGACAGATATGTCTTAAGCTCTTCAGGAGACGAATGATACTGTACGCGAAATCATATGGAGGGTTCGCGGATGCCGAAGAACAGTTCGCGAAACGGGACACCGATGTCCACTTAGTCCTCTTAATGGTCGAAGTGGAGCAACCGGAGGGTATCTCCTCCCGTAAATTGATTCTGGAAACGGCTCGTCACAATGTCCTGACCGCTTATAGCGGAGAGGGTGCAGTCAACCTGCTTGAGCGCTTCCCCAACGTCGACCTCGCTATTGTTCATACAGAACTGGAGGGTAAGGAGTTTCAAGCGACGGTTCGCCGGCACAATCGGTGCGTTCCGATCTCTACATTGTTGCGATTCCTCCGGTCGACTCCGGCAAGCTGGAAGGGGTAGACACAGTGCTTACCAGCTACGATCCGCAGAAACTCCTGGAATTTCTCGCCCAACGCTTCGAAGCGGGGACTTCCGATGAGACCGCGTGAACTTCCGTAGCGCCGGTCTGCCGCGACCGTCCCGTTACCTAGTCGGCGCCGTATTCGGAGGGGAGAATACCTGCTGACATTTCGGGCAGCGTAGAGTCTGAGGACCTACCAGTACAACCTCGCTCGGTTGTATACGGTAACTGCATGCGGGACAGGTCACGGTGAGGTCCAGGATTATGGCGTCAGGCGGCCGAAATGTCATGTTGCTTTGATGCCGATTTTGCTACTATATTTGGGCAATTTGACATCAGGGTTCGATGCGGCTTAACGGTAATTTAGCTTCGTCGAATAGCCAAGCCTCGGTACCCCCCGCTCCGAGATGCCGTGAAAGGAAAGGCAGATGACAGCGCCGATTTTGATCGTGGGTGATGACCCGGCACTGCGGAACGAGGGCTGACTTTTGAAAGCCTGGGAGGTTTCGACCAGCAACTCCCAACAGGTCTTCGGGGCGGCTCTTACAAGGCCTACGACCTGATAATCCTCTGCCAGACGATTCCTGACGAAACTGCTCAGATGCTGATCCATCTGGCTCGTGAAATGAATCCAACTTTAAAGCCCTGGTAATCCAGTGTCAGGACGAAGAGCGCAATGTCGACGCGGAGCTGTATGAGATCCAGCTGCAGAATCCAGGATATTTCCTAGATGTCGTTGCCCGCCTTATGCAACCATTAAAGTTTCATTTGGCGGACGAGGGGGTAGTCGAGCGACCTTCAGGGCCGCTTTAATCGCGCATGCTGGTCAGGCGTTAGCTTGAGGTAGACACCACCTCTGCCGGTTTCAATGGCGTACTCCAGCATCTGCCTGGTCTCTGAAGTCCCCATCGCCTCCCCCCGCCTCGCCAACTCTCGAATTTTCTCAGATCGCGAAGGTGAACATCCGCGGCAGCGGCGTCTTCAGATCCGCTTCGACGAATTGAACTTGCCATCCCTTACGGTAGAAGAACGTCATAAAGACCCGATGGCTGGGATGGCTGTAACGGCTCATGGGGGAAGTATAGGCGAATATAAGGCGAAAATTTGCACAAGATTGCGCGGCCTGGATGAATGTGTCCGAACCCCCTTGGGGTCTCAGTGATTCCAGGAATGGGCATCGAAGAGCGCCCTCTCCGCTGAGGCTGGCGCTTCGAAGATATCCGCCCATTTCTGTACTTCTGTCCATTCGATGGGGGGATCTTCCATGTTGCGCTGCTGGATTCTTGCGAAGAGTTCCTCCAGCGGCGCCGAGAGGTAATAGAGCTCTACCCGTGCGCCTAAAGACCGGGCCTCGGTTCGAAAGGTATTCCTCTCCGACTTCCCCCATGCACCCCACTCGATGACAACATTCTGCCGAAGAGACAGAAGACGCTTGGCGAGCTCCCATTGCAACGCCTCGATTTTGGCGCGTTGCTCCTCAGCGTGAAGGTTGATGGAGAGGGCTGTCATCCAGTCATCCGCTGACATTCGGACTGCCGAGAGCGATGCCTCGATCTGTTTTGCCAGAGTCGTCTTACCGGAGCCGGGAAGTCCACAGACGATGAACAGCGTTGCCTTCTGGCAATCCATGGGTCTGTATCCCCCTAAAAAAGAGAATACCGGCATGCTTCAGCTATAGGTCGCTGGTTGCCGTTGGCCAGGATCATCGCAACATCCACTTCAAACGAGAGATCGTCCTGCAGCTTGAAGTAATCCCGCACTTCGGACGGTGCGCCTGACCATAGGGAACGTATGGCAGCGATGCCCTCTGCCGAAGTACCGATCCGGGATACCCAGGAAGAAAATTCAGTGGCCACGCGCCATTTCTGTTCTATGCGCGCATCGAACGAGGCCGCCTGGAAGAAGGAAAGCCATTCTGCGTTGGTGTAACTGCGGACATGGGATGGGTCTCTCGCCAGCTCCACAGATTGCAGATGAGTGTCCAGCAAAGGGGAGGGAGCGCCGGCAAGGTCGATGAAGCAGACCTGACCACCAGGCTTGAGAACACGTTTCACTTCGCTGCAACGCTCGTGGCACATCGTTCCAGTGATGGGCACTGTAACGGCTCACTACGAAATCAAACTCCGAGCTGCGGAATGGAAGTTCTTCCACCGAGCCCTGCATCGTGCTGATATTTGCAGAGCCCACGCTCTTTGGCTGCGTCGGCTGTTACCTCGAGCATCGCTTGCGTGAGGTCGAACGCAACCACCTCCCGAGCGAACGGTGCGGTGGCAAAGCTGGCGTGGCCCGCTCCGCAACCGAGATCGAGAACCTTCGGTTGATCCAACCCGGCGACGAAACGCGCCAGAAAATCAAGATCGGCACCGGTCGAATGGACGGGACTGGTGAGATACCTTTCGGCGTTTGAACCGAAACTCTTTGATATGGATTGTTCGTGCCGCACAGGGTGCTCCTCCTCTTAACAAAACCTAGCCGCCAACTTATCCAGGTACAAGATGATCTTTTATCCTGGTATAACCGGTACCCTGAACAACGATGACATCCTTCCGTGCCGAACCCATCCAATCCTCTACCCAAACGCTCGGAACATTTCTCCGTTCTCATCGTGAACGGCTTTCGCCCGCGAAGCTGGGACTAGCTGCCGCTGGGCGGCGCAGAACCCCCGGCTTACGGAGGGAGGAAGTCGCTCAACTCTGCGGCGTGAGCACCACCTGGTATACATGGCTTGAGCAAGGGCGTCCGGTTCGTGCTTCGGCCTCGGTTCTGACGCGCATTGCCGAAGCACTTCAGCTTTCGCGCGCCGAGAGGTTGTACCTGTTTGAGATCGCGCGCTGTGTCGTTCCGGACTCGAGCGAAGCACATGAGTTGGAAATTCCTATGGGCCTAAAGGACCTGGTCGATCGGATGCCTGTCCCCGTCTATGTGCTGGATCGCCAATGGAACGCGGTGGCCTGGAATGGGAGGGCTGCGAAGCTATTCCGGCCCTGGCTGATTGAATCAGAAGAACGCAATCTTCTTCGTTTTGTCTTTCTCAATCGGAATGCCCGCACTCTGATCGTGGATTGGAGGAGTCGTGCGAAGCGGCTGGTGGCCGAGTTTCGGTCGGATGCCGGCCGCCATTTGACCGAGCCTCCAACACTCAGGCTGATCTCCGGATTGCAGGCCGGCAGCAGAGTGTTTGCCAGGTATTGGAGCGAACAGGATGTGCGGGAACGAGAGGGTGGTCCGCGTACATTTTGTTCCGCAACGGGAGCGATCAGTACCTATTCCCAGGTGTCGTTGATTCCCAGTATCAATACCGATCTCAAGCTCGTCGCGCTCATTCCGCAACCTGCACTTTCCTCATAGTCTCCGTGCGATTCGTGGAACCGGTCGTACAGCAGTTTTGCGGTGATGACGTGACCGCCGCGCTTTCATCGGGAAAATCGATAAGATTTCTTCTTCGGGAAACGCCAGTCTGAGAATACAGTGGACAGGATGCGACGAGTCAAGCCGGCCTGCTTAGTTGTGGCGAGTGTCTTTTGCTTGAGTGCGGTCTCTGCCGTGGGTCAGATTATCGACGATACCCATGCCGCGCCAGATCAACCCATCCATGTGCGCGTGCACGCAGGGGAATTACAAAAGGAGGCCATCCCACCTACGGTCTTCGGCAGCTTTCTGGAACCGATCGGCCATTCCACCTATGGCGGATTGTGGTCGGAACTACTGGAAAACGGCAGCTTCGAAGAAGGCCTGTGGAGCGCCGGAGCGATCGTCAGGATGATCAAGGAACGGCCGGAGTTGGAGCGGGCCTCGAAATTGGATCTCCCGCTGCCCTGGGAGCCGTTAGATGTACGCCAGGAAAATCGCTACGAGCCGCAGTCCGGGGATGCGGCCAACTCTTCGAATTCGCTGCTGATCATGGGTTTGCCGGCCGGCGAGGTGGGCATCCGTCAGCGCATCTACCTGCCTGTGCATCGCATTCTCAAGTATCGCGGAAGCGTCTATGTCAAGCATCAGTCCGGACCGTCGAGGGTGTACGTCTCGCTTCGCGACCGAAACAATGTGCAAGCTGTTCTTGCCGAGACGACGATGGATGCGGCCGCCAAGGAGTGGACCAAATACTCTTTTGAGCTCGCGGTCAAACCTGGCACGGTAGGGCGGTTGCAGCCGGTCGACTTCGTGGTTGCGCTACATGACGACGCTCGCGCCTATATCGATCAAGTCTCGTTGATGCCCGCCGATGCTGTAGACGGGATGGATCCGGAGGTCGTGCAGATGGCGCGAGCGCTGGAAAGCCCACTGGTCCGGTTTGGTGGCAACTTTACGTCTTCCTATCATTGGAAGAACGGCATCGGACCGCGCGATCAGCGCAGAAGCCAATCCAACCTTGCATGGAACATGCCGGAGTACAACACTTTCGGGACGGATGAGTTCCTGCGATTTTGCGAACTCATTGGAGCACAACCACAGATCGCCCTGAACCTCGGGTCCGGAACTCCTGAGGAAGCCGCGGAGTGGGTCAAGTATGTGAACGATCGCTGGGGCGACAAGAAAGGCGGCCTGCTCTGGGAGCTAGGGAATGAACTATGGGGCAGTTGGAATACGGGCTACCCGGCCCAGGATCAAATTGGCGTTCGAACGCAGGCATTCAGCGAGGCCATCCGTAAAGTGGATCCGAAGGCGCGTCTGATCGCGACCGGCGCCGACCCGGATCACTATCATGATTGGAACGCGTTGCAGCTGGCCACTCCGCCGGGTACCTTTCAGTATTTGTCGACCCATTTTGTGGTCAGGGATGACCAGGTCCAGCTGGCCAATCCATCAGATGATTTCATTGCGCTCTCGAGTTTCGCGCTGCCCATCGGATTGGAGCAACACCTGAAGGAGATGACGGAGCAAATCCAGCAGTCGAACCACAAGAACGCAAAAATTGCCTTTACGGAATGGCTCTTTGTGCCGGGCCAACGGCCTGCGCCCGGCTTCGACAATATGGGGGAGCGATCGAAACGGCGGGCTTCTTTAATATGCTGTTGAGAAACTCCAGCATCGTCCCCATCTCTGACATGACCGGCATTCTCGAGTTTGGAGGCATCTGGAAGAAGCGGGAGCAGGTCTATGGTGCTCCAGGTTATTGGGTGCTGCGCTCGTACGCCGAGGAAAAGCCAAGCCGGCTGGTGGCCACCGAGAGTGATGCTCCAATGTATACGGTGGAAGAGGGAGTCAATCGTCTGCCGCATATCGATCACGTTCCCTGGCTGGAAGTTGTGGCGGCGATGGGCCCATCACCGGACACGCTTCTACTCTTCTGCGTCAATCGCAGTCTCACCCGCGATTTTCACGCGGTCATTCAAATGGATGGCTTTATCCCGAATGCCCTGGCGCAGGCAAAAACCATCTCGGCGCCCAGCATCTATACAGAGAACAACGAAATGCAACCACATGCAATAGAGGCTGTGACGAATAAGATTCAGGTAGGGTCTACCTTCGAAACGGTCTTTCCGCATGCCAGTGTCGTAGTCATTCGGCTCCTGCGCAAGATCAACTAAAGGGGTCGTGCGGGGCAGGGAAGTATAGGGACGGATGAAGCGGGCCCTAGCGCAAATGCATCGTCTGCGCTACCACCTGATATGGATCGAACACCAGCGTGCAACGGCTTAGCGACTTGACAGCAAACCGCGGTGTGTAGCCCCCGGGCGCTTTCGGTTGCATCCTAAATATCGACAACAGGAGGTACAGCATGAATCTGCCTGATGCGCCGATTGCCCACGAAGGCTTCTTCGCGACGCACTTCTTGACCGTGCAGGACCAGGAAAAATCGAAGGACTTCTACGTCCGAATTCTGGGCGGAAAAGTGATCAAGCCGGAGAATCCCTGCTACATCAAGTTGGCCAACACCTGGATCATTCTTAATTCCGGCGGCGGCCCCACTCCCGACAAGCCAGAGGTCCTCCTCGAAACCCCTGCGGATCTCAACAGGGTGAGTAGCTTTCTTAATTTGCGGGTCGCGGATATCCGGGCATGCTACCAGCAATGGGGCGATAAAGGAGCGTTCTTTCTTACTGAACCGCTAGACAACCACGGCTGGGAGTGGCGTTGCTACATGCGTGATCCCGACGGCTATCTCATCGAGGTCGGCCAATACACTCAACTGGCTCTCGACCATTTCAAAAGCTACCTTGGAAGATAAGGGACATCGGCCCGGCCAAGAGATGAAACGCTTCGCCGCTTCCGTTCCATATCGCTAGGCAATGGATCCTAACCTGTTTCGCGCTCCGGTAGTGAAGCCCCATTGGAATGGGCATCTCGTGTTGACAGCTGATCTGTGTAGCGATTAGATTCGGGCAGTCTCGTCCCCAATCCGTTTTTTCCGATTTTCAGCGTTTGCCGTGGACCGCCCCAATAAGCAAATGGTGCGCAGTTCTCTAGTCGCTTCAGGCCACAGGGTCAATGATTCGCAGGAGCCGAATGGCCAGATTTCTCATCACCATGCTTCCGGCCAATGATCTTGGTCTTCCCACGCGCATGGTTCCCATAGCGCGCGCGCTTGCCGATCGCGGCCACGAGGTTGCGGTCTTTAATCCCGCGCCAGCGCCAGGCAAGCTAATCGCCGAAGCGGGCCTGACAAATTTGCCCATGCCGGCGCGGCCGATGCCGGCGCCTGCGTTCGATCTGACGATGGTGGCCGAGGGATGGGACGTGGAGCACTTCTTTGCCGGCTTGTACACCAGGGAGGAGTACGTGCGTGATGCCACGGCGGTCTACGTTGACCTGCTACGTGACTATGAGCCGGACATGGTGGTGGATTCGTTTGAGCCCATTGCCTGCCTGGCTGCGCGCATCGCCAAGGTTCCACTGGCCACCGTGCTGCAAGGGAATATTCATCCCGCGAGTCGCGGCTTTACGTGGTGGGAAGACGAGCGGCCGTCCGGGCTGCCGAGCGCCGCCGCGCACTTTCGCGCAGTTGCGCAGCAGTATGGACTGGCGCCGCCGAAGCGTATTGTCGATTGGATGGCGGGCGACCTCGCGCTAATCGTGGGAACACCGGAGACGGATCCGGTGGCCGCTGATGCGGAGGTAACATACATCGGGCCGATGGTCTTCCAGCGCAGTGATGCCGTGCTGCCCACGTGGGTGCAGGAATTGCGCGCGAAAAATGGGCAGGACCGCGGGCGGCCGCTCATCTGGGTGTATTCCGGGAATCCGCGCTACTTTACAGCGGCCGGACCGTGCGATTCGATCGTGGTCATTCGTGCCGCGATTGCGGCGTTGGCGGACGAGCCCGTAGACGTGGTGCTGACCACGGGCTATCAGGAACTGCCGGAAGAATTTGGAACTCTGCCGCAGAACTTTGGCCACGCCGCGTACGTTCCGGGACCGCTCATGGCGGAGCGGTGCGATCTGATCGTGTTTCACGGCGGCCACAGCTCGGTGATGACGACATTAAAGGCCGGAACGCCGGCGGTGATTATCCCCACCATTAGGGAGCGGGAAAGCAATGCGCGGCGGCTCGCTTCGTTAGGAGCGGGCGAAGTGGTGATGCCGGTAAACGGCGCGGATGGCGAGAAGCTGGTGGATGTGGCCGAGTTCCGCATGAAGGTGAAGCGCGTGCTGAGCGAGCCCTCCTACCGCCAATCCGCCAAGCGCGTTGCAGAATCCATGAGTCAATTCGGCGGCGCCCGGGCTGCCGCAGAGCGTATCGAAGAGCGCGTGCTCGCTCACGGAGTAAAAAGCCGCTGAGGTCTCCAGGAGGAAACTTCGGAAGCAGGAATCAAACCACGCTGCTTGGGAATCCCTTGAAGCTTCCAATCAATTGAGTTGAAGTTGCCAAATCCAGAATGTGACAGAGCGCGGAGATTGGTTGGGCGGCCCCTCACGACTTGCCCAAGTTCGTCGACGATGTCGTAGTCATCCGGGTTTCTATTTCCGCGAAAGCGGATGAACCGGTACGTCGAGAACATCCGGATACGGCGAAAGGCGGAATATGTCGCCGACCTTGGCGAGCGGCCGCCCGTCACTTAACCGCACTGCTGAGACTTCATGGGCTTCTTCGAGATTTTTGAAGCGCGGTTGCGAAATCTGCATGTTACGTTGGCTCAACCGTTATGATATGCGAAGTTTCTTCTACGGAGTGCTGGTCGATATGGGGAATGCGATCTTGCCCTTAGAGGCTTCATTTGCGCGCGAATTTGCCCAAGACTGGGTCGATGCCTGGAACAGCCATGACCTTGAAAGAATCCTCGCTCACTATGAAGATGAGGTTGTCCTTGTCTCTCCGGTTGCCCTGAAGCTATTGGCTGGCGATGGCATGGTGCGAGGAAAAGCTGCATTGCGGGAATACTTCCTCCGTGGCCTTGCCGCCTTTCCGGATCTCCGCTTCGACCTGATCGACGCATTTTGGGGTGTAGAGACGATCGTCGTGTACTACGTCAATAACGTTCGCGGCAGCAAGACAGCCGAGGTGATGTTGTTGACTGCCGCTGGAAAGATTGGTCATGTGTGGGCTAACTACGACCAGTAGCGCCGAAGGCTAAAGAACGCAACCGTAATCGAAGCCCAAGTTTCGAAAACTCATCCAGTTCATTGGTCCCATGCCCCGCAGAACCAATATTTTGCCACGCTACGGAGTCGGCTACGAATAAATCACCATTGGGCGCCGTATAGGCTGGCTAAAAGTGCCTGTGCCCGGTGGCTTCGTGACATGCTGCTGATCCGGCCCGGTGCAAATCCAAAGGTGGGCTTTGCGCCGAGCGTATCTTGAGTTGGTTTTTGACGATCGCTGTCCGCATTCGCCTACGGTCCCAGTGAAACGCCAGGTCTCTCCTCTACGCTACCCCGGATTCCTATCAGTCCTCTTCGGTCGGGATGACAAAGTTGAGGGCGGTGGCCAACCCAAGCATGAGTGGAGGTGGATGGACAGAAAAAGCTAATTGGGACAAGTCTGGCTGAAAATACCTCAGGAGAAATCCGTCACTAATCTATCGGAGCCGGCGACCCATCGGACCAGTTGCCAACCCAGACCATGAAAATCGTCACCCGTTCTTCAGGGTCATTCGCCGCAATCACCGGAGAGCCCGGCAGGTTGGCCCCCCAGCTCTTCGCCTTATCGCCCGCAACAAAGACCATTACGTGGGGATGCCAACTCTTGCCGCGGTCGTTCAGGTATTGCTGCTTCGACATCATGTAGCACATCGCTCCTGGCTCCAGACGCAGGCAGTTCCTTCTTATCCAGTGCGGATGCAGTCGCCTCCACGATCTCCGCCTTCGATTTTCCTGCCAGCACCAGTCTGGTCTTCATCAGGAAAATGGGCGCAAAGGTCCTTGCAGCGGCCGGATTAAAGCAAATAGGGGAGCGAACTTTCGGATTCCAGAATTCCGGGTCATCGGTGGTGGCGCCCCATGATCGCTCCACGATGCAGAGGAAGCCATTCGTGCCTTTCGCTGCGATCGTGAATCCCTTCTGTCCCAGCACCATCACTTCGGCTCCGTCCGAAATCGATCCAGGAGCAGCAGTTCGGGCTAACGCAATTTCAGATTTCTCGTCGGGTATCAAATACTCGCTGACAGAAGCCATGGCCGGATAGGAAACCTTCTGGGCCTGCGCCCTTACCTGGTGGTATGCGCCCGGCATGGCAGCCAGGAATCCTAAGACAAAGTACCCGAGCGTCTTCTTCGGCATGGAATTCTCCTGTATCTGTACTCTCCGCGTTCAGGGGTTCGTACTCTGGTCCGCGATCGCCAGGCAATTTTGAGCCAATATTACAATATCCTTTTCTCAAAAAGAAGCGGGAGACAGTCAATGACCTTTTTCGAAAGCCTGCTTGCGCTCCTGCTCATCGCCATCGTCTTATTACAGTTCGCTCGCCGCCTGTCACTGCCTTATCCCACGATGCTCGCTGGGGCGGGGGTTATCGTCGCGATGATCCCTAAAGCGCCGTCGTTTTCGATCGATCCCTCGACCTGCCTCGCCCTCTTTATTGCGCCGGCTGTTGTCGATGCCGCATTTGATTTTCCACCGGGCGCGACGCGGCGTTTTGTTGCTCCGCTGGTCACATACGCGGTCATCGCTGTCCTGTTGACCACGGCTGTTGTGGCCTGGATCAGTTGGGCGTTTCTTGGCTTGCCTCTCGCGGCGGGCATCGCCCTGGGCGCTGTTGTCTCTCCACCGGATGCGGCCGCTGCAACCGCCGTGCTGACGAAAATTCTCCCTGCCTCGCCAAATCGATGCCGTGCTGAAAGGCGAGAGTCTCTTCAACGACGCAACCGCCTTGCTTCTCTTTAGCGGTGCTTTAACCGTGCTTCAACTCGGAGGGCTTTCTTTACCGATAGGTTTGCGCCTGGGATTCGCAGCACCTGGCGGCCTGCTGTTAGGAATTCTCAGCGCCTATCTCTTCGTCCGCGTCAGTCGCGCTAGTGAAAGACACGTTGGGGGGCGTTCTGCTCCAGTTCGTGAGCGCCTATGTTATGTGGATCCTGGCGCAGCACCTGCGCCTGTCGGCGGTACTTTGTGTGATCGGGTTCGCCATGACTCTGGCACGCAAGCTAAGCGCGGACGATTTTGATGCCCGGATGCGTGTTCAATCGTATGCGGTATGGAGTGCCGTCGTCTTCACGCTGAATGTCATTGCGTTTCTTCTGATGGGCATGCAGGCGAAATCGATCATAGCGCGTATGCATGGGCCTCACTTGCGAGAGGCTCTTGGGATTCGCAGCATTGGTTGTCCTCGCAGTTATTTTCACTCGCATGATCGTTGTTCTTGGCTACAGTTATCTGGAAGCCCGGCGACGAAAAATCCAGCGGAACATTCGACAGGCCATCTTTATGGGATGGTGCGGCATGCGAGGATTCGTCACCATTGCAACCGCCTTCGCTCTTCCTGATTCGTTCCCGCACCGCGATACCGTGGTCCTCACGGCATTCTCAGTCGTTCTGGCAACTCTCGTCCTTCAGGGCCTCACGCTGGCGCCGATGGTAAGACGTCTCGGGCTGGACCGCTCCGAGGAAGCACCGCTTGAACTTGCATCTGCCCGTGTCACCCTGGCACGAACTGCTCTCACGAGCATGGCAGATGAGCAAGGCCCGGAAGCAGAGAACCTGCGGTATCGGCTTTCCCTCAAGTTGCAGAGATGCGTTGACAGGGAGAGATGTGAACCGTTAGATCGCCTCCACGACCTTGGACTAACGGCAGTTCACGCAGAACGCGCTGAACTCGAAAACCTTCGTAGCGAGGATAAGATCGGCCCCAGCGACTACCTGGGTCTACAGGAACAACTCGACTGGAATGAACTAACTCTGCTGCGCGATTCGGAACGCCAAATCGAAGAAATTTAAGAAGGGAACGGGGGGTAATGAAATTGGATGCCGTTTTCTGTTCAAAGATCCATCCGGCGTGTTTTGCGGGCCGGATGCGGCGAGGTCTCACGCGGCACCGGTTTGCTGTGCTCTTCCAGCGTCCACGTTCCCAAGACGTCTTTCACCGCGTAAAGATTCCGTTTGCCGCAAAGTGCGCAAGTGTGGAGCCGCATTTCTTGCTCTGTTTCAAGCCGAAGGAGATCTAGTGCAGTTAATGCACCTGGGCAATGGGTGGACTTCATGAGGACTCTGATATCGATAACGGCGCAGCGGTTGGATGTTTAACCAAGTAAGGGCATCCCCCGATCATCTAAGGCATATACGCCAGCGGGTCAAAATCGGATTTAAGAAGACTAAGGAAGCGTTGTGAGCCCGTTGCCATCACAGCTTTCGTGGCATCCAGCCCCTTACGCCGGCAGTCTTTATGGGGTTTGTCCGGACTGGCGGCCGACAATGGGAACGCTGCACGACGTACAGGGGCCCTTCGAGCCAAAAGCCAGAGTTGGATTAGGAAAGCGGTTAGTAGGAGTACCAGCGAAATGTCTTGAAGTGCCCGAAGGCGAAATGATGCTGTGAGAGCACTCCTCCAGCGCATGACCCGGTTCGGGGGAATCGAAATATGGTCCACCACGCGAGCGATCAGAAGCAGATCATGCATGCCTCGGTGCCGGAGCCGGCTTGGTAAACGACTCCTCTGTGTGACCACATTGGCGACACTCATACCGGACCCTGGCTGCAGAGACCTCAGGCGTATCGTCAGCCGTCTTTAGTTGCAGCGCAGGAACCGAGGACGGTCGGGTCGATTCGATCATGATGGCGTAGCAGGACGGACACTTCTTCATCACATTACCTCAAATATGTAGGACGCTGATCAGGCGCGAACCGTTGGCCTCACATTCTGCGGCGGCTTCGCAGTGTTGGGGCCTTCGGGGGTCCCGTCTTGTCCAAATCGGCTTTTGGGATCGGCCGTTTTGCAGAGCAGTTGCTAGAGCAAATCAGGGAAAATTCCGCCTCCGGTCCGGCGCGTCAAACGATGCTAATTACCTGGCCGCCGCCAGCGGCGAGGAAGGCGGCATGGGTTTCGATGCGCCGTCGTTCGGCTTCGCGCATGAGTGCCGCATAATGCGGACCGGATCGCATCGACGCAGACCATGGATCACCGGTAATCGTGGACGTGCAGAGAAACCCGCGGTCCATTGCCGCAGAGAGAGCGGCAATCGCGCGCTCTGGCTGGTTGATCTGGGCAAGCTGTCGCGCGGAGTAGAACAACACCTCGGGATCAGCCGACAGTGCATTCTCGGCGACCGCATCCAGACATTCTTTTGTATTGCCCTCCAGGTAGGCGCGCAGTGAGCGCATCACTCCGTGGACCGCGCCTGTGGTGCCCCCAGACTGCTCGCGCTCCCTCAGCTTCAATAGTGCGGTCTCGTTTTCTCCCATGGCGGCGAGCGCGGCACAATCCAGGTAATAGCCGCCTCTCCTTCCATAGAGTTCAAGCGTGCTGGTGTAATTGCCCAAAAGGAAGTAGGTGTGCGCGGCACTGGTGACCAGATGAGGATCGAGATGACGCCCACGGAGGTGAGCGGCGACGGAGGCATCCAGTTCATCGCAATAGCGGCACGCCTGCACCAGGCCCGCAAAGAGCTCGGCGTCATTGCGGCGGAAGTGTGCTCGCTCCAGCAGCCGGACCATGGCTTTTCTGGCGCGGCCCTGGTCGCATTCCATCGAGGTATAGAAATTGTGGGCCGTGGCGAGGTCGGGGTTTAGGGCAAATGCACGTTGGAAGGCCTGCTCTGAAAGCGCTTCATTGTTCTGGGCATGATCGCTGAATTTTCCCAGGAAGTGGTAGGCACGACCCAGGCGGACCCACGCCGGCGCATAATCTGGGCTCTCTTCGAGACACTGGAGATAGAGGTCCCGTGCGATGGTTGTATTATCCAGCCCGCGAACAGCCGTGATCTGGTTGGCCCGAAGGTAGCACTCGTATGCGCGTGCTGTGGCTGGAACGTTGCGATGAGAAATGACCTGCTCGCGTGGGTCGAGCGGTACCTGAAGCGACCGGAGAATCCGTTCGCAGAGTTCATCCTGCACGGTAAAGAGTTCCTGCATGGAGGAGTTGGCCGTCTCCGACCAGAGCACCGTTCCGCCGGGTGCTTCGATCAGCTGACAGGAAAGGCGAAAGCGTTCACCGGCGTGCAACAGGGTACCGGTAAGGAATGCGTCAACGTCCGCCTCGACGGCGACTCGTTTTGGATCCGGCTGACCCTCGAAAGGTACCGCGAGTAGACTCGATCGAACGATAAGGTTGTTCATCGCCGATAACGAATTGCCAATGGCCTCCGGCAGAGCAAAGGTAAGGAAATCGGTTTGTTCATCGCTCTTCGGCGCTCGAAAGGGCAGTACGATGAGGCGGAAAACGGTGCGCGTGCCCGGTCCGACGGAAGTGCTTTTGGAAAGAGTGATGAAACTCAGTGCTTCGAGCATTTCGTGCGCCGAGGTATAGCGGTCCTCGACGCGCTTGGCCATGGCCCGGCGAAGGATTCGGTCAAGGGCCTCCACTTCGCGCGACCCACTGAGAGGCGGCGGATTCTGATGCAGGACGGCGTACAGAATATCGACCAGGGAATTACCCTCAAACGGACGCTTGCCCGTGAGCAATTCGTAGAAGACCGAACCCACAGAGAAATATCTGAGGCTGGTCCAACCGACAGACCGCTTGCCTGTTCGGGCGATATATACAAAGGTGTGCCAAGGATGGTTCCAGCGACGGATTCCCCGGTTGCGGTCTCGTTGGGGTCCGAGCCGGAGGCGGCCTTCGTAGTGTGGGCGAGGCCGAAATCCAGCAACTTGACGCCGTGGCGCGTCAGAAACACATTGGAGGGCTTCAGGTCGCGGTGAACAATGCCGAGATCGTGCAGCGCCTGGAGTGCCTGCAACATCTGCCGCGTAATCTTCAATGTCTCGGAAGCGTCCAACATGCCGGCCAGCAGACGGTCGGCAAGCGAAAGGCCGTCGAGCAGCTCCATCACCAGAACGAGAACCCCTCGCTCTTCGAGGACGTCGTAGACCTGGCAGACGTTGGGATGATTTATGCGAGCCAACGACCGCGCTTCGCGCCAAAGCTGCCTGCGTGCCGCGCTGCCTTCATGGGTCTCGTCGATGGTCTTGACGGCGACAGGCCGCTGCAGCCGTTCATCCCATCCTTCGTAGACCACGCCCATCCCGCCTTGGCCGATCTTCTGCCTGATCCGGTAGTGGCCGATGGCTTCCAGCATGGGTAGATATAGCCGCGCTAAGTGTGCTTACGCACCGGAGTTGTCGCCGGAAGGTCCGTAAATCGAAGGCACCTTGCCGCCCATGGGACGAATGTAGGTGCTCAACTGCCCGCGGTGGTGGATGGCATCGAAAAACATGAACCAGAGCAGCTCGCCAAGCGGAGCCTCCCAGGCCAGGCTGCCATGAACCAAAAACCGAGCCTTGCTTTCCCAAGCCGGTTCATCCAACCGTCCAATGCGCTCGCCTAAATCAGCGTTGCGTTTCTCGAACGTCGCGACGATCTTTGCCGGATCGGCGGGGAGAGGATCGGGGGCCCAGTTGGTTTCCCCTGCATCAATGAGTTCGCTGCAGGCCTTGGCTTCCGATGCCAATGTCCAAAGAATTTGCGCCGCCGAGGGCGAACGCTCGTGTGGGCTATAGGAGAACTCGCCCGGAGGGAGGGCATGCAAGACGCGTTGAAATGCTGGGCGCTCCGCTATCCAACGGTGCTGCAAAAATTCTCGTAAGCTCATGACTTACTCTCACGGTAAGGGAAATGGATAAGGTCCCGGTGGCATTCAACACTACGCCAAGGGTCTTAAACACACAAATGCTGCGCGTCGCCAGGCTTCATGATTCCGTAGTGAGGGTTACTTTCAATTTGCGACTCCCATAGCCGCAAACATTGAAGGGCTAGTTTCGCCGCGCTAAGCAAGCATGGAACCGTCAGTTGATATTTGCCGCGACTTATAGACAACTTTGCCGCCTACCAGCGTCAGGATCGATACCGTCTTCGGTCGGCTTCTCGCTGTGCGAGCGCGGACGTTCCTAACCAGAAAAGGCCGAAGTAGAGAAATATCTTGCTGATCGTTAGGTCGAAGCGGGCATAGGACTTCGCCGGAACGTTCATCGGGGCGCAACGCCTATGGTTCGAGCAATTCTAACGGAGCTCTCCCGGCGGTTCCTTATCTATTCCCTGCGAAGGTCGCTACGCGAGCACCTTCGGCACCACCTTGCCCGCGACGTCGGTCAGGCGGAAATCACGCCCCTGGAACTTGAAAGTCAGCTTGGTATGGTCCACGCCCAGGCACTTCAGGATGGTTGCCTGCAAATCGTGGATTGGCACCGAATCTTCTACCACGTTGTAACAGTAGTCGTCTGTCTCACCGATCGAGACGCCCGGCTTTGATGCCGCCGCCCGCCATCCACATCGCGAAGCATTTTGGATGATGATCGCGCCCGTAATTGGTCTCGCTCAGCTTGCCCTGGCAATAGACCGTGCGGCCGAATTCGCCGCCCCAAACCACCAGCGTGTCGTCGAGCAGCCCGCGCTGCTTCAAGTCTTGCACCAACGCGGCGGAGGGTTGATCGGTGCCCTTTGCCTGCAGTTGGATGTCCCGGGGAAGATCGTTGTGCTGGTCCCATCCGCGGTGGTAGAGCTGGATAAAGCGCACGTTGCGCTCCGCCAGGCGCCGGGCGAGCAGGCAATTGGCGGCATAAGTCCCGGGCTTGCGCGAGTCCGGCCCGTACATCTCGAAGACCGAGTCGGGTTCCTTCGAGAGATCCATCAGATCGGGCACCGATGTTTGCATGCGGTACGCCATCTCATATTGCGTGATGCGCGTTTCGATCTCCGGATCACCGTAAGCGTCGAACCACATTTTGTTGAGCTGCGCGAGGCTGTCGAGCATGTGGCGGCGCGACTCGCTGCTGATGCCCGGTGGGTCGTCGAGATAAAGCACCGGCTCGGCGCCCGCTCGAAACCTGACTCCCTGGTACTTGGAAGACAGAAAACCATTGCCCCACAGCCGCGAAAACAAAGGCTGGTCCGGGTTCAGTGCGTTGGCCTGCGAGATCAGCACGACGAACGCGGGCAGGTTCTGATTCTCACTGCCCAATCCATAGGTGACCCACGCGCCCATGCTGGGACGGCCGGGCTGCTGAAATCCGGTTTGGATAAAAGTGATCGCCGGATCGTGGTTGATGGCGTCGGTGTTCACTGTCTTGATGATGGCGATGTCGTCGACAATCTTGGCGGTGTGCGGCAGCAGTTCGCTGATCCAGGCGCCCGACTGGCCGTACTGTTGAAACTTGAAGATGGGCGCAGCCACCGGAAACGACGCCTGGCCCGAGGTCATGCCGGTAATGCGTTGGCCCTTGCGGATCGAGTCCGGCAGCTCCGTGCCCTGCAACTCCTTGAGCTTGGGCTTGTAGTCAAACAACTCAATCTGCGAAGGCGCGCCCGATTGGTGGAGGAAGATCACGCGCTTGGCCTTGGGCGCGAAATTGGGCATCCCCACCAGGCCGCCGGTCTTGGGATCGACCGCCGGCCCTTCCGCCATCAGGCTCGGGCCGAGCAACGAGGCCAGCGCCGCCACGCCTATCCCCTTCGCGGTACGGCCGAAAAACTGCCGCCGGGTCATCTCCAGCAAGATCTCGCGTTTCACTTCATCCATGGGAATCACTCTTTCGTGATGGTTTCATCCATATTGAGGATGGTGCTGGTTACCGTCGTCCAGGCGGCCAGCTCCGCCGGATCCAGCTTTGGATTGCGCTTTGCCTCGCCCACCCCGATTAGCTTCATCGCCGACGCCTTGTCGCGCCGGTACTCCGCCAGTTCTTCCCGCGCCAGGGTGAGCAGCACCGCGCGTTCCTGCGGCTGCGGCTTGCGGTCCGTTGCCAGGCGGAAGGCAAAGTCAATCCGCTTGTCCGGATCGCGCCCCGCCTGGGAAAGCGTCTTCTCCGCCAGCACGCGGCTGGCCTCAACATAAGTGGGATCGTTGAGCAGCACCAGCGCCTGCAACGGCGTATTGGTGATGGTGCGCCGCGCCGTACATTTCTCGCGGTCGGGCGCGTCGAAGGTTGTCAGCTGGGGTGGCGGCACGGTCCGCTTCCACACTGTGTACATGCTGCGCCGGTAGAGGTCCTCGCCGGTGGACTGGGTATAGGTCTGCGCGGAGAAACCTCCGCCGAAAGCCATCTCTTCCCACAGGCCCTTCGGTTGGTAGGGGTAAACGCTAGGACCGCCGATTCGGGTGTCGAGCAGACCCGCGATGTCCAGCGCGTTGTCACGCACCATCTCGGCGGGCAGACGGAAACGCGGCCCCCTCGCCAGCAGCCGGTTCTCGGGATCGCGATCGGCCATCTCCTTGGTCTCGCGCGACGATTGCCGGTAGGTCGATGAGGTCACAATCAGCCGCATCATCGCCTTGATGTCCCAGCCGTTGGCGATGAACTCCGTAGCCATCCAGTCGAGCAATTGCGGATGGCTGGGCTGCTCTCCCTGCGAGCCAAAGTCCTCTGCCGTCTTCACAATCCCGACGCCAAAGCAGTCCTGCCAGTAGCGGTTCACCGCCACCCGCGCCGTCAGCGGATTCTTCGGATCCACCAGCCATTTTGCCAACGACAGCCGATTCGGCGGCGCTCCGGGCGGCAGCGGCGGCAGAAAGGCGGGAACGTTTGGAGTCACCTTCTCCCCAGGATTGTCGTACTGGCCGCGCCCCAGGATGAAGGTGTCGCGCGGCTTCTTCATCTCCGTCATCACCATCACGTTGGTGATCGACGCTTCCAGCTTCTTCTTCTGCTCCCGCAACTCGATCAGTTGCGCGTAAAGCTGGCGATCCTTTTCCGGCGCCGCATATTTCAAGTAGTACTCACTCAGCGCGGCCTGGTGTTCTTTCTCCAGGCGCGCCGCCTTGGCCTCCGGGGTCTCGGCCTTCTCTTCCTCTCCGATCTCTGCTTCCGCGGGCGGCTTTTCCGGCTGCAGCGTGGCAATCTCCTGGGCAGGTTTTCCCGCCAGCTCCAACAGCACCGAGCGCACCGGCATGCGGATGCCCAGGGTTTCAGCTTCCTCGGCAGTTACCGGGCGGTTATAGATGCGCAGGTCATCGAGCTGCCCTTCGAAGGGCTTCCCGTTCGCCTTATTGCCTATCTCGAGTGCGGCAGCGGTTCGAAACGTGCCGCTTAAATTGTCCTTCACCACTTCCGTCATCGCCGGTTTGCCATTGACGTAAAACTTCACCCCCGATGCTTTGCCCGAGCCGTCGTAGCTCACCACCAGGTGAGAGAACTGGCCCGTTGCGTAGCGCTCCTTGGTGCGCACCTCGATCGCGTCGTCCGGCCACTTGGCAGCCATGCGGACGATGAAGTGGGAAAGGCGGTTCTGGGGCCTGTCATATGTGGGATCATCGGTCGCAATTTCCCAGCCTTGCCAGTGTTCGGAGCTGTCCCGTTTTTGTAGGATCTTCACCGCCTTTGACCCCGACGTCCGGACCCACAGCGCTAGGGCAAATCGATCGCTGCGGTCAAAATCGCCGGTATTGCCGAAACTCACCTGGGTCTCACCGCTGAAATCCGCCGCCTTGCCCACCTTGCCTTCGTCGTACACCACGTCGCCGCGCACCGCCTTGCCGTCGTGGTGCTGGCCGGAGGCATCAGCCAAACTGCCCTCCAGCGGGTAGTACGCGATTAAGCCTTCTGTCGACGGTTCAGGGCATCCCTGCCAGCGCCGTCTTTTGCCACTCGTTCCGCTGCGCCACGATCTCTTTCTCGGGCAGGGCAGCGAGCGTGCTGTCGAGCCGGCCATTCAACTCATCGAGCTGCTGCTGCTGTGCCTTGGTAGGCAGCGGGAGCACCGGATCTGCATTGCCCAGGAAGCCGTCCAGACCCCGTTCCGGAACGTTGTTGAAGTACGCGACGAGCTGGTAAAAATCCTTTTGCCGGATGGGATCGAACTTGTGGTCGTGGCAGCGTGCGCAGCCCACGGTAAGACCCAGCCAAACGGTGCCCGTGGTGCTCGCCCGGTCAATGATGTACTCCGCGTGGTATTCCTGGGGAACGGCGCCGCCTTCAAAATTGATCATGTTATTGCGGTTGAAGCCGCTGGCGATCTTATCGTCCACGGTTGCGTTGGGCAGCAGATCGCCCGCCAGTTGCTCAATGGTGAACTGGTCGTATGGCATGTTCCGGTTGTAGGCCTTGATCACCCAGTCGCGCCACGGCCACATCTGCCGCAGGCTGTCGATGTGATAGCCGTGGGTGTCGGAGTAGCGAGCCAGGTCCAGCCACTCCATGGCCATACGCTCGCCATAGTGCGGGGAAGCCAGCAGTTGGTCCACGCGCTTCTCGTAGGCGTTCGGGGACTTGTCCGCCACAAAGGAGTCCACCTCGGCGGGCGTAGGTGGCAGGCCGGTTAAGTCGAAGCTGACCCGGCGCAGCAGTGTGGCTTTGTCGGCTTCCTCGCTCGGCTTCAACCCTTCGGCTTCGAGCCGTGCCAGGACAAAACTGTCAATGGGGTTCCGCACCCACGTCTTGTCTTTCACCTCAGGCACAGGCGGGCGCTTGGGGGCGACGAACGACCATTGCGTTTCCCATTTAGCCCCCTGGTCGATCCATTGCTTGATGAGCTCGATCTGCTTCTCGGTCAGCGTCTTGCCGGAATAGGTCGGCGGCATGCGGAACGCCGCGTTGGTGGAACTGATTTTCTGGTAGATCTTGCTTTGCGCCGAGTTCCCCGGGACGATGATCTTGTAGCCGCCGCGGTCGACGA
Source organism: uncultured Acidobacteriaceae bacterium (assembly GCA_963775365.1). GTDB lineage: Bacteria > Acidobacteriota > Terriglobia > Terriglobales > Acidobacteriaceae > PALSA-350. The sequence continues at coordinate 217,570 of CAVZJL010000018.1, read as the reverse complement.
ACAGACCTTCCGTCTCGTCGAGGCGCATTTTGGCCATGCGCATCTTTTCGTCTGGGCCATGGCACTTGAAGCAGTTGTCCGAGAGGATGGGACGGATCTCCCGGTTGAAGTCCACAGGTTTCGTGGGCGCCTCGGCCGCGGGTGCGGCTTGCGTCGCGCCGAGAATCCAGGCTAGCGAGGCAGAGGCGAGCAAAACAAATAACAGCCGCAGCTTCAAGTTTCCATCCCTCCTTGCGCGCTCGGCGGGAAACCCTGCTGAATGGTTGAATTATCTCCAAGTGCGACCCTAAAATCCAGCATCCCGATGGCTGACAACAGCAGACTCCACCAACGGGTAACTTGGCAAGCTGGAATCCTGATCCGAGCGAAAAGGCGATCACTCTGGATTGGCGGCCGCCTTACCGGATCGCTAAGTTCAATGGGGGAAATGCGGACATTCCAGTCTCGCGAGCTTCATTTTGAGGAGTACCAAGAGTAACTATGATTGACGATCGACGCCATAGAGTCGACCGTTCCGCTAATTGAACAGTTCTTATCGGACGTCAGCCTCTTTACATAAGTTATGAAACGCGCGTTCTCCGTGCGCGAGCGCTCTTAGCCGCCGATCTGGCCCACATGAAAACAGTTCAAGTGCGCCGCCACGGCACACATTTTGCGTAAACGAAGGCCGTGCTGTTCACCAACGCAGGTGGTCAACCGATGGTAAGAGTAGGTGCCCGCCGGCCCTCACGGCGACATTCTGCGGGGCGGTCTCAACAGGAGCGTCGCGCTATGGGAAATGGCATTAACCGGCATGATGAGGTAGCAAAACCGTCGCTCCTGCAGACCTTGAATTCCTCCAGGCGTTCCACGTTCCCCGCGGCCTCTCGCATCGGCGCCGGGACCAATCGATGTTCCAATAGTCACACCGTTGTGGTTACCCCCGACTGAGGAAATCCCTTCCGGGCCTGATTTGTTCGCGATGCGGGAACTAAACTCTGAGAACCTTTAAAACAAGCTGCGTGCTAAAGGAGGTTCGGTGTGGCCAAGAATGTCGATTTACCTTGGGATGACAAAAGTGGCCAACGATCTCCCAAGCCGATTGTCATTCCTTTCGATTCTGGGCGGAGGGGGAGAAACGACTTCCGGCCGGTAGATTCGGAGTACGCAGAACCCGGAGCCTCAAGCCCGCGATCCCGGCCACGGCGTTTGGCAGGCGCAGGACCCATATTCCTGCTGGCGATCGCTACGTTATGTGGGCTGTACACCGGCCTAACTTATAAGAAGTCCATGGCAAGTCCAAAGTCACAGGGACAACTCCAGGCGGGCCCTAAATCGCAGCCTTCTTCACCACTGCACTCGGTCTCAAAGCCATCCCCAAACCCGCCTGTCGTGATAGCGCAGGCTGAGCGCGGGATCTTGCCTGAGGAGGCTCCGCATGCCATGTTGAACCCGCCTGCCTCCTCGGCTCCGCATTACCATCCGATGAGATATGAGGCCACACATAAGAAGGCGTTTGGTGGTTGCACGGGTCAACTCGAGCTGACGAGTGCCAAACTCCAGTTCAGATGCCCGAATGAGGCTGACCTGAATATTCCTATCGGCTCCATCGCAAAAGTTCATAAGGATGGCGTGGTTCTTGCATCGGGAGAGAAGTATCACTTCCTGATTGCCAATCACACGAAAGATCAAGTGGAAGCGATCTTCATCCTATGGCTGGACACGGTCCAGCGCTCTCGGACCTAACGCCGGGGCGTTATGCACAGTTGAAGCGGCCAAGGGCTAGCTGTTGTTTGTCTGTTGCTTATCTTCCAGACGCTCAGCGATAGCGCCGGCGCCTTCAAAGGCAGAGAAGGCAGCCGCACCTTGGGCTAAATCGATGCGTCCGGATCCGAGTCCCGCAGGAGCCGGTATCGTGGCAGGCCCCAATAGGAGTCAACTTTAGCTAACGGGCGGAGGCATTCAACGCGGTGAGCGTGTCGATCAATTGAACGCTGGTTGTAACAGTGCCTAAGGTCGGGAACAATCTCCCGATGAGATAGTTGTGACCCTCTGCATCCAGGTCGGCGCAACAGTCTTTGACAACGATCAGGCGATAGTCCTGATCGCTGGCATGAAGAAAGGTGGAGAGGACAACCCCGCTGGTCGCAATACCAAAGAGGATCAGTGTGTCGATCTCCTTTGCCCGGAGAATCATCTCCAGGTCTGTGCCGGCGAAGGCGCTGATCCGATGCTTAGTGACGACAATGTCATCGGCTTGCGGAGCCACGGTCGGGTGAATCGCGCCAGCGGCTCCCAGGAAGAGTTGCTGATGTTGAGGCGACCTTTTGATGGCGCCGAAAAGCGGATTACGTGGATGGACTTCCGGCAGCCCGGGACGGAATCCGACCTGCACATGAATAACACTCATCATCAGGTTCCTGGCGCATTGCAATATGTTCGCAGCCCGATTCGGCAAGGCAGGATCATTCTTCGCATAATTCGCCACGATTCCGGCCTGCAGATCCATGCCGAGCACAGCCGTCCGGCTAGGCTCAAAAGCGAGTGAATCTCCCATTGGGCACCTCAACTCTATTGCGCATAATTCGTGTCCGGACCGCGACAGCGCCGCCTGGAAGCCACATTCTATAGGGTAAAACCATGGCCAGCTCGGTACTGTCGAAGAGATCAGTGACTGATGTGGATTAGCTCTTGGTGGGCTTGATAGGTTGGCCAGGCTTGCGGGGTATGGTGACGCCTTTGGCGAGGGGCCCGACGGCGTGGACCACGGGTGCCGTGGTGCTGGTGGTAAAGGTTTGGGTAAAGAGATTGCTGGGGCCGGCATCGAGCGGGCCGTAGTGGCTGTTGGCCGTTTCGGCGGTCGCCCATTTGACGCTGGTGCAGACCGCGGGGACGAGGTCCTGGACGGTGAGGGGTGTCTCAGCGGAGTAGATGAACGAGCCGGCGCCGGAGGAAAGGACTGCACTTGCGCCCTCGATGGGGCCGACGAGGTTGAGCTGGAAGGCATTGATGGGGGCGAAATAGCCCGACAGATCGAGGGGATCTTTGAGGATGTTCACGAGCTCGAGGTGATTGAGATCGTTGTTGACCCATTGGCCGCCAGACGGGATGTAGAGCTCGTGGAGGTGAGCGTCGTAGGCGCCGATGTAGTTGACGTGTTGATCGCCGTTGGGCTGGGCGTACGAATGGAGCGCACTGTTAGACGCGGGGATCATGCTGTTGCCGGAGAGGACGGTCAGGTCGTTGTTGACCCAATGGCCGTTAGGCACGATGTAGAGCTCGTGAACGTGGCCGTCGGTACCGATGAAGTTGACGTGCTGCGTATTGCCCGAGCCCCAGTAGCCGCAGAGGGGGCTGGTGGGTAGGGGAGCGACGCCATTACCAGAGAGGACGGTGAGGTCATTGTTCACCCAGTTGCCGTGGGGTGCGATGTAGAGTTCGTGGACGTGACCGTCGGTCGCGATGAAGTTGACGTGCTGGCCGTTGTCGGGCCCGAGGTAAGCACAGAGGGAGCTGGTACGCGAGGGAGCGATGCTGTTGCCGGAGAGTTTGTTGAGATCGTTGTTGACCCAGCTGCCGTGAGGGAGGATGTAGAGCTCGTGGACGTGGCCGTCGGAGCCAATGAAGTTGACGTGCTGACCGCCGTCGGGACCGATGTAGCCATCGAGGGGGCTGTGAGCGCTGGGGCCGATTCCGCTGCCGGAGAGGACCGTGAGGTCGTTGTCGATCCAACTCCCATTGGGCCGAATAAGGAGTTCGTGAATGTGGTTGTCGGCGCCAATGAAGTTGACGTGCTGAGCGTTGTCGTTGTCGACGTAGCCGTCGAGCGGAGTGCCGGCTCGAGGAAGAATGGCTTTGGCGAGACTGGTGAGATCGTTGTTGATCCACTTGGAGCCGCCCTGCGGAATGTAGAGCTCGTGGATGTGATTGTCGGTACTGATGTAGTTGATATGTTGGCCACCGGAAGGTCCGGGGTAGGCGTCGAGGGCGCTCCCTGCGGCTGGAAGGGTGCTGTTACCGGAGAGTGCGGTGAGATCGTTGTGGACCCAGTTGCCGGTGGTGTAGTGGACGCGCTCGTGGATGTGTCCGTCGATGCCTATGTAGTTGACGTGCTGCTCGGTGAGTATGGGTGGAGTGTTGGCAAGGGGTGAGTGGCGCCAATAGCCGCTAATGGGCGTGGTGGGAGCGGGAAGGACGCCGAGGTCGTTGACGATCCAGCGAACGCCGACGATGTTGTTGTTGGCATCGTTTTTCAGCTGCATCTGGAGCTGATAGCCGGCGGGAAGAATGATGTTGGGGAGGGTCAGGATATCTGCTATGTCATCAACGAGGCTGTCTTCATTGGGGCTCCAGTCGTTGTTGACCCAGCAGAGGCGGGTAGAGCCGATGTCGGATTTGAGGATGGCGAAGATGAACTGCTGCCAGGCGTTGGGCAGGCCCCCGGGAGAGTAGCAGTTGAGCTGGAAGCCGAAACCGGAATACCAGAAGGCGTCAGACGAATGGTGAACGACATCCTGTGTGATGTCGATGGTGACGGTGAGGCCGAGGATGTTGGAGCACTTGGCGGCGAAGATGTAATTGGAGTTGCTACCGAGACCGCCGGGGGGTGGAGGAACGGACATGGCTTCACCTCTCGCGCCGTGATTGAAGACTTAGGGCGATGAGCCTGCAAAACTGGGGAAGTATAGCGCCATAGAGCCAAACGCGCGAAGCTTCAACTTCACGAAAATGTTACTTTCGGCAGCTGTTTCTTTAGGGTGCAGCTAAATTTCCTATTCGCCTCGTAAGGCCAGCATGGGATCCGTTTTGGAAGCGCGCCTGGCTGGCAGTGCAGAAGCCAGGAGCGCCAGCAGCAGCATGGCGACGGCGGAAGTGTGAGCACCACGGGATCGAATGGGCTGACGGAAACAGGAAAGAACGCAGCAGGCGGGACGCAGCCGAGGCGCCCAGCAAGCCGAAGACACAGCCCACCGCCGCCAGTTTTACGCCCGAACAAGGATGAGCGCGAGCACCCCCGAACGCTGACAGCCCAGCGCCATGCGGAGAGCCATTTCCTGTTCGCGCAAGGCGACGGAAAGGCAATGATGCTGTAGATGCCGAGCACGCTGAGCAGCACGGCAACCAGGGCAAAGCACGAGATCAGGATGGTGTTGAAACGGCGCGGCGCCTCGCTGCCGTCGATGGCATGCTCCATGGTCTGAATGTGGTAGAGCGGCAATTGCGGGTCGATCCGGTGGACGGTCGCGCGCAGGGCATTCTCCATCTGCTCGGGTTCCATGCGGGTGCGGAGCACGATGTAACCGTAGTCGGCATTTACTTCTCCGGCGCTGGCGAAGTCTCCTTCGGAGATGGCGGTCTGGTCGACCGGCTGATAGAACTGCTCTGCTGTTCTTTCATCGGGAGATCCCATTTTCACGCTATCCACTTCGCCGACTACGGTCATCCAGGGAGTCGCCGGTCTCCTGCATGCCGCGGCGAAACCTCTTGCCGATGGGGTCCTGGCCGGGCCAGTAGCGCTGGGCCAATTTGCGGTTCACCAGGGCCACTAATTGGGAGCCGGCGTTATCTGCCTCGGTAAAGGTTCGCCCGCGCAGCAGGCGGATGCCCAGCGCCTGGATGGGATCGCCGCGCAGCAGCGAAACCATGGCCAGGTTCAGCCCCGCTCCCTTGGGAGGAACGTAGCCTTCGATGGTGATCGCGAGGCCGTCGTAGTCGCCGGTGGAAGGCAGAATCGTGGTGATGCCAACGGCTTCTACGCCTGGCAACTGGCGCAGGTTCGCGCAGCAGCTGCTCATCGAACGCGTCGATGCTTGCCTGGGTTGCGATACTGATAGCCGGGCAGACCGTAGAGCGCGGTGAGGGTATGGTCGGGGCGGAACCCTACGTCGACGGCGCGCATCTTTTCGAAACTGCGCAGCAGCAAGCCTGAGGCGGTGAGCAGCACCAGCGCGATGGCGATCTCCGCGGCGACCAGAACGGAACGCAGCCGGGCGTGGCCGCTGCCCGTGGTGCCGGTGCGCCCGCTTTCTTTCAGGGTTCCATTGACGCTGGTGTGGATGGCGGCAAAGGCAGGCGCCAGCCCGCAGAGCAGGCCGGTGAGCAACGCGAGCGCCAGGGCGAAGGCCATCACGGGCCAGTTGAGACCAATCTCATGGATGCGTGGAAGTGTTTCCGGCAACAGGCTTATCCCCAGGCGCAGCGCGGCTGCCGCGAATGCCAACCCTACCAGACCGCCGGCGAGTGCTGAGCACCATGCTTTCTACGATGGCCTGGCGGAGTAAGGTTGCGGCGCGCGCGCCGAGGGCGAGGCGGACGGCGATTTCTCTGCGCCTGCGGATGGAGCGCACCAGCAGAAGGCCGGCCAGGTTGGCGCAGGCGATGAGCAGGATGACGACCACGGCAAAGAATAGGGTGCGTACCAGCGGGCGTGCTTCTTCGACCGTGTCCTCGTGGAGCGGCTTGACGGCTGCATGAATGCGGAGGCTGCGCATGAAGGCCGGGTAGTCGCGCATGGTTGCCTGGGCCACGCGCTCGGCGTCGCTCTGCGCCTGCTCGGGCGTGATGCCGGGCTTCAAGCGGCCTACCATGCGAAAGTTCCACGAGGCGGCCTGGCCGGCCAGAAATTCTTCTGGTTGCAGGCGCAGGGGAACCCATAACTGGCTGCGGTCCACGTGGCCGGGCACGAGGGGAAATTCGAAATTGCGCGGCATGACGCCGATGATGACGTAGGGCTTGCGATCGAGAAGGATGGTGGTCCCGAGGATGTTGGCACTGCCCTGGTAATGGCTCTGCCACAAGCTGTAACTGAGCACGACGACCGATTGCTGTTGCTCGTCTTCGGCCTGGGTGAAGGTGCGGCCGAGCAGCGGCGCGACCTGCAGCGCGGGAAAGACCTCGCCGCTCATTCGAACGGCATGGACTGCTTCGGGGACGCCTGTGGTGGCCAGGTCATAGCTTGTCTTGCTGATAGCCGCCGAGGTGGGTAAAGCTGTGGGTGTCGCGCATGTAGTTGCGGATGTCCGCAGCGGTGGCTCTAGGCCGGGCGCACATTTCGCAATTGGAGCCCTCGAGGGTGTCTCCCAGGATGACCAGACGGTCTGGGGAGGGGAAGGGAAGCGGGCGGAGGAGAACGCCGGCGACGATGGAAAAAATGGCAGTGGTGGCTCCGATGCCCAGGGCCAGCATCAGGATGGCGGTGATGGTGAATCCTGGCGACTTACGCAGTTGGCGGAAGGTGTAGCGCGTGTCTTGCAGAGTCTGCGCCAGCCCTTGATAGGAGCGCTCGTTGCGGTGCATTTGCTTGGCCTGCTCGACGCCCCCGTAGGCGCGCCTGGCGGCTTGCCGCGCTTCCTCCGGAGCCATGCCCTGGCGGAGATAGTCGTCCTCTAATAACGCGAGATGCGCGGCAATTTCTCTGGCTAGTTCTGCTTCTTCCCGCGAGTTGGTAAAGAGCCGGGAAAGCTTCAGGAAGACACGTCTGAGTTGCTTCATGGCTATGACTCCTCGAGCAAGAGCCGCTCTACCAGGGCCGCCATGGTTCTCCATTTCTGTGTTTCGGCGCCCAGGGCTTTTTGTCCGGCCTTGGTGATTTCGTAGTATTTTGCTTCGCGGTTGTTCTCGGTCTTGCCCCAGGTTCCCTTGATCCATCCGTATTGTTCCAGCCTTACTAATGCCGGATACAGCGTTCCCTGGTTGAGATTGAGGAGGCGATCAGAGATTTGCTGCAGGCGGGTGGCGATCTGGTAGGCGTGCTGGGAGCCCATGGTGGCAAGCGTTCGCAAGACGATGAGATCGAGCGTGCCCTGGAGCAGTTGGATCTGATCCTTATCTTTACTTGGCATCCAAGTGATCTCCTGCATTCAGGATTGCTCCAAGTGTACTTGGATGTCAAGTGGGGGGGCTTTCCGCGTCGCCGGCATCGCCAGGCAATGAGTTTCCACAGGCAAAGCGAGCCACTGGCCAGGTCGCTGTCTGGGCTCAGAGGGCGGACGAATTAGAAAGCCACGCCGTCTCCAGTGGGTGGATGTCCTTTCAAGCCGGGCTCATATCGATGCAGAGCGGCGAGCTTGCGCTGAGGAACGAAGCGGTCCCACGCCGTGATGAGTTCGGGGGCTCCAACGTCCGAGGCCACTTCAAAGTGCATGGTGACGATTTGCTGCGGTCGCAAGCGAGACTTTGTAGCTGGACGCAACCGGTAGCTCGGCGAGCTTCTTTCCCGTGAAGTCCACCCGGGCCGCTGCGCGATGCGGTAAGAGCAGACGCACGGTTGCCTCGCCTTCCATGCCGAAGGCCTCTACCATGCGCACCTCGATATGCGCTTGCTCCCTCCGGACAGCTTCGACAATCACGTTGTCTGAAGTCTCAAGGAAGCTTCTGGCGCCGGAGACTGAACTCGCTGCCAGCGGGATGACGCTCTGATTGTATTCCCAGGCTGACTGGGGTATGCGCGCAACCGGCCAGGCCTGTTCGCGAGGCAGAATCGAGTACGCACACACATGGCGCCCGGAGCCTGTGAGCCACGGATTTGGATACCCGTGATAGCTATCTTCGGCATTGAGTAGATACACCATCGCAAGTTGTCCATCCAATTCGCGCCCGCTCAGGCCCCGGTCGAAGATGGCGAGGCCCGCCTCGTCCGCCATGGCGTGGTCGATCCAACGAACTGCCGGAACAATGCCCTTCGTCCACCCGTGCAGTTCCGGGTTGGGAACGGCCACCGCCCCGTGCGAGAAGCCGTAAGGAATCCCGCGGCGCACCTCCAGAACCGGTGCGGCGAGCGGAAAATGAGCGACGACGACGGTATAGTCATGCACATCGTTTAACTCAGTAAGGAAGTCGATGCGCGGATGCGCGTGGTAAAAACGCATGGTGCGGCGGATGGAATTTCCCTGCAAGGTTCCGGTCGCCGTGATGGTGTATGCGACCGGCCCTTTTTTGCATTCGATGGACGAGGCCGAGTCGCTGGAAGTCCCAAGCGTCTCCCGGTCAGGATGCGCGGCCATAAAGTCTGCAGGTGCAGCTTCCTTCTTTTTGGGCCGTTCCGCCACGATCACATTCGCCGGGCCGCCCAGAAGCTCGCGTCCGCTCTTGTGCATCTTCAAACTCACCAGCGCTCCCGTATGCGGATCGATCCGGACCGTGTAATGCGAGGTCTCGATTGCCTCCGGAAGTGGAGTGGTCTCCGCGGGACGAGGTGGATCGCCGACCAGCTTCCACCCGGCAACGGAGGCGGATGGCATGGCAGGCTGGCAGAGCACCGAGCCGTTCGGCAAAAGTTCCCCGGTCACTCCTTGCAGACCTTTGCCTGTGGGGAGCTTGAGTTCTACCGGGTCGCTCCTCTTCCAGTTCAGCGGGTTGAAGAGGCCGAATCCGTCGCCCGCCGGCAGTACCGCCTCGGCCAGCAGTCTCAGTCGCATCTTGTACGGCGGCATCGACCCACTGGAAGCGGTCTTGCACATCCCATGACTGATCGCTGACGAAGACCATTCCTCCGGCGGAGCCCCAGAGCGTATTGCGGTCCATGTTCAGGCACATCAGTGTCCAGGCTTCATGGAGCTTCTGGGTTGGATAGGCATAGGTCCCTGTCATGCTGGCCGCGGTCGCCAGTAACTCCGCAGCCTGCAGGCTTTGCTCGCTGGCGCGGTACCGGGTCTTCACCTCGTTGTTCTCAATCCAGAACGCGTTGAATTCGTAGGCCGTCCCTCCTCGCATGGTGGGAATCTCGATTTTTCCCGAGTCGATGCCCGGGCGAACCTGGTCCATATAGCTGCTGAAGGTGGCGAAGCGAATTTGCCGCTTCTCTCCGCGCGCTTTCCACTGGCGCAGCAGTTCGCTGGGATACGACTTCAGAACAGGTGCGACGGTGTAATCTCCGGATCCAGCGAGGATGAGGATGGGCGCGCCGGCGGGTGTCTTCTGCTCCCGCTTGGCGATCGAAGCTTCCAGTTTGTCCAGGTCCGCATCGCTGAGCGGCGTGGTCGTTTTGAATATCTCGTTCTCTTCGCTGTAGTGTCCGGGGCATACGGAGAGGATGCGCGATCCGTCCGGAGAAACAGACCAGTGCAGGGTCTTGCCCGTCGGGTTTGCCCGCGTGTAGACCATCGCTTCCAGACCCAGGCCGGTCGCGATCTGGGCCATCTGCTCGTGCGTTCCGCATACGTCGATGGTCCATGCATATCTCGGCGCCATGCCAAACACCTGCTGATACCATCGGCGTCCTTCCACTCCCAGCCGCACCAGAGCCTCCCCACCCGAGAGGTTCACCGTCGACTCCAGAAAGAACCCGTTCACGAGTTCAACCCGTTTCTCGGCGATTCTCTGTTTGAGCTCAGATATGCGCTCCGGCTTGAAATTCATGATGGCGATGATGTTGTTGACTTCTGACAGCACGAAGGCATAGTTCGGGTCATCCCGTACACGATCGAGATGGTCCAGATAGCTGTTGGCGCAATAGACACGCTCGCGGCTGAACGTGGTCAACCAGCCGCAGCTTGCCGGATGGAAGTTGGGGACCAGAACAGCGTCGGGCGGTTTCGCTGCTCCATTCTGCCCCTTGGCTTTTAGCGCGAAACCGGCCGCAGCGGTTGCTGCCGCAGCCAGGAACGTGCGCCGATTGAGTGGCTTCTACTGAACCAGCCGTGGGTAGTCCTTGATTAGTAAGCATCCAGCTCCTTTGACCTACTTCCCTTTGTACTAGAACTAAAAATGAAGGAAGCGTCAACCGGTGTTCAATCGTTTACACCCAATCTGAGGACGGACTAAGATTCCATGCATGCGTAGCCTGGCGCTGCTTTTAATGCTTGCTGGAACCGCGGCCTCAGCATTTGCAGGGAAGCGCGTGACCGTAGCGCAGTTGGGGCGGGAAGTCATCGCGTTGCAGGGAAAACCGGATGCTAAAGCGGCGCAGCAGCTTTCAGATCTGGAGTTGACCGAACGTCTCAGTGGCGCAAAATTTGCCGGGCTGCAGACGGAAACTCCTGGGGCGAAGGCGCGGCAGGCTCTCCTCGTGCTGGCCGATCGGTCGGCGTTCCTCGATCTGCCCTCCGCCGAGGTTCCGAAGACGCCTGCGCCGGACCTCGCAACCCAGCGCCGAATTCTGACCCAGGCGATCACTTATGTAAGCCGGACGGTTCGTCAACTGCCGAACTTTTCGGCCTCACGCGTGACGACGCGCTTTAAGGACATGGAGGGCGAACAGTCGCTCCATCTTGTGGGCGTCTCCAACTTGCCCGTGGCCTTTCGTGACGGGCAGGAGGTGGTTGTTGCGGAGGCTGAGAGCAAAAAGAATGCGCCCGCGATGAATGGACTCAGCACCAAGGGCGAGTTCGGGCCGATCCTGTTTACGGTCCTGCTCGATATCGCGCATAGCACCGTGAAGTGGAACCATTGGGAGCAGACCCCGAACAAAACGCTCGCTGTCTTCGCCTTCAACGTGCCGCGCGATATGTCCCACTACCAGGTGGGGGGCTGCTGTCAACCGGCTGACTCTTCCCACGCCATTCCGCAGTTTTCGAGCTATCACGGCCTGATTGCCATCGACCCGGAAGAGGGAACCATCTTCCGCATTGCGGTACAGGCAGAATTGCAGCCGGCAGACTCGATTTCAAGGGCTGACATTCTCGTGGAGTACGGGCCGGTTGAAATCGGGGGCAGGACCTATATTTGCCCGGTTAGAAGTGTCGCCATCCTGGTCGATAAGGTAGTCGCCTCGTCGACTGCACCGAGCTTTCGTAATGGGCAAATGTCGCCTTCCATCAATGGCAAAGATCTCCCAGGACAGGTGCAGACCCAGCTCGATGATGTTGCTTTCACCCAGTACCACGTTTTCCGGGCAGAGTCGCGCATGGTACCCGTGGAAGCAAGGGATCCCCAGCAAAAGCCAGGCGATTCGGGGCCGCCCGCGGCCACCACCCCAGCCGTACCCCGGTGACCTGAGTACGGACTTCGGTACCGTGCGCAAACAACGCCTTACGTAGTTCCCAAGCCTTTGGATCCGGCTTCTTTTTCTGGTCCAGTCTCGAGTAACCAAAAACAAGCACTGCTGGAAGCCGTATGCAACTTAGGTGTAGTGGGTGAAAGCGGAATACGCCATTTAGCTTCTAGTCATCGCACCCGCTTCTCCCCACAGCGGAGCCGTATTTGTCGGCATGATGGTTGCGTATAGTCTCTCAAGTAGTCCCGTTTCGCTGATTTTCTCCCCCGAGAATTTAGAGGAATAAATGCAGTCCTTGAAAATTGCCTTGGAAACTTCGTCTTCAAAATCGATCCGAAGGCTCTCAAGCCTTCCCGCAATCGCAATCCTGTTTTGTGCTTCCCATGCCTTTGCCGCGGTTCCTGCGGTGGTGGTCGACGCGCAGCAGACCCTGGGAAGTGGTTTCAATGACCCGCAGGGAATCGCGGTTGCGCCGAATGGCATGGTCTACGTTGCCGATACATCGAACAACCAGATCGTAATGCTCACGCCTAACCTACCTGGGAACTCCGGGTCAGCGGTTGTGCCGGCCTAAGACTTACGCTCCACAAGGACTTGCCGTGGATGCTGCCGGTGACCTCTTTATCGGCGACAACCCGAACTTCGGTGCTCGGATCTCTGAAGTAGTAGCGAGTGGAGGGGTCTTGACCAGCACAGTCAAAACCATTTACTCGGGTGGCTTTCTAAACAATCCGATATCGCTGATGATCAACAGCGCCAACCCTACGTTCGGCAATACTCTGTTCATTGGGGACAGCTAAGCCTTCGGTGGTGGAGCAATCTACTCCATCAACCTGAGCAGCAAGACTCCCAATCCCGTACAAGTAACGATCAAGGGTTTGCCGGGAGCGTTTACACCCTCGGCGTTGGCCCTAGACGTGAAAGGTAACCTTTACATTGCCAACAGCAGCGGGGGTGTTTCTGTGGCGCCCGCAGCGGGCGGAGGTACCGCTCAGTCCATACTTACGGGCAGCTTTAATGTCTACCAGCCCCAGGGCCTGGCGCTCGATGCATCGGGAGATCTCTTTATTCTTTCCCAGTTAACGGGCAGCGCGCCGAATGGCGAGCAGGTGATCGAGGTTGCGAACGCTTCTTCTACAGTTCAGTCAACCCCGTACATTATCCCGACGACGAATCTCGAAACCGGCGGCGGCATGGCGCTGGATCCAACGGGTAATCTCGATGTCGCCGAAGTGGGCACGCCTGGCTTGTTTGGCGGCATACAGGCAAACACGGGGCTGGTTGCGCAATTGAACTTCCTCAATCCCGTTTACCTCGGATCTGCGAGTGTCTACGGGAACGGAATCGGAGTTGTCTTCAATTTTGAATTCAACAGCTCCACCACGTTCTCAGGCTTTACTGCGGTGACGGTCGGCGATTCCTCGAACAACAACGACGTCATCCCGGTTCCAAACCATGGGTTTGGAAATTCAACCGGCAACTGCAATACCGGGAAACTTACTGGCCTGACGGCGTATCAGCCATATTCCTGCTACCAGACGTTTGAGACGACACCGCAGTATGTGGGTACCCGCGCCTCAGCGATCCAGGTCAAGGGCTCAGGTTCGACAATTCTCGATTCGTCGCCGGTCTACGAATTGGGCAACGCGGCCGCGCAGATCACTTACCCGCTGGACGTGACAACCACCCAGTTGGGGCTGGTTCAGCCCCAGGGAGTAACCATCTCCGGCTTTAACGGCGAGGTATACATCGCTGATCTGGCTGGCGGTAAGGTTTATTCGATCAATGGCATGACCGGATCGAAACCGACTGCTGTATTCACCGGCGCCGCCGGCAGCACAACCGCCCTCAGTGCGCCGAGTGCGGTTGCCATGAACGGCGAAGGAGATCTGTTCATCGCCGACTTCAACCTGGGCGAAGTCATCGTGGTGCCCACCACGACTGGCGTTGCCCCTTACGTCCTTAATACTGGTACTGTGAAACTCCTGCATCCAATTTCCCTGGCGCTCGACGCGCTGGGAGACCTGTACATCGGCGACTCGGGAGTGGACGGTGACAACGCAGTCGCCAGCGCGCCCGGCTTCGTGGTTGTCGTGCCCTACAACGCTTCGGCCTTTAAGCTAGCGCTTAGTGGCGTATCGATCATCTTTCCCCAGGCGCTGGCGGTCAACAACACCAACGGCAACCTGGTGATTGGAGACGGAGGCGACGGTTCCAGCGGCAGCCAGATTGTTCAGGTTACCCCGGCCGGCGCAGCCAGTGTGCTTTCGACACCCTCTAATCCGACCGGTCTCAGCTTTGATGCCGCCGGCAATCTCTACATTCTTGATGGTTCAGTGAATACCATCACGGAGGTAAACACCGATGGTACGAGCGGCCTGTTGAGTATCGCGAATCCTTCGGCTCTCTCTTATCCCAGCGCGCTGGCAAGTTCCGCGGGCTCACAGAGTTTTGTGGTCGCGAACCTCGGCGGCGGTACCGCCAACAGCCTCGTCTCTCTCAACGGCAACAGTGTGTCGTTTGCCTTTGGGAGCCAGGCGGTCAATTCCACGAGCGCCTTCCAAACCGCGACTGTGGCCAATATCGGCAATCAATCATTGAAGTTGAGCAACTCGGGCTCGGGCTACTACAGCCCCAAACCAATTCCTGCATTCGGTCTTGGGACGACCACGACCTGCGCCAATAACGATGTAATCACTTCATTGACATCGTGCCTGTTCGCGGTTGCATTTGAGCCGACGTCGAAATATACCGGAGCTCAAAGCCAGCAGGTAACGATCAACAGCAACGCTTATAACAGCGGCACCCCAGCCATCAACCTGACTGGAACCGGCACCGGCGCCGGCCCTCTAGTCAAGACGACTCTAAAGGCTGCTGCGCAAACGCTTCCGAGCAACAACAGGGGAAGGAAGTCGTTTGCGGCAGCCAAGTTCAAATAAGAAGTAGACACAGTCAACACTACCAGGGCCATGACTCGCACGTTGAGTCATGGCCTCTTCTTTTTGCCGTTGCGCGACATGAGATTGTTTCCCTCGTTTGGTGTAGAAATGTGCGAAGAAAGCCAACTAAGCGTACTAAGTCCCGGGGTGACCCCCTACGTTGACGCGGGGTTTCGTAGGAACTACCATTCGAGGTCTGTCATCTTGAATGGGGCCTTCACCGTTGATGGACCCTCCTTTCAAAATCGCATTTGCTTGACAGTCGAATGCCATGGTGCCCATACTGGCATAGTCTAACTATGCTACGGCTTCCAAGGAAAGCATCATGGCAGCACTCATCAGGGCCGGGAAGAATTCCAGGAGTGAACGCGATGAGATTCTGCCGGGCACTCTCTATCTTCTGATCCTGAAGACTCTTTCTGTGAACGGTAGATTGCACGGGTACGAGATCGCCGAAGGAATTCAACGCGCTTCTGACGAGGTCCTGCAGGTCGAAGAGGGATCGCTCTACCCTGCACTGCAACGCATGCTTATCAAGGGCTGGGTTACGGCCGAATGGGGAGTCACTGCAGGTAACCGGAGGGCCCGCTACTACACGCTGACTGCGTCAGGCCGTAAGCAACTGCAGGTAGAGGTATATCAGTTTGAACGCGTGATGGGCGCGGTTGCCCGAGTTGTCCAGACAGCGTGAGGTGTGCAATGGATTGGATCCGGGAACTAGTACGACGACTCAGAATGTTGGTGCATCGCGATCAGTTGGATAGCGACCTCGAGGAGGAGATTCGGCTCCATCTCGAACTGCGCGAACAGCAGCTGATCGACAGCGGTGTCTCCGCGGTGGAAGCTCCGCGTGTTGCCTGTCTCCGATTTGGAAACCCGACTCGCGTAAAGGAGAAGAGCCATATGGCCTGGACGTCGGAAGTACTTCATGACTTTGTGCAGGATGTCGCTTACGGCACACGCGCTCTGTTACGCAGCCGCGCCCTCGCCGCGGCCGCGGTTATCTCGCTTGCCCTCGGCATTGGGGCAAACACGGCAATCTTCAGTCTTCTTGACGCGGTCCTGCTTCGCTCTCTGCCTGTCAGGGAGCCCGGACAACTGGTACTGCTGGGCACGGGGACGTCAGACGGGATCGGAACCGCAATCGCAGATAGCGAACTCTATTCCTACCCGTTTTACCGTGAGATTCAGAAGCGAAACGAAGTGTTTACGAACGTCGCAGCGATCTTCAGCATGACGGATGATGTGCACGGCTTCGTCCTGAGCAAGTCGGACCAGGTGAACACCGATTCAGAGATGATGCATGTCGTGCTGGTTTCCGGCTCGTATTTTCCGGTGTTGGGTGTGAAGGCGCGATTGGGCCGCATGCTCGACCAGGGTGATGACTCCTCAGAAGGTGACCATCCAGTCGCGGTAATCAGCCAGAGCTTCTGGAAGCGGGCATTCGAGGGTGATCCGAATATTCTTGGACGCAAGGTGAAGCTTGGTACGGCGTTCTTCAACATTGTAGGCGTCGCGCCGCATGAATTCTTCGGAACGAAGGTTGGCGAATCCCCCGACATCTGGGTGCCGACGAGTATGACCAAGAGCGTCCCGCCGGGCTGGGATTTCTACAACAAAGACTTCACCCAGTGCCTGAACATCATCGGTCGGCTGAAACCGGGTGTTTCTCTGAGTGCGGCCACTTCCAACGTGAACCTGATGCTGCAGCAGATCACGCGAGGATTCCCGGATGTGGATCTGAGCCAGAAGAATGTCGAAAAACTCAGCAAAATGACGGTGCAGTTAACACCGGTTGGCGATGGTCTTTCCTCCATTCGGGGAGAATTTGCTCAACCGCTGCAGATTCTGATGGGCGTGGTTGCATTGGTCTTACTCATTGCGTGCGCCAACATCGGAAACCTTCTGCTGGCGCGGTCCACGACGCGCGCGCGTGAATTAGCTGTCCGCCAGGCGCTGGGAGCCCGCCGGTCCCGCTTGATTCGCCAATTACTTACAGAGAGTCTCCTTGTTGCTCTTGGCGGTGGAGTCGTCGGCTTGGGTGTTGGTGCTGCGGCGATTCGTCTTCTTCTCCGCATGGTCTCCGGCGGGCCTGAAACGATCCCAGTGGAAGCCGGACTTGATCTCCGCGTGCTTGGATTTACTTTTGCCGTAACTGTGCTGACGGCGCTGCTCTTTGGAACCGTGCCTGCGTTTCGCGCCACCCGTCTTCATCTGTCCGACCCGCTGAAAGAAAGCCGGGCATCGAGCAACACCAGTGCGCGGAATCCACTTGCGAAGGCTCTGGTTATCGCCCAGGTTTCGCTTTCGCTGGTGCTGATGGTTGGTGCGGGGCTATTTCTCCGCTCGCTTGTGAACTTGAACGCCATCGATCCGGGCTTCAACCGGGATGGAGTGCTTCGGCTCAACATCGACTCGCAGGCCGTCGGGGCCAAGGATGATGATCAGCGCCTGAATGCGATGTTTCAAGAGATCGAGACGCGTGTGAGCGCACTTCCCGGGGTAAAGGCTGCGAGTTTTTCATCCTTTACCTTTCGCGAGGGAAGTTGGAACGAGGCCCTGCTCGTTCCCGGCATGCCGGGGAATGAAAATATCGGCGTCGCTCAGAACGTAGTGGGAGATGGATACTTCGCCACGATGCAGATTCCGCTGCTCGCGGGCCGAACCTTCAACGCAGGCGACACGGCGAATTCACAGCACGTTGCCGTCATTAGTGAGCACATTGCGCAAGTGCTGTTTCCGCCGGGCAACCCGATTGGCCGTCACTTCATGCTCCCTAATGGAGTCAAGTCAACTGACTATGAGGTCATCGGGATCGTGAAGGATGTGAAGTTTTCCGATCTTCGGGAAAAGACGAAATACGTGAACTATCTCTCGTACCGCCAGCGCCCATGGGCATTCGGCGATTTCGAGGTGCGCTACAGCGGCGATTACAGCGCCGTCTCTCGCGCCGTACAGCGGACTATTCGTTCAGTGAAGCGAGACCTTCCGATCATGAATGTCACCACGCTGGACGAACAGGTGTCGCGGACGATGACGAACCAACGTCTCGTCGCTCAACTCTCAACCTTCTTCGGCCTTCTTGCAGCGTTCCTGTCGTGCATTGGCATCTATGGAGTCATGTCATACACGATCAGCCGACGCACGAATGAGATCGGGCTCCGGATCGCGCTCGGCGCAGACCGCGCGAACGTTCGGTGGCTGGTGATGCGTGAAACGCTGGTGCTGGTTTCGTGCGGGATCGCTCTCGGCATCCCAATAACGCTGGTAGGCCGACGCCTGATCGAAAGCATGCTGTACGGTCTGCACAGCGGAGAACTCGTCAGCCTGGTGCTGTCAGTTGCCCTGCTTCTCGCAGTGGCTCTTCTCGCCGGCTTTGTCCCGGCGCACCGAGCCTCAAAAGTCGATCCGATGGTGGCGCTGCGCTATGAGTGACTGGCGCCAAAGCGAATGCCCAGATCCGCGAGTCGCGTTCGACCGACGTCGAAATACGCAGGAGCTTAAAGCCAGCAGACAACGATCAACGGTAACGCTTATAACAGCGGTGAACCCACCGGCGCTCCCCTGGTCAAAACCAACCTAAAGGCTGAAGTGCAAACGATTCCGACCAACAACAGGAGATGGAAGTTGTTTGCCACAGCCAAGTTTAAATAAGAAGTAGACGCGGTCGACACTACCGGGCATGACCCGCAGGTTGAGTCTGGTCCTCTTCTTTTTCTGCTTCCGCATCCTTTCTCCCGTACCATAGGGGGAATCGTATGACGGGAAAGACTCAAAGGTGGATCACAGCCGCGATCTCCGCGGTTATTTTATTTGGCGAAAGCGCCTTGGGTGGGGCTGTGCAGCAGGCGGCCCCCACCAATCCGGTGGCCGGCAACGCAGCCGCTATCCGGGAGGGAGCTTCGCTTTTTCGTTCGAACTGTTCGCCTTGTCACGGTCCCAACGCGCAGGGTGGCGGCCGAGGCCCCGATCTGACCAGTGGGCGTTGGGTTCATGGCTCGAGCGATGCCGAGATATTTGCCACCATCACTCATGGAGTGCCGGGCACGGAGATGCCAGCCAATACATTCGAGGATTCCGAGACTTGGGCCATCATCGCTTATGTTCGGTCGTTGGCGCCGGCGAAGAGCGCGATTATTTCCGGCGACCGGGTAAAGGGAGAGAAGATTTTCACACAGACCGCAGGGTGTTCGACTTGCCACATGGTGCAAGGCCGCGGCGGCTTGCTTGGTCCGGACTTATCGCAGGTTGGCGGGTCGCGCTCCGCGGCGTATTTGGTCGAGTCCATTCGTGAGCCCAACAAGGAACTGAGCAGTGCCATGCTTGACCCTAACAATCACTACGGCCTGCCATTGGTCTACGACACGGTCGCGGTGGTGACGGCGGACGGCCAAAAACTTGTGGGCGTCGCCAAAAACGAAGATACCTTCTCCATCCAGCTACTCGACACCCACCAGCAGCTGCAGTTCTTCCTGAAGAAGGATCTGAAGGAAGTTACCCACGAACGCAAATCCCTTATGCCGGCTTATTCCGAACAGATGCTCAAGCCGTCAGACCTCGAGGACCTGATCGCTTACCTGGAAAGTCTGCGCGCGCAATGATCGCGGCGAATGATCGCAATAAGGACGGTGGCATGAACAAGAGGTCGTTGCTGGTGGGGCTGCTTCTTTTAACCGCGGTCTGCGGGGAGGCCCAGGTGAGCTACCAGCGGTTGTTGGGTGCGGACCACGAGCCGCAGAACTGGCTCACCTATTCAGGACGCTATGCGGGCTGGCGCTACAGCGAATTGGAGCAGATCAACACTGGCAACGCAACGCAGCTTGCGATGCAGTGGACCTTCCAGGTTGCCGACCTTGGCCAGTTCGAGACGACTCCTCTGGTGGTGGATGGCGTCTTATATGGAACCGGGCAGAATGACCGCGCCTTCGCGCTCGATGCACGCACCGGGCGCTCCATCTGGCGTTATCAGCGGAACCTGCCGGATAAGCTGCAGCCTTGTTGCGGAGCCGTAAACCGCGGTTTTGCGATTCTTGGCCACAAGCTCTTCATGGCGACGCTCGATGGCCATGTGATCGCTTTGGACACCAAAACCGGTAACCCTGTGTGGGATGTGAAGGCGGCTGATTCGAACGCGGCGTACGTCTTCACTGTTGCTCCGTTGGTGGTAAAGAACGAGGTGATCGTCGGCGTCTCCGGCGGCGAGTATGGAGTGAGAGGATTTGTGGACGCCTATGATGCGGACACCGGCAGCCGCCGATGGCGGTTTGAAACTGTCCCCGGTCCTGGCCAGCCGGGACACGACACCTGGAGCGGGGATTCCTGGAAGACCGGCGGTGCCCCGGCGTGGATTACTGGTTCCTTCGATCCTGAACTGAACCTTGTCTATTGGCCTACGGGGAATCCCTCGCCCAGCGACTATGGCGGCGAGCGGGGCGGCGACAATCTGTACAGCAACAGTATGCTGGCGCTGGATGCCGACACAGGGAAATTGAAATGGTATTTCCAGTTTTCTCCGCATGATCTGTATGACTACGATGCCACGCAGATTCCCGTTTTGCTGGATGCGGACTGGGAGGGCCAGCCGCGCAAGCTGCTGGTGCAAGCCAATCGCAACGGCTTTCTTTACGTGCTTGACCGCACCAACGGAAAATTCCTTAAGGCTTCCGCTTTCGGGAACGTGACCTGGGCTACAGGCATAGGTCCGGATGGCAGGCCGTTGGTGAACAAAGATCAGGTACCGGACACGGCAGGGAAGCGGGTCTGTCCGGGTGCGCTTGGGCTCACCAACTGGTATTCACCTTCGTACAGCCCGCAGACCAAGCTCCTATATGTAGCGACTTCCGACGAGTGCGACATTTTCACCGCCGCGCCGCAGTCGTATCGTGTGGGGCACGACTTTCTGGGAAGCGTCTACGTGCCCGATCCTGTCGTCAGACCTACTGGAGCGCTCAAAGCGCTCGATCCCGCAACAGGCGCGGAGAAATGGCAGTTCAAATACTTCAGCAGTCCTAACGGGGGAGCGCTCTCCACCGCGGGTGGGCTTGTTTTTGCGGGCGATTCCGACGGCAATTTCATCGCGCTCGATGGCCGAACGGGAAAAGATCTGTGGCACGTGCAGTTGGGCGCGGCGATATACTCCACCGCGATCACCTACCGGCTGGACGGCAAGCAGTATGTGGTCATCCCGGCCGGCTCCGGGCTCTTTGCGTTTGCCATCGCTCAGCCTTAGTTTCTGAACACGCCCGCCAGATTTCCCAGGGCGGGGACAATGTTTTATCGTTCTGGAGCAGCACTTCCATCGAAGGAAACGCGATGAATCGCAGAGAACTGATCCAATCGGCCCTTGCCACGCTCCCCCTTATTCCGGTAGCCCGGGCGCAGGAAATCGCGAAGAGTACCAATGGGCTCCCACCGCTAACCATCAAGGACGTCAAGGTCATCACCACCAGTGGGGGAAGCCATTATCGCTGGATTTTCATCAAGATCATCACCAGTGAGCCTGGACTTTATGGCATTGGCTCGGCCAACAATAATTACGAGACGATGGCTGTGGTGTCGGCGCTGGAAGAGCATCTGAAACCGTGGCTGATCGGCAAAGATCCCGACCGGATCGAGGACCTGTGGCAGTCGGCGCAGATGCGCACCTACTGGCGCAACGGCCCGGTGAACAACAATGTGCTCTCGGCCATGGATATGGCGTTGTGGGACATCAAAGGAAAGCGGGCCAACATGCCGGTTTACGAGATGCTGGGCGGCAAAGCACGCGATGGCGTTCCCGTGTATGACCACCAGGGAGGCGCGACCAAAGAAGAGTGTCTCGACACCCTGCAGAAGTCGTTGGCCAATGGATTTACCCATGTGCGCATCCAACTGGGCGGCTACGGAGGAGGCGGATTCACACCGCCGGGGCAGGGAAGCCGTGCGGAGGGCGGGTACCAGGGGGCCGCGTTTGACGAGCAGCAGTATGTGGATGCGATCCCTCCGCTCTTCGAGTTTCTGCGCGACAAGGCCGGCTTCGGGCCGAAGCTGCTGCACGATGTGCACTCGCACTTAAGCGGGATGAACGCGGTGGAACTGGCGCGGCGGCTGCAACCTTACCAGATGTTTTTCGTCGAAGATATTCTTCCCCCGGAACAGATCGCTTACTATCGCAATATCCGTGAGATCTGTACTACTCCTCAAGCAGTGGGCGAAGTATTTTCCCACCCGTTTGAGGTGGTGCCGTTGGTTACTGACCGCCTGATCGACTTCATTCGCTGCCGTGTAGCGGCGACGGGTGGGATCACTCCGATCAAGAAGCTCACTACGCTCTGCGAGATTTTTGGTGTCAGGACAGCCTTCCAGGAGGGTGGGGAAAACGATCCCGTGAACCAGATCGCCAGCTATCACGTCGACATTTCCAGCAGCGCGTTTGGGATTCAGGAGGAGAACCACTTTCCGCCGATCGTGCACGAGATGTTTCCCGGCATGGGCGAGATACGCAAAGGGTATCTATACGGCAGCGGCAAGCCCGGTCTTGGCCTGGACATCAATGAAGAGCTGGCGGCGAAAAATCCTCTCGGGCCGGTCAAGGGCGGCGGAGCGTATCCGACCGACCGCACGATTGATGGACAGGTCGTGAAGCCATAGCCTTTTCGGACGATAGGATGAGTGCCCAAGCTCGCCGAAGCGTACCGAAAACGGTTCTTTGAGATGCTTTCATTTGGCGGGCTCAACTCACTGACAATGGAGGGGAGAGCTGTACCTCAGGGGCTGAAGCCCTCGTCGTGGCGGATTTTGTGGCCCGGCTAAAGTCGTGCCCTGACACAAAGCATGAGTTTTTCCGCAACCTGTCAAACGCGTGCCCTTCGTAGACATTTTTCCGCAATCTGTAAAGCCATAGCAGGTTTCAGCCGTACAGCACATGGCGAAGATACCTCGCTGAGGCGCCCGTCCTATTTCCAGAGAAGCATTTTTACCGCTTGCGAAGAACCTTCAAGCTATGATTTAAGGGTCGATGCCGCTCATCTCCAATCTTCGAAGGATCTGGCAGCCGGGGTCCGGTGGGACCGAAGTGTCTCCGCGGACGGTTGCGTTATTGCGTGGAGAGACTGAGGCCTACTGCGCTGCGACCAGCCTGGTCAGCCAATCCGGTTCGCTCATCGAGCTTTTTTCGGCCATCTGGATGCAGCGCTCGGAGCGCGCCTTCCAGGCCCTCCTTATCTGCTGGTTGGGCATATTGGAGGAGGACGCCGGCTTGCGCTCCCGTTTTCAGCAGGGATGGAAGTCGATGCTCGGTTCCCTCGATTCTGTCTCCTTCTTTGCGGAAGCAGGCATTCCCGCCCAGCATGCGCTTTTCCGCGAGATTACCAGCCGGCTTTTCCAGCGCTGGATGCCGCCGCCCCGTGCCGACGATGACACGGCTCGGCTCTTCGCCTCGGTCTTTTGCTCGTCTCGCGCGATGCAGCGCTTTCTGGATTTGGATGCGGGGCTCTTTGCCCGCCTGACCGCGAATCTCTGGGGTGAGGAAGGGCTTGTTGCTTATCCCCACCTACACGAGGACCTCCACGAATCGCTGCGTCTGCTGGCGGCGCGGGTTTCGGCGCGCGGCACCAGCCGTGCTGTGCGCCAGCGCAGCGGCGATCAGGCGGTGGAGCAATCTCCTTCGTACGCCCTGGTCTTTGCCACCGAAAAATTCATTGAATGCGAAAACAACGCGATCGCGGGAAACTGTCCAGACGAGTGCCGGGAGCAATGGCTCAACGCGGTCTTCGCGTGCCGGGGAGAACTGGCGATTGTCCGCATCAACATGGAAGATGCCGGCGTGAATGCGCCACTGGTCTTCGACCTGGGCGCCATGGATGCGGCGCTCGATCGCATGGAAATGCTGGCGGCCACGCTGGTGGAGCGCACGACCAAGGTTTCGGTTGCGGCGCGCCTGCTGCTGGATACGTTGGTGCGCGGCCTGCTCGAGGATACGCGCATCTCCTCACTCATTCATCAAAACTTCAACCTGTTGGCGCGTAAGACGGTGGAACGCACTGGCCATGGCGGCGAGCACTACATCGCACACGACCGCAAGGAGTACTGGCAGATGTGGGGGGCGGCGATCGGCGGCGGGTTCTTGACCGTCTTTACCGCGGCTCTCAAACTGCACCTCATTGGCAAGCACTGGCCACCCTTCGTGGAAGCGATGGCGATTGGCACGAATTACGCCGTCAGCTTCCTACTTCTGCAGATCTTCGGTTTTGCATTGGCTACCAAGCAACCTGCCATGACGGGCGCCACGCTGGCCGATATTATTCGCCGCAATCGGGGGGATTCCCGCCGCGACCAGATCACTGAATTCGGCGCATCCATTAGCCGCACGCAATTGGCTGCAGCGCTGGGCAATATTCTTGCGGTGTCTTTCGGGGCGGTGATCTTCAATCTGCTTTGGCTGCGGGGCTATCACACACCTTATGTGCCCTCTGACCAGGCGCAGAAGGTCTATTTGTCGCTGCGTCCGCTGGCCTCGTTAACTGCCATTGATGCTGCGCTCACCGGAGTCTTGCTGTGGCTTGCCGGCCTGATTGGCGGGTGGTGCGAGAATTTTGCCGTCTATCATCGGATCCCTGCTTCCATTGCGCAGCACCCGCTGGGTCAAACCATTGGCACCGCCAGAATGCAGAAAATCGCCGACTGGGTCGACCATAATATTGGTCCCTGGAGTACCAGCATCTCGCTCGGCTATCTGTTGGGGTTTACGCCGGAAGTCTTTCCCTTCTTTGGCCTGCCGCTGGACGTCCGCCATGTCACCCTCAACACCGGCATGTTCGCCTTGGCAGCGGCTCGCTTCGGGCCGTCGGCATTCAAGCAGGTATGGCTCTACTCTGCCATGGTTGGCATCGCGGTGATGTTTGTGCTGAACCTGGGTGTCAGCTTTGCCATCGCTTCTTTCGTTGCGCTTCGCGCCTACGATGTGGGCCACAAAGAGCGCCAATCGATTCTGCGCTATGTGCTCAGGCAAATCGTCTCGTCACCGTTGCAGTTTCTCTTTCCGGTGCAACCGAAGGTTGCTGCCTCCGAAGGGCCGGCTAAGGATATCGAGCGCCCGGCGCCTGCCGCGTAGAAGATCCTTCCTGCACTTATGGTTGGGGATAGACGGCAACAGCCATGCCTTGATGTGTGACGACAACAGCGATGCGGTGGCGGCACTTGCGCTCGACTGGCTTCGCCGGCCGAGAGATCGATTAGGAAAGGACCAACGTGAGACGGAAGGTAGATCTAGAGCGCTGGGCACGCAAGGTGCACTTTGAGTTTTTCAATGCCTTTGAAGAACCGTATTATGGCGTTTGTGTGGATGTCGATTGCACCGCGGCGTATTCCTTCGCTAAACGGAATGGGATTTCATTTTTCCTCTACTACCTTTATCGGTCGCTCTCCGCAGCCCAGATCGTTGAGCCTTTCCGCTATCGAACAGAGGAGGGTGAGGTATTCATCTACGACAGAATCGATGCCGGTTCTGCGATCGACCGTCCCAACGGGACGTTCGGCTACGGTCACATCCTCTATCACGATGACCTGAATCAATTTACGGAAAATGCCAAACGCGAAGTGGAACGTGTCCGCAAATCTTCCGATTTAACCCGCACCACCGCGGGCAACGTCATACGCTATTCCCCTCTGCCGTGGATCGACTTTACTTCGCTGTCCCATGCGCGCATGTTCACCGTACCCGATAGCTGTCCTCGCATTTCGTTCGGCAAGATGACCGAGAAGGATGGTAAACGGTCTATGCCGGTTTCCATCCATGTGCATCATGGGCTCGTAGATGGCTTGCACGTTGGACAATATATAGATTGCTTTCAGGAACTCATGAATAGGTAACAGGCCTTGGGTTGCTTCGGTTGGACCGCAGCCGATGAACGGCGTAATCCGCCGACATGAGCTGTCCAGTCGGGATGAAAAATTAAGAGGTTAGTGGCCTATCCTTGGCATGAGTGGAAGTGGACGGACAGAGTCGAAAAAGCTAATTGCCTACGCGTTACGGATTGGCAAGCGTCCTGTTTGTCACCCGGCGTGTCAGGTGGTTTCTGGCGGGCTGCGATTGGGAAAATATCTCTGTGCATAGCAATGTCACTGGCTGGAGAATTCCGCGAAAGGCTCAGTCTTTGCCAGTTGCAATTCTGCTTTCTGAATCATCTGCAACCACAAAGAATCCGGATCGGAATTGAATACCGTGGCCGCATCTGCCGGAAAAACGAACCACGCGCCCAGTTGTGCTTCGGTCCGCAGTTGATCTTGAGCCCATCCGGCATATCCCAAGTAAACGTGAAAAACACCGGGGTCAGGCCGCGCCGAAATTGTTTGTTCGAAGAGCTGTTTGTCGGAAATCAGATAAACCCCGCCGAAGATGTTCTCAGCTTTTTCTATCCTGGCCGAGGACTGAAGTAATGCGAACACGGTCGAAGGTCCCACGGGGCCCCCGAGATACGCGGAGTCGGAGCGATCTTTCGCGGCCTTGAGATCAAGGACCCGGGAAAGCGGGACATCGGTGCGCCGGTTGAGAATCAGTCCGAGTGCGCCCTTTTCATCGTAGCGAACCAGCAGGACCACGGTTCTTGCGAAATCCGGGTCGCTGAGACCGCGGCTCGCCACCAGCAACTTGCCAACACCCAAATCCTCCGGATTCTTGAATTGAACCGGAAGAAATAATGCCGGCAGCAATTCGGGTTTCGTGGGGAATGTCTTGACCCATCGACTTGGCATGTTTGGCAGGTGTGTTGTCGGACCAAGGCAGTGCAGCAAGGACAGGTACCGGAGCGCGCGACCACGGATTCGGCCTCGGCACATCAAATTCGGCCTTGAAAGGGCCGACCCTTTCGGCCGCCGCCAAAGCGACGATCGTGAACAACATTGCGAACAGGAACCGCTTGCGCATAAACATGATCGGTATCCTTCCCACAGCAATGTAACGTGCCAACTACAGGCTACAACTTAGCCACATAGTGACGGCTGTCACCGGTTCTGGAATGAACATTCAGCAGCGCGAGAATTACCCACGGTGCGGCCACTTGCGGCGGAAGGAGTGGTGTTTTCATGTGATTGCACGTTGAGTGCTGGATCGATCGCGGATTGCGGGCAGACCGGAGACAACTTGGGTGATGAACAACGTCTCCTTCCTAACCGGATCGCGCTGCCTCAGGACGGTATGGAAGGCACGGTGAGCGCCGAGCTAAACCGGCACATTGTAGGTGAGGCTTACTTCATCAGGGGATTCTGCTGAGATTGGTTTGTTTTTTGCCGTTGCGCTGATGGAGTCGGAGACGACCCAACTAGCGCCGGCGATCGCGATGCAGATTGCGTTGCCCGCCCAATTAAAGTGGTTGCTTGGCCCGGCGGAGAGATTCGGAATCCAGACCAGCAGTTCAAAGATCACGATCTCCGCAGTAAGGAGGCGCGCGGCTAGCGGCGCCATGATGCCGGTGAGGATGGCGACGGCGGCCCCGAAAAAGCCCAGGGTGGTGGCGTAGGCCCAGAACATCTTGGCCGGCGGGAGCCAACCCGGGATCCAGCCCAACAGGCCGGGCATGTCCATGATGTGGACGATGCCAAAGGAAATGGGGCAAATACCAAAGAGGAGCACGAATAAGGGCTGGCGGCGCGCAATCGATGAACCGGGAGGCGAGAAGATTGCGCAGAGGACCAGGCCGCCGGCGACCAGGGAGAACTCCTCAAAGACATTGCCGATAGGGTCGAAATTGCCGAGATTCACAAAGGCTTTAGGCACCCAGATGAGCGTAAAAATAAAGTAGACCGTCGTGAGGGCTATAGCGCCGAGACGTGCGGTGCGGGGTACGAGGAGCGCGATCCCCGCGGCCAGCTCGATGACCGCTGTGAGATAGGCAAGCGGTACGCGCAGAGGGAACTGGGGGCCGATGTTCTGCCATGTGGTGGCAAAGTCGCCGGAGACCAGGCCCAGAAGGCCGAGAAAGATGGCGGCGCCGGCGTAGACGTAGAGCCCGAGATTTGAAGTTATGCTGCGTTGTTTCGCCATCGAAAGGGAACTCAGTATCTCTCGGCGAGGTGGGGCGGGCAATAACCACTTTACACAATTTGGGCAAGACCAGTGACGCACCCAGCTGGAGGCGATTCAAGCGCTTCTCCTAACGATTCCTCGGCAGGTTGCCCCTGGTCGGTAATAATCTCGATCCAATCGGGTATTCGGTCTACGCGTGAACTGTCAGGAGGCATTCATTGGAGGACGGTTGCAAGGCCACCTCGCTGTGGGGATATGCTACCCCTGCGGTCTCTTTCAAAAGGAGCCTTATGATGATGAACGTCCGATCGCAGCCACCGCGATACTGCTGCCATCTCATCCTGATGATTCTCAGTTTGGCAGCCGCCGCTGTTCCTGCCCAGGTGACGCAACCCGGACAGCATCTGCGCAGCCATCTGTTTATCTATGATTTGGCTAGCGGCGCTTCCCATGAGGTCTTTGCCGACGATGCCATCTGGGAGGCTCCCAACTGGTCGCCCGATGGCACCTATCTCATCTCCAACTCCAGCGGGGCTAGATCGTGCTCAAGCCGGACGGCACAGCGGAAACGCCACAAAAGCTTGCAATCTCCGACGACCATCGCTGCAATAACGACAAGGCAATCTCGCCTGACGGCAGAATGCTGGCCTTCTCGGCCAACGTATCTCCGCAAAGAGGCTCGCAGGTCTTCCTCGCCAACGCGGACGGCAGCGGGGTGAAGCTCATGGCCTCCGACTCGCCAAGCTACTTCCACGGTTGGTCTCCTGACAACAAGACGCTGGCCTTCGTCGCCCAGCGCAACGGCAGCGGCCAATATGACATTTACAACATGCCCGCCGGCAGCGGTCCCGAGCAGAGGCTCACCGAAGATATCCATCAGGACGACGGGCCCGACTACTCCCCGGACGGAAAGTAGATCTACATCAATTTCCAACCGATTCGGCAAGGAAGCCATCTCGCGCTTTCCTGCAGAGGGTGCCGGCCCGAACGACGAGAACGCATAGATGGTGGTCAGCGACAGCCTGGAGGACTGGTTTCCGCACCCTTCACCCGACGGCAAAAAGCTCGTCTACATCGGCTATCCAACAGGAACGCCAACGCACGATCCGCGCACCGTCCAGATTAAGATCAAGCTGGTTACCGTCGACCACGACAAGGCCGGGAACAAGCAAAAGATCCTGGTCGAAGGCGTGGGCGGCCAAGGGACGTTTAATGTCAATTCGTGGGCGCCGGATTCCAGGCGCTTCGCCTACGTTTTGTACGAAGCGCTACCGTAGGGCAAAGAGTCCGTCGGCGAAACCGGTTGCTGCGATCCCCATAGCGGGCGAATGCGATACATCTCCAGGAAGCAGGCACGGGATCAGTGGTCAGACCTCAAACACGACCATCTGATTGCCCTGGACCAATGGCACGGTGACCTGAGTGTAACCGTCATTGATTACAAATTTCAACTTTGCGCTAAGGCGCCTTGGCGGTCCGGAGTGCGATCTTCACATTGGCGAGCGGGGCTGCTTCCCGCGCATCGAAGTCCACTGCCACATCGGTGATGAGGGAGGAGGTATGAAAATCCAGATGGACTAAGCGGAACCGCAGGCCTTTGGGGTCGGGAGGCGTGTCTGGCGCAGGAATATCCGATGTGGAGAGTTGTCCTTCTGCGGCAGACGCGATTGAGCCCAAGCCCAGCGTAACGCCCAGCGACTCGACGAATGAGCGCCGAGTGAAAGAATCCATTCCTTACCCCTCAATTGCTCCGTCCTTCATAATGCCGACGCCGGTTACACGAGCGACTTCACCTCGATTTTGCGAAACCAAATCTCCGTATACTCGATCTATATGGCGATCTTTCCCCGTGTCAGGGGTCGCCATGCGCTCGGCGGTCACATCGTTCTCCAGAATGTGGAGAATGTCCTGCTCCATCATGACGATCTTCCTGGACTTGCGCGTCTTACTTACCCGACTTTTCCAACGAGTACCAACCGGACAGGTTGTGGCCGTTCAACAGAGAGATCGGCCCGCCCCCACCGGCCGGCGCATGCAGCACCAGGAAAGCGCACACGCGTTTCCCGGCAAGGCGACTCCGTGAATATATCTTCAACCAATCGCATGCGGAGGAATCCTTCGGAACTTTCCCTACGACCCCGCATCTATCTGCGGTGAGGTCATCGGTTTGCTGCCGCGTTAAGCCGCAACCAATGTGAATCCTCGGGCAATTCCGGTCGCTATGTCATCTGAGCCCAGTCGTTACGTGCGACTGCGGTCCACGTTTGAGGAAGCTAGCTATCAAGGATTTTTAAAGGAGCCACATGCCCACGATTAAAACCAAAGACGGCGTTGAGATCTTCTACAAGGACTGGGGTTCAGGCCAGCCGATCGTGTTCAGCCATGGCTGGCCGCTGTCAGCCGATGACTGGGACGCGCAGATGCTGTTCTTCCTGAAGCATGGCTATCGCGTAATCGCCCATGATCGCCGCGGCCATGGCCGTTCGACCCAGGTCGCCGACGGCCACGATATGGATCATTACGCCGATGACCTGGCCGCGCTTACCTCTCATCTCAATCTCAAGGACGCCATCCATGTCGGCCATTCGACCGGCGGCGGCGAGGTGACGCGTTATCTGGCACGCCGTGGCGAAAGCCGGTGTATCCAAGGCTGCGCTGATCAGCGCGGTGCCGCCGCTCATGCTGAAGACGCGGCCAATCCCGTCGGCCTGCCCAAGTCGGTGTTTGACGATCTGCAGGCGCAGCTTGCGGCCAATCGCTCGCAGTTCTATCGCGACCTGCCGACCGGGCCTTTCTATGGCTTCAACCGGCCGGGCGCCAAATCATCGGAGGCGGTCATCGCCAATTGGTGGCGACAAGGCATGATGGGCGGCGCCAAGGCGCACTATGACGGCATTGTGGCCTTTTCTCAGACCGATTTCACAGAAGACCTTAAGAAGATCACCATTCCCGTGTTGGTGATGCATAGCGAAGACGACCAGATCGTCCCCTATGTTGCCGCCGGGCCGCTGTCTGCGAAGCTGTTGAAGAACGGAACCTTGAAAACCTACAAGGACTTCCCGCACGGCATGCCCACCACGCAGGCCGAAACGATCAATGCTGATCTCCTGGCCTTCCTCAAGGGATAAAGGTATTCGCGGAGTGTGGCGGCCCGAGGGCCGGGGCCGCCCGATTTTCGAATCAGAATTGGAACCGGGCTCGCAACTGGCCGATGCGATTGACGCGATTGACACTTCTCACGTCGCCGAAGGTGCTGTCGCCGATGTAGGTGTCTGGTGCGTTGTAGTAGTGGCGGTTGAAGACGTCGTGAAACTCCGTTCCCACTTCACAGCGATACTTTCCGTCTGGACCTAAGCCGAAGTGTTTCAGGATGCTCATAGGGATAGGCAAAAACTGGGAAAGGTTGACGCAGAGAAATGAGGCGGCGTCCCTCCCAATTGTGAGGTTGGGTCTCGCCGAACAACTCATGTAATCAAAAAAAATATCGCGCCGGTCCCTAGTCCCTCACCAGGGTCCTACCTGTTGACATTCTACGTATGCGGACGCTAGATTATGTAGAAGATCTACAGGTGGCCGATGAGTGACGGGAAATCGGATGTTCTACAGGGCACGTTGGATCTCATGGTGCTCAAGACTCTGGAGACGATGGGATCGCTGCACGGATACGCAATCGCCCGACGGATCGAACAGGTCAGTGATCACACAGTAATCATGAATCAGGGGACCATTTACCCGGCGCTGCTGCGCCTGCAGCAGCGCAAGTGGATCAAGGCGGAGTGGGGTATCTCTGAGACGGGTCGACGCGCCAAGTTTTATTCCCTGAGCAAACTTGGACAGCAAAAGATCGCAACCGAAACAGAGAACTGGGAGCGGGTTGCCACGACGATGGCACGCTTTCTGACGCCATCCAGTTGAGGGGCCGGCGATGGATTGGATACGGACTCTGCTGAGCCGTTGCGCGGCGCTGATCCACACGCAACAACTCGACGCGGAACTTGACGATGAACTCCTGGCCCATATCGAACTCGCCACCGACGAGAACCGAAAGCGTGGAATGGCGGAAGAGGAAGCACGCACGGCGGCGCTGCGTTGCTTCGGTGGCGTGACGCAGACGCGGGAGCGTTATCGGGTGGAGCGGAGCCTGTCTTTTCTGGAATCGCTGGTGGGCGACGTTCGCTACGCAGGACGACAGCTTCGAAAGCATCCCGGATTCACCGTTACCGCTTTGCTGACGCTGGGTCTGGGAATCGGCGCCAACGCTGCGATCTTTACTCTGATTCATGCCACGCTGCTGCAGGATCTGCCGGTGCCAAATCCGGAGCAGTTGATACGTGTGGGCGACGGTCATCGCGGTGGAATCTCATGGTTCTCGACGCAGATGTATGACCAGCTAAGAAAGAATACGCCTGAATTTCAAGAGTTGGCAGCGATGCAGGCATCCGTCGACAACTCGTGGTTCACCCTTCGAAGGCAGAGCGTGGCCGAGCTACCTCATGGAGAGGTGAGCGAGTGGGTTTCTGGAAACTACTTCGCCATGATGGGCATTACTCCAGCGGCGGGACGGCTATTGCAGCCCGAGGATGACATTGCAGGGGCGCCTATGGTCGCAGTGATGAGCTATTCGATGTGGCAGCGCGAATATGCGGCGGACCCCACGATCGTAGGCAGTGTGTTTTTAATAAACACCCATCCGGTCACCATTGTAGGCATCGCGCCGAAGCAATTCTACGGGGATCGCATTACAGCGTATCCCACAGACGTGTTTGTGCCGTTATCGACCGAGCCGGTGCTGGGAGAGGCGGATTTCACTCATGACCGCACGGTGCAGTGGCTCTACATTCTGGGCCGGATTAAACCGGGCGTAGCGCTGTCGCCGCTGCAGGCGAAAATGCACGCCGAATTAGTTCCTCTGCTTTCTCAGCTGCCGTATTACTCCTTTGCATCCGGACGAGAGGAGCGCATCAAGCGCATCCGTGTTTCTTTGACGCCGGGACATAGTGGCATAGCGGTGATGGCGAAAGACATGGTGGCCGGCCTGCACCTGTTGATGTGGATCTCCGGACTAGTGTTGTTGATTGCATGCGCAAATATTGCCAACCTGGTGCTGGCGCGCGGGCTGGCACGAAACGGTGAGATATCCGTTCGTGTCGCCTTAGGCGCTGCGCGCAGCCGTATCGTCCGGCAGATGCTTACGGAAAGCGTTCTGCTTTCGTGCATGGGCGGCGTGGTGGGCGTGGCGATCGCTTACCTGGTTTCGGCAATGATGCTCAGGCTGGCATTCCCGCGTGCAGAGTTTTCCCCTATCCATGCCACCCCATCAGCGCAGGTGCTGGGGTTTGCATTTGGCGTGTCGTTGCTCACCGGATTACTTTTCGGCATGGCCCCCGCCTGGACGACATCTCATGCACAGCCGGCGCATGCGCTGCGGCGATCGACCCGGACGAGCAGTGGGCACGTTTCGCTGCTGCAACGTTCCTTAGTTGTGTTGCAGGCCGGGCTGTCAGTGATTCTGCTGATAGGCGCGGGCCTGTTGGCCAGGAGCCTGATCAATCTGCAGCGTCAGAATTTTGGCTTCGACGTGAAACATCGCGTGGTGGTCCGCCTGAACGTGCAAAATGCCGGATATACGACGGCGCAACTGCAGCCACTCTACGACCAAATGCGCGCCAGGATGTTATCTCTGCCGGGCGTGACGAAGGTGGGGATGGCTTTGTTTTCGCCACTTGATGGCGATGATTGGGACTCTGACGTGGCCGTGGAAGGACGACCGCAACCTGGGCCTAATGATGACGTTCACTCGTCATGGGACAGGGTTAGCCCGGAACTCTTCGACGCCATCAGCCAGCATATCGTACGCGGACGCAATATTCTCCCGACCGACACGGCCTCGTCGCCCGGGGTAGCTGTGGTGAACCGTGCCTTCGTGAAGCGCTTCTTTCCGCGCGGAAAAGATCCCCTCGGGCAACACTTCGGCATGGGAGATAGGAAGGACGTCGCTGACTGGCAGATCGTTGGCGTGGTGGAGAATGCCAAATACCAGAATCCTCATGAAGAGCCGCAACCGATGTTCTTTTTGCCCCTGTTGCAACGGGCTAAGGGCGACAACGAATCCAATGACGTATCGACGCTGTACATCGGTTCGATCATTCTGGTAACTACGGGGCCGATCTCGGAGCTGGAGCACGACGTGCGTCAAGCGTTGGAGGAAATCAACCCAAACCTGAACGTTAATAACTACGAGACGCTGGAAGAACAGATTGGCGACCGGCTAAGCCAGGAGAGGCTAGTCTCGCGGTTGACGCTGTTATTCGGACTGCTCGCGCTTGCATTGGCTGCGGTAGGACTATACGGCGTAACAGCCTATACGGTAACGCAACGCGGGCCGGAAATTGGGATACGGATGGCGCTTGGAGCGGAACGCGGCGACATCGTGCGCATGGTGCTGCAAGGAGCAATCCTACAGGTAGGGCTTGGGCTGCTCATCGGTGTGCCTTTAGCTCTTCTCTGTGCGCGCTATGTGCAGTCGCAGCTATTTGGGGTAAGCGGGGGAGATCCAGGCGTCTTAATGACGGCGATCGGGGCCCTTACCCTGGCTGCTTGCGCGGCCGCCATCCTGCCGGCAAAGCGAGCGGCGACGATCGACGCTGCCCGGGCTCTTAGGAGTGAATAAGAACTCGTCTTTGCTCAACCGCCCACGTCCGGCGGAATTGCCGACGTGGATTCGCGGCCGATTACACGAGCGCCTTCACCTCGATTTTGCGATACCAGATCTCGGCATACTCGATCTCGATGGCGATCTTTCCTCGCGTCAGGGGAATGAATTTCCCGGGCTGGTTGGGGTCAGGTTGTTGTAGAGTCGTCAGCACATTGACGATTCGTCCATTGACGATATGGGCAGCCCGGTCACCCTGCCAAATCACCTCAACAACATTCCATCCGTCGAGAATTTCGAAGTTGCCATCTTTTATTTTTCGCCCAGTCGTGGGGTCCGGGTCCGGCGCGCGTTGCTTCGCGTGGCTGACGGTTTCCGGGGGTGGCCAGCCGTCCGGACCAGGGGACTGTTCAAAGAGACCATCGTCGTGTCGCGGCTGCACCCCGCGTACTCCGTTGACCAGGTAGGCATCGCCCAAATCGTCTTCTTCAATCTGGCATTCGACGCAGGTGGGCCAAACGATGTCGGCGCCCACCAGGCCGTAGAGAATCCCGTTATCCCGCTTGGCCAGGGTCTGTGGCGGAAAACGCTTGACGCCCCACTTGTATTCCACGCGGATGTGGACGTTTTCAAACTCCTGGTGGGTGGCGAGATAGCCGGTTTCCATGCGCTCGGCGGTGACTTCGTTTCCCAGAATGTGGAGCATGCCCTGCTCCATCACGACGATCTTCCTGGATTGGGCGACGTCTTTACCCGATTTTTCCAGCATCGAGTACCAACCAGTCAGGTCGTGTCCGTTCAGCAGGGAGATCCATCCGTCGGCACCGGCCGCAGGCAACGATAGCGATCCGGCGGCGGCTTGCGCGCAGGCCCAGCGCGGCAGGCAACAGGCACCAGCGACGACAGGCAGGCTGGCCTTGAGCAGATCTCGACGATTCATCATGCGATTTGGTTCTCCTTGCGCCTCGCTGAGGACTAAGAGATGGTAGCGCCATGCGGCACTAGCGAAAGAGTACACGCGTTTCGCTAGCGGCATTTGCGTGCGGTCCGAGTGAACTGCAGGTCGCTCCCCTACGCTACTCCGGATTTCTTGCCCAGGTTCGTGGCTTTGGCGAGGTTCGTGCGGCTTTACGGTAAGGCGCATACGTCGTCTTGTGCGGTATCGCGAGTAGGAAATCCGAGTCCGCTTCGGTCAGGTGTCAAAGTTCAGGGCGGTGGCCCACCTTGGCATCACTGGAGGTGGATGGACGGAATCGAGAAAAACCACATCGACACAATGCGGACTGGCGGTTTTGCCGTAGGGCTTACGCCCTGGCCTTTTGGTTTCTGTGGTCACGACCGCAGGAGCGGTGGTGGGTTCGACAAGGGCTCAATTCTTCAGGACCGGCTAGCTTTACCCGTCCCCGGGGTTTATCTGGATAATGGGAAGTTCACCTGGTTGTGATGAACAGTTATGGTTACGTTACCTCTGGCCATTCAGCACTGCATCAATTTCGAACCCGTGTTTTACCCTGTGGTCCATCTTTGGGAAGACTGAAGACTCTGAGCACAGCCGGGACCGAAGGATCGCCCAGAAACCCTCCGCCGGAGACAAAGGCTGCCACATATTGGCGTCCATCGCGGCCGAGGTAGGTGATCGTTATTCCGTGGGCAGACGCACCCACGTCAGCCTGCCACAACTGGTTGCCCGTCGAAGATTCCACGGCACGTAAAATGCCGTCGATGGTGCCGCCGGCAAACGTGACGCCGCCAGCGGTCGAGGTGGGGCCGCCCATCAGCAGCGTGCCCCAATCCTTGATACCCAGTTCCTGGAGACGAGGGTCTTCGCCGATCGGCCTGCGCCAGGCGACGAGGCCAGTGTTGACGTCGACGGCAATCATCTCGCCCCAACGGCCATTGCTGCAGGGCCAGCCGGTATTAGGGTTGCGAAACTGATAACGCTCGATAAGCGGCGGTGACGAGTTAGGAATGGCTTGGAAGACCTCGCCAAGATCCGCCGTAAGGACGAAGACATATCCGAGGCCAGGATCGTAGGACATGCCCTCCCACTCGGCCCCACCGTTTGTCCAGGGGAAGAGGATAGACCCGTTTTCGTCGTAAGGGATGTAGGGCCCTCCTGTGCGAAGCCCATCGGGGCCGGCCGGCAAATCCGCGCGGCCATGTTTCAGCATGTTCTCACAGAAGGCCGCCTGTTCCGGAGTGATGCGGTTGAGATCATCGGGCGAAAAGTAGTCCCGTGCCAGCGGCCCAGGCCAAATCGGGAACGGCTGAGTAGCGGATGGCAGTTCAGTCGGTACAAAGCCATAGGTTGGAACGCGGCGCTCTTCGACGGGATAGACCGGCTTGCCCGTGTTCCGGTCCAGGATGAACATCAGGCCACGCTTGGTCGCAATTGCCACGGCCGGGATCCGCTGGTTTCCTTTTTGCACCGTGATCAGCACCGGTGCATGGTGCAGGTCCGCGTCCCACACATCGTGGTGGGTGGTTTGGTAATACCATTTGAGCTTGCCGGTCGTGGCGTCAAGCGCGACTAAGCTGGTGCCGTAGAGGTTATCGCCAGGCCGGTCGCCGCCGTAATAGTCGAAATGCGCGGTGCCGAGCGGTACGAAGACAGTGCCGGTCTCCAGGTCGACGCTCTGGATTCCCCAACTGTAGGCACCGTCGCGATCCATCCAGGTGTTGCCAACCCAGGTTTCGTGGCCGGGTTCGCCAGGCTGGGGAACGCCATGAAATTCCCACAGGAGCTTGCCAGTGGCGGCGTCCCATCCGCGGGTTGTACCCAGGGGTCCCTTGCCGCCGGTTCCGTAGCCAGCCATTCCTGTGATCATGATGTTCTTGTAGAAGACAGGG
The DNA here is from genome assembly GCA_963775365.1 of uncultured Acidobacteriaceae bacterium. GTDB lineage: Bacteria > Acidobacteriota > Terriglobia > Terriglobales > Acidobacteriaceae > PALSA-350. Next base: position 180,218 of record CAVZJL010000018.1, on the reverse strand, counting down.
GACGACGACAAGTTGGGCGAGAGATCGGTGAACTTGCCCCGAGCCACGGCTGTGAAATTCAACGCGCCGTCCATGCCAAAGGATTTCAGCGGTTGCCCGGTACGTGCCTCTAGAGCAATGATCAGTCCCGCAGTCGTGGAGAAATAAATGGCTGCTGGTGTTGTTCCGTCGCCGGGCCAATAGGCCAGGCTGCGGACTGCCGGCCGCCCCTGTTCTGGCGGGAGTGTGTATTTCCAGATTTCGTGGCCGGTATCACCCTCGAGGGCAACCGCCTGACCATAAGGCGAGGTGACATAGAGCACACCGTCCACCACCAGCGGCGTCACTTCCGTGATCGGCGCGCCCCGCCCATATCCTCCGTTGAACGAGTTGAGCCGGTCAGCCATGCTCAACTTTGTCTGGGGTACGTTGGGATTGCTTTCCCAGGTCCAGGCTTCCTTCAACTGCGCGGCGTTCTTCACGTTGATTTGTGCAAGTGGAGAGAATCGGGTGGCGCCCGGATCCAGATTCATGGATGGCCAATCCGCTCCCGCGCGGCGAGTGGGCGAGTTTGACTCCGACGCGGTAACCGCTTTCGAGGAGGGAGCGAGGCCGGGCGGTGCAATCGGCGGCTCTGGCGGCCGATGCTGCCCACGACTGGGTGGCTTTGCCTCGCCGTCAGCCGTAGATGCCGGCGCGGGAGAAGGTGCGGTTCCCGAAGGGTAATGCTGGGCGAGGTAGGCCACGACCCGGGACTCTTCCTCCGTTGAGAGCACCGCTCCGCGGGCCACCATCGAATCGACCACATTGGCCCACCCGGCATCTGTATCGCGGTGCTGGATCACGGTCGAAGGCGAGTGGCAACTCGAGCATGCACGCATTACCAGTTCACGGCCCGGCCCAGGCGGCATCTGTTCGGTGGAGGATACACTCTGCGCGCCCGCGGTTCCCCAACAGGTCAGGAGCGCGAGGGCGGCTACGTACACCATGATTGCCTCGAACCGCACGGCACTTCCGCGGGCCCTCACAGAAGCCGCTCCACGGCTAAGCGCTTTGACACCGCTGCGTTTTGAGCCCCTATTTCCTATCCGCATTAGATAAATCACGCCGTTCAGGCCGCCCCTCTTATCCCTTCCCCCAACAGTTGCGGAGGAGAAGTTGCCACTCATCAAGGTTGCAGTACACGCGTTCAATACATCTTCACGCTACCACTAGACCCGATCGGGAGCCAACAACTTACCACGAGATGAATAACCGGTCATGATGGGGCGCGGCGGCGTGGGGAGGGCGAGGCCCATGCGCGAAGGTCTTAGAGCCTCGCAGCAATTACCAACCCATGACAATCACGTGACACGCCTTTTGCTCACGAAGCAGTATGGTGTGCTCACCTAGCTACCCCGAGGAGAAAATTTCAAATGCCGGATGAGGTCATAAAAGTCTTGTGTCAGAGAGTAGTTGCTCTACAGCAAGACGAATTGGCCTGGAACGAGATAGCCCTGATCGCGACCTTAACCAAGCTTCTTCCGGGCTTCACCCAAGAATTCACTAGACAGGGCATGGTGGTTGAAAAGCTGGCGTCTCCGCGCAACTCTGAAGAATTCGTCATGTTTATAGAGGCGTTAAGGGTAATGCTTCGAAGGCATTAGTTTGGGAGTTGTAAACATGCAACGTGCAGGAAATCCAGCACGCGATCTCACCGACCCTAAACGACCGTTCGGTACTCGATGACAGGAAGATGCCGTGACCGAGGCGAGACGAGCAGCTTTCGCTGTTTGTCCTTCAGCCTTCGGGAACACCGGCCTTGCGAAAGACAGCAAGTGAGCTATCGAGGCCGGCTTTGGCGGCCGCTTCCGGTGTCATGCCTTTTGTTCGCCCGAAGACTTCTACGCTGAGCGCATCGTGGTAGTGGATGCTTTGGAGCGCCTGCAAGAAGCCGGTCAAGTTGATGACACCTTCACCAGGCAGCAGACGCTGGTCGTCGTGGATCTGCTCTGGAGGCAAGTTGGGCGAGTCATTGAAATGGACATGCACGATGCGATCGCGGCCGGCGGCAATGATGTCCTCCGGGGTGGCTCCCGCGTGGTGCCAGTGCCAGGAATCGAGCAGCAGTCCGACGTTTGGACCACATTCCTTAGCGAACGCAAGCATATCGTTCATGTGCCAAATGAATTCGTATTTGAATTTTTTGCGCAGTTCGAGCGGACCTAGAAACTCAAGGCCGAGGCGGACGTTGGAGCGCGCTAAAATGCGGGCACTTTCTGTAAATCGCTGTTTATAGGTTTGGCGCAACTCGTCTTTTGGCGTATCGCTCGACGGCATGATGTACGTCATCATGCGCGGGCAATGGATGGCCGCAGCGAACTGGGCGGCTGCGTCGAGCTGGGTGAGCGAGGCTTTAAAGGTCGCGTCGTCTTTCCGGAATTCGACTGGGAACTCGATGATCGCTGGCCTGATCTTAAGGCCGGCAAGTAGGTCGTTGGTCGCGCTGACGCCGGCTTCCATGGCCGGGCGCAGCATGATGTCCGTGCCGGGAAAGCCAGTTTTTGCGGCCAAGCGCGCAAAGTCAGGCCAGGGAACACGACCTTGCAACAGGACGCTGTTCAAGGAGAGAAACATGTTGCGCTCTTCGGAGGACGCTCGGGCAAGCGGGGCGAGAACCCGGGCGAGCGGGAGGGCGGCGAGGAGCTTACCAAATGATCGTCTGGATATCAAATAAGACACGCGAGATTCATCATACCCGAGTAGCATAGGCTTGAGGAGGGCGCAAGACATGAACAGACGAGAGATGTTGGCCACTACGGGTGCAGCGACGCTTGGGGCACTTGTTATGCCGAAGCTGCTGAGGGCTGAGGCTCCAGCGAGCCAGGTCGCTATCGTGCGTTGCCGCGATTACGCGCAGTATGGGCAGCAACTCTCCAAGGCGTTCGACCAAATCGGCGGCATCGATAAATTGGTACGCGGAAAGACGGTTGCCCTCAAGCTGAACCTCACGGGAAATCCGAAGAACTGGCCGCTGACGCCTGACCTTCCTTATAGGACGAATGCGGAGACAGTAGCGGCGACAGTGCATCTGTTTGCCAGGGCGGGTGCGCGGCGCGTGCGTATGATTGAAAGCTTTTTCCCTGCCGATCAGGATCTCTCGCTGTGGGCACGCTACGGCCTGGACGTAAACGCGATTAACAACATGGGCGTGCCAGTGGTTTGGGAAAACGTACAGAATTTGGGCAACTACAAGCAATATGTGCGCATGAAGGTGCCCTGGGGCGGGTACGCCTATCCGGCATACCACTTGAACCCGGCGTTCTATCAGTGCGACGTATACGCTTCGATGGCGAAACTGAAGAACCATTGGATTGCAGGCGTGACCATGACGATGAAGAACAACTTCGGCAACACGCCCTGCTCGCTTTACGGCGGGGACTGCGGACCCAGCGGGAACGAGCGGCCGACGAAAGAGCGCGGTGAGGTACTGCACAACGGAACGACGCCCGCGCCCTCTGGAGTCGATGCCGAGCTGCATCCTGATTCGCCGCGCGATCCGGGCTACCGGGTTCCGCGCATTCTGGTCGATCAGAACGGTATTCGGCCCATTGATATCGCGATCATTGATGGCGTCGAGACGGTGCGGGGAGGGGAAGGTCCGTGGCTTCCTGGGCTGGAAAAGATGACGCCGGGCGTAATCATTGCCGGCCGCAACGCCGTCAATGTGGATGCTGTCGGGATGGCGGTGATGGGCTACGATCCGTATGCGGAGCGCGGCACTTCTCCGTTTATCCGGGGCGACAACTCGCTGCGTCTCGCGGAAGAAGCGGGGATCGGCACACGGGACCTCAAGCGTATCGAAGTCGTTGGAGTTTCGATTAAGGACGCTCATATCAATTTCGGCCCCGGTGCGGTGGGTAAGAAGATGAGCGAATTGAAATCGTAGATCGTACCGAGGAAGCGAAGCCCTTACCTGAACGGCTCTGATATTTGTCCTGAGCGCGGTGGCCACATCTATCGGCCACCTTGCGTCTTCCCGTGATTCCAGCAAAAATGGTCAGTAGCCGTAGGTGATCTCCACGGGATTTCCGGCAGGGGATCGTCTTCTTTTCATGCGAAATACCATTTGTGCTACCATCCGCAACTGATCTCGCCCAGGAGGGTGCTATGTTCCGCTTCCCGCTCACCAAGCCACCAAAAACTTCTAGGGAACCGTTTAGCGTGGAGACGCTGGCCAAGGGTTCGCGGTTGCGCGGCGCCCATATCACCCAGGGCATTTGTCCTTACTGCGCCGTTGGCTGCGGGCAGCTCATCTACAGCAAGGGCGGCGAACTCATCGACATTGAGGGCGATCCTGATAGTCCCATCAGCACGGGCCACCTATGCCCCAAAGGGGCTAATGCCTACCAGCTCTCCGTGAATTCGCATCGCGTCCGCAATGTCATGTACCGCGCTCCCTACTCTGATCAGTGGGAGACGAAGACAATGGAGTGGGCGATGGAACAGATTGCCCAGCGCGTCAAAACGACCCGCGACGCCGATTTCACCACTCGCGACGAACAAGGCCGTTTGCTCAACTCGGTGCGCAGCATCGGCTCGTTGGGCGGAGCAACGATTGACAACGAGGAAAACTATCTCATCAAGAAGCTGCTCGGCGGCGGGTTGGGAGTGGTGTCGATCGAGAATCAGGCGCGAATATGACACAGCGCCTCGGTGCCCGGTCTGGGCGCCTCGTTCGGCCGCGGTGCGGCTACAAATTATCAGCAAGACATGGCCAATAGCGATTGCATCCTGTTCATGGGATCGAACATGGCGGAGGCTCAACCTGTCGGCTTCCGCTGGCCCATGGAGGCCAAGCTGAAAGGCGGGACCCTGATCCATGTGGACCCGCGCTTCACCCGCATGTCGGCCGTGTGCGATCTCTACGTCGGCATCCGCTCCGGCAGCGATATCGCCTTCCTCGGCGGCCTGGTGAATTATGTCTTAGCGAACGACCGTTGGTTTCACGAATATGTCCTGGCCTACACCAACGCTGCGACGATCATCGACGAAGGTTTCCGCGATACCGAAGATCTGGCAGGGATGTTTAGCGGGTTCGACCAACAGCACGAGTCCTATGATTCCAAGCAGGGCCACTGGGGCTTCGAGAACGGCGATGACGCGGAGCAGAACGGTTCGACGCAGTCGACTCAGGAGCATGACCCTCGTGGCCACTCCACGGATGGCAGCATGTCAGCACATCCCTGGCCGCACAAACACCCGGCAAACGCACAGCGCGACCCAACCTTGCAGCACCCGCGGTGCGTGATGCAGATTCTGCGCCGGCACTTCGCCCGCTACACGCCGGAGACCGTTTCCCAGGTGTGCGGCTGCAAGCCGGAAGAGTTCCTGCGCGTCGCGGATTTGCTCTGCACTAACTCCGGACGCGAGCGGACCACTTGCATCGCCTACGCGCTGGGCTGGACGCAGCACAGTACCGGCGTGCAGATCATACGCACTGCCGGCATCCTGCAGTTGTTGCTCGGCAACATGGGGCGGCCTGGCGGCGGCATCATGGCTTTGCGCGGCCACTCCACTATCCAGGGCGCGACCGACATCTCGACGTTGTACGACTCACTGCCGGGTTACCTGCCGCAACCCGCGGCACACGACCCCGCGCATGAGGATTTGGGTTCTTACATCGAGAATGGAGGGATGCCCACCGGCTACTGGGCGAACTTCAGCAAATTCATTGTCAGCCTCCTCAAGGCGTGGTACGGCGACGGAGCAACACCGGACAACGACTTCGGTTTCTCCTGGGTGCCGCGCGTGGAAGGCGACTATTCGCAACTGGCCTACTTCGATCGCATGTCCAAGGGTGGGGTGAAGGGCTACTTCCTGGCTGGTCAGAACCCCGGCGGCGGCGGACCCAACGCCGGTCTGCACCGTGCCGGCCTGCGCAACCTGGAGTGGCTGGTGGTTCTCGATTGGTTCGAGACGGAAAGCGCCACCTTCTGGAAGAACGATCGGAATGCGCCGCCGTCCTCCGAGATCGGGACCGAGGTCTTCTTCATCCCCGCGGCGGCCGCTCAAGAGAAGGAGGGCAGCTTAACCCAGACGCAGCGGCTCGTCCAATGGCACAAGAAAGCCATCGATCCGTCCGGCGATTGCCGTTCCGACGCCTGGTTTTTCTACAACCTGGGTAAGCGCCTCAAGCAGCTCTACGCCGGTTCCACTGATCCCAGGGATCAGGGGCTGCTGAACCTCACCTGGGATTACGACTTCGACGAGCAGCCGCGTCTGCCCGATGGAACGCTCAGCCGCATCGAAGGGGAACCGGACCTGGAAAAGGTCCTCATGGAGATAAACGGTCACCGGCTGGATGAAATCGACCCGCGCACCGGGGGGCCTCGTCTAGTCAGCGGCTATTCGGAGTTGAAGGACGACGGCACGACAGCATGCGGCTGCTGGGTCTACAGCGGGGTCTTCCCCGAGCCAGGACGCAACCGTGCGGACGAGCGCAAGATCTCGGACAACCCAATTCAACCGGAGTGGGGCTTCGCCTGGCCAAACAATGTCCGCGTCCTCTACAACCGGGCCTCGGCCGACCCCGAGGGGCGGCCCTGGTCGGAACGTAAGAAATTGGTTTGGTGGGACGCCGAGAAGCGGAGCTGGGTGGGACAGGACAAACCGGACTTCGAGCTGAACAAGCCGCCCGATTACCAACCGCCTCCAGGCGCGACCGGCATGGACGCCATCGCCGGCACCCACCCCTTCATCACCAAGGCCGATGGACTGGGCTGGTTGTACTCCCCCGGCATCAAGGACGGCCCTCTGCCCACGCATTACGAGCCGGTCGAGTCGCCGTTTGGCAACCTGCTCTATCCCAAACACAATACCAACCCGACGATGCGCTTGTTCCCAGGTCCGCTGAACCACATCGCCCACATGCCGACAGCTGAATATCCCGTGGTGGCCACGACGTTCCGTCTCACCGAACATTACCTCAGTGGCCCGATGAGCCGCTTCAATAGCTGGCTCAACGAACTGCAACCGGAGATGTTCGCCGAGCTGAGCTACGAGCTGGCCGCCGAGCGCGGTATCGTTCACGCTGGTTGGATGACGATCCAAACGCCGCGCGGTCGAATCGAGGCCCGTGCGATGGTCACCCGGCGCCTGCGGCCCTTTGTCGTCGAGGGGCGCGTGGTCCACCAGATCGGCCTCCCGTTCCACTGGGCTTTCGCCGGCGAGACGGTCGGCGGCAACGCCAACGACCTGACGGCGCTCTTGGCCGACCCCAACGTGAGCATGCACGAAAGCAAGGCGTTCACTTGCCAAGTCCAAGCCGGGCGTCTCGAAGGCCAGGCGCTGCACCCCACGGTGCCCACTGCGCACTGGCCGACCCTCGATCCGATCCCGGATACGCCGGCCAGCGCCCAACCAGAAGGAAGGATCGGACATGGCAAGTAGAGAACAGGAACTGTCCGCTTTGCCCCAGACCAGTGATCCGCCGCGCGGCCGGCTGTCACAGCTGCTGGCACGCGTGATTCATCCGTACCTACATGGTGAACCGCACGGCCTTGTGCCTGAGGTGCTGGGACGCCTCATCTATCCCTTCCTGCATGGTGAAGCGCCTAAGCCGCAAACGCCTACCGGCTTTTACACCGACACCACGGTATGCATCGGCTGCAAGGCTTGTGAGGTGGCGTGCAAGCAGTGGAACCAACTGCCCTCGGATGGCTTTAACTTTTCCGGTAATAGCTATGACAATACGAACGAGTTGTCGGCGACCACCTGGCGCCATGTGAAATTTATTGAGCAGTTCTCCCACGAACCAACCCCGCTTACTTCCCTGGACCAGCTTGCTTCCCTGGACACGGTTTCCGACGAATCGCCTCTTAATCGCTGGCTCATGATGAGCGACCATTGCAAGCATTGCCTGGCCGCCCCTTGCCATCAGGCTTGCCCGACGGGCGCCATTATTCAAAATGAGTTCCAGAACGTTTATATTCAGGCTGATATCTGTAACGGTTGCTCATGCTGCATAGCGGCTTGCCCGTTCGGCGTCATCACGCGCAGCGAAATGGGTGGGCATTCCCATAAATGCACGCTGTGCTATGACCGCCAGCGCGACGGTCTGGAGCCGGCCTGCGCCAAGGCATGTCCAACCCAGTCCATCCACTTCGGCCCGGTCGACGAGCTTCGCGACCAGGCCCGCAAACGAGTGGAGCAACTTCACCAGCGCGGCGTTCCGCAGGCGTACCTTTATGGCGACGTCCCGAGTGAGACTTATTCCGAAATGCATTCCTTCTATCTGCTGGTTGATCGCCCTTCCGTTTATGGCCTGCCGGATGCTCCATTCAATCCGTGGCTGCACATGATGGGAGATTATGCTCGTTCCGTTACGGGCGGCTTGGCCGCTATCGCCGTACTGCTCGCGGTGGTGTTTCTTTTGAAGCCCTGAATGAACGCAAACTCCAGACCGCAGCAAGCTCTCACCGAGCCTCCCTTGCCGGAACAAGGGGGCCAGAGCGGCTATGCGAATATGACGGTGACCAAGGTGCCGGGCTGGCACGGCATCATCGCCTGGGACGCTTTGCTCAATGGCTTGGCGACCGGACTGTTCCTAGCCGCCGCGGTCAGCGAGTTGGCCGCGCCCGCGGTTTTCCTGCGCGTGGCGAAGGTGGCTTATCCGGTCGCTCTCCTGCTTTTGCTGGTTGACCTCGGATTGCTGGTGTTGGATCTGGGCGATCCGTTGCGTTTCCATCACATGCTCAGGGTTTTCAAGCCGAGCTCACCCATGTCGTTGGGGACGTGGTGTCTGACGATCTTCTCGCTCCCGCTGACTGCGGCGGCGGGGCTCAGCCTGCTGGCAGAAGTTGGTTGGGACTTTGAGTGGGCGCGCCTAGGCGCGGTGGTCCTGGGATTGCTGCCGGGCTTTGCCTCCGCGGCCTATAAGGGCGTCTTGCTCAGCACCAACGCGCAACCAGGTTGGAAAGACGCGCGCTGGTTGGGAGGTTATCTCACCAATTCGGCCCTGCTGATGGGTTGCGCTGAGCTCCTTGTCCTGTCCGCCCTGATGGGGCAAACGCAGGCAAGCGCCATCCTCCGCGTTGCCTTGATCGTGCTGCTGGTGCTCAATGTGATTCCTTTAGGGTTGTTGTTTGCGAACCTTCGACCGGCCCACGCGCTGCTCTATACCCGCGCGCAACAATGGCGTGTTGGCGCGCTCATTGCTGCCGGGGCACTGATCCCTTTGGCTCTGATGCTCCTCAACGGTGGTCTACTGTTTATATTGATCGCCGTGATTGTTCTTTTAGTGGAGAGTTGGGCCGTCCGTGCGGTGTACGTCAAGATACCTCACACTTCGCCTTTGGAAGGGCGAAGCGGCGAATAGTCCGGAGATCACGGTCGTCAGCATAGGTAAGGCTAAGCTTCAACGTTGCGCAAAAAGAGTTCGGCTTTGATCATGCGGGTTTGCGCCGACCTCGAGAATCCAGGGCTAAAGCCCATCTCTCAGTAAATCGCTTTTCCGCTGGACTGAAGTCCCGCTCCCCCTGCTAAAGCAGGAGGCTCCCCCCAAACTTGGGTCGGGTGATGACTCTGCAGGCGAAACCGCGGTCCCGCCACTGCCGTCCCCGCGCGCGCAAGGGTTACGCCGCGTGAGGTGCCTCAATAGCTAAATGGATTTCCTGGTTTGCGAGGCTGGATCGCTTAATCCCAGCAGGGCATCGAAGATCGTACCCAGCATGGCTCTCATCTTCCGCTCAGGAAGCACATCAGGTTCCAAATCGGCCTCAAGCACGAGCGCAGAGAAAATACCCCCGAGGGCTTCTCCGGCGGCTCGAACAGAGTTGCCGAAAAGCCGAGTCAATGCCCCCTCGATGCTGTCTCCAACGTGCTCGTCAATCTGACGAAGTCTTCACTCTTTTACCTCTGGATGGCGCCTGATGAAGAGCTTGACTTCAAGGATTATGAGCGCCCAATCCTTCTCCTTCGACAAGTCGATGTAGAAGCTTCGGAATGCATCGATTTTTCCGTCGCGAGTCGGGGCGCTGTCCAGAGGCGTGGCGAAGTTTCGCTGAGGGAAGCGGCTGTTTTCGTCTCATACAGCGCCAGAAACAGCTCTTCTTTACTCTTGAAGTGAGCGTATAGAGCCCCTTTGCTGAAGCCTGCCGCTAGCGGCAATCTCTTCCACTTGCGCTTTTTCATAGCCGACCCGCGCAAAGACCTGCTCTGCGGCAGTCAAGTAGCAGGTCTCGCGTTACGGCTGTTCGTTCCTGCGGCTTTCGTGGTTTTCGGATTCTCACGCTAGTCAAAATAGCATAAACCGACCGGGCGGTATGTTTTTATTGTAAAAACCGACTGGACGGTATATTTTGTAATACATGCAACGATAAGACAATCGCACAAAATCATTCGATTCACGATGTCATCATTTCCGGCGCAGGGCCTGTGGGTCTATTCCTCGCCTGTGAACTGGCCTTGGCCAAATGTTCCGTCCTGATACTGGAAAAGGCGGAAAATCCGCACTCGCCATTGAAGCAACTTCCTTTCGGGATACGGGGACTTTCGGCGCCTACGATTGAAGCGCTTTACCGTCGTGGGTTGCTGAAAGAACTTGAGGTACACAAACGCCTTAAAAACCCCCACAAAACCTCAACTCCCGTACAAGGGCTCACGCCGTCAGGGAGGACACTTCGCCGGCATTCCATTTCATGACGGCAATATTGACACCTCTCAGTGGAGGTATCGCCTGCCAAGCTCGACCGACACCAGTTTGCTGTCTGAAATGGAGGAGCTTGAATCTGTGCTGGCTCGCCGCGCAGAAGCCCTGGGTGTAGAAATCAAGCGCGGGCTTGCCATTACTGACTTTCATCAAACCGAGGATGGGGTGACTGTTCAGTCAGGTGACCAGTCGTTTCAAAGTAAATGGCTGGTGGGTTGCGATGGAAGCCGTAGTGTTGTTCGCAAGGCGGGCGGTTTTGAATTCGCCGGTACGGAGCCGGAATTTACCGGCTACTCTGCCCAGGTTGACATTGCCGACCCGGAGAAGCTCGCTCCGGGCCGAAACCTGACACCAACAGGCATGTACTTCCAATCGCAGCCAGGTTACCTGGTGATGCTGGAGTTTGATGGCGGGGCATCTCATCGTGCAGAGCCCGTGACGCGTGCAGCACGTGCAGGAGGTGCTACGCCGCGTCTCGAACACTGACGTTACGATCAGCGCCCTGCATGCGGCAACCACCTGGACTGACCGCGCACGGCAGGCCACAACCTACCGCAACGGACGGGTACTTTTAGCCGGCGACGCCGCGCACATTCATTCGCCGTTGGGAGGCCAGGGGCTCAACCTTGGACTGGGCGATGCCATGAACCTGGGCTGGAAGCTCGCCGCAACCATTCAAAAGAAAGCGCCGGAAGGCTTGTTGGACAGTTATCAAACGGAACGACACCCCTTGGGTATCCAGGTCCTGGATTGGTCACGGGCCCAGGTTGCCATCATGAAACCAGACCCGGCTTCGCGCGCGTTGAATGCAATTGTCCGCGACCTGATGAATACGCGCGATGGCGCCACCTATATTGCAGGAAGGGTGTGGGGCGTTTTCACACACTACGATCTCGGTGGCGGCCACCCGCTTGTAGGCCACAGCGTTCCCAACTTTGAGTTGGAAGACGGCGCAAGGATTGGCGAACTCATGCACGATGGCCAAGGTATACTGCTTGATTTTGACGGGAATGCTTCACTTAAAACTTTGGCGAGTGAATATGGCGACCAAATGAAGTATGTTTCGGGCCGGCCGAAAGAACAATTAGGCTTAAGCGCGGTGCTGATTCGCCCTGATGGAATTATCGCCTGGGCATCTGACAACGACCCGGATTGCAGGGAATTCAAATGCGCTGCCGCTCGCTGGTTCGTCGGCTGAGGAGCCGCCGCGGCGGTGGGCCAATACCTTTGAGGATGAGGTCAATCCCGGCGAGAAAATCCATTCGGTCGTCGTGAGCGCGCAACTGTCCGGCTACGCTGCGTGCAAACGGATACTCATCCGGATCGAGCTGCGACCACTCCGTCGACATTGTCCCCAGGAAATCGGATCTGTCGAGACCGCGCGCCCGAGCGAACTGCCCGTTGGCCGCGTTCTGCCCAGCGACGCCAAGGATATAGCTCAACAACGCGGACGCGGTTGCCCACTGCTTTTTGCCCGGCACGCCAAGAGCGCGAATCTGCTGGCCTATGCGTTCAAAAATGCGCAGCATGGGCGACTGCCCCGGGGGCCCGGTCAATGCCGAGCCAACCCACGGATGCGCGTCGATCGCATCGAACAAGCCCAGTGCGAGGGCGCGAATGCTTGCCTGCGGCGTTGCGCCGGCCAGGGGCGCATTCATCGTGCGAGCGATGACGGCATCGCACGCGGCTGTTAGCAGCTCGTTCTTATTAGCGATGTGCCAATAAATCGCTCCAGGACCAGTGGCCAGCCGTTCCGACAAGGTGCGAAAGGTCAGGCCGCCTTCTCCAGTGCGATCGAGGAGCTCGATCGCCGCTTCAATGATGCGATCCCGGGAAAGCGATTCTTCACGTCGTTGGCGGCCACGCACTTTCCTAACCATACGTCATCTTGACACAAATGGAATGATGTTCCAATATTATGGAATGACGTTCCATAGATCTTTGCGGATGCCAACCATGAAGGGGGCAACATGAATACTCCAGTTTCGATTATCGGCGCCGGGCTCGGCGGCCTGACACTGGCGCGCGTCCTTCATGTGCACGGTATTCAAGCGACGGTCTACGAAGCGGAAGCCTCGGCTAACGCGCGAGGGCAGGGTGGCATGCTCGATATTCACGAAAACAACGGGCAGCTCGCACTCAAAGCAGCCGGGCTCTTCGAAGAGTTTCTCCAGATCATCCACCCCGGCGGCCAGGCTATGCGGGTACTCGACAAGGATGGCAACGTCCTGCTGGATGAGCCTGACGACGGCACGGGCGGTCGACCTGAGGTATCCCGGGGAGAACTTCGCCGGATCTTGCTCGACTCACTTCCGGCGGGCACGGTGCGCTGGGCACACAAACTGACAGCAGTATCTCCGCTCGGCGGCGGAAGGCACATGTTGAGCTTTGCTGACGGCGTAACGGCGACCACCGACATTCTGGTCGGCGCAGACGGCGCCTGGTCGAAGGTTCGACCGCTTCTCTCCGATGCGCAACCGGCATATGCCGGCGCGTCATTCATTGAGACATACTTGTACGATAGCGACACTCGTCACAAGGCGAGCGCGAAAGCGGTCGGAAGCGGCGCGCTGTTTGCAGTAGCGCCCGGAAAGGGCATTCTCGCGCACCGGGAACCCAATGGCGCGCTGCACACCTACGCCGAGTTGATCAAGCCAAAGGACTGGATCGACAGCATCGACTTCTCCGACCCGGCGGCCGCCCTGGCTCGCGTCGCAGGGGAATTCAGCGGCTGGGCTCCGGAGCTGACAGCGCTCATCACCGACGGTGAAGCTGACCCGGTGTCTCGCGCCATTCATGCGCTCCCGGTCGATCACAAATGGGACCGCGTACCCGGGGTGACCCTGCTTGGCGATGCAGCCCACCTGATGACCCCGTCTGGCGAAGGTGCCAATCTCGCGATGTTCGACGGCGCCGAACTCGGGAAGGCCATTGCCGCCAACCGTGGAGACGTAGAGACCGCGCTCAGGGCGTATGAAAAGGAACTCTTTCCTCGCAGCGCCTCCGAGGCTGCTGCGGCAGAAGAGATCCTCCCCGTGTGTCTCGGGCCCAACGCCCCCCAAAGCCTGCTTGACTTCTTCACCAGCCACCAGCCTGTAGAGTAACCGACGTGCACGCGCTGGGGACGAATGACAGCCGGGAGAAACCGGCGCCAGTTCGTCTCTGGGACTTGCGTGGATTCACTTGGGGAGTGGCAAACGTCCCGCCTCTCACTTCCGTCTGTCACTTCCGCCTGTCACTATGAGGGGCGAATGTCCACGACCGAACAATATGTACGTCATTTGTCACCTTCCCGGCGGTAACCAAGAATGTAATTACCACTGTAACGAACCGCGAATGTAACCGGCGGTCAAGCTTGGATGTCAATCCGGTGGTCGACTTTCCCTATGGAATGCTAGACTTGCTTCACTATTTGGCGAATTGGGACCGTTCGCATTCTCGTCGCGCACGGAATTGTAACTTCCATCAGAGAGTGGACGGACGATGCTGTGCCTTTGCACTGGGAACTTCTTGCGCCCTGGGTTTTTACACCGGTATTTTGTTGCTCCACTTCTCACTTCCTTGACCGGCGTTTTGGCAATCGCGTTGACGACTGGTTTGACAGCTACTGCGGTGGCCGCCACCGGCGCCGCGACCACGACGGCATTGACCATCACGGCAGCCTCGGGGAGCGCCGCGAATATCACCGCGGGCAACACGATTACGCTCACGGCAGCGGTGACGTCGGCATCAGGAATGGTCAAAGCCGGCCAGGTGAACTTCTGTGACGCTTCCGCAATATACTGCACGGATGTTCACGTCCTGGCTACCGCACAAGTAACCAGCGCAGGGACGGCCACGATCAAACTGCGTCCCGCCACCGGCGCGCATAGCTACAAGGCCGTATTTCTCGGCACCGTCAATTGGGCAGCGAGCACTGCGAACACCGCTACGGTCTCGGTAACAGGCGCCTTTCCTTCGGTGACGACCATCGCGCAGGCCGGACTGCCTGGAAATTATTCGCTTACAGCAACCGTGAGCGGCTCGGCGAAAAGTCCTGCCGGACCATCGGGAATGATCTCATTCATGGATCTCAGCGCCAACAACTCGGTGCTGGCGACAGCATCCCTGGGTGACCCAGTGATAGAGACACTGGCCGCGGGGTTCGCGCCCGCGGTGGGCAATGAGCCTTCCGGGATTGTGGCCGGCGATTTTAACGGCGACGGCAATACGGACATTGCGGTTGGACTCAACGCGGTGAGCCCAACCGACTCCGCCACGGTCCTGCTGGGAGATGGCACAGGAAACTTCAGCCCAGTCACCGGGAATCCGATTACGGCTATAGGCAAGCCTGTACTGGTGCAGGACTTCAACGGAGATGGGCACCCGGACATCCTGGTCGCGGATCGACTGAGCGCTTCGATGACCGTTTTGCTGGGGAACGGCGATGGCACCTTCACCGTATCCCCGCAAGGTGTCTTCTATACAAACTATGGAAACGAGCCTGCCGTGGCGGGAGACTTTAATGGCGATGGTATTCCGGACCTCGCTGTCGGCGGCGGCTACTATCTGGTGATCCTGCTGGGTCAGGGGGACGGTTCCTTTACCCAGGTGCCGGTGACCACGACAAATATCTTCGAGGCGTCGAACTTCGCCTCGATGGTTACGGCGGATCTGAATGGCGATGGACTGTCGGACTTAATGGTTGCAGACGATGGACCGCACCAGGTGTCCGTTTACCTGAGCAACGGGGACGGAACCTTTACCGCGGCGCCGGATACTCCTATAAGCCTGAACAGTGCGACGCTGTTAACCACAGGTGACTACAACGGCGACGGGAAACTGGACCTGGCCCTGTCGCTCTACGGGGGAAGTTCCCAGGTTGCCGTTTTCCTTGGCAATGGCGACGGGAGTTTCCAGGCCACTCCCAGTCTTGCTTCTTCTACCATCGGGTTCACACCTTTCCTGTTTACGACCGGCGATTTCAACGCCGACGGCATCCCGGATTTGTTTCTCGGTGCGCAAGTCAACGGAACCACTATCAGCGTTCTGCAGGGAAAAGGCGACGGAACGTTCAGCGAGGTCTCCATTGGATCTGCCGGATTGCCATGCTGCTCGAGTTCGACTATGGCAGATTTCAACGGTGACGGGGCCACGGATATTGCATCGGCGAGTTTCTACGACGGCACGGCACAGGTGTTGTTGGCGCACCAGTGGCAATCTATAGCGACGGTCAATTCGATCGCTCCAGCAGGCCCGGGAAGCCACCAGGTGGTCGCGAGTTTTCCAGGCGACGCGAACTTCCAGCCAAGTACTTCGCAGAGCACCACGCTTCAGGCAAGAGTGGCTGATCCGGTTCTGACTCCGGCGTCGGGAACCTATATGTCGAGCATCAAGGTAACGATCACGGATGCGACGCCAGGCGCGACGATCTATTACAACTCAACTTCAACCCAGGGATTTGTGCCGTACACCGGGCCAATCACAGTAGCTTTGGAGGGCATCGCATTCGTCCAGGCATATGCGCTGGAAAACGGGTACGAGGCCAGCAATTACGTGACGGCGAATTACAATCTGCAACTACCGCTGACCCCGTCGCCGATGATTGCACTGGCGGCAGGATATTATCCGTCGGCGCAAAAGGTAACAATCAGCGATTCCAATGCCGCGGCCACCATTTACTACACGACGAATGGCTCGCTGCCGAACGTGACCTCGAACGTGTATAGCGGCCCGATCACGGTATCTGCTTCAGAGACGCTGGCGGCGATGGCCGTCGCACCGGGGTATGCACCGAGCCTGGCGACGTTTGCCCAGTATTACATCGGCAGTACTCCTGTTTCGTTGCTCTACACCGCCGCGGGTAGTGGCTCGTACGGCTACAGCGGAGATGGCGGCCCGGCGACGCTGGCGCAATTGAACTCGCCCACCTGGGTGGCCAGGGACAGTACGGGAAACCTGTACATCAGCGACCAAGGCAACCATGTGGTGCGTGAAGTCGCGGCGGGGACCCGGGTCATCAGTACGATCGCGGGAACGGGAAAGATTGGCAGTTCCGGTGATGGCGGGCCAGCAACCAGCGCGGAGTTCGAGGTGCCGGGCGCGCTGGCATTGGACCAGAACGGCAACCTGTTTATCGGCGATAACGGCAGCGGGTTGGTGCGGATCCTGAATCTCAAATCAGGAATCATCCAAACCTACGCCGGGGGCGGACGGGACCGGCGGGGACGGGCGGCGGTGGTCTCGCAACCAGCGCGGTCCTCGGTTCCATCGGCGGCATTACCATCGACGCAGCGCGCAATGTTTACATCACCTCAAACGACCCGAGTTCAGTTCTCAAGGTAACGGACGCGACGGGCATCATCACCACAGTTGCGGGAACTGCGGGCAATGGCTATGGGGGCGACGGCGGTCCGGCCACCAGCGCACTCTTGTTCGATCCAGCAGGTCTTTCTTTTGACGCGAAGGGTAATTTGTACATCGCGGATAGCGGCAATAATGTGATTCGTGAAGTGAATGGAGCTACGGGGATCATCACCACCGTCGCGGGTATGGCCGTGAGCGGAGTCCTGACTTCGACCTATTCGGGCGACGGTGGACCGGCCACCAGCGCTCAGCTCAACCAGCCGACTTCAATTTTATTCGATGCCGCCGGCAACCTGTACTTTACCGATACTGGCCATGGCGCAATACGCAAAGTGGATATGACGACGGGGATCATCACCACCGTGGCTGGCGATGGGCAATTGTGCAGCGGACGGGATGGAGCGGTAGGGACTTCGGCATCTCTCTGCTGGCCGGAGGGCATGGCGAGTGACAATGCGGGCGATTTCTATATTGCCGAAATCGAAGGCGGGCGCGTCCGGGAATTACTTGCGGCCGCGGCGCCTCCGACTACGCAGGCGACGGCCCCGACCTTCAGTGTTTCGGGAGGAACCTACGCGAGCCCACAGACGGTGACCATTTCATCGAACATACCGGGCGCCTCGATCTACCTAACCGCGGACGGGTCGACGCCCGTACCCTTTTACTCGATCGGGTACAGTCTCCCGATCAGGATCACAGGCCCGGTTACGCTTAAGGCGATTGCCGTAGCGCCGGGGTTCCTTGCAAGCAACGTTGCGTCGGCGACGTACTCCATCACGTCATCCTCGCCTGTAATTACGACGGTGGCAGGAAATGGCATCTCGGGTTTGTACGGTGTTGGAGGGCCCGCACTCTCGGCCGAATTCGGACTACCTGTGAGTATTGCTGTCGATGCACCCGGAAATATCTACGTTAGCGATTTTCAAAACAAGGTTGTATGGAAAGTTGCAGCGAGCAACGGCATTGCATCCATCTATGCAGGCACTGGGACGGCTGGATATACAGGCGATGGTGGAGCGGCCACCGCTGCTACCCTATCTGAACCTCAGGGGATTGCCCTCGACTCGGCCAGCAATCTCTATATCGCCGATCCAGTGAACGAATCGGTGAGAAAAGTTACGGCGAGCACCGGCGTCATATCGACGGTGGTGGGACCGACGTCCCGTCCAAGTGGTGGCTCAAATTTCAGCACAATTTTCCCCACGGGAGTGGCGGTCGACAGCGCAGGGAATCTCTACGTGGCCGATGTCTCCGCCAACACAGTTTGGAAGCTGACGGCGGCAAATGGAAGCTTCACCGCGGTGGCCGGGAGCGGCCCCTATGGTTCGACCGGCGATGGCGGACCGGCAACTGTGGCAAGCCTCGCGGCTCCGACGGGGGTTGCTGTGGATCAGGCGGGCAATCTCTTCATTGCGACCTACGCTGTGGTGCGTAAAGTAACCGCCGCAACAGGAATCATCTCGACGGTCGCCGGGGTCCAGGACCTGCCAGGCAGTACAGGAGATGGCGGCCCGGCTACGAGCGCTCTCGTAATACCGGAATCGGTGAGCCTGGACTCCGCCGGCAACCTTTACGTCGGCAGTTGGGGGAACGAGATTCGAGAAGTAAATGCCGCCACCGGGATCATCACCAGGGTCGCGGGAATCGGACTCTCTGGGTTCAGTGGAGATGGCGGCGCAGCGGGCGTCGCGGAGCTGAATTCGCCGTATAGCGTGGCCTTCGATGCAACCGGCAACATGTATTTCACAGACACGTACAACTACCGTGTGCGGAAGGTGACGTTCGCACCGCAGAGGACGGCCACACCGGCGTTCAGCGTCGCGGCCGGGACTTATGCAACGCCACAGATAGTAACTATTACGGATACAAATCCCGGCGCGACGATTTATTTCACCACCGACGCCAGTACGCCTTCCGTGGCCTCGACGGCTTACACCGGCCCGATCACGGTGAGCTCGACGGAGACCATCAGCGCCATCGCGGTTGCGGCGAATTATAACGATAGCGCCGTCGCCAAAGCTGCCTATGTGATCGCTGCAAATTCGCCAACCCCGGCGTTGGGCAGCCTTTCCCCAGCGTTCGTGGCGGCGGGCGGAGCGGCGTTTACATTGACTGTAAACGGGACTGGATTCGCCCCGGCGTCCACGGTGATGTGGGGGACAACCGCGCTTGCGACACAATTCGTAAATGCCACTCAGTTGACCGCGCAGGTTCCTGCCGGTGATGTGGCTGGTGCCGGGACGACCCCCCTAACGGTGCTAACGACCTCGCCGGGAGGGGGAAAGTCGAACGTGCTTACGTTTGAGATCGATACGGCCGGAAGCAACACTCCTCCATCATTCCCGACAGGATCAGTGACGGTGACTGCGGGAGCCACGGCAACGTACCCGGTCACTTTGCCAGCGTCAGCAACTAACGTCAGCGTCAAGTGCCTGAACCTGCCGGTGGGGGCAGGTTGCAGCTACTCCGCGGAAAGCAGCTCAGTCGTGATTACCACGGCCGCGAAGACACCACCTGCTACGTACGAGATCACGTTGGTGTTTACGGAGACGCTTCCCGGAGCTGCGACGGCGCTGGTGCTATTGCCTTTCCTATTGGCGCCGCTGACGCTGAGGCTGAGGAAAAGGCGTAAGAGCAAAAATGCCTGGATCATCGTATCGGTCGGACTACTGATAGCGGTCATCGCGACCGCGGGCGGATGCGGAGGTGGTCAATCCACGCAAACCAGCCCAAGTACTCCATCCCAAACGCACCTGGTGACAAGTTCGGGAACCGTCACCATGATCATGAAATAGCAAATGTACGTCATGACCGAAAGACCTTGACGGGTGCCCCGCGTTCGCACCAGCGTACGTGGGTTAAAGATGTTTTTTTCGAGTGCTCCCACAAGCAGGGTAGCCGAACCCCACCGTTCCGCTCTGTTATTGCGGAAGAGCCAGCCTGGGGACAATTTTATTGACCTTGTAGTCTGCCGGCACCTGGAACAGGGTTTCATCGGGCTGCCCCTGCTGAATATTCTTCAAGGTAAAAGTCGTTTGACCGAAGCGCGGATCATTTTGCGTGCTCTGAATGACCAGCTTCAGTTCAGGCGAATACCATGTCTCGTGAGTAATAACCAGGTCCTTATCATTGCCGATCGTGCCTGCGGCAATGGTTCTCCTGATGCGTGTTCCCGTCGCCTGGATGCCTTCCATCGTTTCCGTGCCAAGCGATTCGGTTTTAGGGTCCGCGCCGTTGCTCGCCTGCGGTGCGATCGCTTGGGCCTGTACCGTGACTGCTTGCCCCGCACCGGCGGCGGAACCTGCGAAGACCATGGAAACTGCACCTTCCGCGCCCACGGGTGCTCCGGGCGGCAATGGCGGCATGGTCACTACATGAGCGACTTTGTTATCGGAGGTAAAGTCGATGTGCTCTTTGCTGACTGGATCGAAGATGGTAGTTAGAGTCTGGCTATCTCCCTGAGAAGAACCCGAAGATTTCCAGGGACCCATCATGGTCAGTTTCTGTACGCGTACGGTTCTGCCATCGCTGTCGCGCGCGACGGTGGCCGTAGTGGTCTGAACGATATGCGAGCCGTCGGAAAGCGTTTGCTTCATTTCGGTGACAGCCTGAGCTTGATAGGGTTCGTTCTTCACCACTTCAGCTTCATCTTGTAAGCCGAACGTCACACCTGCGCGCGTCGTCGCCAGTACCACTTGTCCGGGTCCGGATGGGGCAGTTCCCGCGATATCGAGTTGGGCAGCGTTAGTCCCTTGCGGACTAGCGATTCGGGTGCAAGGCGCGTTGTCTCCGGAGCAGTCCGCCGGGCTCACCGTAATCTGCGTCTGTGCTCGGCCGTAATTGGAGAGGCAAAGGCTGGATAGAACCACAAGAGCCGAATGGAATGTCGTTGGACGGGGCGGCTTCATTTCTTCTCCTTGACTATCTCAAGAGGCAAAGGCACACTGATCGCTCGCGGCAGACCGTCATCCCCTAACGTAAGCTCTGCAAGCACCCGCCGATCGTGAAGAGTCGTGTTTATGGGAAAGCCGAGCGCCGCTAGCTCAGCTTGAGACATCGATACGCGAATGGTCGCATCCGTTCCCGTATCGATGGCAGCATCGGAATAGGGAAGTAGCATGGTCATTCGCTGAGAGGTGTTATATCGCGTCCACTTATGCAGCGGATGATGAGTTACCGGCAATGTAGATCCTGGGGATGGAACTGCTAGGGGAGCGCTGAGTGCACGATCGAAGAGCGCGCCAGCAGGGCGGGATCCAATTTTCCTTTGCAACGAAGGGCGGCGAAGATGCGCTATTGATACCGCGGTGATCCCGAAGGCGACCAGCAGGGCCAGGGCAAAGACCGGCTTGAGCCGGAGCAGAAGTCCACTTCTTGAACGCCTGGAAGACAGAAGCCCTAGCCGCGCTCTGAGGGCTGGAGGTGGATCGTCTTGCGATAGCTTACTCAGCACTCCCAACAAATAGTCCACGTGTGCATCGCCGCTAGCGTTTTGCTTTGATTCCACTTTCCTTGCCTCCTTTCCTCCTCAGTCCGCAGATGCCTTTACTTCATTTACTGTTGATCCCCGCAGCTTTGCCGCCAGTAAGGCTCGGCCGCGATTCATGCGCGACGCGACGGTACCTTGGGAACATTGCAGAATCTCAGCAACTTCCTGATAGCTCTTTTCCTGCAAGCTGCATAGTACGATTGTCTCCCGATACTGATGTGGAAGCTCGAGAATTGCGCGGTACAGAACCTTCAACTCCGATTGCATGGCAAGCAGGCTTTCGGCATTTTGCTTTTGGTTTTCAAGGCCAAGCTTCTTGAGTAGCCGGCTCCATTCAGGGGTTTCAAACAGACCCTCCAAAGGAAGCAGGCGATAAGTCCTGCGCCGCTCCGCCTTGACCAGATTCCTCGCAATACCCAGAAGATATCCCTCCAGCGTCCCCTTCTCAGGATCAAATTGCCTGATGGTCCCCGAGCCCACCGCGTCGATGATCACCAGAAATACCTCCTGGGTGAGATCTTCAGCGACCGCAACGGACCCCGTCATGTGCAGCAGGAACCGATAGACCGGGCGCGCATAGCGGTCATATAGATTCAGGATGCCGTGCTCATCTCTTTGCTTGAGACGCTCGAGTAATTGAGCATCTGAAGCAGAACCCTTCGTCGAGCCTTGTGTTCTGTTTCCAGGTCGAGGCCACAGCAATGGATGTTCCCTGCCTTGTATTGCACTGCCGACGCAGAAACTTCCCCTTTCGCTCAATTTCTTTTTTCGCCGGTCAGTTGCAAAATCATCAATTTGCATCTCCACAGAGGGAAGAATTCCTCCTCGTCCGGTCAATGCATACCAGGGCCGTTGGGGGGTGTGGCGATCAGTAAAAAATCGCAGTCGCATGGCAAACAGGCGGTGCTGGAGCGCGGGTCGAGGGGCCGCACACAGAGGTCGCGACGGCAATCTGGCAAAGTAGAGGCGCAGATTTGGGAGGCAGAGGGTTTCCGCCAAGGGGTGATCAGCATTTTCATTTTCTTCCACCTGATCGCCATCCTCTTTTGGACCATACCCACCGACTATCCCTTCATGGTGGGTGTGAGAGGACTCGTCGGCCCTTACATGCAATGGGCTGGCCTGGCGCAGTCGTGGGACACCTTCGCCCCCAATCCAAAAGCGGTGAACAGCTATATCAAAGCAGTGGTCATCACCCAACATAGCCACATGCGTGTTTTTGCTTTTCCCAGGATGGAGCAGCTTGGTCTCGGCGAACGTTATGGCAAGGAAAGATATCGCAAGTTCGCCGAGAACCTGGTGGTGCCGGGGAACGCAATGGTTTTGCCGGACATCGCCAGGCATGTGGCACGGTTGTACAAGAATCCTGCTGATCCTCCAGATAAGGTAGTGTTGGTCCAATTTGTGGCGGATATCACGCCGTGGGCGCACAACCAGGACGCCCAGCGTCCAAGGCCTGCCGTCTTTTACGAGGACTTCGTGGAACAGGAATACGAAAAATGATGCTGCTGGAAGCCCGCGCAGCTTGGGTAAAGTTTTTCTTTGCGCCCCAGTCACCCACGCCCATAGCGCTGTTCCGTATTCTTTATGGCGTCTGCGTTTTCGTCACGTTGCTCTTGCTGCGCGCCGATTGGCTGGATTGGTATGGCGTGCATGCCTGGGTATCGCGGGCGACGATGAAGACGATCGAACCTGGGATTCGTCTTGATCTGTTCGCGGTCATTCCCGGGGATGATCGCTGGATCATGGCATTTTTCTACATCTTCCTGGGCTTCGGCCTGCTGCTGACATTAGGCCTATGGACGCGCGTCAGCAGCGTAGCCGTATTTCTTTGCCTGGTTTCTCTAGAGCAAAGAAATCCCTTCATCGCCCATGGCGGTGACACCTTCTTGCGTGTTGCGGGCTTCTTCCTGATCTTTGCCCCGGCTGAAGCAGCTCTCTCCTTCGATCGTCTTATATGCGCGCGCAGGAAGGGGAGAAAACTAGAGGTTGTTCCCAGAGCTCCGTGGGCTCAGCGAATGATCCAGTTTGAGCTTGCTCTGGTTTACGTCATGTCTTTTTGGTGGAAGCTGAAAGGCCATACGTGGCTGAACGGAACTGCACTTTATTACGTAACCCACCTTCAGGAGATCCGGCGCTTTCCATTGCCCGGATGGATGCAAAATTCAATCGTGCTCGTGCTGGGAAGCTGGTTCACCCTTGTCCTCGAGTTCTCCTTGGGCGTTCTGATATGGTTCAAGCGGTTCCGCTATCCTCTATTGCTGCTGGGAATACTGTTCCACTTATCTCTCGAGTACGCATTCAACCTTCCCATGTTTCAATGGGACGTCCTAGCGGCATATGTGCTTTTTATCAATCCGGACGATCTGGCGCGTGCGTGGCAATGGAGGCGATTGTTGGCAGCCCCCAGCGGTCGAATCAGCTGGATGATCCCACGCATATTTGGCAACCGCGGTAATGCCTGAAACAATGCTCGAAGTAATTCACTCTGAACGGAGCGTCTGCATGGGATCGATGTTGGCCGCCCGCCAGGCTGGATTCCAACTGGCCATGAGAATTGTGAGGGTCAAGACGATGGAAGCGAGGACAAACATTGCGGTGTTCTCTGCGCGCACTCCATAGAGCAGCCCAGCCAGAGCGCGTACGGCAATGGCCGATCCCATAACGCCCAATGCAATCCCCACGGCCGCCAGACCTATGGCCTTGCGGAAGACGCGGCTTAGTACTTCTCCACGGCTGGCTCCTACAGCCATGCGGATGGCCATTTCTCGCGTCCGCTGGGCGACCATCTGCATCAGGACGCCATACAGTCCAACCACCGCCAGAAGCAAAGCCAAGCCTGCGAAACTGCCGAAGAGCACGGCGCGGAAGCGAGGTTGGGAAAGTACAGCCGATTGCTGGTCTTGGAGTGTTCCCGGGCCGGCCAATAGGAGGCCATGATCCATCGCGGCAAGCTGCTCTTCTATTCCACCGACCAACCCCAACGGATTTTCTTTGGTGAGAACCATCAGGGCCAGAGATCCCGGCGCATCCTGGGTGAGTGGCCGATAGACCGTGGGCTGCACCACATAGCCCATCTCTTGAAAAACTGTCGTTACCTTGACGTCGGCCACCACGCCGATAATCGTGAGCCATGGGTGCGATGGATCTTCGCACGGCTTAGCTTGACGGCGTGTCCGATCGGATCGTCATGGGGGAAATATCGATTGGCGAGAGCCTGGTTAACGATGGCAACTTGCCGAGTGTCGTTGCGATCCTGGGTGTCAAAGACGCTGCCGCGAAACAATGGAATCTGCATCGCATCGAAAAAGTTCACGCTCACGCTCTGGCGTGGCAATGCCGCCTGCGGAAAATCTGCCGGGATCTCCCTCAACCGACAATGGATTTTCCCCCCCGGGAGTAAAGTACGAAGCTTCCGCGACAGCCTCGACGCCGGGCAGCGCGGAGACCCTTCTGGAGAGTTCGGCAGCAAATCTGGCTTTCGCTTCGTTATCGCCGTAGTGTCCTTGGGGAAGATTGACGGTCGCTGTCAAGACATGATTGGTGCGATAGCCCAATTGGGTCGAAGCCATCCGCCACATGCTTGCCCCCAGCAACCCTGCTCCAACAAACAGCATGAGCGAAAGCGCAATCTGCATCACCACCAATACCTGTGAAGCGCGCTGTGCGGAAGCGCTCGCTCCCATACCGCATTGGTTGTTCTTGAGGACAGAGTTCAGGTCGACCCGCGAAGCCTGCCACGCTGGCAACAGCCCAAAAACGATGACCGAGCTAACGCCCAAGAGCGCCGCGAAAAGAAGAACCTGCCAGTGGAGAGATACCACATTGCCGGGCGGCAATTCCACCGGGTTCACAGCCCGGAACCAGTGAAGCATCAGCAGGGCCAAGAGAACGCCCGTGCCCGTCCCGCAGAGGGCCAGCACTAACGACTCGGTCAACATTTGCCGGATGAGCCGCGCACGGCCGGAACCCAATGCAGTACGAATGGCCATCTCGCGTGCATGTTCCATCGCACGGCCAAGCAGCAGACCGGCCACGTTCAAGCATGCCATGAGCAAGATGAGGCTGACTGCACCGGACAGCAGCCAAAGTCCCCGGCGCAGATTTCTTCCCGCCAGCCAGGTGAAATTATCCTGCAGGCTCAGCACAATCGGCGTCGCGGAGGCGAGCGTGGACAGCGATGCCGGAGCTTCGGGTGAGACTCTCTTTTGCATGGCGTCGAGTTCCGCTTCTGCTTGAGCGTGGGTGACTCCTGGTTTCAATAATCCAAAGACGCCGGTCATCGAGTCCCAGGGCTTCTGCACGAATGCGCTGGTGGGTGTAATCAGGGACCATGCGTTTGCTTCTTTGGGATAGAAAGTGAATTGTTTCGGCATCACGCCGGCCACAACACAAGGAAGCGGGCCGACGGTCAGAGTTTGGCCGGCAATGTCTTTGGGTGCGCCCAGCTTTTGCTGCCAGAACGGATAAGCGAGGACCAAGGTGCAGGGTCTGTTCAGATCTGCCTGGCGAAATGTCCTGCCGATCTGGGCTTCGGCGCCGAGCATGGAGAAGAAGTTGGTGCTGGCCGGAAGCGCCAGCAGCCCAACGGGTTTACCTCGCCAGATCAGGGTGTCGCCGTTGGTGGCCCAGCTCATCGCGGCCAACTTCTCGAAACTGCGGCTGCCGCGTTGCCACTCGTCAAACTCGCGATATGGATCGAACCATGCGCCTACGCCGCGATGGGCAGCATCCGTCTGCCACACCACCACGAGCCGATCGGCATTCTTGTAGGGCAGCGGCCGCAGCAGCACGGCATCCACAATACTGAAAATGGCTGTATTCGCGCCGATTCCAAGGGCCAGGGTCGCGATGACGGTGATAGCGAACCCGGGTGACTTGCGTAGCTTCCGGCAGGCGTAGTGAATGTCTCTCAAAACGCTGTCAAGGTTTAACGCAGCATCCACGCCAGTCACTTTTTCTTTCGTGACCATGGGGTTGCCGAACTTCAGCAGCGCATCATGCCGCGCCTCTTCGGGCGGCATGCCGGCTGCGACATTATCCGCAGCCCTCATTTCGATGTGCGCTTCAAGCTCAGCATCGATTTCCCGTTCCACGGCGGAACGGGAAAGTAAATTCAAGATGCGACGAAAGAGTCGCATGACGTTTCCTCAATTTAGCCATTAATGCATAGAAGCCTAGGGATGTCAATTCATTCACGCTTCTCGCAAATAGAGCTCGATGGTCCGGTGGTCCAAGTAGAAATGCCGCTACCATCTGCGAAGCAAATGTCCGGTGCGTAGAAGGACACGGAGTCCTCATAGATTTCGAGAAGACTGCGCACTCGCACAGCGAATACTGCTCGAAGAAGACAGTTTGTAAGTACGTCAGGTCTTGCTACCCGGCGCCTCTGTGTTAGAGTGTCTGAACGATGGGGATTGAATGGGTGACGCGACGTCCGAAGCAAGACGTGATTCTTGTCGAAGTCAATGGCCGGCTGGCATATAGCGATGAGTTGCAGGAGCTGAAAAAGCAGCTGGCGTCCTCGGCCGGCGAACGGGATCTGATCCTGATCCTTGACCTCTCAAAGGTTGAATTCGCCGATAGCTCGGGGTTGGGGGTATTGCTCTACGTGGACGGGGTTGCCCGGCAGGCGGGTTCCAAACTTCGGCTCGCTGGGGTAACTCGACGCCTCCTCGAGCTGTTTCAGATAACCCATACGGAAAAGGAACTCACCATTGATCGCGACGTCGCGACCAGTTTGAGTCACAGCGCGTTTTGATGTCGCAATGTTTCAGTCCTCGGCTATAGCGCGGGAGCTGTTGCACCAGCTCATGCCTCTTCTTTATTCGCGTAGACGGCAGTATTGGCTCCAATGCCGAGGGCAAGCGTCAGAAGACTGACTGTCGTGAAGCCTATTGACCGGCGCAACGGCCGCAGTGCAAACTTCACGTCGGCCCAGATGTCTCTATGGTAGGCCACTGCCACACCTCGCGGCCGCGCTCTTCGA
Organism: uncultured Acidobacteriaceae bacterium; assembly: GCA_963775365.1. Classification (GTDB taxonomy): domain Bacteria; phylum Acidobacteriota; class Terriglobia; order Terriglobales; family Acidobacteriaceae; genus PALSA-350. The sequence continues at coordinate 152,726 of CAVZJL010000018.1, read as the reverse complement.
TGAGGGTCACATTTCCAAACTAACGGCGCGCGGTTTGCGCGGCGACTTCCCGCGACATACCACGTGCTACCAGGTCCTCGAACTTTTCCTGGATGTGCTCTTGTATCGACTGATGCAGTTCGTCGTAACGGCGGGGCGCGAGAAGGGCTGTTTGAACCAGCGCATGTGGTGTCTCCTATATCTCGGCGGTGGTGAGTACACGGCGGATGCCGGCGAACATCTGTTCGAAACTCGAGATTTCCTTTTGCAAGTGCTTTGTGCCTGCTTCGGTTACTTTAAAAATTCGCACGGGACGGCCTTTGGGGGATACGCCCATTTCCGATTCCAGCCATCCGCTCTTCAGCATGCGCTGCAAGGCGGGATACAACGAACCTTCTTCAATCTGAAGTAAGTCGTCGGAGACTCGCTTGATGTGCTGGGCGAGAGCGTAACCATGCATGGGTTTTCCGCTCAGTGTTTGCAGAATCATCATTTCCAGTGCGCCGGGAAAGAGGTCGCGGTATTCGGGCTTTTTCGGCATGGCTATCGTGGTGTCGATATACTATTTTAACAATAGTATATCGGAAGGGGTGCGTTGAGTTAATTATCTTTTAAAATGCATCGTATGATATATCTTAAGACGTATCTTGATTAAAGAAAGAGGTAGAACAACATGCATCGACATCATCACGAGGTCTCATTTTTCGAAGAGAGGGGGCGCCATGGTCCTTTTGGAAGGAGAGGAATGCCGTTTGGCCGGATGGGCGGCGGGTTCATGGGCCCAGGAATGCGAGCGGCGAAAATGCTTGCCTCGGGCGACCTTCGGCTCATCATTCTTGCTTTACTCAGCGAAAAGCCGGGACATGGCTACGAAATCATCAAGGCGATCGAGGATCACTCCAGTGGCGTCTACTCGCCTAGTCCGGGGATGGTTTATCCGGCGCTCACTTATCTGGAAGAGTTGGGATATACAGCCTCTGAATCGGAAGGGACCAAGAAGCTCTACCGGATCACCGAGACGGGTACTGCTTACTTAAACGAGAACCGCGCCGGTGTTGAGGAAACGCTGGACCAACTGGCACGCTTCGGCCGCAAGGTCTCCCAATTCCAAAAGGAATTCACGGAAGAGAACGAAGAGGACGATGACCTTGGGGGCGATCCCCGCCGCGGTATCAGAAGTGACTGGCGGCAAATGAAGACGGAATTTCGCGAGCTGCGGAATGAACTGAAAGCTGCATTGCACGAGAAGATGGACGCTTCGCCAGAGGAGAGAAAGCGGGTCTTCGCGATCCTTCGCCGGGCCCTTGAGGAAATCCGGGGGAAGCAGTCATGAATGCCGCCGAAGATCGTCCGCGATTGAATTCGGAGAAAGCCAGGCGCGCTGCCCAATGCCCGGACAGGCCCGGAGAAAAGTGTGGGGCAGAGGCGGGCGCGTATCGGCCCTTGGTGGACCGCAATGCGTGCGAGGGCAAACGCGATTGCGTTGAGGTGTGTCCCTATGATGTTTTTGAGGTGAGACAGATCGACGATCAGGACTTCACAAGTCTCTCTTTTCTGGGAAAGATGAAGAGCAGGGCTCATGGAAGAATGACTGCCTATACTCCGCATGCGGAGTTGTGTCAGGCGTGCGGGCTTTGTGTCGTGGCTTGTCCGGAAAAGGCTATTACGCTGGTTTCTAGCTAGAACTGGTTGTCCGGATTTGAACGGTGGTGTTCAGTTTTGTTGAGGAGTGACGCCCCCTTGCTGTGTGGAACTTCTTTAATTCAGTGGCGATGGCGGCCGAGGTTTGGCCCGCTACGTGCTCCTTAGAGCTGGATGCTTAGGGAGGTTGTCATGCCCGCGATTGTCGACGATCTAAGATTTGCGATTCGCCAGCTGAGAAAGACGCCCGGTTTTACTTTGGTCGCTGTGCTGACGCTGGCACTGGGTATCGGAGCGAATACAGCGGTCTTCAGCGTGATGAACGCGGTGCTGCTGCGTTCGCTGCCGGTGGCCGATCCCGCCCGGGTGGTGTATCTAAGAACCTCTAACCCGCCGAATGGAACGGGCACCATTGATTCAAACGAGACCTTTTCGTATGCGGTGTACGACGCGCTGCGGCGGCAAAACCGGGGACTATCGCCGGTAATGGCCTACGTGCCCCTGGCCACGGGCAAAGTCGCTGTCCGTTATGGGGAGCAGCCGGAGCAGGCTGAAGGCGACATGGTGAGCGGGAGCTTCTTCTCCGGCCTGGGGGTGAAGCTGGCGTACGGACGTGGTTTCAGCGAACAAGACGAGTCGACCCACGCGCCCATCGCAGTGATCAGCTACAGCTATTGGACGGGGCGTTTCGCGAGCGCCCCAGACGTGTTGGGGAAGACGCTCTTTGTAAATGGCATTCCCATCACCATCGTGGGGGTTGCTACGCAAGGCTTCGAAGGAGTCGAGGCGGGTAGTTCCACAGATTTCTGGATTCCCTTGCAGAGCCGGGCAGAACTGAATGCCTGGGGCGCTCCTGTGTACGAAGGGAAAACATACATCGCAAGACCCACATGGTGGTGCCTGCGGCTGATCGGACGACTCGCGCCGGGCGTAAACCAGACACAGGCGGTTGCGCAACTCGAGTCCGCATTTCAGACAGCGGCTTATGTTGGTCTGGGCAACCCGCAAGCAGGAGAAAGGAAACCGGTACTCAGCCTGCTGGGGGTGAAGGGCTTTCCGGGATACGAGGAAGAATACGGTAAGCCGTTGCGCATCCTGATGAGCATGGTTGGGCTGGTGCTGCTGATCGCCCTGAGCAACGTGGTCATGCTGCTGATGGCGCGGAATGCGACGCGGCAGCGCGAATTCTCTGTGCGGTTGGCTCTGGGTGCAGGGCGCAAGGTATTGTTGCGGCAACTTCTGAGCGAGAGCTTACTGTTGGTGTCGGCCGGAGCGCTGCTGGCGTGGCTGTTTGCCAACTCCGCAACCAGGGCGCTGGGCGCCTGGGCGCAGATCGAGTCAAGCCTGGCGCCCGATAACACTGCGCTGCTTTTCACGCTGTGCATTTTGGCGTTGGCTACGCTTTTATTTGGATTAGTGCCTCTCCGCGTGGTGCTCTCGGCCGGGCCGGCGCTGGCGCTGAAAACATCGGCGGCGCTCTCGTATGCAGATGCCGGCAAATCGCGCGCCAGCAGAATCATTGTTGCTCTGCAGATGACGCTATGTGTGGTGTTGCTGGTGGGTGGCGGGTTGTTAGTGCGCACGTTGCGTAATCTGGAAAATACTCCACTGGGCATGCGGGTTCAGGGCCTGGTCGTCTTCGGAGTGAAGCCCAAGGTCCAGTCAGTTCCGGAGGGCGTCGCTTTCTACCAAGAGTTGATGAACAAGCTGCGTCGTTTGCCCGGCGTGAAGTCTGTGACCATCATGGAGGAGCGTCTTGGGTCGTGGGCTTCTGACAACAGCGCCATGACGGTCGATGGTAAGTTACCGGTATTGGCGAACGGCGCGTCGACGACGGTGCGCAGCAATGTGGCGGGACCCGACTTCTTCCGTACTCTCGGAGTCCCCATCCTGTTAGGCCGCGACTTTGCCGACTCCGATACCGCGACCTCGCCCCACGTGGGCGTCATCAATGAGCAGTTTGCCAAGCGCTTCTTCGCCAACCAGAATCCGCTGGGTCACAGGATTGGGACCGACGACGGGCAATACCAGATGACCGTGGTGGGCGTGGTGAAAGACCATAAGTATCGCAGCATCGATGAAGAGCCAATTCCCATGGCGTGGTACATGTACGCGCAGATTCCGATCACCGGGCAAATGCACGTGGAGATGCGGGTCGATGGCGACCCATTGGCAATTCTGCCATCGGCACGCAAGGCGGTGCAGCAGATGGATCCGAACCTGCCGCTGATTCAACCCATGACGCAGCGCGAGCAGTTTGATCTCACGATTTCCCGCCAATTGCTCTTTGCGCGGCTGGCGGGGTTCTTCGGTTTGTTGGCGGTAGTCCTGGTGGCGACAGGAGTATATGGGACGCTCGCTTACCGTGTGAACAACCGCACCAGCGAGATCGGCGTGCGCATGGCCATGGGCGCGCAGCGGAGGCAGGTGGTTTGGATGGTGCTGCGCGACAGCCTCATCCTGACGGGTGTGGGTGTGGTTATCGGTATCCCGCTTTCGCTGTTACTGGGTAAGGCCTTGACATCAGCTCTGTATGGCGTGCAGGCCTACGATGCGGTGAGCTATGTCTTCGCTGCGATCGGCATAGCCGTGGTGGCGATTGCTGCCAGCGTGATCCCAGCGCGGCGGGCAGCGGGTGTCGATCCGTTGACGGCATTGCGGTCGGAGTAGCCGACTTATATAGATGCGAGGGGCCCTATTTTTGTGCCGCGCTTACGGCGCTGAAATCGGCTTTGCAATTGATCCCCAGCCCTGCCGGGCTGGGCTCACGTTCGCGGTCTGCCCTCCAGGCCTCGAATCCGTGGCGGTGCCGCAGAGTCATTTTTTCTCAGCTGCTTCCGGAATTGCTGGGTGTTTCGTCGGCGTGGACAAGAGAACCACCGTTCCCAGCGCGCCCACACGCCGGGGCCGGCGGGATGACAACGGGGCGGCAGAGCTTGCCTCAGTAACCGGTACCCAGGGATAAATAGAGCTGCAGGCTACCTGCGATTTCATTTGGAAACTGCAACGCCTGCCCAGTTCTCAGGCAAGGGTCTTCAGGTGGTCATAGGTTGCGGTTAGCCGTTCGCGCAGATAGTCGGCGCCGGTTGTCGGCGGATATTTCGAGGTGGCGCCAGGCGCGATGCAAGCTTGAAGCACTTCCACGCGGGCATCGGGATTCGGGTCGAGAAAGAAGGCTACCGAATAGCGGTCCCGAACCGGGATTGCAACCCGATGGGGTGTGGAGAGATAAACATCGTTGGTCCAGCGCATCAAGCAGTCGCCGATGTTGCAAACGAAAGCGCCAGGAATGTGGGGTGCATCGAGCCACGCGCCGTTGCGTGTGCGCACCTGGAGTCCCGCAATCCCATCCGTGGCAAGTATGGTGAGGTTGCCATAGTCGGTGTGCATGCCGGCGCCGCTGTCGGGAGCGCGATTCTGGCTTAGCGGCTGTGGCGGGTAGTGCAGCATCCGCACCATGGCCAGCGGCGCGTCGAGTTTGTCTTCGAAGAAATCCTCCGCAATGCCCAGATCGAGAGCAAAGCCGTGGTGAAGCCGCCGGCCCAGTGCCCAGCACGCGTCGTAATAGGCAAGCACGGTCTCCCGCCAGTGGGGAAGTGCCGGCCATAGATTGACTCCGCGAAACGGCTTACCGGCCAGTACGTCGGGATGATCGGCTGCCAGTTCCAGGCCGACATTAAAAGCTTCCTTGTAATCGGCCCTGGGGGCAGCTTCATCGAGGCGTTCCCCCTCGAGCGCGATATATCCACGGTTGTGCGGCGAACGCTTGATCGAGTATTGCTCCTTGACCGCGACCGGCAACGCGAAGAATTCCCGCGACGCAGCAAACATGGCGGCGCGCGTGCTCTCGGCGATGCCATGATTCACCACATAGAAGAAACCGACCTCGCGGCAAGCATGGCCCAACTGGGCGGCCACACGCGCCCGGGCGGAGTGCTCGTCTGAGGCGAGGTTCGAAACATCGATCACGGGAAGAGCCGTCGTCATCCATCCGCTCCAATATCAGTTCCGGGATGTAAGGTTGATATTATTGCGACCACCTGGATTTCCCGAGCAGGTTACCGGCTTTGGCACACTTCAAGCGGCTTCCCTCAAAGAAAGCCGCATACGATCGTATCCATTGCAGAGTACAGGATTTTCGGGCCACCGCCGGGTCAAATTGTAGCAGGCGGAAGTTTGCGAACGTTGGGCATACCTGACAAGAGGGAATTAAATGGCGGAGGAACAAAGATCAGTCGTGGATATCGAGAGCTTCATTAAAGCGCTGCCTAAAGCTGAGCTGCACTTGCACCTCGAGGGAGCGGTTTCCGCAACCACGGCAATTGAGTTGGCGAAGAAACACGGTCTGGCCACGGGCGATTATGAAGATGCCTCGAAGCTCTACGACTTCGCGGATCTGGTCGCGTTCCTCAAAGCCTACGACATCATCTGCAACTCGATTGTCGATACGGAAGACTTCCATCGCGTGACCTACGAAATGCTTGCGCGCTGTGCCGGCAACGGCGCGCGCTACGTTGAATTCTTCTTCAGCCCGCAGGCGCATCATGGTGTGGCTTACACAATCATGCTGGACGGCATCGTCGCCGCGATGCGTGACGCCGCTCGCGACCATGGTGTGCATTCACGCTTGATCCCGGCCCTGAACCGCGAACTGGGTCCGGAAGTCAGCATGGAGTTTCTTGATCTCGTGCTGGCCCACCGGCGCGAGGAAGTTATCGGCATCGGGCTTGACTACAATGAGGTCGGTCATCCGCCGGGTCTGTATGCGGATGTGTACCGTCGCGCCAGGAATAGGGGACTGCGCGTGACTGCCCATGCGGGTGAGAATGGTCCGTCTGAGCATGTTGGCGCTTCACTTGATGTGCTTGCCTGCGATCGCATCGATCATGGCTACCATGTGGTGGACGATCCCGCGCTGGTAGCAGCATGCCGCGAGCGTGGAGTTTTCTTCACCGTGTGCCCCACTACGACCACCTACACAACTGAATTCCGCGATCTCGCTTCGCCCGGCCACGCGATCCACCGTATGCTCAAGGCCGGGCTTAACCTGGTGATCAATACGGACGATCCCGCTCTCTTCCGCACCGAGCTCAATCGGGAGTATTTGTTGGTTGCGCGGCATATGGGCTTGTCCCCACAACAATTAGCCGGAGTGGCCCTCAACGGTCTGCGTGCCTCCTGGCTCGATGACACCACGAAGCACGCCTGGATCTCTGCATGGAGCGCCGAAAACAACCGCCTGCTCTCGGCGGTGGCATCCAGTCCTTTTGACCGCCAGGATGGAGTGCCGGCGACCGAGCGCCGGATACCGGGACAAGCTGCTCCGTAAGGTGAGAGACCAGGCATTGGGCTTCGTGGATCTTGCAACGTTTGTGTCCATGAGAGGATTTCTCGATGCAAAGGTTCTTGCTCGGATTTATTGCCGCGGTCGTTATCGTGCTTCTCGGCGAGTTTCTGTGGGTTCGGCTTGGCTTTGTCGACTCAAGGGCAGATGTTCCGGAGAGCGTGCTCGAACGAAAGGTTGCCATGCCTTCACTCGATGCTTCGTTGGATCGACACGCCGGCGAAGCCAGAAACCCGATCGCAGCAGCTGATGCCAGCCTGCTTGCCGGGATGAAGATATATCAGACCAACTGTGCCGCCTGTCATGGTGATCCCCGTCAACCCCATGGGGCTCTGGCGGATTCCTTCTATCCGCGTGCGCCCCAATTCATGGAAGATGCAGCCGACATGCCGGAGAACCAGAATTTCTACGTCATTCAGCATGGAATACGTCTCAGCGGAATGCCCGGGTGGAAGAGTACTTTGAGCGAGCAGGAGATATGGCAAGTGACTACTTTCTTAGGCCATATGGATAAACTTTCGCCAGAGCTATCCGAACAATGGAGAGCAATCGCCAACAAGGCTCCCTGAAACGCCCTCGTCAGACATTGTGCGTCGTACCTGTCGGTAACATCGGAAGCGCGGCTTCTGGGTAACAAAGGAGACCTGAGCCTCGATCACGGGTAACAATAAGTCCGCAAGCTGGTACTCAGGCGGTAATCGTTAAGTAAGGCGGCATTTACAGTCCATTCAGCAGCGCTTCAACCGCGGCGAGGTTCATGGCGAGAAGGATGCTGCCAAACAGGCAACGGGCGCGTAAGACCGTGGATAAAAGGGGTTCAACTTCCGCGCGGCGATAACCAGCCCAGGTTACATCCGCATTGCTCTATCACATTGTGGACTTGTTTTCCACTTTGCGATGGGGAACTCCGTAGTACTATCGCGACACAGGGCAGAAACGATCGAGACCCTAGTCCCCCTAACTTAGTTTCATCAGTCAGTGGAGACTTGCCATGGTTAGTGTAATCAGGGACTCGTCCGCGGAAGCTGAAGTAGCAAAACACACCCTCCTTGAATTAAGCGTAGTAATACCCACATATAAGGAGCGACAGAACATCGCTCCGCTGGTCGCCGCTCTCGAAGCCGCGCTGCATGGGGTGAATTGGGAGGTCATCTTTGTGGATGACCACTCGCCAGATCACACCGCCGATGCAATCCGCGAGCTGGCGCTGACCAACCCTAGAGTCAGGATTCTGGAACGTATAGGGCGACGCGGGTTATCTTCGGCATGCATCGAGGGAATGATGGCAAGTCCTGCTCCCTGCCTGGCGGTCATGGATGCCGATATGCAGCATGACGAAACGATCCTGCCGGAAATGCTTCATCTCTTGCAATCGAAGAAGTTGGACGTGGTGGTCGCGAGTAGAAGAACCGCGGGAGGAAGCATGGGCGAGTTTGCCAAGAAGCGCGTTCGCTTGAGCGACCTTGGCTCCAGTGTCAGCAAGCTCGTCTGTCACTGCGATGTGACCGATCCCATGAGCGGATTTTTCGTAGTGAATAGCGAATTTTTCAGGGCTTCGGTGCCACGCCTGACCGGTGCAGGGTTCAAGCTTCTGGTCGACATCCTGGCTTCGAGTCCGACCCGCCCCAAAATAGCGGAAGTACCTTATCGATTTCGTAATCGGCTTGCCGGAGAGAGCAAGCTCGACGTGAACGTGGAGCTGGAATACCTCTTCCTGATTGTGGATAAGATTGTGGGCCGCTATCTTCCCGCGCGTTTTGTAGTTTTTGTTGGTGTGGGCTCGCTGGGCCTTTTGATTCACTTGTCGATCTTGGGAATTTTCCATCTCTTTGACGCGGTTGCATTTTCGCTTGGGCAAGTGGCCGCCACGCTGAGCGCAATGATGTTCAATTTCTTCCTGAATAACCTGGTTACCTTCCGGGATCGCAGACTGAAAGGGCTTGCGTTGCTTCGAGGACTGGTCATCTTCTTGGCCGCCTGCTCAGTGGGCGTGTTGATCAATTTGAGTTTTGCGCACCGTCTATTCGCTGCGGGCCTGCCGTGGTACTTAGCCGGACTTTCGGGTGTGGCCATTAGCTCTTTTTGGAACTACGGTGTAAATACGATCGTGACCTGGCGGCGCACGCGAGAGTTCTATGAGTCGGAGCCAGCCGCTGCACCGGCCCCAGAACTTGTGACTACGAACGCAGCATGAGCGGCTGCTGGGCTGACTAGCCCTCGGTTGACAAGCACCACTGTCGATGCAGGGGCCTGGGTTCGTGGAGGGATCTGTCGTGTCTTCTAATTCTCACGCAGACTCTTTAGCCACGGTCTCCCTTGGCCAGACCCCTCGGTGGGAGCCCGCTGCTTTAGCAGGGGGAGCGAAGCTCCAGCGTCGCGGAAAGAATCGCAACTTCATCGATCGGGTTTAGTGTCTGCGTGAGAACGGTCGCGGCAACACGCGGCCGGGTTTACCCATTTAAGGCCCGCGGTAACCCGGGTGCAGTTGCATTTGAGCAGGTCGCTGGACAGGAGACTGGGGAAGCCCTTCCACAGTTTTCATTCCACCGATTCCACCGTGGGAGATGGAGTAAAAACATTCGAAAAGACCGTATTCAGCCCATGTTTGCTGATGCGAACATGGGGCACCCGTCCAGGGATTTACGTCTTGTGTTTGAGTGGATGTTCACACAGGCTCTGACGTCCTGGGGTATTCTCAACCCCTCTTGGGACTGATCGCGATACACCCTGATAGATGTTCGTCTTCAGCTGCCGCCTCCAACTCCCAGCATCGAGTTGAAACTAACCATAGCCTTGCTGTCGTCCAAAGAAGTGACAATCTACTGACTTTTTCTTGACACGAAAAGCGGTCGCGCCTGTTTTACTAGAATCCTCCCCCTCCATCAGTTCGTGGAGACTGCCATGGTTAGCGTCACTGACTCGTCCGCGCAAGCGGACGCAACTAGTACACATTCGCTCCTTGAACTGAGTGTAGTAATTCCGACATACAAGGAGCGACAGAATATTGTTCCGCTTGTCGCCTCTCTTGAAGCCGCCCTCCAGGGTGTCAACTGGGAGGTCATTTTTGTGGATGACCACTCGCCAGATCGTACTGCCGATGCGATCCGCGAGCTCGCGTTGACCAATCGACGAGTGAGAATCCTAGAGCGTATCGGGCGGCGTGGGTTGTCTTCTGCATGCATCGAGGGCATGATGGCAAGCCCGGCGCCCAGTATTGCGGTCATGGACGCCGATATGCAGCATGACGAAACGATTTTGCCGGAAATGCTTCGCCTCTTGCGGTCGAAGAAGTTGGACGTGGTTATCGGTAGCAGAAGAACAGCTGGAGGGAGCATGGGCGAGTTTGCCGAGAAACGTGTTCGTTTGAGCGACCTCGGCTCTCGAGTCAGCAAGCTCGTGTGCCACTGCGATGTCACCGACCCTATGAGCGGATTTTTCGTTGTAGACAGTCGTTTCTTCAGGGCGTCAGTGCCGCGCCTGACTGGTGCAGGGTTCAAACTACTGGTCGACATCCTGGCGTCGAGCCCGGCTCCGCCCCGGGCAGCTGAAGTGCCTTACCGATTTCGCAATCGACTGGCAGGCGAGAGCAAGCTCGATGTGAACGTAGAGCTGGAATATCTCTTTCTGATTGTCGATAAGATTGTGGGCCGCTACGTTCCCACGCGATTCGTGTTCTTTGTCGGTGTCGGATCATTAGGTCTTCTGGTTCATTTATCGATCTTGAGCATCTTCCACCTCTTCGACGCGGCTGCATTTTCGCTGGGGCAGGCAGTCGCCACGCTCAGCGCAATGATGTTCAATTTCTTTCTCAACAACCTGATTACCTTCCGTGATTGCAGGCTGAAAGGGATGGCGCTGCTTCGCGGAATCATCATCTTCTGTACTGCCTGCTCTGCGGGTGTATTGATCAATCTAAGTTTTGCGCACCGCTTGTTGTCCGCGGGGTTGCCCTGGTACTTCGCCGGACTTTCCGGCTTGGCCATTAGCTCTTTTTGGAACTACGGGGTAAATGCGATCGTGACCTGGCGACGCACCCGGGAGTTTTATGAGGCGGCGCCGGCCGCGGGAACGGCCGCGAAGCTCGCGACCAGGAATGCAGCGTGAGTAGCCACTCGGTTGGACGCAGCCGTCGGGTGACTGAAGGCGTGTAACCTACGTCCTCTTGCTGCCGACTAAATGGTCTGCCACGGCCGGATGATTCGACAAGCTTAAAGTATCTTAATACGTTAAGAGTTGTGCTGGATTTTGCAATCTCTTTGCGGAAATTTCCAGAGCAGCGGGAGATCACCGTGACTCCTTAAGGTAGCTCGGCGAAATTCAGCAGTACTTAAACGAAGAGGCGCTCTGAAAGCGGGCCAGTATAGAGTTTGAGTGGATGCCTTCTTGAACGATGAAATTTCTTTACTAAGGCGTGGGGGATAAGTGTCCCATCGCGAGTGTTGTCTGTCGGAAAGTTGTATTGTCACTTAGATGCCTTGCTCTATCCTGAAACGATAACGGAACTTTCCTCCCCAGCGATGTTCTTTGGAAGATTTCGAAATGTCCTCACGGAACCTGCCGGCCCAGCCCCACCCACCCAGCCAGATGTCACCGGCTCAGCGGGAGATTTCGTTCGAGATCGTTGCTCTTGGCTTCATCACCATTCTCTGCGCTGGGCTGAGCATCTACCATCTCGGGGCAGCCTCGCTATGGAGTGACGAAATCTTTTCGCGGTATTACGCAGATCTCTTTGGACTGCACTACGTCTTGACCGACGGGTTGTCGAAGGAGACGAACCCTCCTACCTACTATCTCTTGCTCCATGCCTGGATCGCGTTGTGGGGCGCCAGCGAAGTAGCGTTGCGCTCGTTGTCCGTGGTGGCCAGCACCCTTTGTGTTCCAGCAACTTATTTGCTCGGTCGCGAGTTAGCCGGGAAATCGCTGGGCTTACTGGGCGCTCTTCTCTTTGCGCTTTGTCCGACGAGCTTGTATTTCGCTCAAGAGACCAGGGTCTATGCCATGTTAATGTTGGCCGGCGCAGTCTTGCTCTGGGCCACCGCGGTGTTTCTGCGTGACTCGCGCTCCGTGAAGGCAGCCGTTTTCTATGCTCTGTTCGGCACTCTCTGTCTTTATCTCCATGCGACCGGCCTGCTGTTTGTATGGCGCTGCGGGGTGCCGTGTGGCTGTTCTTGTTGACGCAAGGGGCTGGCGGCCGCCAGGCGCTATTGAAATGGACAGCATTAAACGCCTTCGTTCTGTTGCTCGGGGTGCCTTATTATCTGCGCGCGTTCACAGCCAGTAAGAGCGGGGTCATTAGTTATATGCCGCCGGCGGGCATCCACCAAATCGTCTACTGCGCTTCGCTGATTGTGAGCGGCATCGTGACACCGTACCCGTGGCCCGCGTTCCTTCTAGCGGCTGCGGTGTTTGTTACGTCTGGCCGTCTCGTTGTCCTTCCATCGTCCCTCAAACCGGGCAAGTCTCACCCTGATCGGCGTACCTTTCTTTACCTGGCGCTTGTGGTCGTGCTCAGCCAGGCTCGCCCGATATTGTTACCGCGGATTCTAGTCTGGGCAGTCGTGCCACTTTGTTTGATTGCCGGGAACCAACTCCTGGCGGCTGGACGTGCCCGTGTTGTGTCTTGCTTAGTCTGATGGCCGCGTTCGGAACTGGCTTGTTCTTCCAGGTGACAGCGCCGAACAGCGACAAGGAACCCTGGCGAGACATTTCGCAGACGCTCGCGCCTGAACTTGAACGAGCAGATCTCGTGGTGCTCAGCCCTGTTTCGAATCCGATGGTGCTGAGCTACTACGGGCCGCAGATTAAGAATGCCCGGCTCTGGGATGAATCGATGCGCCCGACGATCATGAGCGCCGCAGCGGAAAGACTTGATATCGCATCGATTTCAGAACCCGAGATTTTGCAAGCGATTCAGGCCAACCACTCTGTTTGGGTGCTGTCGCACTCCTTCGACCTCAGTCGTCTCGATGATCTTCGACGCCGGGTGCCGCCCACGTACTATCGGGTGTGGTTTTGCGGTAAAGTTCCTTGCGTAGCCGCGGCGGGTTGGCAGCCTCACCCATAAGAAACAGCTGTGCTCAAAACCACGTGCCGGCAGACCGTTGAGACAGGACGCTGCTGTGGGAAGGTAGTGAAAGTCTGCCGGGAATCGTTTCGCCGGTTGGCACGCCTCCGGGCAATTTTCAAAGAGGATCGCGTTGGCCTTGGACGATCCCCAAGCGGCCTTCTTAGCCGTCCCAGTTCGACAAGCTCAGGGCAGGCTCGGCGGGACTGATCGCACAACTGCGTCATTGCTGATTCGTTTTCCACGAGCGCAGTCCAAATCAGTCGATTGGTGGCAAGAGCTAATTTGGGACGCTGGCTGGGGAAGGGAACTGTCCCGTGGGCTCGAAGACGTTTGTACGTCCGCTCACGTGGACTCTGAGCCCCAGCGAGTTACTATCGCGCACCAGAAGTAACCCGCGCGGTACCTTTTGGTTTAGATTTCCCTGCCAGAGATAGGAAAAAATCCTCAGTCATGACAGGATGCGAATTGAGGATCTACTCGGAAACGCCTTGTCAAGGCCCATGACGAATCCGATTGAGTACTAGATTCAAGTCGATAGGTTACCAGGTTTGAGATGCAAAATTCTGAATCGCGTTGTATGCTCCTACTTAAGCAGATTCAGACTCGGCAGCACACCCCATCCCCCCGATGGAAGCCAGGGCCGAATTTGTTGAGAAGCGGAAAAAATCCGCCGGATTATCCCCCCTTAAATTTTGATGGCGTTGTCCGCTTGGGCTGCGCCGAAGTAGGTGACTTTGAGCTTTGGTCGCACAGGTGTAGTCATTATCGGTGGAGGCCCAGCGGGACTGGCGCCTCTGCTCGCGGCGCATAGACGTGGTCGTCTCGCCGATCTTATTAAATGAGGGTGTCACGGTCGTGGAGCAGTCCGGCTCCGTTGGGGACGGGACCATCGGCCGTTGGTACATTAATTCCGACAGTACAGCTTTCACCTTTGCCGACTGCCTTGCCGGACCACCCGACAGTGAGCTTGCGGCGCTACGAAATCATCCGCTGACGAAAGAGTTTCGTGGAAGTGGGCGAAGGCACGGTGCCATTGCGCCGCGCAGGTGAGTTTCTGGGCCTGGTCGGGCAAGCGATGAACGAAGTGATTGCGGCCTCGCCAAATGGCCGTGTTCTTAAGGGATACAGAGCAGTATCGACGCGGCGCACGCAAACTGGTTGGCTGACTCTGCTTCAGGACCTTGAGACCGGGCGCGAGCGTACTATCGAATCCCGCAATGTAGTGCTTGCCACGGGTGCCTCCCAGCCGGTCGAGCGGCTTCAGCGTGAGGTAGTGGCGGGTGTCAACCTGGTCGAGAGATGTGGCGAACGGCTGTTGCAATCCGGCGAGGTTGTGAGCCATTGCTGGTTTTGCGGCGGTCGACTGCCCGTCTCGCGGGTCTTGGCCGGCCTCCGCGCGTTGCCATCATTGGCGGTTCCACCAGCGCAGCAGCCATTGCATTCACCATGCTGAACCGTATGCCCGGGGTCACGTTTGGCCCGGGCGGGCTGACCATCCTGCACCGCCGGGAATTGCGGATTTTTTATCCCAGTGTCGAAGCGGCGCTGGCTGATGGGATATACCGAATTTGGACCCGATGACATCTGTCCAGTCAGCGGTCGCGTGTTTCGTCTGAGCGGATTCCGGTTGGACTCGCGCGAGTTAATCATGCGTGCGCGGGGAATTGGTGGCCGGCCGGCTGAGCCTCGCTTGCAGCTACATCGCCTCGGGGTGGATGATGCGGCATCACTGGAGGTGCTGGACAATTCGGACCTGGTGATTGCTGCGCTCGGTTACCGTCCTCGCGCTCTGCCGGTCTTTAGATGAGGCAGGGGAACGCGTGTCCCTTCACTCGGAAACAAGTCCGCAGGCGCGGCTTGTGGATAATCACTGCCGGGTGATGGACGCCGGCGGCAACCCGCTTCCTCACTTGTTTGCCATTGGTCTGGCCGCAGGATTTGTCCCCTATGGAAAGCTTGGCGGTGAAAAAAGCTTCAGGGGTCAGGCAAATGGACTCTGGTTGTGGCAGAACGACGTTGGCGCAATGATCGCCGATGCGATTCTGTCCCCAGCGATGCCGAGGACTACTTACTTGAATCGCCCGCGCTCGCGGGCTTGGAACAAATTTACGCTGCCCAGGAGCTCGAGGTATGAACATCCCATTAGTTCGCCCCGCCCCACCGCAACTCTCGCTTGCAGTCACAGAACTGCAGGCGCTTGAGCAGAGTGGAATTTTCAGCAATTTCGGACCGGTCAACACGCTTTTTGAGCAGGAGATGCTGGATCGCTTCTTCGGCGGTAAAGGCGCTTGCACGACGGTGTGCAATGCGACCATCGGGCTGATGCTGGCGATTAAGGATGCAGTCGGCGAGCAGCCTGCTGGAAAGTTTGCCCTTATGCCGGGCTTTACTTTCGCGGCCGCGGCACACGCGGCGCTTTGGTGCGGCCTAACGCCTCTGCTCTGCGACATTGATCCGGCGACCTGGGCAGCCGATCCTGCAGCCGAGGCAGAGTTGCTGGACCGTTATGCGGGCCAGATCGCGATTGTGATGCCCTACGCTACCTTTGGCTACCCGATCGATCTGGAGCAATACAAGAAACTCGCCGATCAACTTGGCGTGCCGGTCGTCGTGGATGCCGCGGCTTCGCTGGGTACCTGTGACGAGCAGGGGCATGGATTCGGAAGTGGCTTCGCGGGGAGCGTCGTGTATTCCATGCACGCCACCAAGTCATTTGCCGTGGGAGAGGCCGGACTGATCTACAGTGCGGACACGGATCGTATCGCCAGGATTCGTACCATGAGCAGCTTCGGCTTTGGTGAGCCACGCACCGCGACCATGGTTGGCTTGAACGGCAAAGTCAGCGAAGTGACTGCGTTGCTCGGCCGGTTGCGGCTCCTCGATTACGACAGCATTATGGAACACCGTGCCGTGCTATCGAATCGCTATCGTCAGGCTATGCCGGAATTGCAGTTCCAAGTGCAGGCGTCAGGTTTGCAGGCTCACCAGTTTGTGCCGGCCCTGTTGCCCTCTGGACTGGGTGGTCGCAGGGCGGCTATCCGTGCGGCGTTAGCCGATCAGGGGATCGCGACGGGAGCTTACTTTAGCCCTCACTTGATGGAGCAGCCATACTTCCAAAAAACCTGTGTGGCCGGTCCCATACCAGTCTGCGACGACGTTTCTGCAAGGATGATCAGCCTGCCTCTGTTCGACACCATGACTCACCATGAGGTTGATCAGGTGGTCGAAGCACTCCAGGCCTTGCTTGATGCGGAGCAGGGGAGAAGGCGTCCGATGCCGTCGCATAGCAAGCAGCCAGTTCAACTGGTTCACGCATAAGCTGCGACAGCGCCAACCCATAAAATCGGCAGGATCGAGGAACGACTGATATGAGGACCACCACTCCCAGCTGTGCTGTTGTCTTCAAAACTTACGCCTGGGATGAGTTCGTTGAGCGTCAGGCGCACCGCCTTGCGGAGGCGTCCGGCGCCCTCGATTTCTTTGTCTCGGTGGATGAGACTAACGGCCCGGTTGGAGCGATACCATTCGAGCGTGTCGTCCGTTTCACCTGCAACGATCTTGGCGCCGCGGGTCTTCCTATGCGGTACGCCGTGGGTGGCGTGCTGTGGTGGAATCCGGATTACGCGCACTACCAATTTCAGACGCAGTATCCGGATTACGACTATTACCTGTTTGTCGAGTATGACTGCGTCGCGCAATGCTCGCTGGAGCAGTTTGTGGTCCGCGCAGCGGCCCAAGGGGCCGACCTGGTTGCCTTGCCGATTGCACGCCCCTTCAGCAAATGGCATTGGATGCCGTATCAGCGCGATGTTTATCCTTCTGACCAGGTCAAGCTGGCTCTGTTGAATGCATGCTTGTTCTCTTCCTCTGCTCTAAAGCTGTTGCACCAGCGGCGGCTGGCCATGGGCTCCGATCCGTTCATGCGCCAGTGGCCGAGCAGTGAGGTGTTTGTACCGACCGAGGTCGCGCGTGCGGGAATGACGTGGATGTCGCTGGCCGACTTTGGCGATGTTTCTCGCTGTGACTGGTTCCCGCCGACCATCGAAGAGGATTTGCGGGCGGCCGATGGGGAGGCTTTCTTGCACCCGGTGCTCGACCGGCAACGGTACATCTCCTCGATGCTTTATAACCGGGGAGCCCTTGCGCCCGGGGAACTGGACCGTGGGCTCGCTCGTTTCCAGCGCAAGGAATACGCCAAGCTTATTTGGCCGGCTGCCCGCCGGGGCGCCGTGAGACGGATACAGCACAAACTCCTCCGGCTGCGGCAGCAAGTCGGGTATTGACGCAACTGGATTTGCGCGGGGGTAGGAAGGAACCAGCAGTCCCTCTCCTCAGCTACCCCGCGTCTGGACCACTTTGTGGCGTTGGCGCACTTCCTTCGGCCTTATTACGCCGCATACGACTTCCTGCGCGGTAATCGCGATGCAGGAAATCCGAGTTCGCTCCGGTCCCACGGCAAGCCGGTGCAGGCGGGATCACAAATTGAGGGCGGCGGCCCAACCCTGGCCTGAGTGAGTTCGATGGACAGGGTCGATAGAAGCGAATCTGGGCAATCTGACCTTTAGCCGTCCTTCGAATCTGTGTCATACATAGCGGGTGCATCGGGCAAGATCGCGCACGCAACGGAACCAAACCCGAAGCATGATCGGTAACCAACCAAATGGTTACCAAAGTAACTAATTAGGTTACTAAGTGCCGAGATATTAGTCCCTGAATCCCTTCCTGTATCTCATCATTGCAGCATCTGGCTTGGGGGGAGAGAGTTACCCAATACGGCTTTGGGCCAGTTTTTGAGGAATAAAGGAAACTTTGCTTTTGGGCCAAGGTCTGTCGTAATCTGCTCGCCAGGATACTAGTGGTGTCGCGAAGGTAATCTTAAGGCGCGGCCATCCGCCGGTGTCGTACTCTAAACCATCCCCCCAAAAACATTGATGGCGTCGCCTGCCATTGGGGCCACGTCAGAGCAGGTGATATTGAGCTTTGGTCGCACAGGTGTAGCCATAATTGGTGGGGGGCCAGCCGGACTGGCGCCTCTGCTCGCAGCGCATCGACGTGGGCGTCTCGCGGACCTATTAAAGGAAGGCGTGACCGTGGTAGAGCAGTCGACCTCCGTTGGGGATGGGACGATCGGCCGTTGGTGCATTAACTCGGACAGTACGGGTTTCACCTTTGCCGACTGCCTCGCCGGACCACCGGACAGTGAGCTTGCGGCACTCCGAAATCATCCACTCACCAAGGAGTTTGTGGAAGTGGGAGGTGGGACGGTGCCATTGCGCCGCGCAGGTGAATTTTTGGGCCTGGTCGGGCAAGCCATGAACGAAGTGATTGCGGCTTCGCCCAATGGCCGTGTTCTTAAGGGGTACAGAGCAGTCTCGACGCAACGTACGCAAACTGGGTGGCTGACTCTGATTCAGGATCTTGAGACCGGGGAAGAGCGCACTATCGACTCTCGCAACGTAGTCCTTGCCACAGGCGCCTCCCAACCGGTAGAGCGGCTTCGGCGTGAGGTCGTGGCCGGCGTCAACCTTGTGGAGCGATGCGGCGAACGGCTGCTGCAGTCCGGCGATGTCGTGTGTACCGCAGGTTTCGCTGAAGTTGGCGCTCGTCTCGGCGCCCTTGGCCGGCCTCCACGCGTGGCCATCATTGGCGGGTCCACGAGTGCGGCGGCCGTTGCATTCGCCTTACTAAACCGTATGCCCGGAGTCACGTTTGGTGCGGGTGGGCTCACCATCCTGCACCGCCGGGAGTTGCGTATTTTTTATCCCAGCGTGGAATCGGCCTTGGCTGATGGATATACCGAATTTGGGGCCGATGACATCTGTCCGGTCAGCGGGCGCGTGTTTCGTCTAAGCGGATTCCGCTTGGACTCGCGCGAGTTAATCATGAGTGCGCGGGGCATCGGCGGGCGGCCGGCTGAGCCTCGCCTGCTCCTACATCGTCTCGGAGTGGATGATGCGGCTTCACTGGCGCTCTTGGACAACGCGGATCTGGTGATTGCTGCACTCGGCTACCGGCCTCGTGCTCTGCCGGTCTTTAACGAGGCTGGAGAACGCGTGTCCCTTCACTCCGAAACCAGTCCGCAGGCGCGGCTTGTAGATAACGACTGCCGGGTGATGGACGCTGGCGGCAACCCGCTTCCTCACTTATTTGCGATCGGCCTGGCCGCGGGGTTTGTCCCCTACGGAAAACTTGGCGGCGAGGCTAGTTTCAGGGGGCAGGCAAATGGACTCTGGTTGTGGCAGAATGACGTTGGCGCGTTGATCGCCGATGCCATTCTTTCCCCCAGCGTGGCCGAAAACTACATACCTGAATCGCCTGCGCATACGCGTCTGGAGCAGATCAACGCTACCTAGCTAGGAGCTTCCGAAGCATGAAAATTCCTCTCGTGCGTCCCTCCCCACCCCAGCTCTCCCGTGCAGTCATGGAACTGCAGGCGCTCGAGCAGAGTGGGATCTTCAGCAATTACGGTCCGGTCAATACTCGTTTTGAAGAGGAGATGCTGGATCGTTTCTTCGGTGGCGAAGGAGCTTGCACGACCGTTTGTAATGCCACGGTCGGTTTGATGCTGGCGATTAAGGAGGCGGTTGGGGAGCAGCCCGCTGGAAAGTTTGCGCTGATGCCGTGCTTCACTTTCGCAGCCACGGCACACGCGGCGCTTTGGTGCGGCCTGACACCGCTGCTATGCGACATTCATCCAACAGACTGGGCGGCCGATCCTACAGCCGAGGCGGAGTTGCTGGAGCGTTACGCGGGCAAGATCGCGGTGGTGATGCCCTACGCGACCTTTGGCTACCCGATCGATCTGGAGCACTATAAGAGACTCGCTGCTCAGCTCGGCGTGCCGGTCGTCGTGGATGCCGCCGCCTCCCTGGGCACGTTTGACGAGCGTGGTCGTGGCTTCGGGAGTGGCTTTGCCGGAAGCGTTGTGTATTCCATGCACGCCACCAAGTCGTTTGCCATGGGAGAGGCCGGATTGATCTACAGCGCGGATCGGGAGCGTATCGCAAAGCTTCGCGCTATGTCCAATTTCGGGTTTGGTGAGCCACGGACCGCGACCATGGCTGGACTGAACGGCAAACTTAGCGAAGTGAATGCGTTGCTCGGCCAGTTGCGTCTGCCCGATTACGACCGCGTGATAGCCCATCGGGCGTCACTGCACGATCGCTATCGCGACGCACTGCCGGAATTGCAGTTTCAATTGAAAGCACCGGGCACGCAGGCGCATCAGTTTGTGACTGCCTTATTGCCTTCTGGACTGGGTGACCGCAGGGCGGCTATCCGCGCGGAGTTAGCCGACCACGGGATCGGGACTGGAACTTACTTTAGTCCACACCTTATGGAGCAGCCGTATTTCCAAAGGGTTTGCGTGGCAGGCCCGCTTTCGGTTTGCGACGATGTTTCCGCGCGGATGATGAGTCTACCTCTGTTCGACACCATGACGGAGCTGGAGGTTGATCAGGTGACAGAATCCCTCCACGCCGTGATCCATGCGCAACAGGGTAGGTGGCGAAAGCCGTCGTGCAGCGAGCAACCGGCGTCCCGGGTTTATGGGGGGATGAGCCGCGCGACGGGGGAAGTCGCCGTCGAGTAGTAAGTTTTTTGTGCGCGCAGGATTCTGGTTGAGCATGCTGCTTCTGATGTCGGGTTTGTTGGTGTTTCTTGGCCAGTGGTCACATGGGTGCGGGTTCGCGCCTCGACCCATGCAAGGGGAAGGACGGGTATGACCATCGCTCCTCCCCGATGTGCTGTTGTCATCAAAACTTACGCCTGGGACGAGTTCGTTGAGCGTCAGGCGCGCCGTTTGGTGGAAGCTGCCGGCGTTTTGGATTTCTACGTTTCGGTAGATGAGACCAACGGCGCGGTTGGGCCGATACCAATCGAGCGTGTCGTCCGTTTCACCTGCAACGATCTTGCCGCCGCTGGCCTTCCTATGCGGTACGCCGTGGGTGGCGTGCTGTGGTGGAATCCGGATTATGCGCACTATCAGTTTCTGACGCAGTATCCGGACTACGACTACTACCTCTTTGTCGAGTATGACTGCGTCATGCAATGCTCGCTGGAGCAGTTTGTGGGCCGTGCGGCTTCGCAGGCTGCCGATTTCGTTGCCCTGCCGATTACGCGACCCTTCAAGAAATGGCATTGGATGCCGTATCAGCGCCATGTCTATCCTTTTGGCGAGGTCAAGCTCTCTCTGTTAAATGCGTGTCTGTTTTCTTCTCGCGCGCTCCAGTTGTTGCATCAGCGACGGCTCGCTATGGGCTCTGATCCCTTCATGCGACAATGGCCGAGCAGTGAGGTGTTTATACCGACTGAGGTTGCGCGTGCGGGCTTGACGTGGATATCGCTGGCTGAATTCGGCGACGTCTCTCAGTGTGACTGGTTCCCGCCGACGATGGAAGAAGATTTGCGGACGGCCGAGGGTGACGCCTTTTTGCACCCCGTGCTCGACCGGCGACGGTACATCTCCTCGGTGCTGTACAACCGGTGGTCACTGGGGCCCGGGGAACTAGACCGCGCACTCTCCCGATTCCAGCGCAAGGAATATGCCAAGCTTATCTGGCCAGCGGCCCGCCAGGTCGCAATGAGACGGATACAGCACAAACTGCTGCAATGGCGACAAGAAGTAGGGTGGTGATGCGGGCCGCCGCTTAACTTACGGAGCCCCTCGCCTCTATCTAACTGGCCCGGCAAGAGCGAGCTAGATAGATTCCTTCAGGACGCGTCTGGTCTTGCACAAATAGCTCAGTAGTGCCGGCCTGCCTTATGGACTTAGCTAGGAGGCCGTAAAAGATATCAACGTTTCAGCGGAGTTCGCCTGCCCTCCTGGAAGCTAACGGGTGTTAATGAGGAGACCCGAGGTCTGGTTTGGCCCCGGGCCCTCACTCCAATGACTCCGTTACCGGGTAGCAATGAAGACCTCGCTGCTCGGGTGGACCATTGCTTGCTGCAGCTGAACCCTTTTCTCCACCTTGGAGGGCCGGAATGCGACGTCCATACCCGCCGAGTCGCAGAGAATTTCGCTCAGGAAATATTGGTCGCCGTATTTGTGGAACATCAGCTTTCCACGGTTTGGGGACTTGTTTCCGTCCGGCTCGGCAATAGTGAGCACAGTGATGGGTTTATCGTAGTTCCTGATCACGATGAGCCCTGACGATTTTGCTTTAATCGTGTAAGTGCCCGCGGGAAGCAGCTGCTTGCCAACGGTGAAGTCAAAGGGGACATTCGCCCTAACCGCTTCGGATTGCGCGAATGACGTGCCGGCCAGGGCAAAGTTTGCGATGGCGAGGAGTGCGATTGCTGTGATCCGTTTCATGACAGTGTCTCCTTTTTGTGAGGCGCTGAACTCTGATCGCCTTCAATCTGTTAAGCGGATTCCAGGGTCGAAAAGTGCCAATATCG
Organism: uncultured Acidobacteriaceae bacterium; assembly: GCA_963775365.1. GTDB lineage: Bacteria > Acidobacteriota > Terriglobia > Terriglobales > Acidobacteriaceae > PALSA-350. The sequence continues at coordinate 130,296 of CAVZJL010000018.1, read as the reverse complement.
GGAAATATTTATAAAAGGGTCGACGAACGGTAATGGGAGCCAACGATCATGTCTGCGGATGACGGGCAAGTCACTCTTCTTTTGAGGGCCATGAAGAACGGAGACGAATCCGCAGCCGGGAAGCTATTGCCACTTGTCTACAACGAACTGCACCGGTTAGCCAAGTCGTACATGCAACGCGAGCGACCGGACCACACATTGCAGGCGACTGCTCTCATCAATGAGGCATATCTGCGCCTGACTCGTGACAAGGTCGATTGGCAGAGCCGGCAACACTTCATTGGGGTGGCAGCAAATGTTATGCGCCGCTTGCTTGTAGATCACGCACGGGCGCACAACGCCCAGGCCCGAGCGGGAGGCCTGCAGCGGGTTGGCCTGGAGGAGGGACTGATGTTTTCCGGCGAGCGATCAAGGGAGGTACTGGCTTTGCATGATGCCCTGACCTCTCTTGAGGGGGTGGATCCGGGGCAGGCGAAGGTTGTGGAACTCCGCTATTTCGGTGGATTCTCCGTCGAAGAGATCGGCGAAATCCTGGAGATGTCTCCGCGAACCGTGAAGCGGCACTGGGCGTTAGCCAGAATCTGGTTGCTGAAAGAGATGAAAAGTACGGGCGGTCCGGAAGCGCCGCCCGAGCCTTTTTAATCCTGGCCTTTTCTACGGAGCGGGAGAGGTTTCGTCTGTCCGCGCCGGCGCCTGCTCCTTGTTGGCAACAGAAGCAATTGAGACTGCGTCCTGGCCAAAGAAGTTCATCTTGATCTGCGTCTCCACTTCGGCGGGACCGCCAGCCAGTTGCGCAGGGTTATAGTGCCACTGGCGAACGGCTCGCATTGCGGCTGCCGCTAATTTGGCGTTGCCGCTCAATACGCTTACTTCTTTGACTGACCCATCTGCGGCAATCAATGCTCTTAGCTGCAACTCTCCCACTAGATTGGGTTCAGAAACGACAGGATGGGCAAAGTGACCCTGGGGAAGTTCCGAGACAAACCGCCGTTCCACAGGAGCGGAAGGAGTATTCCGAAGTGGCTGGATCGTATCAGGAGCCGTAGCAAGAGGCCGGTTAGGAAAAGGACTGGCGTTTGCGGATTGGACCGGCCCACCTGTCAGCGGAGTATCCTTCGGTTGACTTGCCGTTGGCTCAGGCCGCGGGGCAGCGAACCAGCGCCTGGGTTTTTCGCCGTTCACTACGGAAGTAACTGCCGGTGAAAACAGTGCTGGACTGGTTTCAGCAGATTGCCGCCCCGATGTCTTGATTTGGCTCGCGAGAGGCTCGATCAGCTTTGACGCTGTTTGAGGACTTTCCTCCTCGACCATGCTTGATAAGAAAGGGATTCCGGAGAACGATGCCAGTATCACTGTGATACAACCAGCAGCCAGCACGACGCTCCAGTCCCTCAGACTGCCGAGGCTCCTCTTTGCCTCTTTTTGCTTCAGACCAACGAACGAATCCGGGTTTGGCAGGGCTGGAGTCGCGGACTTCGCCAGGAATACTTGCGTAGTAACCCTTGCCGTTCGCAGGGTGATCACTCGATTGGCTGAAGCGGGCGACTTCGGACGCCCTTGATCAACTACTCCAAAGACAGTGTTGCGTGGCACCGGCAGAGTTGGCTTTACGACGGCCGACCGCGAAAGCTTCTCAATCAGGCGCCGATTGCCAGTGCTGAGGACCTGTGGAGGAAGCACGCGAAAGTGGCGGAAAGCCCACTGAAGACGAATGCGTTGCCAGCGAGAAGGGCGAACGTAGACCGTCCCAGCCTCGGTGCGCAATTCCAGAAGCTCTGCGCCATTCTCGTGGATATCCCGGTAGCTAACGGCCGGAGCTGATTGCGGTTCTTCTGAGAGTTGGAGTAGCGGCCCGAAGTTCGTCAAGATGGCCTCCGCTTTGAAATCGCACAGGGGCCCGTCTACACTTGCTAAGTTTTGGGGGGTCTAAAAGACCAGCAGACTTTCAACACCATCTTATTACGGCATCGAAACTGTTTCCAGTCGATCTTATTACGTCATTGAAACTGTTTCCAGTCTACCCCGGAACGGCACCAGCGTATGTCATTCCCATCACAGAGTTTCGGGCGCTGAGAAAGATTTCCGGTGACGTCGGATTTCCCAAAACTGGCCGCCGCCTGTTCAATCCCTGACATAGGGATGTCTGGGGACGGCAAAAGGTATCAGATTTTGGCCAAGATTCGCCTGCTGTTCTCCCACACGATAAGGCGCTGAGCTTCCGGGAGAAGGCCCGAAGTCGGGTTTGGCCCCGGGACCCCAACCGCATAACGCCCTTAACGGGCCGCAATGAAGACCTCGCTGCTCGGGTGGCCCATTGCTTGTTGAATCTGAATGGTCTTCTCCGCATTGGAGCGACGAACTGTCACGTTCATATCCGCCCAGCTGCAGAGAATCTCGTTCAGGAAGTAGCGGTTGCCGTACTTGTGAAACACCAGCTTTCCGCCGCTCGGCGCTTTGGCGCCGTCCTGACCAACAAGGGCGTAGACGGCAACGGGTTTATCGTGGTTCTTGATCGCGATGACCCCTTGTGTTTCCGTTCTGATTGTGTAGGTGCCCGCAGGAAGCAGTTGGTTGCCAACCGTGAACTCAAAAGGGACGTCCGCCTTAACTACTTTGGACTGCCCGAATGACGTGCCGGCCATGGCAAGATTTGCGACGGCGAGGATTGCGATTGCTGTGATCCGTTTCATGACAGTGTCTCCTTATTTGTAAGGCGTTATCGCCTTCAACCTCTTAAGCGGAGTTCACTGTCGAAAAGTGTCAAGATTCCAAAACTTTTCTCACGGACCGTTGGCCGTGGCGACAGTCGCTACGAGCCTTTGATTCGCTAATCTGGAGCAGAAACCTGCGTGGGAAAGCACGGTCGATGCATTCTCGCGATAGGCCGGATGAGATTGTGCAGCGTAATGGCCCACTCAATCCTTGAGTCGGCCAATCTATTGAAAGGCGAGTCTCAGCCCCCGTCGGGTGAAATACAATGAGCCGTTGCATGCTAGTCGTAGGACTCTGCATTGGGGAGCACATTCCAGCTTTGGATATCATCCATAAGAAAGAGTGCAACGAGCTTGCCGTCCGAGTCTATGAGTGCCAGATGCTCACCATGAATTTCAACGCATTCTGCAATCACATGCTGAAAACCCAGCCGGGGCGGCTTTAGATGCAGTAGATGAGTCTTATCCGACATACCGTAAAGTCTATGCAAAGTAGCCAGTGGCGCAATCGGGGGAAACCTGATGGAGGTTTCTTTGCCGTATCGAGAGCGCCAATGTTTACGAGCAGAAGGGTAAGATCAGTGTTTGAGCGCGGCCTGCGTTCGCGGGCTTTGCAGGTGGCGAAGGCGACTAGAGCCGCTGTGATTGAGCGACCGTCCCGAGAGGTAGTGTGAATGAAACGAAGAATTGTCTTTCAGTCTGCCCGCATTTTCGATGGCGCATCGGAAACGCTGCGAGCGAGGGAACACGTATTTGTGGAAGGCGGCGTGATCAGCGAGATTTCCGCGCGGCCGCCGGGCAGCGAGGACGAGGTCATCGATTGCGGCGACCGTGTCCTGATGCCAGGGTTGATCGATGCGCATGTTCACGTGTATGGAGCGGGGTTGAACATCGTTAGGGTTGTGCAATCGCCGATGTCTTACCTGGCGCACTTTGCGGCGCGGTTTCTTCGGGCGAGCATCGATCGCGGCTTCACCACACTGCGCGACGTTGGGGGAGCCGACATTGGCCTGGCTTTGGCCATCAAGGATGGTCTGCTGGGGACAGTCCCGAGGTTGATTTATGGCGGCCGCTTTATCTCGCAGACCGGCGGCCATGGGGACTTTCGTCCTGGAGACCACTCGTTCGAGACGGGCAGTTTTTGCGGCTGTTCGTATCACGGCGACCAGTTGGCGGTGATTGCCGACGGCGCGGACGCGGTGCGCAAGGCCGTGCGTGAAGAACTTCGGCGTGGCGCTTCGCACATCAAGATCATGGCTTCAGGAGGCGTTGCATCGCCAACCGATCCGATCGATCGCTGCCAGTATTCCGAGGAAGAGATTCGTGCCGCGGTGGAGGAGGCGGATCGTGCCGGGTCGCTACGTGGCTGCTCATTGTCATCCGAAAGAAGCTGTGCGCCGGGCGGCAGAGCTAGGCGTGCGATCGATCGAGCATGCCACCATGATCGATGAAGCGACTGCCGGCTTTGTCGCTGAGAAGGGCGCGTTCACGGTGCCCACCATGGCGATCATGGTGGGGTTGTTGGAAGAGGGCAAGTCGCTTGGACTGCCGGCGGCCAGCCTGGAGAAGTTGAAACGCTTCGGCGACGGGGCGTTCTTGACTCTCGAGATCATGAAGCGGGCGGGTGTGCGGATGGGGCTGGGTACAGATCTGCTGGGCAGCCTGCACGTGCGGCAAAGTACCGAGTTCACTTTGCGCGCGCGGGTGCTGCCGCCTATCGACGTGCTTCGTTCGGCTTGCACCGTCAATGCGGAGTTAATAGGACAAGCGGGAAAGCTTGGCTGCATTCGCGAAGGCGCCGTGGCAGACATCCTGGTGGTCGATGGTAATCCACTCGAGGATATTTCTGTGCTGGGGAGCGGAGGCGATCGTCTTTCGATCATCATGAAAGATGGCAGTTTTCATAAGCGGGTCATCTGAGCAGTTACTGAGCCGACATTCGGTAGCAACAGGCAAAATGGTGAAGGTGGATGGGCGAGTACACGTTGTCTCATGAGTTAGTGGGTGAGCAGCAACGCCTGGCGCTGATGTCCGTCGTTGCTGGATCCACTGGAGCGGGCTCGCTTTGCGAGTCTCGGGGTACGTCCAGGCTGGCGATGCCTGGAACTCGGCTGCGGCAACGGATCGATCGCGCAGGCTTTAGCTGTGGCCGTGGCTCCCAATGGCCACGTGGTTGCTAGCGACATCGATCTCGCTTATATTGCGGAGCTGCGAATGCCGTGTCTTGAAGTCCGCCGCATCGATATCCTCCAGGACGAGTCGAAGAGGGGTGCTTACGACTTGGTCGTCGCGCGCGCCCTGCTTCACCATCTCACGCCTGCCCGCAGGGCCTTGGAGCGGATGGTCGCTGCGTTGAAGCCGGGAGGCGTACTTCTTTCCATCGAGCCGGACATGCTGCCCTGTACGGTGACCGAGCCGGATGCGATGCGCGCGTTCTGGCAAGGATGGCTTAAGTGGTCGGTGGAGGCGGGCATCGATTACTCTATAGGCCGCAAGATTCCCGCGTGGCTGGATTCGCTCGGGCTGGAGGATGTTGCCGGGGAAGGACACACCGCCCAATTTAACGGTGGGTCAAACTGGGCGACCTACTGGACGGCGACCATGCGCGAGTTGACGCCTGCACTTTTGAGTCGGGTTACGTTACCGCGAAAATGGTGGAGGAGTTTCACTCCTGCTATGAAGATCCGCACTATTGGACCAGCATCATGACCTTCATTGAGAACTGGGGACGCAAGCCGGCTTGAATATTGGTTGCGAGCAACGACGACGTTACAAAGCAGTCCAAGTTCGCCCAGGACTACGTCCTGGGATATTCTTTGCGTGTCGAAATTGGCTTTTCGACTCTGTCCATCCGCCTTCAACACATCCAGCAAGTTGCGCCGGCCAGAAGACCATTGTTCCGCTAGTTTGGACAGCTTCATTCTCAACCGTCCCTTCGAGGCTGCTTCCGACACACGCTGATAGTTGATCTGTTTTAGCGAGTGCTGATCCAAAATCAGCCGATCGGGCTACGCACTGGCATGGCCCATCGGCCAAAAGCCAGTTCGGCCTTTTTGACCGGATCTCCAGGCTGCTGCAGCCAAGTACCAGGCTGGGCATACGAGGGCCCAGTTACGAACCCACAAGGCTTGGTTGCTCCATGCGGAAATCATCAGCACAGTCATGGTGAGGGCCAAAATCAAAGCCGCGCGGAACGAAATGCGAGAGCCTCGCCGTCCCCGGCTGACGCCCAAGATGGCGGGCGGAAGGAACAGTAAGAAGCAAGGGCTGGAGACCGGCATACACAGGACAGACCCGAAGGGAAGGGCCGACAGAACAGCACTGACCCAGAGGGTTCGTCGAGAGACCGATCCCACCACGTAGCCGGCTGACCACGACCAGGCAATGAGCAGCACGATATGGCACAGCAGTAGAGGGAAACCCTCGTGCCCGGTCGGCGAGTGCCAGGGTAAGACCTTGTGATTGACCAGCCGCTGATACGTGCAAGTCACGGAAAAAGAAGCGACCATCAGGAGATAGCTGCAGGGAAGCGCTACGACAAATCCAGCAAGCCAAGGACGAGGATCTCGCCAAAGAGCAGCTTGCCGTCGGAAGATCAAGCCAACGACATCGAGCATTGCTCGCCAGGCGCTTTCGTTTGTCTCCTGCAGATCACCCAGCACTACCTCGCGTTCCTCGTGACCAAGCAGCTTCGAGGACAGCTCTACCAACGGCCACACGATTGCGTTCATGAAGCCCTTCCCGCGCGGTTTTCCACCCACGATGCGCCACGACTCACGCGCAGTACGACATCGTAGAATTCTTTTGCCGCGTGCTCGCCCTGCGCGGTTACGCGCACCATGCGCTTGCCCCGGCCGCCACGCTGCGGCGTGGCTTTACCTAACCATGTTTTAAGGAGACCTTTTTCTTCCAGGCGATCCATGGTGGTGTACAGCGCGCCCATGGAGCATTTTCGTTCTATCGCCGCTTCGATTTCTTCACGAATCGCCACGCCACAGGCGTTCTCGCCGAGTCCGGCGGCGGTGGTGATCAAGACGTATTCAAATTCGCCCAGCATTAGTTAAACTACATTGTAGTACAAACCGAGAGCCGGTCAAGTGGTTTTCGTTTTGAAGGCGATCAGGGGCTTAACGGATCTGTTTTGTACCATCGCCCGGAATGACGTCGACCAAGCTAATGAAATCGAGAGTGTGCTTCCAATGGACGATGAGAAAGGCGGTGGGCTGACCATTGAGATATAAATCCTGGCGCAGGAGCCGCCAAGCGGCGAGAGGCTTGGTGCTGAATGCTGCTTGCTGCGGATCGTTCGGGTTGTAGCCGAATGCCTGAAGGTCGCTTACAACCTCCCTTTCCACGTCCATAGCCCTTTCGAAGGGAGGAGGCGGATTCATTCGGCTGTCGTTATCGATGGTCACGACACGCTCGCGTAAATTGAGCGGGGCCGGAGAATGGCGTCGTGAGCGGATGTCGTAGCGGGCGATGGCCATTGCGCCGACGAATCGCTGCAGGCAACCCTGGTTTTCCTCTCCGTTGGCAGAGAGGCAGAAGGCGCGGTTGGTCAGGCGATCGCGGAAGTGAAAGCCGTCCGCGGACGAGTTCGCGAGAAATTGAACACTCATGCGAACTTCGCATTCTGCAGTCAAGAAGTGATAACTCGCTTCGGAGCGCTTTTCGGATTGCAATAATTTGGGGCTTAGACCAAGACCGGCTAACGACCAGAGGAAGTATCTCCGGTCCGGCCTTTGCAAAAGGTTTCTTGCACCTACTGCCATCGCTTCTCCGAAACGCCAACCGATCTCATGCACGTGATATTGCTCGCCTGCCAGTGATAATAACTACATAGTAGTACTAATAAGGCAGCGCAGTCAAGCGCGTGGATCGTCGACACAAGCTGCAGGGTAGGGAGCCTTGCCTAAGGCAAGAGCAACGATAGACTCTTATTGAGAAGGATCTTGATGGTTTCCATTGTGGACCCTGGTCCACAGGATACTCGACCTGGGCACAAAGCCTAGCCCCCAGTTTTCCCGCCGGACTTGGAGTTTGACGTCATTTCGAAGCGCAACGTGCCGCCTTTCATGATGGCAGCGTGGCCAATGAGGTTGCCGGTGACCGCTTTTCCCTGAAGGGAAGCGCGACGGACGTACACCGCATCGGGCGTATTGCCCTGAGCTTCGATGGTAAATGTAACACTACCGGTTACGTGTACGATGGAGCGGGAAAACAGGGGACTGCCGAGGGTGTACTCCGGCTTTCCGGGGCAGACGGGATAAAACCCCAGGGCGCTCAAAACGAACCATGCGGACATCGAGCCGGTGTCCTCGTCCCCGGCAAACGTATCCGGCGTGTAGAGGCTCTGCATTACCTTACGTGCCCAATATTGCGTTAGGTCGGGGCGCCCCGCGTGAGCAAAGAGATAGAGAAGATGGTGTACCGGCTGATTGGAGTGCGCATATTGGCCAAACGGTACCGCGGCCATCTCTGACATCTCGTGAATCTCGACTCCGTAGACGCCGACGTTGAAGATCGGCGGGGTCGTAAGCATCTCCTGCAACGCCTTGGCTGCTTCTGCTCGCCTCCGATTGCTCGATGAGACCGCGGATGTTGTGCGGCGCGTCCCAACGATGCTGCCAGGCGGCTCCTTCCACATAGGGACTGCCCCATGTGAATGGATCGAAGGGGTGAAAGCCAGGAGCCGTCTGCATTCTTGCCGCGAAAGAACTTCACCTCGGATCGAAGACGTTGCCGCCAGTTTTCGGAGCGCTTCATGAATGCAGCGTGATCGTCTTCTTTACCCAGCGCCTTGGCTACCTGGGCGATGCAGAAGTCGCCGTAGGCTGCGTCGACGGTTTCCGCAACGGATTGGATCACGTGGTCCGCGGGAACGTATTGCAGCTTGAGATACTGCTCAATGTCCAACTCGGCCGTAGCCTTTGGCGGGGTCGCCGGGCATGGTGGCATGTTTTTTCAGTCCTTCATAGGCGCCTTCCAGATCGAAGCCGGTGATGTCCTTCGCGGCCGCATCGCCGAAGACGGAATCGATCAGGCTTCCGGTCATGCAGGCGCGGTAGCCCGGGCACGGAAACTGTGGCAGCCAGCCACCTTCTTTATACGCATTGACCCAGGCCTGCAGAATTTCGCCCAGCCGCTCGGGAAACAGGATGGACATCAGCGGATACCAGGCGCGATACACGTCCCAATAGCCGTGATCCGCATACATCAGCCCGGCATCACCTTGCCGTTGAAGGCGCTGAAGTGATGCATCTTGCCCTCTGCATCCGGCTCATGCCAGGTTCGCGGAAACAGCAGCACACGGTACATACACGAATAGAAGGTGCGACGCTGTTCTTCGGTGGCGCCTTCGATCTCGATCCGGTTCAGATGATCGTTCCAACGGCCTGCTGCCGAGGTGCGCACGTCATCTGCGGAGCGCTGTCCAATCTCGTTGTGCAGGTTCAGCTCCGCTTGTTCGAAGCTGATGAAGGAGGTGGCGATATGTGCCTCCAAAGACAGGCTCTGCCGAAAGCGAAGGATACCGATCCGGTGTGCGCCGGCCTCTTTCACCTCAAAACTATCCCATGGAGTTTTGAGCTGCAGCAGGTAGTAGGTGGCGAAGTTGTCGGGCACGCCGCCAGAGTTTGCAGTGGATGTAAAACGAATCGATCGCGTTGTGGGATCGGGTTCGATCGTACCCTGATGTCCGGGAATATCGAAGAGAAGGCCGATCATCGGTTCGTCTTCGCCTTCTTCTTTCTCGAACGTTGCTGTCAGTACAGCGCTTCGGTCGGTTGGAACCAGCTCAACGTGGGCGCGGTAGCGAAGCAGGAAAAGCTGCAGAGAATGAGGGCCAAGATGTGCTTCTTCGACAGCATAGGAGGAGGCGCGCGCCGCCGCCGCGGGATGGATCTCTCCGCGAAAGGGAAGAAAGCTCGCTTGCCCATAGTCACTCAGCCATGGGCTCAGTTGATGGGTACAGCGAAAACCCTGGATGCGTCGAACGCCGGGCTGAAACATCCACGGTGTGTCCTCGTGCGATTGCAGGGTCCAGTGCGCCATGCCAAAAGGGAGCGCGGCGATGGGCAGTGTATTGCCGCGAGAGAATTCCTGGGTGGATGCTGTGCCTTGCAGGATGTTGACCCATTCGACCGGATCCTGGCGCACCTGATTGCTCGCGCTATTTGATTCGCCGGCCCCGTGCGCGGCGCGAACAGCACCTTCCTCCGTAAACACTGCACTGACCGCAGCCAGCCCGGACGTTTTCAGGAATGCGCGCCTGCTTGGACCATTCGATCTATCTTTCACCATGCGAGAAACCCTTCTTCAATCGATGCAGTATCAGAATAGGCTTATACACCAGAGATTGCTCGCCGGTCTGCCTTCACTCTTAACCCAAAGGACGATCCGCGGAGGATCACCTTCAATGCGCGCAACGCTAACCTGTTGAACCATACCAATGTGACTGCAGTGAATACGGTACTTTCTTCCTCTATTCTTGGGCAGCCACTCACTGCAGAGGCCGCCCGGCGGGTGGAACTCGGCGTGCGCTTCGCCCTTTAGAAGAGATCGTTTCCGTGGCGCTGGGCCGTGCCTGCGCTCGGGGATGACTCTGCTCCGACTTCGGTTCATCAACGGTTCATAGTCAGAAGGTGTTACCAACATCACTATTTCGGGGCAGAGGGGTTTGAAATTCTCCCAAGTTGCGGGTTAAGGTATCAGTACCGCTTAAAACTCGTTGGGAGAAGCCATGAGGTCGATCGCGCTTGGAGCCGTTCTGATGACCTGGATTAGCATCGGTTATTCTCAAACCCTCACCACCGCTCAAGCCAGGGCACATGACGGCGAGAGCGCCAAGGTCTGCGGCACGGTGGGCAACGAACATACAGCGATGGCGAGCCAGGGCAAGCCAACCTTCATGGATCTGGATTCTGCCTTTCCGGAACAGAGATTCGCGCTTCTGGTGTGGGATCAAGATCGAGAGAACGTAGGAGAACTCCCTCGCGTGGGGGCACATATATGCGCTACGGGAGTGATTAATTACTACCATGGCGTGCCACAGATAGTTATCAAGAACGGCAATCAGCTCAGCCGGTAGTACGGCTAACTCTTAACGATCGGCACGGCAAAGTCCGAGCGAGGCCAAGTCTTCGAGAGTAGCCTGCGCTTCTTGAATCACCGCAAATTGGGCGCGCATGAAAGTCTTGGAAATTTTTGCCCAATTCATCCTCGCGGTTTGAAATACCCTGGAGGCGTTCCATCCAGCGTTTGCATTTTGACCATTGTTTTATCCCCTCATAGACGGCCCGAGTGCCGGCGGTTTCCACCGGCAATACGCGCACCCTTGGATTGTGCGGCGGCCCAGACATCCAAATGAAGACAACCCGAAATCGCTGACCGCCAGAGGGGCGAGCCTCACCGCATGCGCGCGAACCAGGTTCCTTCCGCTGAAGAGTTTTCCGTGGCATGGTTGTGCTTTTGCAAACGAGGGTGTTGTGTCGCTACGTCCTGGACCCCGGCAACAAAAACACCCGTCCGAGATGCGGGATCGAACTGCTCTCCGACGAGGACTCCAAACTCCCTTCTGTTGAGAAGTCGACCGAGTTGCATCCACTAAAACGTGTAGCGCAAAGAGAATTGCTGCACCCGCGGCGCCGTCAAGAGAGCGTTGTAGATGCCCAGCGAGCCCGTCGTCAAGGTATTGCCGAGGGAGTTGGGACTGGTGTCAAAGCGCACGGAGTTGGTTACGTTAAATACCTCCCATGTGAACTTTATTGTTTGCCCTTCCCATAGGTTCCACGCTTTGCTGAGACCGGAATCTATGCCGAAGTAACCATCGCCACGGAAGTTATTGCGTTCACCTGCTTCTCCGGGATAGGGAATACGAATCGGATTACCTTCGCCGATGATCCCGTTATTGATGGCGGTTATATTGTTGAAGACCTGCGGTTCGCCATTCTGGTCAAGGTGCTTGTGGACCTGCACGTTGCCAGTTCGCACACCGTAACTCTGAATGTGCCAGTTTGTCGACCACCCGGGCTCTAGCACACTAAAGGGCAATCCGCTGGTCCAGCGAGTAAGGCCAGACCACTGCCAACCACCAATGATCGCATCCAACACGCGGCCGGATGAACCACCGAATGTCTGGCCATGTCCAAACGGAAGCTGATAGACCCAGTCCAGCGTGATGAGGTGCCTGGTGTCGAAATCCGAGGCGCTGCGGTTCAATCCGGGGTTCCATGAATTCAAGATGTCGCTGAACGATCCATTGCTCGAGGCCTCACTGGCACGCTCCGCATCCGAGCCCATGTCGAGTGACTTTGAGAGGGTGTAACCAAGGTCAAATTGCAGTCCGTGACTGGATGGATGTCGCAACGTGAGCTGTCCGGCATTGTAATAACTCATGCCGATCGAGGACCACGCGTAGAGCGTAGCAAACTGGTTTTGCCAGAACAGAGAGATGGGGTTGCCCTGCGCATCCAGCGGGCAGCCGTATAGACAGAAAAAGTCGATGTCGGCAAGCGCCGTGGTTTCACCCGTGGTGTAACGGTACTGCGTCCACTCATTCGAATAAATAAACTGCGTTGCACTTTGGCCATTTCTGGCCAGGTTCGGATAGAGATTTTCCCAGTAGGGGATGGCGGCGACCTGGGCCTTCGGATTGCCGCCGTTGGCATCCACCAACTTCGATAGCATCGTTCCCGCGGTGAAATAATCCATGCCCGACTTGGTGTCGACAAAGTTGACTGGTTCGGCTAAGTCTATTTCTTGAAGGAGGTGGCGTCCTAGCCTTCCAACGTAAGCGGCTTCAAGCGTGAAGCCTCCACGGAGCTCGCGCTGAACGGAGAAGTCCATCGACTCCGAATAAGGTGTCTTCAGGTGGTTATCAATGGTAAAGGACTCTGCAAAGCTGTTCAGCGGTGGGGTGTAAGGGTAGGTAGCCACCGCGGGCGGAGTAGGGCCTACATCAATCCCGGGAAGATTTCGAACGCCCGTGAAACGAGGTGCTGTTTCCGGCGTGTATACATCGGAGGGATTGGTGAGGCTTGTGCTTAAGCCGAAGGATCCATACTGATTGAAGGTGTTTACTATCCCTTGTCCGAAGTGGTCATAGTAGATTCCAAAACCCGCGCGGATAGCAGTCTTGCTGTCGGGGGCGTAGGCAATAGCCATCCGCGGCGCAATGTTGGTCTTCTGTTGTGGCCAATATCCTGGCCTGCTGTTCGCTCGCCCATTGGGTGAAAAGGTCAGGTTTGGTTCATAGATCTGGCCGTGCGCGGCCGCCTCGCCGCGTTGAAGAAACCATGCGTGGGTATCGATCGTCGGCGCGATCTGCTGGCCATTCACCTCGTAGGGCGCCCCCAGTAGGGTGTAGCGCAGCCCGTAGGTGACGGTGAGGTTGGGCAGCACGCGCCATGAATCCTGCGCATATCCCTCCCATTCCTTGGCGGTGAAATGCCGATTGATGAAGGTCCCATCCGGCAAGACATCGGCGCTCTGGCCGCCCTTGGCCACCTGATAGTTATAGATATTCGTCTGCTTGGTAACTGCACCGACCAGGTAGGTATATGCAAAAAGATAGGAATTGGTGAACCCGCTGTTCACGCTCGGCAAGCCGATAGTCGCTGGATCAGGCGCATTGCCCGCCATGGTTCCAGGGTTAATGCTGGCGGAGTTATAAGAGTTCTGGTCGGAGCCGGGATTGTTGTGAATCAGGCGCCAATTCACACCCACCTGAAATGTATGTCTTCCTTTGTTCCAGCTCAGGTCATCGACGATGTTGTTCACGGGGACGTCGAGAGTCGAGCTACGCGTTTGCGCTTCCAGCGACGCCAAGGCTGTGAAGTCGACATAATCTCCCACGCCGATGCCGCGCTGGCCATAACCCTGGCGGATGTAGCCATAGCGAAGGTTATTCACTAGCTCGGGACTGATGGTCCAGGTATCGCCGGCCAGGATTCCCTTGGTGTTGTCTTCGAGATTGGTAGAGGGTGCTTGTCCGGGGAAGTTCTCGGGCCCTTTTTGTGTATCTTTCTGCAGGTTCCCGCGCACAAACAATTGCTGTCTCGTGCTCGGAAGGTAGTCCAGTCTCAAGATCGAAGTGTTGAGCGAGCCTGGCGCCGGCGAAGAGAAGGAATAGGAACCCAGGTTGTATCCGTCTCCTTCAGTGAAGCCGTTGTTCAGGGGAAATTGATTGAAGTAGCTCAGCACATTTGGATTCGGACCCGGTCCCCAAGGGCAAACCTGGTTAGCGATACAAGGAGCGTCCAGTTGAGCGACTTGCCCTGGTGACAAAGTAGCGGTGCTTGTCTGGCCTGAGCTGCTGTCGTAGAGATAAGTCAGGTTGCCATTGCGATAGCTGGCCGTCGGTACAACCTGGGTGACTTGCTGGTTCTCAGCGGTGCGCTGCCCCTCGTAGTTGAAGAAGAAGAAAAGTTTGTCCTTCTTTATGGGGCCTCCGGTCGTACCGCCAAAGGTGTTGCGAATAAGCTTTCCCGGGATATTCGGCAATCCCTCCCTGAGTTCCGCTTGCTTGTTAAACCAGTTGTTGGCGGTCGCGATGGTGTTCCGGTTGTACTCGTAAAGGCTTCCGTGGAATTTGTTTGTGCCGCTCTTGGTGATCAGGCTTACCTGCGCGCCGGAGGAGCGACCGGCGTTGGCGTTGGCATTTGTCGTTGTCACGCGGAATTCTTCAGTCGAATCGAGGGTTGAACGCAGCACGCCAGTAAACGCGAAGCCATTGGTCTGATCGTTATCGTCCAGGCCGTCCAAAGTCACATTGCTTTGATCGGAGCGAGCGCCGGCCACCGCTCCACTCCGGCTGTCGGTATTCTGGTTGATCACGCGGCCCAGATAGAGCACCCCTGGTTGAAGACTGAGCAGGTCCGGAACATTTCTTCCTTCCATGGGCAGCGCTTCGATGGTCTGGTTGTTTACCGAATTGCCGATCGTGGCGTCGGTAAGATTCAGAGTTTGTGCGGCAGCGCTCACATCGACGGTCTCGGAGGAAGCTTGGACCGTCAGGGCGAAGTTGATGGTGGCAGGCTGATCCACCAGAAGTTCAGCCTGTTTAGTCTGATCGGCGAAACCCCTGGCGGAGGTCGTGATCAAGTATTTGCCAGGCGCGATCGGCGAGAATACATACTCCCCCTTGCTGTCACTCGTCCTCACAGAGCGCAGGCCCGAGGCCACATCGCTCAGGGTGATGGTGGCTCCCGGAACGACGGCCCCTGAAGGGTCTGCGACCGTTCCGCGCAAGGCCGTGGTTGCTGTTTGCGCAAACACAGGCGAGCATACGCACAGGAAAATGACGACTGCCAGGAACAACTTGCTGGACACTTTCATGCTTACGTCCTTTATAGAGTTCTCAGGTTTTTGTTCCCGGGGATGGTGGTTTGGAGTCACGTCGCGGGATTCACAGTTCAGGTGATACCATTCGCGAGACTATTTCAGCCGATGGAAACTGTTTCTCCGTGCTAACCGCCGCAATTGCTGGGTAAGACGGCATCATGGCCATCGATGCTGCTGACAGGAGTGTTGGAACCGCGAGCAACTGTATTCCCCAGGACTGATAACTACCGGTCGTGGTGTAGAGCTTTCCCATGAGGACCGGACCCACGGCTGTACCCATGGCATACGCGGTCCAGGCAAGACCATAGAGAGTAGAGAAGCCCTGCAAGCTGAAATACCGCGACAAAAGATAGGGAGTGATGTCCGATTCGCCTCCAGCCGCAAAGCCGATCATGGCCACACCGGCAAAGGCGGCCGGCGCAGTCCCTCGGCTGAGAAGAAGTACGCCCGCCACGGTGGTAAGGAACAAGACGATCGAGACACGAACCCCAAAAAACCTATCCAACAAGGGGCCGGTCACCAGGCGGCCAGCTAACCCACACCCGCCCAGGATGGAGAGCGCTTGCGCCGCTGTCTTCAGCGCCAGGCCACGATCCGTCAGCAGCGCCGATAAATGGGAGATGACACCGTTAAAGCTGATGGAGTAGAGGAAGATGGCCAGCACCAGCAATAAAAACGGGCGAGTCCGGATGGAGGATACGAGCGCCGGGTGGTCTGGACCGACTGTCATTGATTTTGCTTGGCCTGACTCGCGAACCAGCAGCGAGGTCAGCGGAAAGCTTACGGCGAGAACGAGCAGTCCGAGCACCGCATAGGCCGTTCGCCATCCATGTTTCTGTATCAGCCACGCCGCCAGAAGGGGCAAGGTCATTGCTCCGACCCCGGCGCCGGCAGCTATCAAGGAAAGCGCCAATCCACGACGCGCGAAGAACCAGGTGGAAACCGCCCGCGAATAGGCAAGCTGCGTGGTGCCGTTGCCTGCAAGGCCAATGAAGATGAAGATGATGTAAAAATGCAGCAGGCTTGGGGTCAGCAGGGAAAGGGACGCAAAACCGAGGCCAAATGCCGCGATGCATGGCAGGATTGTCCGCCGTGGCCCGTACCGATCGAGAAGGCGGCCTATCAGTGGCGAGCAAAGGGCAACTGTCACCGCAACGCACCCGAACGCCACGGAGATCTGGTCCCGTCGCCAACCGAAGGCGGCGCTGAGGGGCTTTAGAAAGAGACCGAACGTGTAGGGGATGAGAACCGAATACCCGACCATCACTCCAAAGAAGGCCGCTGCAACGACACCCCAACCGCCATCCCGGGCACTCGAGAGCCGGGGCACACTCGAACTTGATTGCGTCACCGTGTTTCCTGTCAAGGAGTTACAGAGCGCATCGTAAACAACAACGGCAGAGATCGTCTTCATCCCTTGGGCGGGTAATCTAATCAACCTGTTGGTGTAGAGCGTGAATCGTGCTCAGCCCCTCCTTCGACAAGCTCAGGGCAGGCTCTTCGACAAGACCCCACGCCTCGCCAGGGCAGGCAGAGCAACCTCTGCGGGACTTCCACGCCTGATAGCAATCATCACAAAGTTATCCTGAGGCCCCCCCGTTTCGAGCGACCGGCTGTAGAAATGTGCGAACTAAGCGAACTAAGCGAACTAAGTCCCGGTGCGGGACCGGCGGGACGGTCAACAGCCGGAGCAGCGCTAAATAAATTGAGCGCTAAAAGCGCCGTAAGCGCTATAAGCCCCCTGTCGGAAGCTTGTTGGCTTCGATTGCGAGCCGAGGGGGCTGACGGCCCTCTAGGGGCGGGCGAGGTGGGGCGATCTTGGGGCAATGTTTCCATGACGCTCACCTCTTGTTAAAGGTGTGAGTATCTTGCTTGCATAGCAAGCTGCGTATTCAAAGGGTGTCGCCACGGCACGATCCGCCGAGGTGCGCCACCCTGGCCACGATAACAATCATTAGTTGATTTGCTACAGAAATAGATGCGAGTTAAGGTGGTTTCGGTTAGAAGTTAGGAAAATTATTTTCTGGGCGAACTGGGGACGGACAGCCGATCGAAAAAAGCTAATTTGGAAAAGCCCGACTCTCAGCCCCTTCGACAAGCTCAAGGCTGGCTCTGCGGGGCTGAACTCCGGACCTGGCAGGTTCTCGCCCTCATCATCCTCGGTGTGGCACGGCTGGAGCCGCGCCCTTCGTTCAGACTAAATACCAGGAATCGGTGTGACCTTGACACCCCTCTACTTCTAGGCCTACCCTCAGAATACCAAGATATATAGGGGTTGGCCGCATGGCACGGAATGACCTTCAGGGAAGTTTGGATCTTTTGGTTCTCAAGACCCTGTCGCAGACCGGCTCGCTGCACGGTTACGGCATCGTCCTCCACATCCAAAGGGCCTCTGACGCATTGCTGAATGTTGAAGAGGGGTCACTGTATCCAGCCTTGCACCGTATGGAGCAGGGCGGATGGGTCCGTTCAGAGTGGGCGCTGACAGAGACAGGGCGAAGGGCGAAGTATTACAAGCTGACCGCCGTTGGACGGAAACAGTTGGAGGAAGCGGAGAAGAGCTTCGAGCAACTGGTCAAGGGCATACGCGCCGTATTCCGCTACGCGTGAGGTGTTTGCATGTCGATGTTGCGTCGCATCTCGAATCTTTTCTCCCGTCCCAAACTAGGGCAGGAAATCGATGCTGAACTTCGTTCGCATATCGAGATGCGGATCGAGGACAACATCGCCGCCGGCATGTCGCCCGGGGAGGCCCGCCGCGATGCGCTCCACCGCTTTGGCAACCCCACCTCGGTAAATGAGCGGGTCACCGCCGCGGACGCCAGCTTGGGTCTGGAGAACCTTGCCTTCGATATTCGTTATGGACTGCGCCAATTGCGACGCTCACCCGGTTTTGCGTTGACCGCTATCTTGACACTAGCCCTGGGTGTCGGCGCAAACCTGGTCGTCTTCGGTGTGCTGAATGCGCTGCTTTTGCGCCCCCTCAATGTGGTTGGGGCGGACAGGCTGGTCGAGATCGCGCAGAAGCCCCAGGGTTACGATTCGCAATCCTATCCCGACTATCTCGATTACCGTGCCCGCAACACTACATTTAGTGATATGGCTGCGTACAAGCTGACCATGGCTGGTATGAGCATTGGCGCCACTGCGGAAAAGTGCTGGAACTACGAAGTCTCTGGCAATTACTTCGACATGCTGGGCGTCCAGCCCCAGGTAGGCCGGTTATTCCACGCTAAAGACGAACACGGTCCTAATTCCGCGCCCCTGATCGTGCTTAGCGACACGTTCTGGCGCACGCGTTTTCATGCCGATCCACTGGTAATTGGCACCACCGTGGACTTGAACAAGCACCCCTTCACCATCATCGGAGTAGCACCCAGGAGCTTCCATGGGACCGAGCTATTTTTCTGGCCGGACTTCTGGATCCCGATGGTCAATGAAGAGCAGATCGATGGGTTCAACTATTTAGACAAGCGGATGAACCACGGTATCAGCGTGCTTGGTCTGCTCAAACCCGGCGTCACCCCGCAGCAAGCGGTCGATGACCTGAATTCTGTCGCCCATCGGCTTGCCCAGGAGTATCCGACCTTCGATGATGGCTTGTCGGCGCGCTTAATCAAACCAGGACTACTGGGTGATACGCTGGGCGGCCCGGCCCGGCCGTTTCTCACCGGCATCATGGTACTGGCGTTTCTCGTGCTGGCGGCTGCTTGCGTCAACCTGGCGAGCATTTTTTCCGCGCGCACCGCAGACCGTGCTCGCGAACTGGCCATCCGCCTCTCCATCGGTTCCACGCGCTGGCGCATCCTGCGCCAATTGTTCACCGAGGCTATTCTGGTCTCCATGGCCGCGGGTGTCGTAGGAACCCTCTTGGCCGCCGCGCTGCTGACGGCGCTGAGCCGGTGGCAGCCCTTTGGGGAGTTTCCCATTCGCATGGCGGTCGTTGCTGATGCGCGCGTTTACGCAATCGCCTTGTTGCTCTCCGCGCTCAGCGGCGTGTTGCCTGGCCTAATCCCTGCGCGTCAGATCTGGCGGACGCACGCCATGCAGGCAATGAAGAGTGGAGCGCCTATCGCAGGTTTGTCGCGCCGCCTCACGTTGCGCGACCTTCTGTTGGGCGTGCAGATCACTCTCTGCGCTTTGCTGGTGACAGCCTCATTTGTCTCGCTCCGCGGCATGGAGCGGTCGCTGCACGCGCCGATCGGTTTCGTGCCACAAGGCGCCATGCTGGCAGAGGCCGATATGCACATGGCTGGTTACTCCGATAGCTCTGCTCTGCCCGTGCAACGGCGCATGATAGAGGCTGCCGAGCGCATCCCTGGCGTGACCGCGGTCGGAACCATCGACAATACTCCGCTCGGCACCGGCGGCAGTTCAACGCCGGTGTACCGCGAGGGAACAGCAGAACAGCGCTCCTCCAACAGCGTGATGGCCGCACACTATTACTCCATCTCGCCGGGCTATCTTCAGGCTGCGGCAACCCGGCTGCTCGCGGGCCGTGACTTCACCTGGCAGGACGACGCAACCAAACCAAAAGTCGCGCTCGTGAACCAGACGTTTGCCCGCGGGATGTTCGGCAATAGCCCCGCGGTTGGGCGGCATTTCCTTGAGGGCGACCTTATCGAAGTCATCGGGGTGGTTGAAGACGGCAAGTACGAATCGCTGACCGAAGATCCTGCTCCGGCCATGTTCTTTCCACTCTCGCAATACAACCAGGGCGATACCGCGGTTGTGGTTCGGTCGCTGTTACCACAGGCCGATACAGCAACTGCACTCAACCACGTGCTCGCGGGCGTTGATTCCAGCTTGCCCTTGACACTGCATAGCTGGTCCGACGAGCTGTCGCTGGCACTGTTTCCGGCTCGCGTGGCCACGGCGGCGCTGGGCGTGATGGGCTTAATCGCGGCCCTGCTAGCTGTCACCGGCGTCTTCGGGATGGCGTCTTATTCGGTCTCCAAGCGGCTGAAGGAGTTTGGCATACGTGTCGCGCTGGGCTCCCGTCGCACGCAATTGATGCGCGCGGCGCTGGTGCGTCCGCTGCTGTTGTTGTTCTCAGGTTCGGTTCTCGGCCTGCTTCTGGGAGTGGTGGCCAGTGGATTGCTCGCGCACCTTATCTACCAAGCCACGTCGCGCGACCCGCTGGTCCTGGCCGGGGCGGTGGTGACCATGATGCTGGTAGGTATGATTGCCACCTGGATCCCAGCGCGGCGCGCTTTGGCGGTGGACCCCGCGCAGTTGCTTCGGGATGAATGAACGTTTGCTTTCGTTTGCTCAGCACCCCGAGCTTCCAGGATATGAAATGCTCCGGATTGGATCAGAACCCCGTTACACTGGGGCCGACCAAAAGCGCGCGATATCCTTTGCGATTGCATGCCCTTGGCTGCGCCCCGCGTTTGCCGCGGGTGCGCGTGTCTCAGGCGCTAGGGGATTGAGACCGATAGCACTCTTCGAGGTACGGTCCGGCTCAACCAGATAGGTTTTGCCGCCGGCGCTCCTTAAGATCTCGACCTGCTGTTCAAGCGTTTCTCCAGTGACTTCAGGGCGCGCTGTGCCCATGGGAGAGACAATCACCGTGCGGGCATAGCCAAGTGCCAGGTCGGCGTTATCCGACGAACGAGCACCGCCATCCATATAGCGCCGCCCATTGATCGTGACCGGAGGCCAGATACCGGGCACGGCGCAACTCGCACTGACCGCATCGACAAGGCTTGTTCCCGAGAGGCGATCGAATATCTTGGTCTCTCCCGTTTCTGTATCTACAGCCACAATCAGAAGCATGCCATCTGGCCAGGCATGACTTGGCAGGCGCTCCGCGATTACCGATCTTCGTTCTCCTTCTGTAACAGTCGGTGCTTCAAGTGCCCATCGTCCGATATGCCGTATGTGGTCTGCCCGGTCGGGCAAGCTGTTAGCCGCCAGCAAGGCGCGCTCAAACAACTCGAATAGACCGGGGTTTGGCGCCAGCTCCCGCGTCTGCTGCGCGCGGTCCACCTGGCGGTCAAACAGCTCCTTGAGCGACAAGGTGCTGCTGAGTTGGGCGGCGACGGCCGAGCCAGCGGAGGTGCCCACCACCAAATCGGCGGTGCGCAAATCTACGCCGTGTTCGCTAAGGCCGAAGAGCAGACCAGTTGTCCAGGCGATTCCCGCTACCCCGCCTCCACCAAGCACCAAGGCACGATTCTTCAATGTTGTTCTTCACTCCTGAAGGGAACACGCGGGACAGCGCGATCCATATTGTGATCTAGAACTGCCTGGGAAAAGTGTAATGCCTCGGTCGCGCTACCGGATGAGCAGGCTGATTGTTCTTGAAGGCGCCTCAATTCATCCACGAGACGCATAAAGTCGTTTGACTTTAACGATTTGATTCGATTAAATCGAACTAGGGGCCGGCCGGAAATGCATGGCCCACTGATTATCGACATTTCCGTGTCGAGGATCCACGCGATCGCAACAACTCATGATCACACTGCAGTAATTTTTTGGGGGGCAAGATGTTGTTTACGCGTCGTCTTGGTTGTGTGCTGCTATGTTTATTGCTTCTTTTTTCCTTTCCTGCGATGGCCCAGGTGTCGGCAGCACTGTCTGGACGCGTCACCGACCAGACCGGTGCGGTGGTGACCGGAGCGACCGTAACCGCGAAAGACACAGAAACGGGAATCACCCGCTCAACGGTGACCGATGCAGCGGGACGCTACGAATTGCCTGCTCTCCCCGTTGGCCGATACGAGGTTGAGGCGGCGAAGAACGGATTTGCGGGAGCGATTCGATCAGGAATTCTTCTGGTTGTGGGGCAGGATGCGGCTGCGGATCTAAGCCTGAAGGTCGGCAACGTGAGCGAGCAGGTCAAGGTGGTGGCAGACGCCCCGATGGTGAATGCAACCACGCAGGATATCTCCGGCCTGGTGGGGGAGAGGGAAGTGAAGCAGCTGCCCTTGAACGGACGCAGTTACGATTTGCTTCTCACCACCAACCCCGGGGTGGTCAATTTCACATGGGAGAAGACCGGCGGCATCGGAGTCTCCAATTCCACCACCGGCAACAATTTCGCCGTGTCGGGCAATCGTCCACAGCAGAATTTATTTCTTCTGAACGGTGTAGAGTTCACGGGGGCCGCGGAAAACAACATGCAGCCGGGAGGGGCGAGTCAAAACCTGCTTGGCGTCGAGGCGGTGCGCGAGTTCAATGTGCTGCGCGACTCCTACGGCGCGGAATTCGGCAAGCGGCCGGGGGGCCAGGTCATCATTGTGACCCAGTCGGGAAGCAACCAGTTTCACGGTTCCGTTTATGAATTTCTGCGTAACAACGCGCTGGACGCGCCGAATTACTTTGACCAGGGCGGATCCCCTCCGCCCTTTCAGCGGAATCAGTTCGGAGCAGCCGGGGGCGGACCCATCAGGAAGGATAAGACTTTCATTTTCGCGAACTACGAGGGCCTTCGCCAGAATTTGCATCAGACATCAGTTGCGTTTGTGCCCGATTTGGCCTCGCGCGCGGCCGCAGTACCCAGCGTCAAACCTCTGCTGAATCTTTGGCTCACTCCCAGCGGCAGCGATCCTGACTTTAACGGAATCTCGGCAGTCTCGAGCAGCCCTCTGCAGACCATTCGGGAAGACTTTGGCACCGCGCGGGTAGACCAGGTCTTCTCTCTGAAAGACAGTCTCTTTGGGGTTTATACCGCGGATGATGGTTCAGACTTCACGCCCACGACCGCTAATCCCTACAGCAGCGATGTGTTGAATCTTCGCGAGCAGGTCGTGAGCCTGGAGGAGACGCACGTGGTATCGCCGCGCCTGCTGAATACGGCGCGGTTTGGCTATTCGCGGGCTGGCTACTTCTTCACCGGCGAACCAACTCCAGGAACCCCAGCAGCCGATGTTCCTGGCTTTCTGACGGGGAAGCTGGTAGGCGCTGTGGTCGTGGGAGGAAGCGCGGCGTCGAATCCGCAGGCGCAGATTGGCTTGGCCGGCAGCAACAACGGCAGCAACCTGAATATCGACCGCAATCTGTATACGTATGAAGATCGCGTAGCTCTGACCCACGGCGCCCACCAACTGAGTTTTGGCGCCTGGTTCCAGCAGTTCCAATCGAATGAGACGATCAACCTTAGCCAATACGGGCAGGCTACCTTTGCCAGCCTGCAAACATTCCTTACCGGCGTCACCAGCAGCTTTTTATACAGTCCTGCGCCGACGGAGATGAATTGGCGATCGCTGTTCGGAGCCGGCTACGCACAAGACGTGATTCGCTTGCGCCCCCAGTTCACTCTGACCCTGGGGTTCCGCGGCGAATTTTCCACCGGATGGAATGAGGCCCATGGGCGAGCCGCCAACTATACTTTCTCTAATGGAGTGATCTCCACTACGCCGCGCGTATCGAGCAACATCTTTACAACGAACAATGCGAAGTTCCTGCCCCAACCGAGAGTGGGTTTCGCCTGGAGCCCGCACCCGGAGAGGACGGTGGTGCGGGGCGGCTTTGGAATGTATTACGAACTACAGGATGCTTTGGGTTATCGCACGGATCAGAATGCGCCCTTCAACCCGACGTATAGCATCGCATCGTTGCCGGTATCGAAACTTCCTCTCAGCACGGAAGGTCCTCAGCCGTCCAACGCGCTGCTGGTGCCTGGAGGCGTCCAACCGGATATGAAGATGCCGACGCTCATCTCTTATTCGCTAAGAGTGGAACAAGCGCTGGGCGCGAACACGTCATTGACAGTCGGCTATGTGGGATCGCATGGCTACCACGAGATCGTGGGCATCGATGCCAACATCCCCGTGCCTACCGTTTGCCCGGCATCGCCTTGTCCGGCGACTTATCCTAAGACCTTCCCCGCACCACTGGCGGGCTCACCGGTTCCCACAGGTGCTTATTACACCCCGGCAGGGGCGCCGAAAGCGAATCCCAAGATTGCCAATACCTGGACCTGGTTTTCCGTTGGGGACAGCAGTTATAACTCGCTGCAGGTGGACTTCACCCATCGCTTTAGCCATGATCTTTTTCTGCGCGGCGTGTATACGTGGTCGAAGTCCCTGGACGATGGAGATTCATTGAACGCAACCGCCGCGGGGAATGCGCCGGGTCTGGTGGCAAATCCGAACAACGTGAAAGCAGACTGGGGTCCTGCGACTTACGATGTGCGCAACCTGGGGGTTATCAGCGCAGTTTACGGTTTGCCGTTTGGACATGGAAAACAGTTTCTTGGCGACCTGGGTAAATTCGGCAACGGAGCCGTGAGTGGTTGGTCGGTGAACAGTCTCGTGGTTCTCCAAGCCGGATTCCCATTCACACCGCAATTGAGTTACAACCCCTCGAACGACGGGGACACGCGCAACCCGGTAAGGCCGTTTATCAATCCGAACTTCACCGGCTCGGCAATTATCGGGAAGCCGACTCAGTGGTTTAACCCCAAGGCGTTTCTGGCGCCGCCGGCGAACAGCGGTTTCTTTGGCAACCTGGGAAGGAATACTCTTTTAGGCCCAGGGCTCGCTACCTGGGATTTCTCAGCGGTTAAAGACACTGCCCTATATGAGCGGCTGACCCTGCAGTTTAGAGCGGAAATCTTTAACCTGCTGGATCGAGCCAATTTCAACACGCCCAATCTCATCACATTCACGCCCACGGGTGTTTCGGGTACCGCGGGCGCGATCAGCAGCACGTCGACAACGTCCCGCCAGGTTCAGTTTGGAGTAAAGCTGCTCTGGTAGCCCCCTTGGATGGGACGGCGGCAGAAGATTTAGAACCTGGTGGTTTTAGTGTTTCGCGCCCTTTTGCTGCATCCCCGGATACCAGGAACGGACGGCGAGGATCCGTGATTTAACGTTGGGGGCGCTGTAGTAGCCGACGGTGCAGTTGAGGCGGAAGAAATAGGCATCCCCGGCTTTGGCAGGATGTTTTCCTTCGATTCCGTCCATGCCTCCGCCGGCCACCATCTCTCCATGACCACTCAGGACCAGGTAGATCTCCTCTTCACGTTCGTGATGGTGGGGAAAGTTAGTGCCGCCGGGCGCAATTTCCATGAGAAAGAGGCTGGTCAGCACATGGCCGGCTGCCACTCGATCGCGCTTGCTTTCAACATCCCCCATCAGCAGCCGGTAGAGCGTCGATGATGGGTGGCCACTCACGAGACCTGTGGGCACATCCTCAATGTTGGCTTTTAACGGGTGCGGCGGAAGCGTACTTTTTTCAAACCCCCGGGTTTTGAAACCCATTATCACCACTGTGAGGGGCGCGCTGGAGCTGTTACTTAGCGTATGCGGAAGTGTCGCTGGTAGATAGAGATAGTCTTCTTTGTTGAGGGATACGCTTTCAGTTCCGTAGTGGACGGCTGCCTTTCCGTCGAGGACAACATACACCTGGTCTTCTTCTGGATATTGAACTGGGGCGCAGGCGCCGTTGGGATCGATGACCGCTTCGCCATATCGAGCGATCCCGACCAGCGCCGAGGCGTCCGGATCTCCCTGGCCAAACAGAGGTTTGTAGTGGCAGCCCGCCGTGGTCAGATCGGATGGTTTCGCCTTGACCGCAGCAGCATCGCGATGGAGAAAGGTAGGGTCGACTGTGCGCTCGCCGGCATGCGCGCCAAGGCTGGCTGGGAGCAGACCGATCAGTAGGGCGGGGTGCAGCTTGCGGGAAATCATGCCGTCTTGCTTTCTTTGCGGGCGGTGGCAAGAATCTGGCGCAAGCGATTGCCAACGGTCAGATCTTCTCCTGCGCGCAGCGTCATGGAGATAATTTGCAACCGGTTTGGATGGGGTTCCTGTTTCCTCTTGGGATCGTCGCCTTCGCGGACCACTGGCACCAGGCTCGGATTGGTATTGGTCAGCACTTCAATACGAGGTTCCCCTTCACGTAGATGCTGGTCGCATTGAGCCACAGTCAAGCCGAAGCGAGCTTCATCCCACAGGACGGTCAGGGTCGGATAGCTATTGCCCTCTTCAGGGATGGTGATATTTGTCGTGACTCCGGGCACCGTTTCTACTAACTTCGCGATTCGTTCGACCCGGCCCCTCCACTCCTTATTCAACGCGTTAAGATCGGCGTGCGACCAATACTCAACCGCTGCGAGCATGCCGATAATCTCTTCTTTACCTACCTTCATGGCCCGGCATACTGAGCCTTCCCAAGGGTTGTTGTTAGCCAGGGCGGCATCGATCAGATGTTTTCGGCCTAACAGGATGCCGGAGCATTGCGGCCCGCGCAGACCTTTGCCGCCGCTGAAGCAGTAGAGATCGACGCCGAGTTTGGCATAGCGGGTGAGGTTCTCATAGGGCGGAATCCCGGCTGCATCGTCCAACAGCAAGGGAACCCCTGCGCTACGCGTGATGTTCAAAGCACGCGAGAGGCGCTCATCCCGCAACGTGGTGTAGACCATGGCTGTTTGCGCAGTGATAGCGGATTGCAGATGGTCTACTCCGTGGGCGAGCACCAATTTGCCTCCGGCGAGGCGGATCGCGCTGTCGAAGGCGCTGCGGCCTCCGAGCATAACGACTTCACTTTTCAAGCCGGTGGTGTCAGGCAGTTGCCAAACATTTTTTGGATCGGAGCCGGCGATGCAGGCCGCAGTCGCCAGTGCCATCGCGCCGGCCGAACCAGAGGTCACCATTCCCGACTCAGCTCCAGAGAGCTCGGCGAGACGCTTACCCACCCCGCGCTGTAGTTCAAACATATCTACGAAGTGTTGCGACGCATTCTCGACCGCTCGCTGCACTTCGGGGAGTTCGAGAGAGCCGCTCAAGTAGGTCCACGTACCTCGGGCATTGATGAAGGGCCGAACCCCGAGGCGGGTGTACACATCGGCAGAAGAAGATCTCCCTGTGCTGGCAGCTACAGTGTTCGCCAGACTGCGCGAGCCAATGGTGGCAAACAGAGGAGCTGCAGCCAGCAATTTAAGAAACGAACGGCGGTCATTATTTTGGAGTCCAGGTTCGAGCAACGGTACTCTCCTTTTTGAGTGCAGCAAATAAGAACAGATGGCTATTTGGAACTGGTGGTGGTGGCGGGAGTGACGATGGCACTCAGCGGAATCTCCAGTGTGCCCGCAAGGCTGGCATTTAGATCGTAGACCCCGCCTCGCAGGGAAGTGCCATCCTGAGGGGCATCGATTTCGAGGAAAAAGTTGACTCCATTAGCCTGCGCGAGCGCGTAACGCGCGGCATCCAGATTCAGGTTGATTTGCCGCAGCATCCAGTTTAGCGGCTTGCGCTGGCGGTCGTAGACCACCAGCGCAGCTTCGACGCTGACATGGCGATGGCTGTCGGAAGCCATATCGAACTGCAGGCCCTTCGCAGGGATCATCAAGTCTGCCGAGTGGCGGGTGAGCGGGCCTTGCAGGTTGGGATTATCTCCGCCCTGGCCGGGAACGCCTGCCACCGGCTTAGCCGGTGTGGAAGCTGGAGTTGTTTTTGGCGGGGCATTCCGACGCGTCACATGTACCGTGAAAGGAATTTGCGTCGATTGCGGCAGACCGGGGGGAAGGAATGGAGCCAACGGGTCGACAGGCGGTTTGGGGGCCGGATTGGCGGCCGCTGCCTGGATGCTCTTCGCAGTGTCTGCGTAGTAGCCACGGCGATAGTCGAGTTGGTAGCCGCGCGAGCTGGCCAGCTGCACTTGAATCTTCCGGACCCTTCCATCCGCGGCTGGGTTGGTGGTGGTGTAGGTCAACGTATAGAAATTCGATCCGTGGGCGGCAACGTGGTCCATGGCATCCGTCAAACCATTAGTGCCATAAAAAGCCGCTCCACCTGTGTCTTTCGCGATCAGATCCATGGCTGCATGGTTGGCGTTACGTTCCTGAGCCTGCTGCTGGGGCTGGGACATTTGCTGTTGTGTCAGGCGGCTGTCGTCGCCGGCGGTGTAGAGGGTGTCCGCGACGACCCCTTCAGCGCCGATGGGATAGATGGCCACCTGGGCTGAGGCGAGCAGCGCATCCGTCTTATGGATCTCCGCCTGATCGTCGCGTTCCGCGCCAAAACGGTCCGGCAACGAGGGATCTGGAAAGATTCCAAGCGGAAAGGCGCCCGAAAACCAGGCAACATTTTTTCGCCCTGGAATGCCGGCTAGATATTGCGCCAGCTGTTGAAAAGCCTCGAGCGTGAGCTTTATACGCTGGTCCCCGCGAGCGGCGATCCCTTCGGCCTCAAATTGCTTCATATCGGCGGCCGCTTCGGGGGCATATTGCATCAGCCCGTTGATCGTCTCCTGGACAGCGGCTGTTTCTGCAGTCGATTGCAGGAGGGGCGAGATCTGGGCTCCGGCTCCATTCTTTCGCTCGTTGATGGCGGCAGCCAAGAGTGTTGGATCATCGGTAAAGCCCTGTAATACTCGCAGCTGCGTTCCCAGGATAAAGATCGCGATTCTGCGGCCCGGCTCAAGCTTTTTGAGGTACTTGAGCATTTGGGTACGGACAAAGCGCTGATCATCCAGTGGGGTGTTGAGGGAGTCAAGCACGAGCACCGGGACCGCGTCACTGGGCTGGACGCGCGGGATGTTGGTGAAGACGTTGAGCGGGAGATCCGGCAGATTTGCCGGCGACGGCTGGGCTGAGGTGTGCTCCTCAAAATAGGTGATGGTCTGCGGGTGCCCGTCTTCTGACAGGACGAAGTCCTGCTTATGCAGACCAGTGAGAGGGCGGCGGCCTTTACCTGTCACGACTACGTCGAGAACCACAATCCGCGCATTTGCCTGGAAGACGCGGCCTTCGTTGGCATCTGGCTTCGCGGGTTGGGTCGCGGTTTGGCTTGGCAGGGGAGGGGAAAGGAAACTGGCCAACCCGCCCAGTAAAAGCACAAGCCGTAAGGCTGAGCTGGAGCGCAGTAGCACTGATTTCCCCCTAAGAATTCACCCTCCGAAGGCTACCGAACTCTGGTGGGCATGACAAGTTCTGGGGGGTTAGTGTCTGCATGAGGTAGAGTCTGCGCACTGGCCGGGCAAAAGCGGAAGGAGAAGTGCCTCCGGTTCACCCGTCCTTGGTGAGGGAGCCACCGCAGAGATCGTCCGCGCTTAGTTCATCTTCATACCTGGCATGACGGAGTGGTCCATATTGTCGTGTCCTTCGTCGTCATCGTCTGTAGACCAGATTTTCTTCGGGTCGCTCTCGTAGGGGTACAGGTGGACCATCCAGCCGAATATATGAGGATGAAACTCTCCGCCGGCCGCCTCACACGCTTCTTTGGTCGTGATCGAACCGAGCAGACCGAACTT
The DNA here is from genome assembly GCA_963775365.1 of uncultured Acidobacteriaceae bacterium. GTDB lineage: Bacteria > Acidobacteriota > Terriglobia > Terriglobales > Acidobacteriaceae > PALSA-350. The sequence continues at coordinate 101,041 of CAVZJL010000018.1, read as the reverse complement.
CGCATCGGGGCCGAAGTATGCGGCCTTTTGGCCAGGCGGCGCCTTGCAAAAATTCACGTGCTGATGCCAGCGCGCGATGCTAAGCGGTATGCGCTCGTTGAGCTCCTCCTCGGTGGCATCCATACGGGCGGTGTACATCGCTCCCACTAGCGTGTATCCACCATCCGCGGTTTTCTTGTAGAGAAGCGAGGTGGGCTTGAGCGGATCGAAGTGCGACCACGCCTCGCGCCCATTTTCATACTTCGTAAAGTGATATTGGGCCTGGGGAAGATTGGGAAGAAAGATCTGATACCCGTCGGCCAGGGCCTTGTGGTAGTCCTCGTAGGGAGCCATCGCCGTTTTTGCCGCTGCTACCACCGCATCCGCCTTCTGTTGATCGCCTGGCTTTATTGGCGTGAGGGTTGTCATATACATATGCCCCGGCATGTGGGTGTTAGCCATATTGGCGGCTTGCGTATTGTCCTCGGCCGATAAAGGGACTAGTGCCGCGACGGCCCAGCAAAGGAGCCCGGCTAAGAGGGCGTTTGCAGCGCAGCGGAATGGTAGAGAACGTTGGAACATGGCTGCACCCCTTCTATAGATAATGTTACTCATGACGGTCTGTCCTTCCATCACAGATCAAAGAACATTGTTCATCCGGCATAGTATTCATCCCTGGCGTCGACGACGAGATGACGATCGCAGCTGCTCCGTCATTTTGTCGCTGCGCTATCGCCTGCACTGATATAACAAGCGACCACGCCAACACGAAGATAGTTAACTCTCTTTTCATCGCACGCGGCCCCTGGTGTCTACGTTGCTCACCTGTGTTGTAAATGTCATACCTTTGAGATAACACCAAAGCCGGCGCGGCGTGTGTAAGGAAATGTCACCAGCGATCCGGCGCGCCGGATTACCCATTGCAATTCCCAATAGACCTATGGCATTCTCCTGTTGGTAAGCCAAACGAACGTTTAAGGGCGACAGAGCTGTATGAAACAGAAACAGGATGTCCTGCAAGGAACGCTGGCCCTGATGGTCCTGAAGACGATCGATGTGTTGGGACCGCTGCACGGCTATGGCATCGCCCGGCGTATTGAGCAGATCAGCGGCGACTTGCTATCGGTCAATCAGGGCACGCTTTATCCCGTCATGCTACGACTGGAGCAAGAAGGCGCCATCACATCGGAGTGGGGTCCTTCAGAGAACAACCGCCGCGCGCGCTTTTATCGGCTCACGCGTGCGGGGCAAAAATTACTGGATGCCGAAAAGCGCGATTGGGAGCAGACTGCGGCGATCATCGCGCGCTTTTTTGAAGTGAAAGCACAGGACCTGACATGAGAGCCCTGACTCGGTTACTCATCCGGCTGGGCAACGCTCTTGGCCGCCGCCGTGGAGATGGACGTTTCATCGAAGAAATGGAATCGCATCTGGCCGCGCAGACGGAAGAGAACGTCCGCGCCGGCATGACCCCGGAAGAAGGCCGGCGCCAAGCACGCTTGAAGCTTGGAGCAATGGAGGCAGCGCGGGAGGAGTATCAGGCTGAGAAAAGCTTGCCGTTGCTGGAAAGCTTCCTGCTCGATCTGCGCTATGCGCTGCGCGTCCTGCGCCGGTCTCCGGCGTTCACTGCTGTCGCGCTGGTGACGTTGATGCTGGGAATCGGCGCCAACGTCGTGGTCTTCGGTGTGCTGAATGCGGTCCTGCTGCACCCGCTCGATGTTCGCCAACCACAGGACCTCTATCAGCTTCGCCCCAAGCAGCGGGTGAGCGGGCGCCTGCTGACGACGTCGTATCCTGCCTTTCAGGACATTCGCCGCCGCAGCAGCAGCTTTAGCGATATGTTCGCCATGAATGCCTATTCGCATGCGGAACTGCGGGGCCACGGCAACTTGCTCATGGAGGTCGGTGGGGAAGAAGTCAGCGCGAATTACTTCGACATGTTGGGGGTGCAGCCCGCGGTAGGGCAATTCTTTCATGCGGCCGACGATCACGGTCCGGGCTCCGCGCCGTATGTGGTGTTGAGCAACGATCTGTGGCGAAATGCGTTTCACGGGGATCACGGCATCGTGGGTACCACGGTGGAGATGAACCTGCATCCCTTCACGGTAGTGGCCGTGGCGCCGGCGCAGTTTCATGGCACAGAGAAGTTTGGTTGGCCGGACTACTGGATACCCATGGCGAACGAAGCGCAATTGTGGGGAGATGATTATCTGCAGGATCGCTCCTCGCGTCTCACGGTGATCGGCCGCGTGAAGCCGGGGGTGACGGCGCAGCAGGCTACAGAGAATTTGAATGCGATTGTGGCCGAGTTGGCACAGGAATACCCGGCGACAGATAAGGGGCTGGCGGTACGGTTGATTCATCCCGGCCTGCTTGGTGACGACGGGCAAGTAATCGGCGAGTTTCTCTGGAGCGTGACCGTACTGGCTTTGTTGGTGTTGTTGGCCGCCTGCGCGAACCTGGCGACTCTGTTTGCGGCGCGCGCCGCCGATCGCACCCGGGAGCTGGCCCTTCGCGTGGCCCTGGGATCGAGCCGGCGGCGCCTGATGCGGCAATTGCTGACGGAAGCGATAGTGGTTTCGCTGGTGGGGGGAGCCGCTGGGCTGGCGGGCGCGTTCCTGATGTTGGGCATGTTGAACCGCTGGCGTCCTTCCTTCGGTGGTCATCTGGCAATCAGTGTGGATGTAAAGGTGTACCTGGCAGGTCTTGGATTGACCCTGGGGAGTGCGCTGCTTTGCGGCTTGGTGCCGGCACGGCAGGCGTGGCAAAGCAGTCCCTTGCAAAGCATGAAGAACGGGCCGGAGAGTGCGGGCCATCTGCGCCGTTTTGCCCTGCGTGATGTTTTGTTGGGGGTGCAGATAGCAATTTGCACGCTGCTGGTCATTTCCTCGCTGGTGGCATTGCGCGGCATGCTGGGCGCATTGGATGGCCCGCTAGGATTCAGACCGCAGGGCGCAATGCTGGCCGAGACGGACCTGAGCCACGTTGAGCCGGCAAATGACGGGGCTCTGGAAAAAGAGAAAGCAATGATGGATGCAGCGCAGAGCCTCCCTGGGGTCACGGCTGTAGGGATGACGAACGCCACGCCGCTGGGCGGTGGCGGCTCGAAAGGCATCCCGGTCTACAGGCGGGGAACGACGGAGTTTACGCTGGACAAGGCGGTGCTGGAGACGCGGCTTTACGACATCTCGCCCGGATATCTGGACGCTGCCGGCACGCGGCTGCTTGGAGGGCGCGATGTTTCCTGGCAAGACACGGCCAAGACGCCCGCAGTAGCGATTGTGAACCGAACGTTCGCCCGGACGATATGGGGTGAAACGCCGGCAACCGGGCAACGGTTTATTCTGTCGGGCAAGCTGACGGAGGTGGTGGGCGTGGCCGAAGACGGCAAGTATCACGACCTGGCCGAATCGCCGCAGCCGGTAGTGTATCTGCCACTGGCACAGAGCGAAGACAACTCCGTGGTATTGGTGGTGCGGTCGCGCCTGGCGCCGAACCAGCTCGCCGCGCGGCTGGCAAGCACACTGCGCGGCATCGAGCCGGGTGCCCCGCTGACCATCGAGACCTGGCACAACTCGTTGGAGGATGTGCTGTTCCCGGCAAAGGCGGCGACCGTGGCCCTGGGCGTTATGGGAGTGCTGGCGGCGATGCTGGCGGTGACAGGCATCTTTGGCATGGCGGCCTACAGCGTGAGCCGGCGGATGAAGGAGCTAGGCATTCGCGTGGCCTTGGGCGCGCGCCGGACGCACGTGATGAGCGCGGCGGTAGGGCGGCCGTTGATGTTGCTCGGCGTGGGATCGGCAGTGGGCCTGGCGTCGGGCGCCTTCGCCAACCATTTTTTAGGGAGGATCGTGTACCAGGCGAATGCACGCGATCCCCTGGTGGTGGGCGGCGCCGTGTTGACCATGGCATTGCTAGGCGTGGCAGCGTCCGCGATTCCGGCACGGCGGGCGCTTTCTCTAGATCCATCCAAACTTATGCGGGAAGACTGAATAAGGTTTGGACGGAGATCCGAGTGCTGTCGCAGGCAAGCATTGTCTGTGATAGCAGATGGGCAACATGTTTAACAGAACATATTTCTAGATAGGTAATTCCGGAGGCAGCATGTTGGCTCTTGATAAACTCGTCGGCTTTCTGACCACAACGGATTATGAGAAGGCACGGGCCTTCTACGAAGGCAAACTCGGCTTCGAGTTTGTCAGTCTGGATCAGTTTGCACTGGCGCTACGGGCGGGTAAAAACATGATTCGCATTACCAAGGCGGAGACATTCAGGCCCGCCCAAGGTACCGTCCTAGGGTGGGAAGTCAACGATGTCCGAGCCGTTGTGGTGTGGCTCAAGAGTCGCGACGTGGTGACTGAGAGGTATGGATTCGTCGCGGATCAAGAGTTCGGGATTTGGACCGCGCCCTCCGGAGATCAGGTGGCATGGTTCAAGGATCCCGATGGGAACGTTCTTTCGATTAGCCACCACGTCTGAGATCTATCGAAGCATCAGCCTTCGCCGCCAACGACGATCAGGCGGCCACAACATCTACGCGGTCGCCAGGCTCGATGCCGAGGACGCGGAATCCGGGGTTTTCTTCCGCGGCAGCAGTGAGTGCGCGATCAGCCGAAGCTGCGCTCAGATAGAACCGGATCGTGCGCCGATTTTGCGCGAGATCCACGACGGGCCCACGACAAACTACACAGTAGGCAGCCATATACTCTCCTCTAACTAAGACGCTCAAAAGTACCCAGGGGGATGCCTGCGAGGGCAAATTACTCCATTGATCAAGCGGCTGGAAGGCGCTCGGGGGAAGGCCCGGTGAGGTATGGTGCGCTCCATCTGTCCCCAAACTGGAGCGTTACAATAGTAACTCGATTTCGATTTCAAGACCACCAATATCTCAGTTTCGGGCCGTGATTTTGCCTCGATATAAAGTGCGGCGCGCTAAGCAATTGCAAGGTCAAGAGTGGATCCACCCGTTCTCTTGTTGACTCTGACCTTAGGTCAGGGTAGACGATGGTTTGGGAAGCGATGAGCAGCCTCTACAAAGCTAGAGAATTTGCTGGTTTAGCCGGTGTAACCGTTCGAGCCTTGCATCACTACGATCGCATCGGTCTACTTAAGCCGCTGCGTGGCAGCTCCGGCTATCGTCTCTATTCATTGGCCGACCTGGAACGATTGGAACAGATTACGGCTCTCAAGTTTCTGGGAATTCCTTTAGGAGAGATCAAGACTCTCCTGGAGTCGAGTCCCCTGACGCTTGCGGAATCCTTGGACTTGCAACATAGGGCTCTCACCGAAAAACGAGACCTCATCATCCGGGCCATCCATGCAATCGAGGCTGCGCAGGAACTCGTGCGGTCCAGCCGAGTGACTGACGCGTCCGTCTTACGGAAAATCATCGAGGTAATCGAAATGCAGCCAGAAGAGAATTTCATTCGGAAGTACTACACCGAGGAGGCTTGGACGAGAAGAAGCCAGATAATAGAAAAGATCCCTCCTGAAACACGAGAACGCCGCAAGGAGGCCTGGAGACAACTCTTTTTGAAGGTAGAGTCCGCTCTCGATCTGGATCCGGCAAGTGAGACGGCTCAAGCTCTTGCCAAGCAATGGGTTCTTCTGGCAGAGATGATTTCCGGGGGCGACTCCGAAATGAAAGCGGGTGCGATTAAGGCCTGGAAAGATCACCGGAACTGGCCTCTCGACGCGCAGGATGCGATGCTCGTTCGTTACGGTCTCTCCGCGGGCGGCGATCGAGAAGCGTCCATGCAACGGATGGAAAAAGTTGCCAAATTTATAGGCCAGGCTATAGGCAGGAAATACTATAGGGCGCTTGAAGAAACCCGACTTGCCCCTAAATCATCTACTGACCCCGCCTCTGAACGATGGGTGGCGCTCTTTCGCGATGTGGAAGGTTCACTGGGAGAAGATCCCGCCGGCGAAAAAGCTCAGGCGTTGGTAGGGAGATGGACTGAGCTGAAGCGGGATACGGAGCTGGAAGCTCGTAGGAGCTTGCCACAGCTGGATGATTTTCGACAGGTCCTGCGGCAGAAGTGGCCGTCTGATATCTCTGTCGCAGTAGTCAACCAAGTCGCCCGACTGTATCGCATAGAGCAGGTCTCGAGTTTCCTGGTCAAGGCGCTGGCGTGTGGTGAGGATGAGCGAAATTCGGACTGAAGGGACTGCTGTAAAACCGTGCCCTGAGCACAAACCGGCGGCCTCTCCCGGGGACGCTGAAGGCCCACCCTCAGGAGATGAGATTCTCAGCGGACCCAGGTGCCGATAGAGTCTTGGTTAAGTTGACGGAACAGTTGGGCTATAGCTGGTGAAGCCTGCCAGGGCCATGCCGCGCTGTGCTTCGGTATTCTTCATGAAGGTATCCCATACGTAGCCGGTGCGGGCATTTTCTGCCATCAGCATGGTGATGCCTGTATCGATGCCGATCACGTCCTGGTCATACCAGTTCTTCAAAGGATTGAAGGCATCGACGAAGCCGTATTTGCACCAGGCCTGCGGGTAATGAGCCCTGATGTTCCTGAGCACCCGCAGGCAGGTTTCGGGCAGAAACGGCAGGGAGCCTCCAGAAGCCGCCGGCACCACAGTGCCATCGATCGGGCCCATGGCCGGCGGCCCGCCCCAGATCACGTAGCCTTTGTCGGAATCGGAGGCCGTGATGCCCCAAAGGTCGTCGCTGTAGTCGGGAAAGGTCTTGCCCAGCTCAATACAAAAGCGGCGGTGTACATCGGTGGCGATGGCCGAGTTGTGGAAGTAATCCGCGTACTTGTCGCGCTTGTGCCGGAAATCGAACCACGCCTGGGAGTACTGATGCACGAAGAGCGGCGCAAAGGAACCAATGTATCGCAGCCCATCGTACTCGAAGGTCGTTCGCTTCCAGGCTGTCCAGGCATCCGGATGCAGGGGGTGCGTGGAAGAACCCATGCCCAGCAGGTAAATCATCATCAGTTCGCTGTAGTAGTCCCACCTGTAAGGGAGGAACCCAAATTCAGGCGTCCATCCCTGGGTCAGCAGCGCGGTGTCTTCTGAGAGCCAGGTCCAGTCCACGCGATCGAAAATCGCACGGGCCAATTGGATAATCTCGCGATCGTCAAAGTGCTGGCGGCAGGTAAGGATGCCACAAAGCAGGATCGCCGTATCGACGGAGGAGACTTCAGAATCCCAAAGTCTTTCGCCGGTATCGATGTTGGCAAAGTGATAGAAGAATCCGCGATGCGTAGGCAAGGTTCGCCAAAGAAAGGTGAGGGTGGCGAGCACGCGCAGGCGGGCTTCGTCGTGAGGAACAAAGCCTCGCTTTTCTGCGATGCAGATCGCGCTTAGGCCGAAGCCGGTGGAGGCGATGCTGCCTACCACGCCGGTGTCGTTGGTGCGCGCGTTGCAGCGGTCCTTAATCAGCCCGGTCTGCGGATTGGCCTGCTCCCAGAAGTACAGGAAACTGGTATGTTCAATCTCGTCCAGGAGTTGCTCATCCTCGGGCGCAAAGATGGGCGGCGGAGGCTGAGGCGCTGCTCCTTTGTGCCGATTCGCGGCACTTGCCTGGGCCAGCAGCGCGTTCCACGGGGTGAGGGGCAGACCGATCGAGACGCCGGCCATCCGGCGCAAGAGTTCGCGCCGGGAAGTGCGACGGGCGCGTGAGCCGCTTCTGTTTTTGTCTGCAAGTTCGTCCACACTCATTCAGCTCATCTTACCCTCAGAGGCCAACGCCGCTGCCTTTTGTAACTCTTTAGAGCAACCGAAAGTATCTGCGTGAGAACCTGCAGCCTCGAGTTGGACGGCCGGCTCCAAATTCCAGCACATCCGGCGCGCCCTCCCGGCTGCTTTCAGCATCTGCCAGGGGAGCGATCGGGAGCTTGCTGTGTAGACACTAGAGCCGGTCCCCTTCCACGTTTGCGTCGAATAATTCAATAATGGATGCAATGACAGGAAAGAGAATTGCCTGGGCGGTCATCGCAGCGGCGGCATGCGTGGTCATTGTGGTATTTCTGTTGATGCGCGCTCACCGGTTGCGGACGCTCACCGAAGCGCAATCCATACCGATCGAAGGCGCCGTGATCCGGCGCGATGCAGACCCCAATAAAGAGCTGCCGATCGCCGGGGTGGCTATCACGGCATCCGATGGGGTAAGGACTGCCACGGCGGAGTCCGACGCTGCCGGGTACTTCAATTTGGTCCTGCAAAAGACAGTGTTGTCCGACCGGCCGGTCACCGTCTCCTTCCGCCACTCAAGTTACGAACCGCTTGACCTGACTGTGCAAACGGGAAGACTGGCGATTCCGAAACAACTTTATGTCGCGGCTATGGTTCCCATCCCCGCGAAGGGCGTGGCCTCTCCCAGCCGGCCGCAAACGGTGGTCTCGAATATCCGGGTGCGATACACCATCAATACCCGGGCCGAGACGAGCGTGGGCAGCGCGGTCAAAACCTTCCAGGTGATCAATAAGGGAAACGTTCCCTGCAATCACCAGTCTCCCTGTTCACCCGACGGAAAGTGGAAGGCGTCTTCCGCATCTACGTCGCTCGATGCGGGCCAGGATAACTCGTTCGACAATGTTCGAGCCTCCTGCATAGCCGGACCGTGCCCCTTTACCAGGATCGATTCCAACGGATTCATTCACGGCGGCCGCTACATTAAAGTCTCGGCCCTGAACTGGTCGGATACGGCTACCTTTCTGGTGGAGGCTGAGGTCTATCACACGGCCATCAGTTCCGAGGTGCGTGAACTCTACCCGGTTATATTTGGCCAGACGCTCAACTTTACTGTCCCCCCAACCCAGGAAGGGGTTAGCCTCGAAGCCGATCTTGGTGGTGCTCCGATGGTGTTTCCTCTGGGCCCCGAGCCCGAGCTGAGCTGGGCTTCCTGTACTGCCCGAACCGGCATGGAAGAAGAGAAGACCACGGTCTACCGCTGTGAACTCCGGCCGGGATACCGGTTCTGATCCAGACACCCAAGCTGAAACGGATGATGACCCAGGTATTTGTACATTCCGCGAGCCCATTCTGCCGGCGCGACCACACCTATTCGCTTCCCGGCTCCTGAAAGGGGGCTATGGCTGCTTGACGGAAAGGAACGCGTACATTACAAAGGGACGCCGCCTGCCGAGCTCGATTCTGGAAGCCGTTAAAGGCGGAAGGAGCAATATGCCGGCGCGAGTACGTCACCGTGGTAAAGCCGCTGCCTTCTTCACTCTTCTGCTCTTGCCTGCCAGTGGACTCTGCCAGCAAATAACACCGGCACCGAGCGGATTGACCGCGGTGGCGGACGGCGTGTCTCTGCAGGTGAATGCACTGCGCGACGATATCTTGCGCGTGCGTATGTGGAAAGGCGATGCCGTACCGGAGGATGCGTCCTGGGCGGTGCTGGCAGACGTACGCACCAGTAGTGTTCCGGTCACCGCGGAGGGTAACGGCTTTTCGACCAAAGCTCTACGGGTCGCCGTGGATGATCATCTGCTGCTTACGGTAAGTGACCTCCAGGGCAACATTCTGCAAAAGGACGCGGCGCCCGTGCTTTGGGATGGAGCCAGCTTCAACATCCGCAAGCAGCGCAGCTTCAGCGATCATTTCTTTGGACTGGGGGACAAGCCAGGACCACTGGATCGTGGTGGCCAGTCGTTTACCATGTGGAACACTGACGCCTTCGGTTGGCAGGAGTCTACCGATCCGATCTACAAGACCGTCCCTTTTTTTCTGGATATCAAGCAGGGGCGCACGTTGGGCGTCTTCCTGGACAATACCTGGCGGACCGATTTCGATTTCGGGCGCGCGGATGAGACTCGCTATACCTTCGGGTCTCTGGACGGGCCCATCGACTACTACCTCTTGTATGGCCCTGAACCCAAGCAGGTGGTGACGGAATGGGCATGGTTGACGGGACCGACACCGCTGCCGCCGTTGTGGGCTCTGGGTTTTCAGCAGTCGCGTTACACGTATTTTCCAGAGACGCAGTTGCGCGGGATTGCCACCCGCCTGCGCAAGGACCGCATTCCCACGGATGTTCTGTGGCTGGACATCGATTTTCAACATGAGAACTGGCCGTTCACGGTAAACGAGAAGGCTTTCCCGAACTTTAAAGGCATGGTGAAGGATCTCGCCGACGAGCAATTCAAGGTGGTGGTGATCACAGATCTGCATGTGGCCAGGCAGCCGAACGTGGGCTACGCGCCATATGACTCAGGGATCGCAGGGGACCACTTCGTGAAGAACCCGGACGGTTCGATCTACGTGGGCAAGGTTTGGCCGGGACCCGCAGTCTTTCCCGACTTTACCCAGGCTCAGACCCGCGAGTGGTGGGGCGGACTATTCAAGGATTTTATTAAGGATGGTGTCGCAGGTTTCTGGAACGACATGAATGAACCGGCTGTCTTCGATGGGCCAGGCAAGACGATGCCGGACGACATCCAGCATCGGATCGACGAGCCGGGTTTTCGCAAGCGCACCGCGAACCACCTTGAGATTCATAACGTCTTCGGGATGCAGAACGCGCGCGCCACCCAGCAGGGTGAACTTGCGCTGCGGCCCAACGAGCGGCCGTTTGTCATGACACGTGCGAGCTACGCCGGAGGCCAACGCTACGCCGTCACCTGGACCGGCGACAACAGCTCCACCTGGAATCACCTGCGTATGACCGTGCCCCAATTGGTGAACCTGGGGCTGAGTGGCTATTCCCTTGCCGGCGCCGACGTGGGAGGCTTTGCCGGTTCTCCGCCGCCCGATCTGTTGACCAAGTGGATCGAGCTTTCAGCGTTTCAGCCGATCGATCGGGATCACTCGGCGAAGGGTACCCGCATGCACGAGGTGTGGGTCGATGGTCCGCTGCAAGAGAATATCCGGCGACGCTATATTAATGAGCGCTACCGCTTGATGCCGTATTTGTATACGGTTGCGGAAGAGACCTCACATGATGGTTTACCCATTAACAGGCCGCTCTTTCTGGAATTCCCCCATGCCACCAACGATGGCAGCCCCTATGACTTGACTACCGGTGGCAGCGAGTTTCTTTTTGGCAGCCGCATCCTGGTTGCGCCCAATCCTTCTCCGGAGGAGGTCGCGCCTTACCCAGTACACCTGCCCCCGGGCACCTGGTACGACTACTGGACCGGCGCTCAGGTCGCGCTGGGCTCGCTTGCCGGAACGCTGGATTTGGAACAGCGCGATAAGGTGATTGCCCAGAAGCCGCTGATGGTGACGCCCACACTCGATCAGCTACCAGTCTATGTGCGTGGCGGCAGTATCCTGCCCATCGCCCCACTGGTGCAAAGCACAAGCGAAGTCCCCAGCGGCCCATTGACGCTGCGTGTCTTTCCTCCGAGCAGGGGCGAGTCTTGCGCTGGCGAGGTCTACACGGATGACGGGCACAGCTTTGATTTTCGCAACGGCGAGTACGCCCGGATTCACTTTACCTGTTCGGTCGGAACGAACGGTTCACTCCAGGTGGAGATCGCGAAACAGGAAGGGAATTGGCGGCCCTGGTGGCACGAATACCGCGTGGAAGCGGTGAGCTGGAAGCCAAAGGCGACGCGCGCTTCCGTCAATGGAAAGAACCTCCCAATGACACAAGCAGGTGCACGTTGGGGAGTCACCGTTCCGGCGAATGCTGATGGTGTGCAAGTCACGCTTGAGTAGAACCGGCAACTCCTGTTCCGATCTCCTCTTGCTATGACATAGACTGCGTAGGGGCTGCTTCTTGTTCCCTGGCGACTGACGGGCAGGTGTCAGTAACCAGGGAACGAAAGATCCTACCAGAAATAACTGGCTTCTACTTTAGGGGTTCCGGGCTGGCCGTCGATAATCTGCGTGCTCAGCACGACCTCCATATTTTTTTTGTTTCCTTCTCGTGCGGCGGCTCGCTCAAGCTGTGCCAGATTGGCCGGTTCGGTGAGGAATTCACCGGCAACCCTGGTTCCACCCCTGCCCACGCCGGCAGCGATAATCGCCAGTTTGCCAGTCGTGCTGTCGGTGAAGCGCGCCACTATCGCGAAGTCGCGATAGTCGTTGGTGGTCATCTGCTGCAATCGATTGATGACCCAGCGCGAATGGGATGGGTCGGAGCTATCGACAATGCGGAATTCCGTCATCTCGGGATTGTTGGCGAAGTGGTAGCGCAAGGGCTGAGTCAAGCGAAGCGTCCAGGCATTGTCGAAGGCGCCGACGAAGATCGTGGGGCCGTTGCGCAGATCCGTGAGGTCGGTGGCACCTTCTCCCTTCAAGCTGTACTTCTTCCCATTGGATTGTAGAAGTCCCGCCAAGCGGATGATCGGATTCAGGTCGTCGATGACAATGGCAGTTAAATTGTCTTTCAGCAAGGTTTGGCGAGTGGGGTCTTGCGCGTCGCGTAGTGAGATGGCGGAGTACTCGCTTTGGTCGGCGACGCAGAAGAGCACAGGCTCGTTGGAGTTGATGACCGGACCCCAAAAAAAGTTGAGCGGAGAACGTTGTGCCGACTCCCAGAGATATGCACCGCCCACACACAACAGGGCAATGACGAGGGCAGTAGCCGGCCAAAACCAGCGCGGCCTACTTACTCGCCGCGGTTCCCCCTTTGGTGGCTCGTCGACGACTAAGGCCGGTGTGAGAGATATGATCGCGGCTTGCGTGGCACCGTTGTGCTTCGCCGTCTCGGGCCAGTGAAACTGGGGAATGTAGGAACCGGGTGGGAGCGAGACGCGTAGTTCGGACTCGTGACCGGGATCCTGGTAGTACTGCGCAATGCGCTTGCGGATTTCTGCCGCGGTTACGCGAACGATGGGGTCGGAGGCGGTGTCATAGTCGGCACGGCGTCCGAAAATCTCGACTCCCAGAGTCCGTTCCTTGAGCGCATCCTCCTGGCCGGCCAGCGTTTTTTCCACGACGTAGCGCAGGAACGACGGGAAGCGGCGGCTTTGGCTGAAATGTGAATCTGCCAACAGCCTTCCCACTTGCTCCTGGATGGCAGCTCTTTCCTCGTCACTCAGCCCTGCAAGCTTTCCCGCTACTGTATCAACCAACATTTGTGCGTTCACGCCGACCGCGTGCGTCGTCCAGTATACAGCTTCAAAACACCTCCTGGCCGGTAAGGGATCCGATCTGCAAATCCTTCAAATTCAATAGGTAAATGGGGGTTCTTTACCTGTAAAGAACCCCCCGCCATGCCGCAAAGACCTTTCCAGCACAAAAGGGAGTTCCCTATAAGGGGTCGTCTCATGAGGGCTCAAGATTTCGCGGCCCGGATTTCCTGTGAGGGTTCGTGGAGTCGGCGAACCATATGCGGCTTTCCTTAAAGAAAGCCGCACTCGCGAAGAATGGCCGGGGCTGCGTGCAGGCATTCCGGGCGGCATGAGACGGTTTCAGAATTTTGAAGTCGGGAAACACTTTGGAGGCTCAAATTGACCAAAAATAAGTTCCTATATAGGGTCGCTTTCCTGTTCACACTATTGGTTAGCGGTTCAACGTGGCTGAACGCACAATTGGCGGTTACGACCGCTACGTTGAACGGCACTGTCACGGACCCGAGCGGCGCCATCGTGCCGCACGCGACGGTTCGACTCAGCAGCGCGCAGAATGGAATTGCACGAAATGTCGATAGCGATGCCAGCGGGCGCTATACCTTCACCCAGTTGCCGCCGGCCACCTACACCCTGGCGATCCAGGCCAGTGGCTTCGAGAGCTATACCCAAACGGGATCGTGCTCGACTCCGGGCAATCGGCCACCCAGAACGTGACCCTGACGGTGGGAGCTACGACGCAACAGGTGGTGGTCAATGCGCAGGCCTCGCAGCTAAATACCGACAATGCAAACATCTCGGCGGACATCGACGCCAAGCAGGTGGTGGAATTGCCGCTGAACCTGCGCAACGTCTTTGGCCTTGCCACCCTCAACTCCTCCGTCAACAACAACTCCGAGGGGCAGATGTTGCTGGGCGGCGGCAGCAACGGCACCGATGACGCGGACCAGGACATCTCCTTCCTGAACTTTGCCGGAGGCTTCTTTGGGACCTCGGCCTATCTGCTGGATGGCGCCTGGGATACCGACCCGGAGTGGGGCGCGGTCGATTATGTGCCTTCCGTCGACGCCGTTCAGGAATTCAAGGTGCAGAACAACTCCTTTACCGCGCAATATGGCTGGAGCACCGGCAACGTCGTCAACGTCGTCACCAAGTCGGGAACGAACGCCTTCCATGGGGACGGCTATGAGTTCTATCGCAACGATGCGCTGGACGCCAACTCCTGGTTCAACAATCACAATGGCGTCACTAGCCAGAACTTCAACCGGAATCAGTTTGGCGGATCAGCGGGCGGCCCGCTTTATATCCCGCATCTCTATAAGCAACGGGAAAAGACCTTCATCTTCGGCCTGTACGAACACCTCAGCCTCTCCAGCCCGTTGAACGACACCTTTACTGTGCCCGATGCCAACTTCCGTGCCGGCAACTTTTCTGAGCTCCTCGGAGCCCAAAACGGGCGTGGATGCGCTTGGACGGCCGATTTATGTAGGCCAGATCTACAATCCGCGCAGCACGCGCGCCATCACCCAGGGCCAGGTGGATCCCAAGACCGGCCTGGTCGCGACCCAGACCGGCTACATTCGCGATCCCATCACAAATAACGACATCACGACCGTGGGCGCTATCGACCCCACGGCGGCCAAGCTGGTCAGCTACTATCCAACCGCGACCAAATCGGGGCTTAACAACAACTTCTTCGTGGCCTCGACCGCTCCCGCGCACTCCAACGAGTACCTCGTCCGCGTCGACCACAACATCAACAGTGCGTCGAGAGCTTACTTCCGCTACTCCTACAAGCAGGAGTTCAAGACCGGGAACCCCGACTTCTGGGGTTCCGACAACCCGGCCGGCCCTGGCAATGGCAGGCCGAACAATCGCTGGAATATGGCCGCCGGATATAGCCAGGTCTTCAGCCCGACATTCACCATGAACATCCTGGCGGGCGTGGAGCTTTGGCACGAGACTTCGACCAACCAGTCGGCAGGCTTCCACCCCAGCAGCATCGGCCTTCCCTCTTATCTGGATGCGAACAGTCCGCAATTTCCCATCGTCAATATCGGAGGGCAATCGCCTCTCGGTCCGCTCCAGTGAGACTCGGTCACCAATCACGGACCCATCGGCAGCGTCTCTACCGACTTCATCAAGAACATTGGGCGGCACACCCTGAATTTCGGATTTATGGGCGCCGAGCTCGAAGACGATCAGCATCTATTGTTCCAAACGACGATCGATTCCGCGGGCACTTTCACCAGCGGACCAGATCCCAACAATCCCACTGGCTTCACCACTGGAAACGGTCTTGCACAGCTGATGCTGGGGGTGATTGACAACACCGTCCCCCGGGAATACAAGCAGTACGGCTGCAGGGACCACTTATAACCCGGCGGTGGCCATCCACTATTTGGGCTGGTATCTGCAGGATGACTGGAGGCCCATTCCAAAGTTGACTCTCAACCTGGGAATCCGCTATGAAATTCAAACCGCGCCAACCTACCGGCATAACGTCGCGTCGGTCTTCAATCCCAATGCGTTGAACCCGATTGGGACAGCCATCGGCAAAGACGTTGCCCGGCGAGCTGCAATTTCTTTCCGACAGCCAGCGTGGTACGTACAGCACCAACTATACCAACGTAGCCCCCCGCATAGGATTCGCCTATCAAGTTGTTCCCACGGTTGTTTTTCGCGGAGGCTATGGAATCTTCTACCCTCCGTCCATTACCTGCTGCTTTGACGCGGAGAGCGCCGGTTTTGCCTCAACGACCATTTCTCCGGTCACGCTGAACACGATCAGCCCGAACCCTGCGGTTACGGTCGCGAATCCGTGGCCGAATGGCTTTATCCCGATTACGGGGAACTCTCTGGGTGGGCTGCAACAAGTAGGAAATTCAGTGACCAGCAACTTCAGACAGCGGGGCTCCAGCTATGTTCAGCAATATCTGGCAGGCGTGCAATGGAGCATCACGCCGAACGACTTACTGGACGTGAACTACGTGGGCAATCATGGCACGCACATGATTACCTCCGACTACAATCAGAGCCAGGTGAATCCGCAGTATCTCCCTATGGGTACTGCGGCGCTGAATGCCCTGGTCCCAAATCCTTTTTACGGAGCCATTGCTGCGGGAACAAGCAGTTGCGGCCTGGATCAACCCACGGTGGTGCAATCGCAGCTGCTGCACCTTTCCCGCAGTATTGCAATGTGACTAACGCCGACGCTCCCGTGGGCTTTTCTCTTTACAACGCATTGCAGGCGAACTACAACCACCGCTTCAGCAAAGGGTTGACGGCGCTTGTCTCCTATACTTATTCCAAGTTCCTGGACAATGTGGAAGGCAATAACAGCTGGTCGTATGCCGCGAGTGCGTCCCCCGCGAACAACTACAACCTGGCGGCAGAGAAGAGCGTCGATGGCTCAGATACCCCGCAGAGCCTGGTCGCGAACTATGTTTACCAGCTTCCGATAGGGCGCGGCAGGGCAGTGGGCAGCCACATGAATCGTCTGGCGGATGCGTTTGCCGGCGGATGGGAGGTTTCACAGATCGCCACCTTCAAGGCTGGACTACCGCTCAGTGTCAACGGCTCGGACATCGCGAGCTATGGCGGCAATCCGCGGCCTGATGTGGTCGGACCGGTTCACGTCGCGAATCAATCGATCCATGAGTGGTTCAATACCGGGGCGTTCGCCTACGCTCCCTATGGAACATTCGGAACTGCGCCCCGCTACTTCTCGTACCTGCGTGGCCCCGGGTTTCAGAATTGGGACACGGCGATCATGAAGAACTGGCACATCAAAGAATCGATGCGGCTACAGTTCCGGGCGGAATTGTTCAACACTTTCAACCACGCGCAGTTCTACACTCCCAACACGGGGTACACAGGTTGTGACCCCAATGCCGACCAGAGTTGCTCATTCGAGCCTGGGTCAGATCACAAACGCCTTCCCGTCGCGAACCGTTCAGATTGCGGGGAAGTTCTATTGGTGACCCCTTCTTGAAGCATTGCCTCACATTGTTTCTCCTGTCTCCTGTTGGCCAGACCCATGTTTGGCCAACAGGAGCAGCCCCCCGAGCTGGCGTCGTTGCTGGCGGCTGCTCAACAGGCGCAGGCTGCGAACAACTATGCCGCGGCTGCGGAAAGCTACAAGCAAGCAGTGAAGTTTCGACCGGATATGCCTGAATTGTGGGCCAACCTTGGGCTGATGCAACACCAGACCGGAGATTACTCGGCAGCAATCGGGAGCTTCGAGAAAGCGAATCGGCTCAAGGCGTCCTTGTATGTCCCCAACCTTTTTCTTGGGATTGATTACATGCGTACGGGAAAAACGAAACAGGCAATTCCATTTCTCCTGGCGGCGAAAAAGATGAACGAGACCGACCCGCTTCCTTCTCTTACGCTCGGCCGCGCCTATTCTTCGCTTGAAGAATGGCCGCCGGCAATCCACGAGCTTCGGCGTGCGATCCAAATCGATCCCAGGCAGAGTTCGGCGTGGTTCGCTCTCGGGATTGTCTATCTCGATCAGTTGGAAAGCGATTCGCGCACCATGACGGAACGCTATGCTGCCTCTTCGTACGCCGAGCACTTTGTATGCCGAATCCCTGGTGAAGCAGTCCAGATATAAACAGGCGGCAAGCCTGTATAAGACCATTCTTGCTGCGAATGATCACCCCCCGTGCATACAGTCAGAGGAAGGTTTCCTGAATCTCAAAATGGGAGATGCCCAGGCAGCTGGCTTGGCATTTACCACCGAGCGGCGGAGCCATCCCGAGTGCACCCTCGCCCTACTCGGCCTGGCCCGTCTTAGCATCGACACCGCAGCGAACGTAGACGCGCTTCGCTTCCTCAACGACGCATGGAGCCGTGATCAGGGATTCTTCACCGCCAACGCGCCGGCTCTCTTCGAAGGCATGCCGGACGAACGAGCGGCGAGTTTTTTGAGTTTGGTAGCTGCACAGCGTTCTTCGGGAAAGTTGGAGAGCGGCATGGACGAGGCGCTTGCCCGAGCGCGACAGGGCGTCCCCTCTGCAATGCAGGATACCCGCGATTCGCATGCTTCGCCAGTTGCCCCGTCTCACGAGGCGGCCAGGAACGATTATTCGGCCGGGCGTTACGGGCAATGCGCTGATCGCTTGAAAGGCCACCTGAGCGGCGGCAATGTAGAAACGCTGGAAATGCTTGCCGCGTGCTCGTTCTTTACTGGCGCATACGATCTGTCTTCCGATGCCGGCTACGCACTGCGAGCTCTGCCTTCGCAGCCAACCGCCGCTACACTCTATTGGTCCATAAAAGCGAATGAAAAACTGGCTTCTGCATCTCTGGCACGCTTCCAGGAGCTGGAGCCGAATTCAGCTCGAAGCCACATTCTACTTGGAGATATCTACCGCCAGCGAGAGCAATACGACGATGCGCAAAACGAGTACAACAAGGCGCTGGAACTTTCACCGAACGACCCCGCCGCCCTGCTGGGACTTGGCTCCGCCTACCTGAAAGACGCGAAGATAGACCAGGCCATCGCCGCGGCACAGAAGGCGCTCAAACAGAGTCCCAGTGATCCAGAGGTGAACTTGATCATGGGAGAGGCATTGGTGACTCAGCATAAGTTCCCTGATGCGGAGCCCTTTCTGTTAAAAAGCTTGAACGCTAAACCGCAGATGCTGCCGCACGTCCACGCGCTGCTGGGCGAGGTCTATGCCGCGAACGGAAAAACGCAGGAAGCGATCCGAGAGTTGAAATTGGGCCTGGCTAGCGATCAGGACGGCAGTCTCCATTACCAGTTGGCGCGGCTCTATATCAAGGCCGGTGACAAACCGGATGCAGACGCTGCCTTTGCGCAGGTGAAGGTTCTGCAGCAGCAGCGTCGTGAATCGGCCGTCGTTGCTGTTGAGGACTCGCACCCAACCAGCCTCGATGACGGACCATGAGTAGGTTCTTCGCTAAGGACCGTTCCACCTACACGAAAATATCCAATTCAGGGACCCTATGCGAACGTTGTTTTCTTTTCGTGCGTTACTCGTGATGTGTCTGGCTCCAGGCTGGACGGTGCTTCATGCCTGGCAAGCGCCACAAAAGACCGAAGTGCTTCTGCTCGACCATGGAACAAACTTTGCCGCGCGGGCCGATGGAGTGGACATCCAGGACGGTTCCACGCGAGAGGAGATCACGGCTCTGCGCGACGACGTGATCCGCATTCGCATTGGGCGCAACGGCAAGATGCCGGAAGACGCCTCATGGGCGGTATTACCCGAGGCTCGTCACAGCCGCATCAACGTAACTCCTGAATCGTCGGCGGCATCCTTCGGTTTTCGCACCAAGTCGATGCAAGTGCAGATTGCACAGGAGCAACCTGCAGCTGACCGTCCGCGACCTCAAGGGAGAGATTGTGCAACAGGATGCTCTGCCGGTTCGTTTTGACGGAGACAGCTTCCGTATTTCTAAAACCATGCCGCTCGATGAACATTATTTCGGCCTGGGTGATAAGACCGGGCCGCTCGACCGGCGTGAGGAATCTTTTTCGCTTTGGAATACGGACGCGTACCGGTTTCAGGAATCGACCGACCCGATTTACAAAAGCATTCCTTTCTTCATCACGTATCAGGGCTGGGCTGGCGAGCGGCATTCTGCTGGATAATACCTGGCGCACGAACTTCGACTTTGGCAAGCAGCTTCCTGGCGTCTATTCCTTCGGCGCAATCGATGGTCCGCTTGATTACTACGTCATCTATGGTCCTTCGGCCAAGCAGGTGGTAAAGACCTACGCGTGGCTTACGGGAACTGCGCCTCTGCCGGCTTTGTGGACGCTTGGCTTTCAGCAATCCCGTTACACCTACGTTCCTCAGTCGCAGAGTGCTTGAAGTGGCGAACCGCCTAAGGGCAGATCATATCCCTGCCGACGCGATCTATCTCGATATCGGCTTCCAGGAAAAGAACCGGCCTTTTACTGTGGATCGCAGCTTGTTTCCCGACTTTGCTGGAATGGTCGCTGAGCTCAAAGCGAATCATTTTCACGTGGTTGCCATTACCGATCTGCACATTGCGAAGCTCCCCGATCATCATTACTTTCCCTATGACAGCGGTATGGCGGGCGATCACTTCGTGAAGAATCCGGATGGTTCTGTTTACACCGGAGTGGTGTGGCCCGGGCCGAGTGTTTTCCCGGACTTTACCCGGAAAGAATACGCGCGCCTGGTGGGGGACGCTCTATCAACCTCTGCTCACGGCCGGCGTCGCCGGCTTCTGGAACGACATGAATGAGCCCTCGGTCTTCGACTCGCCGACAAAAACGATACCGCTGGACGTTGTTCACTGTATCGACGAGCCCGGCTTCAGCAAACGGGAGGCGACCCATGCCGAAATTCATGATGTGTATGGGATGGAGAATTCGCGCGCTACCTATGAGGGTTTAAGGACCCTGGATCCTGGCGTTCGCCCATTTGTGCTGACCCGCGCCACGTATGCCGGCGGCCAGCGCTACGCGGCAACGTGGACGGGAGACAACAGCAGCAGCTGGAATCATCTGCGCATGACAACGCCGATGATCGAGAATCTGGGCTTGAGCGGCTTCGCCTTTACCGGGGCGGACGTGGGCGGATTTGCCGGCACTCCGCCAATGGACCTGTTGACCAAGTGGCTGGAGATTGCCGCCTTTCAGCCCATCGATCGCGACCATACGGAGTTGGGAACCGGCGATCAGGAGCCCTGGGTGGGCGGCCCCGAACAGGAAGCAATCCGCCGCCGCTATATTGAAGAGCGATATCGCCTGATGCCGTATCTCTATACGCTCGCCGAAGATGCTTCACGCACCGGTTTGCCGATGGTACGACCGTTGTTTCTCGAGTTTCCCGATGCCGCTCCCGACAAGCATCCTATCGATATCGATATAAGTGCTGCCGGGGAGTTTCTTCTTGGACGTGACCTGCTGATCGCAGCTCCGGCTTTTCCCGGAGAACTCGATCGCTACCAGGTCGAGTTTCCTTCTGAGGATTGGTACAACTACTGGACCGGCGAGAAGGTCTCTCAACCAGCAAAGACAGGTGGGCCCGCTGGGCCCACCGAGACCGCGGCCAATCAAGTATGGTTGAAAACTACGATTCAACCAGCACTGGACACCCTGCCGGTCTTTGCGCGTGGGGGATCGATTCTTCCCATCGCCCCACTGGTCCAGAGCACCGGCGAAACTCCCCAGGGGCAGCTAACTCTGCGTGTCTACGTGGGCGAGGATTGCGGCGGAACTCTGTACCAGGATGACGGACAAACCTACGCTTACGAGCAGGGCCAATTCCTTCGTATGAAATTCGATTGCAAGGTTACGGCGGATGGCTTCCATCTGCGGATCAGCCCGCATGAAGGATCGTATTCCGCATGGTGGAAGAGCCTGCGAGTTGAGGTTTACGGATGGAAGCCCCAACAGAACTCAGCTTTATTGAACGGGCAGGCGATGCCAACCGCCGCAAGTCCCATTCCCTACGGCTTGGCGATCACCGTTCCGGACGATGGCCGTGGAGCCGAGTTGCATATGCAGTAGCGTTTTCTCGAACGCCGGAAATCATTTCTTGGGCAGCGGAACCGCGTACAGCTTGAACGGGTCCGGGGTTTTTGTCCTTGAGCTTCGGATCGTCGCGGTAATTCAGTTTGCCCTCGGCGATCCAGGCCATGCCACGAGTCGCGGTCACTGCGGGGGTGGACTCCAAACCTGATTTGATGACCTTGATGTCCGCGTTCTGGAAGTTGAGACCACTGAAGGTGACGATGTCCATGTTGCCGGAGTTCTCCGCCATCAACAGCCGGTTCTTGCCGATGGTGCGCATGCCGTCGGGACGGTGAGCGGTTGAGAAAGCTTAAGTTCGATGATGTCCTTCGATTTGCCGTCCGGCCCGATATCCACGCGCACCAGCTTGTTCTCAGTCACGCTGTTGACATACAGAACTGTCTTTTCGCCGAAGGCCAGGCCATCGACCCCTTTTAGCAATGGGTCTTTGGCCGCGACCTCAAGCTCTTTGGCGCCGGGTTTGAGCATCACCAGGCTGCCTTGCTCGGTGTCGGAAATATAGGCTGTGCCATTGTCAGCGACGGCAATGTCGTTACAGAAAGTATGGGTCCCGGGAAGGGTGTAGCTGCCTTTCGCCGCACCCGTAGTGAGGTCGAATGTCTTTACCGCCGGCGGGTCGCCTTTTCCCTCATCCCAATGGTCGGAACATACCCATAGGGTCTTGTGCTTTTCGTCGGCATAGATGCCGAAGACAGCATTGAGACCATTGCTGCCAGGCTTGATAAACTCCGTGACCGTCGTGCTTTCATAGGGGATGCGGACTACATTGCCCTTGCCCACACTGCCTGCAAATAAAGTTCCGTCTTTGGTCGAGGTAATGCTTTCCGTGAATAGCCGCGAACCGGGGAGAGTGATCTCAGTGATCGGCTGAGCGGCATAGACGCTTACGACCGAGATCAATGAAAGTGCTAACGGCAGTCCACATTTCTGCGTAACTGTGCCATGGTTTCTCCATCATGCAGCATAAGTATAAGTGCAATAGAACGACTGGATACTACACGCAATCAAAAGGAAAGTTCGGACGTGGCACGGCT
The DNA here is from genome assembly GCA_963775365.1 of uncultured Acidobacteriaceae bacterium. Lineage (GTDB taxonomy): Bacteria > Acidobacteriota > Terriglobia > Terriglobales > Acidobacteriaceae > PALSA-350. The sequence continues at coordinate 78,503 of CAVZJL010000018.1, read as the reverse complement.
GGAATCGCCGTTTTCACCTACGTTTCGTTTCTCTCGCAGACTCTAAGCCGACCAGCCTGTCGGGTCTTTCGCAGGCTGTCAGCAGGGAACGCAGGCCCTGATTCTTCTCCAGGAGCTCGCCAACCAGAGCTTCCAGAGAGGCGACGCGGTCGCGCCAATACGTTATCTCGGTCTCGGAGTCCAATTCGTGCGGTTGTAATGGCATATGCCCCCTCCTTCGAGAGAGACAAGTGGAAAGGCGCATCAGATGTCTATTGAGACGCCTACACTGCTAGAAAATGAACGGGGCAAGCGCTTTCACTCTGCGGCGATACTGCAGGTATTGCTCGCCGAAGCTCCGCACCATAAAACGCTCTTCAGCCCGGGTCTTCAGCCAAAAGGAAAACCCGCAAATGAAACGCCGACAAAACAACGAATCGCTCCTCGTTGGAGCGCCGAGCCGAGCATCCCCAGAAGGATGCCGCTGTAGATAGGGTGGCGGACGATACGATACGGACCGGTCCGCACAAGCGTGTGATTTTCCTTCACGGTGACGCGGTTGCTCCAGTTGCCGCCGAGCATGAGCCGGGCCCAGATGCTGAAGGCAACACCCGTCAGCACGCTTAGAAGGCCCGCGAGCGCGATGGGCACAGTCACCGGGTATACCTGACGATCAAGCCACGGAATCCCAATCGCTTTGGCAAAGATCAGGTATACGCCGACCACAAGGATGGCCGTGTAGAGGAGCTGCGAGGCGCTCGATTGGCGCCGGACGGTGCGCTTGGTACGCAGCGCGCCTACTACCCACACGACAACAAGAGCCATCCAGAAAAACACCGCTGCTTCAAGAAGCCTTTCTATTACTTGGTTCACGTCCCCTCCTTGTCCGAACCCGCTCTACAAACGAAGGGAATTGGGCGCGAGAATCGTCCGTTCCGCTTTAGCCTTGGTCGAATCTCTCATTGTCACGAAAACTTCCATGCTCAGAGATCGTACCGTTTGCTTGTCCAGCGAAGAAGTACCACCTTGTTCAATTCGCTCTGGGCCACTTCGGGCAAGACGGCCTTTCAAACGAGGAAATCTGGCGCAAGGGGGCGGTACACTTGAAGCATGCCAATCCCAAGTATTCGAATGGGCCAATTTCACCGTTGAACTTTCCAAATGAACCGCCAATCCGTCCTCATATTCGCTGGCGCTGTTGCCAAGAACGCGGAACCTGCCTTCTTATCAGTGGCTTCGCGATTCGATTCGCAGCGGAATTCTGGCCGGCATGCTGGGACCGGGCCAGCGATTGCCGGCCACTCGCGAGCTTGCGCGGCATTACGGTTTATCGCGTGGAACCGTGCTCACGGCGATCGAAGACCTCAAAGCGGAGGGCTACCTTTGTGGAGTTCGAGGTTCAGGCATATTTGTTTGCGATCTCTTGCCGGATCGGCTTTTGCAAAGCAAAGAGCCGGAATCAAGACAACCGCCAACAAAGACCGTTCAACTACCCAGGCTCTCCGATTTTGGCAAGCGCCTCAAGCCCTTCCAATTCTTCATAAACCCTACCAGTCTCGCTTTCCGCACAACCTTGCCTGCTCTCAACCTCTTTCCCACGACTCTTTGGGCACAAGTGGCTGCGCAGGTATTGCGTCGCGTCTCCTGCAGCGATTTGCTGGGTTGCGAGGGAAGAGGATATTTGCCGTTGCGCACTGTACTGGCGCAATATCTCCGCGCATCGAGAGGAGTGAGATGCGAACCCGAACAAATTGTCATCGTGTCCGGCATTCAAGAAGCTCTTGATCTGGTGGCAAGGCTTCTGGTCAATCCTGGGGAGCGGGTATTAATCGAAGACCCTGGCTTTCAGGTAGCCTACTCGGTTTTCGAGTCGCTGGGAGCGCGTTTGCAATCTGTCCCTATCGATAAATATGGAGCGGCTCCGCAACGTCAGCAGTTCCGCAACGCCCGCCTGTTGTATTTGACGCCTGGCCACCAGTTTCCTGTGGGAGTCACCATGCCTCTCAGACGACGAGTCGAAATTCTTCAACATGCGCGAGATGCTGGAACCCTGATTCTGGAAGATGACTACGACAGCGAGTTCCGCTATTCCGGCAACCCACTACCGGCCATGCAAGGCATCGACAGAGACAATCGCGTCATCTTCACCGGCAGCTTTAACAAAGTTTTGTTCCCATCCCTGCGTATGGGATACATTGTCCTGCCGCCGGCGTTGGTCGAGCCGTTTGTGTTGGCCAAGACTATGATCACCAGGCATCATTCCATTTTCGATCAAGCCATTGTTTTTCAATTCATTGAACAGGGTCACTTTGGCCGGCACCTCAGGCGAATGCGAAAGGTGTATGCAGAACGGCTGAGCGCGCTCCATTATCATGTCGGCGAGCGGCTATCCGGCATCCTCACGTTGTCGCCGATTGAGGCAGGTCTTCAGACCATCGGCTGGCTCAAGGAGGGGATCCTCGCTGAGGACGTCAGGCATGCGGCCGCGCGGCGCAAGATCGATGTGGTTCCACTGAGCCGCTATTGTCACAAGACCCGCCAGGATGAAGCGATCCAACTCGGCTTTGCGGCGATTGATGAAGAAGCCATCCGAAAAGGTGTCATGGGATTGGCCGCTGCGCTGGACGGTTTGGATCGACGCTAGAGTCCATTGCAGCCGGCAATTCAAGCCCACTCCATGTATCGAGAGCGCAGTGCGGGGCCTGGCAGCAACGCTTAGTTAACTCTCAGGATCAATTTTGTAGCCTTCAGGCGGGTAAAACAGCTTCTCGTCGGGTTCTCCGCGACGAATCTGCGTGAGCTTAAAGTCCGCGAGAGGACCCGGCTGCGTTTCCGGTTCCAGAGTCTGGCGCAACTCCAGCAGCTCTTGCAATTCCTGGGAATACCAAATCTCAGTGGTGAGCACGATCGTACCGCTTGGAGCCGCTGTCCTGGTTCTCGTGCGCCGAACCCCGGTGGCTTCGAGACCCTCGATACGCCGTGTTCCCAGTGGCTCGGAACGTTCGGTGGTATCAGGAGTGGAACCAACCTGCTGCGGGTGGTCTGCAATTGCGTTCGCGTAGATGTTTTGTTCCGTGTAATGGAGGGTTCGCGGCATGCAGGTCACCATCGCTCGGGGCGGACCAGGCGCGGCCCAGGGCTCCATCCATCGGAAGCTGCAGTGGGACACCGGGTCGTTCACCGTCACCTCGTGGGCCATAGTCACGCCGCCATGATCGTCCGGCCGAGGCATCGGCCATCTCCTCGCGCTTTCTCCCGGCTCCGTCCCGAGCCTGGAGACCGCTCTGGACAAGGGTCTTAGTCTCCCCGTCAGGGTCCCGGAGCTGCGAGGTGGTCACCAGCGTTGCTGAATAGGGCGCGCCACGCTGTGCCGCAGAGGTGTATGTCACATCGTTGTCCGCAGGGTACCAGTTATCGGGGAAGCGGCTGGATGGCGGCGCAACATCCGTCAGTACCGGCGCCGTGGCCTGTGCTCGCCCAGAAACGGCGACCAGGCAAAAAACAAGAAGCCAAGACTTGCACATTTTCGTTCGACCTTGGGAGCATTCTTTCCTCTTTGCGACCCCCGAATCGTCATTTGATTGTCACTTTTTGAGGACGCGATGTGGAACCTTGGCTGGCCAGGGTGACTCCAATGGTGAGCGAGATGCCCGTCCTTCGTTAGGGAACGAGGGGCACCCGGCCTATTCTTTTTGGGGCTCTCCTAGGGCACAGACTCTACCGAAGCGTCCCAAGCCGAGAACGCTCCTTAGTTGCAGCGGAGGGCGACAATTGGATCGATGCGCGAGGCGCGTCGGGCGGGGAGATATCCAGCAACGAACGCCACCGCGACCAGCAGCAGGATCATGCCCGCGAAGGTTATCGGATCGGTGGGATTGGTGCCAAAGAGCAGCGATGCAATCAGGGCAGCGATGGCGAAGGATGCCGCAATTCCGACCGCAATTCCCACGAGCGCGAGCTTCAGGGTGCGCGCGATTACTCCGAATTGGACTCGCGCCTGCGTCGCGCCCAGAGCCATGCGAATGCCAATCTCCTGTGTTTGCTGGGTCACCGAATAGGAAATGACGCCATAAATGCCGAGCGAGGCCAGCAACAACCCCAGCGCGGCGAATATCCCTACCAGCAACACGAAGAAGCGGCGCGGCGATACCGCATGGTCGACCAGTTGCTGGATGGGGCGGAACTCGACTGCCGGCTGCCCGGGATTCATCGATCGCAGAGTGCTCATCACGCTGCCGGCAAGCGCGCCGGGCGGAAGCTGCGAGCGCACCACGAGTTCCGCGCCGTCCGGGTTACCTTGGGTGATGGGTACAAAGACTTCCGGGTTGGCCGCCTCTTCCACGCTGCTCTCATGCACGTCTGAAACCACGCCGACAACCCGTGTTACACCATCGCCAATTCCCAAAGCCTCGCGTCCGATGGGGTCCTGGCCCGGCCACTCGCGGCGAGCAGCCGCCTCGTTGATAAGAATGACCGGCGGGCTGGTAGCTGTGTCACTCCAGCTGATGTCGCGTCCCCGGCGCAAATGCATACCGATGGCGTCCAGATATCCAGGACTCACGATATAGACAAAGACGTCGTAATTAGTGGTCTTGGAATACGGCTTTCCCTTGGCCACCAGATCCCAGCTTCGATTGCGGTCCAGGGGAAGCATGTCGGAGATGCCAGCAGCTTCGATGCCGGGAAGCGCGCGCACACGGCGCAGCATTTCTTGGAAGATAGCGCCGCGACGCTCCGCTTTGCCCCCGTCGTCGAAGTCAACTTTCAAAGCGTAGGCATGGCTGGGCTCGAATCCCAGATCGACGTCGAGCACGCGTAGGAAACTGCGCAGCAGCAGACCCGCGCCAACCAACAGCACGCAGGCCAGGGCAACTTCGGAGACCACCAATGCCGCGCGCATCCGATCGTGCTTCCGGCCGGAGCTGTTGCCGTGGCCGCCGTCCTTCAAAGATTCCTGCAGATTGACACCAGACATCCTGAGGCTGGGGACCAAGCTGAAGAAGACCGTCGCGCCGCCAGCGATGAGGAGTGTCCAGGCGAGCGCGCCGGCGTCGATGCGCGCGCTGCTCAGCAAGGGAAGCGCAATTGACCCCTGGTGGGAAAGGTAAAGGACGATGGCGTAGGCAATCGCCAAGCCAAGGGCCGCTCCCATGGAAGCGAGCACCAGGCTCTCCGTGAGCAGCTGACGGATCAGTCTGGAACGCCCCGCTCCCAGGGCACTGCGCATGGCGAACTCCTTGCTGCGCGCTGCGGCGCGAGCCAACAACAGGTTGGAGAGATTCGCGCAGGCGATCAGAAGAATGAGGCCGACAGCACACCACAGCACGATGAGCGACCGGCGGAACTTGCCGCTGACGTGTTCCTTGAGGCCGGTGATTTTTATCGTGAAGTCGGTCGTCTGGTCGGTCGTCCAATCGGGATGCGCGGCTACATTTGTGGATAGACGACGTCGGCTTCGGCCTGCGCCTGCGCCACTGTGACGCCAGGCTTCAGCAGGCCAATCATCGACAGCATGTGTCCCCATTTCCTGATGTCATCCATGATGACGGGGGTAAAAATGTCCGCCTTTACCCCGGGATGAAAGACACTGCCGAAGTCGAAGCTGGCGGGCAACACGCCGACGACGGTTACGGCGTGATCGTTGAGTGTAATCGCCTGACCCACAATGGCGGGATTGGCCGCGAATTGCCGTTGCCAGAAGGCATAGCTCAACAGAACCGCAGGCCGGCCGCCTTTGACGGTCTCCTCGGCGGTGAAGAGACGCCCAAGTTGGGGCTGAATGCCGAGCATTTGAAAAAAGTTGTCGGCTACCCAGACGCCGGCCAGCAGGCGTGGCTCGCCGCTGCCCGTCATTTCCGCATCAGACGAGGCGAAGAACGGTACGTAGGCCGTCATGTCCTGGAAGGACTGGTTGTGGCGTCGAATCTCTTCGTAGGCATCTACGCGGAAGGTCGTGTCGGAGAGGGCGCCGGTCCCGTTGTTACCGGCGATCCAAGCCAGGCGGCTCGCATCATGGAAAGGCAACGGGCGCAGAAGAATGGTATCGACAACGCTGAAGACCGCGATGTTGACGCCGATGCCGAGCGCGAGGATCAAGACCGCCACCACAGTGAATGCGCGGTCGCGGCGTAAGGTACGCAGAGTGAAGCGGAGGTCCTGAGCGACCGAGGTGACCCACAGCGTGCCTCGGCTTTCGCGGCAATCTTCTTTTATCTGGCCCAGACCGCCGAAGGCGAGGCGGGTAGTACGCCGCGCCTGCTCTTCCGTCATGCCGCTACGAATATTTTCGGCGACCTGTTGCTCGAAGTGAAAGTGTAATTCCTTGTCCAGTTCCTGTTCCAACCGCTCGCTGCCGAATAGGCGCTGCCACCAATTCATGACAATTCTCCTTGCGGATCTTCCAGGAACAGTGCGACTACATCCGTGAGGCGGCCCCAGCTCTCGGTCTCGCTCTTTAACTCCGTCCGGCCGCGGGCAGTGAGCTCGTAAAACTTCGCATCCCGCCCAGTCTCTGACTCTGCCCACTTGGCGGAGAGCAGTTTCTTGTATTGCAAACGATGCAACGCGGGGTAGAGCGAACCTTGCTGCACTTGCAGCGCATTGCGCGATATCTGCTGGATGCGCTGCGCAATCGCATAGCCGTGGATGGGGCCGAGTGCGACCACTCTCAGGATCAGCAGGTCGAGGGTGCCCTGGGGAAGATCGAACTTGGGAGATGGTTCCATGCCTATCGCTTCTACATATACGCCCCGATATGTAGAAGTGCAAGGTGTTGTGAGGTGAGAGAATTCGATATTCCGCAAAACAGGAGAACTGAAAAGATGAAGAGGAAGTATTTGGCAGTGGCGAAGCGCGGCCTCCTATTGGCCGGAGTCATGGCTGTCTTTACGTCGGGCAACGCGTTTGCTCAGAACAAGGCGATTGACTTTAAGCAGGGCATGCCGTTCAGTAACGGCTACGTCGCGGGCAATACGCTCTACGTCGCAGGCCAACAGGGGCCGGATGCAAATGGCAAAGTCACAGGCACAGACATCGCCTTGCAAACCACCAACACCATCGCAGCGGTGAAAAAAGTTGTGGAAGAGGCCGGCTTCAAGATGACGGACATCGTCTCGGTGACGCTCTATATCACCAATCTCGATGATGTGCCCAAGATGAATGAGGTTTACAAGAGCCTGATGCCGGACCCTAAACCTGCACGAGCCACCGTTCAAGTAGCCGGTCTGATCGGCGGGGCCAAGATTGAAATGTCAGCCGATCGCGGTAAAGCACTAGGGCTCAACACTTTGCTGCGCATTATCGGACGCGCACCTCAAGGCACGCGTCCGGAATGCAGGTATTACTAAAGTGGGGCACCCGCCGAGGCAACCAATATAGAGCAAACCCGCGACTGACCATAGGATGAATTGTTTCTATAATCAGAGGATGCGAGTGAGTTGGTTACGTTGGTGCTTCCTGCTTTTTTTACGGTCAACTAGCCCACGCGGATGGGGGCCCGGCCTTCGATCTTGACGGGCCCCGTATCCAGGCCAAGGTAACCCGTAATGGCAAAACCCTGCCCATCGGTGCAGTCGCATCGTTGGCTGCGGGCGACCGCGTGTGGGTGCATCCCGACCTCCCCGAGAAGGAAGGGGCGCGCTATGTGCTGGTGGTGGCGTTTCTGCGTGGCTCGGTCAACCCGCCTCCAGAGAATTGGTTCATCAAGGCGGAGACCTGGAACAAGAAGGTCCGCGAAGAGGGAATTAACGTAACCGTCCCTGAGGGCGCACAGCAGGTTCTGCTGTTTCTTGCCCCGGAGACAGGCGGAGACTTCAGCACCGTGCGTAACGCGGTGCGCGGCCGGCCGGGAGCCTTCGTGCGCGCGTCACAGGATCTGCATCAGGCAAGTCTCGATCGAGCGAGGTTGGATACTTACCTCGCCGCCGTGAAAACCGCAGGATACGAGCGATCCGAAAGCTGTGGAGGATCAGGCGAAGCTTCTGGCCCGCAGCCTCAACATCAAGGTCGATCAACAGTGTTTCGACAAGCCTACCGAGCAGCAGGCCCCCTGCCTGGTGCAGAACCCTGACAGCCTGGTGCTCGACAACGGCCGCAGCGCGACCGTCGTGCAGGCGGCCACCTCGGGTGCGGCCGGTGACATGCTGGCGCAAATGTCGTACACCCAGCAGGCGGGGGGCGGCTATTACAGCGTCTATGTCGGCACGGTGATGGATATGGCGAAGATCCTCGACAGCTTCCACACCGCGGAGTACCAATACCTGCCCGCGCTCGCCATGCCCAAGGGCGACACCCTGGTGCTCAAGCTGAATAATCCGCCATCGTTTCATAAGCCGCAGTCGGTGCTGGTGGTTGGGCTGCCCGCCGTGCAAACCGCGGAGGCTGCGCCGGATCTGCCCTTGATGCGTGCGGTCGATCCCAAGAATATTCTGTGTGCGCAAAAGAAGCCCCTGGTGCTGCAGATGGTGGGAGCGCCTTATGTCTTTGCCACCAGCTACGCGCATGATTTCGTGCTTCGGGTGCAGAACAAGTCAGGACAAATCGTCGACATTCCCGTCACCCCGGATCCGATGCAGGGTGGATTTGTGGTCAATGAAAAAGCATTGGAAGCGCAGAGCCTGGCGGGCATCGCGACCGGAACGCTGCATGGTTATTGGGGTTTTGATCCAGTCGAAGGACCGAAGTATCAGATGGTGAGCGCTCACCCGCAACAGTGGACGTTGGCTTCCGCCGACCAACATGCGCTGATCGTGGGCCGCAAGGATACGGTGCATCTGGAAGCTCCTGAGGTTGCATGTGTGGAGAGCGTCACCGTGAAGGATGCGGGCGGCAAGACGCTCGATGCGAGCTGGAAGGCGGTGAAGCCGAACCAGATCCAGGTCGACATGCCGCTCGATAGTGAGCAGGCAGGCGCGCTCAGCCTGCAGGTGAAGCAAGTCGGGTTGGAAAAGCCGGACCAGGTTCCACTGCACACCTATTCCGAGGCGGGGAGGCTGAATAGCTTCAAACTCTATGCAGGCGATCATCAAGGCGTGTTGAAGGGAACACGGCTGGATGAGGTCGCAACCATGACGATCAACAACGTGATCTTTTTCTCCGGCAGCCGCGCTCACGCACAGCCGGCAGTGAAGATTCGCTGGTGTTGGCAGCTCCGGAATCCGCGGCGTCGAGCTTTCACCCGGACGACAAGATTATGGCCAAAGTGGCGTTGAAAGATGGACGCACACTGGATTTGGAATCGACTGTGCAAACGCCGCGTCCCACTGTGAAGCTGATGAATAAGAGTGTCCATTCCGATGGACCCGCATCGGTGGTGCAGTTGAGCAGTCAGGATGAACTTCCTGAGCACGCGAAGCTGACTTTCTTTGTGCAGGCGGTTACGCCGGCGTCCTTTCCTCGGGACCAAAAAATTGAAGTGGCCAGTAATGACAGCTCTTTCTCCACCACGCTGCGTGTGGGGGAAGGCGGCATCGTGCTGCAGGATAGCAAGACAGCACTGGTGACGCTTGATCCCACCAAGGCATTCGGAGGTTCGGCCTTTGGCCCGCTGCGTTTCCGTCCCGATTAGCAGTGATGGCATTCAAGGCGACTGGCAGCCGCTGGCTACGTTGGTCCGGGTACCGCAATTAAAGGAACTGAAGTGTGTCGAGGGAGCACCCTTGTGCACGCTGGTAGGAACGGACCTATTCCTGCTGGACCAGGTTGGTATCGATGCCCAGTTGGCTAATGCGGTGACTGTGCCGGAAGGCTTTGGTGAGGCGACGCTGAGCGTGCCGCGCCCCAATGGAACTCTCTACCTCAAGCTCCGCGATGATCCCGCGGTAGTGAACACGGCGGTCTTGCCGGTGACGGCCGAACCCTCGCAATCTGCTGCGGTCACCCCCTTAGCTGTTGCACCGGCGCCGGCAACAGCGCATCAGACCGACCAGAAGCCTGCCCAACAAAGCTGCGCCTCTGCGCCTGCCCAGCCCACTACCGACGACCGCATCAGCGCCCCAGAATTAGCTCCCACATTCGCGTGCAGTTAGGTCCTGGACCTTGGAGAATGGTTAAAGGCGCCCAGGACTACATCCCATAAGCGCTAACTGGTATTCCAGACAATAGCAATCGAAGAAGACACCCGAAAGTTAGCGCTTATGGGACTACATCCTGTCTCGGGACGTCAGTCCTGGGTGCATCCGATCCGCACACGAATGCTGAAAACAAATCAGCCGATGATAAAAGCTTGTCGGGACAAGACTGGGCGCGCGTAAGCCTACGCAATGCCAAGCTTGCGCTGCAGTTGCTCGAGTGATATTCCCTTAGTTTCCGGGTAGACGAACAACACAACAAAGAACTGCAGCGTCGTCATCGCGGCAAAAAACGCGAACGGCAGCCCACCCGAATATTTCGCGAGCACTGGAAACAGCAGCGAGATGATCGCATTCATGATCCAGTGCGAGGATGAGCCCAAGCTCTGGCCTTTGGAGCGGACACGGTTGGGAAACACCTCCGCGATATACACCCAGATCACCGCGCCCTGCGATACGGAGAAGAACCCGATATAGGCAACCAGCAGCCATACCAAAAATTCAGCGTGAGTATGGGTGAAGAAGACGGCCGCAACGCCAGCCAGGCAAAAGGTCATGCCAACGCTGCCGATCAGCAGCAGCGTCTTTCGCCCCAGCTTATCGATGAGCGACATCCCCAACAAGGTAGCGAACAGATTCATCAACCCGATCAACACGGTCTGCAGGGAACTCGATAGTTGGCTAAAGCCGGCCGAGGCAAAGATGTAGTTGGAGTAGTAGAGGATCGCATTGATCCCCGCGAGCTGATTAAACAGTCCAATGCTGACGGCAAGAAAGATGGGTAGCCGGTACTCGCGCTTGAACAGCGGCTCAGCCGCCATCCCGCGCTCCATGTGGATTGAATCCATGATGTCGCGCAGCTCAGCCTCGGAGTCCGGAGAGCCCATCATCTTGAGGATGGCAAGTGCCTCATCGGTTCGGTTTCTGGTTACCAGCCAGCGCGAACTGCGGGGAATGCGGAACAACATGATGAGAAAAATGAGCGAAGGAACAGCCGCGACTCCGAGCTGCCACCGCCACTGCAACACGCCGAGGTTGAGCAGCGAGATCAGGTAGTTGGAGAGGTAGGCCAACAGGATACCGACCACCACGTTGATCTGAAAGAGGCCCACCATTCTGCCCCGCCACTGGGCTGGCGCCAGCTCTGCAATGTAAACCGGCCCGAGCACCGACGAGCCGCCGATGCCCAATCCGCCGATCAAGCGAAAGACCATCAACGACGGCCAGTCCCAGGCGAAGGCGCACCCCAGGGCTGAGATGGTGTACAGCACCGCCATAATGCGCAGCGCTTCGCGGCCGCCAATCCGCTGGCCCAGGACCCCGGCGGTCATGGCCCCGATCACCGTCCCGACCAGCCCGATAAAAACCGTCAGACCCAAGGTGAACGGCGTCAGGTGATAGACCACCGTCAGTTGCTGAGTTGTGCCGGCGATCACAGCCGTGTCAAAACCGAAAAGTAGGCCGCCCAGGGCCCCGACGATCGTACTTTCCAGAAGATATTTCGTCATAGCCATGAGGAGGGTCTCTCTTTATGGGAACCAGGTCTTGGTCAAAAGGCAGATTGTATCGAATTAAAAACCATCTGGATATCGCTCGTGCAATTCCCTATGCTCGGGTTATGGAATGGTCAACCCTCGTCCGCCGGAGGTCTAGCTTACGATGCCCATTCCGTCTCGTTTGGACATCGTTATTGGTGATGTTCTTCGCTGGTCCGCTGCAGGTGCACGGGCAAACTGGCAGCGGCTCCCAGGCTTGCGGAGGTAACAGTACCGTCGATACCCAGGGGGCGAAAACAGCCGCCAGCGCCAGAGCTTTTCTCGCCCAGTTGCAAGCTGCCGTCCAGTCCAATAATAAGGAACAGATCACGGAGATGATCAGCTACCCGCTGCTGGTGCTGTATTCGGGCAAACGGACTCATATCCGCCAGAAGAAGGAGTTTCTGACAAACTTCGGGCTCATCTTTACGGACTCGGTGCGCAATGCCATTCTGCATCAGACGGCCGAATGTCTTTTTGGCAACTCCACCGGGGCAATGGTCGGGAACGGTGAGGTGTGGTTCCGCGAGCAGGTCCCGGATCAATGGAAGGTCATCACCATCAACGAATCCGCTACGGCGCCGTAGCGGGAAATCGAGGCCGGGGAATACGCCCTGAGGGCGGGCATCCCTGCCCCTCTCAAGTGGCTTCGCTTTTCGTTCTCCTGCGCATCTCCCTCGCTGTGACCATCCGGGCCGGTTTTTGCAAAGCTGATCAGAAGGCCTACATTCTTTGATCCCGGCCGGGGCCCATTTGGCCGAGCTTGTAGAATCCGCACGAAGGAAATATCACTGTTACAAATTGAGACATTGGGGCCGTTCTGCATTTCCCAATATGGGTTATGTACCCATTGGGTTATCCGTCTTCTCCTTCGTGAGCGCCAGGATGCATGCAAGAATCGGCTTCTAGTGATGTGCTCTGATTCGTCGACCTGGATCATGTAGCAACTGTCACCGTGCTCAGTAATGAGCGGCTGTGTCAAGCGCCATCAGGTCCAGCCGTTTGGAGATGAACCCTTGCGCGAAATGGATGGTTGGATGATGGGATCGATTTGTTCTGTGTGCCCGTTCGTTTGCCCGCCGAATCACTCCGGTCTCTTCAAAATATCGACGAAAACGTGGATCGCCACCCTGCTTCTTCTCTTCCTGCTGCTCAGCCTGCCTGTGAATGCGCAGACCACCACCATCAGCGGTACAGTCTATATGCCAAACGGCACCAATGTGCTGCCCAACGCGCTGGTCTACGTCACCACCAGCACGCCGGCTGCCTTGGTCTCCGGTGCAAATTGTCCGGGAGTCAATTGTCTTACGGCATCCACCGCTGTGCCGTCCGGGGTTACGATCTACACCTACAGTGCGGTGGACGGCACCTTTACCCTCAGCAACATTGCGCAAAACACTGCGTACACGCTGGTCATCCAGGCAGGTCATTGGCGTCGGCAATATAGCCAGGAGGTCGGTACCAGCGCCATCACCGGCCTCTCTCTCAGTATGCCGTCCACGCACGCCCAGGGCGACATCCCCTTGATTGCTATCGCTACCGGTTCCAAAGATGCGGTGGAGTGTGTCTTTCACGATTTGGGCTTGAACAATAATGAAGTAACCGACGACACCGTATCGAGCGGTGCAACCCTGGGCGGACGCATCCATCTTTACAAAGGGGATCACTCCGCTGGAGCGGAGATTAGTGCATCCACACCATTAGAAACGGCGCTGATGGGGGGCACGAGCACCACGCCACTGGGCAACTATGACATGGTGATGTTTCCTTGCCAGGGCAGCACCACTGCTGAATCCGCTGCCTACATCGACGATCTCCTTGCCTACACCAGCGCTGGGGGCCGTGCTTTTGTAACCCACGACAGCCGCGTGTGGCTCAATACCTCCACTACGTATCAAAGTCAGACATTTTCCGGGGTTGCGAACTGGCTTGCCAGTCCGGTGTCTACACTCAACCCCGATCCCGGAGTGGCTACCGTCAACACCAGCTTTACCGACGGATCGACTCTTGCCCAGTGGCTTTACAACGGCGGATATGCGAATGGAAATACTGCCGGGGCTGCCAATACCGGAACGCTGGGCCAGGTGACCATCAGCACTCTGCGCTGGGACTTGAGCGGTGTCAATGTGCCGACGCAATCCTGGTTGACGCTTAATTCCGACGTTACCACCAGCAGCAATCCGGTGATGCAGTTCTCCTTCAATACTCCGTTCGGGGCGGCCGCCGCCGCGCAATATGGACGCGTACTGTTCAACGAGTACCACGTGGAAAACGTCACCGAGTCAGGTAATCCGATATTTCCCGCGGAGTGCCCGACGCTCACCACGGCACAGATCGCGCAAGAGAAGATGCTCGAATATGCCCTATTCGATCTCTCCAATTTCGTGGTTCCGATCGTTCTGCCTACAGTCTCCATGGCCATCACCACCAGCCCCGGCGATTCTGTCTTCGAGGAGGGCGATACCGACGACACCATTACGGTTGCTGTGACCGATACCAGTGAAACGGTCGCGCTTAGCAACGCGACTACGCTTAGCGTAACCTTACCGGCCGGCCTCACCGCTACCGCAATGACGGATACGGATGGCGGCTGGATCTGCACCGTCGGCACCCTGATTTGCACCCGGACAACCACGCTTGCCGCAGGCGCGACCGACAGCGTCCTGATTACCGTATCCGTCGCGGGCAACGCGGCCGGCGGCAATCCGAGCATCACTTCACCTGTATCCGCGGTGGTATCCAATCCGACGTTTTCCAGCAGTGTAACCACGCCGCTCACCCTCACTCTGCAGCAGCATGCCGCGGTTACCTGGGCCGCGCCCGCGGCTATTGCGGATGGCACACCCCTCAACAACACACAATTGAACGCCGTCGGTAATACCGCTGGAACCTACGTCTACTCTCCGGTGTCCGGAACCGTGCTCTCTCCCGGTTCTCATACCCTTTCGGTCACTTTCACGCCTACCGATCAAGGCAACTATCCGGGCACCGGAACCGCCTCCGTCACGCTGGTGGTAAACGGACCCGTTGCCGCGACCGCCAGCGCACCGGCCGCAACCAACTTCGGCCCCATCCCCGTGGGCACCGCCAGCAGCAGCCAAAGTGTCACTTTTACCTTCCTTACCGGCGGCACGATCGGATCGCCGGTGGTGGTTACCCAAGGCGCAACCGGCCTGGACTTTGCCGATGCTACGACAGGAACCTGCGATACCAACGGGGCCGGCTTCGCTTATAGCGCCGCGGCCACCTGCACGGTGAACGTGATTTTGACTCCGCGATATCCGGGCACCCGTTATGGAGCGGTACTGCTCGAAGATGGATCGGGGAATGTGCTGGCAACCGCCTACGTCTACGGCATCGGCACTGGTCCGCAGGTGGCGTTTACGGCGGCAGCCCAGAGCGTATTGGTCGACGGCCTGCTGCACCCTGACGGTGTTGCCGTGGACGGCAGCGGCAATTTGTATATCGCAGATGCCAACAATGACCGTGTGCTCAAGGAGACGTTGTCAGCGGGCACCTATACGCAGAGCGTTTTGGCGAGCGGCTTGTTGACGCCTGCCGCCGTAGCTGTCGATGGAAGCGGCAATGTCTACATCGCAGATGCCGGCGATGGCCTGCTACTGAAGGAGGCGCCGTCCGGGGGAAGCTACACCCAGACGCTGGTAGGCACCGGCTTGACCAATGACAACGGTGTGGCGGTCGATGGAAGCGGCAACGTCTATATCGCTGATAGCGGAAACAATCGGGTGCTTTTGGAAACGCTGTCGGGCGGCACTTATACCCAGACAACCATCGGCAGCGGCTTCAGCAATCCGCAAAGCGTGGCTGTGGATGGAAACTGGAACGTCTACATCGCTGATAGCGGCAGCAACCGCGTCTTGGAGGAGACGCACACCTCGGGCTCTTACACCCAGTCTCCATTGTTTACCGGGCTGAACAATCCCCTGGGCATAGCCGTCGATGGGGTAGGGAACATCTACATCGCAAATGCTTCCGCCGGTGAGATCCTCATGGAGACATGGTCGGGTGGGAGCTATACGCAAACCACGTTAGCCAGCGGCCTCTCCTCACCCCAGACGATGGTGGTCGACCGCACCGGTAACGTCTTCGTCACCGACTCCAATAACAATCAGGTACTGGAAGAAAACGTTGCCAACCCGCCGAACCTGAGTTTTGCGTCGACCCACGTGGGCTTGACCAGCAGCGACAGCCCAGAAGCGGTGGCGGTCGAGAATATAGGCAATACGGCGCTGTTATTTACTGCCGCGGGGTTGGTGGCGCCTGCGGACTTCTCCCAAGTGGCTGGCAGCGGCTCTCCTGTGGACTGCGCGAACAGCGGATCGGTGGCGGCAGGAGCCGAGTGTAATCTCAGCATTCGCTTTGTGCCCACGGCAACGGGTGTCCTCAGCGAATCGTTCACCCTCTCTGACAACTCATTAAACGCCTCGCCCGCGACGCAAGCGATTGCACTGATCGGAACCGGTCTCTCCTCGATTACACTATCGCCTTCTAGTTCTACGCTCGCTGCGGGGACAGTCGGCGCTGCATACGGGGGCGCGACCTTCACAGCCACCGGCGGTACCAGTCCTTACACCTACACGCATACCGGGACCTTGCCCGCGGGCCTGACATTGAGCAGCAGCGGAGTGCTGTCGGGAACCCCGACAACGGCCGGCGGACCCTACTCATTTACGGTCGTCGCTACCGATAGCGAGTCTGTAATCGGCAACCAGGCATACTCAATCACCATCCATACCGCAACGGCGACGGTTACGTTGGGCAATCTGACCCACACTTATACCGGTTCGCCTCTGGCCGCCACCGCGACCACGAGTCCTGCTGAATTGGCGGTAGGTTTCACTTACACCGGCGCCAATGGCACCACTTACGGTCCATCCTCGACTCCGCCCACCGGCGCTGGCAGCTACACCGTGGTGGGCGCCGTCAGCAATGCAAACTACACCGGTACGGCGACGGAAACGCTGGTGATCGCAAAAGCGCCGGCTACGGTTACATTAGGTGACCTGGCGCAGGCTTATACCGGTGAGCCGCGAGCCGTGACCGCGACTACCAACCCTACGGAGCTTACGGTGGGCTTAACCTACACCGGTCTCGAAGGAACTACTTATGGCCCTTCCTCCACTCCTCCGACTCTGGGCGGCAGCTATACCGTTGTCGGCGTGGTCAGCAATGCAAACTATACCGGCACAGCGACGGGAACTCTGATGATCTCAGGGGGAACGGCTACGGTTACGCTAGGCAACCTGGCGCAGGTTTATACCGGATCGCCCTTGGCCGCGACCGCGACCACCAGTCCTGCCGGGCTGACCGTCGTCTTCACGTACAGCGGAATCAACGGGACAACCTATGGCCCTTCCTCCGCTGCACCCACTTCTGCCGGCAGCTATACCGTTGTGGGCACAGTGAGCGGCGGGAATAGCAGCGGTACAGCCAGTGGAACGCTGGTCATTGCAAAAGCTCCGGCCACGGTATCATTGGGCGATCTCGCGCAAACCTACAGCGGATCACCCTTGGCCGCGACCTCGGCCACCACTCCTGCCGGCCTTACAGTAGAACTGAAGTACACCGGCACCAGCGGGACAACTTATGGGCCGTCGGCCACCCCGCCCACTTCTGCTGGAAGCTACACCGTACTGGGCGCGGTGAGTAACGCGAATTACGGCGGCGCCGCCAGCGGAACCATGGTGATCGGCCAGCTGGCCTCGGCGATCAATGTAAGCTCCAATGCGAACCCAGTTCTAGCTCAGACGGCCCTCACCTTTACCGCGACGGTTTCGGCGCAACCCGGTGCGCCGGCCGGAACAGTCACTTTTCTCGATGGTACGACCCCGCTTGGCCAGGCAACGCTGACCGGCCATACGGCTTCGCTGATCACGTCCTCGCTGGCTGTTGGCTCGCATACCATCACCGCCGATTACAGCGGAGATACCGACTTCGCGGGGTCGGCCAGTAGCCCGCTGACGCAGTCCATACTCGACTTCAGCCTGGCGCCTACTTCCGGAACCGGTAGTGGCGGCAGCGGAACTCCGGTCACGACACAAACCGCAAATCCCGGCGGCACGGCAACCTACCCGCTGACCGTAGTACCCACGGCCGGCATCAGTTTTCCCGCGCCTATCCTGCTCACCATCGCAGGATTGCCGTCGGGGGCAACGGCCCTGATCACTCCCACTCCCTGGACTCAGCTCACCACTGCCTCATGGTCTTTTCCAGCGCAAACACCGCTGGGTCCTCTCTCGTTGGCCATCCAGCTACCTTCGGCAGTGGCGCGTCTTGACCCCTGGAGCCGGTTTGGCCGCGGGTTGCCGGCGATGGCTTTTGCCCTCATGTTGCTACCGTTCGCCGGCAGGCGGCGTGCTCTGCGCGGACGCCTGGCAGGAACGATCTCACTGCTGCTATTGGCGGTGGCGGGTCTGGGAGCCCTGGCTGCGCTCAACGGTTGCGGCGCCACCAGCGGACTGTTTGCTGATCAGGCAAAGACCTACACAGTGACGGTTACAGCAACCTCGGGAACGCTGTCCCACGCCACGTCTCTTACCCTCACGGTCAAGTAGCCAGGAGATTTGCATGCGTGCTTCGATTTGGGGAAAAGCGCTCTTTGCGGGCCTGTTGTTCAGCGCGTCTTCCGGCCACGCACAAAGTGAACTGGGACAATCCCCAGCATCGTTCGACCTAGCCATTACCTACAGCACAGAGCATGCGCAACTTGCGCCTGCAAACTGCGGCTGCTTCTGGCTGCAAGGGGGAGGAGCAGATGCCGCCTTCACCTTGTGGAAAGGATTTGGTATCGCTGCAGGTGTGACCGGCGAGCGAGTCTCCAACTATGCCCCCGGCGTTGATTTCAGCAAGATCAGCTACATGGCGGGCCCGCGCTACACCTACACTCTCTGGAAAGGAGAGCCAACACTCCACCGGCCTCGTCTGCAGCTCTTTGGCGATGGACTCTTCGGAGCGGTTCATGCTTTCAGTGGTGCTTTTCCATCAGCCACCGGTGTCGATACAACGGGCAACTCGTTTGCGCTGGAAACAGGTGGCGGCCTCAATTTCTTTTTTTCCAGAAGTATCGGTGTGCGCCTGGTGGAGGTCGACTACGTAAGAACCCAGTTATCAAACGGCTATGCCGGCACGCAGAACGATTTGCGGCTCGCTTTCGGCGTCTCTTATCACGCCGGTTCTCATCATCTGCACCGGTGACTGTGGCACCAATCAACTCATAATGAACAGTTTGCGCGCGTCACTCGCCGCTAAGATGCCTTCTGGGAGTCGGGGCAGATGTTGGAATACAGAATGAAGTTTGGCAGAGGTGGTTGTCACTTACGGCTGACCATGAATTGCATCAAAGACTGAGACGGATTCGAGTTTACTGGGCTACGCAACGCCCGGTATAAAAGATACGTCGCCGGTCGCAACGCCCGGTGACAAAATATGACCGCGATCCTGGGCCCCGGCAAGCTGCCCAGGAGGCGGCGTGAAATGTTCAAGCATTACAAACTAGCGGTATTTGCCCTACTAGTTTCTGCATGGATGCCCGCCATCTCCAACGGTCAAGCCGCTCCCAACTTCGTCCGTCCCCGCACTCCCAACGAAGCCCCCGCGCCTAAGGTTGTCTTCATCGGCGACTGGATCACGTACAACTGGACCACCGCCTTTGCTGCCAACCCGAACTGGATCAACCAGGGAAGCGTGGACTTTTTCAGTGGAAATTCTGGTGGCGTGGCCGCTCGATTCCAGGCGGATGTGGTGAGCC
Organism: uncultured Acidobacteriaceae bacterium; assembly: GCA_963775365.1. GTDB lineage: Bacteria > Acidobacteriota > Terriglobia > Terriglobales > Acidobacteriaceae > PALSA-350. The sequence goes on along the minus strand of CAVZJL010000018.1, from coordinate 59,154 downwards.
TGCATCCGAACATCGTTCACATCATGGTAGGGGTTGTTGATGAAGCTCAACAAGACGACGCATTGATGGCACTCACCACCCCAGACTTAGTGAGCAACCTGAACACCATGGTCCAGGAGGCCAAAGCCGCTAACATCCAGGTAGTCCTGGGTATGGAACCGCCAGCCGCCAGTCCGGAGAATGCGGTCATCGTGGCCTATGGCGCCGCCAATAATATTCCCGTCATCAACTACGGGGCAGTGCAGATGGCGACGGACGATATCTACCAAGGGGATGCTTTTGTGCCGACCCCTGCCGGGTATTCCTCGATGACCCAAATCGCAGAAGCGGCAATCTCCACTTTGAACCTGGCCTTGAAGAGTGGATACCTGCAGAATGTGCAACAAGCAAATGGAAACGGCGCTGCGGAAAACAACGTGAATACGGTCGTGCCTGGGGTCTACATTCAGTTCACGCCCATGGGGAATTATAGCGACGGCAAGGTCTATCCCATGCTCAACACCAACTTTCGAGGCTCTAGTGGCAGTTGGACTTCGAGCAATCCGCTGGTGATGTATGTCAGTCCGACGGGGTTGGCATGGCCCCTTACCCCGGGCACAGCCACCATTCGCTACACTTCGCTCGATGGAACTAAATTTTCGGAATGGATCATGTACGTTGTCCCGGGCAACTAAGCAGCCAGTAGAGTTGTATCGCGTAACCATGGCGCCGGCAGGCTTGGGTCGATCGCCTGCCAGCATCGCCAGATTGCGATCAGTCCCGCACAGCCTGCCTTGAGCTTTTCGAAGAGGACTGCTGAAAATGCCGCAGGACGATTAGTCCTGTATGAACCTGAATGCACGCGAATGCAATGGGCAATCATCCTTCCGAGCGCAGGAACGCAGATTCTTGTTCAGGGGTGACTGCTGCCACGTGGTGAAGAGCCTGGCGAAGTCTTAAGCGTATAAGTCGCCGAGACCACCGCGCTCGGCACATAACCATATCCCGCTGGGTAGCTTTTGGGTTGATTCGCTGTTCCCCACATGCCAACCGCTTTGATCGTCGTAGTTTTCGCCACCACGAGCGGAGTTCGATACAGCTTTGCCGTCCCGTGCCCAGGTACCGGCGTGCTCCCATCCGAGGTGTACCAAATGCTGGTATTGCTTCCGTTGTCGGCGAGCGCTACCGTTTGCGATCCGGTAAATGTCATCGACGGCGGCAACCCGGGAGCAGCACTGGTCACTGTGCCACAATTCGCACCGGTCTTGTTCCCGATCTGCTTGGGGGGCGCGCTCGTGGGCGGGTTGGTCTCGTGGTGTATGAGCGTGCCCGCCGCGGCCATTTGAGAACCACAGACCACATTGTTGGATATCGAACCGCCCGTAATGTAGGCCCACTCGTACCCGTTCTGCCAATTACCCTGGACGATGCTGGTGGTGTACTGGGCTCCTGTCCCCCATGCCTCATCCGCCATGCCGATGTAGTTATTGGCATTGGCCGCGGTGCTGGCCGGCTGCTCGGCAATGAGCACATCGTCGATGTTGGTGATCCCTGGTGGGGTCACAAAGGATCCCTTCAGGCCGGCACAGCATGCGTTGGAGATTGCGAACGTGTAGAAGAACGGCGCTACCGGGCTGTGATAGGAGTTGTGGTCAACGTGAATGTTTGCTGAACCCTGCAGCTGCATCTCCGCGCCGATCCTGTGAATTCCGCTGAAATCGTTATAGTCCGCGGTGAAATTCTTCCATGTCCAGGCCGTCGGGCCGCTGCAATCGTCGCCGCCGACGGGACCGCAGAGTACATGAAAGCCCTCTTCCAGGTGGATGAAGTTGTTGTAATTGACCGTGACCCCGTCGATTGCGGTATAGAACTGAATACCGGCGCAGTTCCCGCCGTAGTCGTACGTTGTGCCATCCATCACGTCCGCCGGAGTCAGGCAAGAACCGTCGTCGCCGAACTGGTTGTAGACGATCTGCGTGTTGGTAAGGAACGCACAACCTGGACATGCGGCGCCGCTGTTTGACGCGAAGGTGATGGCGGTATCGCCGGCTGAATCGCAGTTGCCTTGCGGGCCCGTGCCTGAGTCGCATGCTGGACCGGCGTCGCCTCCGCTGCCCTTCGGCAGTTGCGCGGTCAGTCCAGTGAATTGGTTATGCGCGATCACGCAACCCGCAGCGCACCAAATACCTGGGTTGAGATTGAGCTTGATGCTTTGGGTTTTGGTGAAGTTCAGGTATTGAATTGTCAGCCCAACGCAGTCGGTGAGGTTGAAGATGGGCTGGTTGGTGAACGAGGGATTCAGGATCGCCGTCGCTGGAGTAGTGGTTGGACCGCTAATGGTGATCGGAAATGAGCAGGGAACATTGAGCGGGGCGGTGAGGTTATAGGTGCCCGCTGCGAACTGAATGACATTGTTCGCTGGGCTCGCAGAGTTGAGAATGGTTTGAATCTCGGCCTGCGATTGAGCCCGCTGAAATGGTCTTTCCCGCAAACGCAAACGAGCATGCGGAAATAAAGATGAGCGCAACGACTTTCTGCGCCAGCATCTTGCAGAGAGGCAGTATGGATCGCTTCTTGGGGCCTGCTGGTACACCGGGTGGCAGAAAATTTAACATAGGGTCTGGCGGAGAGAGAGGGATTTGAACCCCCGATACCCGTGAAGGTATGCCTGATTTCGAGTCAGGTGCATTCAACCGCTCTGCCATCTCTCCGCGTCATTTGCAACTGCCAGCAAATCCATCATAAATGAGCGGCTTGCCCTCGGAGACGTCCAATTCGCCGCCCCCCAAAATATAGCCGGCACGCCCGTTACCCCACGCTGCAACCCTCGGCTGATTACTGCCTACCAAGGTAGTATGGTCGACTCCGTTTGCGCATGGCATTCTCTTCCTACGATGCGAGTCAACATCAAAGCCCGTATCCCCATGCATCTGTACCAGGAGTTTCACAGTCTGCCCCTTGTGCTCACGATTGAAACGGCACACGGCCTGGCTGCTCGTTGTGAACATCGCACCACTGCCGCCGAACTCATGTGGACCCTGGACCAGAAGACCAATATCAACTCCGGCCTTCTGGACCGGTTCCGTCAAAAATTGAGGCTCATCGAAGAAGCCAATCTAAGCGACGTGGAAGTCAGCGACGAAGTCCTCGATATGTTCGGGTTCTTTCTGTAAGCACTTCCCATCAGGTGCATCGGGAGAACACAAATGCCGGCGCGGCTTTTCCCCAAGAAAAGACGCACGTCGTCGCGCTCGCCCGTGCAGAGTAGAAATGAAGTGCTTTAGCCCCCCGACTTCGCAGCGTCCAGCTCCTCATTTAACAGTCGTGCCAGGCGCAACCCCGCCAAGGCAAGCTGCCGGTCGACCACGGGCCGCTCCCGCAGGTAATAGGCCTCGTCAATATTGGTCTGCGGCTGCACCCAGGCCTGCTTGGCTAACGCGAGCGAGTCGTTCGCCCACTCCACGGGATCGGGGGAGCCCGCCTTCAGATGGTCCGTGGCAATCATCGTTTCCAATTCGCGTGCGTAGCGGTGTTCGCGCAATCCGGCATGCAGGATCAATTCGCTATCCCAAACGCTATGCAAATTACATGGATACTCGCCGCACTGGGTGGCGCCAAAAACTGAAACGGGAACGTCGTTTCCTCCCCGCGCGTCGGCCATCGCGTGGAAGGGCTGACTCAGGTCGCCAACAAAGTGCACCACAAACTTGAGCGCCTCACTCCGTGCCGCAAAGGGCTGGTTTGGATCTCCCAGGATCCTGGCAAACTGGTTGATCCGGGCCACGATGCAATTATCGTCAGGGCAGTCTTTTGCCTGATAGCCGCCGGAGTCCGGAGGAATATCCACGTAGTGCCAGGGGCCGGTCTCTGGGCGGCCACTGCGAATGTCGTCTGCCCAGGTAGAGATGGACGCCAGGTCGTTGTCCCCCAGGAATTGCCGCAGTGTTTCCAGAGTGGCTGGGTTCAAGTGGTCCCAGGCGATGTCAGCGATGATCCTGTGGCCCTCGCTTCCCCAAGCCCATGCCCGGGGATTTGGAAATATCAGCAGAAACGCGGCGACTGCCGCCAACCATGACCGATAACGCATATTTTTGATCATACCTTGGAAGCGGAGATTTATTCGTCTTTTGTTCGCCCCATGCGGCTTGGCTAATGTGTGTTGCTTTTTGACCGATAACATCCCTGTCGGAACCGCGTTACCCGGCATTTCACAACCGGAGTCCCCCCGAATGACGAGCAGCCCTCCCCAGCGTGACACGCCGCCATTCGCCGAAATCGACGTTTTGTGGATTACCGCCGGCCTTGGCTGTGATGGCGATACCATTTCCATGACTGCCGCGACACAGCCGAGCCTCGAGGACATCCTTCTCGGGGGCATACCCTGGATTCCCAAAGTAAATCTCCACAATCCATGTCTCGCGTATGCAAATGGCGAAGAGTTTCTGAAGCCGTTTCATCGCGCGGCTGCAGGCGAGCTGGCGCCCTTCATTCTGGTCATCGAAGGATCGATTCCCAATGAAAAGAATAAAAGCGAGGGCTACTGGGCGTCTTTTGGGACCGATCAGAAAACCGGGCAACCGATCCTCACCTGCGATTGGATTGACCGCCTGGCCTCCAAGGCTTGGGCTGTCGTCGCTGCCGGTACCTGCGCCACTTACGGTGGGATTCACGCCATGGAAGGGAACCCGACTGGATGCATGGGGCTGCCTGATTACTTAGGGTGGACGTGGAGATCGGCCTCCGGGATTCCTATCGTGTGCGTTCCAGGATGTCCCGTTCAACCCGACAACTTCATGGAGACCCTGCTCTATTTGCTCTACATGGCTACGGGAAGAGCGCCGATGATCGCGCTCGACGAGCGCCTTCGTCCTACCTGGCTCTTTGGGCAAACGGTTCATGAAGGGTGTGACCGGGCCGGCTACTACGAGCAGGCCGAATTCGCAGAAAAGTACGGCGACATTCAATGCATCGTGAAGTTGGGCTGCTGGGGCCCAGTGGTTCAGTGCAATGTTGGCAAACGTGGCTGGATGGCCGGCATAGGCGGGTGTCCGAACATTGGTGGGATCTGTATCGGTTGCACTATGCCCGGCTTTCCCGATAAATTCATGCCCTTCATGAACCAGCCACCGGGCTCTTTGCTTTCTGCCAGTGCAGTGGCCACTTACGGAAAAGCGATTCACGCCCTGCGCAGATTCAGCCAGGCCTCGCTCAATAAGGAACCGAGTTGGCGATCTAAATGATGCGTGAGTGGCCAGACGAACACGCCTGAATACCCGCGAAACGACGAGTGAGAAACGACAATGCGTGAGAGTCCACCAGGCCTTGGCTTGCAGCAGGAATTAAACCCGCTCTTGCTAGCCGATCATTCGAGCTTGGATCTGGCGAGTGTCGAGGCTACGCTTCAAGGGCTGGCGGATGTCTTCGGTCATAACGACCCATCGCGCCCCTTGTCGTTCCCGAGCAAATCTGAATTGCTTCCACTCACCGAGGAATTCAAATATCGGTCACTCGTAGACCGGCTGCCTGCGGTGATCTTTATGGCTTCTCTGCAGGGCGGCATCGGGGATGCCTATGTGAGCCCACAAATCGAAGCAGCCCTCGGATTCTCGCAAGGCGAATGGCTGGAGGACCCCCTGCGTTGGTATCAGCACATCCATCCCGACGACAAGGAGCGATGGAGCACCGAAGCCGCGGAAATGTTCATTTCCGGAACGCCGCTCAAATCTGTATACCGGGTCATCGCGCGCAATGGCCGCGTGGTGTGGTTCCAATGCGAAGCCAGCATGCTGCGCAGCGAAGATGGCCGCCCTTGCGCCATTCATGGTGTGGGCTTCGATATCACCCAGCTGAAAGAGAGCGAACGAACCTTATACGAGAAAAATCGACAACTGGAGTTGCTGAAAGACGTCGCCACCTCAGCGAATCAGTCCACCAGCATTGCGGAGGCCATGCAATTCGCCGTGGAGCGAATTTGCCTGTTTACTGGCTGGCCGCTGGGGCACGCATGTATCGCCTCCGCGAACCAGAACCGCCTGGCGTCTTCTCCCATCTGGAGTGGGGCGCCGGAGCCTCGTTTCGATGGTTTCCGTGCGATGTCGGATGCGGGCGAATTCTCCATGGCCACGGATCTCATCACCAACGTCTTCGCCAATCCTCGGCCGGTTTGGGTCAGAGACGTCGCTAACCATCCCACATTTGCTCGCCAGTCAGCTGCCCAACAAGCCGGGATTAAGTCAGCATTCGCCTTTCCTGTTTTGAGCGGCAGCGAGGTGATCGCAGTCCTGGAGTTTTTTTCCGTTCACTACTCGGACCGGGACGATGCGCTGTTAGAAGTAATGCAGCTGGTGGGGAATCAACTCGGACAGGTCGTTGATCGTATTAAGAGGCTGGCCACCGAAGGTAAGTTTCGCGAACTACTGGAAGCGGCGCCAGACGCGATGCTGGTAGTGAATCGGGAGGGAAAGATTGTCCTGGTAAATGCCCAGATGAAGAAAATGTTCGGATACGCGCGAGAAGAACTGCTCGGTCGGACCATGGAGATGTTGATGCCGGAACGCTTTCGAGCTGGGCATCCAGCGCACCGCAGCGGTTTTTATGCCAATTCACGGGTTCGCCCCATGGGAGCCGGTCTTGAACTGTATGGGTTGCGCAAGGATGCAACCGAGTTTCCCCTTGAGATAAGTCTGAGCCCGCTGGAGACAGAAGAGGGAACCCTGGTTGTTTCCGCCGTGCGCGACGTCACCGAGCAGAAACGATTGGACCGGCAGCTTGAAGTCGCAGCCGCCGAGGCTGAGGCCGCCAGTCGCGCCAAGAGCATGTTCCTCTCGACTGTGTCGCACGAAATACGCACCCCGATGAACGCCATTCTCGGTTGCGCACAGTTGATGTCGCGAGACCTGGACTTGGGAGCCAACGCGAAAGCCAATCTCAAGATCATCCGCAACAGCGGCGAGCACCTGATTTCCCTCATCACCGACATTCTGGATATGTCCAAGATTGAGGCCGGCCGAACGGACCTGAGTCCGGCCACGTTCAATTTCTCGCGGTTGGTGGAGAATCTCGCATCCATGTTTCGCTTTGCGGCGCACGCGAAGGGGCTGCAACTCGAAGTAGTCGTGGACGGGGTTTCCGTGGTTTACCTTGTAGGCGACGAAGGTAAGATCCGCCAGGTGCTGATTAACCTTCTGGGCAATGCGATCAAGTTCACCGACGCAGGGTCAAATCAAGTTACGCATCACGCTGCAGTGGAGGAAGCCAATCAGCTTTGGTTGTCGGCACAGGTCCAGGATACCGGTTCGGGCATTACGGAGGAGCAGCAAGGCAAGTTGTTCCAACCGTTCAGTCAAATCAAGCGCGGCTTAATGCGCAAGAAGGAACGGGCCTGGGACTGGCGATTGGCCGCGGCTACGCACGACTGATGGGAGGAGATATCAGCGTTACCAGCACCCTCGGTGGGGGCTCAATCTTCTGCTTCGAAATACCAATCGAGCCCGACGACTGCGCGGCCGGCCTCATGCAGGTCGTCCTGCGGCGAACGTATGGGTCTAAGCACCGTACCACTTCTAGTCGCTGATGGTCAGCCCGGCCGCCGTGACCGCTATGTACCACCTCTCGCCGCGAGCGCGGAACAACTCGCGAAATTGCCCTTGGAATTGATCAATCAACTGCATGATGCGGTTCAGGAAGGTGAGAAGGACCGCTTAGACCAGCTGATTCGAGGAAGTCGAAGAGTTCGACCAGCAAACCGCGGAGGGTGTTAAAGGCATTTGCGGAAAATTATGAGTATGATGCCCTGACTCATTTATTGGCAGAGACAAAGGCGCAGGCGACAGCAATCAAGCACAATCCACATCAATGACAACGATTGAAAATGCCAACATCATGGTGGTGGACGATCAACCCGCCAACCTGAAGCTATTGGAAGACATGCTGAAAGTGCATGGCTACAAGATACGTTCGTTTCCCAGGGGGCGGTTGGCGCTGGCGGCCGCTGTCCAGAACCCTCCGGATTTGTTTCTGCTGGATATCAATATGCCGGAAATGAATGGCTATGAGGTGTGCGAGCGACTGAAAGCCAATCCGGACCTGGCGGCCACCCCCGTGATTTTTCTCAGCGCGCTCAACGCAACCGAAGACAAGGTCAAAGCCTTTCAGGCCGGCGGCTCGGATTACATAAACAAGCCATTCCAGTTGGAAGAGGTACATGCCCGGATCCAGACTCATCTTCAACTTAGCGCGCTGCAGCAAGCATTGAGACAGCAGAACGATCAATTGGAAGAACTGGTCAGCCAGCGAACGAAGCAACTCGAGGTGGCCGTAAAAAGAATTCGGTCGATGTACGATCAAACGCTGCGCGCGTTGGGTGGGGCCTTGGATCTTCGCGATAATGAAACGGCCGGGCATTCCCAGCGTGTGACGCGTTATCCTTGGAGATTGGCCAGGCGATGGGTTGCAGCGAGGAAGAATTGGGAGAACTTGCGCTTGGCGCTTCTCTCCACGACATCGGGAAGATAGGTATCCCGGATGCGATTCTGCTTAAACCAGGAAAACTGACTCCTGAGGAGACCGAAGTCATGCGCAGGCATGTGAACATCAGCTATGACCTCGTGAGTCAACATTTGTTCCTGTCTCACGCCGCTCAAATTGTGCTGACTCACCACGAATCCTACGATGGTAGTGGTTATCCCCAGGGGTTGATTGGAAAAGAAATCCCGTTGGGCGCCAGGATCTTTGCCGTTGCCGACACGATGGACGCTATGACCTCAGACCGGCCTTACCGCGCCGCGCTTCCTTACCAAGTCGCACGCGAAGAAATCGTGCGTTGCTCCGGATCTCAGTTTGACCCCGATGTGGTCCAGGCATTTCTTGGCATTTCGGAGGAAATCTGGAAACGCATTCGCGCCGAATCAGACTTGGACACGTACTCGCATCGAATCAGGTCTTGTTTCGCCACGACCTAGCCTGCCGCGCTCTAGCCCATCCGCGTTCGGCTTCTAATCGCTGAGGCCCGGGAGGGCCGACCGCTAAACGGGCCTGCCCCGGCCCGCCGTGGGAGCCCAGCCCGGCAGGGCTTTGTGAGAGCCGGAAAAAGAAACGCAGGTCCCTCCACTACGCTACCCCGGATTTCCTGTCGAGGTTGGTGGCGTTGGTAAACTTCATGCGGCTTTCTTTACGGAAAGCCGCACAAGCTGCCATGTCCAGCGCGGCGTGGCAGGAAATCCGGGGTAGCTCCGGTCGGGATGACAATTCTGTTGCGCCATCGGCTGCTAGCGGTTAACCGGAACCGAAGCCAATTCCTACGAATAAACTGTCATCCCGACCGAAGCGCAGCGTAGTGGAGGGACCTGCGGTTTCTTTTATACACACACGCCCTTCCGGGTTGGGCTCCAGCTTCGCTAAGGCCCTCCGGGCCTTAGCGATCAGGGGAACTGCTATGTTTTCCGGTTCGCGCGCAGGCTCTTTAGCCCGGACCTACCCAACGACCGGTCCTTCTCGATCAGGCCCGCCGGCGCCTACAAGAACAACGGCGCCAGCACCAGCGTAACCGTGGCCAGCAGCTTGATCAGCACGTGCAGCGACGGGCCAGCCGTGTCTTTGAACGGATCGCCCACGGTATCGCCCACCACCGCCGCCTTGTGCGCCTCCGAACGTTTGCCCCCGTGAGCGCCGGTCTCAATGTATTTCTTGGCGTTGTCCCATGCGCCGCCGCTGTTGTTCATCAGCATGGCCATCAGGATACCAACGATGGTCCCTACCATAAGCAGGGCCGCGACCGCCTCCGCGCCTGCAAGGTCGATGGGGTGGCCGTTGAGGACGGGCGAGTACTCTCCCGGAATGTGAATGTGAAAGCTGCCACTCAAATTCTTGAAGACCAACCCCACTGCTAATGGCGTGAGCACGGCAAGCGCGCCGGGCAGAACCATCTGTTTGAGCGCGGCGCCGGTAACGATGCGGACGCAGCGCCCATAATCCGGTTTCGATGTACCTGCCATGATGCCGGGGTTCTCGCGGAACTGCGCGCGCACATCTTCAATGATGTATTGCGCCGTGCGTCCGACCGCTTTAATCGCAAAGGAGGAGAAGAGGAAGATCAACATTGCGCCCAGCAACGCTCCGACAAAAACAGGCACGCTGGCGAGGTTGATGTTGGTAAAACTCCAATTGGGGTCGAGTACCTGGCCGGCATCAGCGAAGCGTTGCGCCACGATGCCGTGCACCGTCTCCAGGTACGCAGAGAACAGCAGGAAGGCGGCCAATGCGGCAGAGCCAATGGCATAGCCCTTGGTCAGCGCCTTGGTGGTGTTGCCGGCCGCATCCAGCTTGTCGGTCTTTTCCCGCACCGAATCTGGCTGATCCGACATTTCAATGATTCCGCCGGCATTGTCGGTAATCGGCCCGAAGGTATCCATGGCCAGAATGTAGGCGGCGGACGAGAGCATGCCCATCGTAGCAATGGCGGTGCCGTATATGCCCTTGGCGTAATCGGAGATGCTCGAATCGGCAAGCCCGCGCACGCCAAAGTAGTAGCTGAGCAGCAGGGCAGCGCTGATCACCACCACCGGCATGGCCGGCGTCTCCATGCCCACTGCGAGGCCGCTGATGATATTCGTTGCCGGCCCGGTCAGCGAGGCGTTGGCGATCGATTGCACCGGCCGGTAGCGGGTCTCGGTGTAGTACTCCGTGATGCGGACAAAGAGAAACGAGGTGACCATACCGACAACTCCGCAGCCCAGCAGCCACCAGCGGCCCTGCAGCATGTAGTAAACCGCTACGGCGAAGCCCGCCAGCGCCAGCAGGGTGGTCACGTAATAGCCGCGATTCAGCGCATCCATCGGGTCCTGGTCTTCGCGGCTATGGACCACCAGCACGCCCACAAAGCTGGCCACCAGGTTGATGGCGTGCACGATCAGAGGAAAGAGAATGCCCTTGATGCCGAAGACCGGATAGAGCGCGGTGCCCAGAATCATGGCGCCGACGTTCTCCGCCGCCGTGGATTCAAAGATGTCCGCACCGCGGCCGGCGCAGTCGCCCACATTGTCGCCCACCAGGTCCGCAATCACCGCCGGGTTCCGCGGATCATCTTCCGGGATGCCGGCCTCCACCTTGCCCACCAGGTCCGCGCCCACGTCCGCAGCCTTGGTGTAGATGCCACCGCCCAGCTGGGCAAAGAGCGCCACCAGCGAAGCGCCAAAGCCAAAGCCGACCAGCTGGTAAGGAACGTGCTGCGGGTCCTTCAGACCGCCGAAAAGGAAGAACAGGCTGCCCACGCCGAGCAGGGAGAGGCTGATCACCACCATGCCGGTCACTGCACCCCCGTGCAGGGCAATCTTCAAGGCCTTGCCCAGGCTGGAACGGGCGGCGCTGGCGGCGCGAATGTTGGTGCGAATGGAAACAAACATGCCCGTGTAGCCGGCCAAACCGGAGCAGATGGCGCCGATCAGGAAGCTGATCACCACCTTACCCGCCAACGGAGCGGTAAAGTCGGAAAACTTGTAGCCCACAAAGAGGGCAATCGCAAGCACCACGGCCAGTGCGGCGATGGTCGTGTATTGGCGCGACATAAACGCTTCCGCACCTTCGCGGATAGCGTTCGAAATCAGTCCGCATCTCCGGTGTCCCGGTATCAAACGCTAATACCGATCGGGCCAGAAAAAGGGCAAACACAAGGCCGAGCAGCCCAGCAAGAAGAGCGATCCACAGAAAAGTGCTGCCACCCGTATCGAGGGAAGCGGTCAAGCCCTGTCCTACGACAGTGGCCGATAGAGAGAAGAAAACCATTCAAACGCCTCCAGAGGTACTTGCTACTGGGGTTACCGGTTGCTTTGCTGCTGGGTTACCGGCTGCTCCGCCCGCCGCGGGCGCAAACACCTGCAAACCGGCTGATTAGAGCATGCTGAGAAAAAGTTGGTCAACGCCGCATCGTCATCATACCGGCAGGGTGGTAAACACGCCGAAGGTTGGATGCGTGCTGCCCAGATCTCCTGCCTCGTAGCACCGGAAAATGAGCAAGTTGCAGACTTCCTCGGGCGACCGCAGGACCTCTGCCCGACGACGCTACTAAACGTAACAGGAAAATGGGCATCAGAAGCGTTAACTGGTTTTGACCAGGAGCAGGGGCGAAGGATTACAATCTGCCTTGGCATTACCCGGATTTCCTGGCCAGGTTCATGGCGTTGGCGGGGTTCATGCGGCTTTCGTTTGATGAAAGCCGCGCAAGCGGTAGTTTCCTCCGCAGCGCGCTGGAAATCCGGGTCGGGTATTTATCCTTAACAGTATCGTCATAATGAGGTGTGCATGGCGAAGGCAGTTACGGCCAGCACTGAGCAGTCCAGCGCCGCATCCTACGCGGGGTTGGAACCGGAGCAGTTAATTCGGATCTACCGGCTGATGTATTTGTCCCGCCGCACGGACGATCGAGAGATCCTGCTTAAACGGCAGCAAAAAATCTTTTTCCAGATCTCCGGCGCCGGCCATGAGGCGCTGCTGGTGGCAGCCGGAATGGCCCTCAAGCCCGGCTACGACTGGTTCTACCCCTACTATCGCGACCGCGCGCTCTGCCTCACCCTCGGTACCACGGTCGAGGAGCATGCTGCTGCAGTCCGTGGGCGCAGCGGCGGACCCCTCCAGTGGCGGCCGGCAAATGCCCTCCCATTGGAGCAACCCGCGCCTCAACATTGTCAGCCTTTCTTCTTCGGTCACCACCCAGTGCCTGCAGGCTGTCGGTTGCGCCGAGGCGGGCCGATACCTCGCCACCCATCCCGCAGCCGCCCAGCAGCGGCCGGGCGACTATAGCGCATTCAAGCCTACCCACTTTCATGGGGACGAGGTGGTCTACGTCTCGCTGGGGGAAGGCGCCACCAGTGAAGGGGAGTTTTGGGAGGCGATGAGTTCGGCCTCGGCCCTCCGCCTTCCCGTGTTGTTCGTGGTCGAAGACAATGGCTACGCCATCTCGGTTCCGGCCGGACGTGAACGTGCCAGGCGGGAATATCTCGCGCCTGGTCGCCAATTTCCCTAATTTCTTCTTTGCCGAGGTCGATGGCACCGATCCCATCGCAAGCTATTCCGCGTTCACCCAGGCGGTGAAGCACTGCCGATCCGGCAAGGGACCGGCCTTTGTTCACGGGCATGTGATCCGCCAATATGCCCACTCCTTTTCCGACGACGAACCGCTCTACCGGTCAGAAGCGGAGCGCAAGCGGGACGCCGCTCTCGATCCACTGCCCAAGTTGCAAATGCGCCTGCTGCGCGACGGCATTCTCGATCCCGCAGCCATCAACCGGCTGGAGCAGGAGGTCGACGAAGAAGTACGCAGCGCGGCCGAGAAAGTCCTGCGCGCCCCGCTGCCTGAGGTCTCGTCCATCAAGCGCCATGTCTACTCCGAAGACCTCGATCCCACGCGCTCGGACTTGGCCCGCCCCGCTGCCCAGACCTCCGACGTGCAGGAGCGGACCATGGCCGACCTGATCAACTCCTGCCTGAAGGACGAGATGCAGCGCGATCCGCGCATTGTGGTCTTTGGCCAGGACGTGGCCGATACCAGCCATGACGAGGAGTTACGCCAAGGCCTCGTCAAGGGCAAGGGCGGCGTCTTCAAGCTCACGACCGGGTTGCAGCGGGAGTTCGGGCCGGACCGCGTCTACAACGCTCGTCTGGCGGAAGCCGATATTGTCGGCCGGGCGATCGGCATGGCCACACGCGGGCTCAAACCCGTAGTCGAGATCCAGTTTTTCGACTACATCTGGCCCGCCATGCATCAATTGCGCAACGAGCTCAGCCTGTTGCGCTGGCGCTCCAATGGCACCTATTCGTCGCCCGCAGTGGTGCGGGTAGCCATCGGGGGATACCTCACCGGCGGTTCGGTCTACCACTCCCAGTGCAGCGAAAGCATCTTCACCCATACGCCTGGTGTCCGCGTGGTCTTTCCCTCGAATGCGCTGGATGCCAATGGCCTCTTGCGCACCGCCATCCGCTGTGATGATCCGGTGCTCTTTTTCGAGCACAAGCGCCTCTATCGCGAGACCTTCGGTCGGGCCGCATATCCCGGGCCCGAATTTGCCATCCCCTTTGGCAAAGCCAATCTCTTGCGCCAAGGCAAGGACCTGACCGTGATTACCTATGGGGCCGTCGTGCCCCGGGCCTTGCGCGCCGCCCAGCAGGCGAGCAGCGAACTAGGCCTGGAGGTCGATCTGCTCGACCTGCGTACCCTCAGTCCCTACGACTGGGAGGCGATTGCCACTTCGGTGCAGAAGACGGGCCGGGTGATCGTCGCCCACGAAGATATGTTGAGCTGGGGCTATGGTGCGGAGATCGTAGCCCGCATCGCCGACGAGCTGTTCGATTATCTCGACGCCCCCGTCAAGCGGGTGGCCGCCATGGACACCTTTGTGGCCTATCAGCCGATCCTGGAAGATGCCATTTTGCCGCAGCCGGAAGACTTGTTCCGCGCCATGGCGGAACTGGGCAAGTACTAGGCGCTAACCAGCAGCACTTTTTCCGCGGCTGCTAAAGCCTGGGCCGCTCCCTATCTGTCGCCTGAAAATACTCGAAAGCCTGCCACCACGCACAACTTTGTTGCACCGTCCGCGTTCGAACCAATGTGCCCAGAATCCTGGGCGGGTGGAGCGGGCAAATGGCAACACGGCGCGCGTTCATGAAGGGCGGGGCGATGGCCCTCGTAGGCACCTCGGTGGTGCCGTCGTTCCTGCAGCGGTCGGTGCTCGCTCAAACCACCAGCGCCCAGGCCCAGGGCAAGAAGCTGGTCGTGGTCTTCCAGCGAGGCGCGGCTGACGGCCTCAATATTGTGGTTCCTCATGCCGAGAGAAGCTACTACCAGCTCCGGCCGACCATCGCTATCCCGCAAAACCAACTCATTGACCTGGATGGATTTTTCGGCCTGCACCCCGCCATGCAATCATTCAAAGCCCTATTCGACCAGGGCCATCTGGCCATGGTCCAGGCCGCAGGCTCGCCCGACACCACTCGCTCCCACTTCGACGCCCAGGACTACATGGAGAGCGGAACTCCCGGTGTGAAGGCCACCCCGGATGGCTGGTTGAACCGGGCTCTCCAGGCGGAAGACGTCTCTCGCCCCGCGAACCACACCGCCTTTCGAGCGGTCGCCCTGGGATCCCAGGTTCCGCGCACGCTAGATGGTAAAATCGCAGCAGTTGCTGTAAACCGGGTGCAGGATTTTGGGGTGGGGGGAAAGAACCCGAACGCTGCACCGATTAGCTCCGCTTTCGAGGCAATGTATGCTAGTTCTGTCGATTCCGTGCTCCACGGGACCGGTCAGGAAACCTTCGAAGCGGTCAAGATGTTAAGGGCCACCGATCCGGCGCACTACCAGCCGGGGCCGGGCGCGAATTATCCAAACGGCGCTTTCGGCGACAATATGAAGCAGATCGCCCAGTTGCTAAAGGCAAATCTGGGGGTGGAAGCAGCCTTTACCGACATCGGGGGCTGGGATACGCATCAGAATCAGGGCAGCGTCCATGGACAGCTGGCCAATTGCTTGCGCGACTTCAGCCAGGGGATTTCCGCTTTTTGGACCGACCTGGGGAAGGACACAGAAAATGTAGTACTGGTGACCATGTCCGAATTCGGGCGCACGGCCCAGCAGAACGGCACCGGCGGCACCGATCACGGGCATGCCAACGTAATGTTCGTGCTCGGCGGCCCGGTCAAAGGCGGCAAGGTCTATGGTAAGTGGCCTGGCATGGCGGCCGAGCAGCTTTATCAGAACCGCGACTTGGCCATCACCACGGATTTCCGCCAGGTCTTGGGTGAAGCAGCATTCAGGACCCTGGGAGCCCGCAACCTGGAGCTGGTTTTTCCTGGGTCGGAATTGAAAACCACGCAGTTTCTGAACTTGGTATCGAGTTAACCGGGCCCGCAACATTGCAGATCACCCCTATCCGGCACGTTCGCTGTGTCAGGTGGGGAAACCACGATTTTCGGGCTCTGGACCTGGAAGGCCGAATCGAAGTCGGGGGGCTTGCGACTTTGGCTGAGGGTTTATGGGTTCGTCGATTGTGGGGTCCCTTATCTGACACAGCGAAGGTGCCGAATGGGGTTTCTTCTCTATCGGCCTGCCAACTTGACGCGGGAGCTGCCACCTCTCCCCACAAAATCATCCAGCCCCAACCAGCCGCAGCCTGTGAAGACCAGCATCAGGGCGATGGACAAGAGCGCGAGTGGAAGGGCGAAGGAGTTTGGCCCCATCAGCCCGCCATGAAGATGGATTTTGAGGATGGCCGTCGCCATATCGAAGGCCACCATCAATGCGGCAAATCGGGTCAATAAGCCAATGATGAGCAGCATGCCGCCAAAAAATTCAGTAAACGCGGCAACGTAGCCAAGCCACACCGGCAGATGCAGGCGGGTCACCATATGGCTGAAGCTGTAGAGGGCTCCTGAGGGAACGATTTTGTCGTATCCGTGGCGCACCATGATGACGCCGAGTACCAACCGCATGACCAAAGCACCAAGGGACTGAAATCGGTTAAGCCAGTTAAGCAATGGGAACTCCTGTTCGTGTCATTGTTGCTGTAGTAGCTTAACTGCCGAAAAGATATTTGCCCAGAAAACTTCGTAGATAGGGCAGATAATTTTTATCCCTGAAGCGATCGGTGACGGTTGCTCTTTGTTTCGGCTCCGCGGCATGCTCATAGTACAGTCCGTTCGCACCCTGCGCCGAGTACAGCATTAGCTTGGGTGTACGCAGATTAGACAGTGTCTGGGTAGGGTCGAAGCGGTCATGGAAAAGCAGCCGGATCGGCATCAGCCGGGTGCGCGCGTCGAACCGCAATGATTCGAGAATCGGCGGCTTCGGATCTTCCAGGATCAAGGCCGCAGCCTGGGGATGGCGCCGCGCCGTCTCGGCCGCGATCGCCGCGCCCAGCCCAACCCCATCGAGAACAATCGTGGATGGGGAAAGATGACGAGTCTCGGTGAGGTAACGCCAGGCGGCATCGGCATCCTCATAGGTGCTTGCCTGTGATGGATGGATGTTTGCGCTCTTACCGAAGCCGCGATAATCGAAGGCGAACACAGTCAAGCCCAGGTTGTGCAGGGCTTGCAATTGCGGCAGCGTGTCCGATAGCGAGCCCGACCCGTCGTGCAGGAAGATCAGCGTCCCGGGGGAGGCGGGCCGATCAGCGGGAATCCACCAACCGTTGAGTTGGAGAATGCCGGTCTCGGTCGCGTCAAACCGAATCTCGTCATACTTCAGGCCAACCGAGGATGGAGTGGCCGTGATGGTGCGGGATGGCTTGAAGACCAGTTGCCATTGGCCCTGCCAGAAGAGCAGGCAGAGGGTGACATAAACGCAGAGCGCCGCGAGAAGAATTGTCGCGGCAAAGCCACCGAGGATCCAGCGCGCGCTAGCCAGTGGTTGCTGTGGCGCCAGCGGGCTTTTCCAGCCGGGCGGCGGCGTGTGTTTCTGAGGCAGGATTCGTTTGCGGCCGGAACGGCTCTGGGCCATAAGATTAGCCGAAGGCGAGTTCGTCAGCAGATTCAAGCGGAGTTCCGCAGATCCGGCACAAAACCGCCGAGCAGTCGCCACACACCAGGGGATCGTGAACAGCCCGCGCGCAAGTAGGACACCAGAGATCTGCCGCTGACGGCACTTGAGGTACTGTTGGAGGTGGAATGCCAGCCATCAATTTCGAGCCTAAAGCATTTTCACTTCTGGTGTATACGCCCGTGAAGCGTAGAAGTGGAAATGCGTAGCTAGCCAGGTGATCAGCGAACAATGAGTGACTTAGTGAAGATATGCGTTAAGGGCCAGCTACCTCGACCGGGAGAGGCCAAGGAGTTCAGCGCAGGCGCCAGGGCACTCTGCGTCGCGAACATCAACGGGGTAATCCGGGCTCTGGACAACGAATGCCCGCACCGCGGCGGTCCTTTATCCGAAGGAATGATCGAAGACGGCAAACTGATCTGCCCCTGGCACGCCTGGTCCTTCGATCCGGCCACAGGGGTCACGCAGAACTCTCAGGAAAAGGTTGCAGTTTATCCCGTAACTATCGAAGGAGAAGACGTTTTTGTGAAGGTATAGGGGGCGGCCCAGTTAGGACGGGGGAAAAAGTCGCATATAACCCGGCGGCGCTGTCCATCCCAGCTAACCGCAGCCGCGGTGAGCACTACCCTCAACTTTGTCATCCCGTGGGAACTCCGGATTCCTACCAACAGCGTTAGTCAACGGCCACGTATGCGGCTTTCAATAAGGAAAGCCCGCATGAAGTCTATCGGAACCATTAGGCTTGACAGGAAATCCGGACGAAGGCGAGGGACCTTTCAGTTATTCGCCCCGCCACGACCTCTGGCTCGACTAAGCGGCGTGTCCCGCCTTAACAATGGCATTAAACGAATGCGGGTCCAGGCTCGCACCCCCAACCAGCGCGCCGTCAATCTCCGGCTGGCTAAGCAGCGCGGTGGCATTGTCCGGCTTCACGCTACCGCCATACAGGATCCGCAGAGCGTCGGCGATGGGGCGGCCCACCAAGCGCGCCACCTCGCCGCGGATCATGAGATGAGCTTCGGCTGCGATCGCCGGGGTCGCCGTCTTTCCCGTGCCGATGGCCCAGATGGGTTCATAAGCGATAACCATCGGGCGCAACTTGGTCGGGTCGATCTGGTGGATCGCCCGGCTGATTTGCCGGCACACCACCTCTTGCGTCATGCCGGTCTCGCGTTGTTCCTCGCGCTCTCCAACGCAAACAATCGGCACCAGGTGATGTTTGAGCGCGGCGGCCAGTTTGCGATTGACGTCATCGTCAGTCTCGCCAAAATACTGCCGGCGCTCGGAATGGCCGAGGATCACGTGGCTCACACCCAGGGCCACCAGCATAGAAGCTGAGACCTCCCCGGTATACGCGCCTTCCTCAGCAAAGTGCATGTTCTGCGCGCCCACCAAAACGTCTGAGCCTTTCACGGAATGCAGCGCGGTAGCCAGATCGACAGTGGGAGGGCAGATCACAATCTCACTCTTGGTCTCATCTTTGACCAGCGGCAAGAAGGTGTGCAGGAAGCTCTGTGCCTCCGTAGGTGTCTTGTACATCTTCCAGTTGGCGGCGATCAGGAGCTTGCGCATGCTATTCGGTGTCTCGCTTCTTGTGTTCCTTAACCAAATTGTAGAGCACGGAAAGGGTATGTTTCCGGTCGACCCGGCCAGCCGCACGCACCACGGTCCAGCAGCCGAGAAATCCGAAAAGAAAATATCCGCAACAGCCGATAGCCAGCAGTACAGACATCGGCTTGCCCGCTAGCCAGTCTCCAAAAAAACTAACCGCGTTCAGGGTGGAGACGAAACCCATCAGACCGCCCAGCGGGAACGCGATCAGACCCAGGGAGACGCGATAGCGGTAGCCGCGAAAAATCTGGGTGAACGTTGCCAGCAGCCAGGCGATCAGCGCGCAGACAATGCCGGCGACGAGGATGAGCAACGGCAATTCGAGACTGACCACTGCCATGGTCTATGAGCCGGGTGCTTCCGAGAGAGCCTCCACACCGGGAAGCCGCTTGCCTTCCAGAAACTCGAGCGATGCGCCCCCGCCAGTAGAGATGTGTTTGATCTTGTCTGCCACCCCGGCCTGCTTCACAGCCGAAACGGAATCCCCGCCACCCACGATCGTGATGGCGCCAGCATTCTCCGCCAGGGCTTCCGCCACGCCGGTAGTACCGCGGGCGAAGGCGGGCATTTCAAAGACGCCCATGGGCCCATTCCAGACGATTGTGCGGGCACGTGCGATTTCTGTTGTGAACAGCTCGACCGTAGCAGGACCTATATCGAGCGCCATCCAGCCGGCAGGGAAGGGACCATCACCCTCGAAGATCTGAGTACGTGCGTCGGCGGCGAATTTGTCGGCTAGCACGTGATCGATGGGCAACAGAAAACGCACTCCTTTGTGCTCGGCTTCTTTGAGCGCTTCACGAGCCACATCCAGCTTATCGGCTTCCACTAACGACTTGGCCACGTCTTGCCCCTTAGCTTTGAGGAAGGTGTAAGCCATGCCACCACCGATGAGCAGCGCGTCCACCTTGCTCAGCAGGTTGTGGATCACCTCGATCTTGTCCGAGACCTTGGCCCCGCCGAGGATCGCGACAAAAGGCTTCTCTGGCGCTTCCAGGGCTTTGCCCAGGTAATTCAGCTCCTTCTCCAGCAGCAGCCCGGCTGCGGACTGAGAGACAAAGTGAGTGATGCCCTCGGTCGAAGCGTGCGCCCGATGAGCGCTGCCAAAGGCGTCATTCACATAGACGTTGCAAAGCTTGGCGAGTTGTCGCGCGAAGTGCTCGTCGTTGGCTTCTTCCCCAGCGTGGAAGCGCAAGTTCTCCAGCAGAAGCACCTGCCTCGATTCGAGTTGGCGCGCCAGTTCGGTGGCCAGGTCCCCCACGCAGTCGGGAGAGAAGGCAACGTTGACTGATTCACCCAGCGCGTGATCAAGCAGCGTGCGCAGCCGGTCCACCACTGGCCGCAGGCTGTATTTAGGGTTAGGTTTTCCTTTGGGGCGCCCCAGGTGCGAGGCCACAATCACTTTCGCGTGATGGCGCAGCGCGTACTCAAGCGTAGGCAGGGTCTCTTTGATCCGGGTATCGTCGAGAATCTGCAGACCGTTCTCGGAGAGTGGCACGTTGAAATCAACGCGGACAAAGAGATACTTGTTGTTCAGCTCCAGGTCGCGGATGGAAAGTTTCGCCATGGGAGTTCCCCTCAAGAAGTCTTACGAGAGCCGCCTCTGATCGTTCGCAGGTTTCGCGTGCGCGAAACCTGTCTTTGAGCGTTTTTGCTAATGGCTTAAACCAGGAAGCTGAACTTAACGCGGCCATCCTCCCAAAGGATGGCCGCGTATAACTGGCCCCACCGGGGTACCAGCAAATGCGTTAGAGCCCTGCATTCTCGAGGAACAGCACGAGGTCCTTCACCCGGTTCGAGTAGCCCCACTCATTGTCGTACCAGCTGATGACCTTGGCCATGTTGCTGCCAACCGTTTTTGTCAGCGGGCTGTCGACGATCGAGGAGAGTGGGTTTCCCTTGAAGTCGCTGGAGACCAACTCATTGTTCTCCAGGCCCAGAATGCCCTTCATCGGCCCGTCTGCCGCGGCCTTGAGAGCGTCGTTGATCGCTTCCTTGGTCACCGGCTTCTCTGAAGTGAAGGTCAGGTCCACGACCGACACATTGGGCGTGGGAACACGGATGGCGAAGCCGTCAAGCTTGCCTTTGAGCTCCGGCACCACCAGGTGCAGAGCCTTAGCCGCACCGGTCGAGGTGGGAATCATGGAAAGAGCGGCTGCGCGCCCGCGGCGCAGATCCTTGTGCGGAAAGTCGAGAATCACCTGGTCGTTGGTGTAGCTGTGGATGGTGGTCATGATGCCGGAGACGATGCCGAAGGTGTCGTTAAGCACCTTGGCCAGCGGAGCCAGGCAGTTGGTGGTGCACGAGGCGTTGGAGATGACGTGATGCTTCTTCGCGTCGTACTTGTCCTGATTCACGCCCAGCACGATGGTCAGGTCCTCGTTCGTAGCCGGTGCGGAGATGATGACCTTCTTGACTGTTCCCTGCAGGTGGGCCTTGGCCTTGGTTGCATCCGTGAAATGACCGGTGGATTCGATCACCACCTGGGCGCCGGTCGAAGACCAGTCGAGTTTGGCCGGATCGCGCTCTGCAAATACCTTCAGCTTCTTGCCGTCGACGGTGATGAAGTCTTCGCCCGCCGTGATGGTGTGGGGCAAGTTGCCCAGGATCGAGTCGTACTTGAGCAGGTGGGCCAGCGTTGCCGGGCTGGTCAGGTCATTTACCGCTACAAATTCGATTTCCGGATTTCCGAGCGCCGCGCGAAAAACGTTGCGGCCAATACGGCCAAAGCCGTTGATACCAACCTTTACTGCCATAAACTTTGAGATCTCCTTGAAGGGGGGTCGGGGTTTTTACGTCGTGGGTGCAGGAGCAAGGTTTAGTGTCCTCGCGTGATGAGCGCGAAACTTGAGTGTACCAAAGAGTGACGGCGCGAAAGGGAGCAGGCCATTTGCTGCGAGTGCGGAATTTGTGTTACATCCTCATCATGCGCGAATGGATGCGCGCCCTAATGAGACGACGTGGCAAGCGTGGAGCGAATGACTCGGAATCGACCGGCAAAATCGGCCAGGAGATTCCAGTCAACCAGCCGACGCCTTTACAGCCGATGTACCCAGAAGACAAACGGAATCGGGCGCCCGGGCCTTCTGGGTCAGCCCTGTGGTGAGCGGTTCTGCCATGAGCCAATCTTCCCGCGGCCAGCCCGCGCCGCAAGCGAGCCAGCGGAGAGCCGCACCGGAGGCGGTCACCCCCGTATCAGCGGAGCCAGCGGCGCCGGATCAGGGAAAACTAGTGGTGGAGACCCAGCCGGAATCACCCTCGGTACCCCCTCCCGAGGCAGCCATCGGCCAGCCAGAAAGATCTCAAGGGCTACGTCGTGTTGGCCATCGGCTTGCCCGGCTCTGGCAAAACCACCTGGTTCAAGCGCCGCGGCGTCACCCCGCTTTCCAGCGACATGCTGCGCAGCATTCTCTTCGATGACATCACCGAACAGCGCTACCAGGGACTGGTTTTTTCCACCCTGCGCTCGCTGCTGCGGGCGCGCCTGATCGCCAAAATGCCCTGGAATTACGTGGACGCGACCAATCTCTCGGCCCACGAGCGGCGGCAATGGATCAAGATGGCCAAGAGCTTTGGCTATGAGGCGCAAGCGGTCTTCTTCGATGTTCCGCTGGAAGTCTGCATGGAGCGAAACAGCCGCCGGGAGCGCACCGTGAGCGATGACATCATGCGCAAGATGGCAGAGCGCCTGCGTCCACCCAGCTTCAAAGAAGGCTTCACCAAGATCACCATGGTGCGGGTCAAAGGGGCTCCGCCGCTCAAAATGGACGGTGTCGACGTGGAGCCGCCCAGCTCTTGACGGTCCAGGCGCCAGAGCCGGACATCGCCTCGGCCATTGCTTTCGACCAGGTCGGTCTCGACTACGCCCGACGGACGCGTCATCCTCGACCACGTCAGCTTGCAGATTGCCAAGGGCTCGACCACCGCGCTGCTGGGGCGCAGCGGCTCCGGAAAGACCACGCTGCTGCGCATGGTTAACCGCCTCATCGAACCAACTGCGGGACGGGTGATGGTGGAAGCAAAGGCTACGACGGATTGGGATCCCATCGCCTTGCGGCGATCCATTGGGTACGTAATCCAGGAAACCGGCCTCTTTCCCCACTTCGACGCCGAACGCAACATCGGCACTGTGCTCGAGATCGAGGGCCGTCCCAAGCAAGAGATCGCCGAACGTGCGCGCGAACTCTTTACCCAGGTCGGTTTGGACTATGCGACCTTTGCCCGCCGCCTGCCTTACCAGCTTTCCGGTGGACAACGCCAGCGTGTAGGCTTGGCGCGGGCGCTCGCAGCGGAACCTAAACTGCTGTTGATGGACGAGCCCTTCGGTGCTCTGGACCCGCTGACCCGTGCCGAAATGCAGGATATGTTGCGCGATTTGCTGCGGCGTCTCCACAAGACCGTGCTCCTGGTAACCCACGATCTGGACGAGGCGCTCTATCTGGCCTCGCAACTGGTGCTGCTCGAGGGCGGCAAGGTCGTAGCGAATCTTCCCGCGGGAGAATTTCTCCACTCGCAAATCCCGGCGGTGCAGGCCTACGTACAGGCTGTGCATCGCGGCCAGGAAGCGGTGAACTGATGCCTGGTTTTCTGGCGCAAAACGGCTCGCAGATCGTCGAGCTGACCCTCGAGCATCTCTGGCTGACCGGGAACGCGATGCTGTTGGCGGCCGGCATCGGTGTGCCGACAGGCATCTGGTTGACGCGTCATCCACGCTGGGCAAAGCCGGTATTGGGCGTAGTCAATATTATCCAGACCATTCCCAGCCTGGCGCTCTTCGGATTCCTGTTGCCGTTGCCCTGGATTGGCGAGCGAGCGGCGCGCATCGCCATCGCCGCCTTGACCGCCTACGCGCTTCTGCCCATTGTGCGCAATACCTACGCCGGCATTGAAGGAGTGGATCCGACGGTACTGGAGGTGGCCAAAGCCCTAGGAATGACAGACCGGCAGAGGCTGCTGAAGGTAGAGCTTCCATTGGCCGCCAGCTTCATCCTCGCCGGGCTGCGCACCGCAACCGTGCTGGCGGTGGGCATTGCCACCATCGCGGCAGCAGTGGGAGCCGGGGGCCTGGGCGAGTTCATCTTCCGCGGCGTGGCTTCCGTCGACAATCGGCTGGTACTGGCCGGAGCAATCCCCGCGGCTCTGCTGGCCATAGCCGCCGACACCGGCCTGGGATGGGTGGAGAGCCGGTTGCGCGTACCGGCCCCGGGACGCACGTGAGATACGTTCTGGCCGTTTGTTCCGCCCTGATGCTGTTGACCATTGCGGCGTGCTCTCCGCCTCGTCCGGACTATCCCGTGATCGGAGCCAAGAACTTTACCGAGCAGGTGGTGTTGGGCGAGTTGCTGGCCCAGCAAATCGAGGCGCTGACCGGCATGAAGGTCGAGCGCCGCTTTTATCTTGCCGGCAGCTACATCTGCAACCAGGCCTTGATCGCGGGTCGCATCGACTCCTACGTCGAGTACACCGGAACCGCCCTGACCGCTATTCTGAAACAGCCTGTGGAAAAGAATCCGCAGCGCGTACTGGAGACGGTACGGCGACTGTACCAGCAACGCTACCATGTGGTGGTTACGGAGCCGTTGGGATTTGAGAATACCTTCGCCATGGTGATCCGGGGCCAGCAGGCCCAGGATCTTCACCTCAGCACGCTGAGCCAGGCGGCCCCTTACACCCCGCAATGGAAACTCGGTGTGGGCTACGAATTTGAACAGCGGCCGGACGGCTTACCAGGCCTGCAAAAAACCTATGGCCTCAAGTTTGACGGCTCGCCACAGCTCATGGATCTAGGATTACTCTACCGGGCGCTGAACGGCCGCCAGGTAGACATCATCGCCGGCAACTCAACTGACGGCCCCATCAAAGCCTTCCACTTGACCGTCCTTCAAGACGACAAGCATTACTTTCCTCCCTACGACGCCGTTCCGCTGGTGAGGCAGGAAGCCCTCGACCGGTGGCCAAAGTTGAGGGTCGCCTTTGCCAGCCTGGCAGGCAAGGTCACAGCAGAAGAAATGCAGGCCATGAACGAGGCCGTGGACGGCCAGCATCGCGACCCAGCCCAAGTAGTAAGAGAATTCCGTCAAACCCACGGCCTGTAGAGAATCGCGCTTAGAATTTGTGCCCCACGAACACGCAGGGACTCGGCGTTTTTGGGGCCGATCCTTCTCGACGAAACCGCCGTGCCCCACATCTCGCTCGTATTTCGCGAGAAGTATTTGAGTGAAACAAATTAAAGAGCGGGTTCGGGAATCCCACATCTCGCGAAAACAAGCGAGATATGGGGCACCCGTCGGTTCCTCTGCGGAGAAAATTTTAATGACAGAACCGTGGCTGAGAGGCACGCTTTCGGATGTGCCGGCTGGTGCACCGGGCGCTGCTCCATTCGCTCGAAATGGCCCAGGAAGACACGGCCAAGTGGTGCAGTGATCTAGACGACCGCGAACTACACGCGCGCCCCTTCAACCTACCTTCGGTAGCATTTCAGTTGCGACACATCGCGCGAAGCCTGGATCGCTTTTGCACCTATGCAGAGGGAACACCGCTGAGTCCGGACCAATTTAAAGCCCTAGCCAGCGAAATGGACGGCAGCCGAAACACGGAATCCATCTTCAGCGAATTGGAAGAAAGCCTGGATAGAACACGCCAGCGTCTGGATGCGATCGTCCGTCAGCCACCTGATCTACCGCTAAGCATCGGACGCAAAGCCCTACCCACAACCCTGACCGGACTACTGATCCACGCTGCGGAGCACACTCAGCGGCATGTAGGGCAGGCGATTACCACCGCCAAGTTGATCATGGCACAGCGAGGCTAGCCAAGCTCCGGGACACGGTCAACGATATGCCCCATCTTCTCCTGCTTGACCTGGACGTAGCGCTCGAAGCTATCGAGAGGCTCGACCTCAGCAGAGATCCGTTCCACCACGCGAATACCCACGGATTCCAGAGCCTCGACCTTCTCCGGATTATTGGTGATGAGCCGTACCGAGGTCACCTTCAGTAACTTCAAAACCTCGGCCGGCAGTTCGAACTCTCGGCAATCGGCCTTATAACCGAGTCTTTCGTTGGCCTCGACCGTATCCAGCCCCTGGTCCTGCAGTTCGTAAGCGCGCAACTTCGC
Source organism: uncultured Acidobacteriaceae bacterium (assembly GCA_963775365.1). Classification (GTDB taxonomy): domain Bacteria; phylum Acidobacteriota; class Terriglobia; order Terriglobales; family Acidobacteriaceae; genus PALSA-350. Next base: position 32,927 of record CAVZJL010000018.1, on the reverse strand, counting down.
CATCAGCCCGATGCCCCGGCCCTCCTGCTGCTCGTAAAGCAGAATGCCAGCCCCCGCCTCACCAATCGTGCGCATCGCCAATTCCAATTGCGGCCGGCAGTCGCAGCGCAAAGAACCAAAGACATCGCCCGTAAGGCACTGGGAGTGAATGCGCACCACTGGCGGTTCACTATGGATATCGCCCAGCACCAACGCGATCGCGCCTTCGATCTTCCTGCTGACCGTTCATCCCGGGCCGCACGGTCTCCGGATCGACACGCGTACCTTCGAAGCCCAGAATGCGGAAATGACCCCAACGGGTGGGGAAATCCGCATCCGCCACTTTCTTAACACTTTCCAACGGCATAGTTAATTAGAGCCTCTTTCCCGGCCTCATGTCCAGCCGGGGAAACTGGCGTAAAGTAAGAGCGTGTTTGAGCCTAAGCTCGTCCTCATAACACTGCTGATCAAGATGGGCGTGGCCGCGGCCGTCTCCGCCGTGACCGCCAGGGCGCTCACTTTCCAGCGTCTCCTGTTTGCCGAGCGCCGCACGACTGGTCAGACGCTCGGATTGCTGGCCTTCCTCTGTATCCCGCTGACATTGGGGGTGTGGATTCGCTTCGCGGTGCAAAACTTCTACGCAGCGGATATAGGTTTTGAAACCGTCATCATTCTGGGAATCCTCTTAGGTCCGCTCTCCGCTCTTTTCGGTGGGGCGGTCCTCTCCATCCCGTCCATGCTGCATCATGAGTACCTGACCTTGCCCTTCTTCCTCGCCGTGGCCATCGTTTCCGGCCTGTACGGGCGGGCCGTGGAGCCGGAAGAAGTCTGGTCGTTTTCCCCTTTTATTGATCTCAGCATCTACCGCTGGGTACGGCGAAACCTGCTCGAGCCCCGCTTCGATCGCCAAATCCTGCTGCTTATGCTGATCGTCGGAATGCAGATGGTCCGCATGTGGCTGGCGGCGCTTTATCCCGGGCGTTTATTCACTTTGAATGCCCATGGTTGGCTGGTTAAGTTGGCGATTTGTGTCTCCCCCGCGGTCGTCGTGGCCATCCCGATAAAGATCTGGAACTCAAGCCGCATCGAGATCAAGCTGAAGGAACAGAAGCGGCTTGTTCTGGAGGCACGCTTCGACGCCCTGCAGCGGCAAATCAACCCACACTTCCTTTTCAACACCCTGAACTCCATCGCATCGCTGGTTCGCTTCCGGCCCGAGATGGCACGGGAGATGATTGTGCAGTTAGGCAACATCCTGCGCGCGCTGCTTAAGGATCACGACGCGTATGTGCCCTTTCGTGAAGAACTGACCTTCACCGATGACTATCTGGGTATCGAAGTGGTGCGTTTTGGGGCGGAGAAGTTGCGCGTAGTGAAGGAAATCGATCCCGTGACCCTGGAGCTGCTGGTGCCGTGCATGCTGCTTCAACCGTTGATTGAAAACAGCATCAAGCATGGTCTAGAGCCGCGCCTGCAAGGAGGCACCATAATCCTGCGCAGCCGGATCCAAGGCTCCAAGATGATCGTCGAGGTAGAAGACGACGGCGTGGGTATGGCTGAGGGCCGGGCGCGGGAGGTAGGTTTTCCCAGCCGCGGGGCCGGCATCGGCATGCGCAATGTGCGCGAACGTTTGGAAGTCCTTTACGGCAACAGCGCCCGCTTCGAAGTCTTCAGCCGTCCCGGACGGGGAACACGCGTAACCCTGGAGATACCTATGGCGCCGAACGTACTGGTACTGGCGGATCAGACCTCGGCGCGAGCCAGCACCCTCTCGTAGTACTCCTCGTAGATGGGGATGATGCGCGTAGTACAGTAACGATCTTGCGCCGCTCGGCGGCCGGCGTCGGCCATCGCGGCCAGACGGGCTTCATCGGCCAGCAGTTCGATTGCGGCGGCTGCCATCGCATCCACATCGCCGACAGCGAATAAACGGCCGGTCTCACCGTCGTCAATCAACTCCGACACGCCCCCGACCCGGGTGGCAATAGTGGGAACCTTGCACGCCATGGCTTCCAGAGCAGCGAGGCCGAAGGACTCCAGTTCGCTGGGCATGATCATCAGATCGGCTACCGGTAGCAGCTCGTGAACCCTTTCCTGCTTGCCCAGGAAGTGGACCCGGTTCTGGATCCCCTTACTATTGGCTAGCCACTCCGCCGAGGACCGGTCTGGCCCATCGCCGACCATCAACAGCCGCGCCGGCATCGCCTGCGCGACCCGGGAAAAGACTTCGATCACGTCCAGGATGCGCTTGACCGGCCGGAAGTTCGAAAGGTGGATCAGGATCTTTTCCTCTGGGTCGGCATAACGCGCGCGCGCGTCCGCACGCCGGTCGCCCAGGGGCTTGTACTCGTCGCAGTTGACGAAATTGGGTATGACTTCGATCGGGCGCAGAATGCCGAAGTCATGTACGGTTTTTTCGCGCAGGTAATTCGATATCGAAGTGACGCCGTCGCTTTCTTCGATACCGAAGCGCGTAATGGGGAGATACGACCGGTCGAGACCGACCAGGGTAATGTCGGTACCGTGCAACGTGGTCACAAACGGCAGATGTCTGCGTTTGGCCAGCATCTGGCGCGCCAGCAGTGCACACACCGAGTGGGGAATGGCGTAGTGAACGTGAAGCAGGTCGAGCTCGTAATATTCCGCCACCTCAGACATGCGCGTCGCCAGCGCTAGATCGTAAGGTGGATACTCGAAGAGCGGGTAATTCGAGACCGGCACCTCGTGATAGAAAATGCCTTCTTCGCGCCCAGTAAGCCGAAAAGGCTGCGAATAGGTGATGAAGTGCACCTGGTGGCCGCGCGCAGCGAGCTCAATACCCAGCTCCGTAGCAACCACGCCGCTGCCGCCATACGTCGGGTAACACGTAATCCCAATTTTCATTCTCACAACCCCTTGAACAGCAAAACCGGCGAAAGAGAATCGCAGGTCCCTCCACTACGCTACCCCGGATTTCCTGTTGAGGTTGGTGGCGTTAGCAAAACCTCATGCGGCTTTCTTTACGGAAAGCCGCACACGTGGACGTTGGTGAGCGCTGCGTAGCAGGAAATCCGGGGCAGCGCAGTGGAGAGACCTGTATTTCCACTCCACAAACCCCACCTAAACCCGCTGCCCGACCTGATGAAAATCCGTAAGCAACAACTCCGGATCCCTCCTGACCGCCTCAGGAACCACCTCCAGCAAAGCGTTGCGTTCCGTCTCGCGCGAGGTCAACAGCCGAGTATGCGCTTGCTCCAGAGCGCGGTCGCGATACCCCGGATGGCAAACCAGCTCCCACGTGCCCTCAGGCATGGCCTGAAGCATCGAGCGAAGTACCTGCTCATCCAGACATCCGGTAGCCAAAACCCCGATCGACCCGTCGGCGGTCACCATCCCATGTTCCTTCGTCAGCCTCAAGAACGCCTTCCGCTGACTCCTCATGAAGTGCACTTGTGCCCGTCGCCACGTACTGGCGACCCGCGTAGCCCGCAGGCTCCACGACGGCTCGAACGGATTGCGTACGCAATCGATCCCACAGCGCCGTGCCGCACGGAGCAGGGGAGCCAGTGCACGGGGAAACGCATGGATATGTTTGTGCGAGTCGATGTGGCTAACCGTGACCCCACTCAATTGAATACGCCGTATCTGGGCGATGGCCTCCGCCTCGATCTCCTGCTCGCGGATGCGTCCTCGCATCAAGTCCCGAAGAAAACTTCCCACAGTCGATCGAAGCGAGAACGCTGTCGGACGCCGGGGATCCAGCAGCGAAGGCACTTCGTCAGGGCGGAGAAGCGGTGATCCGCCGACCAGCACGATATGACAACCAACAGAGAGTGCCGGTTGAGCAAAAGCGAGATACACTGCCGGAGAGAAATACGGAGCCGTAGCCATGAGCGTGGTGGAGCTAAGGGCGCCGGCTTGTTGAAGCTCAACGATGGCTCGGTTGACGCCTGGCGCCAGACCAAAGTCGTCTGCGTTGATAATCAGGCGTTTCATTTCCGCCAGTGTACCAAGGTCCAATTTGCTTTCTCACGCATCAAAGGTTCGTCGAGTTGCTCCGTATGCGAACGAGCCGCGGCGGCGAACTATTCATACGGTCAAGCGACAGAGAGCGCTACAATAGTTTTTCTTCGAGCTGGGGAGGATCCGCAAAAATGCCCGGAAGATGGCTGCAGCGCAAAGGGCCCGGCTCAGCCGCGTATGCGTTACTGCTGCTGTTGAGCAGCGCTGCACATGCAGCGTGGGCAGTGCCCACTGACAGCGTCATCAATCAGACTCCGAGCACTTTTGATCCTCACTCCGGACCGGCGCTGCTCATCCACCATTTGTCGCTTTTTGTGATGCAAATCACGGGAGCGATTTTTATCGTGGTCGCCTCTCTTTGGTTGTACGTAGTGGTCCGCTTCCGCCAGCGTGATCCGAACGATGACAGCGAGCCGCCCCAAATCTACGGCAGCACCCAGATCGAGATGGCCTGGACCGTGATACCCATCCTGATCGTCGTGGTCCTGTTCCTCACCACAGCCCGCATTCTCTTTGCCATTCAGGATCAGAAGATGCCGCCGACAGCCCTCGATATCGACGTCGTGGGGCATCAGTTCTGGTGGGAGTTTCACTACAATAAGCAAGGCTTCACCACCGCCAATGAGCTGCATGTACCGCTAAGCACCAAACTGGATCCCGCGACCAGTTCATTGAATTTGCTCTCGGCCGATGTGGATCACAGCTTTTGGGTGCCTGCGCTCTTCGGTAAGATCGACTCCATTCCGAACCAAGTGAACCACATCTGGTTCAATCCTGATAAAGCCGGTATGTACGTGGGCCAATGCGCCCAGTTCTGCGGAGTGGAACATGCGAAAATGCTGCTGCGTGTCTACGTGCAGACCCCGGAAGACTTCGCTGCCTGGGTAAAAAATCAAGAGCAGCCCGCGGTTGAAGATCCGGCAGTTGCCGAAGGTAGACAACTCTTCGAGTCCCAAGCCTGCATCAGTTGCCATGTGGTGCGCGGGACCGCCGCCCAGGGACAGTTTGGGCCGGACCTTACCCACTTTAAGAGCCGCGATACGCTTGCTTCCGGTGCCGCCGACAATACCCCGGCGAATCTCAAGTTGTGGCTCAAAGATCCGGACTATGTGAAGCCGGGAAGCCTGATGCCGGCGATGCAATTGAGCGATGACCAGATCGACAAGGTCGTCGCTTACCTCGACACCTTGAAGTAACGGGAATCCGGGCCAGTATAGACAGGAGTTTTTTGGTTATGGCTGATTCGACTCTACCGATCGGGAGCGCCATCGACCTCACGCCTTCCAGTGAGGCCCACGGAACATGGCTCGACCAGTTGACCGATTGGGTGGTCACGGTCGATCACAAGAAAATCGGACTAATGTACATCGCCTACGCCGTGGTCTTTTTGCTGGTCGGGGGCTTCGAGGCGATCTTACTGCGTATTCAGCTGGCAGTACCCCACAACCATTTCCTCTCCCCAGAGGTATTCAACCGCATCTTCACTATGCACGGCACCACCATGGTCTTCCTCATGGGCATGCCGTTGATTATCGGCTTTGCCAACTACTTGGTTCCCCTGATGATCGGCGCCAGGGATATGGCCTTTCCCCGGATGAATGCCTTCAGCTTCTGGATGACCTCGTTGGGCGGCCTGATGCTGTACTACAGCTTCATCGGCGGCGTCGGCCTGCAAGGAGCTGGAAGCGCCCCCGATGTCACCTGGTGGGCCTACGCACCGCTTACTGAGCGCGCATTCTCGCGCGGTCATAGCACGGACTACTGGGCGTTGTCGCTGATCGTCTCCGGATTCGGCACCATCGGCGCCGCGGTTAACATCATCGCCACCACCATCTGTATGCGTTGCAAGGGCATGACGATGTTTCGCATGCCGCTGTTGGCGTGGCTGTACCTGGTGGTTTCAGGAATGATCCTGGTCACCATCAGCCCACTGACCGCGGCACAGATCATGCTGTGCATCGACCGTTATCTCGGCGGACATTTCTTCGACTCTCAGGCGGGGGGTGCACCCGTTGTCTGGTCGCACTTTTTCTGGGTCTTCGGACACCCCGAGGTTTATGTACTGGTTTTGCCGGCGTTCGCCATCGCCAACGAGATCATTCCCGTCTTCTCCCGCAAGGCGATCTTTGGCTACCCGGCGATGGTGGCCGCATCCGCGGGCATTGGTCTGATCAGCCTGAGTGTGTGGGCGCACCACATGTTCACCGTGGGCATGACTTCAGCGCAGAATGCCTTTTTCGTCCTCTCCACCGGGCTGGTGGGGGTTCCGACCGGGATCAAGATCTTCAATTGGATCGCAACCATGTGGGGAGGCAAGATACGCTTTGCCACGCCCATGCTCTTCTGTACCGCCTTTCTGATTCAGTTCCTGTTCGCGGGTCTAACCGGAATCATGCTTTCTACGGCTCCGTGGAACTGGCAACTACACAACTCCTATTTCGTTATCGCTCACTTCCACTATGTTCTGGTAGGAGCGATCGTCTTCTGCTTCTTCGGAGGCTTCTATTACTGGTTCCCGAAAATGACCGGCAAGATCCTCAATGAACGGCTGGGCAAGTGGCATTTTTGGCTGTTCGTCATCGGCTTTCACCTGTGTTTCGACCTCATGCACATCCCAGGGCTGTTGGGCATGCCGAGGAGTATCTACACGTATGAGCCCGGCCGCGGCTGGGACAACTGGAACATGATCGTTTCCATCGGCGGCTTGATTCAGGGGGTCGCCGTGCTGATCTTTGCCTACAACATGGTGTACTCGTACTTCAAAGGCCAAGACGCCGGACCGGACCCCTGGGATGCCTGGACACTGGAGTGGGCAACATCCTCTCCTCCGCCCGAGTACAACTTTGCCAGTGAACCAGTCGTGGCTAGCCGCAGACCTTTGTGGGACCTGAAGCATCCGGAAGATCCGGACTCCCGGTACGAATGATTTTGATCGTCCGATTTTGATCGCAAGAGGATATATAGAGGATGAGCGCCAGCACCATTCCCCTGGCTCACCAGGGCGCCAACGAAGACTGGGTCTTGCCCTATCACGGCACGGTTGCCATGGCGGCGCTGATCGTTGCCGAGACCGCGATCTTCATGATTTTTGTGGTCGCCTATATCTACTACATAGGCAAGAGCATCTCCGGGCCGCAGCCGCGCGAGGTTTTGGAACTTCCCATCTTTAACACGGTGTGCCTGCTCTCCAGCAGTTTCACCATCTGGCTGGCGGAACATGCCCTGAAGAAGAGCGCGATGGGCGCTTTCCGCTTGTGGTGGGCGCTCACCGTGGTCTTAGGTGCAATCTTTCTTGTCGGCACCGGCCTCGAATGGAAGAAGTTGATTTATCACGATGGGCTGACCATCAGCACCAACCTTTTTGGCACCACGTTCTACTCGCTGGTCGGCTTGCACGCAAGTCACGTAATTATCGGCCTGACCATGCTTTCGATCGTGCTCATCTTTTCGCTGGCCGGGAAGATTAGGAGTGAGCACTCGAAACAGCTTGGGGTGCTCTCGCTCTATTGGCACTTTGTCGACGGGGTCTGGGTGGTGGTTTTTACAGTTGTCTACATCATTGGCCGCTGAGAAGAAAGAGAAGAGAATGCAAGAGTCACAGGCACACAACGGCATATCCGATGAAGTAGTGCACCTGCCGACGCCGACCGCGTGGCCACTGGTATTGGCCCTCGGACTGACCTTTGGCTTCGCGGGGCTGGTGACCAACGTGGGCATAAGCATCCTGGGAGGGGTGCTCATCATTGCCGGCTGCGTGGGGTGGTTCGGCCAGGTGTGGCCGCATGCGCAGCATATTGCGGTTCCGGTGAAAGTCCAGAAATTCGAGTACACCAGCGTGCGCACCAAGGTGGCGCGGATCGAAGTGGACGAAAGCCATCGGGCACGCTTGCCGGTGCACACGCCTTCGGTGATTGCGGGAGTCAAGGGAGGCATCGCAGGCGGCGCCGCGATGATCGTGCCGGCTCTGCTTTATGGCCTCATCGCTTACCACAGCATTTGGTATCCGATAAATCTTTTGGGAGGCGCGGGAGTTGCCGGCTGGACCAATCCCACCCTCGCGGAGATAACGCACTTCCGCCTGAGTGCACTCGTCTTTGCAACCATCATCCATGTGGTGGGATCGCTGCTGATCGGCCTCCTATATGGGGCGATGTTGCCTATACTGCCTCGGCATCCCATCATTCTTGGCGGCATAATCGCCCCCGTTTTTTGGACCGGCGTGCTTCACTCCGCGCTCCCCCTGATCAACCCCTATCTTGCCGACCGCATCGATTGGTGGTGGTTTGTCGCTTCCCAGGTGACGTTCGGCTTGGTGGCGGGCTGGGTGGTGGGGAAGCAAGTCCACATTCGCACCGAACAATATCTGCCCTTCGCTGCACGCATTGGATTGGAGACACCGGGAATGATGGAAGAAGACCGTCGGGAGGATGGACCGAAGTGACACCGCGCCTCCTCATGCTGGTCTTCTGTATGACTGTCGTTGGCTGCGGGCAGCTTCCCGGCCATCCCAAGCCCGGGCCGGAAGTGCCACGTCCCGAGTCGGTTGTGGACTTTGCTACGCTCTACGTCCAGAACTGCTCCGGCTGCCACGGCGCCAAGGGAATGAACGGTCCGTCCTACCCGCTGGCGAATCCCGCGTATCAGTCGCTGGTCGATGAGCAGATCCTGCATCAGATTGTTGCCAACGGCGAACCGGGCACGCACATGCCTCCCTTTGCCATCAGCGCCGGGGGAAGTTTGACCGACCAACAAGTAGACGCGCTGGTGAATGGCATGCGCGCCGCCTGGTTTAAGGCGGCGACTCTCGAAGGCGCGAACCCACCGCCCTATAAGCCTGCCAAGCCCGCTGATTCCGCTCGCGGCCAGCAGGTTTACACCACCTACTGCGCCTCGTGCCACGGGGCCGCCGGAGCGTCGGGCAAAAGCAAATCAGGCTCGGTGACTGATCCAGCCTTCCTATCGCTGGTCAGTGACCAGGTCCTGCGCACCGTGGTGATAGCCGGGCGGCCGGACATCGGCCAGCCAGACTGGAGAAACGATCTGCCTGGGCATCCGATGAGCGATCAGGAAGTGACCGACGTGGTGGGCTGGCTATCCAGCCAGCGCCCCGGCGCACAGCAGAACAAAGCCGGAGGAGGCTCGCAATGAGCGATGACAAGGCAGCAGTAACCAGGCGGTGGGTATTGGTGTCGATCGGCGCTTTGCTGAATGGCGCGGTTGCCCTGTTAGTCGCCATCCCTGTGGTGGGCTACTTGCTGGGACCCATTCGCAAGAATGGCGGTTACAATTCCTGGATCGACCTGGGTGATATCTCTCAATTTGAACTGGGACAGACGCGGCTGGCCAGCTTCGTCAACCCCAAGAGCATGCCGTGGGATGGAGCCACCGCCAAGGCTGCCTGTTGGGTGCGCCGGACGCAGGAAGAGAAATTCCAGATTTTCGCTATCAACTGCGCCCACCTGGGCTGCCCGGTCCGCTGGTTTCCCCAGTCGGAGCTGTTTATGTGCCCCTGTCACGGAGGAGTCTACTACGCCGACGGCTCGCGGGCCGCGGGACCGCCGCCGCGAGGTCTTTTCGAATATGCCTACAAAGTGCAGAACGGCAAACTGCTGATCGATGGCGGCCAAATGCCCACTCTGGCGACGAGCGCCTCGGTAAGGAAAGAGAGCTCCGCATGCACTGGCTGAAGCAAGCTTACGACTGGTTAGAGTTTCGGTTGAAACTGGAAGGGCCGATCAAGGACACGGTTCTTCACCCGGTGCCGAGAAACACCGCCAGTTGGTGGTACGTCTTCGGCAGCGCCAGTTTCGTTCTGTTACTGCTACAGATCGTCACCGGCATCTTGCTGGCCATCGTCTATGTCCCCTCCGCCGGTGAGGCCTGGAACAGCCTGCAGGTGCTGAACCAGCAGCTCCCGCTGGGATGGTTCCTGCGCGCGATGCACGGTTGGGGCTCGAACTTCATGGTCGCCGTGGTGCTGATCCACATGTGCCAGGTCTTCCTCTTTGGCGCCTATAAGTTTCCCCGCGAACTCACCTGGATCCTGGGTGTCTTTCTGCTGCTGATGACATTGGGCATGGCGTTCACCGGGCAGGTGATGCGCTTCGACCAGGATGCCTATTGGGGGCTGGGCATTGGTGCCTCGATCGTAGCCCGCATACCGTTCATAGGCGGCCCTCTCGTCGACCTGATGTTAGGGGGCCCGATTATCGCGGGTCCCACGCTGACCCGCTTCTTTGCCCTGCATGTCTTTGTCATTCCCGGAATGATGCTGGCCTTCGCCGCGCTGCACATCTGGATGGTGGTGGGACTGGGCATCAATGATTGGCCCATGCCGGGCCGGGTTGTCAAGCGCAGCACTTACATTCAGGAGTACCACGAGCTGACGCAGAAGGACGGCATTCCTTTCGTACCTGGTGCGGTGTGGAAAGACATGATATTTTCCGCCGCGATCCTTTTTGCGGTGGCGCTCTGCGCAGTGTTTTTGGGGCCCTTTGGGCCGACCGGCTTTCCCGATCCAACGATCATCCAGACCGTCCCCAAACCGGACTTTTTCTTCCTGTGGCTTTACACCATCCTCTCCTTTCTCCCGGAGAACCTGGAGACGCCGTTCATCTTGGTTGCTCCAGCCCTAGGGATACTGTTCCTGCTGGTATTGCCGTTCTTTGCCGGAGAAGGGGAGAAGAGCTGGCACCGACGGCCTATCGCTGTGCTGTCGATCACCGTGCTGGCGGTAGGCTTTGCGGTGTGCGAACACCTGGGCACCTACACTCCCTGGAGTCCGGAGATGCAGGCCTGGAGTGGCGATACCGTTCCCGTGAAATATGTGCATGGGGCTACGCCCCTCGGCAGGCAGGGCCAGATCGTCTTTCAGGACAAGCAATGCCGCAACTGTCACATGTTAGGTGGAGTGGGCGGCCAGCGCGGTCCAGAGCTAGATGGGGTGGCCACCCGGCTAACCTACGACCAGCTAGTGCGCCAGGTACTGCAGGGAGGAGGAAACATGCCCGCTTACGGAAAGAATCTTTCTCCGCCGGAGGTCACGGCGTTGGTAAGCTTCCTCGAAACTCTGCACCCCGAGGGCCAGAGCCCAGCACGTGACGCCTCGCGGCAATACGTAAGCACCGGGGAACTCAATCCTCCGCAACAGTAGAGAGAAACCGCAGGTCCCTCCACTACGCTACGGTCGGGATGACAAGTCTGTTTGAGTGTTAGGGACGGCGACATTCAAACAGATTGTCGCCCCGGCCGTAGCGTAGTGGAGGGATCTGCGGTTTCTCTTTCAACCCCATATAACCAATGACGGGGTTGATAAACGAATTTAAGCCTTGTCATCCCGTCGAGCGTAACGTAGGGGAGGGACCTGCAGTCCCCCTTGACCCGCTACCAGACTCAATTTCAAAACGTTTTCTCATCCCAATGGCAGAACCCGTAACACAAGCCGCATGGAACTCCTGGTCCTTTCCCTTCTGGGCCACATCAGGCCTCTGTGCCTCCGCTCTACTCTATCTCCGTGGCTTCCGCAAAATTCGCCTCACCCGTCCGCACCTCTTTCCACCTGGCGCGCATGCTGCTTTCTTGGCGGCCTTCTCTCTCTCTACATAGCCGTGGGTTCACCCATCGACGCCCTGGACGACGTATTGTTGTCCGCCCATATGACACAGCACCTGATCTTTATGTCGGTAGCGCCCCCGCTGCTCTTGTTAGGCGCACCGGTCGTCCCCTTCTTGCGATCGCTGCCGCGATGGCTGCTCCGCGGCGTTCTCGGCCCCCTCTTCCGCATGCCATGGTTGCACCGGTTCTTCCGCCTGCTCACAAATCCCGTCTTCGCATGGCTGGCAATGAACATCGCCTACCTGGGCTGGCACATTCCTGCGGCCTACGAACTGGCGCTAAGCTCGGACGCCTGGCACGCACTGGAACACGCATGCTTTCTCATCACCGGACTCCTCTTCTGGTTTCCTCTGATTCAGCCGTGGCCCAGCGTCAGCCGCGGCTCTCGCTGGGTATTGTTGCCTTACCTGGTCGGCGCGGACTTGGTGAATACCGCATTTTCCGCCTCGCTCACTTTCGCCGGAACAGTGCTCTATCCCAGTTACGCCGCTGCCCCCAGAGTCTTCGACATCACGCCCCTGGCAGATCAGGCCGCAGCCGGCGCGCTGATGTGGGTCATCGGCTCGATCTTCTACCTCGTCCCGGTGGCATGGATCACGGTCCAGCTACTTTCGCCGCGCCCTACTTCCACGCCGGCCCGGCAAAGCCTGGTGTAACCTACAGCCCTGAGACCAAATGATTCATCCGCCGAATCCGCTCATCGCGATAGGAGTGGTCGCGTCCACCGGCGCCACGGACGCGGTCTATGTTCTTTTCACCGCGGCAGTGGCCGCGCGCCGCAGGACCGTTGCTGCCAGTTGGAGCAGCGTATGGTATCTGCTCTCTGCCTTTGCCGTGATTAGCTACACCGGCAACCCCATCTACGTGGTCTTTGCTGCAATCGGCTCCTGGCTCGGAGCCTACGGAGCGGTCACCTGGTTAGGGTCGGCAGACGTAAAGAGCGGCTCGGCAAAACCGCACCCTTGAATGAATCCCTGCAATTTGTGTTAACTTTTGCAGGGGAAACGACATGGCAGAAACCGTTACGCAAGCAAAGTACACCAAGTGGAATGACATCGAAGTAGAACCCTTGAGCCCGCTCATAGGCCGGCAAATGGTGGTGGGGACCAACGTGATGGTTGCCCGAGTCCTGCTCAAGAAGGGCGCGAAAGTGCCTATGCATAGTCATCACAACGAGCAGGTCACCTATGTTCTGGAAGGCGCACTGCATTTCTTCATCGACGGCCGCGAAATCACGGTCTCTGCCGGGGAAGTGCTGTGCATCCCACCCCATATGCCGCACGAGGCCATCGCGCTCGAGGATACGGTCGACCTCGACATCTTCAATCCCCCGCGGCAGGATTGGATCGACAAAGACGACGCCTATCTGCGCCAAGCCACAAACAAGTAGCCAGGGGAAAACCGAGTGGATTTGGGATTGAAGAACCGCAATGTCATCGTCGCTGCGTCAAGCGATGGTATCGCCCGAGCGGCGGCAGAGAAATTCGCAGCCGAGGGCGCGAAAGTGGCCATGTGCTCGCGCGACGCAGAGAAGCTGAACGCCGCTGCCGGGCACATTCGTGAACGCTACGGCGTCCCGGTCCTGGCGGAGCGATTAGATGTGACGGACGCCGCCGCCGTCGATTCATTTGTGAAGCAAGTCGCGCAGGAGTTCGGCGGCGTCGACGTCTGTGTGACCAACGCAGGCGGTCCGCCCGCCAAGATGTTTTTTTCCACCACCACCGAAGAGTGGCATCGCTCCATAGAGTTGAACTTCATGAGCATCGTCCACTTTGCCCGCGCCGTTTTGCCGTGGATGCAGAAAAACCAATGGGGGCGCTTAGTGACCATCACCTCCATCACCGTGCGCCAGCCGGTGCCTGACCTCATCTACTCAAATGCAGTGCGCGCCGGAGTCCTGGGCCTGGTCAAGAGCCTCTCCAACGAGTTTGGCAAAGACGGCATCACCGTCAACAACGTGGGACCCGGCTACACTGCGACCGAGCGCCTGAAGCAGCTCATCGATAAGCGTGCGAAGGACCTGGGAACGAGCCCTGCAGAATTCGAATTACGGCTGGTAGAAGATGTGCCTCTGAAGCGCGTTGGACAACCAGAAGAGCTAGCCGACGCAATCGTCTGGCTAGCCTCCGATCGCGCATCCTATATCACCGGACAAACCCTTCTGGTCGACGGAGGCGCGTTCAAAGGTCTCTAGTTTTAGCAGGTGATTCCACCCCGCCCGGTAACTCCTGATAGCAGTCATCACCCTAAACTTTGTCATCCCGCCTGCCCTGGCGTGCCGTGGAACTGAAGCGGACCCGGATTTCCTGCTACGCAGCCGGCACCAACGTCCACGCGTGCGGCTTTCCGTAATGAAAGCCGCATGAGGTTGCCAACGCCACTAACCTCAACAGGAAATCCGGCGTAGCGTAGTGGAGCGACTTGCGGTTGTATTCTGTTCGTTAACAGAAGCCATGTGTCACGAGGTAGCTTTGATCGCTGAAGTGAAATCACGCATCGCCACGCGTTCGTTTCGTTTGGCAGCCGCCCTCCTTCTCGCATGCTCCACCCCGCTATGGGCGCAGGCCAGCCCCAACATGGCGCCTGGATACCAACAAACGTACGACCGCCTATTGCTGCAGATTCGCCAGATTGCGATCTTCGACGACCATGGACATCCCGGCTTCGCCGAAGACACGGACGTGGACGCAATGGCCTCTCCGCCTGGCCACGCTCCTCTGCGCTTGAATTTGGACAATCCGGAACTGATCGCGGCCTCGAAAGACCTCTTTGACTACCCGTTCTCCGATAACAGCCCCGAGCACATCAAGTGGCTGGTTGCCAAAAAAGCAGAGTTACGCCGCAGCTACCCCGGTTATCAATACTTCGACCGCATTCTGGACAAGCTCCATGTGGAGACCATGATGGCCAACCGCGTCGCCATGGGAAACTACCTCGACCCCAAGCGTTTCCACTGGGTCTTTTTCGTTGACTCCTTTCTATTTCCTCTGGACAACAGCGACTTGACAGCGCGCAACATCGATGAAGGTGTCTATGTTCCCATGCAGGAGAAGAAGCTGAAGGGCGAACTCGCCCAAGCGGGATTAAACGCGTTACCCGGAGCCTTTCCCGCCTACTTGGCCTTCGTCAGCAAGATCCTGGAGCAGAACCGAAGCCACGGCGGTGTCTCCATCAAATTTGAGATCGCTTACTTCCGCACCCTGCACTTCGACGATCCACCCCAGGCCGATGCAGCGAAAATCTACGACCGCTATCGTGCAGGCGGAAAGCCCTCGGCTGCAGAGCACGCAATCTTCGAAGACTATATGTTTCGTTATCTGCTGCGGGAAGCCGGGCGCCTCCATCTGGCGGTACAAATTCACACCGCGGTGGGCACCGGCGATTTCTTCAGCGTAACCGGGGGCAACGTACTCAATCTTGAGAACGTGCTACGCGACCCGCGCTACAGCAACGTGAACTTCGTGCTGTTACACGGCGGCTATCCGTTCCAGAACCAGGCCATCTGGCTCACGGCGCGAGAGAATGTCTATCTCGACTCATCCTTGATGGGCATTTACCTGTACCCCAAGGACCTAGCCGAGGTGCTCCGCCACTGGCTGCTGCTCTATCCCGAAAAAGTCGTCTTCGGCTCCGACGCTTTCCCATTCAATGAAGCCATCGGTGCGGAAGAAAGCGACTGGCTGGCGGTTGAATCCGCACGCACCGCGCTCGCCGCCGCGCTCTCCGGGATGATCCTCGATGGAGAAGTGACTGAGCAGCAGGCGCTGAAATTTGCTCACGGCTACCTGCACGACAACGCCGCGCGTATCTATCCACAACCCGCACAGTAGCCCGTCGACCGGCTGCAGAAAAACTCTCCACGAAGGGCACGGCTTCACACGCTTCAGAAGAACTTATGCCCTGACACAAAACATAAGTTTTTCCCAGCGTGCGAACCTGTTGCCACATCGAGACGAGCTGATGAGGCCTTGACAGGGTGTGTGAGAACCTTTCGGTCCAGAAATTAGTCCGGAAATTACTCCGGCAGAGCCTGCCCTGAGCTTGTCGAAGGGGACGGCTGAGACAGGCTGAAAATGTCTCAGGACATGGTCCTGGGCATCTTCACCGAACGCTGCGCGCAGCCAAACGCGTGCCCATTTTCGTTCAACGAGCTCACCTTAACGGAGAAACTGATCGACGTATGCCTCGCCGAGCCCAACAGCCGTGTAATGGCGGCGGCACAGATCAATCTTGGTAAACACATCTTCGTAGCCCAGAACTCCACCATCGGGATCGACGTAGATCATCGCCCCATTGACCTGAAAGAGCGTAATCATTTCCGGAACATCCGGCTCCACTACCAGGGTATGCGTCTCACCCGGAGTCTCGTAAACATAGGAACCCTCCGTGGCCGTCCAATCATGCTCCAGGTAATGCCAGCTGCCTTTCAGCACAAATCCGTGGACAGGTTGCGGATGCCGGTGGCGCGACAACACCCCCGACTTCCGCACCCGCAGCAGATTCATCCAGTAACCGCGACTGGCGGATAAGCACAGCGGGCGGAACCACACATTCTCCATCTGCGGCACCCACAAGCGCTCATCCTCCGGGATGGCGTTGGGGACGACCAGCTCAGGAAAGCATTCCTTCGGCTGCGGATGCCGGTAGGGAACCCGCGCGTCCTTGCTCTGCTCCGCAACCGGACGATTCACAGTGAGATTGCTCATGGATAGACCCTCGCTTTCATACTGCCGCATAGCCTCCATCGACGGGCAAGATCGCGCCCGTGATGAAGCGTGCCTCTTGGGAACAAAGAAACACAGCCGCCCCCGCAACGTCTCCCGGCTCACCCCAACGCTGCATAGGCGTGCGCTGTAGGATAGCAGCAGACCGGCCCTCATCCTCAACCAGCCCCCGCGTAAGCTCCGTGGCGATCCACCCCGGAGCGATCGCATTCACCCGGATGCCTTCAGGAGCCCAGGCAACCGCAAGTGCCTTGGTTAATTGTGCCACCCCGCCCTTTGAGGCCGTATAAGCGGGAATCAAGGGACCACCAAAATAGGACAGCATCGACGCAGTGTTGACGATAGATCCGCGCACCGCGGCAAGCTTCGCACGCGCCCCGACACACATGCGCATGGTCCCCGTCAGGTTGACGTCGATAACCTTTTGAAAGTTGGACAGGTCATATTCAGCGCCGCCGCGAAAAATAATACCGGCGCAATTGATGAGAGCGGTCAACTCACGAAACGGCTCCAGCACTGCAGCAACCGATTCAGCAGAAGTTACGTCAAGTTTGACAGCGGAAAGATGCCGCTTCCGGGGGACCGCGGCGACTTGCTCGTCCGTGAGGCCGGTGGCCGTTACCTCGTAACCGGCATCGACCATTGCGATCGCGATGCCAAGTCCAATTCCAGTGGTGCCTCCGGTAACGAGTGCTCGCCGTCGCGAAGACGCTTCTGACATCAAGGTTTAGTCCCCGCTCTTCGCGTCGAATGGTATTACAAAGCTTGCCGTGGGCACAATCGCCGGCAAGTCACGTCCGCGGCTCGCTCACCACGCAGTACTGTTTGCCAACATATCCTGATGTGGGTGCCTGTCGCAAATACACCAGCTCGCCGTTGAAATCCTTGTCCGCCGTGTTGGTGAATTGAACATCCACAATCCTGGCGGGCCTCAGCGCCCTCCGGACGGCGCGCTCCGGCAAACAATGCATCTGCATCTCGCCCGTACCCGATCCCAGGATGGTTCTGATTCTGGATCGCAGGCGAAGAAGGTGGCGGACGCGAACCAGCAGTGAAGAAGCGTCCGGGGCGGCGAAAGAGTCTTGCACTCCAAAGATGAGTATTCCACCCGGCGCGAGCACTCGTATAAACTCCCGCAGGTAAGCCGTGGCAAACCGCCGTGGTACATGTTGCAGAACAATATTGCTGTAGATGAAAGAGAAGCTCGTGTCTGCAAAGGGCAGTTGTTCTTCGGGATTAGCGACGTAGCGGCAATGTGCGTACCGGTTCAGAGCATTTGCCTTATCAATCATCTGCCGCGAAATATCCACGCCCACACAAGAGGTAAAACGCGGCGCCAGGGCCTGCGTTAGCCGGCCCACACCGCACCCGAAATCCAAAGCCTTGCCGCCGTAATCAGGGATGCAGCCAATCGAGGCAAGATGATGGATGACGGTGTCTATCTCAGCTTCCCCAGTAGCCATGAACTCGTCTACGTCCCATTTGCCACCTGCACGCCGGTGGTCGGTGAGTATAGCGAAGAGAGCATCGCGCTCAGCGAGCGATTCCCAGTTGTTCTTAAGCGTCTCCAGATCCATCATGAATTCCTCCCGTCACGGAACCGCAGGCCTACGCGCCACCGCGGTGAGCCAAAGACTGCGCCCGCAATCACTGCCGTAGATCAGGGTCTTCGAGCCCTCCTCCCATGAAGGCTGGATTTGATTGCACGGCACATCCGCCAGCCTGCGTGTCGAACCAGTTCTCTGATCGCGCACCCACAAATTCCATGCGCCATTCTCCCAATGGCTGTAGGCCATCCAACGGCCATCTGCTGACAGCGCCGGATACCGAGACTCCCCTAGCGGCAAGGGCGCATTGGCGTGCATTCCGTCGGTCAAATAAATCTGCGGCGGCCGCCCCTCCACTGCCGCCGAAAAGGCGTATTCCTTTTCCGAAAGAAACGAAGCTTCGTAAACATTGCGCGAAAGCGGCGTCAGCGGGATTTCCACCGCTGCCTCCGAGCGGAATCCCCGGCGCACCATCAACTGCCCTCTGCCAGCGTGGTCGCGCACGAAGGCGAGGCTCTGCCCATCGGCAGAGAGCATCGGCTCACGCGCGTCATCAACCACAATGCGCTCGGGCTCTCGCAAGTTCACAATCGCGGAGTGCGGACTCAACCCGCGCTCTACCCAGATATCGGCGGAGTTGCCGCTGTACGAAAGATCATCGTCCGCGGAGTGACCAAGCGAGAACGCATCCTGATCCTGCCACACCAAGTGGTAGCCGCTCGGGGTAAATGCAACGTAGCGAACCTCTGTCCCTTGCGACCCTGGGTTCGCCGTGAGGAGCGCCTGCGTCCGCAGCGGCAGCCGGTACGCATACTCCTGCCTCATTGCCCGCTCGATATGAAGACTGGAGTGCGCACTGAAGATCAGGGCCGCGGCCATGGAGCCCGTCCACGCATAGTGTGTCCAGTTCCAGGAAGAACCCTCAGCCCCCTGGTCACGCCAAAGCAGGAGATAGATTCCCAAAAGAAGGGCGAGCGTCAGAGGAAGCCGGGGAATGTACAGCAGGATCTTTGGGCCAATCATCGCGGTGGGGCTGCTTAGAGGAAAACCGATGCCGAGATAAACGACCGATAGAACGGCCAGCCACCCATACCACTCGCGTTGCAACAAGAGAGCCGCCAGCACGCATACAGGCAATGCCAGCAGCACAAAGTGATAGGACGCCGGTAAGGTGGAGATGGCCACGGACGCTACCAGGAGCGCCGACCACTCCAGCAGGATTCGCCCGTCAGTGCGGTCTTGCCTGCGGATCAGCAGGATGGCCGGCGCCAGCGCCAGCATTTGCAGAGTAGGTTGCAGCAGCGCATAGCACAATGGAGAGCTGTGCCACGGTTGCGGATTCCATTGCGGCTCGGCCAGAAATAAATAATGCAGCACGCTCGAGATCGAAGCGCTCGCCGCCACATACGGCGGTAGGGCCTCGCCGCGCAGCGTCCAGGGTAGAACCTCGTGCAGGTAGGTTCGGTGCAGGTTCCAACCGAACACGGCCACGGAGACGGCGAGCGAGGCTAACCCTGTAACTGTTCCTGCTACCAAAGCACGCCAGGCCCGCCGCTGCACAAAAAAGATAAAGAACAGTACGGGAAAGATCTTAGCCGCCGCGGCGATCGCTACCAAAGCACCGGCCAGGACATAGTACTCACGAAGATAGGCCCAGCAGCCAGCCACGATTAACAGCAGCAGAAGCAAATAAAACTGGCCATACAGCAGATTGCGATGGAGCGGAAAACTCAACGCAAAGATCAGCGCGATCCGCCGATAGGGCAATCCAGTCAAGGCGCGCAGCAGCCAGCAAAGCGGAACCAGCAGGGCAAGATTCACCAGCAACCACACATGTTTGGCGGTGAGCGGCGCCAGGCCGGTGAGCGGCCACATGACCAGGGTGGAGAACGGTGTGATCGGAAACAGTCCGATGATCCTGGCATCCAACGCACGATGGTCTTTCTCGCGTTGCAGCCAGACCCATTCATTCAGCCGGGCTGTGTCAGAGCCCTCGTGCGCAATCCGCGCCGCCAGATAGTAGTTAGGAAAATCGGTATTCAGCTTGCCCCATGCCCGCGGCATGGTGTGTACGCCCAAATAAACCAAAGCCAGCAATAACAGTCCGCGTTCGAGCCAGCAGACGAGAGGATGATCTTTCAGGGCGTGCACAACCCATGGTCGCAGGACCAGCGATCGACAATTGTCACCGCCTTGTCACTTCAAGGTCATAACACCTGTAACGTCAAGGCTTCTCCCCCGCCGGATGGATCCAAATCGCGTTCCCACCGCCCGAAACCATCTGGATATCGAGCACCGTCGTGCGGTCCACCGGGCGTTTGCTGAAGCTAATGTGGGTCGCATTGGTGCCTGCGTCCGGAGCGTCGGCATAGATCTCCGCGACATACTTGCCATCGCCCAGGAAATCCAGCGGCACTTTGCCGTTTCGCTCCTCCCAATTTGTCAGCGAGCCAACATACCAATCCTTGCCGCTCCGTCGAGCCAGCGTGATATAGCGCATGGGGAGCCCGTCAATCACCCGCACCTCGTCCCACGTAGCCGGGACCTGCTTGATAAAGTCGAAGGCCTTTTGTCCCTTGTACTGCTCCGGATAGTCGGACACCATCTCCAGGGGACTCTCAAAGACAACAAACAGAGCCAGCTCCTGCGCCCGCGTCCCCAGGGACATCGGCATCGTGTTCCGGCCGACAAAGTTTTCCAGGTTGGTGTTGTTGAACGCTCCGGGCGTGTAGTCCATCGGACCGGCAAGCATGCGGGTGAAGGGAAGCGTGGTGTTATGCACCGGGGTGACGCGCGCCGACCACTTGGAGTACTCCTTACCCATCACTCCTTCGCGGGTAACCAGATTAGGATAGGTGCGCCGCAGTCCATCTGGCTTAAAGGCTCCGTGGTAATCGATCATCAGATGGTGGTCGGCGGCCTTCTCCACTACCCGGCGATACCAGTCCACCATCCACTGATCGTCGCGGTTCATAAAGTCGATCTTGACCCCCGCGACGCCCCACTTCTCGAACAGCGGAAAGGCCTGATCCATGTATTTTTCCACCGACGTCCAGTGCGCCCAAAGCCAGATGCGCACATTTTTTTCCTTTGCGTAGCGCAGCAATTCGGGGACATCGACGTTGGGGTTGAAGCGGGTAATGTCCGCCGGATCGGCATAGTCACCAAACTTGGCGCCGGGTGTTGGCAGGGCCCAGCCGGCATCGATAAGCATGTAAGGAAAGCCGGAATCCGAGGCAAACTCAATGTAGTGCTTTAAGGTTGCCGTGTTCATGCCCGGGGTAAAACTCACCCCCGTCGCCCAGTCCCCAGACCACCAGTCCCATGCCGATTTGCCCGCCTGAATCCAGGAAGTGTCAGCGATCTTTGAAGGAGGATTCAGGTTGAGAAGGATGTTCGATTCGATCAGGCGCCCTGGCGCGTCCCCGATCATCAGCACTCGCCACGGCGACTGAAAGGGCGCCGTCGCGTCTACCGCAACCTCAGGCGTATCCACCTTTGGCGATAACTCGGCCTTCAGGCTGAAGAGCGGCTTATCGCTGCGCAGATACATGCCCGCATAGTTGTCGATATCCGCCTCGGTAATCGCCACCCAGCCGGTGCCGGGCACCTCGGCCAGCAGCGGCAGTGCGACCAGCCAATCCTGATGCAAGCTGCCCACGGTCCTCATCTGGTAATCATCCTCATAGGAGGATTGAAAGCCGCTCACGACCAGCGGGTAGAGGGTTGCGTCCTTGCTGTAGCGGAACTGGGTACGCTCCCCGGTGATGTGAACACTCCGAAGGGAGGGCTGTTCAGGCACAACATAACGAAAGGCCACGCCGTCATCGAACGCCCGTACCTCAATCGACAACCTGGTTCCCGACTCGCCCTCAAACTCCGCCAGCAGCGAGTTGTAGTGGTCGCGGACCTCCCTGGTTTTACCGACCGGAATGGTGTAAGTCTCGTCTGTGCTGCCCGGTTTCGAGCCAACGTAACGCATCCCTGGGCCAAGCGCCGGCTGCCCCTGCAGGTTCAGACCGAGTTCCGCATCATCAAGCAGCCGCTTGCCATGGAAATCAATCGAGTAGCGCAGGGCGGCCGGTCCGGCCCCTGAGCCTCCACTGGACAGCACAAAAACGATCTGTCCATTAGGAGAGGCCACCTGCCAACGGTTTTGCCCGGCATCCTGGGCTGGAGCAAGCAAAACGGTCGCGAAAACAAAGCAAAACACCAGGGAAATCCGCAGAAGGGGCATAGTTTCTCCGCGTCGAATGGTATTACAAAAGGTCCCTCAGCTTCCAATTCGGACCTCCCGGAAGGCCCTCACCCCGGAAATATCTGTCACAACGTTATGTCTTAGGCGTACAGTGTTCAGCGAATTCCATTTCATTCCGAGGGGGCTCCATGTTGAAGCCTTTCCTAACCATTTCCGCTGTGCTTCTAACCGGCGCCTTGGCGTCGATCCTGCAGGCGCAGCAGCCCGCGACTCCTGCTCCGCCGGCTGCCACTCCTGCTCCGTCGGCTGCCACTCCTGCTCCGTCGGCTGCGTTCCAAGTTCCGTTGGAAGCGGTTAATCAGGTCAACCCTATGAAACCCAACGCCGAATCCCTGGCCCGGGCCAAGAAAATCTACGGCTACGAGTGCGCATTGTGCCATGGAGATGACGGGGGTGGTGGCGGCGACGTGGCCAAGAGCATGAAGGCGAAGATGCCTGATTTCCGTGACCCCACGGCGCTCAAGGGACAGACCGACGGCACGCTCTACTACGTCATTAATAAGGGCAAGGGCGAGATGGAGGGCGAAGGCGCACGCGTCAAGCCCGACGATACCTGGAACCTGGTGAACTACATCCGTTCCTTCTCCAAGCTACAATCCGCGACCGCCGCCCAGGGACCGTCATAGACGCGCGCTCTGTCTTCACTAGCCCCTTGTGAAGGCGCCGATCGCTGTGTGTCGCGTCAACCGGGAATTGCGCGGTTCGAAGCCCGGCCGCGCAGAACAGGCCTCCACATACGCGCACGCCAGAACGATCAATTCCCGGCGCAACGTGTCGAATTGTTTCTCCGGAGCACCCGATTCGAGGATCCTCCGGCTGACGCCGGCCATCGTCCCTTGCAGCACGGAAGCCACCACCTGTGGGTCGGTCGTCAGAGGCTCACAGGCGGTCGTCAACATGAGGACGATCGCTTTATTCATCCGCACCCCCATTTGTTGCACGATCCGCGCCCCGTCCACATCGGAGCTTACCGAGTAGAGCGCAACACTCGTCTTAGCGTCCTTCATCTTAGCGTCAAGGAATGTGGTGACGAGGGAGGTAACCATTTGCTGCAGTGTTCTACCCTTTTGTTCTCTGCAGACCTGTTCCACGGCGTCGGTCACGTGCGTTAGATGACGTTTCAACGCGGCCTGTAAGAGTGAGCTTTTGTTGGGGAAGTACTGATACAAGGTGCCAACCGAGACACCCGCCCGCGAGGCTACCCTGGTCGTGGTCAGCCGCTCTTTTCCGGCACTGAGCAGAACCTGAATAGTGGCCTCGAGAATCGCCTCTACGCTCGCAGCCGAACGGGCTTGAAGTGGCGCTTTACGGGGCTCTAAGAGGACTGCTGAGCGCGGGGCCAAATGCGAACTCCTAACCTGAAGCTTCTTTCATCTAATCACATGTACCCACGATAAGAGGAGAAACAGAATGACCACTCGGTTGGCACACAGCAAAAGCATGACGCTTCCTGGCACCTCGATGACCGTGAACCGTATGGGCTACGGCGCGATGCAACTGGCCGGCCCACAGGTTTGGGGACCACCACGAGACATGGACGAAGCGGTTGCTGTTCTGCGAGAGGCAGTTGAGTCGGGAGTCGACCATATCGATACCAGCGACTTTTATGGTCCGCATGTGACCAATCAAATCATCAAGCAGGCGCTTCATCCCTATCCCGATGGCCTGGTGATCGTCACCAAGGTGGGCGCTCGCCGGGGTCAAGACAAGTCATGGTTGCATGCACTTTCGCGTCAGGAACTGATCGATGCCGTTCATGACAATCTGCGCAATTTGGGGGTCGACGCGTTGGACGTAGTCAATCTTCGCGTGGGAGGAATCATGGGACCATCGGAGGGATCCATCGCGGAACCGCTGACCGTGTTGGCCGAGCTCAAGAGTCAGGGACTGATTCGTCATCTGGGTCTAAGCAATATCACCCCCGGGCAGTTGGCAGAGGCACAGACCATCACGGAAATAGTCGGCATACAGAACCTTTACAACCTGGCCCACCGTCACGATGATGGCTTCATAGACGACCTCGCTAAGCAAGGCATAGCGTTTGTGCCGTTCTTCCCGCTGGGGGGCTTTACTCCATTGCAGTCATCGGAACTCGACGCGGTAGCAGCATCGCTGCAGGCCACACCGATGCAGATTGCGCTGGCCTGGCTACTCCATCGCTCGCCAAACATCCTGCTGATCCCAGGCACATCTTCAACCGCGCATCTTCGCGAGAACCTCAATGCCGCGACGTTGGAACTGCCGCCCGATGCACTCGCCGCGCTTGACTCCATGGGCAAAGCTCCCGTGGAGTGATCGCAACAACTCTTAAGCAACTGCAGAACCGGCCTTACTTTCGGCACCATCTCGGCGCTCTTCGGACTGCACCACAAGATCATCACCCAGGCCCAATACTCCTACGTGGTCGGTAACGCCATTGCGAGCGCAGTCCTTCCCACCATCGTAGCTAACACGTTTTTCCTGCCCACGCACCTGCTTCCGAAAAAAGGACCCCGGCCACCTAGCAGCGAAGCCGACACCGCAGCCTACCGAGCCCGAGGCAATCTAAGAGGAAGATGCCATCTGGCGGCTCTAAACATCGACGTCCGCGTGCTCGCCTTACGGCTCCCACTCCCGATTCTTTACGGAATCGTCATGGTTACGATTATCGCCAGGTACAAGCTGCGCGCGTGATCAGCCCTGCTATGCCTCGCGTTTTTTTGCCTGGTGGCTCAGCTTGAAACCGAAAAACACCGCGGACTGGCAGGCCGACGTCGATCGGCTGGCCTGGGTGGAAAGAATGGGCATCAACGGACCATCCACAACCTGCGTAATTGCGACTACCGCACGGAGACCGACTACAGCAGTTGTTGGAGCGATCGCACGCTGAGTCTCTCGGATCTGCGTGGTGGGGATCTATTTCTCACCACCTGAGGGGTGCCCTGGATCGGTCATCCCATCCTGAGCTTCCAGTTCGGCGACACCCAGCACATCGCATTTTTCCATTGAAGCTCGCTACAAGGGCGACCAGGACTACTCCGCCATCCTCGGCTTCTTCCGTCAGTATGAACTCATTTTCGTAGCCGCCGATGAGCGCGACGTAATCCGTCTGCGCACGAACTACAGAAAAGACGAAGAGGTGTTCCTCTATCGAACGCACATGGATGCGGAAGGCGCGCGCGCTATTTTCCTCAGCGACGTCGACTATCTAAACAAGTTGAAAGATCACCCGGAATGCTACAACGCGCTCACTAGAAACTGCACCACTGCCATCTAGAAGCAAATCGGCGCCGACATTGCTGATCCTCACCCTTGGAATTCTCAAATTCTATTGAACGGCACATTGGACAAACTGCTGCACGGCCGTGGTCGCCTGGTCACCGACGGGCTACCGTTTCCCGAGTTGAAGAGCCGCGCCCACATCAACGCAACCGCAAAGGCAGCCGACAACTCCCCGGACTTTTCTTCGCTAATCCGAGTCGGTCGCCCAGGCTTTGACAAGTGAAATGGGTTCGGACCCGTCGAAACACTGAGCGCTGAACAACAACGAGCTTTCATCTTCTGGTAAACTCAGGTCTGTCGTTGCGACGGGTGTTGTTTGGAGTCAACCAGACCCAAAATCAACTCCGAAACAGCGAAAGGTAGAACTGCGACCCAAAACAAGTCGCTCATTCTACTTGACATAGGTTAATTTATTAGCCTGCGTCTGGGGACGTAGCTCAGTTGGTTAGAGCGCTGCCCTGTCACGGCAGAGGTCGCGGGTTCGAGCCCCGTCGTCCCCGCCATTCATTCCAAAGAGTTTAAGGGATGATAGGCAACCAAGTGACATCGAAATCTGGGCACAATAAGCCCAAATTTACGCCGATTCGATGTTCCCTCCGACTTCCTTTGCGCCCAGATCGGGCAACATCATCCTCACAACCTGCTCTGCGCTGCGCGCTTCGTCGCATTCACCGCTTGAGTGTAAACGTCTAGGGTGATCCGACTATTCGCATGTCGCAAGAGATCCTGAACGGTCTTCCTACTCAACGTCGGCAGATGGCTTGGCAAGATTCATCCAGAGATCATTTCGCCCGCTGATTGGAACCGGGCCCTCGCTGCGGAAGCCGTCTCTATCGTTTGTCAGTGGCATGGAGGCGACTGGCGCAGCATCGATCCGGTTCATGTGAAGAGAAAAGGCCAGATTCTCGCGCCAAGCACACGCGCTGGCCGCATCTCCATTCTGCGCGTGTTGTTCCGCGACCTCCAGGAGTGGGAGTTGATCCCGAGACGGTTCGATCCTATGCGCAACATGGTCACACCCAAGAGCTTGCTTGCGCTTATTGGGCCGAACCCACGAGCCATCTCAAAGCATGGCGAAATTTGCGAATTTCGGTTGAGCTCACCAATAATACGTGGCGATCACATCCGGATGATTGGGCGATCCGTTGATGACATTAGTGTG
Organism: uncultured Acidobacteriaceae bacterium; assembly: GCA_963775365.1. Lineage (GTDB taxonomy): Bacteria > Acidobacteriota > Terriglobia > Terriglobales > Acidobacteriaceae > PALSA-350. The sequence goes on along the minus strand of CAVZJL010000018.1, from coordinate 6,380 downwards.
CAGAACTATCTGCAGATTTCTCTTTTCCCACCCCCTGGGTGCAGTAAGCATCAGGGAATCGATATCCTTGGGGCTGGTCAGGAATTCTCCGGCCGCACGTGTGCCGGCGTGGCCGATGCCGGCCGCGGTAATCAGGATCTCGCCGGTCTTCGAGTTGAGAATCCTGGAGATGATGGCGTAGTCTTCCGTGAAGTCCTGATTGGCCTTCCAGCTCCTGCGCTTATCGAAACGATCCTGAATCTGATACTGATAGGCGAACACAAAACGCAAATTGTCGGTCATTTCGAGAGTCCAGGAATTATTGAAGCCCCCGATGAGAATTGCCGGCCGCTCGCGAAGATCGCCCACGGAAATGTCCCCGCCAAAGCGCATGTCATAGGGCTTCTTACGCAGGGAAAGAAAGGAAGCGATCCTTGCCGTCGCGGCGACGTCTCCCACAGTGACGTACGTGTCTTTCTCTGGAATGAGATCACTGCCACTTACGATGTCAGTCGAGCCCAAAGGGACAAGAAACTCTCGCCCCATTGTCTCCACTTTGTCCAGGCGGTGTTCGCGCCGATACCGGTCAAGAAATCCCTGGGACAGAGAATAAACGGCGTTACTCCCAACATAGATCACGCTTCGATTAGGGGCTTTGAGAACCGGCGACCAGAACCGGTCAAACGCGGTTTCGTGAGTGGATCGAAATAACGCGTAGACAGCAGGAATCAACAATACGGCTACCAACGTTATGACCATCCACCGGGATAGCCGGGTCCGTCGGGGGACATGTTTTGTCAATTCAGTCGGAGGAGAGGTTACCGGTGGTAGCTCAATCGGGCGACTGTCTACGGTTGCAGGCACCACCATTTCAGGAGAGGGTTCGTTGGATGAAGCCTCGATGTCCCGAGACCCAACGAACTCGAACATCGCTTTATACGAGCCTGAAGGAATGGCAATCTTGACCTGACGTGTTGTTGCCTCCGTCGCTTCATAAAACAGCGCAATTCGTTTTCTCACGTCAGCCGCGCGGATGCGAACCACCGGGTCAGCAGCCTGGTCGTAGTCGGGTCGCCGGCCAAAAACCTCGACACCGATCATGCGTTCGCGCAGCAATTCGTCTTCTCCGTTGAGGCTATGGAGAACGATATAACGGAGCAAATCCTGACATTGGCGGCTGGTGCGAAATGGAACGCTGCCCGCCATCTCTTCGAGGGACTTTTTAACGCATTGCTTAGCCTCTTCCGAGAGAGGTCCGGGCGGCGTCAAAAGCGCAGTTTTCTCGCCACCCTTCATTTGTGTTTTCTCCCCGGTCGACTGCAGCAGGTATTTTACCTCCCCATTACGTCGTTGAAAAGAAAACGTTTCCTGGGCAGCTTACTGTACCACACCTTGCCAGAAGTACAGTGCCGGGAGTCTTTTACACTCCGTCGGGCAGACTGCAGATTTTCAATCGGCACTCAGGGAAAACGGGTCGTCCGATCCGTAGGACTTTGGAGGCAAGGCATGATCTCAAAAATAAGTTGGGCATCGGGAAAACTGCTGAGGACGGTTCTGGTTACGCTGCCGTTTCTCGTTGTCAGTCATCATTCGTTACGGGCGCAAACTCAAGCGTCGAGTGCTTCATTTTCAGGAACAATCGCAGACCAGGCGGGCGCGCGCATCCCGAATGCAAAGGTTGCTTTGTCCAGCCCGGAAAAGGCGATCTCCCGCGCCTATACGACGGACGCTTCGGGCAACTTCTCGTTCCGCTTGGTACCGCCAGGTAATTATGACCTGACAGTGGAAGCCGGCGGCTTCAAGACCTACCACCAGCAGGGCTTTGCGCTCGAAGTTGGACAGGATGCCGCGCAGAACATCGTACTTGAAGTGGGCAGCGCCCAGGAGCAGGTCACCGTATCTGGGGAGGCTCCGATCCTTAACACCGACAACGCAAATGTGGCGGCTGAGATCAGCGGCAAGCAGGTGGTAGAGCTTCCCCTCAATCTCCGCAATGTCTTCGGTCTGGTGACGTTGAATTCTTCGGTCAACAACGGTTCACAAGGTCAGGTGGTCAATGGCGGGGGCGAGCAGGGCACGGCGGATCAAGACATCTCATTCTTCAACTTCGGCGGCGGTTTCTTCGGTTCGAGTGCCTTTCTGCTCGACGGTGCCTGGGATACGGCAGACGGCTGGGGCGGGGTGGTCTACGTGCCCTCGGTCGACGCTGTGCAAGAGTTCAAGATTCAGACCAATTCGTTCACGGCGCAATATGGCTGGAGCACGGGCAACGTCATCAATGTTGTCACCAAGACCGGAACCCGCTCCCTGCATGGAGACGTATACGAATTTTTCCGGAATGACGCGCTGGATGCTAATGGCTACTTCAACAACTACAGTGGCCTGCCCAGAGCCGCTCTCCACAGAAACCAATTCGGCGCAAGCCTGGGTGGGCCAGTGTATCTGCCTCACGTCTATCGGCAAAGAGACAAGACCTTCTTTTTCGTCCTCTACGAGGGGTTGCGGCAAAGCAATCCGGCCACGGCCTTGGACACCGTGCCAACTGCGGCCTTTCGATCCGGTGATCTCTCTGCATTGCTCGGCCCCCAGATTGGAACCGACGCCCTCGGGCGCCCGATCCTGAGCGGCCAGGTCTACAACCCGTTCACTACCCGGCAGATCGGTACAAGCGCCTCGGGAACTCCTATTTACATCCGCGATCCGATCCCGGGAAACAACCTGTCGGGGTTCATCGATCCAGTAGCCAAAAATGTGCTTGCTTATTGGCCTAACCCGACCAACAACTCGATATCGAACAACTTCGCAGCATCGGCCTCAGCGCCGACAAACTCCAACGAATTCACGATTCGCATCGACCACAATCTCAGCGACACAGCCCGGCTTTACGGACGATTCTCTCGTAAAACGGAAGAAAAGCAGGTTTCGGCCCCACTGTACGGTGCGAATAACCCGGCAGGACCGGGTCAGGTCAATCCGGACAACCGGTGGGACGTTGCTTTGGGTTATAGTCAAGTCCTATCGCCGACGTTGACCGGCAGTGCGAATCTCGGATTTGCACGTTGGGTTGAGGGAAATGACGTACAAAGCGCGGGCTTCAAAGCAAGCTCGCTCGGATTGCCGGCCGCCATCGATCCCAATTCCCCTCAATTCCCGGTCATCGGCGTCCAAGGAGAGTCTGGGCTGGGCCCACAGGCCGGGGCAGGACAAGGAACATTCCCCAACAACATCGGAAGCTTCTCAGTGGATGTTACCAAGACACATGGAAACCACACACTTTCCGTGGGCTACATGGGAGTTCTGTCACAGATCCTCGGCGGACGAGTCGCTCCGACGATCTTCAATTTCGATAGCGGGTTCACTTCCGGCCCTGACCCGAACGCCCCTTCAACTTCTACTGGCTATGGGTTCGGATCTTTCCTTTTGGGAACGGCCGCTGCAAGCGGCCCGGCAGGGACAAGCAGCACGGGGATCACTTCCTTCCCGGCGACCTCCAAAATCTACCACGGCGTTTACCTTCAAGATGACTGGAAAGCGTTTCCAAAACTTACTCTGAATCTCGGCATCCGCTACGAGATCCAGGGCGCGCCCACAGAACGGCACAACGCACAAGCCTACTTCAATTTCAATGAAGTCAATCCCATCAGCAGCGCTGTTGGTGGAAACTACCTTGGCCAGTTCGTCTATAACGGCAATGGGCATGGGAGCGGACTCTATAACACCTCGTACGCGAATATTGCGCCACGCTTTGGGTTCGCCTATCAGGCACATCCGAACTTCGTGGTCCGCGGAGGCTTCGGCATCTTTTACCCGACTACTTTCTACGGGAACGGTCCAAACCCCGGCTACTCTCAAACGACTGCCTTTGTCTCTTCGCTGAATGGTGGACTTAATCCATCCTCAACATTGAGCAATCCGTTTCCTACAGGAATTCTGCCGCTCACCGGCAACAGCCTGGGAGGTTTAACCGACGTGGGCCAATCGATCACAGTCGCGGACCACGTTCGGCCCTCGCCGTATGTAGAGCAATGGATGTTCGGAGTACAGTACTCGCCTCGTCCCAGCGATGTGATCGACCTCACGTATGTTGGCAACCACGGTCTCAAGATGATTCTGGCCAGCGACAACCGAAACCAGTTGCCGCCCCAATACTTGTCCCAGACCACTCAATTGAACAGCCAGGTCACCAACCCGTTCAATGGACATGTCCAGGGGAGCGGGTGCGGCCTGAGTAACCCGACAGTTTCCAGCTTTCAGCTCCTGCTCCCGTACGCCCAATACTGCGATAGCATCACCAATACTCAGGCGCCCGTCGGGTTCTCAAACTACAGCGCCTTGCAGGCAACCTATACACATCGGGTCACCGCCGGCTTGAATGTTCTGGCGTCGTATACCTTCTCGAAGTTCATCGACAATGTCGACGGCAGCACCGATTGGGCCCTGGCTACCTCAAGCACCATTCGAAACTATTACAACCTTGCGGCTGAGCGTTCGGTGGATGCGGACGACATTCCCCATAGCCTGGTGATCAGCTACATCTACGAGTTGCCGGTGGGAACCGGCAAAAAGTTCGGTTCGCACATGAACCGGGCCGTGGATGCCGCCATTGGAGGCTGGCAAGTCTCCGGCATCAGCACATTCAAGAGTGGATTTCCTCTCTCCATCAGCGCCAATAATTTCTCCAGCTCCCTTTACGGTGGAAATCAGCATGCCAATGTTGTGGGCGACCCCAACAATATTGCGCATCGAGGCATTCACCAGTGGTTCAACACAGCAGCCTTTCAGCAAGCCGCTCCGTATACCTTTGGTGATGCCCCGCGCTACTTCTCCAACTTGCGGGCTCCCGGTTACGACAACTGGGATTTAGGTATTCAGAAATGGTTCACAATCAGCGAAGAATTCCGGCTGCAATTCCGCGGAGAGATGTTCAACGCCTTCAACCATGCCAACCTCTACGCCCCCAACACTACTGTCGGGGCCGGTAGTTATGGCACCATTACAGCGGCGAATCCACCGCGGGATGTACAGCTGGCACTCAAACTTTATTGGTGATTCGCATGAAGTACTTGGCCACAATACTCCTCGCCCTGCTGACTGTGCCGGTTTTGCCGGCACAGCAGCCGGACGCGGACAACCTACTCGACAACTTGCTTGCCAAGGCCCGAGTCGCGCAATCGAACGACGACTTTGTCGCCGCCGAGCAAGCCTATCAACAGGCTGTCCACATTCGGCCTGACATTCCGGAACTTTGGGCCAATCTCGGACTCATGCAGCACCAGATCGGACAGAAAAAGAACGCGATCTTGAGCTTTCGCAAGGCCTTGGCGCGAAACACCGGGTTATTGGTTCCTAACCTCTTTCTCGGGATCGATCTGATTGACTCCGGATCGCCGAGCGAGGCGATCCCCTACTTGCTTGCAGCGGAGAAGTTGCAGCCGGGTGATATCCAGGCGCCTTTGCCTTAGGCAGAGCCTACGCGGCCTTGCAGCGAAATTAGATGCGGGCGACGCGTACACGCGCCTCTGTCGATCGATCCCGGCAACTCCGATGCCTGGTTTGGGGTGGGCATGATGTCCCTGCGCCAGGTGGAAACGGACACTAGGTGGTTGATCAGTGAAAGCCCGAAGTCTACCTATCTCACTTCTCTCCAGGCTCTTGTCTTTGCGGAAGAAGGCAAGCTGCCTCAAGCAGCCGAACGATACGAAATGCTCCTCGCTTCGCCGGGCGGCGCCATACTGAGCCGGGCCGAGTACGTGTTGCTGTTGGCGCGTCAGAGAGTCTGGCGACGAAACGCTGGACGACAGTATGTGTGCTATTACGCCCTTGGTCCGGATGAACAAGGCACTCCGGGTGGGCGACTACAACGGCGCGTGGCATGATTTGTTCACCCTCAACCGGCTGAGCCGAGCAAGTATTGAGATCGAATTTGGACCTTCTTTGGACCGGACAGTCCTGCGCAGCAACTCGAACAGGTTGCTGGTTCACTCGACATGGCCACATCTCAACTTCCTGAAGATTTGCTGGCGGCCCTCCGATCAAGTCTCCATCAGACTTCTCCCGAAGTAGAGATGTTCGTATCCAAGTCGTGCGGCACAAAGGGACCGGATGGGCCTACCGTGCCCTCGAGCGCCGGCAGTATCTCACCGGTGGAGTGCGCCTATTACACGGGAGACTATCGCAGGGCTTCCCAAGAGGCGAGACGTTTGACTGCCGCGGCGGCCACCCATACCTCCGGTTTATATTGGGAGATCCGAGCAGATCAGCGCTTGGCAACCGCTGCGCTGGCGCGAGCAGAAGAGACGGCGACGAAGAACTCCTCCAGGATCGCGGTCCTTATGGGAGATCTTTACCGCCAGAAACAACAGTATGGAGCAGCGCTGTCCGAATACCAGAAGGCACTGCGC